>NZ_JAPCHV010000005.1 GCF_026107645.2 Flavobacterium sp. MFBS3-15 | reverse complement strand
TAAAACGTATAACCTTTTATGGGCTAAAAAGGAGACTTTAAAATGTCAAAATCAGCATGCAAAGAAAAGTAAACTTAATTAAAATGAAAAAGGGGCTATCCTTTTGAGACAGCCCCTTTTTTTATTTCAATATCTTTACCTGCACAGAGTCTATGTCAAGGCAAAAAAACTGATAATTGAAATTCATACTTATTAAGTATCAATCATGGGAATATACGGACATTATTTTTACTACAAAGAACGACTGCCTAAAGTCAATGAAATAAAAAAGAAATTTCTCGAGGTCACGGGCCTGGAGTTAGACTTCCATTCGATCGTTGAAGTAGATGACCTGGCAACAGAGCATGATGATATTTTGTATGCTATCATGAAAGAAACAGAAGAGCCAAGAAATCGTGTGCCGCTACGTCACCCCCGGTTTACCTGCAAGGAGTTCGAACCGGTCTATCTGGAAGAATATATGCAACCCCGGACAAGGGCGTTTTATATTATATGTGGAATACGGACTGAAAATATGTACTTTTTTAAGGCCCTGATCAAAACTTTTCTGGAATTGGGTGGGTTCACTAACACCCTCCATGTATACCCACCGCCTGAAGACCTTGATTTTGACAAACACTTAAAGCCGTATAATCCGCATGAGAGAGAATGGAAAAGAATCAAAAAATGGAATGAGATGTGTGATGTTGAAAAGGCAGCTTTTAAAGGAATACACAGTTAATTATGAAAAGCATTAACGATAGATTAAAAAGTTTCTTATTGGTTATTCTCGTAAGGGAAATAGAAACACAGGCAGAAACATGGGAACACCTCAAAATGCTCGATCTGGACTGTGACGATCTGTATATTGTAATTACCGAAACTGCTTTTGCCAATGAAGCCTGGGAAGTGTACCAAACAAAAAATCCAACCAAAGACGACTTGTTATATCTAATGGAAGGTACACCGAAAAGCCAGGAAGCCGAAGCCTATTTAATGGAGCGTTTTGAATTGGAAAATGAAGACTTAGACTGGCTTGTTGAGAAAACAGGCCAGGATAGATTTGCCCAACTGTTACTCCAACGAAACCCAAATAATGATCAGCTCATCACCATTATAAAACATAGCGGCCTTAATGAGGAAGCGGCAACAGAATTATTGAAAGGGACTCTTGACAATTATGACCTGCGGGCTATAATTGATAATTCAAATTTTAAAAAAAGAGAAGCACTGGAGCGGCTGTTTCAACAAAACCCAACGAATGAAGATCTGAGCGAGATGATTTGCTATACCGACCTGGGAGATTTGGAAGAACTGGTATGGGATCAGTTTTTATCACAAAACCCGAGTAATGAGGAATTACTATACTTTGTAAAAGACTATTCCGGACGTGGCAGGAAAAAAGAAGAAGCCGCGGCTTTGCTGATAGAGCGGGACCCTGACGCAGATGCATTAGCTGAGCTTATTGTTGCAGATCAATTTGCAGACATAGCTTTAGAAAAATTGAAGGAAATAAAGCCTGATCCTGAAGAGCTGGAATTTGTAATCCGTCTCAAAAAAAGAGGGATGAATGAAGTGGCAGCGCTGTGTTTGTCGTTGAACCCCGACAAAGAACAATTATTTGAGATTCTGGAAAACAGCGATAAAAAAACCGAGGCCGCCTTACAACTCATTCAGTTTCCACTGGAACTGCATGAATTGGCAGACCTGATTGTACACAGCACCATAGAGCCTGTCCTTGAATTGATAAGCGGGCGCGTACAGTTTGACCGAAGCCAGGTAAATGAAGAGGCCTTACTTCAGGAGATTGCTCAGAAAATCGTTAATAATCCTGAATTACTGGATGTAAATCATTGGCACAACGAAGAAAAACATTGTTTGGGAGGTTGGGCAATCACCCTAAATAAAGCATCGCAAAAAATAGAGCAACAATTTGGTTCTGAAATCGCTGCCGGGCTTTTGCTTCCTAATTACGTTCACCTGTTTTTTGCAGATAAAGATGCTGTAATAGAGGTATTGAAAAAGAAATCCATAGCATAGTTTATTACCTGCGTACCATTCTGATGCAAGATGACATTGTCTTCAAAAGGCACATTCGTCCGTTTTTTTTTGTTGTGTTACTATCCTGATTTTTTGAGCCTGGTCATCGCGTCCCGCAGCGGCGGGAAGGTCGCAGTTTTTCGGATCCTCTACACTGCTGAAGGGTGGATAACAATGACGGTGAGCTTTTAGAATTTTAAAATAACTCTTATATTTACAAAATCCTGCCAATTATATTTAAGGGGAAACACAATGATAAAATTTCTTCGCAAAACGACAGCCATCGTCTTTTTATTCCTCTCTTTAACTTCATATTCTCAACAGCCAAGTACAGAAGCTATGCTCACCAAAAAGGGGCATATCATCCAGTCTGTTATCAATGAAAAAGCATACCAATTGTACGTTTCCCTGCCTTCAGGATACGATCCTGTTGACGCGGCACGCTATCCTGTGCTTTATGTACTTGACGGTAATATGAATTTCCCTTTAATTGTGCCAATTCACGATCTCCTGGACTCGTCCGGGGAAATAGAAAAAGTCATTATAATAGCTATCGGAGATAGGGACCAGTCTGCGCAAACCTGGCTTATCAGCAGGGCACTTGATTATACCCCATCAAACGACCCTGTTGCCAATGCAGACATTGCGAGTGGACAAAATATTGCTTCTGACAGAATAAAATCAGGGGGTGCCGATAATTTTGCAAAGGTTCTGCAGGAGGAAATCATCCCTTATATAGATTCCCATTATAAAACGACCAACGACCGTGGCATTGCCGGCCATTCCCTTGGCGGATTATTTGCCGCCCATTGCCTGATAAACAAACAAGGAATATTTAACCGTTACGGGATCAGCAGCCCCTCTTTGTTTTGGGATAACAGCAAAATAATTTCTGAAGAAAAGCTTTTTGCTGAAAAACATAAAACACTGATCGCTAAAGTTTTTATTTCCATCGGAAGCCTTGAGCCCGAAATATTGCAATCTTCAATCAGTCCATTTATAATTGCATTGAAAACTCATAATTATAAAGGATTAGTGCTTTCCTCATACCGATTTGAAAATGAAACACACACATCGGTAGTTGCTGCCTCTATAAGCAGGACTTTGCGGGAATTGTATGGGCGAAAACTATAATTTGCATTATAAAAACAAAAAACCCGCTCAAAAGAACGGGTTTAGGTGATCGCGACAGGATTCGAACCTGTGACCGCCTGCTTAGAAGGCAGGTGCTCTATCCAGCTGAGCTACGCGACCGTGTTTGCGGGTGCAAATATATAAAAATATTTGATATAATCTATAGCTTCTTTAATTCAGCCCCCCGGTATTCTTTTTTATTTGAATTCTTAATCAAAAAGTCGCAACTACCCCCTATCGTTGTCGCTTTTGCACATTGGCATATCCCATTGTTTAGCGTACTTTTGAATAAACCAAACAAAGAAAAAATGAGGAAGATCATTTCATTTATGCACATATCACTGGATGGCTTCGTAGGAGGGCCTAATGGCGAAATGGACTGGATTGCCATAAACAAGGAAATCTTTGACCACGTGGAAAAGCGTATCAATACGGGAGACACCGCACTGTACGGCCGGATTACCTACGACATGATGGAAAGCTACTGGCCTACCGCCGCCGACAAGCCTGATGCTTCAACACATGACATCATCATTCCAGGTGGTATGCCGGTGTGCACAAAGTAGTCCTGTCAAAATCGATGGAAGGCGCTGATTTGAATAACACCACAATCATCAGCAGTAACCTTGCGGACAATATCAGGGAAATAACACAGCAGCCCGGCGAAGACATACTGCTTTTTGGCAGTCCCACCGCAACGCATGCCCTGATGGAGCTTGATTTGATAGATGGCTATTGGCTGTTTGTCAATCCGGTTATCCTGGGGAAAGGCATACCGTTGTTCAAAGGCGTTCAGGACAAGACGAAATTGAAATTGGTAAACACCACACAGTTCAATTGCGGTGTCACGGAACTGAATTATGTAGTAGCGAGATAATAATTTTTGTACCCGATATTAATGAACCCGTTCTCAGAGCGGGTTTTGGTATTTATTAAAGGTTCGTTAAATTTAATGAAAATGCCCGTTTTGCTATTGGATACCTGCATTCATTTTAAGTGTTTTACTTACCTTTAGTGCTCCAAATCCGCTTTTATGGCGGAAACAAATTCTAAACTTCAAAAACATTTATGGAAACAACACAAGCTAAGGCCTTTGGTACTGAAACTACCACAGCGCCTTTAGAACCAATGACCATTGAGAGACGGCAGCCTACCGCAAAAGACGTGGAAATCGATATCCTGTACTGCGGCGTGTGCCACTCCGACCTTCATACTGCACGCAACGACTGGGGAGGATCCATTTACCCTGTAGTGCCGGGCCACGAGATTGTGGGAAGGGTGCTCTCGGTAGGTAACGAGGTAACGAAAGTAAAAGCCGGCGACCTTGTGGCCGTGGGCTGCATGGTAGATTCCTGCAGGCATTGCTCAAGCTGCGGGCAGGACCTGGAACAGTACTGCCTTAACGGGTTTACCGGCACGTACAATGGAAAGGACAAACACCTCAACATCCAGACCTTTGGCGGATATTCTGAAAAAGTGGTAGTAGACGAGCATTTTGTACTCACCATGCCGGAGAACCTCGACCCTGCCGCTGCGGCCCCGCTACTGTGCGCCGGCATCACAACGTGGTCGCCGCTACGACACTGGAATGTGGGCGAAGGCAGTAAAGTAGCCGTGGTAGGCCTTGGCGGCCTTGGCCATATGGCCATCAAATTAGCAAAAGCATTAGGAGCACACGTTACCCTGTTCTCGAGGTCTCCCGAAAAAACACAGGATGCACTGGACCTTGGGGCACACGAAGTGGTTATCTCTACCGATGAAGACGACATGGCCAGGGTTAGCGGAAAGTTTGATGTTATCATCGATACCGTGCCATATGTGCACGACCTGAATCCGTACGTTGCCACACTGGCCGTCAACGGAACGCTTGTGGTGGTGGGCTACCTTGGGCCGCTTGAAGATATGCTGAATACCGTGCCGATGATCCTCGGCCGCAAGACAGTGGCAGGCTCGGTTATCGGTGGCATTGCCGAAACACAGGAAATGTTGGACTTCTGCGGGAAGCACAACATCGTTTCGGAAATCGAAATGATAAAAATGCAGGACATCAACGAGGCCTACGAACGCATGCTGAAAAGCGACGTACGCTATCGTTTCGTGATTGACATGGCTTCGCTGAAAGGCTAAACTATCGCAATACCAAATCAGAACCCGTTCGTTATGGACGGGTTTTGTTTTTATATGTGGTTAATTTTAATCGGCAAAATTTAGCCAGTTATTAAACTACACTGCTTCTCTATTGTATTTTGTCCTGTATTCCAATGGCGAAAGGCCGGTAATTTTCCGAAATACCTCGCGGAAAGCCTTCATATCCTGATAGCCTACGTCATACATCACTTCGTTAATAGTCCTGCGGGAGGTTTCAAAGGCACGCTTGGCCGATTCCATCTTGAGCCTTTGCAGGTATTCGAGCGGCGTGTTGCCTGTAGCTTTTATAAACCGCCTGTCAAACTGCCGCCGCACAATCGAAAATCGTGACGATAGCTCTTCAACAGATATCCTGTCCCGGTAATTCTCTTCCATAAACGCCTGCGCTTCGGCAACAAGGGTGTCGCCATGCTCTTTTTGCCCCTTGAAAATGATGAATTCCGACTGGCTATTCCTGTCCATCCCGATCTGGAACACCTTAGAGCAGTAAATGGCTGTTTCCCTGTCGAAATATTTTTCCACGAGATAGATTATCAGGTTCAGGAACGAATAGGCCCCGCCGTTGGTATAAATACCGTTCTCGTCGGTAATGAGCTTATCGGGCTGAAGATGTACCTTTGGGAAGCGGCTCCTGAAGTTATCGGCGGCCATCCAGTGCGTAGAGCAGCTTTTACCATCAAGTATCCCTGCAGATGCCAGCAGGTACGCCCCCGTGCACACACTGGCTATCTCTGCGCCATTTTTATACTGATGTTCAATCCAGTTAATGATCTCACCATTATCCTTTACCGCTTTGTCATAATTATGGTTGAGTGAAGGAATGATGACAAGGTGGGTGTCGGTTACCGATTTTATATGCACATGCGGTCTTACCGTAAAAAGGCCGCCATAAAAATCCACCTCATCCGAAATACCTGCCAGCTGTATCTTAAAAGCCGTCTTCCCCCCTTTAAACTGCCAATGGCTATAAGCCCTGGTAAAGATTTTATAAGCCCCGACAATACTGCTGAGATTGTTGGACCCGTCAGGTACAAGAATAGTGATGTGCTTCATAATGAACTCATTTGCTGCAAAGATAACAATCAGCCATGTCCAAATCAACCCCTGATAAAGTCTATTTTACACAGCATCGGAGCCAAATCCAGACTATACATTTGCTTAAAAACTTCAAATTATGAAAACCAGGCTATATCCGCCGGTGCTCTTGGCAATCCATCTTTCATCCATCAGCATTGCGGCCGGAACCCATTTAATCAATAAAAACCAAATCAAAATCATGGAAAACCAGGATTACACAAAAACATTTTTGCTCAGGCAAACCCCGCAACAGGTATTTGATGCGATTACAAACGTGCCTGCATGGTGGGCAGAGGACTTCCGGGGCGCATCCAAAAAACTAAACGACGAATTTGAAGCCCGCTTCTTTACCAATGTACACTACTCAAAGCAAAAACTGACAGAGGTAATACCCAATAAAAAAATAGTCTGGCTGGTTACCGACAGCCGCCTCAGCTTCCTGAAGGACAAAGAAGAGTGGACAGGCACAGAGGTTATTTTTGAGATTGCCGAAAAGAACGGCAAAACGGAACTCCATTTCACCCATAAAGGACTGAGGCCGCAAATTGAATGCTATAAGGACTGCACCAATGGCTGGACACAGTTTCTCGACAATAGCCTCATACCGCTTATCACCACTGGAAAAGGCAACCCGAAGGTGCTTGAGGGTGAAGTAGCCGAAAAGACAGGACAAAGCTATACTACGGCTTTTTCGGTAAGCCAGTCGCCAGCCGAAGTGTATACCGCCATTACCAACGTCAGTAAATGGTGGTCGGAACAGGTTGATGGTGGAACATCGGAAAAGGGAGATGAATTCACCTATCAATACAAAGATGTACATATCTCGAAGATGAGGATCGAGGAAGCCTTACCCGATAAAAAGATAATTTGGCGGGTGCTGAACAACCATTTTAATTTCATCAGCGATGAAACCGAGTGGGTGGGTACCCGGATCATTTTTGAGATACAAGAAAAAGACGGTAAAACAGAATTACGGTTTACCCATGATGGCCTTGTACCGGATTATGAATGCTACGAAATATGCCATGATGCCTGGACAAGCTACATACAGGGCAGCCTGAAAAGCCTCATTACGACAGGCAAAGGAAACCCCAATACCCGCGAGGAGGGCCTCAGCACTGAACTCATTGAAAAATGGGGATTGCCAAAAAAGTAAGGTTTACAAATAATAAAACCCGCTTTATGAGCGGGTTTTATGTCTAAATCGCATTGCATATCCTAAAAAATAATACAGGGTATACCCTAAAATCATATTGATCGGGACATTTTATCCTCCCAAAACAGGCAAAAATACCCTCAAACTACCCTTGCGCCAACTGTACAAAATGGACTTTGGAGGGATATTTTTCGACAAAGGAATACAACAGTTGCATAATGTATTGATTACCGGCATATCGGGTAACATAGTTCTTTACCTCAGAGACATCTATAAAACACACATCATCAGATACATAGCCCATTCCGTAAAAATGGCCGTCCTCCACCCATATGCAGCTACGCTCCCCTGCCGACCTGCCTTTATCGATGATCGCGAAGCTGGGCTTACTGCCTGAAATATGCACTATAACATTATCTACCAATGAGTTATGCAACTGAATATCGGGTAAGTTGGTGAAATCGGCTTTACGCGCGCCGTCGGCTGTCTCGGCCATGCCATATTTACAAAACCTGTGGTCAAGGCCAAACTTGTCAGCCAACTCCCGAAGCATGGTAATCCCCTCATATTCAGAATTAAACACTTCAATAGCGGTTTGGTGCTTTGCCAATTTGCTGACAGCAAGGTAGCGGTAACCGTTGCGTGCCTCGTATTCATACAGGCCAAATTTGGGTTCAAAACGCTTTAAGGCAGTGTTGTACACCGGCCAAAGCTTTTTAATCTCAGTGCATTCCAGCAATAGCGCCATAAGTTCGGTAGCGCATACCTCATAGGAAATACTATAGATATCCCTGAGGAAATTCTGGCGTTGCGGCGTAATCTTGTGCCCGCTGAAGTGCGAGGCTACCCGCTTTTTCAGGTTGATGGCCTTGCCTACATACACCACTTTACGGGCTTCGTTGTAAAAATAATAAACACCGGGCTTGTCAGGAAGCTGCTCAAAATCAGCAGGCGGCAGGTTCGGCGGGAGCCGCTGGTCCTGCGAGGTTTTCTTCACCATCCTTTGTATCTCTCCTGCGGTGTCCCATTCCAACAGGCGCGAAAAGAGTATGGCGGTGGCATCGGCATCGCCCCCGGCACGGTGGCGGTTTTCGAGGATGATATCCAGCGAATTGCAGAGATTGCCCAGGCTGTACGACCGAAGGCCCGGCCTAACCTTTCGGGCAGCACGCACGGTACAAAGCTTGCTGGCCGTCCACCTAAAGCCCGACTCCTCTAGCTGATGCCGCACAAAGGAATAATCGAAGTTAACGTTATGGGCTACAAATATGCGTCCGGTAAGCATTTCGACAATTTTTTCAGCAATGTCATCAAATATTGGAGCATTTTTAACCATTTCGTTGTTGATGCCAGTCAGCGCAAAAATAGCAGGTGGAATATCTTTTTGCGGATTGACAAGGCTTTCCCAACGTTCGATCACAGCAGTGCCATCATGAATAATTATGGCAATCTCGGTAATACGGCTACCGCCTGCATTACCACCGGTTGTCTCAATATCTACTATAGCATATTCCCTCTTCATCAATACTTTAAAGGGTGCAATATAAGAATTATTTACTTTATTAGATGATTATTTTATCAAAAACTCTTCCTGTTTAAATTATAAAAAAAGAGGCCTAAGCCTCTCTGATTGAATATTTTCGTTATCTGTTATTTCAACTCATAGCTGATATTTACATTTGCTGTCACTACAATTTCACCAATAGCAAGTGTCTCACGGGCCGAATCTTCAGCCATTGATTTAAATTGAGCATGAACCATTGGCGGATAGTAAATTTGCGTATTATCAGTTACCAATATCGCTTTACCCACTGCCTGCCCCAGTGCTCCGGCATAGTCTGAGGCTTTCTTTTTAGCATTTGCAACCGCTAATATCCTGGCTTCGCTTTCATACTGGGCCTGTTTCGATGTACGGAACTCCACACCATTGATGTTGTTGGCACCCGCATCTACTACACCCATCATCAGGGCATCATATTTAGACAAGTCCTTCAGGTGGATCACAATCTGTTGGCTGGCAACAAAGCTGTATTTCTTTTTGTCATAATCATAGTTCCTGTTCAGGCTTACCCTTTTAGTCTGGTAATCCTTTTCCGGTAATTTGGCGCCTTTCAGGTATTTGATTATGGCATCAATGGCCACATCGTTCTTTTTCTTAACATCATTGGCATCGGCGCCTGTATTTTCCACACCAATGGTTATCACCGCCTCGTCAGGGGTCACATATACCTTCCCTTCGCCCGATACGTTGATCTGGGGTACTTGTTTTTCCTGTAATGTCTGTGCGCCGGCCACCATGCTTACAGTGGCGAACAATAAAAGTGCAATTCTTTTCATGATAATTTATTTTTTGATTTTGATTATTGCTGAGAATCCAAAATGCGTGCCAATTATAGCTTTCCCATCTTTGCCATTACAAACAAAATTACTATTGGCAACGCTAAAAGTATGACAACCATAGTGTTATATTCTAAAATTTCCGGCACCCTTGCCAATGTTATCGCATAGCCTCCAATAGCCCCGCCAAAGTGCGCCGTATGGCCAATGTTATCCCTTTTAGACTTCATGCCATAAATGGAAAACAGCAGGTAGAAGATCCCATAAATGTAACCAGGTATGAAGAAATTTATCGTCATATCGGGATATAACAGAATAGAAGAGAACAATACTCCCACTACAGCACCCGAAGCTCCCAAAGCAGAATAGTGATATTCATTCTTATGAAAGTATAATGTGAGAAGGTTCCCTGCAAAAAGACTGATAAAGTATACCATTAAAAAACCAACCTCTCCTAAAACACTGATAACCACAGGAGCAAAGAAAAACAGCGTAATCATGTTGAAGACAAGATGCATCATATCGGCATGAAGAAAGGCGGAAGTAAACATGCGGTACTGCTGCCCTGCCCTGATGCTCCCAATGTGGAACAGGTATTTCCGTTTAAAAACCTCGTCATTAAACCCCTTGTAACTCACTATTGCGTTGATGGCGATCACCGCTATTAAAACCAGATCTGTATTCATTTGCTGTATTAAAAATGTAAAATTAGTTATTGTAGGCTAACTGTGCGTTAATTATCTTACAAACTTTAAGTCGGGAATAAAAAGTATATTTGCATAAAAATTAAGCATGCAGTTTTTAGCTTACGCGCTTGCCTATCCCATACTCCGGTTTATCTCGATATTGCCATTTCGGGCACTGTACTTTCTTTCCGATTGCACCTATATATTGCTGTATCGCATCATTGGCTATCGCAAATCAACCGTACGCAAAAACCTGGCATTGGCACTTCCTCATCTTTCTGATAAAGAACGCCGCGAAGTAGAGAAAAAATCGTATAAGCATTTTTGCGACACTTTTTTCGAAATGGCCAAATCACTAAGCATAAGCGACAAACAGATCAGGCAACGCTTTCAATTTACCAATATGGACCTTGCCCATGAATATGAAAATAAAGGCAAAAGCGTAGTGTTGCTAGTTGGCCATTACGGCAGCTATGAATGGCTACTTTCCATGAACCTGTATTTTCATACATTCAAGGGAATAGGAATTTATAAGGCAATTCGCAATAAATACTTCAATGAGTTGGTGAAGCGTATCCGCCGCAGGTTTGGTGCAGAACTGATTGGAACAAAGAGCATCATCCCGGCGATGCGCAAAAATGCCCGTGAAGGTATTAAAGGTTTCTACGGTTTTATAAGCGATCAGTCCCCCAAAAGCCAAAGCATCATTTATTACGGAAAATTCTTTGGCGTGGAAGTACCCATGCAGGTGGGTGGTGAGATATTAGCTAAAAAACTCGACATGAATGTGATGTTTGCCCGTGTTGAAAAGGTAAGCCGCGGCCATTACCAATGCACCTTTGTACCCCTGGACGGAAGCCCTAAGGAGTATCCCAACTTTACAGTGACCGATTGGTTCATGAATTTGCTTGAGGAGCAAATAATCCAAAAACCCGAGTATTACCTGTGGACACACAAAAGGTTCAAGCACCGCAAGAAAGAATCTGATATTACAGCGTAAACCAGTCCCTGATTATATCATGTGCTTCCCCTGCCGAATTAACATGCGTAAATTCGTTGCTGTACTTATTATATGTGTAATCTTTAGCCCACTCCGCATGGTTTTGCGCTAATGCCTCAATCGCATCGCATACAAACTGAATCTCAGCGTTGGTAGTAGTAGGGTGGATTGACATTCGTATCCATCCTGGTTTTTCAATAAGTTCACCTGCCGAAATCTTATCGGTAAGGTAATGCGACATTTCCTGGTCAACGTGCAACAGGTAGTGACCATAGGTACCTGCACAGCTGCATCCGCCGCGGGTCTGCACACCATAGCGGTCATTCAGTAATTTTACGCCAAGGTTAAAATGCAGGCCGTCAATATAAAATGACACCACACCCAGCCTATTCTTGTGCTGGCCGGCAAGTATGTTAAGGTTTGGAATATTGCCCAAACGCTCAAAAACGTAGTCGATAATCTCTTTTTCCCTTTTCAGGATATTATCAACCCCCATCTGCTCCTTAAGCTTAATGGATAGTGCCGTTTTTATAACCTGGAGGAAACCCGGGGTGCCTCCGTCTTCGCGGTCTTCAATATTATCTACATATTTATGTTCGCCCCACGGGTTGGTCCAGCTTACTGTTCCTCCCCCCGGATGGTCGGGCACCATGTTCTTGTAAAGCTTTTTGTTAAACACCAAAACGCCTGATGTACCCGGGCCGCCCAAAAATTTATGCGGAGAGAAGAATATTGCGTCAAGGCAGGCTTCCTGATCTTCAGGATGCATGTTGATTTCTACATATGGTGCCGAACAAGCAAAATCTACAAAACAGACACCATTATAGCGGTGCACCAGTTTAGCAATGTCGTGGTAAGGGGTTTTAATGCCTGTTACGTTTGAACAAGCGGTTACCGATGCTATTTTAAGAGGATGGTCTTTGTATTTTTCCAGCAGTTCCTTAAAGCCATCAAGGCAAATCAGCCCTTCTGAACAGGCGGGTATCACCTCTACATGGGCAATTGTCTCCAGCCATGAAGTCTGGTTGGAGTGGTGTTCCATGTGCGAAACAAATACTACCGGCCTTTTTTCTTCGGGTACATTGGTATATTTACGGAGATTTTCAGGAACTTTCAACCCCAAAATGCGCTGAAACTTATTGATAACCCCCGTCATGCCGCTACCGGTATTGATTAGGACATCATCTTCACTAGCATTAACATGATGCTTGATGATGTACTTGGCTTCGTGGTAAGCGTTGGTCATTGCTGTACCGGAAACGGTGGTTTCAGTATGAGTGTTGGCTACGAAAGGGCCAAATTCATTAAGCATTTTCTCTTCAATAGGGCGGTATAGCCTGCCGCTGGCAGTCCAATCTGTATAAACGATTTCCTGCTTGCCGAATGGCGAAATGAACTCCTGCCCTATACCGACAATGTTTTGCCTGAATTTCGCGAAATAATGCTCCAACTCACTTTTGAGCATTGTATCCCCAGCCTGTAGCATAGTAGTAATGTTTGATTCCCGCAAATGTATTAAAAGATATTGGAAGATGAATTTTCAAAGGTTTTTTTGCCGCCAATTACACAAATTCCATAAATTTTGTTGAGATTAGTGCAATGACTATATCCCCATTTCGACCTGGAAGCGTATGTACCAATTTTGCTTTGAAGTATTATCAAAATAGCTCAGTTCATCAAGCGTAAATTCCAATTGGGCTTTAAATGCATGTTCCCAAACATATTTTGTGAATCCAATGCTGTATTGCTTAGCGTCGGGTGCCAACACTGCAATGTCACTATTTGCTTTTTGTTTTGAAAATCTGCCAATTAGCTCATAATTTGAAGGAAAAAGATAACTTAATTGGTAATCCATTCCGTTTCCTGTAAATATATACTCAATATCAGTTGCATCCTCGGGGTTGACCGTTATAGGGTCTTTAGCGAAACGCTGCATATAAGCCGCCATGAATGCCCAACCATTATACTTAACCATCCCATCAAGAAATAGGGACTGCATATCTCTTTTTTCGAAAAGGTCATTACCCAGCTGTCCGCCTGTTCTCCTTGCTTTATTATTAAATTGATAAGCACCGGACAGCATAAGCTTTGGAGTAGTTTCCCTTTTCAGGTCCCCTTCAAAATATGCACCATCTTTTGTAAATGCCCCAAAAGGATATAACTCAAATTTCCCGGTGTAAGCAAGCCCATTATCCGGCTCATCTGTTGAATTACGCCCCTCACCCATTGTTATCGCGCTCCTTAAGTTATACGAAAATTTATCTATTGCCTCATGCTGGTTATGCAACTGGAAGCCAAAATCCCTGTCGATGTTAAATTTCGCATTATTGATAGTCCTGTCGCTTAGCTGCAACGCTCCCGATGAATTGACACGTTGCCGGTTACCCGGCAGCTTGGTTTGTCCAAAGCCAATGTTCCAGTGTTTTGTAGGGCGGTAAAAAACCACAGCATCCCTTATAATGTTAAGGTTTTCGCCCTCCTTCACCTCACCTACATCTCCAGGGGCAAATGATAACTGTATGGCATATATAAAGCGTGGGTCGCCCACATATCCGTCAAAACGAAGGCGAAGGCGGCGTATCTGTCCGTCAATGGCACTCTCTTCTCCTTCTTCCTGTAAATAAGTGGCACGGTTTTGTACCCTGAAACGGATGTTAAACTGGAAAATACTGTCCGGCGATGTGATGCCCAAACCTTTACCATAGTTATAGTAAGGCAATGCAGACAACTTCAGGTCATTATCCTTTGTAGTCTTTTGAAGGGTTACCTGAGCGGAAAGCGGCATTATGCCAAAGAAAAATAAAAACGTAATGATGCGTTTCATCTAAGTTCAGTTGTTAGTTGTGTTGAAAATGCAAACTTAACACATTAATAATTATGACTCAATATTGCTTTAGGATTACCTTTGCAGAAATTTAAGGTTATGTCGAATATTTATATGGGGTATCATTTTACCATTGAACCCAAAGAGCCGGGTACGGAAATTCTTATTGCCGAACTGGGTGAAACCGCATTTGAAAGCTTCATTGAAACCGAAGAAGGGCTTTCTGCTTATGTACAGAAAGAATTTTGGGATGAAAGCATTCTCGCTGGCATCCAAATATTTGGATCACACGAATTTAAGATTGAATATACTTTTGAAGAAATCGCCCAGGTAAACTGGAACGAGGAGTGGGAAAAGAATTTTGAGCCGATAGATGTGGACAATACGTGTCGGGTAAGGGCGCCGTTCCATGAAAAGACCAATGTGAAGTATGACATCGTGATCGAACCGAAAATGAGCTTTGGTACAGGCCATCACGAAACCACTTTTATGATGATACAGCACCTGCTGGAAACTGATGTCGAGAATAAGAAATCACTTGACATGGGCTGCGGTACTGCGATATTGGCTATTCTTGCAGAAATGAAAGGAGCACAACCAATCGATGCCATTGATATCGACAACTGGTGTTACCTTAACTCTATCGAAAACGCGGAGCGCAATAACTGCAAACATATTTCTGTTTATGAGGGTGATGCTTCACTGCTGGCAGGTAAAAGCTACGATCTTATTATCGCCAACATCAACCGTAATATCCTGCTGAATGACATGCAGGCTTATGTAGATTGCCTTAATAAGGAAGGCATTTTGCTATTGAGCGGTTTTTATGAAGAGGATATACCGGCCATTGATGCATGCTGTACCCAAAAAGGCCTTACCTTTGTAAAAAAGTTTAGCAGAAACAACTGGGTTTCACTAAAATATCTAAATTAGCAACTGAGATAATTTATTTGAGATGAGCACAAGGGAAAAAGTTTTAGAAGAAGTACTTGTCGAAGAACTGACATCACTGAATAATGAAATTATATTGTATAATGATGATGTGAATACTTTTGATCATGTCATAAACACGCTTATCAAAGTTTGCAGGCATACAGCAGAGCAGGCTGAACAATGTTCACTCATTGTACACTACAATGGCAAATGCACTGTAAAAACAGGCGAATACAAAGACCTTAAGCCGCAGTGCACACAACTTCTGGAAGCCGGATTAAGCGCAGAAATAGTTTAAACAACATATATAAACAAAGAAAGGATGCCATAAGCATCCTTTCTTTATTACTTGCACTTCAGATTATTTCTCAAAAACATACGTAATACTACCCGGAGTATAAATAGCTGCCCCAGCCTCATTCCTGTCAGGATATACTGAGAAAATGTTATCATCTTCCCAAATAAGCTTGTCACCCTGCTTCGTTAGAGTAAGCGTTACGTCCTGCTCATTCTCGCTTTCGTAAGTAATTGCAATAATAGCATTTGTACCACTACCTTCAACAATTTCCCATGTACCTGTATAGGTAACATTTGTAGCACAACCGGATGTACCATCAGTTTCATTCACCAAAATAGCTGTTGCGATATAAGTGAAGGTATTGTCAGCACGAAGGGTAATTTTTCCATTATTGTAGCAATTAGACTCTTCGGTTTGATCGATGTGAGAATCACCATCATCATCAAAGTCGGTTGCCAGTTCGGTATTTACCTCCTCAAGCTCATACGTACCTTCAATACGAGCCGCACTGTTGTTGTCGCTGTCATCATCGCTACAAGCTGTAAACCCAAGCCCTGCAAGGACCAACGAGCATACTAATAAATTCATCTTTTTCATGTTCCTAAATTTTAAAGTTATTGTTAGTTAACTGCAAAACTATTATGCATGCATCATAATAAAATTCTAAAATCTGTTAATTAGATATACTTTAACACCATGCTCAGTTGAAGATGGACATAAGCTTTAGCTATTAAGTTATATTGAGAATAGCAGTCATTATGAAATACATTTCATCTTTTTGAGTAAAGCATTACCATGCACGATTGCAAGAATAGATTATACAGGTAAAAAATCAAAAAAATATCTGGCAATCACTTGTAGCCCTACATTATTCACTACATCAAAATTCAATTAATGGTTAAACCACCTATACATTACCACAACATGTAGAAAAAGAGGATGAATACTTATACTTTCCATTAGGCTGAGAAATTCACATAATCATTTGTATTGATTGATGTTTTCATAATTCAGGATATGAAAATTATAAAGTTAATTTATTGTATAGTTTCTATATAGGCGTATAATTTACATCGTTTTCGTTGAAACGCTACTTTTATCTCCATAAAACCTCTTAAAACTTATTCTTTATGGAATTGAAAAAATTACTTAAAACTAAATTATCTAAAGCAGCTGCTTTTGCCGGCATAAGCCTTCTTTCTTTGAACGCACAGGCACAGGTTGAAGTAACTATTGGAAATTTGGCTCAGGAAGGTACATGGGTAGGATATGCCAACTGGTTTGAAAACAATGGAGCTTTTGAAGCTAACCAGCAACTTACTTATGCCGGAGGAAGTCCATGGGGCTTTGATGCTCTGAAATCTGTATTGAATGCTGGAGCGAATACTATCAGTATATATCCTAATTACAACACCTATGAGGCAGGCAATGCTTACTGGGCAAATGGAAATACCGGAAATAAAATATTCGAGGGCAGCACCATGGTAGAAAGGACAGATCTGGCAGGACAGCAACTTGTATTTTCCGGAACTACCGTAAGTTCTACGTTAACATCGAGCTTTAAAGATGTTGCATTTATAAAAGTATTGAACCCTGCTAATGGTTACTCAGTAGATTATCATGTAACAGAAGAATTGGTTCCGGGAGAAAACTGGACACTCACCACAGGTAATTTTACAATACAGCCAGGAATGCTTGTTCAGTACGGACTTGCTGTAATGGGACTAAACCAAAATCCAACAACTGAGGCGGCAAACGGATTTACTGTAGTAACCGCAGGTGAACCTGAAGAACCTGAACAACCTGCCGGTGAAACAGTAACCATTTCAGATCTTGCAACTCCGGAACTATGGAAAGCTTATGCCAACTGGTTTGAAAATAATGGTGCGTTTGAAAACAACCAACCATTGACATATGCCGGTGGAAGCCCTTGGGGTTTTGATGCTTTAAAATCAGTGTTGGATGCAGGGGCAAACACAATCTCTGTTTACCCTAACTACAACACTTATGAAGCAGGCAATGCTTATTGGGCAGATGGCGATACAGGAAATAAAATTTTTGAAGGAAGTACGTACGTTGAAAGAAACAACCTGGCAGGCTCATCACTTACTTTCATCGGCACAACAATAAGCACGACACTACTTCCTGCTTTTGAAGATGTGGCTTTTATTAAGATCCTTAACCCGGCAAATGGTTATTCTGTGGATTATCATGTTACCGCAGATCTTGTAGCTGGCCAGGAATGGAATCTTACTACAGGAAACTTCAATATACTTCCAGGTATGGTTGTACAATACGGCATTGCAGTAATGGGCAAAAATCAAAACCCTAATACTGAAGCTGCAAACGGATTTACTGTTGTCGGATCTGCTACTGCAGGCATAAAAGATCTTAAGAAGAATACAATTGTTATGTACCCTAACCCGGCAAGCAGCGTGTTGAACTTCTCTTCTGAAGATGCTATCGAAACTATTGAAATCTACAACATTATGGGCCAGAAAGTTGTGAATGCAAAACCATCACAAAACACTGCTACTGTAGATGTATCAGGCCTTATGAACGGTGTTTACATTGTGAACACAACTGTAAATGGAAAGCAGAATTCTGCCCGTTTCATTAAGCAATAATCGATTATTCTAATTCATGTTGATAATAAAGCCGCCTGTTTGCATCCGGGCGGCTTTTATTTTAACAAGCTCTTAAGATTTTCGATCAATTTACAACGGTTTTATTTTCATGTTGTATATTCGTAAACCATCTGTAACTAACCAAACCTACCACGCTTTGATTAAAAATACAATATTATTTTTACTGTTTACACTGGCAGGATTTGCACAGGAACTCCCGCCTATCATTAAATATACCCCCGAAATTTATAGTGGGGGCAATCAAAACTGGGCAATAAGCCAGGACAACAGCCACTTCATGTACTTTGCAAACAACGAAGGGCTGCTAGAATTTAACGGTTCAGCATGGACACTGTATCCTTCACCCAATGAAACGATAATCCGGTCAGCAAAAGTGATTGGCAATCGTATCTATACAGGTTGCTATATGGAATTTGGCTATTGGGACCGTCAACGCAATGGTACCCTGAAATACACTTCATTAAGCCGGTTCATAAAAGATAAGATATTGGATGATGAACAATTTTGGAACATTACACAATACGACCAGTGGGTTATCTTCCAATCACTGAGCCAGATATTCATTTATGATACTAAAACAAAAAAATTCCGCATAATTAAACCCGAAACAGGTGTCAATAAAGTATTTACCGCTCATGGCACCATAATGTATCAAACGTTTGGCACAGGCCTTTTCGAAATAGAGAACGGCAACAGCAAACTGATAAGCAACAACACAGAACTCATTAAAAATAAGATCGTTAACATTTTCCAGATCAACGATGGATTGTTGCTCCTAACACAGTATAACGGATTTCTTGAATTTAAGGATGGTTTGGTAACCCCATGGGTAATTCCGGCAGACAGCCAGCTTAAAATGAGCAGCATTTACCACAGCCAGAGGTTATCTGATGGGAGTTTTGCGCTTGGCACTGTTTCCAATGGGATATTTATACTGACGCCACAGGGTAGTGTTCGCTACCATATTACACAAAATAAGGGGCTTAGCAATAATACAGCCCTATCCGTATTAGAAGACAAAGACAAAAACCTGTGGGTAGCGCTCGATAATGGCATTAACTGCATCAACCTGCAATCTGCGGTAAAGAGTTTTTCCGACGATACCGGGTTTCTTGGTACCGTTTACGCATCCATACTCCATAATGGCCTGCTCTATGTAGGAACCAACCAGGGCCTTTTTTATAAAGCCTATAACAGCTACGAAGAATTCAAATTCATACAGGGAACAAAAGGCCAGGTATGGTCGCTTTTCGAATATGAGGGCAGCTTGTTTTGCGGGCACGATTCAGGAACATACATTGTAAACGGCACTACCGCAACTTCGCTTTTTAATGGATCGGGAACCTGGAAATTCGAACCTCATCCCACTAACAGGAATTTAATGTTACAGGGGAATTACCATGGTATATCCGTAATGGAACGCAGTGCGGGCGGTTGGAAATTCCGCAACTGGATAAAGGGCTTCGACTATTCCAGTCGTTATTTTGAACTTGTTGGCAACGACATTTACATCAGCCACGAATACAAAGGAGTATTCAGGATAACTACAGATCCCGGATATAATAAAGTATTGAAATTTCATACCTACAAAACTCCTGCAAAAGGCAAGAATGTGAGCCTAAGCAACCTGAATGATGATATATTCTATGCTTCAAAAGACGGTTTTTTTAAGCTTGATAAAAAAAGTAAAGAATTTGTGAGGCAGGAAAAGCTGTCTTCCACCTTCCTTAATGATGAGTACATATCAGGTAAGCTAACCCCTGACAAGACGGGCAAGCTATGGTTCTTTACCCGTAATTACATCAATTATTTTACCTGCGGTAAGATGAATACGGAACTCAGGCATGACGTAATACCGATTCCGTCATCGCTTACTAACTCAATGTTGGGTTATGAAAATATTACACAAATAACGCCCAGTACATATCTAATAGGCACCACAGACGGTTATTATACCATTAATCTTAGCGAACTCGCTTTTAACCGTTACAACGTCATCATTACCAATGTGGGCAGTAATGCTATGAATGAAGGTGCTACATCCCAATCGATTAAAGAAGAAGGCAGTTTCAGGCATGGAGAAAACAACCTCACCTTCTCGTTTACGGTACCGGAATATGGCAAGTACATCAATGCAGAATATCAATATATGTTGGAAGGTGCACAGGATGAATGGAGTGACTGGAGCACAAGGCCCTTCGTAAGCTTTAAGAACCTGACCTCAGGCGATTACACCTTCAGGGTAAGGGCAAAAACAGGCAACTCACTATCCTTCAACACTGCAGAATATAAGTTCACCATTATGAAACCCTGGTACGCTACAACAATAGCTTTACTAATTTACCTTGTCATTGCGCTAATCGGGGCATATCTCATCAACAGGGCCTACAAGAACTATTACCATAGGCAAAAGGAAAAACTGATAGAGGAAAACAACCGACTGCTTGAAATCAAAGAGCTTGAAAATGAGCAGGAGCTTATGAAGGTCAAAAACCAGCAGCTGGAGCAGGAATTTGAGAACAAAAACCGCGAACTGGCTGCATCAACCATGAACCTTATCAAAAAGAATGAGCTTCTGTCAATGATCAAGGAAGACCTGAAAAAATCCGGAGAAGGAGGAAGTATAAAATCGGTGATTACAACTATTAACAAAAATATTAACGAGGACGATACCTGGGATATGTTTAAGGAGGCGTTTAACAACGCCGACAAAGACTTTTTAAAGAAGATAAAAAAGGCACATCCATTACTTACGCCAAACGATTTGAGGCTTTGCGCCTACCTCAGGCTGAATTTATCCTCAAAGGAAATAGCACCACTGCTAAATATTTCGGTAAGGAGTGTGGAGATCAAGCGATACCGTTTGCGTAAAAAAATGGATCTTCCCCACGAATTAGGACTTGTTGAGTATATTCTTTCGGTTTAAACAACTACAACAATTTTAAAAAACACCTATACAACACCTCAACAAATTTGCTTTTACAAGGTTTTCGTTGTGTTTAGGCAACTCATAACACTTCTCTTAAATTCCTGTTAATACAGGCGTAATGCTGTATGGAGGGATTTAAAATGACTTTTTTTAGAAATGTATATATTTTGTAGCGGTTAATTTTGGATTATTTAATCCTGACTAACCTAATTTTATAAAATCACAAAAACCAAATATTATATATGAAGTCAAAATTATTTCTGATCGCCTTCATGCTGGCCTCGGCTTTTTGCTTTGCGCAAAATGTCGAAATCAGCGGGCAGGTAAATGAAGCTGCTACCGGATTACCCATTCCTGGTGTGAGCATTATTGTAAAAAATTCCACCGGTGGCACTACCACGGATATCGATGGTAACTTTTCGATATCGGTACCTACGGGATCAACCCTTGTATTCAGCTACATTGGTTTTGAACCGCAGGAAGTAGTGGCAATCGCCAATCAAACCATTACCATAACCCTGAAAGAAAGCACAGAAACGCTTGATGAAGTGGTTGTGATTGGGTACGGTTCCCAAAAGAAAAAGGAAGTGACCGGCGCTGTAAGCGTTGTTACCGCCCAGACCCTTGAGAGGATACGTCCCATTAAAGTAGAACAGGCGCTTCAGGGAACAGTTTCCGGGGTAAATGTAACCACACAATCCGGTGCACCGGGCGCAGGCCTTAGCATCCGGATCAGGGGTGTCGGCACGAATGGCGAAGCCGGCCCGATAGCGATAATTGACGGTTACCAAGGCGAGCTTGGCCTCCTTAACCCACAGGATATTGAAACCATCACGGTGCTAAAAGATGCACAGGCGGCTATCTATGGTACTATTGGCGCCAACGGTATCATATTGGTTACAACCAAAAAAGGCCGTAAAAACCAAAAGCCTACCCTGTCGTATAACTTTTACACAGGATTCCAGGAAACGACCAGGACGCTGCCAACACTTAATGCCACACAATATGCCTCGTACCTTAACGAAAGCTACTCGAATGCCGGAAGCGCACTTCCTTATCCTAATGTAGGAGGGCTGGGCGAAGGCACTAACTGGCAGAATGAGGTTTTTGGCAAAAATGTGCCGATCATCAGCCATGATGTTAACCTTCAGGGAGGGTCTGAAAAGCTAACGTATGCTGTCAGCGGCTCACATATCGACCAGGAAGGCCTTGTAGGCGGAGAGAAATCGGCTTTCCTGAGGAATACCGCAAGGCTTTCCCTTGGCGCAGATCTTACGGATAAGCTTAAACTGAACACTAACGTAATCTATACCTATTTCAACAGGAGAAACCTTAACGAAAACGCGCTTGGGTCGGTACTTTTCAACGCGCTTAACGTATCGCCGCTGCAACAGCCGCGCGATGAAAACGGGGAGTATACGCTTGTGCCTGTAATCGGTTTTGGCGATGAGATCATCAACCCGCTTGCGCAGACTGAAAATACGTACAACACGTACCACTTCAAAAAGCTAAACGGTACATTTGGGCTGGATTATGAACTTATAAAAGGCCTTACCATTACCGGAAGGATAGGTTTCAACACTGTGAACAGCGAGTCGAAAACCTTTAGCCCTATCATAAGCTACGGAGGTACAAAAGTATTCAACAATACCCGCAGCAGCGTTACGCAGGGCGCAGTAAACGATAACAGCTACACATTTGACCTTTTTGCAACGTACCAAAAATCAATTGCTGAAAGCCACAACTTTACATTCACGGTTGGTAATACCATCTACAAGGAATGGGGCAACGGACTGTATGCGACAGGATATGATGTGCCGAACAACTCATGGGAGTTTGCCGATATCAACCTGGCGAACGGACTGCCGACACAAAAGCCAGTAAGTTCCTATACGTATGACGAAAGAAGGCTTTCGTATTTCGGAAGGCTTCAATACGACTTTAAAGGGCGCTACCTGCTTTCGGCCATGATCAGGCGCGACGCATCGACAAAGTTCGGCCCTGACAACAGGGTAGGTTATTTCCCTTCATTTACCGGAGGATGGGTAGTATCGGACGAGCCTTTCTTCAAGCAGAACAATATCCTTAGCTTTGCTAAAATAAGGGCAAGCTACGGTACCCTTGGTAACGACCAGATTGGCAACAATCGTTATGTTTCTCTCCTGTCCGGAGAAGCGATGTATGTATTCGATAACGCACTTACAGCCGGTACTGCTACAGGGCCTATCCCAAACCCTAAAGTGAAATGGGAGGAAGCCAAGAAATTTGACGTAGGGGTTGACCTTAATTTCTTTAACAACGACGTAACCCTTGTAGCCGATTATTTCGTAGATACGCGTAAAGACCTGCTAATACCATCTATTCCTGTATCAGGTATATTGGGAGGTGGCGCACCGGGTGCCGGATTGCCTACACTAAATGCAGGAGACGTTAAAAACTACGGGGTTGAACTTGCCGTGGGTTATAAAAAGAACATTACGGATGACTTCAGTATCGATGTGAACTATAACGTAACGTTTCTTAAAAATAAAGTCACAAAAGTAGACAATGCTACCGGATGGCTTCAGGATGGTAATTTTGGAACTGGGGAACCTGCGGCAAGGATGGAAGTTGGCAGGCCAATGGGCTACTTTTACGGCTACAGGACTGATGGTATTTTCCAAAACCAGGCGGAAGTTGATGCAGCGCCATCGCAAAGTGGCCTGGGCTCACAAACAACACAGCCCGGCGATATTCGTTTTGTGGATATGAATGGCGATGGTATTATTAATGCTAACGACAAGACAGAGATCGGCGACCCAATTCCATCGGTAACCATGGGCTTTAATATTAACCTTCAATATAAAGGATTTGACTTTACAGCCTATACCTTTGCATCGATAGGTAACGATATGCTAAGGAATTATGAAAGGACGGTGCCTAATGCCAACAGGCTGAACTATGTGCTGGACCGCTGGACCGGCGAAGGTACAAGCAACACGGTGCCGAGAGCGACTACAGGAGCTACAAATAACAATGTTATTTCTGATTATTTTGTTGAGGATGCTTCGTATGTGAGGATCCAGAACGTACAGCTAGGCTATACATTTGACGAAAAGCTGATTGGTAAGAGCGGCGTATCCAAACTAAGGCTGTATGTAGGAGTGAACAACCTGTATACCTTTACAAAATATATGGGATATGACCCGGGAGCTTCATCCGGCGCGCCGATAGGGAGCGGTATCGATTATGGTTTTTACCCTATACCGAGAACGTATATGGTTGGAGCAAACATTAATTTTTAATTATCACAACAATGAAGAAGAAAATAATAATAGCGGTGGCAGCGTTTAGCCTTTTGTCACTTAATTTATCCTGTGGAGACGATTTTGTGGACAGAACCCCCCCCTACTCTATTGACTCCGAAAACTATTTTAACTCGGAAGCTGACTACCAGCAGGCAATTATCGCGGTATATGATATGCTGCAATCTACTTACCAAAATGTCCTGTTGGGCGAAATTGCATCTGACAATACGCTTTGTGGTGGCGAGAGCGCTACAGATACCCCTTCGTTCCAGCAGGTGGATGATATGACCCATACACCAGTGAACCCTGAACTTAAAAAGATATGGGACTGGATGTTTGCCGGCGTGAACAGGGCCAATTACATACTTGAATTTAAAGATAAAACGGATTTCGAAGGAAAGGAGCATATAATAGCTGAAGCACGCTTCCTTAGGGCCTACTTCCATTTTGAATTGGTAAAATGGTTTGGCGGCATCCCGATGAAAGGTGATGCAAGGTTTAAACTCGGTGACGAAACGACAATACCACGCTCTACACCTGAAGAAGTATACGCATCTATAGAAGCCGACCTTCTTTATGCCATAGAGAATATCGACCCGTCGCCATCGCAACAAGGAAGGGTAACAAAGGGCGCCGCGAGGGCTTTGCTTGGAAAAGCCTACCTGTACTGGGCCGACACCGGTTTGGGGCACTCCGAAAAGTTTGCAATGGCAGCCGAGGTTTTGGAGCAGGTAATCCAAAGCAATACGTATACACTACTGCCCGACTACAGCACAATGTTCGAGCTCACCAATGAGAACAATGCTGAGTCTGTATTTGAAGTACAATATACCGATAAAGAAGGTGCAGGGTTTGACTGTCTTCAATGTAGTGAAGGTAACGTTGCGGTTGGCTTTAATGGGCCAAGGGGCTTTGATGGCCCGAGCTTTGAATCGGGATACAGCTTTAATGTTCCGACTCAGGAAACCTATGACTTTTTTGAAGACGGTGACTTAAGAAGAGATGTAGCTATACTTAATATGGAAGCATTTGTAGCCGCGAACCCCAATTGGGTTAACAGCCTTGGCGAATTAGGCGTTTTATATGCCGAGGGCTATGAGCATACCGGTTTTTACAACAGGAAATACATTCCGCGGAAAGACCCGGTTAATGACCAGAACATTGGCGATGCCAACCTTACCAACCCGAACAACTACAGGGCCATACGCTATGCAGATGTGCTGCTCATGGCTGCCGAGGCCTACAACAGGGGACAAATTGACGACGTGAAGGCCCGTACCTACCTGAATATGGTAAGGACAAGGGCATTTGGAAACAGCTCTCATAACATTACTGCTTCAGGCTCTGCGCTTACACAGTTTATATGGGACGAAAGAAGAAGGGAACTTGTAGGTGAGGGCCATCGTTTCTTCGACCTTGTAAGGACCAAGCAGGCAGCTGCTGCAATTGATGGCTTTGTTGCCGGTAAGCACGAATTATTCCCTATACCTATTGAAGAGATTCAATTCTCTAACGGTAACTGGAACCAAAATCCGAACTACTAAAAAAAAGAGATATGAAAAAATTGAAATTTATATTCAGCATCCTTTTCGTTGCGCTTCTCGCAGGCTGTTCTGACGAAGATACGGATGCGGCATTTGGCGACAATGCTGATGCGCCAGCCAACCTGTCGGCACTGTTTACCATTACACAGGATAATAGCGGCCTTGTGACTATTGCCCCGCACGGAGAGGGCGTGGTAAGCTACGAAGTATTTTTTGGCGATGGTACGGCAGAGCCTGCCGCCCTTGGCCTTGCAGAAAAAGTAAACCATGTATATGCCGAAGGGCAATATAATGTAAGGCTTGTGGCTACAGGAATCAACGGTAAGACCACGGAAGCAATACTGCCTTTGACAGTAACTTTTGTTCAGCCGGAAAATCTTGTAGTGAATATTGCTGCTGTAGTAGGCAATTCACTGTCGATAAATGTTTCAGCTACGGCTGACTATGAAACCTATTTTGAGGTGACTTTTGGCGAAGACAGTTCTCTGCCTCCGGTACAGTTCAACGAAGGCCAGACCATCAACTATGTGTATGATGCCATCGGTACGTATACTGTTACAGTTACTGCATTTAGTGGTGGCGCGGCTACCACAGTATACACCCAGGATGTTGTAATATCAAACCCATTGGTGCTGCCTATCAACTTTGAGAACCCAACACTCAACTACACTTTCACTACATTCAATGGAGCTACTGCTGCCGCAATTGACAACCCTCATGCCGTAGGCATCAACACAAGTGCAAAAGTAGGTTCGATGACTCCGGCGGGCGCTGTGTGGACCGGTGGCCTGCTTACATTAGACCAACCTGTTAATTTTGCAAATGGCCGTCATTTTAAAATGAAAGTATGGTCGCCTGCAGCAGGCGTACCGGTATTACTGAAGCTTGAAAACCTGACAGATACCAATGTTAATGCCGAAAGGACTGTTATGACCACCGTAGCAAACCAGTGGGAAGAAATGGTATTTGACTTTACCGGTGCCAACGGACAATATTCTAAGCTGGTGTTTTTCTTTAATGCCGCAAACCCGGGTAACGGAACTTATTATTTCGATGATATTGAACAATTCAACGGACAGGATCCCGTGGGCTTCCCACTTACTTTCCAAAGCGAAACTGCAGAGTATATCTGGAATAACTTTGGCGGGGCGCTTGGCAACAGGGTTGATAATCCTAACGCTGCAGGCATTAATACCAGTACTAAAGTAGCAAGCTTCCTTAAAACTAATAATTCGCAAACATGGGCAGGTGTGGCCATCCCAATGTCGGCTCCAATCGATTTTTCAGTAATGAAAAAGGTGAAGATGAAAGTATGGTCACCTGCTGCCGGGATACCTGTGCTTATGAAATTTGAAAACATGAACCCGCATAATACGGCTGTTGACATCGAAAAACAAACGGTAACCACAGTAGCCAACCAGTGGGAAGAGCTGACTTTTGACTTTACAGGAATAAACAACGCAAACAATTATCAGATGCTGGTAGTTTTCTTCAACTTCGGTGTGCCGGGTACAGGAGAAATCTACTACTTTGATGATGTGCAATTATCAAATTAAAAAATATGAAAAAGACATTAAAAAATTTAGGAGCATTGCTGGCTGTGATCCTGCTGATCGTAGTAGGTTGCCAGGATGACGACAAAACCTTTGGTGACCTCACCGCTCCTACCAATCTTGCATTTACGTATGATGTGGTAGGACAGTCGGCAGAATTCCCTAACGGTGATGGTACCGGAAAAGTAGTACTTAGGGCAACGGCAGATAATGCCATAAGCTATAAGTTCCTTATTGACGGTGAAGATGTAGGTGTTGCGGCAGGAGGTGTAAAACCCTATACTGTAACCAGGCAGGGAGTAAACACCTATGAGGTAACCATAATTGCATATGGTAAGGGCGGTGTAGCTTCTACAGCTACTTTTAGCATGGAAAACATACTGCTGAATTTTGAAGACCCTGACACTTTTGATGCCCTTACAGGGACAAGTTCAAAAGTATGGTACATTGCAGCAGCAGAACAGGGTCACCTGGGTGTTGGGCCAAACACGCCCGATGGCAACAATAACTGGCCTGCATGGTATGCTGCAGCTCCATTTGAAAAAGCAGGATCTGACGTAAGCAGTTGTTTTTATAACAATAAGTTTACTTTTACCAATGACAATGGTGTAATCAGGTTTGAGCACGATAATGGCGGAGCGACCTTCTTTAATGCCGGCTACACAAGCGTGGGTGGTACACCACTTGGCGAAGATACTTGTCTCCCTTATGATGTTACAGGAACAAAGACCGTTACCCTTGGTGCAGCTTCATCTGTAGTGGCTCCGGCCAATAGCACAGGTACACAATTTACAATTTCAGGTGGCGGTTTCCTTGGTTACTATATTGGCACAAGCACATATGAAGTGCTTAATATCACTGCAACACGCATGCAGTTAAGGGCAGTACAGGGCAACAACAGCGACCTTGCATGGTACCTGATACTTACGACACAGCCTCCTTATCCGGATGATGAGCCGGAATACAACACCCTTATATGGGAAGACCAGTTTAACTACACAGGTGCCCCGGACGCTTCTAAATGGACCATGGAAATTGGCAACAACAACGGATGGGGAAATAATGAAGCGCAGTATTACAGGGCTGAAAATGCGAACGTATCTGGCGGTACCCTGAAAATAACGGCAAAGAAAGAAACATTTAATGGTTTTCAGTATACATCTTCACGTATGAAAACGCAGGATAAGTTTGAGTTTACTTACGGAAGGGTCGTTATGAAGGCTAAGCTCCCTGCAGGCGGAGGCACATGGCCTGCATTATGGATGCTTGGTGCCAACTATGACCAGCCCGGACAGGGATGGCCGGCTTGTGGTGAAATCGATATGATGGAGCACGTAGGCAACCAACAAGATGTTATCCATGGTACGCTTCACTATCCGGGCAACTCTGCTGGCAACGCTAATACATCGTCTACAAACGTGCCTGGAGTTTCTACAGATTTCCACATCTATTCGATTACATGGAGCCCAAGCTTCATCAGGTTCTTTGTGGACGGCAACGAATTCAAGACATTCCCGAACTCGGCATCCGTTCCCTTTAACCACGACTTCTTTATCATTTTCAACATAGCTATGGGAGGTAACATGGGAGGTGCAATTTCACCTACGTTTACACAATCTGCCATGGAGGTTGACTACATAGAGGTATACCAATAATTTCGAAAAAACATCTGTTCTAATTACCAATGCGGAGGGAAGCCGGATAAAGGCTTCCCAACCCATTGGACACTAAAAAATTATAATGAAATATAATTTACCAAAATATGCCCTGGCGGCTTTCCTTGCAATAGCGCTTGGATGCAGTTCCACAAAACAGAATATTGCCTCATCATCACTACCTGTTGATCGTAAAGTTGACTCAGTCCTAAGACTAATGACACTTGAAGAAAAAGTGGGCCAGATGAACCAGTACAACGGCTTTTGGGATGTAACCGGCCCGGCACCGAAAAACGGTGATGCTGCCGACAAGTATGAACATCTTAAAAGAGGACTGGTAGGCTCTATGCTGAATGTAAAGGGTGTAAAGGACGTAAAAGCATTGCAGAAGATTGCCGTGGAGCAAACCAGGCTGGGAATACCGGTCATTTTTGGTTACGACGTTATCCACGGATACAAAACCATCAGCCCAATACCCCTTGCCGAAGCAGCGAGCTGGGACATTGAGGCTATTAAAAAATCGGCAGGGATAGCTGCCGCCGAAGCAGCAGCTTCGGGTCTGAACTGGACTTTCGCGCCCATGGTGGACGTGTCCAGGGATGCACGCTGGGGCCGCGTTATGGAAGGCGCGGGCGAAGACCCATACCTCAACAGCGTTATTGCAGTGGCAAGGGTACAGGGCTTCCAGGGAGACCTCGGCGAATTTAACGTTGCAGCGTGCGTTAAGCACTTTGCAGGGTACTCTTTTGCCGAATCCGGCAAAGATTATAATACGGTAGATATAAGCCATAACACGCTTCATAATATAGTGCTGCCACCCTTTAAGGCAGCCGCCGATGCAGGCGCCCTTACTTTCATGAATTCGTTCAACGAGCTTGACGGGATTCCGGCAACGGGCAACGCATACCTGCAAAGGGAAATACTTAAAAAAGAATGGAATTTTAAAGGATTTGTAGTTTCAGACTGGGGTTCTATGGGTGAAATGATTGCCCATGGCTATGCCAAAGACATGAAGCATGCAGCCGAACTTGCCGCAAACGCCGGAAGCGACATGGATATGGAATCGCATGGCTATGTTAAGCACCTTGTAGGCCTGGTAAAAGAAGGAAAGGTATCCGAAAGCAGGATTGACGACGCGGTGCGCCGCATACTCAGGGTTAAGTTTGAGCTTGGCCTTTTTGACAACCCATATAAGTACTGTGACGAAGCCCGTGAAGAGCAGACCATCGGTAAGAAAGAATTCCAGGATGGTGTACTGGACATGGCGAAGAAGTCGATAGTATTGCTAAAGAATGATGATAAAAAGCTGCTTCCGCTTAAAAAGCAGGGACAAAAGATAGCCGTGATAGGCGCATTGGCCAATGATAAGACCAGCCCGTTGGGGAGCTGGAGGATCGGCGCAGATGACAACACTGCTGTATCAGTACTGGAAGGCCTGGAGCAATACAAAGGTAACCGGATAGTATATGCAAAAGGCGCAGACGTTGCACTGGGCAGCCCGAAATTTGTTGTGGAGACCAAGATCAACATGACGGACAAAAGTGGCTTTGGCGAGGCTCTAAATGCTGCCAGGGGGGCTGATGTAGTAATTATGGTACTCGGAGAGCACGGATTACAGACAGGCGAGGGCCGCAGCCGTACCGAGCTTGGGCTGCCCGGCGTTCAGCAGGAACTGCTTGAAGAGGTATACAAGGCCAACCCGAACATCGTACTGGTACTGACTAACGGAAGGCCTCTGGCACTTCCGTGGGCTGCTGAGCACATTCCTGCCATTGTGGAAGGATGGCATTTGGGTACGCAAAGCGGGCATGCCATTGCACAGGTGCTTTATGGCGACTATAACCCAAGCGGCAAGCTGCCTATGAGTTTCCCGAGGAGCGTGGGCCAGGTGCCACTGTACTACAACCATAAAACTACAGGCAGGCCTGGCAACGGGCAACCTACAGAAAGTGTATTTTGGTCGCACTACATAGATGAGCAGTCTACCCCACTCTACCCTTTTGGGCACGGATTGAGCTACTCTAAATTTGAATATAGCAACCTGAAGCTGAGCAGCCCGTCGTTTACCGGTAAAGGAAAGATTACAGTATCGGTTGATGTAGCCAACAACAGTGCAGTTGACGGGAAGGAAGTGGTGCAGCTATATATCAGGGATCTTATCGGGTCGGTAACAAGGCCGGTTAAGGAACTTAAGGGTTTTGAGCTTACAGAGATAAAAGCAGGCCAGAAAAAGACCATTACATTTACCATTGATGAAAAGACAATAGAGTTCTATACTGCTAATGAAAAATGGGAGGCAGAGCCAGGCGATTTCATGGTATTCGTGGGCGGAAGCTCATACACATCGCTCGAAGCAGGATTCAGCTATAACAAAGACGCAAAGCCATGAGAAAAACAGCAATAGCACTAGCAGTGCTTATGGCCATGACAGTTACAGCACAGGTAAAAAAAGGCAAGCTGGTATGGGAAGAGAACTTCAACGGCAAAAAGCTTGATGAGAAGGTATGGAACTTTGAAACCGGCGATGGATGCCCCAATGTATGCGGATGGGGCAATAATGAGCGCCAGGTATATACCAAAGAGAACCACAGGCTGGAAAATGGCCACCTGGTCATTACAGCCAAGAAAGAAGGTGACAAATACACTTCAACCCGCATAACTACTTCAGGGAAGAAAGAATTCAAATACGGCTACATAGAAGCCCGTGCCAAGATACCGACAGGACAGGGAATTTGGCCGGCATTCTGGATGCTGGGCACGAATATAAACAAGGTAAGCTGGCCTCTGGCCGGTGAAATTGACATCATTGAATATGTGGGCAAAGATCCCGGAATGGTGTACAATACCCTGCACTTTAAAGACCGACACGGCGGGAATGCTTTAGGCCACCGCACTGCTTACCCGGACATTGAGGAAGGATGGCATACCTATGCCGTGGACTGGACTGCCGAAAAAATAGATTTCCTGGTAGACGAAAAAGTACTTTTCAGCTACACCCAGGAGAATAAAACACAGGAGAACTGGCCGTTTGACCAGCCATTCTTTATACTGCTGAACATGGCGATAGGCGGTAACTTTGGCGGGCCCGATGTAGACGACAGCATCTTCCCACAGGAGTACCTGATAGATTATGTGAGAGTATATTCCAACTAAAATAGTTTTTGAAGTTAGTTCCGAAAATGGGCGTCCTGCATGGCGCCCTTTTTCATTTGCCCAAAATTGAGTTTCTGGACGCTAAAGGGAAAATTGGAGCGGCCAGATATAAAAAATGTTTTCATAGCCTACCTGAAAGCGTACAGGGCAATGACAAATAGTACCGACACAATCGACAGCCCTGCAAAGGCCCGCAACACCAGCCTGAAACGGGTTTTAAAATCCACTGACTTACGGAAATAGAAATTGGCAATGAAAAGGAACAGCAGGAAAATGAACAGTATGGCTTCATTGAACACAATACGGCCAAAGATGAACACCCAACGGTTAATGAGCTGCAACTGCAGTTGCTCTTTACCGCCCAGGTAAAACATGGAGGCAAACAGCAGCAATATGCCTACACAGATAAAGTACGTATAATTGATGATGTAGAAGGCGGTTTTCATGTCAAAATCAATGCGGCAGCTTACTTTTTAACAATCCATAAAGGTATGTTCCCAGCAATGCACCCAAAAGTACTATCCCGATACCCCAAAAACCCGCCCCTATGAGGATATAAATTGGCCCCGGGCAGGTACCAACAAGACCCCATCCAAGGCCGAAAAGTATCCCACCGATGATATATCCGGCAAAGCCTTTTTCTTTATCGGGAATTACGATGGGCTGCCCTGTGATATCCTTAATATTGCGGCGCTTGATGAACTGGATGCCAATGACGCCCATTACCACCGCTACGCCAATGATACCGAACATATGGAACGACTGGAAGTGGAACATTTCGTAGATGCGGTACCACGATACGGCCTCAGATTTTGTAAGTACAATCCCGAAAAGGATGCCAACTAAAAGGAATTTTATGAATTTCATGAGGATGCTTAATTAAAGATAAGTGGAAGAAGGAACCAGGACATGACCAGCCCCCCGATAAAAAACCCGATTACCGCAATGAGCGATGGCAATTGCAGGTTGCTTAGCCCGGTGATGGCGTGCCCTGATGTGCATCCGCCTGCATAGCGTGTACCAAAGCCTACCAACAGCCCGCCAAGCAGCAATATCCCAATGACCTTAGGGTCCTGCAACGCTTCCTGACTAATAAATGCATCAGGCAGAAGTTCGCCTTTTGTAGGGGTATCAATGTGCATTTGCTGCAATTCGGTTACAGTTTGAGGATTGAGCTGTACGCCGGTACCATCACTCAGGAAAGCTACCGCAATCCAGCCTCCTATCATGGCGCCAAGCACGACTACAAGGTTCCATCGCTGGGCTTTCCAGTCGAAACGGAAAAATTCCGAGGTTTTTCCTGCGCCCATGATGGTACACATCGTACGCAGGTTGGACGACATGCCGAATGTTTTACCGAAATAAATGAGCGCGAGCATGACTGTCCCTATAATGAAGCCCGAGATGTACCAGGGCCATGTTCCGAAAAAGCTATACATAATAGTTTATTTGTTGATGTGTTTATTTGTTTATTTGGACAAAAATAGGGATTTATATTTACGCCATACAGCAAGGCAGGGCATAAAAAAAACAGCTCCCGATTGGGAGCTGTTGCTGTTCAGTTTGATTTATTGGATGATGGAACTCTTATGTTTACAGCCTTATCTTTTCAACAGGCATCGATACACCGCCGTTAAGATCTTTAAGGGCACTCATTACGGCATCGTGATTGCTGGTATCTACAGTGGTTGAGAAATATCCCGGAACTATAGCGATCTTAATCGACTGATTCAGTGAGAAATCCTGCCTAAGCATAGGATCGAAGTTCGACTCAAGATATACTACTACGTCATCTACAGAATAATCGAAGAAGTATTTTAGCTCATCACCGTTATCAAAACTATAACTTGTAGGTATCGGCTCCCATATATCGCTACCCAAAGCATTAACCCCTGCCCAACGGTATACCAGAATTACATCGGATGCATAAATTTTAGGGTTCAAAGGTATAATTGCCTGAAAATCGCCACTGGCAATGAAATTTACATTGTCAACGATAAATACTTCGCTGATTGTATCATTGTCATGGCCGTCGTCATCATTTACCGTACAGCTTGAAAACGTAAATGTGCCAATGATGCTCAATAGTAAAAATATCTTTTTCATGTTCTAAAAATTTAATGTTATTTTATTGTTTAAATGTACCATTCCAAAAACTGAACCAAAAATTTAAAATGATAAAAAAATATTAAACTTTTTTTGAATAACTTTAAAAAACTATGCAAGCAACACCCAAATTATATATGACTTTGCTGGGCTGCACACCTAAAGGAAGGCTCACGGAACAGCACGATATTTTTTTTGGTATCGGAAATTCGATACAGGAACTGAAGCCCGATATGTATGCCTTTTGGCCTGATGGGGGCCAACTCCACATAGATTCGTGGCGCGAAGTGACGCAGGTTGGGGGCTATTCCATAGCTATTGTCCCAAAAGAAAAAACCACCAATACTCGCGAAAAACTGTTTTTCCTGAACCTTGGCGGATACCGACGGGGTGAGTTTGAAGAATACCATTATAAAATACTGGTCGTTGCCACTACAATGACCGATGCCATAAACGCCGCAAAGCAGACAGATTTCTACAAGCAATGGGGATTTAAGGGCGCAGCGTCGCATATTGACAATAAATATGCGCTGGATGTGGACGACATGCACAAAGTAGAGGATTTGCTCCCTGAAAATCTGAAAGCGCGCTACAGCATTCGCATTGAACTGAATGACGGTGCTGAAGATGAGCTGCATGTCGGCTATTTGAAGTTGGGGAAACAGGCCTCACTCCAACCCTCCCCAAAGGAAAGGGAGTAGCTTCACTCATGCCTGTATAGGGGTTTAAAAGGATTTGACAAAGCAAAATTCTTCTAAAATAATTTATTTCACGTCGTAACGTTTCTAGTAATTCCCCTATATTTAGCTCATTAATAAAACCAACAATATGGCAAACCGAAGTTACATTTACGGCCTGAAAGACGGCCGATACACGAGCATTGGCGAATATCCCTACAGCATACCCTACGCCTACAGAGTGCTGGCAGGGTTTAACCCGGAACCTGTGGAGTCGGCATTATTTGACCCTAAAGTAGGCATCAGGGCCGATTTTGTAAAGGGCAGGGAAGCACTTTACTTCATCCTTGATTTCCTGGCAGCGACAAAGCAAATGAGCTGCCAGGAGGAGTTTGAAGCTTTTGTGGCTGAAACCAAAGCCTTTCTCGACCCGATCGATGCAGAATATACCCAGCTTGAAAACGGTGAAATATATTCATTATACACGGATGAAAATGACAACTATTTTTCTGCCGAAGGGCTTGAAGAAGTGAATGTGCGTGAGGCCAAAAGCTGCTTTTTCAGGGGTGAGGAGATTGATGTCATTAAAGAGTATGGCATCGGCCCGGAGCATATATTCAACCTGGAGCATGAGCAGCTAAAGGACATCTTAGCTGCAGTAATCATACTGAAAGACGAATGGAAAGAAAGGCTGGCCGAGGGCTGCTGGCGTGATGTACTGTATTTCCAGTTCAACTATAATGACAACAAATAATTGCTAATGAACTTAGTAGAAAGACTGCAAAAATACTCAGGTGCCGACATGAAAACCTGTGAAGCGAAGCTGGCAAAACGGGACGGCAAATTTTGGGAGGCGCTTTTTGACCTTACCATGTCGGCCAACGATAAAGATATTTTAGTCGAAAAGCTGCTTATTACTGATGCAACAGCCGAGCTGGAAACAATCCTGAAAAGGCTTAAAGAGATATATGGCGGCTGGGATTTTTCTGATGTAAAGATTAGCGTTGCCGACGACGATGAGGGATTTTTCATGGCCAACAGGCCTATCGGAAAAGAGGGGCTGCATACGATCATTCCGGAACCAGAAGAAATGGAAAGATATGGTATCTTGGTTGCATCAGCGGAAGATACTATCGTTACGGAAACCCTAAAGGTACTCGGCATGATCGAACTTAAACATTTCGGCAGTGGCATCATCGAAGAGATCAAAAAAATAATTACCGGCAAAAATACCAACCTGGCCAACGAAGCCATGGGAAGCAATTGCGCCGACCAGCCTGAAAAAGCAGCACTGTTTCTCGACGGGCTAATGTTCAATTTAAAACCCAACCGCAGCCAGAACCACTTTAATGCAATCAGGGCATTTTGGAGCAAGAACCTACCCGCCTATCCCGAGATTACCAAAGACGTGCAGCGACTTACCCGTTCCGGAAACAGCCAGGTACGTGACATGGCCAGTGACATACTGGTGCGTTACGGAAAAATTAGCCCTGAAGAAAGAGCAGCGGCAGAACTCAGGCTCCGTAAAGCCCAAGTGGCAGGGATTCATGAGAAAGTTGAAAAGATAAAGACTGCCAAAGCGCTACATGCCTTTGCCGATAAATTTAACTGGGATGACGATGTGGAGCACATGCTTGCCGTAATACGCCATGAGCAATGCGAGGCCGCTACCGCAAAGTTGGTGTACTGGCGCAGTGAACCCAACTATTACCAAAAGTTCACGACAATAGGACAGTTGGAAGAATACCACCGAGACATGTACCGCCTGCAACGTGAAATTGAACAAGAAATGGCCGATGGCAAATATCCTTCCGGAAAACTGAAATATGACCCGAAAAACGATCACGGATTTGACAGGACAAAGAGCAATATTGCTGAAAATGAAATAAAAAAGGGTATCCCATCATATATGTATTAACGTGAAATAAACCACTGGCTTATGATTCTTGAAAAATTACAAAAATATTCAGGCCGCGATAGGGAAACCTGCGAGACACAACTTGCAAAACGTGACGGGAAGTTTTGGTTCGCCCTGCACGACCTGCTGAAGCCAACAGATAAAGAAGAACTTGTAGCACAGTTGTATATCACAACTCAGGCCGAAGAACTGTATGACCTTCTTTCAAAACTGGAGCGGGTGTACAAATGCAGTGATTTTAATGATGTTTTCATGAAAATATTTAGTAAAGACCGTGAAATACTGGAATCACATAAACTCAACGGTGTGGATGCCCTGAACGATTTTGAGCCAACCCCGCAAGAGATTACCAGATATTCCGAACTGCTAAGGTCATTCGTACCTAAAGTTGCCGATAAAGCCCGCAAGATTGTTGGAAAAATACGTGCCGTCCACTTTACACCGGAAATTACCGCACTCTTCAAAAAATCGATGACAGGCACTAACGAATACCTGATAAAAGAGGTATTTGACACTAATGTGCATGACCAGCCCGACAAGATCGATCTTTTTATTGACGAGATAGCCTTTAACCTGGAACCGGACCGTGACGCGTACCATTTTACCGCGCTAAAGGCACTAACCAGCAGTAACGCACCTGCCTATCCGCAATTTGCAAAACGATTGAAAGAAATTGCGAAGCTCCGCGACATGACGGTTGGTATTATGGCTAACGACTTGTTAGTGAAATATGGCGCAAACAGTGAAGAAAACCGCGAAACCAACGATAAAAAATTCCGCGAGATGCAGGTTACCGCAATACACAAAAGGGTAAATAAACTGAAGACATCAAAAGGCCTGCACAACTTCGCCAATACATTTGACTGGGATGAAGACCTTGAATTTATGTTCGCTGTGATCAGGCATGAAAAATGCGAATCAGCCACAGCAAAACTGGTATACTGGCGCATCGGTCCCACTTATTTTCAAACGTATGCTTCTGCTGAAGAGGTTGAGGATATCAACAGGGATGCGTTCAGGCTTATGGAAGAAATCGAACAGAATATGGCAGGTAAAAAATATCCCGAAGGAAAATTGGCGTACGACCCGAAGGATGATATTTTTAAAGACAGAACCAAGAGCGAAATACCTGAAAATGAAATAAAAAGGCCAATACCGGTGTTTATGTATTAATTTTATCCTCTATGAAAAAAGCCCTCCTCCCCTTCCTCCTGCTCATTGCCTGCACTTGCAATGCGCAAAAGTATTACCCCAAACTTGAAAACATGTACCTCCAGGCTGGCGATATGGATGAATCGGTATTTTATGACGAGATCACCTTTTTCAGGGATGGGCTGAGGGCAGCCATTAAAAAAGTCTGGATGAACGGGCTGCAGACTTCATCAGGGGGAAATTCGGCCTTTTACAGCCTTGACCTCGTACCGAAATGGGTGTATGATGTAGACTTCATGCAAACGGGCATGATCCTGAAATTCAACCATGCCAAAGAAGATAAGGTTTCCTATATCCCCATTACCTGTACTGAGACGCTTGAAAGAAGGGACGAAAAATCGGGCGAAGGCAGGATCGAGTTTCTTCAGAAAGGCGGCGTGGCATTGGAGTTCCCATTAGAAATAATGACACCCTACAATACTGAATTCAAGACTGCCATCCCCGATGCCAAATGCCTGTTCGAGCCGGAAAGGGCTACTTACGGGTTTGACCCTGCTACCAAGAGCCTATCCATCAGCCTGACTGGCGCTTTTACCACAGCACTAAAGGTGGGGAAAACGGCCATCGGCAAGGAGGATGTTACTGGAATTTCTATTAAAGTTCGAAAGGCTTGCTGACTGTTAACCTCCGTTATAATGACAGGAAAAAGGGCGAACAGGTGGTAAACCTTATCACTAAAAAATTCTAACCCCTCTTCACCAACCGGTACGAATAATCCGGGAATTCACTTACCTTGATAACATATATCCCCGATTGCAGCCTGCCGATGTCGAGCCTGTTGCGCTCGCTGTCGAGAGTTCCGGTTTGTGCATTGCGGCCATTCATGTCGATGAAATTGTATTGGATGCCTATTAGTGACGGCTCAATTTCTATATAAAGATAATCACCCGCAGGATTGGGATACACACGTATCCTGCTCCGGATGTCATTGTGCGCGGTGGCCAGCGACAGGTTTTCCAGGTATTCCTGCAAATAAGGCGACAAGTCGAATTTGTGCAGCTTTTGGGCTATATTGAAAAGTGGGGCTTTCACGAAATGTTCGTTCGATACGAAATATTCCAGGCCGTTCGTTGTTGCAATTCCCTCCACCTGGTGGAAACCCATGGATGACATCGATATTTTACGCTTGTTGCCGCTGAAAAACTCATGTCCTTTGAAATCATACAGCAAGTAGAAGAATGGCTGCAGCAGTGTACTGTAGCCCGTAAGCACTACCAGTTTCTTATCTTCCTGATAAGTAGCCCCTGTAATCAGTCCGCTTACATCGTAAGTTGATCTGATTTGGGCAATATGCGTACCGGGCGTTTTGGGCAGGGCATATACGCTGGTCTTTTTACTGACCCATTGCTTGGTAAACAGGTAAATGCTGTCATTGGAAACAACGAATGCCTCACAGTCAAAATCGGTATTGTTGCCTCCGGTTGGGTTAAAATCGGTTTGGTTGGAATACGAAAAATGAATGGAGTTGGCCTGTATGTCTCCCGAAAGCAGCTCCTCCTTCCCTACCCTTATGATCCTGAGGTTGGTGCGGTTGCCGTTGCTGTTGTTGCCAAAGTCGCCTATGTAAATATATTGATTATCCTGCGCGATCTCCTCCCAGTCGGTATTGGAAGTGCCTGTAACTGCAAAAGTTTCCAATACTGCCCCCGAAATGCTGTCCAGTGCATAGAGCTTCAGGTCGGTGTTGTCGTTATGGGTAAGCAATCGCTCCTCCCATTTGACAAGGCCGGAGGTTTCCTCAACTTCATCAGACAAGTTTACCGAACTTTCAGGCGCTACAGAAGCCGAACTGTAAGTACACGTGCCGTTATTTACGGTTGCCTGAGGGTTGTAGTTGTTGGAAAGCGGATCGGTACAGCCTGCTACCTGTGCCACGGCAGGATGGCAAAGCCACAGAAAGGAAAATATGATCAGCCCTGTTTTCATAAGTTTAAATTACGCAATTGGATTTCAAAATCACAACTGATTATGAATACTTTAAGCCTTAATATGATATACGGCTTTTGCGTGTGCCCTCAGGTTTGGTAATCTGTGGCAAATTCTTCATATTAAACAATATGATTGCGACTAAAATGACAGCATAAGCCAGTACCTGGTATAGTGTTATCTGTTCGTGGAAATAAAATATTGACAACATAAACCCAATTAATGGATTAATATAGAGCAGCATTCCTACAGATGAGGAATTGATTCCTTTAAGAGCATAAAGGTTCAGGAACAAGGGTATGATTGTAAAAACTACCGCAATGATGCCTATATACACGTAGAATGTTGCTTCCGCAGGTATTGGCCCGCTGAACTCAGGATAAAAGGGCAACACAACAATGGCTATGATAATCAACTGTACATTGAGCAGGAAAAACTTATCAATCCCCACAATTTTTTTCTGCATGATCATATAAAGCGCATAGGACAGCGCTACCAGCAGGCTGTAAAATATTGACATGAAGTTGTTGTACGACAGCAAGCCACAGCCCAGTGCACTAAGCCCTACCGCAAGCCACTGAAGAGATGTGAGTTTTTCGTGAAGGATAAAGAATGCCAAAACTGTAGTAAGTATCGGGCAGACAAGGTAGGCAAACGACGCCGCATTGACACTGATATGGTTCATCACGAAAATGAAGAGGAACCAGTTGGCAATCAGCAGCAACGCACTGCCCAGCGTAAGCCCGAGCAGTTGGGTTCTTTCAGGCTTATTCATGGCCCTGACCACATTGAGGGTCTCTGCGATGGTATGCCTGCGGAACAGCAGCGTTATAGCCACCATGATGGGTACGCAGAAGAACAATCGGTAAAAAAGGATGTCGAGCGATGGGTAGTGGTTGATTGGCCTGAGGCCGAAGCTAAAGAACCCCCAAATGAGGAAGGCAGTAATGCCGGCAGCGTAGTATTTTGAGAACCGCATGGCGCTTATGATAATTTGCCGCAAATGTAGCGAATAGTTTGTCGATTTTGAGATGGAGAGGCCTAACTTTTAATCTTTATTTAATTAAAATACAGCCGGGAATGATTAAATTAGCCAGTTGCCAATTTTTTCCGAATGACGATCATCGAACTTGAACTGCTTAGCGATAACATTTCCGAAACAGTGCAATTTTACAAACGTGTTTTAGGACTGGATGCTTATTCCCTGGAAAAGGAACTGGTAACATTCCGCGTGGGGACTACGAAGCTCATATTCCGCAAGTCCGACAGTGTAAAGCCCGTATATCACTTTGCCATCGATGTGCCCAACAACCGCTTTGAGGAAGCTTACAAACTCATGAAGTGGCGCACCGAGATCATCGCCGCCGAAAAAGGCGACATCATCGATTTTACCAACTGGGATGCAAAGTCCTTTTATTTCCTCGATAACAACGGCAACATCCTCGAATTCATTACCCGCTACGGCAATAAGACCTTTTCCAACTATACCTTCAGCAGCAGTTCGTACATCAGCATCAGCGAGATCGGGCTGGTGACCAACAATGTAACACACCTTGCTGACACCCTTGTAAAGCAATTCGGCCTGCCCATCTTCCACCGCCAGCCGAGGGGAGAAAACTTTACCGTGGTGGGCGATGACGACGGCCTGTTCATCCTGGGCAGCAAGGGCCGGGACTGGTACCCGACAAACTTCAGGGCGCAGTCATTCCGCACACGGGTGCTGTATTTTCATGATGGTACTTTGGGGCACATGGTGCGGTAGTGTTCCCGACTGCGTTCGAACTGAAAAGGTTGTAATGATAGTTACGTTTTTGGTGTTGCTTAACGTTGTCACATCGGGCGGAGTCGGGATGCATAAAAAATCTAACCATCTTCACGTTGGAGTAAGCACGTTCCGGCTCCCCTCTCCTTCGGAGAGGGGTTGGGGGTGAGGACCGCGTGAGGGATTGCTTTGCCAGTTCGGCTTTCAGCCTCGGGTGAGGCGGCATCCCCGTAGCGCAGCGAAGGGATATAGCCGAAAACCCGACGCGTAACGCAGTGGAGCGGCACGCCCAAATTTCGCAAACGATTTCTGATATGAATATTTTTCTGCCTGCCTGTCTTTAAAAATTTAATAAATACGTAAATTGCGCTCTCAAAATTGAATATTTGACAATGGAACAAGCCGTACCTTATATCCCTAAGAATAAAGTAAGAATCGTTACTGCCGCATCGCTTTTTGACGGACACGATGCCGCCATCAACATCATGCGCCGCATCATTCAGGCCACCGGCGTGGAGGTGATCCACCTGGGGCATGACCGCAGTGTGGAGGAAGTAGTGAACACCGCCATTCAGGAAGATGCCAATGCAATCGCAATGACCTCTTACCAGGGCGGGCATAATGAATATTTTAAGTATATGCACGACCTTTTGAAGGAAAAAGGCGCGGGGCATATAAAGATATTCGGCGGCGGCGGCGGGGTTATCCTTCCTGAGGAAATTAGGGAACTGCACGAGTACGGCATTACGCGCATCTATTCGCCCGACGATGGCCGCGAGCTGGGGCTTCAGGGGATGATCAACGACCTTGTAAAGCAATCGGACTATCCTGTGGGCGATAAGCTTAACGGTGAAATCGACCATTTGGAAGAGAAAAACCCAACAGCCATCGCAAGGGTTATTTCATCGGCAGAAAACTTCCCGGAAATAGCTAAGGAAACGCTTGATGCCATCCATAAACAAAATGAAACGTCACAAATACCGGTGCTGGGCATTACCGGCACGGGCGGTGCGGGTAAATCATCACTGGTTGATGAGCTGGTGCGACGCTTCCTGATTGATTTCCCTGAAAAGACCATCGGGCTTATCTCGGTTGACCCTTCCAAAAGGAAAACAGGCGGGGCGCTGCTGGGCGACCGCATCCGAATGAATGCCATCAACAACCCGAGGGTGTACATGCGCTCTTTGGCCACAAGGCAGTCGAACCTTGCACTATCAAAATATGTAGCCGAAGCCATACAGGTCCTGAAGGCCGCAAAATACGACCTCATCATCCTGGAAACGTCGGGTATCGGGCAGAGCGATACGGAGATTCTGGACCATTCGGATGTATCATTGTACGTAATGACCCCTGAATTTGGAGCGGCAACACAGCTCGAAAAGATCGACATGCTCGACTTTGCCGACTTGGTAGCCCTGAACAAATTCGACAAGCGCGGCGCACTCGATGCCATTCGCGATGTGAAAAAGCAATACCAGCGCAACCACAACCTGTGGGACAAGAACCCTGATGACATGCCGGTTTTCGGTACCATTGCTTCGCAGTTCAACGACCCGGGCATGAACACGCTGTACAAAAAGATAATGGATAGGATCGTTGAGCGCACAGGCGCCGACCTGAACTCAACGTTCCAAATCACCCGCGAGATGAGCGAGAAGATCTTCGTGATACCGCCGCACCGCACGCGCTACCTGAGCGAAATTGCCGAGAACAACCGCAAGTATGACGAAACCGCTGCCAGCCAGCAGGAAGTAGCTCAAAAGCTGTACGGCATCTATAAAACTATCGAAACAGTTGGTGGCGTGAAGCCGGAACTAGCGAAGTTCGGTATTGAGCCGGTAACACCAAAATCGGGTACGAATGCGGACCTGGTAAAGCTATTGGTGGCCGAGTTTGACCGCGTGAAGATGGACCTCGACCCTTACAACTGGGAGATCATCCTGACGTGGGACACGAAAGTGAATAAGTACAAAAATCCTGTGTATACCTTCAAGGTAAGGGACAGGGAAATCAACATACAGACGCATACCGAATCGCTTTCGCATTCGCAGATACCAAAGGTGGCCCTGCCGAAATACAGTGCCTGGGGCGACATACTGCGCTGGTGCCTGCAGGAAAACGTGCCTGGGGAATTCCCGTTCACTTCGGGCTTGTACCCGTTCAAGCGTGAGGGCGAGGACCCAACCCGTATGTTTGCGGGCGAGGGCGGCCCGGAGCGTACCAACAGGCGTTTCCACTACGTGAGCCTCGGGATGCCGGCCAAGCGCCTTTCTACGGCGTTTGACAGTGTGACGCTATACGGCAACGACCCTGACCACCGCCCGGACATCTATGGTAAAATCGGTAATGCCGGTGTTTCCATCTGCTGCCTTGACGATGCCAAGAAGCTGTATTCGGGCTTTAACCTGGCCCACCCGATGACCTCGGTGAGCATGACCATCAACGGGCCTGCGCCGATGCTGCTGGGCTTCTTCATGAATGCCGCCATCGACCAGCAGTGCGAGCTTTACATTAAAGAAAACGGCCTTGAAAAAGAGGTTGACAACAAAATAAACGAGATATACAAGGCGAAGGGCGTGGAACGTCCGCGCTACAACGGCGACCTGCCGCAGGGCAACGACGGCCTCGGCCTGATGCTGCTGGGTGTGACCGGCGACCAGGTGCTGCCTGCTGATGTGTATAATGAAATTAAAACCCGCACCCTTACACAGGTACGTGGTACGGTTCAGGCCGACATCCTCAAGGAAGACCAGGCGCAGAATACCTGCATCTTCTCGACCGAATTTGCGCTGAGGCTGATGGGCGACGTGCAGGAGTACTTCATCAACAAGAATGTGAGAAACTTCTATTCCGTGTCCATTTCGGGCTACCACATTGCGGAGGCGGGCGCCAACCCTATCACGCAGTTGGCTTTTACGCTGGCGAACGGCTTCACCTACGTGGAATACTACCTGAGCCGCGGCATGAACATCAATGATTTCGGGCCAAACCTGTCGTTCTTCTTCAGCAATGGCATCGACCCTGAATATGCGGTGATTGGCCGTGTGGCGCGCAAGATATGGGCAAAAGCTTTAAAGAACAAGTACGGCGCCAACGAGCGTGCACAGATGCTGAAATACCACATCCAGACATCAGGCCGTTCGCTGCACGCGCAGGAAATCGACTTTAACGATATCCGTACCACACTACAGGCCTTGTACGCCATATATGATAACTGTAACTCGCTGCATACCAACGCATACGACGAAGCCATCACGACCCCTACCGAGGAAAGCGTGCGCCGTGCGATGGCGATACAGCTGATCATCAACAAGGAGTTGGGCCTTACGAAGAACGAGAACCCGATACAGGGATCGTTCATCATCGAGGAGCTTACCGACCTTGTGGAGGAAGCAGTACTGGCTGAATTCGACCGCATTACCGAGCGTGGCGGCGTGCTTGGCGCCATGGAAACCATGTACCAGCGCAGCAAGATACAGGAGGAAAGCCTGTACTACGAAACACTGAAGCACACCGGCGAGTTCCCGATTATCGGCGTGAATACGTTCCTAAGCTCGAAAGGGTCGCCAACAGTGGTGCCGCTGGAAGTAATCCGAGCTACAGAAGAAGAAAAACTATTCCAGATCGCAACCCTCGAAAACCTGCACAAGGCTAATGAGGAAGAAGTTAAGAAACAGCTTGCCCTGGTCCAGGATGCTGCGGTACAAAACAAGAACATCTTCGAACAGCTGATGGATGCCGCCAAGGTATGCTCGCTGGGCGAAATCACTTCGGCATTGTTTGAAGTGGGCGGGCAGTACAGGAGGAATATGTAATCCTTTTGGATTATTAGATTTTAGATCATTAGATTTTTAGATAGAAGCCTTCCGTATGGGAGGCTTTTTGTATTGTTGTAATATTGAAGAATAAAAAACTATTGATTTATGAAAAGTTATATTGATTAATATACTTTTTACGTAGTTTTGTTATATGGAGCAGATAAAACATATCAAAAATATTTCTATAGAAAACTTTAAATGCTTTGACAAATTTTCAGTTGAGAGATTTGGAAAGTATAATATAATTCTTGGGGATAATAATGTTGGAAAGAGTAGTTTTTTGGAAAGTTTATTATTCGAGAATAATATTTCTAAGACTATACGAAATTTTCAAGGATTGTTATTGTTTAAAAATATAGTCTTAGATAAAGCTTACTTCGAGAACCCGTTTAGATTTTTTTTAAATACGTTTTCTGCAAAAAAAACTATAAATGTATCACTTGAATACCGTAATGGAAATGGTTTCAATTTAGTGCTAGAACCTGTGTTTCGAAAAGATTTAGATAAAGTTGAACAGCAAAAATTGTCCGATGACATTAAGTTTCTAAACATTGAAGAAGTGTTAAAGGCACGAACCAATAATAGTGCTTTTCAATATAGATTGTTTGATACAAGACAAAATTTTGAAGGAACTGATGATTATATTCCATATGTTTATTCGACAGCGAATTATTCAAGTGATCTTGTAAGATTTTTTACAGCTAACTTTTCTATAAGTAAAGAAAGTAAAAATAGTTTAATATCAAGCCTAAAATTTTTGGTGCCAAATATTTCCAATGTAGAAATTACATTAAATTATATCGACCAAACCCCGATTATTGGACTTTGGCTTGATGATAAAGACTCATTGCTGCCATTACCGATGTTTGGAGACGGAACTATACGTTTGTTTAGAATTATTATGGAGATAGCCATGTCAAATGGTAAACACCTTTGTGTAGATGAGATAGATACGGGGTTCCACTATTCCAGATATAAAGAAGTAGTTAAAATTCTTTTATCCGTTGCTTCATTCAATAAAGTTCAATTATTCATTTCAACACATAACAATGAATTCTTAAAGTCATTTAAAGAAGTATTGGAAGAAAACGATTTTATAGATTTTCAAAATGAGACAAAATCTTTTACTTTAAAAAAACTTCCAAATGGCGATATTAAAGCATATCGTTATGATTTTGAAGAATTTGAATTTGCCATTGAGCAGGAAAATGAATTAAGGTAATGAAAGGGCCTGTAGTATTATTCGGTGAAGGGAAAGCCGATGGAAAGTTTTTGAAAGATTACGTGAAGTATCATTTTGGAATTGAAGATATTGAATATGTTGATGTAAAAGGAAAAGACAGTATTCACTTAGGAAAAAATTACTTTCTACAAAATACTGACCAAGGAGGAATTAATCTATTAATATTTGATGCTGATTCTGATTTTCAGGCGGCAATGAATAATATCAACGAGCAAAAAGACAAAACAGGAATTGAATTTGAAGTTTTTCTTTTTCCTAATAATTCAGATACTGGCGCCTTAGAAGAATTGCTAAAAAGGATGACTATTGAAGAGCATCAGGGAATTTTTGAATGTTTTGATGTTCTGGATAAATGCCTGACATCAAAGAATAATAATTATGAAGTTCCTGACCTTAAAATCCAAATTTATTCTTATTTGTCATTTCAAAAATTAGAAGCTAAAGAACCAGTAAGAGACTATACTCTTAGCTGTTGGAACCTTGACGCTGAATATGGAAATCCGCTAAAGGAATTTTTGAAGAATTATCTTACCTAATTACAGACATTAAAATCTGTAACAACCCCGCCATCATCTGTAACAACATTTTTGGCTTCCGGGAAGGTATTGGCTAACTTAGCGCTACAATCACATCCCTATGCAAACGATCATCATCACTTCCGAAAAGAACCGTCATTACACGTTGCGCATTGATGGTAAGCCTGCCGGTACGCTGCACTATCCCAACTGGTATTCGCAGGACGCGGAAATAATGGTAGGGGAGTCCGCTTACACCATTCAGGCCAAAGGCTTCTGGAAAATACACGGCGAGGTAATTAAGGATGGCAACCCGCTGTTTGAGGTAAAGACGAAATGGCGTGGCACCGTAATAACCCGTGCAAAAGAAATGCACCACTTCTATACCCTAAAGCCAAAGGGTTGGTTTAGCTGGGCCTATATACTGGAGAGCTACAAAGGCGAAGAGGTACTGCAATTAAAACAGGAATTCACCTGGAAAAAGCTGGCTTCAAATTATATAGTGACAGCACAAAAGCCTTTTGAAGGCGAAGACGGCCTGTTGCTGCTGCTCGTTGCCGCGCATTATTACCGGGCGGCAATGAATACGGCAGCAACAGCAACTGTCGACGGCAGTTAGTTACATCCTGTCGCAGTACCCCAGCAGGTAATAAATCACTACAAAAGCGATGATGGTGCCGATGCAGCCGCCGCCAATTTTCTTTGCGCCCCAGCCCGCTATGAGGGCCCTTATCAATTTGTTCATGGTGTGTGGTTTTTAGTTGAACTAAGTTAGGGAGCCTACATTGTAAAAGGAAAGCTTTTAACTTTTGCTAAACTAAATTTGGGCCTATTGGGCCTCCATCAAAACAAAAATGAAACATTTAGGTATAGTTTTTGTTTTTATATATGAAACCTCATAAAAATGAAAAAAATACTCTTCTCACTCTTTATTGTCATGGCATTGTCTGCCAATGCCAACGCCCAACTCAAAGACCTTGTAGGCAAAGGTAAAGACCTGATTTCGGGGGGCGGTTCGCTCAGTAATGCCGACATTGGCAAGGCGCTGAAGGAAGCGCTGAACAACGGCGTTACCAAAGAAGTCACCAAACTAACTGCGGAAGACGGTTTCTATAAAAACGAAGCCGTGAAGATACTCCTGCCGCCGGAACTCCAAAAAGTAGATAGAAAACTGCGCCAGATGGGAATGTCCAGCCTGGCCGATGAAGGCATCAAAGTACTGAACCGCGCCGCTGAAGACGCCGTGAAAGAGGCTACGCCCATTTTTGTCGATGCCATTACCAAAATGACCATCACCGATGCGAAGAAGATCCTGATGGGTGCCGACAACTCGGCTACGGCTTACCTCCAAAAAACGACCACCACCCCACTCTACGGCAAATTCAGCCCCGTGGTAAAAACATCGCTGGACAAGGTAGGCGCCGACAAGGTTTGGGCCGGCATCATTGCAAAATACAACGCCCTGCCGCTGGTGAGCAAAGTGAACCCCGACCTGACCGACTACGTTACTACCAAAGCCCTTGAGGGTGTATTCAAAATGATTACAGTCGAGGAGAAAAATATTAGGACAAATTTATCGTCGCGTACTTCCGATTTATTGAAAAAAGTGTTTGCTTTACAGGATCAAAAGTAAATATCCTACACCATGAAAAAGCTTTTTATACCGCTTCTCGCCATTTGTTTCCTTTTTTCCGGCTGTGCCGAATTGCAGCAGGTAGCTTCGCAACTACCGCAACTCGGGACACTAAATAATGCCGACATTGCGGCCGGCCTCCGCGAAGCACTGGATAACGGGATCGACAAGCAGGTTACAAAGCTTACGCAGACCGATGGTTTCTACAAAAACCAGATGGTAAAAATCCTTCTTCCCGAAGAACTGCAGAAAGTGGATAAGACCCTGCGTACGGTCGGGTTAGGAAAGCTTGCCGACGAAGGCCTTCTCATGATGAACCGCGCTGCCGAAAATGCAGTAAAGGAAGCCACCCCGATATTCGTATCGGCAGTGAAGAACATCACCTTCAATGACGCCAAAAACATACTGATGGGCAACGACGAGGCCGCCACAACCTACCTGAAAGGCCAGACCAATTCACAGTTGTACACCAAGTTCAACCCGGTGATCAAGTCGTCGTTCAGCAAGGTGGGTGCCGATAAGGTTTGGAACAACATCATTACCCAATACAACAAGTTGCCCATGGTACAAAAGGTAAACCCCGACCTGACGGACTACGTGACCAACAAAGCCCTTGAGGGGGTGTACAAGATGATCGCCGTGGAGGAAAAAGAAATCCGCAACAACATCTCCGCACGTACTTCAGACCTGCTGAAAAGGGTGTTCGCACAGCAGGATAACAAATAGCTAATTTTTTAATTATCAAGACGCTATAAATAACATAGCCTTAACATTGGACAGAAATATTTTTGAGTAATTTGCATACAATAAATGGTTTTCTCACATTTGGTTAGGGTTAGTTAGAAGAATGCCGGTACGTAGGGTACCGGCATTTTTAGTTTAATATTGCCTTAAAATACCGGGGCTTCCACTCGAACGCGATACCCTTCCTAATTTTCTGAAAAAATTATAACTGCCTTCAGCAATCGGAAGCACTACTTGACTACATTTGCAAAAAATCAGAAGACGTGAAAAAGAGCTTTATCCTGTTGTGCCTGCTGTCGAATGTTGTTGGATTTTCGCAGGAATGGCATACCGACCTGGAGACTGCAAAACGTAAAGCCGTAGCCTTCAACAAGAACATACTGCTGGTATTTTCGGGTTCCGACTGGTGCCTCCCCTGCATGGAACTGGAGAAAAAAGTTTGGCAGACGCCCGAATTCAAAGCCGCGGCCCAAAGCGACTGGGTACTGTTGCGTGCTGATTTCCTCGAAAAGAAAGGCGATCCCGAGCCGGTGAACGTCAACGACCCCAAGATGATCTTAACGGAAAAGTACAACCGCGACGGCTTTTTCCCATTCATAGTTACATTGGACAAATACGGCAAGGTGATTGGCAAGATCGGCTACGAGGATTTTGATACCGCTGAAGAATATATTTTCCTTTTCAGGAAGATGAGGAAATAATTTTCCTGCCACAAATTACTCTCTACATTGAGTAGAATTTTAACCATTAATGGTTTTGTTTTTACCACAAGGGACACAATGATCGCACAAAGGTCACGAAGCTGTGCGCATAAGTTCACAAAGCGAAGCGTAATACTTTGTGAACTTCACCATGAACTTGCTTTACTTGTGTCCCTAGTGAAAAAACCTTGTGTCCCTTGTGGTAAAAAAACAATTGTGAGGTTGCAAAATTTCTTAAACAGGCTCCTCCAGCCTTTCCTGCAATTGCTTAAAGTAGGCGAACGCCTTTACCATCCGGCTGCCGTACCACGAAAACATCTCCCCATCCACGAATACCGTTTTGGCGTGGTGCGTATGCCTGCCCAGTTCAAAGGCATCTTCGTCTTTAAAAGGATAAGGCTCGGAGGATAGCAGCAGCACTTCGGGGTCGCCCTGGATGCGCATTTTCTGCACGATCACTTCGGGGTAGCGGCCTTCGCGCTCTTCGTAAATATTGGTAAAATGGTTCAGCTTCATCATCTCATTGATGAACGTCTCCTTACCCGCCACCATGTACGGCTCCTTCCAGATGAAATACACGGTTTTGAGCCACGCCTTCCCTGCCATGAACTTTTGGAAATCGGCCATGGCGTAGTTGATCCTGTCCGTCAGTTGCGCGGCGGCAGTGCGTACTGCAAAGATTTTTCCGAACTCCGCGATCATGTCCAGGCTGTCCTGTATGGTAATAATATCGCTGGTCCACACGGGCGCGATCTCCCGCAGGGTGTTGACGATCTCCTCGGTATTCTCCTCCTTGTTGGCAATGATGATGTCGGGCTGCAGCAGGCGTATCTTCTCGTAATGCACCTTCTTGGTACCACCCACGATCTTTTTGGTCGACTTCAAATGGTACGGGTGCACGCAAAACTTGGTGATGCCCACAAGGCTGTCCTCCAGCCCCAGGTCGAACAGCAGTTCAGTTTGCGAAGGCACAATCGACACAATGCGTTTGGGTGTTGCCGAAAGGGTTATGGTATGGCCGGTCTGGTCGGTGTAAGTTTTCATTGTAATTATGTTATCGTGAACACCAGAGTACGTTAGGTTTGTCACTTCGAGCGCAGTCGGGAAGCTTATTGAGAAAGAAAATGCCGCATTTCGACTGCGCTCAATGTGACATTTTCTTTATTGTAATCGTATCTTAATCAAGCGCTTTCGACAGCTGCCAATCGATGATGATGGCCTCCATTTCCTGCTGCATGGCCTGGGCTTCTCCCCTTGCTTTCTCTGCAAAATCCTCATCATTAGACGCATAGATGATGCCCCGCGACGAGTTGACGAGCAGCCCCACGGTATCGTTCATGCCGTAGCGGCACACCTCGCTCAGGCTGCCCCCCTGCGCGCCCACCCCCGGAACGAGCAGGAAGCTGTTGGGCACGATTTTGCGCACCTCAGTGAAGTATTCGGCTTTGGTAGCGCCGATCACGTACATCAGGTTTTCGCTGTTTTGCCAGGTTTTACTGGTCTTTAGCACGGTTTTGTAGAGCTCGCCGTCGCCTGCCTTTTGCGTTTGGAAATCAAAGGCGCCACCGTTGGAGGTCAGCGCCAGCAGTATGGTGAACTTGTCCTTAACCGCAAGGAACGGCTCCACGCTGTCCCTGCCCATGTAGGGCGCCACGGTAACGGAGTCAAACGCCAGGTCCTCGAGGAACGCCCTGGCATACATGGCCGAGGTATTGCCTATGTCGCCGCGCTTGGCATCGGCGATGGTGAAGATCTCAGGGTGCTTTTCGTTCAGGTAGTTGATGGTTTTTTCCAGTGAATGCCAACCTTTCAGGCCATACGCCTCGTAGAATGCGGTGTTGGGCTTGTAGGCCACAGCCAGGTCGTGCGTGGCATCGATGATGGCCTTGTTGAATTCAAATATGGGGTCCTCGGTTGCCAACAGGTGCGGCGGGATCTTGTCGAGGTCGACGTCGAGGCCGATGCAGAGGAACGATTTTTTCCTGATGATCTCGGCATATAATTGTTGTGTTGTCATGTCGTGTTGTTTGCGCAAAAATAGGAAATTTTATGGTCACACAGGGTGGTTTTAGGGCCGATGTTGGGGTATTTTAGGGTATGCCAGAGGGGATTTTAGGGTATGTGCGGGAGGGTTTTAGGGGTATAAAAAGGTTTGGGTGGGGTTAAAAGTGATTTATTTCGCAAAGTTGCGCAATGATTTTGGGTGTGAGTGCAGCTTTTTCCCCTCCTCTGGAGGGGTGCCTGAAGGGCGGGGTGGTTTGTTAGCCACGAATTACACAAATTTCACTAATTCATCCCGTGTAGATTTTGAAACGAAATCCTGTAACTCCTGCAAGGTCTTTGAGACTTATAGGTAAGATGAGCGAAACATAACAGACTTACAAAGTTTTGAAAACCTTGCAGGTCGGGAAGAGTGATATTTACAGCAATCAATCACACGGTACTTATCTATAAATTTTATTATTTGTAGCCCATACACGATTACAATAATCAGTGTATGGCTTTACAGGAAGGTCGACTTCTGTACGGGCTAAATCTTTTATTTTTTGCGGTACATCAATTTTATTATGATAAACCTCTATCCCTGTAATCAATTTTATTTTACCTCCATATACAGTTTTCCTCCTACTAATTAAAAATCCACCATTTTGAATGATTGTCAAAATTTCTGAGATATCCTCTTGAAAATTTTTTGGAGATGAAAAAGTTAAATCATCTATATATCTGGTATAAGTGATGCCACGTTTATTACAAAAATCAATAAGGATTCTATCTGTTTTAAGAAAAACAATGTTTGAGATATGTGTACTGGTTGGTGCCCCCTGTGGAACCTGATTCTTCCACGTCGTCAATTTAGAAATATGACTGGCAAAGTAAGGAGTTTCTCCTAGACTGATCAATGCATCATATACCATAGTAGCATTTATAGACGGATAAAAATTTTGTAAATCAGTCATAAATACAAATTTCTTACCTTGATGCACCTTGGCATTAGTAATATTACTTCTTCGTTTTACTCCTCCATGAATATTCTTAGGCAATACATATTTACTTAAAATGCGATTCTTTATTTTATGCTGTACAAATTTCAAATCGCCTTTGGAGGGAGAAATCGTACGGGTTTTAATAGTTCCGTCCAGATAACGCTTATAATCTCCTTTTTTATCTTTCTTTTCTTCTGTCCTCTCTCGATAGTGTTCATCAGGATTCTCTATAAGATATGAAAGACGTTCTCGTGAAAATTTTACGATAGCCCCTATTCTCTTTAATTCTGAAGCTTTATAATCCGAAGAATTCATTTACTAACTCTTTTACTTTAGGTGATAATAATTCAAAATCAGCTCTTTTTTTTGGGTCAATATCTTGCTTATCTAATGAAAGAAAAAACAAGATAGGCAGAGGAACATCAATTGCTTTGCTTATTTCCTTTAAAGTAGAAAGATTTGGTTCTTTTGAATTACTTTCAATTTGAGAAAGATATGTTTGGGTAATACCACAAGCAGAAGCAAACTCCGTCTGAGTTTGCTTCCGATCTTGACGTATTTTTTTTATTACTGATCCGAGATTCATGGTGAAAAAAATTAAGGTGTGTCGGTTAAACGGAAGTTTGTCTACATTGGTTAATTAAATAAAAGGTAATCACCTCAACAATTTCTACAACTTGAGGTTGAAGATGTTTGTTGGTTAATCCTTTCTTTGTTTTCAACTTCTGCAATTTTTCAATTGCTTCATTTAGGACGGTTAGGTCTGTTACCGAAAGAGAGCACTGGCTCATTGATTTGATGTCCTGAATCGAATTGATAAGGCCATCGACTAGATTGTTTCTTTGTTTTCTAGACATGATATAATACTTTTAATTGTTAATAATGGAACGACTATCGTTCCTGCTCATGCCGAGGTCGCCCATACTAACTGCGTTGACAATGCTCTCTGTACACAACCTTAATATTCCTGCTCTTAATGAACATATGACAATTAATAGAAAAATATAAATGCCTTAATAAATATGGCATATTCTTAGTGGATAGTAAATACATCTTATAATGTATCTTTTGAACGCGGCAACCTTTCGCGGCTAACGGCGTAGCCACATCGCGCGCAATTCGTATCGCGGCACGGCGGGCATCACTAGAATGCTTGTTGTCTCAAAATACCCTTTCGGGTTGCTTAACGAATTAAGCTATAAGGTACTCCAGTTAGTATTTGGCTCGAAACAATTTCAAAGAACTGGTACAAAGATAAGAAAAAATATTTCTGACAGTAATATTACTGTCAGAAATATTTGTTAAATTTTTAGTAAGGATTGTTATCAGCTTTGTAAGAAGATATTTTACTACCCACCCCGTGAGGGATAGAGCCCATTCCTGCCGTAGCCTGCGGAGGCAGATAAAGCCGAAAGCCCGACGTGTAACGCAGTGGAGCGGCACGCCCTAAAAAGTAGTCTTAACCACCCCGTCCGCCGCGGCGGACACCCCTCCAGGGGAGGGGAATGAGCTTCACTCCTGCCCGAAGGGTCACACAATTAAGGGGTTTGAGTAAGCACGTCTCGCTCCCCTCTCCTTCGGAGAGGGGCTGGGGGAGAGGACTCACGGATTAAGAGATTTCTCCACTCCTCCGCCGCGGCGGATACGGTCGAAATGACAGAGGAGATTTCTCTCTCCACTGCGTTCCGTTCGAAATGGAAAAGAAAAAACCTCCACAGGGAGGCTTACTTATTTTTAGTGGTATCGGCTTCGTTGAGCCAGGGCTTGATGTGGACGATCTTGCCATTCTGGCTTACCACCAACGGGCTGTCCATACGCTTTTTGTAGGCAATGAGGTAATCACTGACCTTTGCCATGGCATCGATGATTTTCTTTTGGTGTTGGGTCAGTTTATCCGTTTTCATCACTTATTTTTTTAAACATTGTTTCGTTAAAAACGCTCAGGCCGTCTGTTTTATTTTTTCCCGCAATCAATTCGGGCCCCGTTGTATTATCAAAGATAAGCGTTTCGTCAACAATCGGCAGGTAAATGGCGAATAAATTCCGTATGCCGCCTTTGTACCTCCGGGCTATCACATCGGGCGGGATGTTGTGCCCTCCTTCGCGTACCCGTGTGGCTACGCGGTCAATAGCCAGCTCAATGCTTTCGAGCCAGAAGAACAGCAGCGTTACCTTATAGCCCAATCGTTGTGCCTGCCGTATCCTGCCGCTATAGCTTTTGGTGGCAAGTGTGGTTTCAAAGGCGAATGTTTCGCCTGCCTCCATCAGCTCGTCGATGCGGCGGAGCATGATCCTGCCCGCTTCGAACGCTACCGCATCGGGCCGGAACGGCGACAATCCCCTGGCAATCTCGTCGGCATTGACGAACTCTTTACAGTCCAGCATTTCCGGCAGTATGGCAAACGAGGCAGTTGTCTTGCCCGCGCCGTTGCAGCCCGCGATGATGTAAAGGTTTTTGTCCATTGAGGCAAAGATAAGGATTTTGGTTGTTGGTTGATTTGATGATTTTAACCACCCCGTCCGCCGCGGCGGACACCCCTCCAGGGGAGGGGAATGAGCTTCACTCCTGCCCGAAGGGTCACACAATTAAAGGGTTTGAGTAAGCACGTCTCGCTCCCCTCTCCTTCGGAGAGGGGCCGGGGGAGAGGACTCGGATTAAGAGATTTCTCCACTCCTCCGCGGCGGCGGATACGGTCGAAATGACAGAGGAGAGATTCTTCGACTCCGTTGCACTGCGCTCAGAATGACACGGGCGTGCGGTATTTGGAGCAAAAAAAATCCCGACTCACGCCGGGATCCTTATTAATATACTTCGCTTTCCTTGAGCTTTTCGGTATTGTTTACTAGCTGGAGCTCGTCGATCATTTTCTGGATGTTGCCGTTCATGAAGCCGTCCAGGTCGAAGATGCTGAGGCCGATCCTGTGGTCGGTGATGCGCCCCTGCGAGTAGTTGTAGGTGCGTATCTTGGCCGAACGGTCGCCGCTGCTTACCTGCGACGAACGTTTCTTGGCGTCTTCCTCCTGCTTTTTGGCCAGCTCCATTTCGTACAGGCGCGAACGCAGTACCTGCAGTGCCTTGTCCTTGTTCTTGTGCTGCGACTTTTCGTCCTGGCACTGTGCCACAAGGCCCGTTGGGATGTGCGTCATACGTACGGCCGACTTGGTCGTGTTTACCGACTGGCCGCCCGGCCCTGACGAACAGAACAGGTCGATGCGCACGTCGTTCATGTCGATCTGCACGTCGAATTCCTCCGCCTCCGGAAGCACCATAACGGTTGCCGCCGAGGTATGAACGCGGCCCTGGGTCTCGGTTTGCGGCACGCGCTGTACGCGGTGCACGCCGGCCTCGAACTTCAGGGTGCCGTATACGTCTTCGCCCGTCACCTCAAAGATAACTTCCTTGAAGCCGCCCGAAGTACCCTCGTTCATGTCGACCACGCTGGTGCGCCATCCCCTGCTCTCGCAGTACTTGGTGTACATCCGGAACAGGTCGCCCGCAAAAATACTGGCCTCGTCGCCACCGGCACCGGCACGAACCTCAACCATTACGTTCTTCGCGTCTTCGGCATCCTTCGGTATCAGCATGAACTTGATCTCGTCCTCCAGCTGCGGAAGCCTTTCCTTGGCCTCGTCCAGCTGCATCTTGGCCATTTCGACCATTTCGGGGTCGCTGCCGTCGGCAATTATCTCCTGGGCTTCCTTCAGGTTGCCCGTCACGTTAAGGTACTCCTCGCGTTTGTCCACGAGCGCCTTAAGGTCTTTATATTCTTTGTTGAGCTGCACATAGCGCTTCTGGTCGGCAATGATGTCCGGCTGGATCACCAGGTCCGATACCTCGTCAAAACGCTGCTTTATGAATTGTAACCTGTCTAACATTTGTCTTTCTCCTTGTTTTCGAGGTGCAAAATTACAAAAATTGTTCCAATGATGCACGGTTATTTTTGACCTCACCCCCAGCCCCGCTCCCAAGGAGAGGGGAGCTACGGGAATTGCGGTACTATCATGAAGTTTTGCCACGAATTACGCTAATTTCCACCAATTTTACTCCCTGCCCTTTTTGCAATATTTTTTAACCACATAGATACATAGCTTTAGTGGATGAATGCAAAAAGGAAGCAATCGAATAACACATAGTGAAGCGTAGCTTCATCTATGTGAAATTATGTCTCCTCAATAAATACTATGAAACCTATGTATCTATGTGGTTAAATAAATTTAGGGAATCATCGGAAAAATTTGTGGAAATTAGTGTAATTCGTGGCTAAAAAATCAGCACTCTACGAACACCCGGCACAATACCCCGTTACCCAGCTGCTGATGCTTTCCCTACGGTAGCCCTGTGGCAGCTGTACCGTAACCTGTTCCTCCAGGCATTCTACCTTTTGGCACCCCACACACCGGAAGTGGAAATGGTCGTGCGTGTGGTGCTCATGGTGGTGGCAGTCCAGGCACAGGGCAAAATAGTACTTGCCTTCGTCACTCAGGATGCGGTGGGTCACGCCGTCCTCGCAGAAGCTGTTCAGCACCCGGTAGATGGTCACGCGGTCCATTTCGCCTTTTACTTCGGCTTCTATCATTTCCTGGCTCAGGGCATTTCCTGCGTTTTTCAGCAGGTTAAGTATGGTGTTCTTGGCAGGGGTGTTGCGGCGTTTCATTTTATTAATGCAATTATGTTGCAATAATACGAAATTCATTTATATTTGCCAAAAAAAGTTTGGAACAAATGATGCTCCTGCCGTGCGGACGAGCTCCGAATTGGGCGGATTTTCACTCATAAAAATTTAACCACATAGGTACATAGGATTCATAGTCGCTAATTAAGGGTGCTTTAGTGACACAGAGATTGAAGCTAAGCTTCACTATGTGCCAATATGTTCCCTTAAGCGCTATAAAAACAACTATGAATCCTATGTACCTATGTGGTAAAAAGCGTAATAATAACTCTCAAAATTCAAATGAAAAACACATACGACGTTATCATCATCGGCGGGAGCTACAGCGGGCTGTCGGCGGCCATGGCATTGGGGCGGACACTGCGCAGCGTGCTCATCATCGACAGCGGGAAGCCGTGCAACCGGTTTACGCCGCATTCGCATAACTTCATTACCCACGATGGCGCCGTGCCGGGCGATATTTCGGCCAAAGCCAAAGAACAGGTGCTCACCTACCCTACCGTGGAATTCATTACCGATACGGCGACGGATGCCGTGAAGACAGGTGGCGGGTTTATGGTAACGGCAGCGTCAGGGACAACCTATACTGCAAAAAAACTGCTGGTGGCGACAGGCGTAGTCGACATGATGCCCGACATAAAAGGCTTTTCGGAATGCTGGGCGAAGTCGGTGGTGCATTGCCCCTACTGCCACGGCTACGAAATACGCGGCAAAAAGACAGCAATATTGGCCAATGGCGATGCGGCCTATCATTATGCCCTGTTGGTGTCGCAACTGACAGACGGCCTCAGCATTTATACCAATGGCAAGGCGGAGTTTACGAAAGAGCAGTTAGAGAAGTTCGGTAAAAACAATATCCCTGTAAATGAGGCGAATATTGCCGAACTGGAGCATACCGATGGCTATGTAACCCACATTGTTTTTGAAGACGGCAGCCGCCAAAGCATTGATGCCATCTATTCGAAGCCCGTGAATGTACAGCACACCGACATTCCGGAAAAACTGGGGTGTACCATAAACGAATCAGGCCTTATCGTGGTAGACGAGACGCAGCGTACCAATGTTGCCGGGGTATATGCATCAGGCGATTGTACCAATGGGCAAAGGGCGGTGGCGATTGCGGTGGCTTCCGGCATGAAGGCCGGGGCATTGATCAATGCGGAACTGGCGGCAGAGGTGTTTTAAAATATCGCATTATTGCTTTTTTTAAGCGATGGATAATGCATTTCGAAACACAGCAAAGCCATACTGTATGCAGGTAGATCTGTATCAGAAAACTACTAATCCAGTTACAGCAAAATACCTATTAATAGGTATCGCATCGTTAAAAAATATTTTACATTTTTGTCCGGAACACTAAACCTAACTAAAATGAAAAATTTGAAAACAGCTTTGAGAGCATTGCCACTGGCCATTATAATTATGTTCACAGCCTGTTCAGGCGATGACAGCAAGGAAACCGGGAACAATAATAACAGCACTGATAAGTTTGTTGGCAAATGGAAGCTTACGGGTTTTGAAGATCTTGCATCCGGAAATTATACCGCCATTCAGGACAACCGTACCGTTTATGAGATTGATGGCGATGGCGGTGGCAAATACCACCTTTCCACAAGCAGCTCCTTCGATCTTACATGGGAAAACCTGGGAGACAATGTATATCATGTAGAGCATTATGGCGGCGACTGGACCTATGAGATAGAGTTCCGGGACAATAATAATACAATAAGGATAGAAGATCAGGATTCTGCTTCTTATTACGGCAGGAAATAATCTTTCATATAAAAATTTAGGCAGCCAGTCAAAATGATTGGCTGTTTTTTATTTATCCAAAGTCATATCGTTACATTTACAGGATATGGAATATGTAACCTACGACCCTTCTCCCGGACTTTCAACATACTTGCGCTACCACTGGAGCCTGGATGCCGGTGCCGACGCCCCTAAAGAACGGGAGCGCATTTTTCCCGACGGGTGCATTGAGCTGATCTTCAACTACGGAGAGCTGTTTCAAAAGCATGAGCCGGACGGAACCTCGTTTCTACAGCCACGCGGCATCATTTACGGGCAGATAAAATCGTTCATCGAGGTAGAGCCTACTGGAGCTGTGGGGCTGTTCAGCACACGGTTCAACCCGGCGGGATTGCAGCCTTTCATTGATTTCGACGTAAATGATTTTACCGGGCGTGCGCTCACCGTGGCCGAACTGTGGGGCAATGACGGCATTGCCCTGGAACAGGCGATGATTGCCTGCGCCGACAATCAAGCCCGCAAAGCCACCGTTGAGGCGTTCCTGATGAAAAAACTGCACTCGGTAGCATTTGACAACCGCGATGTGGAATACTGCGTGGAGGCCCTGCTTACAAGTGACGGCAGTGTGAGCATCGACAAACTGGCGGACGAGCTCGAAATAAGCCAACGCCAGCTTGAGCGTAAGTTTGTCGCAGCTGTGGGGCTTTCGCCGAAGTTCCTGGCCCGCATCATACATTTCCAGAATACGCTGCAGCTCATTGAAAAGAAGGAATTCGTGAGCTTTACCAATGTGGCCTACGATGGCGGTTTTTACGACCAGGCACATTTCATTAAGGATTTTAAGGAATTTACCGGCCTGAACCCGAAGCAGTATTTTTCGGAGAATTTAGAGATGGCGAAGCATTTTGTTTTTGATGAATGATTTGGAACACGAGTCCTCACCCCCGGCCCCTCTCCGAAGGAGAGGGGAGCGAGACGTGCTCACTCCGCCGCAATCAATTCATAATAAAAAATCCTAATGTCGGTTTTTTACAATTTTGCCATTGCTCCAAAATACATCTTTGCACCAAACAAAATCAATAATCATGAAACGGACCATTACAATTTTATCAGTTGCTCTGGTATGCGGGGCTATATTTTCCTGCAACGGCAAGAAAGAAACAGAAGCAACCCAAACCGAAACAGCTCCCGCAGCCAAAACCTACCCGCAGCTTGAGAAGGCGGCATGGCTGATCGGTAGCTGGGGTAACATGACACCCGAGGGCATTTTGACCGAAAAATGGAAAAAGGAAAACGACTCGGTGTACCACGGCGAGAGTTATTTCGTGATCGGCAAGGATACTGTTTTCTCTGAAAGCATCCAACTGGAGGAATCAAACGGAAAACTGGTGTACAACGTTACCGTACCGGGGCAGAACAACGGCCAGGCCACACCGTTCGAGCTAACCTCATCAACCGATACGCAAATGGTTTTCGAGAACCCCAATCACGATTACCCGAATAAGATAACCTACAACAAGATCAATAACGACTCGCTTGTCGCCGAAATATCCGGCATGCAAAAAGGCAAGCCTGCAACCGAAACTTTTGCCATGAAGAGGCAGTAATATTGGCTCTATAGAACAAAAAACCCTGCCGTTCAGCAGGGTTTTCTCGTTACCGCCGTGCCTCAAAATACCTGAAGTATGAAGCACATCCTGATTCATACAGGTCACTGTAATAGGACGCATAGAGCCTTTTGAACTTGTCCTTGTACCTATTGTGGGCAAGAGCATAATCGTAACTGCTGGTGTTATAATCGTCTTTTGTGGTTTCGTGCCAATATTCCACTTTCTTGTGCTCGCATTTTGCCGCCAGCCTTAAGCACAGCGCACGGAATTTCCGTGTTTTGGCATATTTATACGCTTTCAAAAAGTACTGCTTTGCGTAATCGCAATTATGGAAGTCCGCCTCATCGGGCAGCGAACTGGTAAGTTCGACGCTCGACCATTCGTAGCGCCTCATATACCAGCTATTGCCGTTTTGGGTCATATTGTAGTAGCATGTACCCGCCAGGAAGTTGTAATAATCCCTGTCCTTTTCGGCTGGGTCGGCACCTTTTGCGATGTACTTTATCAGGTGTTTTGTTATGTCGGCCTTGGTGAACTGTATACTGTCCCGTCGCTCCACAAAATCGGGCGTATATTTCATTTCATAAAAAGGATTTTCATCAAGGTATCCTGATGTGCGCGAGTCGGGTATCATTTTATTAAAGGCCGCTTGTGCTTCTTGCAGCCTGTTGAGTCGGAGGTATTTCGTACCTAACAGGTCATTCAGCTGGTTCACGTCCGTAGCTTTGGCATAGAGCCATTTGGAAAATGCATCCTTTTTATGATTATTATTTATGGCCGAAATAAGGCTTTTCACCGCGGTAGTGCTATATGCCCCGTCAAGATATTCGAACCAATAGCTGTAGTAATCATTATAATAGGGTGTACGCTGGTCTTTCGACTTCCATTCCATGTTCTCAAGTTGCGAATAGATCAGTGCGGCATCGGTTGTGTTGCCCAGGTACTCCAGTTCGCGGCCGATGGCAAAAACAAACTTTTCGTTATGCCCCTCTTTTTCCGACATCAGCAATTGCTTAATAGCCTCAGGGATTACCGCACTGCCTTTCGGCTGGTGGGCGGTCAGGCACAATGCTTTGACGAGTGCCAACTGGTGCTGTGAATCTTTTGGCAGATTGTGTTTCAGCGAATTAATATACGACAGGCAGCCCTCATAGTCCTTTACCATGAACAGCAGGTAGGCCTTCGCCGAACGGAATACCTCAGCATCGTGCACTTTATCCGGGTTAACCGAATTGACAAATTGCAGCAGCTTTGCGGCATATTGCCTGTCGTCGGCTATCCTTTGCAGCAATAGCGGCGTAGTGTTCTTTTCGGGATCCCAGGAATCTTCGGATAACGAGGGGCTGAAATACGAATAATACGGGGTGTAAATCCAGTCCTCCAGCTTGTTCATTTCGCGTACCAGCAAAAAGCCCAAGGCTTCGGACGACCTGTCATTTTTGTAAATGCCCTCGAGCAGTTTGAGCGAATAATCTGTTTTGCGCATGCCGGCCATTTCGTAGATCTCCGCGGCCTCTTTTTTGTTTTTAGCGTGTTTGAGCACGTCCGCAAGCGGAATCTCGTTGTGGAAATAATAGGATGCCACAAAACGCTTGTCCGGCGCTTTCGCGAAAGCCAGTGCCGCATAGTAGCTTTGCAGTGCGGGGTCTTTCTCGGCGGCGGCCCTAAAGTACAGGCTCCAGTAATCGATGATGTTTTCGGGCTTCTTTTTGGCGAAATGATTGTCGTACACTTTTCGTACACTCTCATAATCCTTATTGTAGAAAGCCAGGCGGATGGCCAGGAAATAATACCGTGACTTAATCAGCGTATTCTTTACAGATCCTGCCTTCTCAATGGCCATATCTATCCTGCTCTTGCGCTTGGGCGAAACGATGTCCCAATCGCGTTCCCACGGATTTTCGTAATATTCATTCATGCTCTCGATCTCTTTGGCAAACTTTAAATACTCAAGCGCCTCAAAATCCTTTATGCTGTGGAGGTATTGAATCATCGCGTTATCAGAATGCCGCGACAGCAGCAACTCTGTATACACGGCATCCTCTACGCTTTCCGCAGAAACCTTGTTGTTGCAGTAACTCCTCCACAATGCGATATTTGGGTCGGTGGCAGCGTCCTGCCGGTAATCTATTGGCGGATCATACGAAAAATAGGTGGCGGTATAATTGAACATGCCATACCCGGGATACCTTTCAAGATAATCCTTAAAAAAGCAAAAACGGATGTCGTCGCCTGTAGGATAGTACCAGCAGGCGCGGGCAGCGGGTACAAAGCTACTCAGTAAAAGCAGTGTAAAGGCGAGCGATTTCTTCATGGCTGTAGTTTTTTAATTGTGATTCATCAAGGTGGAAGAGCGATACGGTAATGGTATCGTCCAGCGGGACGTTTTTCTTTATCAGTTGTATCACTTCGGCAAGGGCTTCTTTGGTCACTTCCTCCCGCTTGATCCTGTCGCCCTTGCGGATGAATATGTCATCTACCACGGTGTCCCGTATCGCTTCATACCACAGCCCCTCCGTTTTCCGGAAGCCGCCGTCAGCCATAGGGTTGCTGTACATGATGGCCCTGAACTTATTGTTCTGGTACAGCTGTGCCCACGAATATACCGGCAGGGCGATGTCGAGGTGCAGCGGGTACTTTTCACCGGTATCGAGGTAGCTGGCCAGCTCATCGATATCCAGTATGGTGTTCTTCTTTTTATCATCCAGCGGATGGATCAGGTTGTAGCACATCAGCATGGCACTATCTACCGGGGGAACGCCCATTTTATCGGGGTATTTATACGGATAGAGCCGCAACGTACAGCTGATCTTCTTCTGCGAGAGTGCCTTTAGCTTTTTGAGGAAATAGAAGTAATTGTCTTTTGTGGAAGGCGTCCAGTCGCAGTCCATCTGGTATTCTTTAAGGCGCCCAAAATTTGCGCTGTCCCTGGTCACCTGCACGACATATCTCTTAATCAGGAAATTTACATTGTCCGCGAGCGAATCGAGGCTGCCGCGGGTACATTTTTTAAATACCTCATTGCGCAGGTACACCACCGGCACCACGGTATAATTGCTGTCCGGGTCATACAGGTGGAAACGCGTCTTAGCCGTTGGGATGCTGCCAAAAAGGTCATCAGACTCCACCTCGAAGAATTTCACGTACAGCTTTTTGGCTTTTACCGAATTCAGCAGTGTCTCTTCCGCGTCGGCAAGTCCCCAGGAAGTGTTCTTCCAAAAATAGAAGGAGCGCTCCACGTGAGTGGCTTTGTGGTCGGTACACGATAATAGCAAAAGTGCCGCGAAGAGCGACAGGAACAGGGATTTCATCAGTAAGGTTGGGATTATAATGAGCTAACGTAAAAGTGTGTTAAAAGTATATGTTTTCCTTTAATTATTTTCATAAAAAAACCTGCTTATTTCTAAACAGGTTTGTAATAAGTTTTTTTTGTCACTTCGAGCGCAGTCGAGAAGCTTGTTACAGATAAAATGCCGCATTTCGACTGCGCTCAATATGACATTTTACTTACATAATTACGTTATTTCACCGGGATATTCTCCAGTATTTCCAACACAAACTTCCAGTATTTCTGTGCTGATGAAATGCTCGCCCTTTCGTCAGGGCTGTGCGCGCCTTTAATGGTTGGCCCAAAGGATATCATGTCCATTTTAGGATAGTTCGTGCCCAGGATGCCGCATTCCAGCCCGGCGTGGCAGGCAACCACATTCGCTTTGCTGCCGTTTTGCTTTTCGTAGATGTCGGTCAGCACGTCGAGGATCGGCGAGTTTACGTTTGGTGTCCAGCCCGGGTACGAACCGGAGAAGGTCACCTCGCAACCGATCAGCTCAAATGCCGAGCGCAATGCATTGGCCAGGTCGAACTTGCTGCTCTCTACCGATGAGCGTGTAAGGCAGCCAACGTACAGCTTGCCGTCCTTCACGATAACCCTTGCAATGTTGTTGGAGGTTTCTACCAAATCAGCCATGTCGGCGCTCATGCGGTACACGCCGTTGTGGGCAGTGTACAAGGCACGGATAAGCCCTTCCTGCACGCCAAGGTCCATTATTTTGGCCGGTGTGTCGGCTTTTTCAATGAGTATTTCAAGGTTCGGCTCTGTGGTTTTGAATTCGGTTTTGATGTCGTTGATGACTTCCTGCATGTCGAATACAAAAGCCTCGTCGAAGATTTCGGAAATGATCACTTTGGCAAAACTCTCACGCGGAATGGCGTTTCGCAGGCTGCCCCCGTTTATCTCGGCAATCTGCAGGCCAAAGTTCTCAAAGCTGTCAAACAGCAGGCGGTTCATGATCTTGTTGGCATTGCCCAGCCCCTTGTGGATGTCCATGCCCGAGTGGCCGCCATTCAGCCCTTTTACGGTAATGTTGTAGCCTACGGAGTTTTCCGGAACGTCTTCTTCATCATAGCCCCTTTCGGCAGTAACATCAACCCCACCGGCACACCCGATGTCGATCTCATCGTCCTCTTCGGTGTCAAGGTTCAATAGTATTTCGCCGCTGAGCAGTCCGCCTTTCAGGCCCATCGCACCGGTCATGCCGGTTTCCTCATCAATGGTAAAAAGCGCCTCGATGGCCGGGTGCGGTATGTCGGTGCTTTCCAGTACTGCCATGATGGTAGCTACGCCAAGGCCGTTGTCGGCACCAAGGGTCGTCCCTTTGGCACGTACCCAGTCGCCATCCACATACATGTCGATGCCCTGCGTATCAAAGTCGAATACCGTGTCGGCATTCTTCTGGTGCACCATGTCGAGGTGGCTCTGCATCACGATTGTCTTGCGGTTCTCCATGCCTTTGGTGGCCGGCTTTTTGATGATCACGTTGCCTACTTCGTCCTCAATAGTCTCAAGGCCGAGTTTCTTCCCGAAATCCTTCATGAAGGCAATTACCCTCTCCTCTTTTTTAGAGGGGCGCGGCACTTCGTTCAGGTCGGCAAATTTATTCCAGAGCGCTTTTGGCTCAAGGTTCCTAATTTCCTGGCTCATTTATATTTGTTTGTTTAGTTCTTCTATAATTAGTTCAATGGAATGCCTGAAATGCGGAAGGTCATTCTGTATGACATCCCACACGATATGTTTATCTATGCCAAAGTACTCATGGACAAAAATATTGCGAAGCCCGATAATTTGCCGCCATTCGACAGATTCGTATTGGCCCTTTATGTTATCTGAAAGATGATTGCTGGCTTCCCCGATAATTTCGAGCTGCTTTATACAGGCAAACAGCATCATGGAATTATCAGAAAAATGTTCAAATGTGATTGCCTTCACATAATTTTCAATCTCACGTATGGCGTCATGGATATGCTGAAGCCTGGCATTGTCTCCCGGTTTACTTCGCATAGATAAGTTGTTTTTCGGTATCCACGGAAGTCTTTAGGTGTTTTGACATTGCATCGGATGATATGAGGTCAACCTTAACTTTGAGCATATCCTCCAGGTCAAGCTTCATTTGTACGAATTGCAAACCTATCCTTTGTTTATAATCCAAATCCACCAGCAGGTCTATGTCGCTTTTTTCATCAGCTTCTCCCCTAACGTAAGAACCAAAAAGATATGCCTTTAAAACAGGTTTTGATTTAAAGTAGTCTTTTATAGCTTCTATTTTAGATTTGGCTAATTCCATGAAACAAAGATAATGGAAATCTATACTATATACTTCTTAAAAATATCCTTTACGTCCTTCTCCTCCACCTCACCCAGCCAGGCATTTTGCGGCTGCAGGCAAATATTGGGTGCGGTTTTGCAGTTGTTGGTACATTGCATACAAGTGAGTTCCACATCATGCTTCAGGCCGTGCTCTTTTATCAGGCGCTTAAAGCTTTTGTACAGCTCTTTGCTGTACCGCCCGCATTTTTTGCCGTCGCAAATGAATATAACCTTTTCCGGTGCGTCTATCTTCTTCATTGGGGTTCGTATTTGCTATGACAAAAATAAGCTATACCGCAAAGATGCACAAAGAAGACGCAAAGTTTCACAAAGAAAAAAAGTTCAGGAAAAGAGAAAAAAATATGAACTTCAGGATATAAAACTTTGCGTGCCTTTGTGCTCCTTTGCGCATCTTTGCGGAATTTACGCCCTCAGATTCTAATCAAAACACACTATCTTTACAGTATCAATACCGCCCGATGAAGAAAAAGAAACTACTCGCCCTGCTCCTGGTTGTACAGATCATTATTGTAAATGTTCTTGGGCTTTTCCCAAATTTTGTGGAGCGCTTTTACAGCAACGGCCTCTTCCCTTTGTTATCAAAAGGGTCGCGCGTAGTGTTCGGGTGGACGGGAATCTCCATCGGCGACATCATCTACTTCATCGCCATCATCCTGTGCCTGCGGTGGCTGTGGATAAAGCGCAAGACCTGGCGGAAGCAATATAAGGATAACCTGCTGACGATGGCGGCGGCATTCTCCATATTTTATTTCCTGTTCAATTTTTTATGGGCGCTCAATTACAGGCGTGTTCCGTTGCACGAAAAAATGGGTATGGGTAAGGACTATGAACTGACAGAACTCGTAGCGTTTACCAAAAGGCTCATCGTAAAAACCAATGCCATGCACGCTCAGATTGAAAAGAACGACAGCCTGAAAGTCGTGAACCCTTATACCGTCGAAGAGATTTATGCCAAATCGATCAATGGGTACCAAAACCTGGCAAAGCCTTTCCCTTATTTTGCGTTTGAGCACGAGAGCATCAAGTCGTCGCTTATGAGCACACCCCTCTCCTACATGGGCTTTGGCGGCTACCTGAACCCGTTTACCAACGAGGCACAGGTAAACTGCAACCTGCCCAAATACAACCTGCCCACCACAGCCTGCCACGAAATGTCGCACCAGATAGGCTATGCCAGCGAGAGCGAGGCCAATTTCATCGGGTACATGGCATCGATTTACAACGATGACCCTTATTTTAAATATTCGGGGTACTCATTTGCCCTGAAATACTGCATGAACAACATCGCCAAAAAAGATGAGAAGCTGGCCAAAAGCCTTGCGCCGCTCATCAGCAGGGGCGTGCTGGCCAACTTTAAGGAGAGCGAAAAATTCAGTGAGGAATACGATTCTTTCGTCGAGGATATTTTTGAGTTCGTTTACGATAAGTTCCTCAAAGCCAACAGCCAAAAGGATGGACTCAAGACCTACAGCAAGTTTGTGGGGCTATTGGTCAATTATTATTCCGATAAAGAATTATAGCATCGCTGTAACAAATTTGATGTTTCACCTACCAATGCAGCATGAGTTCATCACTTGAAAAGTCATTTGTAAACCAGCTTCAGGAAAACCAAAACCTGATCCATAAGATATGCAGGCTCTACACCAACAATGAAGATGCCCACAAAGACCTTTTCCAGGAGATAACCATACAGCTGTGGAAAGCCTTCCCCCAGTTCAGGGGCGATGCGAAATTTACCACCTGGGCCTACAGGGTCGCGCTGAACACCGCCATTACCCTTTACCGTAAAAAGGCCCGTACGGTAGATACCATAGAATTTGACACCAAGCTGCACAAGGTAGACCAGGACGAATACAACTACGAGGAAGAGGAGCATATAAAACTCCTGTACCAGGGCGTGCAGCAGCTAAATGACATAGAAAAGGCGCTTGTGTTCATGTACCTGGAAGACAAGGACTATACCGAGATTGCCGAAACGCTGGGCATCAGCGAAGTAAACGCCCGCGTAAAAATGAACAGGATAAAAGGAAAATTGAAAAAAATATTAAATCCATAACGAAATGGACGAACTGGATATATTAAAACAAAACTGGAAGAGGAATGCGGAGAATTTCCCCAAATTCTCCGAGCAGGACATTTATGCGATGCTGCATAAAAAGTCGTCTTCCATCGTAAAATGGATACTCATCATCAGCGTACTGGAATTTGTATTCTGGCTGGGCATATCGTTCCTTATGAAGGACAATCAAAGCTCCAGGCAAATGGAAAGCTTTCACGTAGATTATGTTACCATACCCATGACAGTCATGGGTTACATCATCATCATTTATTTTTTCTGCAAGTTCTATATCAACTACAGGAAAATAACCGCCACAGACAATGTAAAAATGCTCATGGACAACATCCTGAGGACACGCAGGACCGTATCGCATTACATCATAGCAAACCTGGCATTCATCATATTGTCATCGATTGTCGTTTTTATCATTTTCTTCATGAACGACCAAAACCTCATCGAAGCGCTCAATAAATCTGAAGCTAAAGGCAACGCACATATATTCTACCTCATATACATTGGGGGCGCTGTGATATTCATCGGGCTGTTTGTACTGGTGGTATGGCTTTTCTACAAGCTTATCTACGGCCTGCTGCTGAAACGCCTGCACCGCAATTATGAAGAATTGAAAAAACTTGACTTTTAAACATATACATAAACCAGCCATGAAAAACCTACTGATCATCACCCTTAGCCTTATCAGCCTGTTTGCTAATGCACAAAAACTGGATAAAGGCCTGCTTTGGAAAATTTCCGGAAACGGGTTAAGCAGTCCGTCGTACCTATATGGCACGATGCACATTGTATGCGACAATACCCTTGAAGCAAGCACCCTGAAAGCGCTGGACAACACAAAGCAGCTGTACCTTGAAATGGACATGGACGACCCATCCATACCTTTGAAAATGATGAGCGGCATGGTGATGAAGGACGGAAAAACAATGACTTCTATGTCCAGCCCGGAGGATTTAAAGGTAGTTGATGAGTACCTTGTAAAAAATACAGGCATGGGCGTAAAGATGATGGATAAATTCAAGCCGTCGATGGCAGGGATGATGGTCATGCCCAAAATGGTTGACTGCCCTATCAAGTCGGTTGAAGAAGCGCTGATGAAAGTGACCAAAGAGCAAAACGAGCAAACCTACGGCCTGGAAACGCTGGACGAGCAGATGGCGGTATTCGATGCCATATCGTACGAGGAGCAAATGAAGGAACTCATAAAGTCGGCTAAAGAAGGTACCGAAAAAGGCAGGGCTATGTTTAAAAAAATGCTTGACCTGTACAATGCCAAAGACCTTAACGCCCTGATGGATTTCATGAACGACGAGGAAAATAAATTTTACGGCGACAATACCGATGTGCTATTGGACCAGCGCAATGCCAACTGGATTTCGAAAATTGAAGAAGCCGCAAAAAAAACACCTACTTTCTTTGGGGTAGGCGCAGCACATTTGGGTGGTGAAAACGGCGTGATTGCTTTGCTGAGGAAAAAAGGCTACAAAGTAGAAGCTGTGAAGTAATAATTTAAAGTACAAAATAATTCTGTATGAAAAGTTATTTTGCATTACTCCTTCTAATCATTTGTTCAGGCTGTACTTCACAAGCACTTGAAAAATCACTCTTGTGGAAAATTTCAGGAAACGGACTGGCAGAGCCATCGTATTTGTTTGGTACGCTCCATTCAGCCTGTACTATAGAAATGGATAACAAAATTACCGACGCTATAGGGAGTACAAAACAGCTATACCTTGAAATAGATTACCAGGATCCTGATTTTGAAAAGGAATTTGCTGAAGCTCCCCGTGACATGAAAGAAGGGATCACAATTGAAAGTATGCTTAGCGATGAAGATTTTCAACTTTTAGATACATATTTTATCGAGAATAAAGGAAGGTCAGTTCGAATCCATAATACCCTTAAGCCGGAATTTATAAATATGATGCTTACCTCTAAAATTCTGGACTGCACCACAAAATCCTATGAAGAGGAAATAGTCGCGATTACAAAACGACAGGGTAAGGAAACCTTCGGCCTTGAAAAAATAAAGTTCCAAGTTATGATGTATGATAGGATCCCTTATTCCATTCAGCTGGAAGGACTAATGAAAAACATTAAAGACAATTTAGCTAATGGCAGGAAAAAAGCAAAAATCATGGCAGCGATGTATGAAGAAGAGGATATCGAAGGGCTTGAAAACTTTATAAGAAACTCTGATAATAAGACATACAGCAATTATGCCGATATCATACTGAGTGAAAGAAATAGGGCATGGATACCCAAAATAGAAGAAGCCGCCAAAGCTAAGCCAACTTTTTTTGCTTTCGGGGTTACACATTTAGCAGGAACCGAAGGGGTTATCATGCTATTACGTAAAAAAGGCTACAAAGTAGAAGCTGTAAAATAATTCTGCCGCGGCAACGTTATATTTTAAAAAAAATCTTACATAAATACGTGATTTGGCCTGTAAATTGTACAGGCTTTTTCATATACGACCAATACAATACCTTACCAACCTATGAAATACATCTACTCTTTACTCATTACCTTTACCTCATTCGGCCTGTTTGCCCAGGTAGAGACTGCCAACGATACCATAAAGAACGATACCCTGCGCGCCATGGATACCGAACTGGATGAGATTGTGATCGAAAAAAAGAAGAAGGCCATCGAACGAAGGGCCGACAGGACGATATTCAATTTTGAAGACCAGCCGCACCTCAATTCGGGTTCGCTTATGGACGGGCTTAAAAAGCTTCCGGGCCTCATCATATCCGACGTAGCGGGGATGATGTACCAGGGAAAGGCGCTGCAGGTATATATGGACGGACGCCCCCTGAACATCTACTCTAACGAGCTTACCTCCTATATGGAAGGGCTGCCCGCCAACTCCATTGAAAGGGTAGAGATCATTACGCACCCCGGCTCAGAATTCCCGGCAACCTCCGGCGGTGCAATCATCAATATCATCTCTTCAAAAAATTCAAAGCAGTATTTATCGGCCACCTATTCCAACGGGTACAGCTATACCAGGTATGACGAGTCAAGGCACCGGTTCAACAACAGCCTGCTCGTGAGCTCGGGCGGCAAGGGCTACAGCTGGCAGGTAAATGGCGGCCAAAGCTACGGCGATGGCTACCAGACCAGCAGGTTTGCCGCCGATGATGTATTGCTGACCCAAAATTACTCCGACAGGGTGAACCGCTTTTATTACCTGCGCACCGGCGTAAAGATTGAGTTGGGCAAAGACCGGCTGCTGCTCAATTACGACTTCAATACCAACAAGAACACTTCGTATGTGTCGGCTTCGGGTACAGAGATACCTTCCGGTAGCATTTTTGTTACGGATGACAAAAGCATGACCGACCGTGCTTACCATGACGGGATGATCACGTATCAAAAACGTTTTGAAAATACATTGAAAAAAATCGATTTCCGGCTGAATTACAACAGCAATAAAAGCGACTTCGGCCTCGCTTCACGGATTAACGACAATAGTGTGCTGGAAAACAACAGCGACCAGGATTTTGTACAGTTCAAGACCGACTATACACAGGAGTTCAACCTGCTGGATAAGACAAAGGTGAGCGCCGGTGTTTTGGCCGACCATCTCGATTTTACCGCAGAAAGCTTTGGTAACACCAATCTTGAATATACCCGGTCTACCTATGCTGCCTATGGTGAGGGCCAGGTAACCTATAAGAAGTTCGACTTTATCCTTGGCGGAAGGCTGGAATCGTATGACATCAAAGGCAATACCGACACCGATGACCTGATACCTTTCAACCTGACGCGCTTTTTCCCGAATGCGACGGTACAGTACAACCTCATGCCGCAGGTGCACATCAACACAAGCTTCAATAAAAAAATAAGCCTCCCCGATACCGGGTCGCTTAACCCCAACAACACCAGCTACCAGAACCCTAACGTAGGCTTTTTCGGCAATCCCAACCTCGATCCCTCTATCTTTAATAATTATGAGATCGAGCTGAGCGCCTTTGAATATTTCTCGATAGGCTATTCGTATACCGACGCTAAAGACATCATTGTAAACCGCATCATCCAGAATGAGAATGGCGCTGCCAGCGTTGCGGTAAATGTACCCAATTCGAGCATCCGCAACTTTAATATCGGCCTGCCCCTGCCCTATATGCTGTTTACCAAAGGGCTAAACGCCGTACTGAAAATGGACTTCAATCCGGATGAGATCAATTTCATATACCTTTATGCCGGCAACCAGCTGCACGACATACCGGGGCTGGACACCAAAGCCGTGTGGAACTTTCATGCCTCTTCGCAGATCATCCTGCCGAAAAAGGTAAAACTTATGGCCAACTTCAGCACTACGACCACGGGAGGCAATTATTATTACTATACCGTAAAGCGCCCTGCGTACCAGTCGCTGGACCTTACGCTGTCAAGAAAATTCATGTCAGATAACCTGTCGGTATCATTGTATGTAAACGACCTGCTCAATACCAACAAGCAGGAGTTTGGCGCGGTGGGCACCAACCTGCACTACAACAGCAGCTTCGACTCAAGGAGGGTGGGCTTTTCTCTCAGCTACAAGATCCCTACCCGGAACAAGCAGGCCGAGGAGAGCAACATCCTGAACAACGGGCAGCAACAGCAGCCGTCGCAGGACGGGGTGATAAAATAAAAAGAGAGGCTTGTGGGCCTCTCTTTTCAGTTAATAGGTAAATTTATTTCATTCCAGGTAAGGAATTTAATCCTAATACTGCCACTTCCTCTGTTGGTTAAGCTCTTCCTGCTGTTCCATCACTTCGGCCGGTATCACCTTGAGGAAGGATGGGTGCTGCTCTATGGCATACTCTATTTTTTCGATGATCGATTCAACGCTTTCATTATCGTAGTCGATCTGCAACGGTTCTTTAATGATGAACGACTGCAGTATACCCTTCTTTTTCATCCTAAGTCCCTTTTTGTCGAATGAGCGGCGGAAGCCATCGATAACAATAGGCACCACAATAGGCTTGTGCTGTTTGATGATATGTGCCGTTCCCTTACGGATGGGCTTGAACGGTTTTGTTGTCCCTTGCGGAAAGGTAATCACCCAGCCATCCTCAAGCGCCATACGGATGTTCTCCGTATCGTTCGGGTTCACCTCACGCTGTACCTCTTTGCCCTTGGCACGCCAGGTACGTTCTACGGTTATGGCGCCGGCATAGGAGAGAATGCGCGGAAGAAGGCCTTCTTTCATGGTTTCCTTCGCGGCTACGTAGTAGATATTCAGCTTGGGCCTCCAAATGTACATCACATCCTTTATGTTATCCTCACGGCCTTTCAGCGCGGCATTGAACACATGGAACATGGCCACGACATCGGCAAAATACGTCTGGTGATTGGAAATGAAAAGGACATTCCTGTCAGGCAGCGCGCGGATGATTTCCGATCCGTCTATCTGGAGCTCATTAAAGCCCCGGTAGCGGCGGTGGGTAAGCATCCCAAACACGCGTATGAGCCATTTTTTCAGGAAAAGTATATGTCCGAAAGGATTTCTTTTGAATAAACCCATGATTATAGCAAAGTAAACCGCAAACTTACGAAAACGATACTATTTTAAGGCTGTTTTTATCGTTTCTTTAAGCTCGCTGAGTATCATGGCCGTAGCACCCCAAACGATATGCTCCCTAAAACGGAAGGCAGGCACACTAATGCGCTGCGCATAAGAGGTTTCCATCTCAACATCCTCAACGATGCCGTCATCCATCAGGACATCGATCGGCAGGTGGATCAGCTCTACCACCTCTTCAGGGTTCAGCATGAAATCGGGTTCTTCTTCCGCAACCCCTAAAAACGGGTATACAAGGAAGTTGCTCGGGGGTATGTAGATCTCGGAAAAAGGCATGACGACCTCCATTGCCCCGGGTAAAACCCCGATCTCCTCGAAGGTTTCGCGCAAAGCAGTATCAGCAAGGGTTTTGTCATCCGGCTCTGCTTTACCTCCGGGAAACGATATTTGGGAGGAATGCACACCCGGATAGGCATTGCGCTTTATCAGGGCCAGGTGGGTTATGCCCCCTATGGGATAGAACAGCATCATGACAGCCGATATGCGGGGGTTCTTATCTTTATAGAATTGCCTTTCCAGTGAAGGCACACGCTCCAGGGGCGACATTTTCATGTGTGCTTCCACGGCGGGAAGCTGCTGGTTTAGTATCTTTGGGATATATTTGGTAAATTCGGTAAAAAGCATTTCAGGAGTTGTGGTTTCAACCTTAAAGATACTCCAAAAAGCATTAAAACAAAAATTGTATGTTCAGCAAGGCAGAGGCCCAAAAAATGAAAAAGGAATTCTGGACGGCATTCGCAGATGCCTATCCCAGGAAATGGCTGTTGTATGACACTAAAATAAAGGATGTTACCTTCAAATTTTATGTCGACAACAAAAAAGCGCAGGTCATGCTCGACATTGAACCGCGGGAGGACGACAAGCGCATCATTTACTTTGAAAAAATGGAGTCGCTTAAAAACATATTGCTTGACGAGTTTTTGCCGGAAGCGGTATTCGAGCGGAATTTTTACCTTGAAAATGGCAAGGTCATTAGCCGCGTATGGGTGGAATTGACCGGCATAAGCCTGTATAACATGGCCAGCTGGGCAGCAATATTCCGATTCTTCAACCTCAGCATGGATGCTTTTGAGCGTTTCTTTTATGAATATGAGGACTACATCCGAGATCTGGACATCAATACGTAAACAAAAATGGTTGCCAGATGGCAACCATTTTTCTATATGATCATTTATCTATCGCAGCATTGCAAAGTGTCCTCTCAGTTCCCTGCCGTCTTCACGGTTTACAACAAACCAGTAGTCTGTTGAAGGAAGCTGGAGCCCGTTGAGCGTACCGTCCCATCCTTCGTAGTTAGGGCCAAATTGCGTAATGAGCTTACCGTAGCGGTCAAATATGGTTACTTTCATGTTAGGCTCCATGATTGAGTACGGGATACGCCACTTGTCATGAACACCGTCACCGTTTGGCGTAAAGAAGTTCGGATAGTACATCAGTACTACTTTTTTAGTTATTTCGCCACAACCGGCCGCATCTTTTACATGCACGGTATAGAGGCCCGTTTCCAATCCGGTGAATACCGGCTCTTCCTGGTAATTCGTGCCGTCAATCGAGTAAAGGTATTCGCCCGGCTCATCGGTATAGATGGCTATTTCATTCTGATCCCTTGTCCAGTCTTTCGTCTCTATGCTGCGGATGGATGGGGTGAAAGAAGCCTTCACCTCAATTTCTGAAAATCCTTCACATAGCTTGTCACCATAAGCTTTTCCTACAATTACCGTATAGTTGCCCGGCTCCGTAACAAAAATGCTTCGGGTAGTTTCGCCTGTAGACCACTCGTAAGTTGCGAAGCCTGCTTCTGCGGTCAATTGCAGCCTTCCTCCATCACATATAGTACCTTCAGTTGTTATTTCCGGCTCCTGGTATTCTCCGATGAAAAGCCTGAAAGAAGTTACGGCATGGCAGATGGCAATCTCATTGTGTACCACCCTGGCAAATATCTGCTGCCCATTGGAAATGTTGGTATAATACTCAGGCAAAGAGTTAACATCGTTATCGGCATCAGCCTGTGTAAGGTGGTAGGTAATGGTATACATCGAACTGTGCAGCGGACCCAAAATGTTAGGGTTTTGGTCTGTAAGGTGGAATTCGTGATTTTGGACCGTACCCGGCTCCGTGCATATTATCATGTCGCCAGGAGCTGTAGCATCGGCAATAGAAGGCAGTGAAAGCACATTGAACCTTTTCCTTACAATGTTGCCGCAGTCATCTTCAATTTCAAAAACATATTCGGCAGGCATAAGGTTTTCAAACACATTGCTTGAGCCATTATCAACCAAAAACGGAACATTGTCTTTTTTAACGATCCTGAAGGCAGTCGGATATCCCGTTACATCAAGCATCACATTCTCAGGCTGGCCAAGGCAGGCAAGCGAATAGGCACTGTTGATCGAAAAGCCTTCAGTATATTCAAATTCACCCAGTACGCTAAGGCATATCGCATTTTCTGCACTGCCATTGCTGAAGGTTTCAAATTTTTTAACTATCCTGAATTTGCCGGAGTAGTTAAGATTATGGCGCGTAGCACTGTTATTTAGCCTTATACTGTTAGCGCTGGCCGGCACTGTGCCTTCGGTATATGCCACACCTGTTGAAGGATGTCCCCATGTGCCTGTATTAGTATTGAATTTTTGCAGCCAGTATCCTGCTCCCTCAGTACCGTTGCTGGTATCAGAAACAGTCACCGAGAACCCACCGCAATTTGGTGTGAACGAAAAACTATTTTCAACCGGCCTGTATCCTTCTATATTTACTACCTGGTCCTTTACCACGCCACATACATCGGTAGCCCTGAATGTATAGGTGCCTTCCGGAAGCCCTGCCATATAAACATGTCCCTGTGTGCTTATCATATTGGTAACGTCATACGGCAGTGAAAAACCTAGTGCCGACGTCGCTACAATTTGTGCAGCTACTATTTTGCCGTTGCCGCTGCGTACACGAACTGATCCGTATCCTTCGCCACAGGCAGGCAATGATGCAATATTGAATTGTTTTTCAACATACTCAGGAACCAATATCTTTTTTTCATACTCAAAACCACAGTCATCTGTAAACACTATAGTGTATTCGCCAAGCGGCAGGTTATTAAGTACCAGCATGCCCTGTGCGTTTATTTTGTTGGTCACGTCGTAAGGCAATGTTTGCCCATAAGACGACGGTGCCCCAATAATTTTAGCTGCTACAAGCATTTGCTGCGGAATGCTTATCCTTATTTTTCCAAATTCAGAAAAACATCCGTTGTTGGCTGCGGTAACTACGGGCACCAAAGGAATAAATTCCACATTGATACTTTCCGAAGCTGTCCTTCCGCAAGAATCGGTCACCTGGATCACATAAGTGCCAAAAGGCAGCGGATTAGTCTGGCTTCCAAAATTTACTGCAGGTTGTGTAAATGTACCTGAAATATCATATAGCGATGGGTCAAATCCCTCAGGATGTCCGGTTACCGCAACGGTATAAGAGGTCGTAAACTTAGAAGTGTTTATCACGATATATTTTTGGGCACATGGAGCATCCCCTGTAGATAGGCCAAGTTCGAGATCCGGATCCAGCACATTGCCTTCCCTTTGATAGGTATTGCTGCAGTTGTCAACTACGGTAATGTCATAATCATACGGTTCCTCGAGACGTGGCAGAACAGCCGTAAGCACAACTGAATCAGGAGCCCCGGATGGAATGATCTGGTTCAAAACAATTTCGTTTCCTCCCAGTGTCATCGGGCTGAGTGTGTGGCGTACTGTCAATGGGTAATTGATCTGTCCCCCTGTTGGAGTGATTGTATTGTTTATGGTAATACTGTCACAATCCGTTCCTCCTTCAGCATAAGTGGCATCGGAAATGGATAGCTGCGAATTCACTACGCTAAGGTTGAAGGTTTTAACCTTACCGGCGCCGCAGGTATTAAAAGCCCTTATATTATAACTACCAGAAGGTAGCCCTGCAAAAATGTTTGAAGGCTGGAGCGGCCTTTGTACCGGCCCGGAAATAATCTCATAAGAGGCAGCAGTACCTTCCAGCACATTCACTATAATTGTGCCGCTGCCGCTGCACCCCTGCCCTTCAGCCGCAATCTCAAAGCTAAACGGCTGGATGTTTTTTTCTATAATAATGTCCTTTGACTGCGTATTCAGCTCATCACCCAAAGACTGCATGGCAATAACCCTGTAGCTTCCTGCCGAAAGGCTGGTAAGTGTATTTTCCTGTAATATCGCAATAGGGTTGTTTGTATCAGGCAATAGATATACCTTATATAGCATAGCAGAATTGGGCGTAGTGTTGGACACCAAAAATGTCAGTGAGCCATTACCCGAGCATGTTTCATCAGTTTTATTTACCTGCAAATTGAAATCTGCTAATTGTGCATTTACAGAAGTTGTAAATAAAATAACCCAAACTAAAAATGTAGTTAATACTTTCATAGTCAATTTTCAAATTTTACCTTAACATTATGTCCCATACCTTAACATTCATTCTTACAAGAAGTTAAGAACACGAAACTCTTTTCTTCATTTTACTTATACAATATTACGAAAATTGAGCCATAATATATTGATTTCTAGTTAGTTAGCTTTGTATTTCATCGATTATAAATGCAATATTCATTTTTTAGATATTTTAAAAAAATAATAACAAACTGAAATACAGATAATTACAATTAAGACGCTGAGTAGTATTTAAAAATTGTTTTTTGTTAAATTTTAAATATTGATGCGATATAATCATTTATTTAATACTAAAACAATATAATATTGATAAAATTTGATTTTTTAGTATTTATTTTTTAATAATAGAATAATAAAATGGATTAAAAATGAGTTGAATTTTCTCACGGAGACTACCAAAAAAATCTTAAATTAAATTTTTCCACCATTCAGCCGTATAATTTGCATGATCTTTTTAGTTTCTTTTTTCACTAAATGAAGCCAGAATGTCGCCATCAATCGAAATGTGCCGGATAGCAAAATAATGCAGTCCGGCAAACCTTTATTTAATAATTAACTGATAATCTGTACATTTGCATACCAAACCACTTATCAAATGAGCTATTGTGAATTTCCTGTTTCAGATGTACTGCGCCCGTACATAGATTGCTACTGGCTGCATTGCCTTGAAACCGGAGCAACGGGTTTTCGTGCACAGTCATGCCTACCCCTCGGTACGGTTGAGCTTATTATACAAACCAATGATCATCCCAGCCACCACCTGCATAGTAACGGCGGATGGGAAAAAAGCCACCGTGTATTTTTTGCAGGGCTGTATGACCATACCGTTACATGGAAAATAGCACCCGGATCGGTAATGTTTGGAATACGCCTAAAGCCGGAAAGCCTCATAAGCCTGTTCCGTTTCCCCGTCGCTTCACTGATTAATGTGGTAGGAGATGCAGAGTCGCTTCTTGATGCCGGTATAAAGTCAATGGGGGAAGAAATAAGCAATTGCATTGATGCCCCGTCCATGATAGCCATCGCCGAAAAGTACCTGCTTAAGAGGCTTAACAGCATATCGGATAATAACAATAGGTTTGTTATGGCATGCAGGCTACTGCGTGCGCATCAGGCCAACCTTAGCATTACTGCGTTAAGCGATCATCTTTCAGTCGGGAAACGGCAATTGGAGCGGATATTTAAAGACCAGATGGGCACAGGGCCCAAAACCTACCAGCGCATCGTAAGGTTTACATGTGCTTACCGCGACATTCAGCAAGGTAAAGATTTGGCATGGTCCGATCTCACATACGGAAACGGATTTTCTGACCAGTCGCATTTCATACGGGACTTTAAAGAATTCACAGGGGAGTCGCCTACAGAGTTCGTAGCCAGGTCACAACCATTCGCTCCAAAACAGTTAAGCATTAACAGCCTGTAATCTTTAACTGCAAGAGCAGGAATCAAAAATCGATGGCAGGAACAATGTCGCCGATAACTAAAAACTTTCCTTCACTTCAAACTTGACCGTCTTGCCTGTCACCGGGTGTATGAACTTCAGGAAGGCAGCGTGCAGGCATAGCCTGTCTGATGCGGTGCCGTAAAGGTCGTCGCCAACGATAGGTGCGTTAAGCCCCAGTTCGTGGGCGGCATGCATGCGCAATTGGTGGGTGCGCCCGGTTAGGGGCCAAAAATGGATTCGTGTCATTCTTTCATCCTTTTCCACTACCTTCCATTTCGTTACCGCCGGCTTGCCAAATTCAAAACAAACCAGCTGCCTTGGCCTGTTGTCCAGGTCGCCGCGCAAAGGCAGGCTTATCTCGCCTTCAATGCCCTCTATCGGCTTTGAGAGCAACGCTGTATAACGCTTGGTAACCGAACGCTTCAGGAATTGCTTTTGGATATGCTCATGCACCTCCTTCACTTTGGCAACAACCAAAAGCCCCGAAGTCGACATGTCCAGCCTGTGGATAATAAGCGGCTCAATGCCGCCCCACATCCCTTTCAACCGCGCATATACCGAATCGTATACCTGTATGCCCGGCACCGATAGCAGTTCGGCAGGCTTATTCACCACAACAAAACTCTCGTCCTCATACACAATTTCCAGTTCCCTGCCCTCTCCCCTGTTGAGCAGAAAGGGATCATCATCCAGTGCCATTCCTTCCAGCATATGGGCCAGTATAGGCTTGCACTTGCCCGTACAGGCCGGATAGAATTGCCCGTGGCTTCGCACCTCCGATTTTGGCGGCGCACCCCACCAGAATTCAGCCATCGCCAAAGGCTTGTAACCGTTGAGAAAGGCATACTGCAATAATTTAGGCGTAGCACATTCGCCTGCCGCAGCAGGTGGCTTGCCAAAAACTGTTGTGCTGAAAATGGCATGAAGGCTTTTCTCCTTCTTATCTTTATTAAGGAAGACATATTGTTCAAAGAGCTGCTGCTGCAATGCAGCCGACTTCTCGGCACGTTCTTTCCTCAGGCTTTCAATTTCCAAATCGTATGCCGACAATTGCGACTGCACTTCGTCAAGCCTTTGCTTCCAATAGGCCGCAAGCATTCGTGACTGGTGCCTGTCATTAAGGCTATGGCGCACAAGGTAGGCTTCCAGGCGCGCAAAATGCTTCTCACTCAGCAATGGCCGTTCTTCTTCACGAAGCTTTTTACGTTCGTCCTTATTGCTTTTCAACTTTGCCTTAAGGGCAGTAATTTCAGCTTCCGATTCGGCTGATAGAAGTGCAAATTCCTGCCTTAGGTTTTTATAATTTTCATCCGACTCTATTTCACTCACCCGGTCGTTGATGCTGTTAAGTATGTATTGCTCTTTCAGGAAAAAGCTGTTTTCTTCCAGCATGTCAAAAACCGGCGGCACAAAACCGGGATGGTCATTGGAACCTGCAAGCTTGCCGGAAAAGCCGGAAAGGTACCCAAGCTTCCCTTCGGCATCCTGTACCACCAGCACCCCGAACATCTTGCCTATTACCAGCCCTTCCGCTCCGGGGATAATGCCAAAATTATGGTCAAGGTCTGTTTGCGTTTCCAGGTAGTGCTTTAGCTCTTCTGCGGCAATTTCGGCCAATGGGTGCGGCTCATAATAAAACGGAAAGGTAAACCGTTCAGGCAGGGCAATCCCCTGTACGGATGCTTCCGCATAATAGGTAACCTTATTTTGGCTGTCGTATGGCAAAATCGTTTTTTAAGACTGCGAAAGTAGTGGATATTTCTTTTGCAGTAAATTGCCGGATATAATTTAACGCATTATTTTTGGGGTACTATGAATGATGAAAAGTTTATCTTTTGCCTCGAGGCAGTGCCCGACGTTGAAAGTGAAGCGGTAACCGAAACCTACACCAACCTGCAGCAGCTGGCATGGGAGCTGGGTATCGGCAGCATATATCAGACCTGCGACACCATTGAAGGACTCGAAGACAGCCTGAACGCGCTGCTGTATAACGACCATAACTTTAAAAATTACGAGATCATTTACCTCGTAATGGAAGGCGAAAAGAATACCGTTTGCCTCAATGATTATTATTACAGTATTGAAGAGATTGCCGAAATTTTTGAAGGCCGCATGAAGGGCAAGATCATCCATTTTGCAAATGCTAAAGTACTGGACCTTACATCTGACGAAGCGCAATACTTTTTGGACGTAACCGGCGCGAAAGCCATTTCGGGATATGGCGCTGAATTCGGAAAGGTTACCAGCAGCAATCTTGACAAAGCTTTCTTTGGCCTGTTTGAAGATGAGGACGATGTGATTGAGATTGTAGAAGAACTGCACCGCAAATATTATGCATTGTGCAAGCTGTTGGATTTCAGGCTGTATTATTGATTTCTTTTAAGTATTTATTGAGAAAACCCCATCTGTTTTTAGGTTATATTTGATTCGCCAATTATAACCTTATGAAACAAACTGTACGATTTCCATTCTATGCAAAATTTGCGCTTATACTGTTCATCGTTGTAGCAGTAACAGCTATCCTGTATTTAGGGCAATCGGTTATCGTACCGCTGCTCATGGCCATGCTGTTTGCAATATTGCTCCGCCCTATCGCCAACTTCATGGAGAAGAAAATGCGTACGCCCAATGCACTCGCATGCCTGCTTACAGTGACTTTTTTTGTGCTTTTCATTGGAGGCATCTTCTACTTCATTTCGATGCAGGTTGTAGAGATGGCCAACGACTGGAACACCATGAAGGCTAACCTCATGCAGCATTACCATAATCTTCAGGGGTATGTAACGGATACTTTCGAACTTGATAAGGACCAACAGGAAAAGCTCATCAGCAAAGCAGCAGACAGCTCGCTCGATTCGGGCACAACAATGGTAAGCACTACACTCGTGTCGTTTTCTGATACGATGATGAATTTGGTACTGATACCTATATACATATTCCTTATCCTGCTTTACCGCAATCACTTCATAAAATTCCTATGCAAGCTGTTTAATGAAAAACATCACGGAAAGCTGCAGGAGATACTTGCAACCATAAAAGTTTCGGTACAAAGCTACATTGTGGGCCTTATGATAGAGTTTGTCATCGTTTCGATACTGACATCAGTAGGCCTGATGATCATCGGAATGAAATATGCCATACTCCTTGGTGTAATTACAGGCCTGCTTAACCTTATTCCTTATATAGGCATTATAATAGCAGGTTTGCTAACCATAGTAGCTTCGCTCACCGGAACTACCGATCTTTCCATTATCGTGGGAATACTGATTGTGAATGTGGTCGTACAGCTTATAGACAACAACCTCCTGGTACCGATGATCGTAAGCTCCAAGGTCGAGATCAATGCTATCGCATCCATCGTTGGGATTATCATCGGGGGAATCCTCGGGGGCATTTCGGGTATGTTCCTGGCAATACCGATCATGGCCATCATGAAAGTGATTTTTGACCGCATCGACGCGCTGGAGCCCTGGGGGTACCTGCTGGGCGATGACCTGCCCCGCAACTTCCAGTTCAGGAAAAAGAGGCCTGAAAATCCGCAGGAGGCGCCTGAAGCATAAATGTGAAAAATACCCTAATTAGTAAGGGTTTAACTATCAGCAAAAGTTTATAGGAGTAAATTAGCTATCATAACCTTATGACCCATGGAAGTATCAAACCAGCTTTTTTGGCTTTTTGTACTCGCAATACCTATATCCTGTGTTGCCTGGACGGTTACTCACGAAGAAGTATTCCGTGAGCCCAGGGAGTATTGCGTTGGCCGCAGCAAGCACGGTAAAAGCATATTTGAACGAAAATTCTTTTACCTCTTCACCTGCGAATATTGCTTTAGCCACTACATTACCCTGTTCTTCCTGATACTTACAGGCTATAAATTACTGCTGGATGACTGGCGGGGCTACCTCATTGCAGGTTTTGCCCTTGTTTTTGTCGCCAACGCCTACATGAGCATCTTTGCCTTTTTGCGCCAGGCTATCAAAAAAGAAAAAACAGAAATCAAGGTTATGCAAAAAAGCGTGGAGGAGGAAAAAGATAACATCAATGGGATCCACTAACCCAAAATCCCGATAAGTATCAGGTCGGTTACAGGTTTGCCGTCCCAGCCGTCATAGTGTTTTCGTTGCGTATCCACAATCCGGAAGCCGCTATCCTTTAATGCGCCGGCAAGGTAACCTTCCTCATGATTGTACATATATACCTTATCCCCTTTGGAAGAAGTGCGCCATCCTGAAGTAGCATAATCATCTTCCATGGTACTGATGTATATCATACCCTTAGGTTCGAGTAACGCTGCAGCATCAGCAATAACCTGCAGGCAGTCCTCCTTCGAAAGATACGGAAATACAAAGCCAATCATAACCCCATTGAACTTTTCATCCAGCTTCCCGATGTCACGGCAGTCTAAAAGCTCAAAGTTAGCTTCCTGGCAATTTTGCCTTGCCAGGTCAATCATGTTTTCGGCAATGTCCGTGCCCAGTATGTTAAGCCCCGGGTATTTATCCAGCATATGGCGCGTTATGTTGCCCGGCCCACACGCCAGTTCGAGTACGGAACCATTATAAGGAAGGTTTTTACAAAACAGGCCTATAGATTCAGCATACAGACTTACGTCCATAAACCGCTCCTGATAGAAGGAAGCATTCTTATTGAAGACCTCTTTCACAAGCCTCGCGTTTTTATCCATACCGTAGTTTTTATCAAAAATATAAAACATACCCTTATTTCAGTACACGATAAAAATCTTTCGAATTCGAATTTGTTTAGAAAATGAACACTCCTTCATTTTTCACAATACCTCTTTTGGGGTATTGTAAATCACACTTACGAGCGATGCCCAAGATTATACTTTTTTAACCTTTGTAAGGGCGTTATAATGCATTCCGCATACAAACTCCTGCATTTCGCAACAAAAATTGATAACCAATATGGATTGTAGCTAATTTTAGTAAAGTTTTAACAAACACCTGCCCTCCTAAAAACATAGCCGTAAAGTATATCGCCTGTTTAAATTTTAATCAGGTAAGAATAACGACAGATATTTTTCACATTTTATAAACCAACTAAAAATAAACATTATGAGCTTATGAAAAGATTTACCCGTTTAATTATTATCCCGGCATTCCTAAGTGCACCCGCACTACTCGCGCAGGAGGCCGTGACCGCTTCGGGAACCGAAGCTTCCGGAAGCGGAGGAAGCGCATCAATCTCTACCGGGCAGGTCGCCTACACCACACTCACGGGTGCGGAAGCGATAATAACCCAAGGGGTGCAGCAGCCTTACGAGATTTTAGTACTGGGGAATGATGAGCATGGCCCCATTTTTCTTAACGTAGTGGCATACCCCAACCCCACAGTCTCAACATTAATGTTGCGGATAGAGTCCGAAAGCATGGATGGGCTGAGGTATGAACTATTTGACCTTAACGGGCGGATCCTTGCCGAAAAGCCCATTAAGGATGCAGAAACCATAATCCCCGTAGATCACTACCCGGCCGCAACCTATATACTAAAGGTATACTCCGGCAGGTTTGAAGCAAAGACATTTAAAATAGTAAAAAAGAGTATATGAAAAAGAGATTTACTTTAGCAGCATTATTATTCGGCGCCATGGTATTTGCCCAGGCCCCACAAAAAATGAGCTACCAGTCGGTCGTTCGAAATTCAGGAGGTAACCTTGTGACCAATTCCCCAATCGGTGTACAGATAAGTGTATTGCAAGGCTCACCCGACGGAACGCCGGTATTTTCAGAAACCCACAATTCCAATACCAACGTCAACGGACTTTTGAGTATGGAAATAGGCGGAGGAACCGCCGTAACAGGAACTTTTGCAGGCATAAACTGGGCTTCGGGACCTTACTTCATCAAGACCGAAATCGACCCGGAGGGAGGTACGAACTATACCATCTCGGGCACCAGCCAACTGATGAGTGTACCTTATGCACTTTATGCGGCCAACTCGCCACAGGGACCGGCAGGGCCGGCGGGACCGCAGGGACCGCAGGGACCGCAGGGACCGGCAGGAACACCCGGAGCTGATGGGGCTACAGGCTCACAAGGACCAATAGGATTAACCGGACCTGCCGGACCACAAGGGCCAATAGGAGAAACGGGAGTAGCAGGACCGATTGGATTAACAGGACCGATTGGATTAACAGGACCGGCAGGCCCAGCAGGACCAACCGGGCTTACAGGAGCTACTGGCGCAACCGGAGCAGCAGGACCAGTTGGTCTTACAGGAGCAACCGGAGCTGCTGGCGCAGCAGGGCCAGCAGGACCAATAGGACTTACAGGAGCTACAGGCGCAACAGGACCCATTGGCGCAACCGGACCAATAGGACTTACGGGACCTGCAGGACCCGCAGGACCAATAGGACTTACAGGAGCTACAGGTGCAACAGGTGCTGTTGGTGCAACCGGACCGGCAGGGCCAATAGGTCTCACAGGGGCAACAGGAGCAACAGGACCAATAGGACCCATTGGCGCAACAGGGCCAATCGGACTTACGGGACCTGCAGGACCTGCAGGACCAACGGGCCTTACAGGAGCTACAGGTGCAACAGGTGCTGTTGGTGCAACCGGACCGGCAGGGCCAATAGGTCTCACAGGGGCAACGGGTGCAACCGGACCCATTGGCGCGACCGGGCCAATAGGCTT
>NZ_JAPCHV010000004.1 GCF_026107645.2 Flavobacterium sp. MFBS3-15 | reverse complement strand
GGCTTGACAGGACCTGCAGGACCCGCAGGACCAACCGGGCTTACAGGCGCTACAGGTGCAACCGGACCCATTGGCGCGACCGGGCCAATAGGCTTGACAGGACCTGCAGGACCCGCAGGACCAACCGGGCTTACAGGCGCTACAGGTGCAACCGGACCCATTGGCGCGACCGGGCCAATAGGCTTGACAGGACCTGCAGGACCCGCAGGAGCAACCGGACCAATAGGACTTACAGGAGCTACAGGCGCAACAGGACCCATTGGCGCAACAGGGCCAATCGGACTTACAGGACCTGCAGGACCCGCGGGACCAACGGGCCTTACAGGAGCTACAGGCGCAACCGGACCCATTGGCGCGACCGGGCCAATCGGACCAACGGGAGCAACAGGACCCGAAGGACCAACCGGGCCAATCGGGCTTACGGGACCTGCAGGGCCATCGGGAGCAACAGGACCCGAAGGACCAACCGGGCCAATCGGGCTTACGGGACCTGCAGGGCCAACAGGGCCATCGGGAGCAACAGGACCGGCAGGAGCAACAGGGCCGGCGGGACCCGGATTTGCTAATGGCACTGCATCAGGACAGGTATACCTTACAGGCGGAACACCGTTTTCACCGCAGGCACCGGCAACAATGTCGGGAGATGTAACGATTACATCAGCGGGTGTTACAACAATAACTGATGGGGCCGTTACGACTTCAAACATAAGTGCGGGCGGTACAGCATCATCCACCACTTACCTGAGAGGGGACGGGCAATGGGCAGCACCTGCACCCGGACCGATAGCTGTAACCACAGTAAGTTCAGGCGGTGTAGTATTGAGCACAGCAAACCAATTTGTTTACATAACAAGCAATCATAGCGTACTTTTACCTCCAAATCCACCGGCAGGGCAAACGCTATATTTATTTAGCGAAAGTACAAATGCTACAATTAACCCTAACGGAAAATTTTTCAGGGATGGCGGTTTTAACTACGGGACATCAACATTTAACGAATTTGGAGGGACCACTTCCAAAGGTGTAATCTTGATATTTAACGGAACCTACTGGTTTACTTTCTAATACATATCCAGAATCAACTGAAAGCCTTTTTACATACCGTAAAAAGGCTTTTTCATTTAATGGCAATCCTCAATAATAAAAAATCCTCCCCAAACTTGACAGAAGGGGAGGATTTGAAATACAAAGTATAAACTAATGTAATTATTATGAAAAGAATCTTCATTCTTCACTTTGTAAATATAGGATTACGCCAAAGAAGAGCACTTATACTTTTGCCCTTAAAAATTATAATATTTTACAAAACAAAAAAGCTCCCGTATTACGGGAGCTTCTGTATTATCAGGAGTGCTCTGATTAAAGAGCCGCTACGTGCCTTGTAAGTTTTGACTTCAGGTTAGAAGCCTTGTTGGCGTGAATGATGTTTTTCTTCGCCAGTTTGTCGATCATGGAGATTACAGAAGATAGTTTCTCTGAAGCCTCATTTTTATCAGTAGCCAAACGTATAGCTTTGATAGCGTTACGCGTGGTTTTATGCTGATACCTGTTCAACACCCTCTTCTTCTCGTTTGTCCTTATCCTCTTTAAAGCTGACTTATGGTTTGCCATGTTCTTTTTAACTTAATGTCTTATTATTTCTTTTTGTAGTCCGTAGGGGAATCGAACCCCTGTTGCCAGAATGAAAATCTGAAGTCCTAACCCCTAGACGAACGGACCGTTGCCGTTTTTAAAATTTGTAGCCCGTAGGGGAATCGAACCCCTCTTGCCAGAATGAAAATCTGAAGTCCTAACCGATAGACGAACGGGCCATTTTGTTTCTCTAATGCGGATGCAAAAATACAACTATTTTTTATTTCCGCAAGAGCTAAACAAAAAAATATTAAAAAAATTAATAGGCTCTTGCAAACAGCACCCTTCCTGCCGACGGAGCACCAGTAAACACACAGGTTCCCGCCTCTTCCTTCCTGTCTAAAGGTATGCAGCGGATGGTGGCTTTGGTAAGCTCTTTTATCTTTTCTTCTGTAGCAGGCGTGCCGTCCCAGTGGGCCGATATAAAGCCTCCTTTATTATCCAGCACACCCTTGAACTCTTCAAACGAATTTACCTCGGTAATATGCTCCTCCCTGTAATTCAGCGCTTTTACAAACAAGTTCTTCTGCATTTCCTCCAACAGGTCGCTTATGTAGGTAACAATATCGGCGCTAAGCACTGTTTCTTTTGTAAGATTATCCCTCCTGGCCACTTCAAATGTACCGTTGGCTAGGTCGTTGGGGCCTATGGCAACACGTACGGGCACACCCTTAAGTTCGTATTCATTGAATTTCCAGCCCGGCTTGTGCGTGGTCCTGTCGTCATATTTTACAGAGATGCCAAGCTTCCTAAGCCTCGCCATCAGTTGTTTTGCCTCTTCGGATATGGCCGCGAGTTGCTCATCCCCTTTATATATAGGAACGATAACCACCTGTATAGGAGCCAGGTTTGGAGGCAGCACAAGGCCGTTATCATCAGAGTGTGTCATCACCAACGCACCCATCAAACGGGTAGACACCCCCCATGAGGTAGCCCATACATACTCCTGCTTACCTTCCTGGTTGGCAAATTTCACGTCGAATGCCTTGGCAAAGTTCTGCCCGAGGAAATGCGACGTACCCGCCTGCAGCGCTTTACCGTCCTGCATCAGCGCTTCGATGCAATAGGTCTCTATAGCACCTGCAAAACGCTCATTGGCGCTTTTCACGCCTTTTATAACCGGAATTGCCATGAAGTTCTCGGCAAAGTCGGCATATACATTCATCATTTGTTCCGCCTCGGCAATAGCTTCTGTTTGGGTAGCGTGTGCCGTGTGGCCTTCCTGCCAAAGGAATTCAGCCGTCCTCAGGAACAAGCGCGTACGCATTTCCCAACGCACCACGTTGGCCCATTGGTTGATAAGCAATGGCAGGTCGCGGTAGGACTGTATCCAGCCGCGGTAGGTATCCCATATGATGGTTTCAGAAGTCGGGCGCACGATAAGCTCTTCTTCAAGCTTCGCATCCGGGTCTACCTCAATTTTACCATCTTCGCCGGTTTTAAGCCTGTAATGAGTAACAACGGCACATTCTTTAGCAAAGCCGTCTACGTGGCTTGCCTCCTTACTGAAATATGACTTGGGGATGAACAGCGGGAAATATGCATTCTGGTGGCCTGTCTCTTTAAACATCCTGTCCAGTTCTGCCTGCATTTTTTCCCAGATTGCATAGCCATACGGCTTGATCACCATGCAACCCCTAACCCCCGAATTTTCGGCAAGGTCGGCTTTTACCACCAGTTCATTATACCATTTGGAATAATCCTCTGCGCGCTTGGTTAAATTCTTACTCATTTTAAATTATTTGGCACAAAAATTGTTTATATTTATATTAAAAATAATGCTGTGGCAAAACTAACCATTTTTACACAGTCCAACAATAAAAAAAATACTTATGAAATCTGATTACTTCAACCTGCGATCCCTCTCCCTCTACTCTCTACTGGGAGTTTTCGGCATTGCTGCCACTTCGTGCAGCTCATATAACAGTGTTTCCGGTTCGGATAACGACGGCATATACGGCAATGTACCCCGTAATGATAAAAACGAGCCTGTGTACAACTATAACGACGGCACGGTAACCCAATACCGCGACGGCGAGGTTACGGGCCAAAACGCCAATGGCTACTCAACCTATTTCAACTCGCTACAGGATGAATACCCGCTGGTTGGCGATGTTGAGGACTATAGCTCCTACAGCAATGACAGCATTGTAACTGTACAATCTTATAATTCCAACGCCGGATGGGGTGAAGACACCGACAATGTTACCGTAAATGTATACGGTGGCGCCGGATGGGGCGGTTACCCTTACTATGGCGGTTGGGGCGGATGGGGCTGGCCCTACTACGGTGGCTGGTATGGCAACGGTTGGGGCTGGGGCCTTGGCTATGGCTGGGGTGGCGGTTGGTACGGCGGCGGCTGGGGCCTTGGTTGGGGCTGGGGCGGCGGCTGGGGTGGCTGGTATTCTCCATATTACGGAGGCTGGGGCCACAATCACTACTACAACGGCGGCTATTACGGACACGGCAGGTCAACAGCACATTACACCGGTGGGCGCAGTACCTACTATAACAATGGCGGCAGGTATACACAGGGCAGGCGAAGCACCACAAGCATAACCAACGGCAGGAACACCGCCGGAAGGACTACAAGGTTTACCAATGGCAGCAGCCGCAATACAGGTACTAACGTTGTACGCTCACGCGGAGACAACAATGCTACCTATAACGGCTCATCAAGGAATACGGGCAACAGCCGTAGTACTTATAGCAACTCATCGCGAAACAGCGGCAGCAGCAGGAGCTACACCCCATCCAGAAGCTCTTCGCCATCCCGCAGTAGCGGTTCGTTCAGCACGCCTTCACGCAGCAGCGGAGGCAGCATGGGCGGAGGAAGGTCCGGTGGAGGCGGTGGCGGTTCACGCGGCGGCGGCGGACGCAGGGGCTAATACAAAAAATCATAATGCCCCATGTCATTTTTCAACTGAAAAATGACATGGGGCTTCTTTACTTAATACAGGAATCATGAAGAGAGTCATACTTTCTGCCGCCTTTATTTTAGCGGCAGCGGCAACATATGCACAGCAGGACCTGAACACGGCTGCAGACGCAGTTCGTTATTCTACAGACAATTTAACCGGATCGGCACGCTTCAGGGCGATGAGCGGCGCTTTTGGCGCAGTGGGCGGCGACCTGTCGTCCATTGGTGTTAATCCGGCAGGCGCAGCAGTATTCAATTATAATACCGGGACAGCATCCCTGTCCAATTACAGTACCAGCAATGAAGCCAATTATTTTGGCACAAAAGCAACAAGGAACACCAATGCTTTTGACCTCAATCAACTGGGTGCAGTATTTGTTTTCACAAATTCGAGTGAAGATGCGGTCATGAACAAGTTTACATTAGGCTTTAATTACGAGAACACCAACAGCTATTATAATAAAACAGATGCCATGGGTACCAACCCAACCAACTCGATCGACCAGTACTTTTTACGTTATGCGAACGGTATAGGTGATGAAGGCGGCATACTCCTTGGGACGCTCCGCAATGCCTACTTTGATGAGCTGAACTTTATCGACCAGCAGGCCTACCTTGGCTACAATGCATATATATTCGACCCTTTAACCGATAATAATGACAATACCGAATATGTAAGCGCTGTTCCCAATACCGGCAACTACTATCACGAGAATTACACCTCAACACGCGGTTATAATGGCAAGATGGCGCTCAACTTTGCCACACAGCTAAAGCAACGCTTCTACCTCGGGGCCAATATCAACTTCCATTTTACGGATTATGTTAAGACCACCAGCATGTATGAGGACAACAACAACCCATCGGCTACCGGCCTCCGTGCCGTCAGGTTTGACAATGAGCGCTATACCTACGGAGGTGGTTTTTCATTGAATTTGGGAGGTATCGTAAAGATAACCGAACAGCTGAGGGCCGGGGTGGCCTACGAATCTCCTACCTGGTACAGGCTGCAGGATGAGATAACACAGCGCATTTCATCTTTCTGCCCCGATTGTGATGCCAACACATCAAACGACAGTTTTGTAACCAATCCGGGCATAACATTCGTTTTTGACGATTATACCATCAAAACACCTTCAAAATGGACAGGCAGCCTTGCTTATGTATTCGGTAAGAACGGACTGGTAAGCGTGGATTACTCCATTAAGGATTTCAGCAAAACGGAGTACAGGAACGCCCGATATGAAACGATCAACCAGGAACTTTCAGATAACATGACTGTGGCCGGTGAGCTTCGGGTAGGCGCCGAATACCGTATAAAGAACTTCAGCCTGCGTGGTGGCTACCGATTTATGGAAAGCCCTTATAAAGACGGCAGGACCATGGGCGACCTTACAAGTTATACCGGCGGGCTTGGCTATTCATTCGCCAACTCAAGAATCGACCTGGCTTACGCATGGTACCAGCGCAAAAATGACATGCCGCTGCTTACCGCAGGATTTACTGACGCTGCCAGGGTAACCAGCACCAACAACAACGTAACGATATCCTACACGATTGACCTGTAGATTTTTCATCTCTATTATATTAAAGCCATCCCTTTTAATTCGGGATGGCTTTTTGTTTACAATCATCCGCGCCCGGAACTGTAACCGCAAACTTTACCGTTTAAATAGCCAATCTGTCAATAAATTATATTAATTTTGCACTCCAATTTTCAACTTCATGAGAACCAAATCGTTAAAGAAGAATAAGATCAATGTAATCACCTTGGGATGCTCCAAGAATGTGTACGACAGCGAAGTGCTGATGGGACAGCTGCGTGCAAGCGGCAAGGACGTAACCCACGAAGCGCCCGCCCATGAGGAAGGTAATATTATTGTGATCAACACCTGCGGGTTCATTGACAATGCAAAAGAAGAGTCGGTTAACATGATCCTGAACTATGTTGACAAGAAGGAACAGGGCATTGTGGATAAGGTTTTTGTAACCGGATGCCTTTCAGAGCGCTACAAGCCGGACCTTATTAGAGAGATCCCGAATGTAGACCAGTATTTCGGCACCACCGAACTCCCGGGATTACTGAAAGCATTGGGAGCCGACTACAAGCACGAATTGCTTGGCGAGCGACTTACTACCACCCCAAAAAACTACGCCTACCTGAAGATTGCCGAAGGGTGCGACCGCCCATGCAGTTTCTGTGCCATACCTTTAATGAGGGGCAAGCACGTTTCGCAGCCTATTGAAAAACTGGTTAAGGAAGCGGAAGGCCTTGCGCGCAATGGCGTAAAAGAGCTGATACTTATTGCGCAGGACCTTACCTACTACGGCCTGGATCTTTATAAAAAACGTAACCTGGCAGAGCTGCTTGAAAACTTAGTGAAAGTAGAAGGCATCGAGTGGATAAGGCTGCATTATGCATTCCCGTCCGGATTCCCAATGGATGTACTGGAATTAATGAACCGCGAGCCAAAGATTTGCAACTACATTGATATACCATTGCAGCACATCAGCGACAGCGTACTGAAGTCGATGCGCCGTGGCACGACACAGGAGAAAACAACGAAGCTGCTTAAAGAGTTCAGGCAGGCCGTTCCCGGCATTGCCATCAGGACTACACTGATTGTAGGCTATCCGGGCGAAACGGAAGAAGATTTCCAAATCCTTAAAAACTGGGTGGAAGAAATGCGTTTTGAGCGCCTGGGTTGTTTTGCCTATTCCCACGAAGAAAACACACACGCCTACCTGCTTGAGGATGATGTGCCTGCTGAAGTGAAGCAGCAGCGTGCCAACGAGATCATGGAGATACAATCGCAAATATCCTGGGAGCTCAACCAGGAAAAGATAGGCCAGACCTTCCGCTGCATCATCGACAGGAAAGAAGGCAGCCACTTTGTAGGCCGTACTGAATTTGACAGCCCTGATGTGGATAACGAAGTCCTTATCGACGCTACGCAGGTATATTTGAAAACCGGAGAGTTTGTAAATATTACAATTACTGATGCTACTGAGTTTGACCTTTACGGCATTCCGGCAGACATAAAAATTGAGGCATAATATTTGGAAAGCTAAAGGAGACTTTAGCTTTTTTTATTAAGTTTGATGAATATTAATTCCCCATGAAACTGAAACTTACCTACATACTGTTATTCTTCGCATTCTTTTTCTCCGCAACAACCTATGCCCAGGTAAACCGGAGCATAGCCCGTGAGCAATACAAGCGCCCTAAAAAGGATAAGAAAAACTATGATTTTGTAGAACAGTCGGTAAATTACCTGACAAAGGAGCTTAAACTGGACGATTTCCAAAAGGCCGCAGTAAAAGATATCCTTGAAGGCGAAAGGACAGCTATAACTGAATTGAGTGAAGACCGCGAGATGATGTCTGACGTGAGGGCGGACAAAGCCCGTGATATTTCTAACAGGATATACAAAAAAGTCCTCCCCCTGCTTTCTAAAGACCAGGCCGAGATTTACACCAAAATGGAGGAATCCAAGAAATTCTAAAGCACCAGCAGGCCGTACTCCCTCAGCGTGTTGACAGGCTTGCTGTACCAGAACAGCTCGAAATCTTCCTGAGTGCTCTCATAGTCCTTTTTCGCCTGCGCGAAAGTAGTGGTTCCTGTATTTTGCACAGAAGCCTTTTCCAGGAAATCCGCCAGCCAATCGCCGTTTTCCTTGGAAACCTGGATGGAATAGCTTTCCTTCTTATCGTGTAAAGCCAGCTCTGCCATTTCAAATGACCTGCCTTTTTTGCTTTTTGTAAAATAAGAAATTACAGGCTTCCCTCCCATCCAGACCAGCTTTGCGGTAGGCTTAATGTTCAGGCTGTCGTCTTCCTGCAATACAGCATAGATATAATCCTCCGGCACCTTGGTACGCGGCACCTTGAATTCGAACCAGTCCTGCAACGGGTAGTCAAAGCATATCCCGTGCATATAGTTGAACAGGGATTTTTTCAGCCCAAAACTGAACTTGTCGTGGTTGGCACCGCTGTTGTCGGTAAACAGGATATCATTGTTGGCAAAACTGCCCACAATGTCGCTGTCTTTCACCACACTGAATTTTTCGGGATACAACCCAACAGGGCTGTGCGCGGTCATGGCAAACTGATGCCAGAACCCCGATTGCAATATGCCTGTTTCGAACATCTGGCGCACCATTTCAAGGGAGTCGATGGTTTCCTGGGCCGTTTGCGTTGGGAAGCCATACATCAGGTAGGCATGCACCATGATGCCTGCTTCGGTAAAGTTGCGGGTCACACGGGCTACTTGGGCTACGGTTACTCCTTTCTGTATCAGTTCCAAAAGCCTGTCTGATGCTACTTCCAGCCCTCCTGATACCGCAATGCACCCCGAAGCCTTAAGCAACCGGCACAGGTCGGCAGTAAAGCTTTTCTCGAAGCGGATGTTGGTCCACCACGTTACGGCCAGGTTGCGTCGGAGAATCTCCAGCGCCACTTCGCGCATTAGTGCAGGGGGCGCGGCCTCGTCCACAAAGTGGAAGCCGTTCTGCCCGGTTTGGGCAATCAGTTCCTCCATACGGTCGACCAACAGCCGGGCCGCAACAGGTTCGTAAATCTTTATATAGTCAAGAGATATGTCGCAAAATGTGCACTTGCCCCAATAGCATCCGTGTGCCATGGTGAGCTTGTTCCAGCGGCCGTCGCTCCACATGCGGTGCATGGGGTTCACAATCTCGATAACCGAAATGTAACTATCGAGTAATAAATCGGAATAATCGGGCGTACCTACTTCGGATTGCTTATAGTCCTTACAACCGGAGTTGTCGATGTATTTTATTTCCCCATCCACGAGAGTGAACGTGCGTTTTAGTGCTGACACTTCCCTCCTGCCCTCGATATGCTCAATGAGGCATTCGATAGGCGCTTCGCCATCGTCGAGCGTAATGAAATCGAAAAACTCCATAACGCGTTTGTCGGCCAGCGAGCGTAATTCGGTATTGGGGAAGCCACCACCCATCACGGTTTTTACCCCGGGGAAATGCTGTTTTATATACTGTGCACTCCTGAAAGCCGCATACAGGTTACCGGGGAACGGCACCGAGAAACACACCAGTTGCGGATTGACCTCCTTCATCCTTTCCTGCAGCAATTCAACCAGCAGCTTATCGATATAGGTGTACGGCTGTTGCAGGCTTTCATAAAGTTCGTCAAATGAATTGGCCGAGCGCCCGAGCCTCTCGGCATAGCGGCTGAAGCCAAAATGTGGGTCGATGCACTCTACAATAAGATCGGATATGTCCTCAAGGTACAGCGTGGCAAGGTGCTTTGCCCTGTCCTGTGTGCCCATGCTGCCGAAAGCCCAGTCCAATTCCTCAAGCTGCGTAAACCGCGAAGCCTCGGGCAGGAAGTCTTCACTGCATATCAGGTGCGACAGTGTGGGGTTCTTGCCTTGCAGGAAGAGCATTACAGGATCAATGGTTTTGAGGTATTCGGTTTTCAGGGCGAGGATGCGCTCCGAGTTTGGGGTTCGGGGTTGAGAGTTCGGAGTTTTGGGTTGTGACATCTCGACTGCGCTCGATTTGACATCGCGTTCCTCAAGTTTGTGATTTGGGATTTGTGATTTGGAATTTCTTTCAATCTCCCCAAATAAATCGGTTAATCCCTGCTTTGAAAACAGCTTTAAAATAACTTCAATGCCCAGGTCGGCCTGGAAGGACGCGATGCCCTTTGTATTGAGGAAACCCTTCAGGTAGGCGGTCGCCGGGTAAGGCGTATTGAGCTGTGTGAAGGGCGGTGTTATTAAAAGGGCTTTGGTGTTCAAAATAGTGGATTAAAGTGCAAAGGTAGGGGATATTTTCGGGATTGGGAAGTGAAGGGATTTTGGGTATATTTACTTATAATAATTTATCACTATGAGAAGTATATTTGTTTTAGCTACAATAACCCTCTCAACACTCGCCTCCTGTCGCAAGGAACATACAGAAAATATTTCTATAAAAGAAACTATAGAAGAAAAAACCGATTCAATTAAGACAGCTGAAAATACGGAAGATATTTATAAAAGGCCTAACTACATTATTGCTGACCTTGACGGAGATAAGTTGCAAGACAGCGTAATAATTATAACCGATCCTGTAAACAAAAAGGAAGGCTTCCGGATTGTATACGCTAATAAAACAACTGACACTATTGGTATGGGCAGGGAAGTTGTGGGACAAGGATTTGATGACATTAGTTGGGCAGGAATTTTTGAAAAGGCACCAAAAGGCGAAAAATACGTTAATAATGTAGACGAAAATGGTGAGTTTATAGATATAGAAGAAATACCGGAAAAGGACTGGATAACATTGCCAAATGACGCAATATACATACACATGGTAGAATCGTGTGGTGGGGGCATTATCTACCTGGACAAGGGTGAGTACAAATGGATTCAGCAAGAATAACAACCCTGCCTATCCCTTTTTTCCGTAATTTTACACAAAACAAATTACAATGCCATCAGACTGTACCAGCTTCCAGAGCTCAGGATATTTTACCCCGCTAATTAATGATTACCTCGACCAAAAAGATAACCTGAAGCCGCTGTACAACCGTTTCCCCACCCTTGAAAATTTTAAGCTACAGATAGAAGAAAAGCAGGGAAATTATAACCCTGAATTTCGCAGTGTACTGGTTACTGCCCTACAGCAGCAATACAACGCCGTTAATGCATCAACGCTCACTGTTCAAAATATACAGTTACTGAGCAACGGCAAAACCTTTACCATAACCACCGGCCACCAGCTCAACCTTTTCACCGGGCCGCTGTATTTCCTCTACAAGATTATTTCGACCATCAACCTGACAAAAGAATTAAAGGTCGCATATCCTGAGTATAACTTTGTACCTATGTACTGGATGGCAACGGAAGACCACGATTTTGAGGAAATCAATTACTTCAATTTTAAAAATAAAAAGATTACCTGGCCGCGCGAAAGCTCAGGGCCTGTAGGGCGGCTTTCTAACAATGGCCTTGATGCCGTACTCGAGGTTTTCAGTAAGGAACTCGGGCCGGGCAATAACACGGAGTGGCTGAAGTCACTGTTTAGAAAAGCCTACCTCGAGCACGCCAACCTTGCCGATGCCACTCGCTACCTGGCCAATGAAATTTTTGGTGAATACGGCTTAGTGATCATCGATGCGGACACGCCCGAACTGAAAAGGCTGTTCATGCCCCATGTAAAAGAAGAGTTGCTGCACCAAACCTCGCACCACAAAGTCGCTGAGGCATCAGAATCATTGAAAAAGTATAAAATCCAGGTCAACCCCAGGGAAATCAACCTGTTTTACATTGAGGACAATATACGGGAACGTATCATTTTGCAGGAGGGTACTTATTACGTGAATAATACGGAACTGAAATTTACAGAAGCCGAACTGCTGGCACTACTGGAAAGCAACCCTGAAAAATTCAGCCCTAACGTTATCATGCGGCCACTGTACCAGGAAGTGATACTGCCCAACTTATGCTACATCGGCGGTGGCGGTGAATTGGCCTACTGGCTGGAATTGAAGTCGTATTTCGAAGCCGCAGGAGTTACTTTTCCAATAGTATTGCTACGGAATTCGGTAGTGCTGGCTACGCAAAAACAGGCCGACAAACTGGACAGGCTCGGATTGACGTGGGCGGATATGTTCTCGAAACAACAGGACCTGGTGAACCGGAAAGTGCAGGTTTTTTCGGAATTCCAACTTGACTTCACCGAACAGAAGGAGTTCCTGAAAGCGCAGTTTGAAAAGCTTTCGGCCATGGCTGAAAAAACAGACGTATCGTTTACCGGCGCTGTAAAGGCACAGGAGTTAAAACAGCTGAAGGGGCTTGAAAACCTTGAGAAACGCCTATTAAAAGCCGAAAAAAGAAAGCATGCCGATGAATTGGGGCGGATTACCTCCATCCAGAATGAGCTATTCCCAAACAACAGCCTGCAGGAGCGCAAGGCCAACTTTGCAGAGTTCTACCTTGAGTTTGACGGCAAGCTATTGGAGGAATTATTCAGGCGGCTAAAGCCTCTGGAGCAGGAGTTTAATGTAGTGGTGCTTTAATAATTTTTGTACATTTATGGAATAAATTATACGCCATGAATATCGCTAAAGAAAAAGAACGCTTAAAGATGGCCATCGATAAGGTTGATGATCCGGAGATACTGGAAAGGATAAACTATGTTCTCTCTGGATCGGAAAGAATTTCCATTACCGATGAGCAACTATCAATCGCAATGGAAAGCAGGGAAGAATATTTTAGGGATCCCTCAACAGGAATGTCTTTAGAAGACTTTGAAGCACATATGAAAAAGAAATATGGCTTTTAAAGAGGTTATCTCGCGTGTAGCCCAAATTCATATCAATGATGCTTTTTACTACTACGAATCACAACAACATGATCTTGGCTTACGATTTTTTATCGAATTCAAGAATGCTGTCAGATACATTTTGTTAGACCCATATCTGTTCCCTGTAAAATCTAAAAATCTGAGGGAGCTTAAGCTATCGGTATTTCCATATATTATCATTTACGAAATCGTTGATGACATTGTAATTATAGCAGCAGTTTTCCACACTTCGCAAAATCCTAAAAAGAAACCTAGTAAATAATATGGATTTGATGTAAAAACGATTATTTTTGCACCAAATTTTAAAAAAGACTATGGCTACTAACAGGACATTTACAATGATCAAGCCGGATGCTGTTGAAGGCGGACACATCGGCGGTATTTTATCAATGATATCTGAAGCAGGATTCAGGATCGTATCTCTAAAGCTTACGCAGCTTACAGTTGCTGACGCACAGGCATTTTACGCTGTTCACAGTGCAAGGCCTTTCTACGGCGAACTTGTTGAATTCATGTCAAGGGGTCCAATCGTAGCTGCCATCCTTGAAAAAGAAAACGCTGTTGAGGATTTCAGGACGCTTATCGGCGCTACTAACCCTGCTGATGCTGCCGAAGGCACTATCCGTAAAAAATATGCTAAATCTGTGGGCGAGAATGCCGTTCACGGTTCTGACAGCGATGAGAATGCCGCTATCGAAAGCGCTTTCCATTTTGCAGGCAGGGAGCAGTTCTAATACAGGACAAGCAAACACACTATATGAAAATGCCGCTTTTTGAGCGGCATTTTTTTATTTATCTAAGTACAACAGTCGTTACCACTTCCCTTTTCAGTTCTTCATTGATCATCTTTACGATCTTTTCCTTGCCATAGCTCAGCTCTTCGCGAAGTACCGCCGATGTCAGTTCTACATACAGCGTCGTACCTTTAAGCATTACATCGCGCGTGTAGTTATTCACGCCATTGCCCATGAGGTTCTTCCAGGCATCGCGCACATCGATCTTGTCCATGCCGGACTGCAGGTTGTTGGCCTGCATGAATTCCTTCAGCACGTCGCTTATGCTATTTTCCCCGTTCAGCCGCTTTGCCATTATTTTACTGTAAAAGGTTCTGCTCTCTTATAATGATACTCCATATCGTGGTTGTTCTTAACAACAAGTTCGTCTTCATCCAATGATAATATTTCTTCTTCCCATTTCGCATATTGCGTAGTGTAGCCAATAAAAGTCTTTCCTTCTTTTTCGGCAATAACGATCTTTTCCGAAACGTCATTTGCCAGGTATTTACCGTCAAATTGCGGCATCACTTTTTTACGGAAGCCCTCCTTGCCTTTCAGCTCGAAATAATCGATAGTTGGGTTTACCTTATAATCTTTATGTGAGCCATCCGGCATCACGACCTCCTGTATTTCCCAGTAGCCGTTCAGGTGTTTTAAGTTATCTTCCGATACCTTACCGCACGAAACTGCAGTAATTAAAACCAGCAGCAATATCAACTTTTTCATCCTCTTAATTTGAAGCGTAAAATTACTCAATATTTCGATCAACGGTTTAAACTATTTTATACTTTTAAAGTCTAAGAGAAAAACAAGCCATGAAAAAAACTTTCCTGTTCCTGCTGACCGTGATTACTGTAGGTTGCAGTTCTTCTGATAGTGAAACACCCCAAGAAAACCCCGATACCGAAGCCATGTACTTCCCCGATAACGGCACGGATGTATGGGAAACCAAAGACAGGGCAACGCTTAATTGGAATGAGGCTGCTGTCCAGCCTTTGCTGGATTACCTTGAGCTAAAACACAGCCGCTCATTCATTATACTCGTCAATGGCCGAATCGTGATGGAGGAATACTTTAACGGCCATACGGCCACAACGCCATGGTATTGGGCAAGTGCCGGAAAAACCCTGACCGCTACCGTTACCGGCATAGCTGAACAGGAAGGTTTTTTGGATATCAATGACAAGGTCTCGGATTATTTGGGTACAGGCTGGACAAGTGCACCATTGGCAAAAGAAAACCTTATAACCAACCGCCACCTGCTTACCATGACCTCCGGTCTGGATGACGCCAATGGTGATGACGTATCGCCTGCAAACCTGGAATACAAAGCCGATGCCGGCACACGCTGGGCTTACCACAATGTGTATGTAAAATTGCAGGATGTGGTTGCCGAAGCTACAGGCCAAAGCTGGAACGACTATTTTACAGCCAAAATAAAAACACCGCTGGGCATGACAGGAACCTGGCTGGAAAGCGGTGAAGACCTTAGCGTATACTGGAGCACTGCCCGCAGCATGGCCCGATTTGGATTGCTTGCTTTGAATAACGGAAAATGGAAAAACCAGCAAATCATCAATGCCGGTTATTTTTCCGATGCGACAACTACCTCTCAGAACATCAATAAGTCATACGGGTACCTATGGTGGCTTAATGGAAAGGAAAGCTACCACATGCCGCAAACGCAGTTTGAATTCAATGGCGAACTTATTCCTACCGCCCCGGCCGATATGTATATGGCTTTAGGCAAAAACGACCAGAAAATTTACGTGATCCCTTCTAAAAAAATGGTGATCATCCGTATGGGCGATGCCGCCGATGAGGAGAATTGGGCGCTATCCGGGTTTGATGAAGACTTGTGGGAGAAGATTAGTGCTGTGATCGACTAAGAAAGCAAATGATTCATGAAATAGTTCTGAATTTGCAGTGTAAACAATGATACTCCTGAGAGTATAAGTACGGAACTGATGAGAAACACCCAAAACAGCTTTTTAGTTTTCAGGTAGATTGCCATCAACACTATCACTACAAAATAGCAACCCATCATAACAAAACTATAATTCCGGATACCCGTCAACAGGCTATCCGGAATTAAAGGATTACTTAGGTTATAGCATGATTGCAAATATCGCACAGCTACAATTAAAAGCTGGATTATAGCTATCACCAAAACAACAATGGCAATTATTTTTCTGTCCCTTTGCTGCATTACTTAAAGAACGAATCCACAAATTCATGCTTATTAAATACCTGTAGGTCTTCGATGCCTTCGCCTACGCCAATATATTTAACAGGGATTTGGAACTGGTCGGAGATGCCGATAACAACACCACCCTTGGCTGTGCCGTCGAGTTTGGTAACAGCAAGGCAGCTCACTTCGGTGGCGGCAGTGAATTGCTTAGCCTGCTCGAAGGCATTTTGCCCCGTAGAACCGTCAAGTACTAAAAGTACGTCGTGAGGCGCATCGGGAATGACCTTCTGCATCACCTTTTTCACTTTGGTAAGTTCGTTCATCAGGTTGATCTTATTGTGAAGGCGGCCTGCAGTATCAATGATAACCACATCGGCATTCTGGCTTACGGCGCTTTGCAAGGTGTCAAACGCCACCGAAGCCGGGTCGCTTCCCATCTGCTGGCGAACTATAGGAACCCCTACCCTGTCCGCCCATATCTGCAGCTGGTCGATGGCAGCCGCCCTGAAGGTATCGGCTGCACCAAGCACTACATTATGTCCTGCTTTTTTGAACTGGTAGGCCAGCTTGCCTATGGTCGTGGTCTTGCCTACACCATTCACACCAACAACCATCAAAACGTATGGCTTCTTGTTGGCAGGCACATCAAATTCTGTTGCCTCTCCGGAATTGGTTTCCGACAGCAGGCCCGCGATTTCTTCGCGCAATATCTGGTTGAGTTCATCGGTACCAAGGTATTTGTCCCGTGACACACGCTCCTCAATACGCTCAATGACCTTAAGGGTAGTATTTACACCGACATCCGAGGACACAAGGATCTCCTCAAGGTTATCCAGTACCTCATCATCTACTTTTGATTTTCCGGCTACGGCTTTGGAAAGCTTGGAAAAGAAGGATGTTTTTGTTTTTTCGAGGCCTTTGTCCAGTGTTTCCTTCTTTTCAGAAGAAAATATTTTCTTAAAAAAGTTCATAGTTGCAAATAGTCTGTTTCCAGTGGTAAATATAGAAAATAAAAAAGCTACTTTCTTTATCTGAAAGTAGCTTTTCTATATATGGTTCGGGATAATTATTTCTTCTTAAGAAACGTATCCACTTCTTCAGGAGTCATAACGCTCTCAACAAAAGTATAAGCACCTGTTTTAGGCGATTTTACCATTTTGATAGCTTTAGTTAACCTCTTTGAAGATGTCTGTAGTGACGCTACGGTTTTCTTTGCCATGACTCTTGATTATTTAATTTCTTTATGAACAGTCACTCGCTTAAGGATAGGGTTGAATTTCTTGATTTCAAGCCTGTCCGGAGTGTTCTTTTTGTTTTTGGTAGTAATATACCTTGAAGTACCCGGAACACCAGATGTCTTGTGCTCAGTACATTCTAAAATTACCTGGATTCTGTTGCCTTTCTTTGCCATCGTGCTTATATATTTATCCGGCCGGGATTATTTAATGAATCCGTTAGCTTTGGCTTCTTTCAAAACCGCGGCAATACCGTTTTTGTTAATCGTTTTGATAGTAGAAGCGGCTACCCTTAGAGTTATCCACCTGTCTTCTTCAGGAAGGTAGAAACGCTTCTTCACTAAGTTTACACTAAATTTCCTTTTAGTTTTGTTCATAGCGTGGGAAACATTGTTTCCTACCATCGCTTTCTTACCTGTAAGGGCACAAACTCTTGACATTATTTCTCGCTTTTATATCGTTATTCAAAATCAGGGTGCAAAGAAACAAAAAATAAAAGTATTACGCAAACACAATCAATCAGTTTTTTAAAATTTCCTTATAAATTTTTTCGAGCCCTTTGTTTGCTGCCCTTTCAATCACTTTTTCACGTGGCTGGCCCAGGTTGTATTTTTCGCTGTACACGGTATCAGGCGTTGCTATACCGATATAAACGGTGCCTACTTCGGCATCAGCATCACCTTTTGCAGGACCCGCATTACCCGTGGTCGCAATCGCATAATCAGCATCAAAAACCTTCCTTGCCGCTTTAGCCATCGCTTCGGCTACTTCGCTGCTTACCACGGAATGTTGATCAATAAGTTCCTGAGGGATACCCAGTACGGCGACTTTCGATGATGTTGCATAGGTTACCGCACTGCCTTTAAAATAGGCCGACGAGCCCGGAGCAGCGGTCAGCATCTGTGCTATCCTGCCTCCTGTGCAGCTTTCGGCAGTGGCAATGGTCATTCCTTTTTCGGCCAGGAGCCGCCCGAGCACCACTTCAATCGTGTCATCTTCTTCAAACCCTACGATGATGTCACCTATCAGCGCGTTGAGTTTTTCTGTCTCTTCGGCAAGGCGTTGTTTCAGGGCATTTTCATCGGTTCCCCTGGCGCTGAGCCTTAGCCTTACGCGGCCGGGACTCGGCAGGTAGGCCAGCTTTATGAAGTCCGGCAGGCTGTCTTCCCATTCCTCGATGCGCTCTGCTACATGGCTCTCGCCCTGCCCGTAGGTCAGTATTGTTTTATGGATAATGTAAGGCCGCTCGAATTTTTCCACCAAATGCGGTATTACAGCGGTTTCCATGATACCCTTCATCTCGAAAGGTACCCCCGGGAGCGACACAAATACCGTGTTGCCTTTTTCCAGCCACATGCCCGGCGCGGTACCTGCTGTATTGAAAAGTACTTTGCACCTTGACGGAACCAATGCCTGGTCCTTGTTGATTTGCGACGCCGTCCTTCCCGTAACCCTTTCAAACAGCTCTATAACATGGGCTTCCACCTGCTCATCGCGCACCAGGTGGTCATCGAAGTATTCGCACAATGAAACTTTAGTGATATCGTCTTTAGTTGGCCCAAGGCCACCGGTAATGATTACCACATCCACACGGTTTTGCAAAAAGGCAAGCGTGCTGAGTATGTGCATCCTGTCATCACTGATGGACAGCATTTCATATACACCAATCCCGATCTTATCGAGCGCTTTGGCAATATATCCGGAATTCGTGTCGACAATCTGGCCGATGAGTATCTCATCCCCCACCGTTACTATGGCTGCTTTCATTAGAGGCTATAATCTTTTCTGAGTTCTTTTACGGTAAGCTTTACACGTTCACGAAGGCTTTTTACAATTTCTTTTATCTCTTTCTTTTTGCCTTCGGCGCGGGTCCATGACTCTATTGCTAACGCATCCTCATACGCCAGGTCCATACCCAGCAGGTCGAGTGTCGGCTTTATTTTATGCGCCGCATGATATACCCTGGTGTAGTCCTTTTCCTTAAAGCCTTTTTTTATATTTTTTATTTCGGCGGGAACTTCCTCAAGAAACAGCACCACGATTTGCCTGGCAAATTCCACATCGTTGTCAGAGATCGCATAAACCTTTGATAAGTTGTAATTAATTGCCATTATTTCACCTGTATCTTAAATAATTTCCTGCCCTGCAAAGTCCCTTCCAAAACATCGCCCGGATTCACCTTTGCCACACCCTCGGGCGTACCTGTAAAGATGATGTCGCCTGTGCGGAGGGTAAAATACTGCGATACATAAGCAATGATTTCATCTATTTTCCAAAGCATGCTTTCTGTATTGCCCTGCTGCACCACTGCTTCATTGTTTGTCAGCTCAAAATCAAGACAATTAAGGTCGCCCAGTTCCGACTTATGGATAAATTCCCCCACTACAGCCGAACCGTCGAACGCCTTTGCCTTTTCCCACGGCAGCCCCTTTTCCTTCAGTTTAGACTGGAGGTCACGGGCCGTAAAATCGATACCCAAGCCTATCTCGTCATAATATTTATGGGCAAATTTTGCGTCGATGTACTTACCCACCTTATTGATCTTTACCAAAACTTCTGCCTCGTGGTGCACATCGCTGCTGAATTCCGGGATCACGAACGGGAACTGCTTCTGCACCACCGCCGTGTCAGGCTTCATAAAAATAACCGGTTCTTCAGGCCTTTCGTTCTGTAGTTCCTCAATGTGCTTAGCATAATTCCTGCCAATGCAGATGATTTTCATACTGTGCTGAATTTAAGCCAATTTATTATTTAATTTCCTGAGTTTTATCGCCGTTAAGACTTTTTTAGTATACAGCGGAAAGTCGGCATTCTGGATCCAGCCATAGTAGCCCGGCTCCTGGTCCAGCACCTTCTCTACTTTTGCACCTTTATGCTTCCCGAAGGTAAAAATTTCTTCCCCATCCTTATCTTTCGCAATAAAGCCGGCAAAATCCACATTCACTTTACGGGTTGTATATTCGGCAAGCGATTTTATGTCATTCTCAAGGTCGTCGTACCTGTCAAGTTGCGACTTGAGTATCTCGTAGGTAGCATTGGTATCGGCCTCGGCACTATGGGCATTTTCGAGTATCTGTCCGCAATAAAACTTATAGGCAGCACTAAGCGTGCGTTCTTCTTTCTTATGAAAGATGGTCTGTACGTCTACCGAAACACGGTTCTTCATATCAAAGTCTACCCCTGCCCTCAGCAATTCTTCTGCCAATAGCGGTATATCAAAGCGGTCAGAGTTATATCCGCCAAGATCAGAGTCCTTTATGATATTGTGTACCTGGTGCGCGAGTTCCTTAAATGTAGGTTCATTGGCCACTTTCTCATCAGTAATGCCATGAAAGGCTATAGTTTGCGGCGGAATCGGCCTTTCGGGGTTTACCAGCCATGTGCGGCTTTCCTTATTCCCGTTCGGATACACCTTTAGTATCGATATCTCCACGATGCGGTCCTTACAGATGTCGGTACCCGTGGTTTCCAGGTCAAAAAAGCATATCGGCCTGTGCAGTTTCAGTTCCATATAAAAAAATTAGGAAAACAAAGATACGGGACAATTTCGTAAAGATGTGAATTACGCTCCTTTTCTTTATTGTTAAAACTACCGGCAATCCCAAATAAAACTTGCGGTCTCATAGCGCACTTTCTTATAATCGAAGTGCCACCACTCACTGGAAAGCGGGGTAAAACCCGCTTTTTTCATTATGTTGCGCAGCAGCTTCCTGTTTTTCCTGCCAATTTTTGAGACATTGTCGCTGTTGTAGTGCGATATTTCGGAAAAATCGTCAAATGCACCACCCATGTCAAGCAGCTCCCCGCTCTCGTCGGCCAGCGAAATATCCACCGCCGCACCACGGTTGTGGTTAGAGCCTTTGCCCGGCGGGGCCACATAGCGCGGGTCGTTTACGATGTCATACATTACCTGCTGGAACGGGTACGGCCGGTAGCAATCATAAATGACCAGCCTTACACCTTTATCTTTAGCGATCTCATTGGCCTTATCTAATGCTTCGGCCACTTCAGGGCGCAGGAAACAGCGCGCGCAGGGATAAATTTTGGCATGCATGAAGTTGGCGGTATCGGCATACGCCATGCGATTGAGCATTTGGGATGCCTCAAAATCCACCTCAGCCCATATAGGATCTACTGAATCGTTTGCTATTGCAATCTCACTTTGCGTATATAACTTAATGGCGTGGTTTCGCATTCCCGCAGCGCAAAGCAACACAAGCAGAGATGTAAACAATAGTACTTTAAGGATTTTCATCAGAGCGGTTTAAGAATAAAACAAATATAGCAAATCACTGCCTAATCTTCATACCCGCAAAGGGTCTTTCCCTGCTTTTCAGCTTCAGAAAGCTTCACCTTCACTATCTCCGCCTTGCAGTTGGAAAGGCCGCGGCAATCTTTTGTAAAATGATATTTCTTACCGCCCTTGCTTTGGCAGATATACACTTCCTTATCAACGGTTAGGGATGTAAGCGTTATGAATGCGATGAGCAAAAGGAGTTTTTTCATAATCAGTGTTTAGCAACCCAAATATAAGCAAACAATAACAGTGTTAATTAACTGCCTTAATTTTCTAAACTCCCGCATCCCTTGTTATCTTTACTTTTTTAAACGCTATTCATGAAAACACTATATTTATTGTTGGCCCTGCTATTGCTTGCAGGGTGCAACTCCTCCTCAACTGCTACCGCGCCACAGTCATTTTCATCATCATCGGAAAAAGGCCTCGCCATAGGCACGATCACTTTTGAAGGCGATACGCCTGCGAACGACATTTACCGCTTTTTTTACGGGCCGGCATCAGGCGATAAAAAATTCATAAAACGAAATTCCGGAAAGGTCATGATGCAGTCGGGGCGGGACAATGGCAGGCAGTTCGAGGGAGACTTCAATAATAGAAAAACATTCCTGTTCGTGATTGAAGCCGAACCCGGCAACTACGCCTTTACACATTATAATTACCTTGACCACATAGGCCCTACAGGCATGGTGAGCACCAGCAGGAAATTTGCTATACCTTTCGAGGTAAAAAAGGGCGAAATTGCCTATATCGGTGAGTTTACTTATAAAGATAAAGTGGATCATGGTTCACCAAAAATGTTTATATCAAGCGCTTATAGCCGCGACATCCCTGAATTTAGCAGGAAATTTCCGGGCATCAGGTGGCAGGATGCTGCAGATAAAACAGTTAAGTCAGGCGATAAGGGTGGTGGCATCATCGAATTCCTGTAAGAATTTGAAAGTTAATATTTAATTTTAACAAGAATTTAAATATTAATTCAAACAAATAAGCTTCGCAATGTTAAAATATTAACTTTTAACAATTTTAGTTGTGATTATTTCAAATACACTTCCTACATTTATCTCACTAAACTTATATGTGCTTATGGAAAAAATTACTTACGACGGAATGAGGAATTTTATCATTGAAAGAGAACTGACGGACAGTGTTGCACTATCGCTTCACCCTGACAGTTTTGACGATTTGGTAATGGATTACCTCGACTTTAACGGCAACCAGATTGAACGCCCTTTCGAAATCCTTGGTATCGAAATTGTACAGGATAACAGTGGCAGTGTTCCTAAAAACCTGGTGCAGGTGCTGGACTTAGTTGAGTAACCTCACAATTCCAATCATCTTACAAAAGAATATCCCGGAACGCAGCTCCGGGATTTTTTTATGGGTAATTTTGTAAGTATTTTGCTTAATTGCATAATACAAAACACATGGAGATTGCTGTGATTTGCAAGCTGTTATACGAAACAGTTAGAATATGCACAGATTGATGAGTTTTGAAGGAATGCAGGAGTATATTATCGACAATGAATTAACAGACAGCGTAATGATTGCGCTGCACCCGGAGAGCTTCGATACCCTTGCGCTCGACTATATAAGGATACACGAAACCATACAGAGGCCCTTTGAAATCCTCGGAATTGAAATTATTGAAGACACTTCAGGGACAGTACAAAAAAACCAGGTCAGGATAGTGGACATTTGAGATAACCGCAAATCTCCATAAACAGGAAATAGCTTTACCTTCCGTACCGCATAAAACTTTTATTTTATCCTCTCTGCCAAGCCTGCAAGGCTAACGCTTTCCTGCGTTCCCGAAGCCAGGTCTTTCAGGGTAAACGTATTGCTTTCCATCTCGGCATCGCCTGTAAGGATAGCAAAAGGTATACCGCGTTTATCAGCATGCTGGAACTGCTTGCCTATTTTGGCTGCATCCGGATACATTTCCACCTTGATGCCCGATTTTCTCAACTCGTTTATGGCCTTCATGGCATACAGCGCTTCCTTATTCCCGAAGTTAATGAACAGCGCCCTTGTAGTTTCTGTCACCGTAGCGGGAAAAAGCCCAAGCTCTTCCAACACGAGGTAGATCCTGTCAAGGCCGAAAGAAATACCCACGCCACTCATATTCTTTAAGCCGAAGATACCTGTAAGGTCATCATACCTGCCACCGCCACCAATGGAACCCATGGCTACTTCTTTTGGCGCTGTAACTTCAAATATGGCCCCGGTGTAATAATTCAGACCGCGGGCAAGGGTTACATCGAGATCGAGCTCGCTTTTGCCAAGGCCTATTTCCAATACATTATCGCAAATGAAACGCAGCTCTTCCACGCCTTTCAGCCCTTCTTCGGATGAAGCAAGGAGTTCTGCCAGCTTGTCCAGCTTTTCGTTTATCGTACCTGTAAAACTGAACAACGGCTGTACTTTTGTTATGGCTTCCGCCGAAATGCCTTTCTCTGTCATTTCCTTTTTCACGCCGTCCTCGCCAATTTTGTCCAGCTTGTCCAGCGCCACGGTAAAGTCAATCAGTTTATCTTTTGCCCCGATAACCTCGGCAATGCCTGAAAGCACCTTGCGGTTGTTGATCTTGATGACCGCACCGTTAAGACCCAATGTTGTAAATACGCTATCGTACAACTGCACCAGTTCCACTTCCTGCCATAGGGAGGTTGACCCCACCACATCGGCATCACACTGGTAAAACTCACGGAAACGGCCTTTCTGCGGACGGTCTGCACGCCATACCGGCTGTATCTGGTAACGCTTGAACGGGAATTCGATCTCATTCTGGTGCTGTACCACGTATCGAGCAAAAGGTACTGTAAGGTCATATCGCAGGGCTTTCTCCGATATCCTTGCAGTAAACTTATTAAGTTCTATTAATTGTTCTGTTGAAATGGTTTCTGAAGAATTTACCAGCAATTCTTCCAAAGATTGCGGGAGGTCTATTTTCTTTTTATCGAAAAAGAAATTACCTGAGTTCAGTATCTTAAAAATAAGCCTGTCCCCTTCCTCCCCATATTTACCCATCAGGGTTTCGGAATTTTCAAACGTAGGCGTTTCGATAGGCTGGTACCCGAAAGTCTCAAAATGATGCTTTATCGCCGACATTATGTATTGACGCTTAGCCACCTCTGCTGGTGAAAAATCTCTTGTGCCTTTTGGGATGCCCGGTTTCTGTGCCATTTTTTCTGAATTACGTTTGTGCAAATATACGGAGGCGATTTCAGATTTCAGATTTTAGATTTCAGATTGAGTTCACTCCTGCCTCTTAGCCCATATTATGAGATTGAGTGGCAAATCTGAAATCTGAAATCTGAAATCTAAAATGAAATATGTACTTTAGTGCCATAAAACAATATCCTATGTTCAGCCTGGCCAGGGAGAATACCAAAATAGCCTTCGATTCCATAAGGAGCCAAAAGCTCCGCACCTCGCTAACCGTGCTCATCATCGGCATCGGCATCTTTGCGCTGGTGGGCATACTTGCCGCGGTTGCGGTGCTTGAAAGCAGCATCACTGGCAACTTCTCTTCGATGGGGGCCAATACTTTTTCCATATCCCGATACGACTTTTCGCAGCGCATAGAGAACGACCAGGTAAAGGTAAACCCCATCATCAGCTACCCGCAGGCGAAGGAGTTCCAGGATAAGTTTACCTACCCTTCGGCGGCAACATCGTTGTCGTTTACCGCAGGAAGCAACCTGGAGGTAAAATATGCCGACAGGAAAACCGACCCCGAAATTACGATTGTAGGCGCCGATGAAAACTTCCTGCCCAACTCCGGCTTGGAAACGACAAAAGGCCGCAACTTCAATAGCTTCGACATCAGCAACAATAACTATGTGTGCATTGTGGGATCGGACTTTGAGAAAGGGCTTTTTAAAGATGTGAACCCTATTGACAAGACCCTGTCCGTAAGGGGGGCACGTTTTAAAGTAATAGGCGTACTCAAGGAAAAAGGCTCCACCTTTGGAAGCCGCCAGGATTTGAGGCTCATCATCCCCATACAGGTAGCACGTTCGCTTTTTACCGCACCCAACATCGACTACGAAATAAAGGTATCGATAGGTAATAGTGACATGCTTTCCTCCTCTGTAGATGAGGCGGAGCTCACCATGCGCCGCGTACGCAGGCTCAACCCGGTGCAGGAAGACAACTTCGGCATCGAACGCAGCGACGAACTGTTGCGCCAAATGCTTGAGGAATTGGAGTTCCTAAGCATATCAGCCTGGGTTATCGGCATCATTACCATTTTTGGTTCTTCCATAGCGCTCATGAACATCATGCTCGTATCGGTAACCGAAAGGACGAGGGAGATTGGTGTGCGCAAATCGCTGGGCGCTACTAAAATGACCATAGCGATGCAGTTTTTGACCGAAACGCTTATCATCAGTCTTTTGGGCGGCATTATCGGAATTATCCTGGGATTGCTGGTTGGCGGCGTAGGCGTATCATTGCTTGTAAACATTTCCTTCCCTATGCCTTGGGAAGCGATATTTTGGGCACTGGTTACCATACTTATCGTTACACTGGCTTCAGGGCTTGCGCCGGCAGTTAAAGCGGCTGGCCTTGATCCTGTGGAGGCTTTGCGTTACGAGTAAGTTTTTCGACTCCCTTCCCCTTCCCCTCCTTTGGAGGGGAAGCCAAAACGATAGTATTCCCGTTATCCCTTTATAGCCGATACCATCCGGTCATTGCCATAAATGTCTTTTTTCAGCGTTACACTTTTAAAACCGTAGCTTTCCAGCATTTCAACAGTTTCATTGCCTAAATACTGGTTGATCTCAAAATACAGCCTGCCGTTTTCCGCAAGCGCTGATTTTGCCAAAAGCGCTATCTTCCTGTAAAACAAAAGCGGGTCGCTATCTGCTACAAACAATGCCAAATGGGGTTCATGCTCCAAAACGTTCGGGCGTATTTCTGCTTTTTCCAACTCCCGCACATACGGCGGATTAGAAACGATGATGTCATAGGTATCGGTGAGCGTTTCTGTTTTGAGAATATCCTTCAAAAGGAAATTGACCGCTACACCATTTGCAACACTATTTCCTTTGGCTACAGCCAGCGCATTTTCAGATACATCTATAGCCGACACCTCTGCCATGGGCAGATTCTTTGCCAGCGAAACAGCGATGCAGCCGCTTCCTGTGCCGATATCGAGGATCTTTATTTTTCCTTTATGCTCATTTTCCCTGATGATCCATTCCACCAGTTCTTCCGTTTCCGGCCGCGGGATAAGGGTATTTTCATTCACCTCAAATGCCAGTCCATAAAAATGCGCCCTGCCGAATATGTACTGGATGGGCTTTTGCTTTTCCAGTTCAGTCAACACATCGTTCCACTTCGCTGCTTCATCATCCGACAAAACCGCATCGGGGTTCATGGCAAGATCTGTTCGCTTCCAGCCTTTCAGTTCGCCGAGGGCAATGCTGAAAAAGCTTTCCGCCTCCATGGCATCGTAGAGTGGGGTCAGCTTTTCGAGGAAATAGGTACGGTAGTCTTTTAGTTTCATTTAGAATAGTTTTCAGTCACAGTCACAGTCGCAGTTACCGAAAACTGAGACTGCGACCGGAAACTTAAAGTTGTTTTAACATCCAAACAGGGCATTCATTATGGCCGGTATCACCCATGGGCGCATCAAGATATGTAAATCCGTGTTTAAGGTACAGCTTTTGAGCCGCCTGCATGTAGGGCATGGTTTCGAGGTAGCATTGCGCAAATCCAAAATCACTTGCCTGCCGCAGGCACTTTTCAATCATCTGCGCGCCTGCCCCGAGTCCCCGTGCCTCTGAAAGGAAATACATTTTCTGCAGTTCGCAGGTATCTGCCGGCCCATTGTCCAGCGGAGCAATCCCTGCCCCACCGATGACCCTGCCTTCTTTTTCCAGGATAAAATAAGCGGAATGAGGTTCATTATATTTTTCAAACATAAAATCCAGCGAGGCATCGGCATAGGCTGTCCCAACCTTCGGCACATTGTGCTCAATCAGCACGTCGCGTATCACTTTTGCCACAGCGGCATTATCTTCTTTGGTAATTTTTCTAATGATTAGGCTCATGCTGCAAAACTAATGAATTTGATAACGCCGCGAAACTTTGTAACTTTGGTTATTGCATTCCAATAGTACCGACGTAGCATGCCACGTCGCTACGGTGGATAAAACAACAATAAAGTGAACCACGAAATTTACATGCAGCGCTGCCTGGAGCTGGCGCAAAACGGACTGCGGGCCGCAATGCCCAATCCATCTGTCGGTGCGGTGCTGGTACATGAGGGCAGGGTCATCGGCGAAGGCCACACCTCCCCTTACGGCGGACCGCATGGCGAGGTCAACTGCATCAATTCGGTAGCCGAAGCCGACAGGCACCTTATCCCCGAAGCGACTTTGTACGTGAGCCTGGAACCCTGCAGCCATCATGGCAAAACGCCACCCTGCTGCGACCTGATCATCCGCCGGCAAATACAAAACATCATTGTAGGTACTGTCGACCCAAATGAGAAAGTAGCGGGCAACGGCATCAAAAAGCTGCGTGAGGCCGGGAAGGAAGTGACCGTTGGCATACTGGAAAAGGAATGCCGTGAGATCAACAGGCGATTTTTTACCTTCCATGAAAAGCTGCGCCCGTACGTAATATTAAAGTGGGCCGAAAGCGCGGACGGTTTTTTGAGCCCATCCAAAAAATCATTTGGTGGTTCGGTTGCCGGATCACGGGAAGAAAAGAAACCTGTGTGGATTACTAACAGCTACTCGCGCCAGCTGGTGCACAAATGGCGCAGTGAGGAAGCTGCAATACTTGTCGGGACACAAACCGTGCTGGACGACAACCCACAACTGGATGTGCGCGACTGGACCGGGCCGGACCCGGTGCGCATTGTACTTGACCGTACAGGAAGAATATCTGGCGATCATTCTGTTAAAAATCAAAAAATAAAGACAATTGTCTTGACGGAAAAAACGGATTTGACTAACTTAGAGAACCTGCTTTACGAAAATGTCCCTTTTGACAGCAACCTGCCAAAGGCCATCATGGAAGCTTTGCACAGGCACAACCTGCTTTCGGTAATCGTGGAGGGCGGCAGGCAAACACTGCAAACCTTCATAGATGCCGGGCTTTGGGACGAAGCGAGGGTATTTAAAGGCAGGGCTGTTTTTAACGATGGGACTAAGGCACCGATTTTAGGTTCCGTTCCTATAACAAGGCAGCATATACAGGATGATGAACTTTTAATTTTCAGGAATTATGATCAACACGATAATATTTGACTTTGGTGATGTATTCTTAAACAAGGACAGCGAAGCCAAAGACAAGGCGCTTGCCGCACTCGGGCTGCACGACTGGAATGATGACCTTGAAAAACTTGAGAAAAAACTGGAAACCGGAAAGATTGATGAAGAAGATTTCCTGAAAGGCCTGCAGCCGTACACCGACAATGCATCCCTGCAACAAATAAAGGATGCCTGGAACAGAGGCATTGGCGATTTTCCGCTGTACCGACTCGAATTCCTGCAAAAGCTGACCGAAAGCTACCGCTTATTTCTCCTGAGCAACACCGACCCTATACACATGGAAAAATTCGAGCAGGATGCGGGGGCATCATTCTACAGTGATTTTTACCAGTGCTTTGAACGGATTTATTTTTCGCACGAGATAGGTTACCGCAAGCCCGAGGCAGAAGCTTTCAATTACCTTATCAACAACCACGACATACAGCCAAAGCGGACACTGGTTGTCGACGATAAGAAATTCAATACCGACGCCGCCGAAGCCTTAGGCTTCCAGGTTTGGAACCTGCAGGCGGGCGAAGAGGATGTGGTAGAACTTTTTGACAAAAAGATCATTAACCAGGAGGAAGTGTAGTTAGTTTTCAGTCACAGTCAGTCTACAGCGAACACTGTTTAGAGGCGGACTTCCAACTTTACTCACGCACTTCTACAATCAAAGTAACAATAATCAACAATAGCACCATAACTACTGCTATGATTATGTACAACCTGTTAACCTTCCTACTTATTTCATAATTGGCGGACGGTATAGTTTCGGCACAAGCGATTATTGCTGTACTCTTCACGACATCATCAACCAAGCCACTATATCTGTCAGAAAAAAAATAACGGATGCCGCTGCCAACTGTAGATTGGTTATCATCAATATGAAATGGAATATTCCTTTCATACAATGCTGCTTCAAAGGCAATCTTGTCTTTTAGATCAACCCATAGCCTGAAATGTGGCTGTAGTTTTATATAAAACGTTTTAGATTTCATCACTACTCATTTCTCATTCGTCAACGGCGCAACCATCTCATCGGTTGCAATATCATACAATAACAGGTAACGTGTCCCGGGCAGCCACTCCCCTGAAAAGAGATAACAGCTTAGCTCCTTTATTTTCCCGTCATCAAACTGACCGTAGATGATAAAGCCTATCTCTTTCTTTGTCCTTGAAAAAATCCTCATATCGAACACGAAGTCCGGCCCAAACAGCCCTGACATCATCCCGGAAACCGACGAAAGTATCTCATAATCTTCCTCGGCATATTCATAGTTTTGGGCAGCTATTTTGGCTATTTTCAAAATCTCCTGCTCATTTATCTCACGCCCGCACGGCTTCTCCTGGCCAAAAGCAAAACCGCAGAAAAACAATAACAACCAGAATATTTTCATAAACACAAAATTACCACAAGTATACTCATTTTTCCTTTTCAAACCGAAAACTGCGACTGCTACTAAAAAACTTTTTACCTTTGCCCTCCCTATGGAAAACGACACTTACAAAACCCTTGCCTCACCATCTGAAGAAATCCTGTTCAAGGAAAAGAACAGCAAGTTTTTTAGTCAGGCATTCCCCGTAAGCACTGAAGAAGAGGTAAAAGCCATACTCGAAGAGGTGCGTAAAAGGCACAGCTCAGCGGGGCATTGCTGCTATGCTTTCCAACTGGGGACAGATACGATATACTACCGTGCCAATGACGACGGCGAGCCCTCCAATACTGCAGGCATGCCCATTTACGGGCAGATACAGTCGTTTGGCGTAACCAATGCACTGGTGGTGGTGGTACGTTACTTTGGCGGCATAAAGCTGGGTGTGGGCGGTCTTATCTCGGCTTACAGAACCGGCGCGCAAATAGCGCTCGAAGCATCTGAAATCGTGGAGAAAACCATAGACGTTCATTATACCGTAAAATTCGGCTACCAGGACATGAATAAGGTAATGCGCGTGATAAAGGAAAAGAACCTGGGGATCGTTTCACAAAAGATGGAAATGGATTGTGAAATCGTAATAAGCACCCGCAAAAAAAATGCCCCGTCTGTCGAAGAGGCATTTGGTAATTTGTATGGGGTATCATTCCGCCAAGCAGGCTGAAAACTATTTTTTGATTGAATTTACCTTCTCAACAATATAATCAGGCGGTGAAACAGGGCGCCCGGTTTCCATGCTTACAAATACAAGAACGGAATTCCCCGTTGTTAATAACTCGCCTATTTCGTTGTATATTTCGTAGTCAAATTCTATCTTAACAGATGTTAATTTTTTCATAATGGTACGAATCCGCAGAAGGTCGTCATACCGGGCCGGTTTTTTATAGTTCATAGTCAGCGACACTACCGGCAGCATAATGCCGCCTTTTTCCATGTCGGCATAGCTAACTCCAAGATTTCGAAGCCATTCAACCCGACCCATTTCGAAATATTGCGCATAATTACCGTGGTAAACCACTCCCATCTGGTCGGTTTCGGCATACCTGACACGTACGTTAAATTCGTGAAAATCCATAAAGTAAAAATGTTAATTTTGTATTAAATTAATCTAAATTATGCTTACAATTTTTTTTCAGAAAAATCAATACGGAAACAATTTTTTTTTACAATTTTTTGTCTCCATATTTGTTCTCCCGAACGGATTGAAAAATCATTCTTTCCAATTTGTAAGACAACCTTTTATAAACATCTAAAATTCAGTGTGTATGACAAAAACTGCGCAATCGGTATGGGACAACTGTCTTGTTTTCATAAAAGACAATATACAGGATCAGGCCTACAAGACCTGGTTCGAACCGATAAAGGCAGTTGAGTTGGCCGATAACGCTTTGTACATACAAGTACCCAGCAAATTCTTTTATGAGTGGCTGGAGGAGCATTACGTAAAGTTACTCAAGGTCGCACTTACCAAAGAACTCGGAAACGGAGCAAAGTTACTGTATAAAATCAAGATGGAAAACACTTATGGCAACAAGCAGCCTTTTACGGAGCAGTTGCCAAGCGCCCATCGCTCGCCGGTAAAACCCCAGGAGGTTGACGTACCGTTACAGAACAAGAATCCGGAACTTAAAAATCCTTTCATTATCCCGGGCATCAGGAACCTCAAAATCGAGTCGCAACTGAATGCCAACTACAGCTTTGACAACTTTTTCGAAGGCGACTCCAACAGGCTGGCGCGTTCGGCAGGTTTGGCCGTAGCCAATAAACCGGGCGGTACATCATTTAACCCACTCCTTATATTTGGCGGTGTAGGTTTGGGCAAAACACACCTCGCCCACGCCATAGGCATTGAAATAAAGGACAAATACCCTGAAAAGACCGTGCTGTATATTTCTGCCGAAATATTCACGCAACAATATATCGACTCCGTAAAAAGGAACACGCGCAACGACTTTATCCACTTCTACCAGTTGATAGACGTGCTTATCATTGACGATGTCCAGTTCCTCTCGGGCAAGACGGGTACACAGGATGTGTTTTTCCACATCTTCAACCACCTGCACCAAAACGGCAAGCAGGTAATCCTTACATCCGACAAGGCGCCTGTTGACATGCAGGACATAGAGCAGCGACTGCTTTCCCGCTTTAAGTGGGGGCTTTCGGCCGAGCTGCACCAGCCGGATTATGAAACAAGGATCTCCATCCTTAACAACATACTATATCGTGACGGTGTGGAAATGCCTGATGAGATCATTGAGTATGTCGCCAAGAACATCAAGAGCAACGTGCGCGAACTGGAAGGCGCCATCATATCGCTGATAGCCCAGTCATCATTCAATAAGCGCGAAGTTACTCTTGAGCTTGCAAAGACCGTTGTGGAAAAGTTCGTGAAGAATGTAAAGCGCGAAATATCCATCGATTACATACAAAAAGTAGTATCTGATTATTTCCAGCTGGATGTGGACACATTGCAATCCAAGACCAGGAAGCGCCATGTGGTGCAGGCCAGGCAGCTTGCCATGTTCTTTGCCAAGAAGTTTACCAAGGCATCATTAGCCAACATTGGCTCGCAGATAGGCGACCGTGACCACGCAACCGTACTGCATGCCTGCAAAACGGTAGACAACCTTGTGACTACCGACAAACAGTTCAGGAAATTTGTAGACGACATCAACAAGAAATTATCCATATAACAAATGGTTAAGGTATTGATGGTTTGCCTCGGGAACATTTGCCGATCTCCTTTGGCAGAAGGCATCCTGCAATCCAAACTACCTGCAGATAAATTCCTTGTCGACTCCGCAGGCACAGGAAACTGGCATGCCGGGCAGCAGCCCGACGAGCGGTCGGTACTTACTGCCAAGAACCGCGGGCTGGATATCAGCTGCCAGAAAGCACGACAGATCAGGCAATCTGACTTTACCGAGTTTGACCATATCTATGTCATGGACAGCTCCAACCTGCGAGATGTTACCCGGTTAGCACCCAATCCTGCGGCAAAGGCCAAAGTAAAGCTGATGATGGACGAGATATATCCCGGGCAGGGCATTGATGTGCCCGACCCTTATTATGGCGGGCAAAAAGGCTTTGACAAAGTATATGACATGCTGGATAAAGCCTGTGAACTGGTAGCGGAAAAACTCATAAAACAACACGCATGACCTTAGGAAAGCTTTACCTGATCCCAGTGCCGCTTGGTGATGACGCCGACCCGAAACAGGTACTTCCGGAAACAGTGGCACGCACCATTGAGTTCATCGACCATTATATTGTAGAAAACGAAAAGACCGCCAGGCGTTTCATTAAAGCAATACTTCCCACAAAAAAACAACCCGACCTGAAGCTTTCGGTTCTTAATAAGCACACCGAGCCGTCAGAACATTCAGGCTTCATAAAGCCGTGCCTTGAAGGGAAAAATGTAGGGTTAATGTCGGAAGCGGGATGCCCCGGCGTTGCCGACCCGGGTGCGGTTATTGTAAAGCTTGCCCACGAAAAAGGCATTCAGGTAGTTCCGCTGACAGGCCCCTCCTCCATCCTGCTGGCCATGATGGCATCGGGCATGAACGGGCAGAGCTTTGCGTTCAACGGATACCTTCCGATTGACAAATCCGAGAAGAAAAGCGCGCTGAAAAACCTCGAAAAGCTTTCGCAGGATAAAAGTCAATCGCAAATCTTTATGGAAACACCCTACCGGAACAACAAATTCCTGGAAGATATTGTAAACACACTACAGCCTAACACACACCTGTGCATTGCGGCAGACATTACCCTCCCTACCGAATATATCAAGACCAAAACTATTGCCCAGTGGAAAAAGGAAAAAGCCGACCTGCACAACAGGCCGTGTATTTTCATCATCCATAAGTTTTAGGCTATAACTCCGAAAGAATCTTGCCAAAAAAGATTAACGGCAGGTTAGGAATAAGTGAATTTTTAGTCCTCACTGTAACGCAGAAAAATTACTAATCCGACCAATATTGAAATAAAACAAGCAATAATAATTAGCAAGTAATTACCTACGTAAAAAAATAGGGATAATTAAAATAAATACTATATTTTTTTGTTAAAATAAAATCATACACGGCAATTGATTGCAAATCCTAAAAAATTAAAAAGTTATTAAATTCCTAACCTTCTACATAAATCATTTGATAAATATTGTCATAATTTAGCGCTCCAACAAAGCATCTATATTATGTCTTACATACCGGAGATCTTAATCGCAGGGGTGTTCCTTGTTGCACTCATCACTTACTTCATAAATAAAAACAACAAGGACAACAGCAGGAAAAAAGTTTTATTATTGAGTTTCAGGGAGGTTAGGAAAAAATCCTTAAACCTGCAGAACGCTGTCACCCAATACCTGATGCTGCATGACAGCCAGGACGAGAAACTGGCTGAAGATATGACCTACGGCCAATTTCTTAAACAATTAAAGAAAAACCATGCAACACACCTTTCCGAGAAAAAATTCGTTAGGATCAAATCCTCAAATACTCTATTGTCACAACGTAAGATAAAGGCATTAATTGGAGAACAAAACGAAATGCTTTCACAAATGGAAAAGCAGTTTGAGAACGCAAAAAAATAAGCCCCCGCGATGCAGGGGCTTATTTTTTTATCCTCGACCGGTTTTTTAATCCAGTTTTACTTTTGGTTCGGGATGGGCAATGATGGCCGATGTATCGTAACCTCCAAAGCGCTTAATATAGCTTTTCAGTGAAGTCCCGAAACCATCACGGAACCCATTTTTTCCATTGCTTTTCAAAAAGGCTTTTACAGACCCTGCGCCTGCAAGGTGTGCCGCAGCCAGCAACCCGGATTCCGTAATCTGGACTCCCCTGATGACCTTTCCGTCATATTTGCTTATTTCATTGCGGAGCTCCCATTTATTTTTTGAAAGCAGTGCCCTGAAAGCGCGTTCCTGTATGTGCGGAGTGTTAAGGAAAGCTTTTGTATCGGTAATGCCAAGGGCGCGAAGCGCTGATTTGCCGAACTGGTATTTACCCATGTAACCGTAGCGGTTAACAAGCTTGTAAAGGCCCTGTGATTCTTTTATGGCAATTGCCTGCTTGAATCCCGTATATGATTTTCCGGTGAAGGGGAAACGAAGGTTAACATGTACTGTTTCGTCTACCGTTGGAACCGTATAGGTGGTAATCTCGTTATCGGCTAAATGAAAGCCATCGATTTTACCGAATTGTTTCGCTTCTTTAACTTTGAAGCCTGAACTAACTAGTGTGATGAATAAGGTTAAACCTAAAAAGTATGCCCATTTCTTTATCATTTGTTGTTTTTTCTCATGATCTGTCACCTCATGAATTTCACAGCCGCAAATATACTCAAAATATACACTTGATTTACAACTACTTATGTTTTAACCCCGTTTTAACAAAACGTTATGTATGTAAATTAAGTAAGAAATTAACCCTAACTCCCCCTAAACAAAGAGTTTAGCGGTCATTCTTTTTCGCTATCCACAGCATAAAAAAATCCCGGAAAAAAAACTTTTTTACCGGGATTTGTTATAATATTCTGTAAGGTTTTTACCTCTTAATTCCCATTTTCTCCACCCACGCAACGTACTTTTGTCGGTTTACTTCGTGCTGGGCAGCTGTCACGGCAAACTCATGGTAGCCAAAATTAGTCACGCTTGCACAGAAATAAATGTAGTTATGCTTTTCAGGGTTGAGCACTGCATCGAGGGCAGTAATATCGGGCATCGCGATAGGCCCCGGCGGCAGCCCTTCATATTTATACATATTATAAGGAGAGTCAATCACAAGGTCCTTGTATAAAACCCTCTTAATTACCTGGTCAAAGTCACCCGACTCCTTTTTGATGGCATAGATAACAGTTGGGTCGGCTTCGAGCTTCATGCCTTTTTGAAGGCGGTTCAGGTATACACCGGCCACACGCGGTCTCTCATCGGCTTTCGCAGTTTCCTTGTGTACTATAGAAGCCAGTGCAGATACCTGTAGTGGTGTAAGGTTGAGCGCTGCGGCTTTGGCCTCCCTCTCCTGAGTCCAGAATTTCCTGTATTCCTTTGCCATCTTGTCCCTCACTTTCGTTGCTGATGTATTCCAGAAAAACTCGTAAGTATTCGGGATCATGATGCTCAGTACATTGTCTTCGGTAAAGCCATTCTCATCAAGGAATTTCTTATCTGTAAATGCTTTTAGCAATGCCAGGCTGTCCGGCTCGATTTGCTGTGCAATGCGGCCCACTGCCCTTTGCAGGGTCTCCTGGTTGTTGAAGGAAATGTTTACCGTTACCGGCTGGCGCAGCGAGTTGATGATGTCGTTGGTATTCATTCCCTTTTTCAGGATGAACTTACCGGACTTGATATTATCAGGATAGGATTTCTTGTCGGCCACAGCATTGAACTTGTCCATGTCTTCAATGTAAGGCGCTACCAGTTTCTGCACTTCTTCAAAAGAAGAGCCGGTGGGGATGAACACCGCTACACGGTCATCATTGAATTTAGTATTGGCAGAAAATATCTGCTTATACAATATATAGCCGTAAATGGTTCCGGCGGTAACCACAACCAGCGAAAAGATGCCGATTATCTTTCTTAATTTCAAGGTAATATAATTTTAAAGTTAACGGATAAGCTGGTACAATGCTTCGTCATGATAGGTGTTCTCCCTCCTGAGCCAGTCCTTTTTTATACCTGCCAATTGGAAGCCAAAATTAGCAAAAAGCGATACACTTGCAACATTTGCAGGATCAATATTTGCGTATAATTGATGTAGTTGTAATTTTTGTAAAGCGTAGCCGATCAGCAAGCCCAGTGCCTCTTTCCCAAAGCCTGAATTGCGGTTGCCTTCCTCTTCGATAATGATGCCCACACCTGCCCTTTGGTTCACAGGGTCGAAGTCAAAGAGGTCAATCAGCCCAATGGCATCAAAGCTGTCCTTTTTGCAAATGGCCAGCCGCAGCTGTTTTGCCTCATAAATGTCCTGGTGGGCATTCTCGAGGTACTGCCGTATCAGGAAGCGGCTGTATGGGGTTTGCGTGTTGCTTACCTCCCAAATGGGTTCATTGTTTTCCAGTCGGTATATGAATTCGAGGTCCTCCGGTTCGAGCGCCCTAAGGTAAATGGTATTTCCTGTGAGGGTTACCATTCGATGTCGCCGTTAAACACAAACGTTGCAGGCCCTTTCAGGTAAATCTCCTTAAACTGTTTGCCCTCTTGCTGCACGAATGACACCTCCAGCTCCCCGCCGGGCGTTTCCAGTTTTATGGCATTGGCACCGGCCTTATCCAGCACTTTCATGGCAATGGCCACAGCGGTAACCCCTGTACCGCAGGAGAGTGTCTCGTCTTCTACCCCGCGCTCATAGGTACGCACTGCAAATTTGTCAGTCCCCGCAGGCATTACAAAATTTACGTTGGAGCCTTTGTCACCATATAGCCCGCTGTAGCGGATGCTGGCGCCCACTTTTTTCACGTCGAGGCCCTGCAGGTCGTCTACAAGTTCCACATGGTGCGGTGATCCGGTGTCTAAGAACACATAATTTTCATATACCGAAACTGTATGTACGTCCTTCATGTGCAGTGAAACCGTGCCGTCATCAGCAATGGTTGCGTGGTGGCGGCCGTCGATGGCGGTAAACTCCGTTTCGTCCTCAATTAGGCCGAGCGCACTGGCAAAGGCCACAATGCACCTGCCCCCATTCCCGCACATGGTGCTTTCATTCCCATCGGAATTGTAATACACCATACGAAAATCGGTGACATCGTCGTTCTCCAGTAGTATCAGCCCGTCGGCACCGATGCCAAACCTGCGGTCGCACAGGTGGCCGATGAGTTTGGTATCATTTTTGGGAAATATGTTATCGCGGTTGTCTACCATCACAAAGTCGTTGCCCGTGCCCTGGTATTTGTGGAATGTAAGTTTCATTGCTGCAATTATTACCACAAAAGTACGAATATTAATGACATCCCTGATGGCGGCCCAACCGCATCACTATATGTTTTATCAATAAAAATTAAATACTGTTTCACTATGAAAAAAATTTCAGGCTTATTGCTTGTAGGGCTGCTCAGCGGCGCCACTACCCTTGGAGCTTACAAATTGGTATTTGATAACGACACACCCTCATCTGCCTTATCAATAGCTCCTGAAAATTATACACGCAACGTTAGCTATAACGGTGCCAACCCGGTTGATTTTACCGCGGCTGCCGACAAGGCCGTGCACACCGTTGTCCACGTTAAGAACACGTCCTATGCAACAAGGGCAGCCAGCCCGTGGGACTTCATGTTCGGGTCGGGTGGCGGCGGGCAGCAGTACCAGCAGGTGGGTACCGGATCCGGGGTCATCATCACCGAGGATGGCTACATCGTGACCAACAACCACGTGGTACAAAATGCTTCCGAGCTTGAGGTGACGCTAAACAATAACCAATCCTATAAGGCAACACTTGTGGGAACCGACTCCAAAATGGACATTGCCCTGCTAAAGGTCGAGACCAAAGACAAGCTTCCGTTTGCCACATTCGGCAATTCCGACGACATCAAGGTGGGCGAATGGGTGCTTGCCGTAGGTAACCCGTACAATCTTACCAGCACCGTAACGGCAGGCATCGTTTCGGCGAAAGCCCGTAACCTGAGCAAGGACGGCATACAATCGTTCATCCAGACCGATGCGGCCGTGAACCCCGGAAACAGCGGCGGCGCACTGGTAAACACCCGCGGCGAACTGGTGGGCATCAACACCATGATCTCTTCGATGACGGGCTCCTATGTGGGATACTCGTTTGCCGTACCTTCCAACATTACAAGGAAAATAATTGAAGACCTCATGCAGTTTGGGAATGTGCAGCGCGGTGCGCTTGGCGTAAAAGGCGGCGAGCTGAACAGCGCCCTCGCCAAAGACCTGGGCATTGACGAGACCAAAGGCTTCTACGTGAATGATGTGATTGCCGAGTCGGGGGCCAAGAAAGCAGGGATTAAAAAAGGCGACATCATCGTAAAGATCGAAGATAAAGACATCAACGGCTTTGCCGACATCAACGCATCCATTGTGACCAAACGCCCTAACGACGTTGTAAAAGTGGCCGTAAACCGCAATGGCAAAATTATGACTATACCGGTAAAACTGTCTAAGAACGAAATCAACAGCTTTACCTATGACGGCCTTGAACTGGAAGACGTAACCGATGCCGAAAAGAAAGAACTGAAAATAGATTACGGCGTTAAGATCAAGGAAATTACCGATGAAGAATGGATGCCGTATTATGACGAGCTGAAGGACGGCATCATCCTGCGCATCGGGAACATGAAGGCGATGGATATTGAAAGCGTATCCAAAGTGCTGGAAAACAAAAGGCCCAACCAGAAGATACGCGTGGAAATGCTGACGAAAGCCGGCAGGATCGTGCAGTTTTTGATATAATGCCTTATGAGTTTAAATAACGAGCCCCCGCTATGCGGGGGCTTTATTATTTTAAGCCTGTGGGCAATTGCTGCTTAAACTCCTGGATTTCCTCATACTTAGTAATTTCTAAAAGATCAGTGAGATGCAAAAAATGGAGTTTGCCTGCAAGGTGATACTGAATGAGTTGCTCCCTTATCTCTTTGATTTGGCCTTTATAAAGAAGTTGGAATTGATACGTTATTTCATTATCATTTATATACAGGCTGAATGTATTTTCTATGCCCTGTGACTTCCTGCCGTCTAGCCCTCCGCGGCGCCCAATATATAGGCCTTTATAATCAACTAGGGAAAACGTAATTTTTGATATTTTATCTAATTCAAACAATTTATCATTTACGGTTATGTCATCTATATTAAATGTAACCTTACCATTTAAATCGCCGGGAAGTGTTTGATAACGAAATGTTGCGCTAATAGCCAAAGGAATGCAGCCAATAAAAATCAGTAGCATACAGGTCGTAGACACCAATCCAATTATCAAAGCTATATCACTTTGGGTTATACGGGAAATGATACAGCTTAAGATGCCAAGTATACCAAAGAAAGATGCTAAATATCCCACAAGATTACCTTTCGGGTAAAACTTCTTTACAGGCGTATAAATTTTAAACGTATTATTGCCGGCTTTCATCCTCTTCCCAATCTTCCTCTTCTTCCTCCCCGTCAAACTCATAGAACAATGGTTCGATCATGATCCTGTCGGCAAGCGATTCCACCCTGTCGGTAATGGTATTGGTAAAAAACAGGCGCTGGGTTTTGGCAATGCCGTTCGATATCCTCTCAATGCGGGTATCATGGCGTAGCTTTAGTATCTCATCGGCGTCGTCAATGATAAACATTTTCAGCTGGTTGATGTCATATCCGGCAGACGAAAACATTTCGGCCAGTCGTACCGGTGTCCCCACCAGCACATCAATACCCAGCGATATCTGGTTTTTGTCATAGTCAATGTCGCCTTTATCATGCACGCCGTACACGCGAAGGTCGGTATGGTCGCCGTAGGTTTTGAACATCTCCATTACTTCAAGCACTTTTGCCTTGTCCTTTACAAAAATGAGGGCGCGCGGCGACTCCTGGAATTCCTTTTCCAGTCTTTGGATCACATGGATCACCATAGTGGTCGTCTTGGCTTCTTCCGGTCCGGCCGAAAGCACAAGGTCGACACCGCTCTTTATGGTGCCGAAGGTTTCCTTCTGTAATGCTGTAGGTTCCGTAAGGCCGGCCTCTTCAAGCGACTGTGCCAGGCCCGGATGTATCTTTTTTAATTTCATATACTTTTTTTTAGCCAACAAATTCAACAAATTCCTTATGCTGTCAAATTTAACCACATAGAAACATAGGATTCATAGCTGTCACCTGAGAGAGGCATATACGCACATAGTGAAGCGACGCTTCAAACTCTGTGTTCGCAAGGAAAGATTGCTTCGTCGTGCCTCCTCGCAATGACCGCACGTTACGTACTATAATAATCTGTTTCAAATTTACTCACTTCCACCATTCCTCGGCTTCCTTCTTCCTGGCGGCTATCGTTTCAGGCCAGTCGGGATTGCAGCAATAGGCATCATAATAGCTCTCCCAGCCATTGCCTTTAAATTTCCCATTGACCATAAACTCTCCAGCACCCCAGTCGAGGTCGCCGCTTTCGGGTATCCTGTAGTCGCCCCAGTTGCATTTTTTAGATAAGCCCGTTTTATAGCTGGTCCACTCTCCGGTAAACTGGTTATTCCTGTAACCGTCGGACATCAGCATGAGCGCATTGTATTCAGGTTTGTCCTTACCATTAAAAACGGCATCGGTAACCAATGTCCCTTTAATGACACCCGACCCTGCCCCGGACTTGTCCTCATAAAGTGTTACAGCGCTTATTAGAGAGATACCTTTGTAATCCGGATCCATAAACTCCTGAAGCGAACCGTCATAGCCTGCCGCAGTAATTTCAATGGCTCCCGTAAAGCTGCATACATTCCCCTTAACCCTTGTCTTGCCTTTTACCTCATATACCAACGGATTGGCCTTGCTCTTTTTGAATGAGGTAAAATGAATCTGGAAGCGCTGAAAATTGTCGCCTATAAAGCCATGCGGATCGACATGCTCAACCATTTCGCGGCTGTCGTCGCTAATGCTGTCGGGGTTAATGACTTTCGACAGGTCATACCGCTTCATCTGCTCCAGGTAATCCTGCGCCATCGCGGCATTCGCCAAAAGCAACAAAAGAAACACGTATAAGGCTGTGCTTTTCATCTCGCTATTTGCTTGCGAACAGTTTCACGTCGGTCTCCGATATTTCGCTTCCGCCAAGGATGATAAGGCGTTCCACCACGTTACGCAGCTCGCGGATGTTGCCCGTCCAGTCATATTCCTGCAGCAGCTTTATCGCATCCGCTGCAAACTTCTTCGGCGCGCTGCCCTGTTCCGAGGCAATTTTTTCGGCAAAGTGATTGATGAGGGTTGGGATATCGTCCCTCCTTTCATTGAGCGCCGGAACCTTTATCAGGATTACGGCAAGGCGGTGGTACAAATCCTCCCGGAAGCGCCCTTCGGCAATTTCCTTTTTCAGGTCTTTGTTGGTTGCCGCCACCACGCGCACATCTACCTTAATATCTTTCTCGGCACCTACGCGCTGTATCATGTTTTCCTGCAAGGCACGCAGTACCTTGGCCTGTGCAGGCAGGCTCATGTCGCCTATCTCATCAAGAAATATAGTACCCTTGTCCGCGGCTTCAAATTTGCCCGCACGGTCTTTCACCGCGCTGGTAAAAGCGCCCTTCACATGGCCGAAAAGTTCGCTCTCTATAAGTTCCGACGGGATGGCTGCGCAGTTCACCTCGATGAAAGGCGCAGCAGCGCGCTCACTCTTTTCGTGGAGCCAGTGGGCTACGAGTTCCTTACCCGTTCCGTTTGGCCCGGTGATCAGCACGCGCGCATCGGTTGGCGCTACTTTTTCTATGATCTCCTTGATATGGTTGATGGGTTCGCTGCTGCCTACCATTTCGTAGTTTTTGCTTACCTTCTTTTTCAGCATCTTGTTCTCCACCACAAGCACCTTGCGGTCAAGCGCGTTGCGAACGGTATTGAGCAGGCGGTTCAGGTCGGGCGGCTTCGATATGTAATCGAAAGCCCCGAGGCGCATCGTATTGATGGCGGTCTCTATGTCGCCATGCCCCGAGATCATCACGAACGGTATCTCGGGCTTTATCTTCTTAACGGCTTCCAGTACCTCAACGCCATCCATCTTGGGCATCTTGATGTCGCACAGCACCAGGTCGTAATCATCGTTCTTAATTTTTTCAAGCCCTGACTGCCCGTCTTCGGCTTCCTCTACTTTGTAGGTATCGCTTTCTTCAGAAAGTATCTTGCCCAGCACCCTGCGGATGGCGGCTTCGTCTTCTATTATGAGTATTTTGGACATTCTTTGTATTTATTATTTTCTGTTGGCTTTTCTGTTGCCAATCTGTATAAATTTATTTTATATAATTATATTTTCCAAATTGACAATTTGGTATTTAATTAGTCATATTTAGCAAAGACTATTATTAGCCGAAGATTAATACGAATAAATAATATATTTTTTTAAGGGCTTTTGTGATTAAAGCCCTTCACCATTAGCTTTGTTATACTCATTATCATAAAACATCGCTATACGATATTCACCATAATCCTCAATAATCAAAAACCAAACTGTCTTATTGAGACTATTCAATGACTCATAAGATATTTCAACATTTAAATCTTCCAATCTCTGTTTCTCTTTTTCATTGAGAGAACTTTTATTCATAAGCAATTCTATTTCTTTAATCAAAGAGTCATGTTTTATTGACTTTTGATAGAAAACAGCTTCATATCGTTTATTTTTTATTGACATCTCGTAAGAAATATCTTCAGTTTTAGGAATTATATATTTTGCTATCGTCGTATCTGACTGAGGTGAATATCTTTTGTTATTCTGAAACTGTTGAATTAGATTATTAAATCGAATTTTGATATTTGTCTCGTTTGTGGGATTGACATCTATAACTGCAATTCGCCAAACCTTATTATTATTCGTCCCAACGCTTATCTTAACCTTTACACCATTGAAATCTCCATCTAAAATACCATCTTCATCTCGATTTTTTACAAATCCTTTAGATTTTAATTTCTGAACCATTTCAGCTTTAAAACCATCAACAGGTATGTCAAGAAATTGCGTGACGTCTTTTTGAGCATAGAATGATATAGACAATAATAACATTAAAAGCCAAATTGCTTTTCTAAAATATTTATCCATAATCCGTGGTTTAAGAAGTTTTCTTTCTATTATGTACGTTTACTCTAATTACAGAAATCACTTTTGCAAGATCAACAAAGAATTATATACTGTTATTTTTTTATGCAGTTAACACTATTTTTCTGGACGAATGACTCTAATATTTCAGCCACCTGAATATCTCCCTGTACGTTGGCTTTTTGCCATACATCAGGATACCGATGCGGTATATTTTAGACGCGAACCACACTACCCCGAAAAATGTCGCAAACAATATGGCTACCGATAAAAGGATTTCCCACAACGGTACGCCGAACGGTATACGCATCAGCATGACTATCGGGGAGGTAAGCGGTATCATGGAAAATACGGTTGCCACCGTGCCATGGGGTTCGCTGATTACGCTGAAAAAGCCTACATAAACGCCAAGCATCAGCGGAAGGATGATAGGCAAAAGGAATTGCTGCGAGTCGGTCTCACTGTCCACAGCCGCGCCGATTGCCGCATAAATGGAGCTGTACAGGAAAAAACCGCCTATGAAATATACCAGGAATCCTGTGAACATTGTGGCTAGCGGCAGCTTGGTGAACTCGCTAAAATACAACTGCGCGTCGCTCATGGCCTCCTGAGAAGCCTGTTGCACAGCCGCCGTATTTGCCGCAGCACCCACTTTTATGTCAAAAACCATCGTGAGCAGCAAAAACAAGCTAACCCCGAGGACAGCCCAGATGATGAACTGCAAAACCCCCGCTAGCGATGTCCCGATGATCTTGCCCATCATCAGCCTGAAAGGCTTTACCGAAGAGATGATTATCTCAATGATGCGGTTGGTTTTTTCCTCTATCACGCTGCGCATAACCATATTGCCATAAATGATGATGAACATCATGATAAGGTAGCCCATCGCGGCGCCGAGGCCCATTTTGAGGTAGCTGCCTTCTTTATGGCTTTCCTCGCCTGAAAATTTGCTCAGGTGGATATTTGCTTCCGCTTTGGCCTGCTCAATCTTTTCATAGTCGAAGTTGAGCACCTTCAGGTTGTGCCTTGTCACTTTATCATCGATGGCATCTTCAATGTTCCCCACCAGCTCAAGGTTCGGAGTATCGTTCGAAAGGTATTCTACCTTAGTGGTCAGCTGGGTAATGTCGTCTACAGCCGGAACGTATACAAACCCTTCATAACTTTCCGAAGCCTCTTTTTTCGCCAGCTCCAGTGGCATAGCCGAGAGGTCGGTATATTTCAGGTGGTCGGTGCTTTTCAGCTCATCATGCAGCCAGCCTTTGGCATCGTGAATGGCGACTTTGTTTACTACGTCGTTGTTCACGCTGGTCAGGTAAGCAATGAGGCAGCCCATGGCGACAAACAGCATCGGGCTCAGGAACGTCATCACTATGAATGACTTGTTACGCACCTTGGCGTTGAATTCTCTTTTTATGATCAGGGAAAGGCTCATTATCTTTTGCTTACGGTTTGGATGAATATATCGTTCACGCTCGGTATCTTCTCTACAAAGTAGGTCACGTCGCCATGCCTCATAAGGTATTGCAACAGCTCTTTCGGGGTCGCGCCTTTCGGAACGGTTATCTGCAATTTCAGTTCGTCGTCAAGAGTCCTGAAGCTGGCCTTCTCGCTCGTGTATGGGGTGTTCAGCGCCATGTCGGCAAAGAATTGCTCTATGTTGCCCGGCGCGATGCCCACTTCAAAAGTGTTGCTGCGGTACTGTTTCTTCACATCGATAAGGTTGCCCTCAATAAGCTTGTTGGATTGGTGGATGAGGGCGATGTTGTCGCACATTTCCTCTACGCTCTCCATGCGGTGCGTCGAGAAGATGATGGTAGCGCCCTTATCGCGCAGGCCGAGTATCTCATCCTTGATCAGGTTGGCATTCACCGGGTCAAACCCGCTGAACGGCTCATCGAATATCAGCAATTTGGGTTGGTGCAGCACCGTTACCACAAACTGTATCTTTTGGGCCATCCCCTTGGAGAGTTCCTGTATCTTCTTGTTCCACCAGCCCTGTATTTCCAGCTTTTCGAACCAGTATTCGAGCTGGGCTTTGGCTTCCTTTTTAGAAAGGCCCTTGAGCTGGGCCAGGTACAATGCCTGCTCCCCCACCTTCATGGTTTTATAAAGGCCGCGTTCCTCCGGCATGTAACCGATGTGGCTGATGTGGTGCGGGGCCAGCTTTTCGCCATCGAGGAAAACTTCGCCGCTGTCGGGCATGGTGATTTGGTTGATGATGCGTATGAGTGAGGTCTTCCCCGCGCCGTTGGGGCCAAGCAGTCCGTAAATGCTGCCGCGCGGTACCTGTAGCGAAACGCTGTTGAGCGCGGTGTAGTCACCATATTGCTTTACAACATTTCTTACTTCTAAAATTGGTTCCATTCCGTTTTATTGATTGTGATCGTAAAAATACCAATATATGGTGAATAATGACGGAAAAAGTTCATAATGTCGCCTTACACAACCCCTAAAATCGCATGACATATACCCTAAAATCATATGACACGGGCCGCAAAATCTCCTTAAAAAGATACTTTTAGGGTATTTTAGGGAACCGACAAAAACTAATGATGAAATTATTTTTAAAAAAAGTTTATTTTTCAGGTAGGGTAAAACTACTTTTAGCTGTTTCATAAAAAAACCCACCCTTATCTTGCGATGAGGATGGGAAAAATTGCTATGAAAAAGAAAAATCCACTAGTTACCTAGTGAATTTCAAATGTATAATAATTTCTTAAATTATGAAAACATATCCTTAACTTTTTCAAAAAAAGATTTATCGGATTTTTCCGGTTGCGGAATAAAGTTTTCATCTGTAAGATATTTCTCAAAAAAATGTCGCTGCTCTTTTGACAAAGTCTTTGGAGTCCAGACATTTACATGCACAAGCAGGTCACCCGTACCATAACTGTTCACGCTTGGTATTCCCTTGCCTTTTAGCCTTAAAATCTTGCCCGACTGGATGCCTTCCTCGAGTTTTATCCTCACTTTACCGTTCACAGTGTCAATATCTTTCGACGTTCCGAGTGCTGCTTCGGCAAAACTGATGTAAAGATCGAGGTGCAGGTTTTCGCCTTCACGCTTCAGTGTTTCGTGCTCAACTTCCTCAATGGCCACGATAAGGTCGCCCGGAATGCTGTTGCTGCCCGGCGCATCATTACCTTTATTGCTTACCTTCAACTGCATACCATCCACCACGCCGGCAGGTATCTTGATCGATACCGTCTCATCCTCCAATATCATGCCCTGAGCGTCGGCCTGGCCAGGTTTTGAATCTATTATTTGGCCGGTACCGCCACAATGGTGGCACGCAGTAGCCGTCTGCATCCTGCCCAAAATTGTATTCGTCACCTTCATTACCTGTCCGGCACCATTACAGGTTGGGCATGTTTTATAGGTAACACCTTTGGCCTGTACCTTCCTTTTTACCTTTACCTTCTTTTCAACCCCATTGGCAACCTCTTCAAGGGTCATCTTTACCTTAATGCGAAGGTTGGATCCTTTCATCCTGCGCTGGCCGCCTCCGCCGCCAAAACCGCCGCCAAATCCTCCGCTGAAGCCACCACCAAACGCACTGCCGAATATATCGCCAAACTGGCTGAAAATGTCGTCCATGTTCATGCCACCGCCGCCAAATCCGCCGCCGCCTTCAAAAGCAGAATGGCCAAACTGGTCATAACGTGCCTTCTTGTCGGCATCGCTAAGCACTTCATAAGCCTCCGCAGCCGCTTTAAAGTTTTCCTCGGCCTGCTTATCGCCCGGGTTCTTGTCAGGATGGTATTCGATGGCTTTTTTGCGGTACGCCTTCTTTATCTGCTCCGCAGTCGCGCCTTTTTCGATTCCCAGTATTTCGTAATAATCTTTTTTCATCTCTGTCTGTTTTAACGGCTTAGTTACCTATCACTACTTTAGGGAAACGGATTATCTTATCGCCCAGCTTGTAGCCTTTCTCTACCACATCAACAATCTTGCCCTTAAGTTCCGGTGATGGCGCGGGTATTTGTGTGATTGCTTCGGCAAAATCTGCATCAAAAGCATCGCCTGCCTTTACCTCTACCTGCTCAAGGCCTTTGGATACCAAAGTGTCTTTCAATTTGTTATGAATCAGCTCTACCCCTTTTAGCAGCACCTCATCCTCCGACTTTGCAATTTGTGCCAGCGCCCTGTCAAAATCGTCCATTACCGGCAAAAGCGCCTGTAAAACTTCCTGGTTGGCAGTCTTAAACAGGTCCAGCCTCTCTTTGGATGTCCTTTTCTTGTAGTTTTCAAATTCGGCAAACAGGCGTAAAAACTTATCTTTTTCCTTAGCTACCTCTTCCCTGAGCTTTTGCTCCTCGGTCAATTCCTCAGCAGACGGTATGCCCGCTTCGGCAGTAGTTTCGGTGTTTTCGGCATCATTGATCAATTCTTCCTGCGTTAAGTCTTTCTCCACATTTTCAGAATTCTCCTGGCTCATATTTTTAAATATTTTCTTAAACATTAAATTTTCGAATGGTTCGCTAAAGCGAAATGCAAAAGTATTGCCAAAAGAAATAAAATGTCAAATTGTCACGGTTTATTTTTTATGTACAGAAACAAAAAATGCCCCGGCTCGTCGGGGCGTTTTTCTACAAACAAACAAACTAAATTCCAAAAAACCTGAAATTATGCTTCTGCCTTCACTTGGGCAATTGCGGTATCGGCGTGTACGTGCGCCGCGTTGGCCCTTCCGCTCGGGTCTGTATTTTCCTGCCACTTAGGTATCCATTTCCTAACCGTTTGCGCCGCGCTCACTTGCGGGAAATGTTTGTGGAAAACAGACCTGTAAAAATAGGCCTCCTTAGTAACAGGTGTATTGTAAGGGAAACGCTGTTCGGCTGTTTCCAGTTCTTCATCGGTAACTCGTGCAGAGCAGTATTCAATTAGGGTATCAATCCAGCTGTAGCCAACGCCATCACTAAACTGCTCTTTCTGCCTCCACAGCACCTCATCCGGCAGGTAGGGCTGTTCCGGCGTGTCGAAAGCTTTACGCAAAATGTATTTCTCAACGCCATCGTAGGTTTTCGGCTGTTTATCTTCAGGATTAATCCTGATCGCAAGCTCCAGAAACTGCTTGTCCAAAAACGGTACGCGTGCTTCTAGCCCGTGTGCCATGGTGCTCTTGTCGGCCCTTAGCAGGTCGGCGGTAAACAGCTTCTGCACCCTTTCGATGGTTTCTTTTTGAAAGGCTGCCGCCGACGGTGCATTCCTGAAATACAGATAGCCTCCAAAAACCTCATCGGCACCCTCACCCGACAGCACTACTTTCACGCCCATATCAGTAATGGCTTTCGAAAGGAAGTACATCGGCGTGCTGGCCCTTACCGACGTTACATCATACGTTTCAAGGTGCCATATCAGCTTATCCAAAATCTCGATACCTTGTTCTATTGTAAAGTGTATCTCGTGATGCTCAGTACATAAAAACTCCGCTACCTTACGTGCCGCAACAGCATCAGGTGCCATGGCATCCAGCCCTATCGAGAACGAACGCAATAGCTGTCCCCTCTCTTTCATCAGCCTTGATGCAATTGAAGAGGTTAGGGAAGAGTCAAGCCCACCCGATAGCAGTACACCTACGGGTACATCGCTCATCAGCCTTTTCTCAACAGCTTGTGTCAGCGACTCGCGGATGGCGGCATAATCAACCGCTTCGACCGCTTTGGCAGCATCCTCCCACTGCGGCCTGTAGTATTTTACAAAACCTGTCTGCGGCGTATAGTAATGCCCCGGAGGAAAGGTTGAGAATGTTTGGCACTGGTCGGCAATCGACTTCATTTCAGAGGAGAAATAAATCCTGCCCCTCTCGTCGAGGCCATAATACAAAGGCTTTATCCCAAGCGGGTCACGGCCTGCAATGTAGTCGTCGCCATCTATCACCACGAAGGAGAACATACCGTCCAGCAGGTTACAGAAATCGTAGCCATATTCCTCATACAGGTGTACGATAACCTCAGAATCTGAAGTAGTCCTGAATGTATGGTGCTTCAGCACGGTTTCACGCAGCTTTTGATGGTTATATATTTCGCCATTATGTACCATCCATGCATTCTTTGAACCCTGAATGGGCTGCTTACCTGTATGCAGGTCAATTATCGAAAGGCGCTCGTGGCTCAGTATATGACCCTTCTCTGTTACATGAAGGTCACTTTCGTCCGGCCCGCGGTGCGACATCCTTTTAGAAAGTTGCTTAACCAATGCCTCGTCTTTTCCTTTTCCGATAATTGCTAAAATTCCGCACATACTTGTTTCTGTTTTAAATGGCAACTGAACAACCTTTATTAATTATGTTCAGTAAGACAAAATTGTAATATTAGTTTCAATTTTAAAACATAAAAACACTTTTAACTTTCATTATAAAACTTAAAATAACCAAATAGCAACAATTTATCATTACGAAAACGGTTTTTGTACATAGTAGGTTACAAATTATAAAAAAAACCATCCGGACAGGATGGTAGTTCAGCTTGAAATATAAATAATATGTACTTAAAAAATTTCCTTAATTATATAATTTGTAGTACCCACCTCAAATTCATCGCCCTGCTCCATCCCCATCATTTTCATGCCTAATGGCGACTGTGGCGACAAGGCAATTACAGTGACTCCATCTATCGTTATTTTAGGTAATGCGGCACTCACGAACAAATGCATGTTGTTGGCTTTCACCAAACTGCCCAAAGCGACTTTTGGGAATTCAAGCTCGGGGTTGATTTTGTCTAGAATGGCTTTCTGATCGATAAATTCCTTTAGCTTATGATTGAGCTTTTCCTGCTCCAGATGCATCATGGAGAGCGCCGTTTCGTGCTTGTCACCTGCTGAACCTTTAGCATCATTAGAGGCATCTTCGGTGAGTGCAGCGATCATGTCGCGAAAGGCATCGATGCGATCATCCACCTGCTGCTTATAGTAAGCGAGTACTTTTTGTTTGAGAAGATTCAATGTTAGATTTAAGATTGAAAAATTGAAAGATTTAAAAATCCGTGCAAAGCGAATCTTTAAATCTTTCAATTTTAAACTTTTAAATATTTAAAAATTAAACTTATACGATGCCCCAATCAGGAACTGGAACCCCTGTACAGGATAGTTCACCCAACGCTGGTAATCCTGGCCGGTAATGTTATTCAGCTTCAGGAAGCCGATAAGGCGCTCGTTGTATTTGTAGCCCAAGTGCGCGTTCAGGTCGAAGAAGCTCTTCAGGGTAACGGTTTCCAGATCGCCTGAATTAAGCATTACAACGTCTTTCCTTTCACCTGTAAAGAAGATGTTTGTGCCCGCATACCATTTAGGTGTGATGTCAACATCCAGGCTTGCTCCTACTTTCATTTGCGGCAAATTAAAAGCTTCATCAAGGTCGTCAGTCGAATAGCTGTAGTAGGTTCCGTTGATGCCAAAATGCACTTTCTGAGAGAAATCGGCCTTTAATTCACCAAAGAAGCTAATCGTCTGCAGCCTGTCATACACCAACCCGAAAGAGTTGCCATACGAGTAGCCTTCATCGTCTCCCAACGAAGTAAGCGAGGCATTGTTCACGAAAAACGCCCTATTGTCCTCGTTCATGTACGAGCCTCGGATGTTGTAGGCTACCGTACTGGCCAGCTTGCCTTTTAGTCCTACATAAATATCATACTGCTGGTCGGTTGGGGCAACAGCAAGTGTTGGCGATACGAACGGGTTCTGGCTTACGAAGTCGGCATACGAATTCTGGCGAAGCGTGCCTTCGGCTCCTGCGTAGGCTACCATCAGGTCGCCCACCACTTTGTACGATGCTTTCACCTGCGGATAAACGAAAAACTTGTTGTCCGTTTCGTCGTTCATCTTACCCATGCTGTAAAAGATACCCGCGCCCAGCTGTACCGAAAGATCCTCTTTTTGATACAACAGGCTTGGCTGTATGCCCAGGTTAAAATGGCTGTAGCTTAAATCGCCAGCATCATTGATGTCTTTTTCAAAAGTCCCTCCCACATAATCGGCAACGAAATCTACTTTAATCTTTTCATCCATAATAGGGATATCCAATGAAGGTGTCAGAAAGAAACGGTTCTCTGCTGACCCATATGCATCCCAAAACCGCTTATATTGGGCTGATGCATCATGGAAATAGCTGTCCTTGGTCTGTATTTTACCTCCGATATAAAAAGTATGGTACGTTTGCTGAGGGTCAACTTCTGCAACGGTTTCGGGCGCAAAGTCGACATACTCCAACGGAAGTCCATACCAGTTATACACCTGGTTCTGGTAACCCAAATCGGTACTCCAGTTGTAGCCCTGCTGGCGGCTGCCATAGGTCAGGTCGAGTGCGGTGTTGTAATACTTGTCGTCAACCTTTGCAGCATCTATCCCGCCCTGCGACGACAGGTGGCGCAGCATACCGCCCATGTAGTCGGTATCACTCACATTCTCTGTCACGAACAATTCGGCATTGATGGTACCATAGTTACCCACACCCAGCGTTGCGTAATTATTGTAATATTTCTCCCTTGCTTCCTTATCTACCGATGCCGCCTTACCTTTGGCAGGTGCAAAGGTTGAAGCCACAGGAAACGAGAAGATATTGTATTTTATCTCTTCCTTTTGTTTTTCCTGATCGTCTTCTATAATAGGTGTTTCCTTTACCTTAAAGGCATCCGATATGGTGGGTGTGTAGGGTTTCACCACGTTCACCACCTCGGTGCCTATGTTTTCGTCCTTCTTTTGTGCGAAAGTTTGCTGTGTTCCTGCGAATACAATCGCTATGGCTATGTATCTGAAATTAATCTTCATGGCTTGCATTAGTTTTGAATGGATGAGTTACGTTTCGCTTCTTCGCCCTTGATGATGTCAAGCTCGGCCTGCGCTTCCTGTACCACTTCCGGATAGGCCGTAAAGTTCTTGATAACGCTCTCCAGGATGTAGGTCGCCTGGTAGCTGTCCTTCAGCCCGAAATAATTTTTCGCCATCACCACCAAGCCTTTGGCTCCAAAATATTTGTAACCCGAATAATCTTTGGACAGCTTCTGCACTACAGCATTAGAAGCCTCAAATTTCCCTTCCTTATTCTTAAAGTAGGCGTCATAGTACATCGCCTCGGCAGCAAGCTCGCCTTTGGCAATGGTAAGCAATTTGGCGTAAGCCGCTTTAGCCTTTACCTCATCATTGGTTTTAATAGCCGATCGTGCTATGATGATTTGCGCATCGCTCTTCACCCTATCCTCGGTCTTGCTGTTTGCCAGTACTTTATCTGCATAAACCACCGCATTGCCATAGTCCTTACCTTCATAGTAGCCCTTCATCAGGTTAGACTGTGCAAAGGTTACATTCTGTGGGAAGTCAGCCTCCGTTTCCAGCCTTTTTAGTACCGGGATGGCTTTTGCATAATCGTTTTTCTTCAAGTGTATGTCGGCCAGCCTTACCAGTGCCTGCTCAGTAAATTCACTTCTTGATTTCGAAATAACAAACTCATAGTGTGGTACAGCATTGGCCTCAAGCCCGTCAGCGTAGTACGACTGTGCCAGATAAAAATTAGCTTTAAGTGACGAAATACCATTAGGGAATTTAGACACATAGCTGCTAAGTGATGAAATTGCCTGTTTGGTATTGTTTTGCAGATATTGTTTTTCAGCCGCCTCAAATGCGGTATTGTCCAGGTCGGCATCACTGATATCTACGAATGTCAATGTTTTCACCCAGGCAGCATATTCATCTGTGCGGCCGCTGTCTACATAGATAAGGCGGGCCGTTTGGACGGCCTCCATGGCTTCGGGCGTATTTGGGAATTCAGCCACTACCTTTTTGAACTTTGCAAGCGCCAGGTCGTCCTTCTCTGCATTATAGTATATGAGCGCCTGGCGCATGATAGCCTTACTCACATATGTACTCGATTTATAATCAGTAATCAGCTTATCATAAGTTTGGATGGCTTTATCTGTTTGCTTTTCGGTTACATGGGTGTTACCCAACTCATACAGTGCGTCATCAGCATACTTCGATTTTGGATAGGATTGTGCGAATTTGGTCAGGTCTTCAATCTTCTTTTCGTTTCTTCCCACAAATCCATAACTGATCCCTTTTTGGAACAAGGCATAATCCGCATCGATTCCCTTCATATCTATTGCCTTATTATACGCTTCCATCGCAGGCCAGTACTTACCGGTTACAAAATTACTGTCACCCAAACGCAGCAATGCATCGTTAAGGCGCACTTTATCATCTTTGGCTACAGCTACATAATCGGCAAAGTGCTTGGCAGCCTGCTCATATTCCTTTTGCTTAAAATAGGCATAGGCTATGTTATAATGGATATTTTTATACTCCGGGGTAGTTTTCGCCTCCCCCATACCGAGGAACTGCTTATAGCTAATAAGCGCTTCATTGAATTGCTCGAGATTGTACTCGGTTTCTGCTTTCCAGAATGTTGCACGCGCCGTAATCCTTGGCGTCCTTTGCTCCGCCAATGATTTCTTGAACAGCGCCAATGCTTCCTGGTGCTTGCCGTCGGTAGCCAGCTCCATGCCACGGTAGAAGGTTACCTTTTGGTAGGCAACCCTGTTCTCGGGCGACTTGTTTTTTTCCAAAAGCACTAAAGCTTCCGTATAGTTCTTTGATGTGATGTACGAATCGATCAACAGGTTCTGTATCTCCTGTTTGAATGGCGTTGCCGGATATTTTTCGAGGAAATTACCCAATACCTCCGGCACGCTTTGATACGGGTTGCCTATGTCGTAGCTCAGCTTGGCATAGTTCAGGTAAGCATCCTCCTGGATTTTAGCCTCAAACGTCATCTCAGATGCATTCTTGAACGCATTGAGCGCCTGCTGCTTCTTCCCGGTTTTCAGGTAGCTCTCGCCAAGGTGGTAATAGGCATTCTGCGCCACGGCATCGTTACCGCCAATGATTTTATTGAACTCGGTTATTGCGTTCTCATAGTCGCCCTGCTTGTAATAAGCATAGCCCAACTGGTAAAAGTCAGTGTTGCTCCACTTGCCTTTCTTGCCTCGGTAGTTTTTAAGGTGCGGGATGGCCTTGTCGTACTGCCCGAGGTTAAAGTAGCTCTCCCCTATAATCTTGGAAAGCTCGGACTTCTCGTTGGCATCGCTTTTCGGTAATTGCGGCACACCCAGGTCGATTGCCTTTTGGAACTGACCTTCCTTGAATGCCATGTCGGCCTGAAAGTACGACATCTTTTCGCTGTACTTCTCCTTGTCTTCCACCTGCTCAAAATATTGGCTGGCTTTTTTATAGTCATCCCCTTCATAGGCCATGAAACCAAGATAGTATTTGGCCTGCGAACCGTATTCTTTAGAATCTTTAACCTTCAAAAGGTACTTGTCGGCGTTCTTTTTGTCGCCAGCACTAAAGTAGCTGTATCCCTTCTGGAAGTTGTAGCGGTCGCGGTCGGTTTCACCAAGGCTGCCCTCGTCTACCCTGTCGTACCATTCCAGTGCCTGCTTGTACCTCCCCTGGCGAAAATGATTCCCTGCAACTTCAATATACGCCTGGTTTTGCTTTGGGCTTGTAGGATAATCTTCAATGAAATCCTCCATCAGCTCATCGGCATTCTTTTGGTTTAGCTTTATTGCGCTCGAAGCGATGTAATAGGCACAGTCGGCTTGTACATCCATTCCCTGACTGCCACTTTTTGTTTTCTCAAAAAGTATTTGGGCAGCCTGGTACTGCTTGTCATTGTAAAGCGATACAGCCTTGTCATAATCCTTAAGCTCGTGGGTGTAAATGGCCGACTGCTGTGCCGAGAGCGTGAGCCCATAGAGTGGCACCAAAAACGGTAGGGACCTTTTGAGTATACGCATAGTTCGTGTTTTTAGTAATCTGTTCCTTTGTTTTATTTAACGGATATTCACAAGGGTTTAGTATCAATTGTAGTTCCCCGTTGCAGGAATCCGCAACGCCAAACTTACGAATATACCTACGCTGCCTCAAAGGCTTTAATTTATTATTAACGGGTATTTATTAACAATTAACTGTGGATAAACCAAATAGCAGCAGCATGAAAAAATAAAATTTTGTATACCGCCGTTATCTTAGTACTTTTACCAAAACAAACTCACGCACTACTATGTCGCAGGCCGTACTTTCGCTTGAAAACGTAAACATCTTCCAGGAAGGCAATGCCATCCTTACCAATATCAACCTTGAGGTGAAGCATGGCGAATTCCTTTACATCATCGGGAAAACCGGATCGGGAAAGAGCAGCTTCATGAAAACGCTGTATGCCGACCTTAAGCTTAAGGAGGGCGAGGGCACATTTGTGGATTATGACCTGAAGAAACTGCGTGAGAGGGACATCCCGTACCTGCGCCGAAAAATAGGCATTGTTTTCCAGGATTTTAAACTGCTGCCTGACCGCAGTGTTTTTGAGAACCTCCACTTTGTGCTTCGGGCTACGGGCTGGAGCCAAAAAGAAGAAATGAAGGTAAAGATTGATGAGGTACTCGACAAAGTGGGTATGAAACATTCTTCTTTGAAAATGCCGCACCAGCTATCGGGGGGTGAGCAGCAGCGTGTTGCCGTGGCCCGCGCCCTGCTGAACGATCCTGAAGTGATCCTCGCCGATGAGCCTACCGGAAACCTCGACCCGCAAACCAGCGTGGAGGTAATGAACCTGCTTCGCGACATCAATCAAAATGGCAAGACGATCATCATGGCTACCCATGACTACGCACTTATCATGAAATTCCCTGCAAAAACACTGAAGTGCGACGAGGGAACATTATTTGAAGTGGTGCAGAGGACGGTTTAATTATTAGATATCGGATTAGAGTTCACTGATAAAAAAACGCTGATTGCTCTCCATACTCATCCCTACATACAGCTACAATGTGTTTCCGCTGGTTTCGGAACTGCAAAAACAAGCCATTGCACAAGGGGTTGAATTTGAAATTATTGTTTTTGATGATGCCTCGCCGGATGGAAACAAACGTGCAGAGAATGAAAAAATAAATACCCTCGAGCACTGCCGCTATACGCTACTCCAAAAGAACATAGGCCGGAGCGCCATCCGCAACCTGTTGGCTGAAAATGCCCGGTATGAGTGGCTATTATTCCTGGACGCTGATACACTCCCCATTACTGAAAATTTTATTGCCGGTTACCTGCCCTGCCTTAACCATGAGGAAAAAATAGTTTATGGCAGTATAAAATACCGACCCGAACAGCCATCAGCAAATAGACTATTGCGCTGGATATATGGCAATGAGCGCGAAGCCTTGCCAATACATGTTCGCCAACAGGAGCCTTACCTTAGCCTGCTCACGCTGAACTTTGCTATTAGCAAGCCGGTTTTTAGGAACGTAAAATTCAATGAGGAAATACCCAACCTTAGATATGAGGACACTTTATTTTCGTACGACCTCATGAAAGCCAATATAAAAGTGGAACATATTGCCAATGAGGTTTATCACCTGGGTCTGGATACAAGCGAACTATTTGTGAAGAAGTCGGAAGAAGCTGTAGTGGGCCTTAAATACCTGCTTGACAACAAACTGCTGCCGCCTGATTACATAAAGCTTGCCAAAGCCTATGTTCGATTAAGGAAATTTGGATTGCTACCTGTTATGGCTCTTTTTCATTCCACAACTAAGAACGCCTTTCGCAAAAACCTGTTGGGGAGCAAGCCGTCACTTTTTATTTTTGATTTGTACCGATTGGGCTATCTTTGTTCTTTAAAGTAATTGTATGCCCTATTTTTCAATCGTTATACCGCTTTACAATAAGGAAAACTTTGTAGCAGCCACTATCAACAGCGTGCTGGCACAAACGTTTACCGATTTTGAAGTGATCATCATCAATGATGTATCGACTGATAACAGCCTTGCTGTGGCACAACGGTTTGACGACAGCCGTATAAGGATCATCAGTCATCCTGTTAATAAGGGATTATCTGCTTCGCGAAATACAGGCATTAAGAATGCATCTTCCGAATATATCGCCTTTCTTGATGCCGATGATTTATGGAAACCGGAATTTTTGGAAACCATTCGCCAACTGATAGTTGATTATCCGGAAGCAGGATTATTTGCTACAAAATATGAACAGGTTTATCCTGAAAATGTGATTGTACCTTCATTCAAATTACAGCTTACTAATAATAGAGGGGTGGTCGATTTTTACAAATCAAATTTGAATGAAGCTATTTATTACCCTTCATGTTTGTGTGTTCGCAAAATAGCTTTCGAAAAAGCAGGGCTCTACGATGAACGGATTAATTTTGGGGAAGATATTGATTTTAATATCCGGGCGCATCAATTTTTCAAACTGGCCTACTGCGATGAACCACAAGTATCATATACAATGGATTCGCAAAACCAAATTACCCGATCAGGAATAAGCAATAAGACACTTACAAATTTTGACAGGTATGAGATTGTAGCAAAAAACCGGAAAGACATTAAACGCTATCTCGACTTCAACCGTTACTTTATGGCCAAAGAGTACCGTAAGGAAGGCAACGAAGCCGGCTACAGGAAAATGGTAAAAGGCATCGACCCAAAAAGCCTGAACTACAAGCAGCGGTTGTTATTACTGATGCCCGGAGCTTTGCTGCGGATGGTCAGTAAAATAAAAGGATTGCTGCTAAAGAAAGGCATAGTAGTGAACAGCTACGACTGAGATTTTACATACTCAAGAAATGCGCTATAATCCCTAATATAATCCTTTTCATCATAAACTTCGGAAGCGATTACCATGCAGACTGCCCCGGATGAGAAGTTTTCCAGTTCACTCCAGATGCCATTCTGAATAAGTAGCCCTTTCACCGGGCTGTTGAGGTTAACACGCTCTTCGCTTGTACCATCTTTCATCACCACATCAAAACTCCCGGAAATCGCTATAATAAACTGTAGCAATTTTTTATGAGCATGACGCCCTCGGGTAACGCCTTCAGCGATATCAAATAAGTAAAAGACCCTTTTAATCTCAAAGGGCACAACACTTTTTTCAATGATACCTACGTTTCCTGTAGCGTCTTCTACTTTTGGTATGTCAATTAAATTTATGTACATCAAATTTTAATTTTCAGGTAATTAATCCACTCAACACCAACGCTTTCTAAAAAAAACTTTCCGATGCTTTTAGGTGCACTTGTTTTGCACTTATCATACAAATATTGATCAGTAGCCATACGCTCCATCGCTTGGCGTAATGCTGTAAAATCCTGGTCTTTTACCAACAGTCCGTTATACTCATGTTGGATAATTTCGGACGGACCGGCATCACAGTTAAAAGAAACTACCGGTGTGCCACAGGCCAATGCTTCAATAAGCACCATGCCCAGTCCCTCCCTGCGACTGCTGAGAACGAAGAATAAAGCATTTTTCATATATACATAAGGGTTATCTTTAAAACCCGGAAACACTACCATGTCTCCCAATCCAAACTTTTCGGCTAATGAGACATAACTCTCAATCAATTTCCCTTTCCCGAGTATAACTAGCTTGATTCCCTTAGTCGGCAATGATGAAGCGGCATAGGATTCAATGAGAAGGTCAAATTGCTTTATGTTACCGTCCATGCTACCTACAGCCAGGACATATCTATAACTGGTATCAAATTCTGTTTCAAGGCATTTGTTTATATGTATAATGTCCACAGGATTATATATCCTCTTCACATCCTGCCCTAGATGCCTTTTGATTACATCATCCTTTATTTTGTCAGATACGGCAACCAGGCCATACGCCTTTCGGAATAGCAGCCGTGCGACAAAATTATTTTCAGGAATATAGTAATTCAGCACTGAACTGTGAACTGTAAAAACAATTTTTTTCTTTTCATAGAGCAGCTCATTGATAATCCATTCCTGAAGATAGCTATTCTTGTAACGGAAATCAATTACAAAGTCAAAACGGTGCTTCCTAAAATACTTTCGTAGTTTAATAAATCTTTTCACCTTATTAAACAGCCCAGACTCAAGGTCAAGCCCAAGGTTTAGTAGTTCGCCTGAGTAAGGATAGGTAATTTTGTTCTGTATGATTACTATATGTACTTCTATTCCTTGTGAATGAAAATAGTTCGACAGATCAGCAGTAACGCGCTCTGCTCCGCCATCTGAAAGCATATCACCAATGAGGCATATTTTTATTTCGTTAGTTTGCTGCATCAACTATATTGGCTACATTCGTTGCAAATATAGATTATTCTAATGAAGATATTGCTTTTGGGTGAATATAGCAGGTTTCATAACTCACTGAAAGAAGGACTGACCGAAATGGGACACAAAGTGACACTCGTTAGTGATAACGATTTTAAAAATTATCCCGCCGACATCTATCTTTATGCTTATTGGTTTAAAGACATTTATATCCTCAACAAAATAAGACAAGGCATATTCAGGATATTCAAAACAGATGTGGCCCAATGGGAAACGGCAGTCCGCTTTTACCTGATGCGTAAAAAATTCACAGGCTATGATATCGTACAAATGGTAAATGAGTATCCCATCCAAAGTACTCCTTACCTTGAAATGAAAATGTTGGGATATATCTTTAAAAAAAATAAAAAAGTGTTTGTTTCGTCTTCAGGTGATGATTACATCTGTGTTAAATACATGCTCAGTGGTAAACCAAAATATTCTGTTCTTACACCCTGCAAGGTAAACCCAAACGCTACACATTGCAAATACACCCTAAAATATGTAACTAAGCCCTTCAAAAAGCTTCATGAATTCGTCTTTGAAAATGTTCATGCTGTGATACCCGGCGACATGGATTACGCACTCCCTTTGCAGGGGCACCCGAAATCGACAGGTCTCGTTCCATTCCCTATCAATTTGAAAAAAAATGCTGTAGTGGAGGTGCCATCTCCTATAACCTCAAAAATCATGATATTTCACGGCATTAATAAAGTTAATTATTACAAAAAAGGGAATGATTTCTTTGAAAAGGCCCTAGACAATGTTAAGAATAAATATGGCGACCGCATAGAAGTAATTACTACATGGTCGGTTCCCTACGAAACCTACATTACACTCTACAACAGTTGCCATATCCTGCTGGACCAGATCTATGGTTACGATCAGGGGTACAATGCCCTGGAAGCCATGGCCAAGGGGAAAGTGGTTTTCAGCGGTGCCGAGGACGAATTTATGGAACATTACGGGCTAACCCAAAGCGAAAGGGTTGTTGTAAATGCCATTCCCGATGTACAGGCTATTGCGGATGAATTATCTTTCCTGATAGAAAACCCCTCGGAAATTGTTGCCATGGGAAAAAGAGCACGGGCTTTTGTAGAAAAGGAGCATGACCACGTAATGATTGCTAAAAAGTATTTGGAAAAGTGGGGGCTTTAAGATATTAAAAACAACTGCTTCCTGAAATAACCTGCCAATACTGCCAAATACACTGAATAGGTCAACAAATGTGCCATAACAGCGCCCTCACTGGCATATAGCGAAGCAAAATAAGATGCAGAAACATACAATATCGCAAAAGACATTATTTCAGTAATAATAAATATTTTTATATGTTTTTTTGCCAACAGTTCGTATCCAAGAATCAAAGAGCACACTTTAAGAAAATCGCCCGACAGTTGCCAGATGAAAAGGTTTTGCATGGGCAGGAACTCATCTGAAAGTACTGTGCGGATAATAAAGTTCTTTAGAAAATAAATTACAATAAGCCCAAATGCAAATACAGGTACTATACCTCTGTAATAGCTCCGGAAAACCGAGCGTGTTTCTGTCGGGGTTTTAGCCTGCGAGAGGCCCGGAAGAAAGTAGAGTGTGAGGAGTGTAGATACAAACAGCAGGTAAAATGACGATATACGATTCATTGCTTCCCAGTAGCCCGCCTCATGGTCACCAAAAACCTCAATGAGATTGTTTCGTATAGACAAGTAGATAACAGGGCCGAGAAGGGCAGATATCAAAGCCATGCCACTATAAGAAAACAGACCTTTCAAAACTTTCCTGTCAAAGTGCTTCCATCTTAAAAAGGGAAGACGGGGAAAAATGCGGTATAACAGGTAAAACGATAAAAAGAACATGATCGACGGATAGAGTATCAGGCCAAGGAACGCACCTGGTACGCCAAACTTCCATATTAGCAGAGCCGAAAGCAGTACTCCAACGATGTTGCCCCATATGTTGATGCTCACGACCTGCCTGTATTTTCCAAGTCCGTTGAGTACCGCAATAAAAATAAGGTTACCGGTATACCAAGGCAGGGAAAGCGCAAGTACCCGAAATACCCAGGCATATTCTTCGGTCTTTAAAATCCATTTACTCCACAACAATGCAGGAAAAAAAAGTGCAACGCTAAATAAAAGGATGGTAATAAGTATTGAGATAAATACAGTGCCCAATGTCCGAAATAGCCTTTGCTCCTCGGCGGCGTTCTCAGCTGTATATTTTATAATCCCATTCTGGAATCCTAATATGGAAAAAGTATCTACAGAAGTAAGAAAATTGCGCAGGTTGCCCGTGAGTGCCATCCCGGATGGCCCAAGGAACCTTGCCGTCATTACGGATGCCAGCAACCCGCCGGCAATGCGCACAAGCACGCTAACTGAGTTGAGCGAGGTCACTTTGAATAGGTTAGTTTTAAATATGTTCTTTATAAGGTTTAACAATCGCTATTAATGGTTTAAATCAAAAAATCTCTCAAAAGATTAAAATTTCGGGTTTCTACTTCATAAAAATCCTGAACTATGGTACGCGCGCCAAAGCTCTCTTTCCAATAGCTCAAGCCGCCATTTAGCTTCGTTCCCTGGTCTTCATTTGAAATGCCAAAGTCAAAATATTTTTTTTCTGCAAATACATTATTTATCAGGTGGCTGTACAAAAAATCCAGACTGCCTGTTTCATTTTTACCTGCCAATGCCGATGTGTATTGGGAGTGCGCAACAGTATCGGTTACAAAAAAAGTCGTCCCTGCAACAATGTCATTATCTTTATACACATTGAACTGCCTTATATTATCTGGAAAATTTCGATGAAGCTTTATGATTTCCTCTGCAGTGTGAACCGGAGCGGCATCATGTTTACTACGAAGGTTCGGAATGAGGACTTTGCTCCAAAACAGTTCAAACGCGGGCTCCTCTACTATTCTCAGCCCATTCTTCATGCCTCGTTTTACTCCGTCTTTCCTGTCTTTAGATAACTTTAAAGGATTTTCAGTTACGATTACAGCCAGGCTGTCTCTCCTTACAAGATTGGCTTTAGCAAGAAAAAGTGCATAACTTAGCTCCTCAGCAGGGCTTTTGTGATAAATAGACGGTACCAGTTTTAAGTAAAGTTTTTTAACCCCGTTGGCATGTAAAAAAGTTAACACTGCTTTGAAAATCTGCACCACTGCAGCGAGCTTCACTTTTTCTCCATAAATAAGGCCTCCGTAAGTAAGCCCCTGATGGGAAAATAAAGTATCACCTTCAATATTAGCCGGAAGTACTGCTATAAGATTCCCTGTTTCAAAAATAAGGAGTGAATAATCCCTAAAACGGTCAGCGTGGTACTCCAAAAAATCCCGTTGGAACAGGAATGTAGCATTTTTAGCTTCTGTAATAAAGCTATTCCATGCCAAAGCATCTTTACCGTTATATTTACGCACAGTATACGCCATAGCTTAATGTTTATCCCGCACTACTTTACCATTTTCATCAATCAGCTTATATACGTCATTGAAAATGCTTCCCAACCTTATATTGTAACTCTCATTTTTTTCAAGATGGTTAATGTACGAAGTATTTTCTGCAAGGCAAGAGAACAGTACCCTGAAGACATTTACGTTGCTTTTTAAATTTTCGTCATATTTGGCGTTGTCTAATCCCACCCAGCGTATTGCAGCAAGGTTAGTGAAGGTAGATCGAACAAGGCTCTCATCTTTTGTACTGTATAGCTCATCGTAGGTATCAATACCTACCCACCCTCCATGGTCGGCAAGGATTATTATCAGGGCATTGGGATCTTTATCTTCAATTTGAGCTATAGCTTTTTTTAGCCATAGGTTAGCTTCCTGCAATTTTTCAACATAAGCATCTCTTTTTGCTTTTTTCCCCTCATCACCATATAAATGTACATGATGCGGCAGCACACGCTCCACAAATACAAACTTTGGCTGGCCTCCGGACGGAACATTAGCGAGATCGGCAAGGACATCCCTCGTGAGCTGGGGACGTGGAATTAAATAGGGTATGTCGTCTTTATTTATATTATAATGATCATAAATTCCATGGGTTTTATTCTGCTGGAAATATTCATCCTGTGCCAGTAAAAAAGTCTGGTATCCATTATTTTTAAATATATTAAGTACATTATTTTGCAGGATGACCTCACGGGCGTTTGGCATCTCTTCGGAAGGGAAAAGCATTGCGTCAAAATAATGGTGCTTCATGGCAAACATCGACGCGTTGGATGCGAGGCTTGCCGGGTAATTGCTCCTAAAATCATCGTACACCTTAAATCCGTTACTTTCAAGCCACTCGTAAAAACCATTTTGATAGGAAAAAGGCGGTTTTTCCATTACTTTCCTGCCTGCATAACCATCGGGCTGTATCATGTAGACATTAGGCTTGTGCCTGAACTTCACACTGACTATGTCATCCGGCTGTTCAACCCAATACAGAGGCCTGATATCTTCATATATGTGTACTGCTACTTTAAACAACGGTATGAGCGACATAACCATAATTAGTGCCAGTAGCCTCTTATAATGGTTATATAGCTTAAGCGATAAAAGGCACAACAATATCAACAGGGCCAACAATACTTTTTTCTTAAAAGTAAAAAACATTCCATATGAAAGCAGCGTTGCCATGACCATCACAGCAAGGACAAACAGCAAGTGCCTGCGGAAAGGTTTAAGCTTCCCTGAAAGTCCAAAACCAATATATCCCAAAACCGTAACTGCAATAGCGGGGCCTACAAGCATAAGGAAGAAAAATCCGGCATGCTCCCATGTATTGATTGTTGTATAATTATTACTATAGAAGAAGAGGAATGGATAAAAGCCGAAAATGAACCCAGCCAGCAATGGCACATCCTTAGGACTGTCGAAAAAAAAATTTAGCTTGTCTTTCATTGAGCTGTCATTTTATTTTTTCAAATATAATACTGCCATCATCATTAATATATTTATAAACCCCGGCAGGATCTTTAAGTTTTATATAACTGCCATCATTTTCCATATGTTCAAGATATTTTTCTTCACCGCTTAAAAAAGAAAAAACAGTCCTGAAAAGGTTAATTGATGTTTTCATTTCCTTATCATACACCTTAGCCTTAGTATTACTCCATCTTATAGCAGTCTGCACCCCAAATATTGAATAAATCTGATTCCTGTCCGTTATTTTTATCAGGCTTTCATCAGTACAATTCATTCCTGCAAATCCGCCATGGTCGGCACCTACAATTATAATAGCACCCGGATCATTAGAAGTAATATGCTCAATCACCTTTTTAAGCCACGAATTGGCCTGCCGTAATTGATCCAGGTAATCGCGTGTTTCATTGATTGCTCCTTTGGAGTCACTAATGAAATTAGGAATATGTCCTGGGGTGAATTTTTCCAGGAAATAAAAATTGCCTGAAGTGCTGTTATCTTTCATTTGCACTTTAAGATCTGCAAAAATATCCTTTTTTGTATCCAGCCCGTCTTTTATATATGGCAACTCCACTTCACGTATATTACAGTAATCATAACCCAAACCAGGCCTGTTAACAAGCAGATAAGATTTTTCCGTTATGAATGAACTTCGGTATCCATTATTCCTTAGTATTCTAAGTACTGGATTATCGTTCACAATCACATTGCGGGCGCCATAAAATTCAATGTCACTGGCAATGTAATGGTGTTTCATTGCAAAGGTGGCTGAATTGGACAACAAGGTTGAGTTGTAATTTGACCGGAAATTATCATAAAGCGTAAAGCCTTGCCGTTTCAGGAAATCTTCATAATCGCTGTTATCAAATCGGTGAATGCTGTTTTTCAGGGTAGTGAAACTGGTATATCCATCAGGCTGAATATAGTAAATATTAGGTTTTGATCTGAATACAACCTTTTCAATGTCATCAGGCAAATTTTTCCATTCATCCGATGCAGTTGCAAACTTGTATGCAGCACCCGCTATAGGCCTTACGTTAAAAAGCGATATTAAAAATAATATCGGTATCAATGCTTTATAGTACTTGCTGAATCTAAATGACAATAATAAAGCTACAGCAAGCACACCTGCAAAGAAATACAGGTTGTTTTGATTAAGTGTATTTAACTGAAGGATAAAAAAGGCAAAAAAGGCAATGGAGCTTACAAACAAGAATGGCCTAACAGACCTTGAAAGTTTCAGCAAGTTCAGAAATTTATAGCCCAGCAACAATGAAATACAAGGAATAATAATATAATACCCAACAAAAAACAATAGCTGCTGCCATGAATTGGCCAGGGCGAAGTTCTTAGAATAATAAAACAACAGCATGTAAAATCCAACAGCAAACCCGGCCAGCAAAGGGGTGTCCTTGTCTGACTCAATGAAAGCCAAAAGCCTGTTACGCAGTTTTTCCAGCATGCTATTTCCTTTTTAAAAGGTACATTGTCCTTTCGGTATTCGGTATCTGCTGCTTTTCGATGACATCGAAATAAGCGGCATAATCCTTTTCAAAATTCTCTTTATTGTAATAATCAAAATGGTTCAGGAATTCGCGCTTGCTCTTCAGCAGGAAATCTACCCAAGAGTCACCCCTGTCCGGGAACTCGATGATGAGGTATGGCGTAAGGGAAGCAAACATTTCAGCCGACATCGCAAACGGCACATTGCCGGTAAGCGATATATGATGTATAAGCGCAAGTGCCAAAGACACATCATATTTATTTTTCCTGATACGTTCCTGTAAAGAGGCACGTTCAGCGTTATTGAAGCCAATACCCGGGACGGGATTTAATAAGTCACTCACTAATGGCACTATGTTAGTCTCCTTATTCTTCAACACCTGCAGGTAATTGTGGTTTACGGCATTCGGGTCAATGTCTGCTACCAGCAGCTCATCGGCAATATCTTTCAGCTCACGCGAAAAGGTACCGTCGTTGCCACCCAGGTCTACCGCCTTTTTGGCGTTGATGGACTGGTACCATTTACGCACCAGCTTCTTTTTATGTTCAAAGGCCTCAGCATCGTAGTTGGTTATGGAGTAATAATCCCTCCACTCGGTATTTTCCTTTAGTTCCAGCCCGTTGATGTAGCTGTACAGCGAGTCGATTATTTTTTCCTGAGACTGCTTCGATATTCTGATTTCCTTACCGTTACCGGATATTTTATCATCGCTGTATTTCGCATCGTATTTCGCTGTAAGGAAAATATTAGTGTACAATATAGGGTTAAACCTTGCGGTAAACGGAAGCAGCTTTGCCGCCTTTTGAAGCGTTATACCGTCAATGTACTGCGCCAGCAGCTTGAGCATGTCGTTACCGTAGTATTTCGCCAAAACAAGCGGCGCCAAAAAATGCATCAGGAACTGCTTGTATGCACGCCAGGGTTCGCCATCCTTATATATATCAAATGAAAGGCTGTCCACAAACATCGGCTTACCTTTATGAAACGTAACATTGAATGCTGTGGCATCCTTCAGGGTATATCCGTTTTGCAGGCAGTATTTTTGCAACTTAAGCGTATGGAGCGCGGCGTGCTTGTACTGGCTGAAGCTCCATTCGTACGGATAGGAAAAAAAAGGTATGGCTTCCGGCTTCATTATTATAGCGTCACCATGCGAAGAAACCTCCTCATGCCGTACCAGCAGCCCGGCATCAAAAAGCTTTTTGTAAAAACCGCTATCGGTTAGCGATCGGTATTGCCCAAAATAAATGGGGTTTACCTGCCTCAGGAGGATACCGTCCTTCATAAACATGAAACCCGACGGATCCCTGAAGGAGGAGGCATGCCTATTTGCTGTCTCCGCCATCCTTACTTTCTTCAATGTCAATGTCACCCATCAGGCTGTCGTCTTTCTTTTTACCAAAGAACGACTGTATGCCGTACTTAATCCTTTTGTAAAAAAGCAATACGCCGGCACCAACGGCCGCCACGGCCTGTGCCACAAGGGCGCCTGTTCCCGGATCAAAATATAAAGGTAGTATACTCATAGCTGTTTTGTATATAACGGGTAAAAATAGAAAAATTATTTGGCACATCCCATTTCATTGTTCAATTATCAACGCCCATTGCTAAATGCCTGTTCTATAAGTTAAAAAATTGGGGGTTAGTAAATAATTGTTAATTTTAAGCAAAAAAAGAAAATTGCAGTGAAAGAAAAATTACTCACCTTACTTTTTGCGTTGATAGCTTATGGTTCTTTCGGACAGGACATCAGCCTGTACCAGCAGTTCAATGGACGGTACGACTTTACGTTTGTGGGCAACACGCTCAACCCGTCCGAGAACAACATCACGCCTACCTGCACCATCAATACCTCATCGTCGGCCAACCTCAACCTGGCTCCGGGCAACAATATAATTGCCGCCTACTTGTACTGGGCGGGATCGGGAACAGGCGATTTTGACATACTGCTCAATGGCCAGCCGGTGACGCAACAGCGCAATTTTCCGCTTTCCGCACTCAATACCGATGGCCAGACCCGTGCCTACTTCAGCGCCTTTGCCGATGTTACGGCACAAGTGCAGGCAACGGGCAACGGCGCATACACCGTATCGGAACTCGACCTGACCGCATGGATTTCCGATCCGCTGTATTGCGGCATCAAGACCAATTTTGGCGGATGGGCCATCATTGTTTTTTATGAAAATGCCTCCTTACCCCTCAACCAGCTTAACCTGTATGATGGTTTGGAGTACGTACCTACTGCCATCAACATTACACTGCCAAGCCTCAATGTAATTGATAATGTTGGTGCAAAAATTGGTTTCGTGGCATGGGAAGGCGATGCCGGCCTGGCTGTTACCGAAAGCCTCACTATTAACGGCAATGTACTTAGCAATGCGATAAACCCCGCTAACAATGCTTTTAACGGAACCAATACCGAGGCCAACCTGAGCAATATGTACAATATGGACCTGGATGTATACGACATCCAGAACAATATAGCCATAGGCGATGAATCAGCGGAGATAGCCTTACAATCGGGACAGGACTTCGTGATGATCAATGCTATCGTGACCAAGCTCAACAGCCAGTTGCCCGATGCTACCGTGGTTGTGGATGACATTGCCAAAAGCTGTAATTCACGCACCATCAATGTAGATTATACGGTAAGCAACGTAAACAGTACCGACCCATTGCCTGCGGGAACAACAGTCGGGTTTTACATCAACGGCGATCTGGTGGCAACAGTAGTTACCACGACAGAACTACCTATAGGCGGCAGCGAAAGCGGTAGCATCAACATAACAGTGCCCAATAGTGCTCCTGCCGACTTCGAACTATTGCTCATTGTAGACCATATTTCTGCGGTAACAGAAACAAACGAGGCCAACAACACTTTTATAATTAACGACTCGCTTTGGCTCAACCCAACGCCCAACCCTGCCGATATTACCATTTGCGAAGACCCCTCTGCACCCGGTACGGGCGTAGTCGACTTTTCGGAATATGAGCAATCATTAAAGGAAGATGATACCGACATTGTGAGGTTCTTCCCTACCCTTCAGGCGGCCCAAAACAATACCGGCAACATTACGAACCTCACGTCCTATCCAATGAGTGCATCGCCTACGGAAATATGGGTACGTGTCGAAACAGCTAATGGATGCGTAGGTTATGGCTCATTCCTTGTTTTTGTTGACGACTGCCAGTTTCCTGATGCACGCATCGTCATCGATGATATTGCACAAGCCTGCGACTCCCGCATCATTACAATACAGTTTACAGTAACCAATACCAACAGTGTCGACCTACTTCCAGCCGGGACTACAGTCGCTGTTTATGCTAATAACACCTTTCTGGGCGTTACGACGACTTTAGCAGACATCCCTGTAGGAGGAAGCGAGCCGGGAAGCATTACCGTGACCATTCCTGCCGGCATACCACTAAGCTTTAATTTACTGTTGCGGGTAGACCACAATAACCAGGTAGACGAAATTAACGAGGGTAACAACACGGCCTTACAGGCTGTGACGCTGTGGATATCGCCGGTACTGCAACAGCCCGCCGACATTACCGGTTGCGAGACCTTCAATGGCTCGGGCATAGGTGAGTTCGATTTTTCAGCTTATCTCCAAACGCTGAAAAATAACCCTACCGATGTCATTACCTTCCACACTACCCAGGACGACGCAATCAATAACGTATCGGAAATTGATAACCCCGAAGCGTACCAGGCCGCACACAACACCGAAATATTCGTGCGCCTTACCGATGCCAACGGCTGCTTCGACACCGCGTCCTTCCGCCTGCTCATCATCGACTGCTACTTCCCCGACGGTGTGGTGCAAATAAACAATGTAGCCCAAAACTGCGATTCACGTACCTTCACAATCAATTATACGGTTAGCAACCCGGATAGCTTTGACATCCTCCCGGCAGGGACGCAGGTGGCCATTTATGCCAATGCCACACTGATCACCGTAACAACAACCCTGGCAGACATCCCGATTAACGGTACCCTGCCTGCAACCATTACTATTGACATCCCTGTCTCGATACCTTTGCTGTTCAACCTCACTTTTGTAGTGGATGACAACGGTACGGGTTCCGGATTGGTAGTGGAGACCATCGAAACCAACAACTCATTTACACGCAATTCGGAAATATGGATCTCGCCGGTAATGGCACAGCCTGCCGATATTACAGCATGTGAGACTTTTAACAACTCCGGCATCGGGCTGTTTGATTTTTCGTCTTACCTGACTTCGCTGAAAGACGATCCCGCCGATGTGGTTACCTTCCATACCTCTCAGGAAGATGCAAATACCGGGGATAATGACATTGACACCCCGGAAGCATACACATCCAGCGGACTGGTTCAGGAAATCTATGTGCGGCTTGAAGATGTAAACGGCTGTTTTGATACGGCATCCTTCACGCTTACCGCGGTAGATTGCTACTTTCCTGATGCAACCGTAACCATCGATGACATCTACAAGCAGTGCAACTCGCGCATACTGCATGTACACTATACCGTACACAACACCGGTAGTGCCGACATACTGCCTGCGGGTACGCCAGTGAGCATCTACGTAAATGGTGAATTCCTCGACTACACGGAAACACTGGAAGATATCGCCATTGGCGAAAGCGAGAGCGGCTTTATACTGCTGACCATCCCTATTGGCGTACCCCTGGACTTCGAACTGACATTTGTAGCCGATGATACGGGCGACGGTAGCGGTATCATCGTTGAGGCTGACGAAACAAACAACAGCTTTACGCAGCCGGCTAATCTTGTGCTTTCTCCTGTGCTGCAACAGCCTGCCGACATTGAAATGTGTGATAAAGGCTTCGGGCTGGCAACGTTCGATTTTTCGGCTTATGCAGAATCACTAAAGAATTACCCTGACGAGATAGTAACTTTTTACCTTACCCAGCAAAATGCCGACCAGGACATTGACCGCATATACAATACTTCGCAGTTTGTAACCACAGAGAATCCGCAGCGCATTTATGTACGCCTGTTCAATGGCACATGCCATACCACAGCATCGTTCCTGCTGAAGACCAAAAAGTGTGCTCCCATTACCTACAACTATGTAACCCCGAACAATGACACCTATAATGACACCTTTTTTGTGGAAGGCCTGCGCAATGTGTTCCTCAACTTCAGGATGACCATATACAACCGCTGGGGCAACCTTGTGTGGACAGGAGACCACAATAAAGAGGATTGGGATGCCATCGCCACAGTAGAAAAGGTGGGACCCGAAGGCACTACCGTTCCCGTAGGTACCTACTATTTTGTACTGGAACTTAACGATCCTGATTTCCCGGAGCCTATTGTGGGCTGGGTGTATGTGACGAAGTAATTTCAGATTTTAAATCAGATTGAGATACCCTCGTACCTATAAACATTATGAAAAAAGCAGTATCGCTGATTTTATTGATTACTCTTACCGCCTGCTCTAAAAAAGAATCAGGCGATATCCCTTTCAATGCATTTGTATTTTCAGTAGATGCCATGCGCCAGAATTTTTCCCTTAAAATCAATAACAGCGACACGGTTTATCTACAGGACAGGGACATTAGTACAGGGGAATTCCGGAATTTTTATACCCTGGTTGAAAAACCTTTACGAGACACTTTGGTCGCCATTGCTTCGCGCATAAATTTTGCTGAATATGGCAGCGTTTACAATGATGAAAATCTTATGGACGGTGTCGGAATAAAACTATACAGCAAGAGAGGTAGGGTTGAAAATTCGGTATATTGGTATGGAAAGGTGCCATCGGATGAGCTTGGTGCGGCAGCCGATAAACTTTACACTTTAAAAGGACAAATGCATTTTAAACCCTATCACAACAATATAGATTGTGGCAATCTCGACGAGATAAGACTTCCTCCATGGCCGAAACCTACGGATATCCAAAATAAAAATCGTAAAGCGTAATTTTCTATTGATTCTTATGAAATTAGCAATCCTGATATTCACGTTATTCCTTACCGCGGCTTATGGCCAGGGACTTCCGAAGCCTAAAGAAATAACAATGAAGGTTTCTTTATCCGATTTTCAAAAATCACCCATTGATTGTGGCTGCTTTAAAACCGCCAGTATTTATAAGGCTACGATAAAAGACTTCCATAAAATAAGTTACGGAGAGGATATACTCCTATTTGTAATTTGCAAAGCGGAGCAATACCCGCCTCACGAATCGATTTTAAATGATGAAGTGTATATTACCGTATCGGATTATAATTTGGAAATAACAGAATCATTAATATTTAATTTTAGTGGCTATAAAGATGATGAAGTTAAAAAACTGACGATCTACAAATTGATTTCCATAAAAAATTCGCCATATTGAAATCTCTAAAATAACTCATAACCTCTGTTCAAAAAACAAAAACCTGCAAAGCCATAGCCTTACAGGTTTCCTGTTAACTAAACTCAACTTAAAGCTTATCCAACTGGTTCGTTTTCTTATCATCGCTGATGGTCCAGAAGAAGCCCACAAAGATGAAGCGGTCTGCTGCCTGCCTTACCGCCTGCCTTGCATACATACCGTCGGCACCCGGGTTGTTGGCATAGGTATAGCCGAATACATTATCCGTCCCCAGTACGTTGGACACTGAAAGATATAGTATCTTTTGGTCGCTTACGAGATATGCCCAGCTCAGGCTCAGGTTGTTGTAGCTTTTTGTTTTACTGTTCATAAAGGCTGTTTCATTGGGATTATCGTACGGCCTGCCGGAGTTGAATGTGTGGGTTATTCCCAACTGGGACCTCAGGTCGGTAATGAAATATTTGGTCACTACAGAAAAATTGTGGTTAGCGATGTAGCCCGGCGTTACGCTGGTTTCGTAATTCCTATAGTCCCTTTTGCTGTCTATATAGGAATAAGACACCCAGTAATCCAGGAACTTTATGGACTTGCTGTCCCTCCAGAAAAGATCCAGGCCGCGTGCATAGCCACTACCGTTGTTATTGAACTGCGAATTATACTGCACCACAGGCGTATCGTACTTCACCAAGTTGTCGTACTCCTTGTGGTACAACTCTGCACGGAAGTTGCGCCCATCGGCATTGTACATATAATTGAAGATGTAATGTGCGGTTTTCTCATATTCAAAATCTCTGAAATACTTTACATAATCGGCCTTTGGGGTCTGGTAAAAGTCACCATAGGCAAGGGAGAACTGGCTTCTGTTGCTCACTTTGTAGGCGAGTGCGGCCCGTGGCTCAAAAGTACCTTCACGTAACAGCGAGGAATGCGAAGTCCTCACGCCAGCCTTGAGGGCAAAGTTTCTGGTAAAGGTAAAGTCTGCCTCAGCATAACCTGCAGCTATTGAGTTATTGTAACCGCTGTTGAAAGTAAACCCGTCGGGCTGGCTATAATCCTCATTGAAATCGGTAATGAAATAATCCCCGCCGAAAGTAAGCCTTATCCTGTTGCTGAACTTCTTGCCCAGCTTCAGCTTCATGTGCGAGCTATGTTCGCCGTTGGTGACCTCGTCCGGCCCTAAATTGATTCCGTTATGGCTATATCCGTAGGCAACTCCGGTATGGATGGTCCATTGTGTGCCAAACATCCCTTTATAGGATGCGTTGGTGTAGAAATTGTCGTTGGCCATGTCTACACGAGTTGGATCTCCAGGCCTGTTAATATCCTTCTGGTTAAGGTCAAAAGTCGCATGGTCGAAGGCGGCATACACTTTTAGCATCCCGCTTTCGAATTTATAGCGGTACACAGTTTCGCCGGCAAGTGAACGGTAGGGTTTGTTCCAGTCTACATTCTGCGGTACAGCCCATTGGTAGGGTGCAAGGTCGGTATAGGCCGCGTTGAAGCTAAGCGAACTCTTATCCCATTTTTGGGTATTGCCAAGGCCGAGGCCCACTGTCATGAGTGCAATGTCGGTTTGTTCCTGGGCGGGCTCTTCTATCGTATTGAGCAGCAGCACACTGGAAAGTGCTTCGCCAAACTCTGCCGAATAGCCGCCGGTAGAAAACGTCATCCCACTGAACAGGAAGGGTGAAAAGCGCCCTCGGGTCGGGATGTTGTTTGCAGTAGCACCATAGGGTTGTGCCACACGAATGCCGTCTACAAAAGTCTGTGTTTCATCACTTTCGCCGCCCCTGACAAACAGCCTGCCGCTCTCCCCTACCGTTTGTGTACCGGGCAGGGTGTTGAGCGCCCCCACGATATCGCCCGCGGCACCAGCTGTGGTTACTATATCCAATGGCTTGAGCGCATTGATCTTGCTGTTATCGCCCGCGCTGAAAGTACCTGCGGAGATGATTACGGCATCAAGGGTATTTACATTATCCTTCATCGTGAATGTCTTAGGCTGGTACTCCTCCACAACAATATTCACCCTTAGGTCTTCCATGGTAAGGAAGGTTATGACCAATACCTGTGCGCCTGTTTCTGTAGTTTCGAAGGAAAAGGTACCATCCTCGGCTGTGGTGGCCCCGTCGTACGTACCGTCGATGAAAATGTTGGCAGCGGCTACAGGCTGTCCCTTTTCGTTGGTTACAGTTCCCGAAATTTTGGTTTGTGCCTGAAGCGCCAGACCGGCTAAAAGAAATAGGATTGTAATGATTGGTTTCATCGGTTGCTTTGTTTTGATGGGTCAAAGTTGCAGCAGAAAAAGCATCATTCATAAAAAAGGTTACCGAATTGCAGGATTTTGGTGATGAGTTGCGAAATATTCCACAGTAGAAATCATCCCGATTTGAAACATAAATTATTTAACACCATATTTAGCACTGTTTTACGTGCATAAAATAGTCCTGTAAAGTACCTTTGTGATTATCATCCTTATTAATTACAATGCCTGACTATTCTATCCGTAAAATTTATCCTTTTGTAAAATACCAAAAACTTATCATAGCATCGCTTATTATTGGCTTTCTTGCTGCCTTCCTGGCGGTATCGCTCAAGAAGATGACCGACCATTATGAAGAAGTGCTGTTTGCCCAGTCGCAAAACAACATTATATACATCCTGTTGTTCCCGCTTTTCGGACTGTCGCTTATTTACATCCTGAGGCAGTACCTTTTTAAAAAGAAAGAGAACAAAGGCATCAAGGAGGTTTTTGAAAGCACAGCAACAGGCAAAGGGCTTCCATCGTACAAGATACCGTCGCACTTTATCAACGGGCTGATCACCGTAAGCTTTGGCGGTAGCACGGGCATTGAAGTATCTACAGTAGTTTCATCGGCAGCCATTGGTTCATTGGCACAGGAAAAAGAAAAATTCCTTAAAAAATATAAGTCCGAATTGATCTGCGCGGGCATAACCGCAGGCATTACCGCATTGTTTTGCACGCCTTTTGCCGGGCTGCTGTTTGCCTACGAGGTGATTGCAAAAAAACTCAGTAAAGTGTTTGTCATTGCCAATGTCCTTGCCGCGGCCATAGCCTATGCCTTCGTCCTGCTCATTGGCGAAAAACCGCTATTTACCATCAACATCACGCAATGGCATCTGCACGCAGCGCCGTGGCTCGTGATGTTGGGCGTTCTGTGCGGGCTTAACGCGGTGTATATGACCAAGTGCGTGATGTTCTTTAAAAAGCACTCGCAAAAAATTGCCAGCCACTACCACCGCATATTGGTAGGTGCAGCCATCATCAGTGCCCTGATCTTTATACTTCCCCAACTGTACGGGGACGGCTACCATGCCATACGCGAAAGCATCCGCACAGCCAATACCGCCGCACTGACACTTTCCGGCACCCTCATCTTTTTGGGCATATTGCTTTTAAAGCCGGTAATCACATCGGTCACACTTTCGGCAGGCGGCGACGGAGGGGTATTCGCTCCCAGTTTGTTCATTGGGGCTTTTTTGGGACTTTTTACCGGTGCTGCGCTCAATACCTGGTTTGATGCAGGCATTATCCCCATCAACTTTATGGTAATGGGCATGGCCGCAATGCTAAGCGCCAGCATCCACGCGCCATTTACGGCACTATTCCTCATTTGCGGGTTAGTAGGCGACTACACACTGTTCCTCCCTGTGCTCATTGTGTGCCTTATCTCAAAATATACAGCACAGGCCATTTATCCCCATACCGTTTACAGCCTTTCGGCCAATAAGCAATGATATGCCTACAGAAAAAATAAAACGCACTTACCGCAAGGCACGCTATGTGGTATACAAAGAAACACTTGTAGACTTCAGGGAACATTTTTGGGCTTTTTTAGGTTCTTTTATGGGCCTTGGCACTATTGCCTTCATAGAGTACAGGGCAATGCCGGAGCAGGATTTCATATTCCTCATCGGTTCTTTTGGCGCATCGTGCGTGCTGGTATATGGTGTCATTCAAAGCCCGCTGGCACAACCCCGAAACCTTATTGGCGGCCATGTCATTTCTGCATTTATAGGAGTAACGGTGCAAAAGCTGCTGCCCGATGTAACCTGGCTGGCAGCGCCTTTGGCTGTATCGCTGTCTATAATCGCAATGCAGATTACAAAAACATTGCATCCGCCGGGCGGCGCTACGGCACTGATAGCTGTTACTGCCTCTCCTCAAATAAAAGCCATGGGGTATTGGTATGTGCTTACGCCCGTGCTTACAGGAGCTTCCATACTTCTGGCAGCGGCACTTATATTTAATAACCTTACAAAAAACAGGCAATACCCTTCCGATTATACGGTTAATAAGCTGAAACGGTTCGGAAAGAGGTTCAAAAAGAAGCCGCGAATTAGCTAGGTTGCATCATCATTTTGTATTTTTACAAAAAAAGATCATGAAAATACCATCTGCTTATCTTCCTGTAATGCCTTACCTCATACTGGACAAGGCTGTCGAATTTCTTGAATATGCCAAAAAAGTGTTCAATGCTGACGAGCAGATGATTGTTCCCGGCGGTGAAGGCCGTGGCATAATGCATGGTGAAATAAAGATACACGATGCCGTAATCATGTTTGCGGGCAGTACCCCTGACTGGAAGCAGAAAACGGCAGGAATGTTCCTTTTCGTTGAAGACCTGGACAGGGTATACAATGCCGCAATTGAACAGGGAGGCACATCCCTCCAAAAACCGGAGCAAAAGGAATATGGCTACTCGGCAGGGTTCGAAGACCCGTTTGGCAATCAATGGTGGATTACGCAGGGGTAAATTCCAAACAAAAAATTCCAAATGACAAACTTTTTGACGTACAGAAGTTTGTCATTTGGAATTTGTTGTTTGGAGCTTATTTGAAATTTGCGATTTGAAATTTGGAGTTTTTAATCTTACCTTTGGTTCTTCTAAAAACAGAAAGTTATGGTTTATAAATTTAGGGTAATACTGGACACGGAAGAGGACATTTTCAGGGATATTGCTATCCTTGACGAAGATACGCTCGAAGACCTGCACAACGCTATTGTAAATGCTTTTGGCTTTGACGGGCTTGAGATCGCCTCATTCTACACGTGTGATGACGAATGGACACAGGATGAGGAAATACCTTTGTTTGATACCGGAGACACCCCGGGCGAACAAAAGACCATGGCCGACTATATACTGGGCAGCACGCTGAATGAAGAGAATAAAAAGATCATCTACGTATATGACTTCCTGAATATGTGGACCTTTTTTGTAGAGCTTGCGGCAGTTGAAGAAGCCGAAACCGGGGTTGCCTATCCTGAACTGCTTTTTGCCCACGGCGAAATGCCTGCCAATGCTCCCGATATCGCTTTTGGTGCCGACGGGGCTGAAGATGACCTGTATGGTGAATTTGATGATGATTATGATGAGGAAGACCTCGACATGTTCGACGATGATTTCAACGTGGGAGGCGGGGAGTTTGATGACCATAATTGGAATTAAAAAAGTTGCAAAGTTACAAGTAACAAAGTTGCAAAGTTTTAAGGGCCAGCTTCAAAAGATATAATTCAAACAATTTAATAATAACTAAATAGTTGCAGGTACTTTGCTACTTTGCAACTTTGAGACTTTTCCACTCACACAATGATCAACCTGTTTAACACTCACATTGAAAGCCTGTCAGTACACCGCGTAGGCAACAAAAGCCGCAACGAGGCCATATTTTTATCAGAGCAGCCATACGGCCTTAACGACGAGATCGTACCGCTGCTTAAGGAATATTTCTTCAAGCCATTCCGTGACAAGGAGGAAAATTATTTCCAGTTTGCCCACGATGTGCATTTGGACTACCACGACATGTATAACTTCGCCTCAGAGATATTTACAAATCCATCGACGGTACATGAAGTTTCCAAAAAAATAACAAAGCACTTGTTCGAGCAGTCAAACCACCCGCATATCAAGAACGGGGAGGTTTATGTCGCATATTTTACCCACCTTACCATCGATAATAACCCGGTAGATGCTATAGGTATTTTCAAAAGCGAGATCAAGACCGACTTCCTCCAATTCGAGGAAAGGGGAAGCAACCTTGAAATCATGCTACAGCAGGGCATCAACCTGAACAAGCTCGATAAGGGCTGTATCATCTTCAATTACAAAAAAGAAGAAGGCTACAAAATACTGACCATCGACAGCAACCGCTATGATGCGCGTTACTGGCTGGAACACTTCCTTTCGGTAGATGCCTTCCAGGACGAAAACTTCATTACTAAAAAATACCTTAAGTTCTGCCAGGATTTTGCTAAGGATGTGGTACTTCCTGCCGAAGATAAAAAGGAGGAAGTGATGTTCATGAACCGTTCGGTAAACTACTTTGCCAAAAACGACGACTTCGAAGAAACCAGCTTCCTTAATGAGGTATTGGACAACCCCGACCTTATACCTGAATTCAAGCATTATAAAGAAGAAAAAGCGCCGAAATACAGCATTGAGGACGTAACTTCCTTCCCTATTGCCAATGCCGCAGTAAGCGATGCCCGCAGGAAAATGAAGAACGTGATCAACCTTGACACCAACATCCAGATAAAGCTCGACTTCATTAACCCTGAAAGCGCCGAGAAATTTGTAGAAAAAGGCTGGGACGAAGAAAAGCAGATGTATTATTATCTTGTATATTTCAATAAAGAACAAAAAGGTTAATTAGTTTATTTGTTGATGCGTTTATTTGATAATACAGCCCTTAAACGCATCAACAAATAATCCCATCAACAAATAAACTTCCTCCGGCCTCTTTTTTGCTGTTAAATCCTTCGTAAAATATACTAACGGTGCCTATTTTAGGTTTTTGTTAGGTTTATATTTCCTAATTTTCACGAATATTTCGCTTAAACAGGGATGGCCTTAAAATTTAAATTGCTGCTGCTATTGGCATTCATTGCCGTTGCCCCTGTGGCGGCGCAGGTTCCTGTACAAAAAGACACCGTAAAGGAGAAGCAGGACAAGATGTATAAAAATATTGAAAACTTTTCCAAGCGGAAAAACTTCACCAAATTTATACACAAGCTTATTTTTAAGCCCGTCAAAAAGCAAGAACTCTCCCAGCGACGCAAAAAGACCAAAAGCCGTACACCTGAAATGACCATCAATTACACTAAATTTGAAGGCAGGATTGTACGGAACATCAATGTTGAAACACTCGACCCATTTGGCTATTCCATCAATGACACAACGCAAAAACCCGAAGCCTGGCTCGAAAAGTTCGGAAACGGTATCCACCTAAAAACTAAAGTACTTGCTGTAAAAAACCTGCTGTTGTTTAAGCGCAATCAGCCTTTAGACTCACTGCTTGTGCAGGAATCGGAACGTTTGATACGAAGCCAGCGCTATGTAAGGCGTGTTACCATACGCCCTGTACCCATTCCCGGAAGTAAAGATTCTGTAGATGTAGACATACGTGTTCTGGACTCATGGAGCCTTATACCAAATGGTTCTGCATCGAGTTCGGGTACATCATTAGAGCTGACAGAAAGAAATTTCATGGGATTGGGACACGAATTCCGGAACGAATTCGACAAACGTTTTGATAGCGGCCAGACAGGGTATCTGGCCCGGTACACGATACCGAATATTATGAATACCTACATCAACACCACCGTTAATTACCAGATATGGAAAAGCGACAACTCACTAAAAAGCGTGGGGGTACAGCGCAACTTCTTCTCGGCCTACACCAAGTGGGCAGGCGGCGTGTATTTTGAGTCGCGGCTCGAGCGGGATTCACTTCCCAATGCCAACCTGGAATGGTCAATGCAAGACTACCGTTCGGATGCGCAGGATTACTGGGCGGGCTACTCCTGGAAAATCTACAAAGGAGATAGCGAGGAAGAACGAACTACAAGGCTGGTAACTACGGGACGCTTTTTTAACCAGCATTATAAAGAACAGCCTACCGTGGAATTTGACTCCATAGGATTTTATTCTGATGAAAAGCTGTATCTGGCAAGCATAGGTATCACATCGCGAAAATTCGTACAGGACAAATTTCTGTTTAATTACGATATTGTTGAGGATATCCCGATAGGTAAAGTCTATTCCCTAACTGCAGGAATGCAGGACAAGAATTGGGAACGACGGCTCTACCTGGGCGGACGATATGCGTTTGGTAACTACTATGACTGGGGCTTTATGAGCGCTAATGTAGAGCTGGGATCTTTCTTTTACGGTAATCGTACTGACCAAACCACCCTCAAGCTGGAAGGCCTCTATTTTACCGATATTAAAGAATGGGGTGAATGGCGGTTCCGTCATTTTATCAAACCGGTTATCGTACTTGGCGACAACCGATTCCCCATCATTACCGACCAACTGAGCCTTAATGGCGATACCGGAATAATGGGCTTTAACAGCCGGACGCTCCTAGGTACTAAAAAAGCGCTCCTTACATTGCAGACACAAGGCTACTCCCCATGGACCCTTTTTGGATTCCGCCTCAACCCTTTTGCTAATGTTACACTGGGTGTCATAGGTGATGAGCAGCACAAGCTCTATGAAAGCAGGCTGTACAGCAAAGTAGGAATAGGGCTTCTTGTTTATAACGACTACCTTGTTTTTAACAGCTTTCAGGTTTCATTTGCCTACTATCCAAGTATACCGGGTGAAGGGGACAGCATTTTTAAAAACAATACGTTTAAAAATACCGACATAGCATTACCAGATTTCCAGATTGGCAAGCCTGCGGTGGTGCCTTATGAGTAAATTTCTATTTTCTATTTTCTATTTTCTATTCGTCTTTCATCTCTCATCTATTATCTATTATCTTTCTCCATCCTAAAAAATCTTTTTTCACATTTACGGTAACAAAACAATTGTAACGTCGTCCTACTTATACAACCGATAAATCAATTATTTTGGAAACCATTTTAACCATCAACAACCTCGACAAAAGGTTTGGCAGGGTGGATGCAGTAAACAATGTATCCTTTGAGATTAAAAAAGGGAATGTATACGGCATACTCGGCCCTAATGGCAGCGGAAAATCAACCACGCTGGGCATCATCCTGAGCGTCGTGAACAAAACTTCCGGCTCTTACAGCTGGTTCGGCGGGCAGCTTGAAACCCATGAGGCCCTTAAAAAAGTAGGTGCTATTATAGAGCGCCCCAATTTCTATCCCTATATGTCGGCTTATGACAACCTGAAGCTGGTATGCAAAATAAAGGGAACATCTTACAATAAAATCGAAGAAAAGCTCACACTGGTTGGCCTTTGGGAACGAAAGGACAGCAAGTTCAAAACCTTTTCACTGGGCATGAAGCAGCGCCTTGCCATAGCCTCTGCCCTGCTCAACGACCCCGAAATACTGATACTCGACGAACCTACCAACGGCCTCGACCCACAGGGCATCCGCCAGATACGCGACATCATCAGGCTCATCGCTTCGCAGGGCACAACCATCCTGCTGGCGTCGCACCTTTTGGACGAAGTGGAAAAAGTATGCAGCCATGTGGTTGTTTTGCGCCACGGGATAAAATTGTACGATGGCACAGTTCATGGCATGTTAAACAGTGAAGGTTTTTTCGAACTACAGGCAGAAAACCAGGAAGCACTCACTCAACTAATGGAAAAACATCCTGCAGTAAGCAGTGTTGAGGATAATGAAGGTAAACTTACGGCCTACCTTTCCGCTCCGCTGGAGCCGGCGGAACTAAACCGCTACCTGTTTTCCAACGGAATTACATTGAGCCACCTCGTTAAACGGACACACAGCCTCGAAGAACAGTTCCTGCAACTTACTAACCAATCAAAAGAAATTTAGCCATGAAACGCCTTTTATCTATAGAATTTCAAAAATTGTGGCAAAACCGCGCCAGCAGGATTTTAATCCTGACCTATTTTATCCTGCTATCCTTTATAGCCCTTATGGCATCCATCAAGTTCACGCTTTTTGGCGTTGAATTCCGCCTGGCCGACCAGGGTATTTTCAACTTCCCGTATATCTGGCATTTTAATACCTTTATCGCCTCCATACTCAAGTTTTTCCTTGCTGTGGTAATCGTATCGATGATGGCTAACGAATATACCTATGGTACACTGAAACAAAACCTGATTGACGGTTTGAGCAAAGAGGAGTTCATCAAAACAAAATTCCTTACGGTTGTCGTGTTTGCGCTCGCATCTACTGTGTTCATTTTCCTGTTGTCGCTTTTATTGGGATACAGCTTTTCATCCTATGATGAAGCTTCGATAGTATTCTCGGGCCTCGACCATATAGGCGGATTTTTCCTTAAACTTACTGCCTTTTTCTCTTTCTGTTTATTTACGGGCATACTGGTGCGCAGGTCGGCTTTTGCCATAGGTTTTGTGTTTGTATGGTGGATTGTAGAGAAAATCATTCACCTGTTGCTAAGATGGTATGTGCTCAAGGATGCTGAACTTACCGAAAAAGTGATTGGTTTTTTTCCTCTCGAATCGATGTACAACCTCATAAAAGAACCTATCAGCCGCTTTGAAGCCTATCGTGCTATTGAAACCCAGGTAAGCCAAACAGCTGCGGAAGTCAAGTTTTATGGCGTACACTGGTACGAAGCTGCGATTGTAATCTTCTGGATAGCATTCTTTATGTTAATGTCGTACAGAATTTTGAAAAAGAGGGATTTGTAATAGTATCTTTGCCGGTGCTATGGTGAAACGACTCGCTTTATTCTTTGCGCTGTCACTTGTTGGTGGCATGGCATCGGCACAAAACATACAGGTAAACGACAATTATACCGCACAACAGCTGGCAGATGCGCTTGTGAGCAATTCATGCGCCCAGGTTACCAATGTAGTGGTAAACGGGTGGACAGGCGGAGCCGGAGGCCCTAGCTTTGGCTACTTTACAGCCGGGGCATCCTCTTTCCCCTTTGCCAATGGCATCATCCTGAGTACCGGATTTGCAGCATCGGCACCGGGGCCCAACAATTCACTTTTAAGCGAAGGCAACACGTCTTGGGGTGGCGATGCCGACCTGGAGCAGGCTCTTGGCGTAAACGGTACCATTAATGCGACGGTGCTGGAATTTGACTTTACGCCCTATACCAGCCACATCAGTTTCGATTACATTTTTGCTTCGGAGCAATACCTTACCAGCATCAACTCTCCGAACCAGTGCAACTATACTGATGGTTTTGCCTTTTTGCTGAAGAAGGCTAATAGTACCGGTGCCTATACCAACCTTGCCGTCGTACCCGGAACCAACACCCCTGTCAGGGTAAACACTGTACGCGGCCAGGGCGTATGCCCCGCGGCAAACGAACAATACTTTGACCAGTTTAATCCCTCTAATTCGCCGATAAACTTTAACGGGCAAACGGTTATACTCACAGCCGAATCGGATGTGGAGGCCGGGCAAACCTATCATATAAAACTTGTTATTGCCGACCAGGGCAACAACCTGTATGATTCAGCCATATTCCTTGGGGGTGGCAGCTTTAGCGCGACGCTGGACATTGGACCCGACAGGCTTATTGCTGCCGGCAACCCGCTGTGCAGCGGCGAAACCTTTGAACTGGATGCCAATTTTAATGGAGCTACGGCATGGCAATGGTACAACGGCACAAACCCTATTCCGGGGGCGACCGGTGCAACTTATAATGTGACAGCCACAGGTGATTATACCGTGGAGGTAAGCTTTGGCCCAACCTGTACCACTACCGGCCAGATACGCCTTGAATATGCTGCCCCGCTTTTACTGGGCAACTATACGTTGCTGCAATGCGATGAAGATAACGACGGCTTTACAACATTCAATCTCGGGCAGGCCGGCCAACTGGCCGTAAATGGCGATCCGAACCTCTCGGTTGTAGGCTATTATCTGAACGCTGACGGTTCCGGCCCAATCGCCAACATTAGTGCTTATGAGAACACAAGTGCCGGACAGACAATATATGTAGTATTACGCAACAATTTCGACTGTACGGGCATTGCATCGGTAACGCTTGCGGTGTCCAACAATACGGTGGCTGACCCAACCCCGTTAGAAGAATGCGATACCGATGGTACCGATGACGGCCTTTTCCATTTTGACCTTACCACAGCCGAAACCGAAATACTGGCATCCCTCCCAGCAGGATTGCAGGTAAAGTTCTACACATCATATAGCGATGCACTTACATTTGCCAATCCGGTGACAGATGCTTCAAACTTCAGCAATACGGTTGAAGATGAACAAATTGTTTATGCCCGCATCAACAGCGGCAGCGATTGCTATGGTATTGCCGAAGTACGCCTTATTGTCCATTCATTCGGGGATGCTTTTGCCGATGAGGAAGTGATATTGTGTGATGATGTTGCCGATATTACCCTTGATGCCGGGGCTTACAGTTCGTACAGCTGGGATACCAACCCGGTACAAACCACCCGGACAATAACTGTCGACGAGCCCGGCACTTATACAGTGACAGTAACCAACAGCTTCGGTTGCGAGGGCAGTAAAACATTTACCGTAATTCCGTCAGGCCGGGCCACGGGTGCTGATTTTGACATAAAAGACTTTACCGGAAATGACAATGCTGTTACCGTTTTGCCGGTAGGCATTGGAACGTATGAATATTCACTCAACGGAAACGACTGGCAGGAAAGCCCGGTGTTCAGCCATTTGGCATCAGGAGTGTACATTGTCTACATCCGTGATGTTAACGGTTGCGGACCGGTATACCGGCAAAGTGTTGTTGTGCTGGACTATCCGCTATTCTTTACGCCCAATGGCGACGGCATCAACGATATATGGAGGATACCGTTCAGCTACAACCGTCCCGGTATTTTTGTAACCGTTTTCGATCGCTATGGAAAGATCATAACAGGTTTCAGTGGCAATGATCAGGGATGGGACGGAACCTATAACGGTGCTCCCCTGCCTGCTACTGACTACTGGTTTTTGATAGAACTGGAAAATGGAAAAAAAGTAAGGGGCCATTTTTCCATGATAAGGTAAGAACACTTCTTGCTTAATTATCATTTTTTTCTCGACCAGAATGCACTCTTCCTAAACAGGAACCGCCAAATAGTAATCCGGTGTGTAAAAAGCACTTAAAGATTTGGTAAAGCCGCAAGTTACAGTTTATATTTACAAAAAAAAATTGCCCGGTATCGATGATGCCATTTGGGACAGTAGTATTGCGCCTTTACTTTTTGCTATGAAGTTTTTTTATCTTCCTGAGATCAGGATATGGATAAAATTTGGGGCTATTTTGCTGTTCTACAATAGTTTTTACTAAATTTATAAAAAAATTAACACCGAATGCTGTGAAAGTTACCCTCAGGATATTGCTGGTGGCGTTTCTCCTCGTTCCCTTTTCATACGCCATCGCCCAAACGGATTGCCCGGATGCGATAATAGTATGCGGGAATGCCAATTATACCGGGCTCAATGCCACAGGTATCGGTGTGCAGGAAATTGACTTCAACAATGCCTGTTCCAGCCAGGAGCATAACAGCCTTTGGCTCAAAATACTTATAAAGGACGGCGGCACCCTTGGTTTTATACTGACACCTGAAAGCGATAATCTTGTTGTGGATTTTGATTTCTGGATATACGGCCCCAATGCAACCTGTGGGGCGCTGGGAACTGCAATCCGCTGTTCGACCACTAATCCCGGTGCGGCCGGGCTAACCTTTAACGACACGGGGATGAACGGGACAGAAACCGACGTGTCTGAAGGGCCGGGTCCGGATGGCAATGCCTATATACGATGGATGGATGTAAATGATGACGACATTTATTACCTTGTTATCGACAGGCCTCATGGTGAAGCCAATTTTTCGATTGAATGGACCGGAACAGCTACCTTTCATAGCATTCCGGAATTCCTCAACCCTGATAACATTGCTCTGGAAATCATGGAGTGTGATGACGATGGTGTCACCGACGGATTCACAACCTTCGACCTTACAGTATTTGAGGAAATGTTCATAGGCCCTCAAACGGATGTTGAAATCACCTACCACACCGACAGCAATGGCATGCTTACAGGCGATGACCCTCTTGAAAACCCCGGGGCCTATTTGAACACTGCTAACCCGCAAACCATATACATGCGGATGACTAATCCGGTTACAGGATGCTACAGCACCCAAACTATGGATATTTGGGTAAACACAAGCTTTCCGACAGGGGTACCTGCAAACATATCCCTGTGCGACCTGGATGGCACCGGCATAAGGGAATTTAACCTTATACAAACAGCAGCTCCGATAAGCAATGGCTTTGAAAATACCGAGGTTGTATATTATGCATCATTTAACGATGCGCAGAATGAAAACTCACCCCTGCCCAACCTGTACCAAAACCAGGTGCCCTATACACTCGAAACGATATGGGCAAGGGTTGAAACTACAAGCGGATGCTACCGTTTTGCATTTGTACCCTTTACCATTACTGTATTCCCCAATCCTGAAATGATGCATTCGGATGAGTTTCCTGAAGGTATGCCTTTGGAAATAACCGAATGTGATGAAAACTGGGATAATGCTACCGCATTTGACCTTACCGTTTATGAACCTATGCTGACAGGCACGCAAACCGGCATGCAGTTTACCTATCATACAAGCGCTGATAATGCAGAAATCGGGAGCAATTCCATAGCCGGTCCATTAAGCTACGTAAATACATCCAATCCGCAGACAGTGTACATACGGATGTCGAATCCGATTACCGGGTGTTATGTTTTTGAGCCACTAACCCTCAGGATCGATTATTCCATGCCGGTTGGCGAACCCGAAAAACTGGAGCTGTGCGACCTTGATGGCGATGGCGTTGGGGAATTTGACCTTTCGCTGAACACCGAAGCCATAGCCAATGACTTTCCTGACACCACTGTAACCTATTACAGCTCGGCAGAAGATGCGCAAAACAAAGTAAACATGCTCCCTGTGCCGTATCAGAACCAGGCGGCGGACAGCACGCAAACCATTTGGGCACGGCTGGAAACAACACAGGGATGCTACCGTTATGGCATAACTTCCTTTGATATCGAAATTTATCCCCTGCCGCAAATGATGCGCAATCCTGATTTTCCGCCCGAAGCGCCGCTTGAAATTAATAGCTGCGACGACGATGGCATTGATGACGGTTTTACCGACTTTGACCTTACCCAATATGAAGGGATGCTTACAGGTACGCAAACAGGCGTGGCACTTACTTACTATACCGACTATAATGATGCATTGAACGGTGTGAACGACATTGACATCCCGGAATCGTATGTAAATGTTTCCAACCCTCAAACAGTGTTCATGCGCATGACTTCAACTGCAACAGGGTGTTTTGTCATCGAATCGCTTACATTGAAGGTGGATACGGATTTGCCAACCGGCACCCCAATGCCGCTTTCGCTGTGCGACGAGGATGGTGATGGTTTTGCTGTGTTTGCCCTTACGCAAAATGACAATGCAATACGCAACGGGCAGGCCAACACATCGGTTGCCTATTATGCCTCACAGCAGGATGCAGAGGATGAAATCAACCCATTGCCTGCAAATTACCAAAACCTGCAACCAAATGTACCACAAACCCTATGGGCACGCCTGGAAAGTACGGATGCCTGCTTCCGGTATGGCATAACATCATTTGCAATTGGTGTAAACCCGCTGCCCCAGCCGATGCGCAGCAATGAGTTCCCGATAGGCACACCTCTTGAAATAGCGCAATGTGATGACGATGGCACTCATGACGCAATTACCGATTTTGACCTCAGTGTTTTTGAGGAGATGCTTACAGGGACACAGACCGGAATTTCAATAACCTACCATACCGACCCTGCCGACCTGGCATTGGGCGGCAACGCAATTGACAATCCTGAGGCATTTATAAATACCGCAAATCCGCAAACCGTTTACATCAGGATGGCCTACAGCGCAACGGGGTGTTATGTTACCGACAGCGTAGTCCTGAGCATCGATTACAGCCTCCCGACAGGCGAGCCTGAAAACATGGAACTTTGCGATACCGAAAGGAATGGCATAAGGCAGTTTGACCTCGCTCAAAATGATGAATACATTAAAAATGGCAACAATAATAGCGTAGTGACCTATTATGCCTCCGAGCAGGATGCTATTGATGAAATAAACCCGCTGTCCAACCTGTATGAAAACCAACAGCCCTATCTTACCGAAACGGTATGGGCAAGGCTGGAGAACATTTCCGGATGCTACGGCTACGGCATTACATCCTTTACAATCGGTGTGCTGAGCATACCTGAAATTACCTATACAACTGAAATTACAGACTTTACCGCATATTCGAACAGCATTGCTGTAATGATGGCAAGTGCAGACGTGGCCAACTATGAGTTTTCACTGGATGGCAGGACGTTTTCGGACGCGACCTTTTTCGACGGTCTCGTGCCCGGGGTGTACACGCTTTACATACAATCAAAAGACGGGTGCAGCAGCGTGACGGAACAAATACCGATACTTAACTACCCTAAATTCTTTACCCCAAATGGTGATGGGATCAACGAAGTATGGAACGTGGTATTCATTTACTTTTTTCCCGATGCCATAGTGAACATCTTTGACCGTTATGGAAAGCTCATTAAAAGCTACAGGGGAAAGGAACCCGGCTGGGACGGAACCTATAATGGCGAGAGGCTCCCTTCTACCGATTACTGGTTTGAGATTGTTTTTGCCAACGGCCGAAAAATAAAAGGCCACTTTGCCATGGTTCGATAAAATTAAATACTTTTGGAGGTTCAATGCCCTGTTATGAATAAAATTATACCCCTGTTTTTGTTCTTTTTCTCACTGAATGCTTTTTCCCAAAAAGAAGCTAATAACTGGTATTTTGGCCGGTTTGCCGGCATCCGCTTTCTTGATAACGGCTCGGTGGTAGCATTGTCTGACGGGCAAATGGATACCAACGAAGGCTGCAGCGTTATATCTGATGCTGACGGCAACCTGCTTTTTTATACCGATGGCCGTAACGTGTGGGACCGCAACCACCTGAAAATGCCCAACGGCAATTACAATGCCGGTACGGGCCTGATGGGCGACCCTTCTAGCACACAGTCGGGCATCATTGTTCCTAAAAAAGGCGACCCCAACATTTACTATATTTTTACGGTAGACGAGCCGCACCATGAAAATGCGGCAGTGTACCCTGCGCAATTCAATGGCGTCTATTCCGATACCGGATTAGGCGTACCTGAGACGGATGACGGATTCAATAACGGCCTGAACTATTCGGTGGTTGATCTTTCGGTTACGGGTGCTAATGGCAGCATAGGCGACGTGGTAACACGAAACGTGCATTTGGTAACCTACAACCCTGCCAATCCTGAAGAGATAAAATATAAATGCTCAGAAAAGATTACTGCCGTAAAGAACAATACCGGTACCGGCTTTTGGGTGGTAACACAATTCGTTGACAGGTTTTATTCCTTTTTTGTGGACGAAAACGGCGTAAATGCTACCCCTGTAATTACCCAAATAAACCCTGTTGTGGGCACTGAAGGATACAGGCGGAATGCAATCGGGTACATTAAGGCCTCTCCAAATGGGAAAAAGATAGCCATTGCCCATAATCAACGCGGAAACATAGCGGGCAGCAACGCCCAAAACGGGACGGTTTATCTATACGACTTCAACAACGGAACAGGGGTTGTTTCCAATGCCATCCAGATAAGTAACAATACCGTGCCCTATGGGCTTGAATTCTCGGCAAAATCGAAAAAACTTTATGTGGCTTATGATGCAAGCCCTTCGCACGCTGCAGGACTGCACCAATACAACCTCGAAGCAGCTAATATTCCTGCTTCCGAAATTTTCATTACTAACAATTCCAGTACCGCAAGCGCACTTCAACTGGGGCCCAACAGCAAGATATACATAGCCGTAAACGGCCAGCCGGCCCTGGACATCATTCACCTGCCTGAAGAAGACGGGGTATCCTGTGACTTTGAGCCCGGAGGTGTGAATCTCGGCTTCAACGGGTTTGCCATTTTTGGGCTGCCGCCGTTCATAACTTCTTTATTTTCTGCCAGTATTTTGGCCGAACACACCTGCCTTGGAGACACTACACATTTTACACTAAATGCGTTGGGCGACTTTCAAACGATCTCCTGGGATTTCGGGGATGCCACACCGGCGTCAACAGAGCTTGCCCCTACCCATATATATGCAGCGCCGGGTGTTTATTCGGTGGTGGCTACTATTACTAACCTTGCCGATGTATATACGATACCGCAGGAAGTCACCATATATGGGATACCTGCCGCAAACACTGCGCCGCCGCTCAATGAATGTGACCCTGAAAACGACAGGTTTGAAATATTCAACCTTTCGGCGAACAATGCTTCTGTCCTTGGCACACAAAACCCGGCAGCATTTGAGGTGCGCTATTTCACGTCACAGCAAAATGCCGATGAAAATACCAATGCGCTGAACGGCACAACCTATACCAATACTTCAAACCCGCAAACCATATTTGCGCGTGTTCACCAAAGGGGCAACAATAAATGCTATGCTACGACTTCATTTGACATAGCGGTAACGGGCGCCCCCGTTATGAATGCTACAGAATATGCCATTTGTGATGACGATGCCGACGGGAACGATACCAACGGCAGGGCGACTTTCGATTTACAAGCCGTCACTATGGCGCTGGTTCAGGACACTGCCAACTTTACCACCACCTATTATGCGAATGAAACCGCAGCCAATAACGGCGCAGCCAGCACCCTCCCGGCACAGTTCTACAATACAATAAGGGATGCGCAGGTGGTATATGCCCGCATGGTGCATACTACTTTTACAAATTGTGTTACGGTATTGCCTGTAACACTTATTGTCAATCCGCTTCCTGATGTGGTCATGGGAACAGAGCTGGTGCAATGCCTGAACCCCGATGGCGCTAATATTTTTAACCTCACCCAGGCAGATTCACAATTAACCAACGGCGACGCAGGCCTCATGGTGCGTTACTACCCTACTGTTACCGATGCCGGAGATGGCACAAACGAGATTGTGGGTGCCTATAACAACACCTCAAACCCGCAAACCATTGCTGCGCGGGTGATTGTTACAGCTACCGGATGCTATCGCATTTTACCGGTAACGCTGAGGGTCACCACTGATATTCTTCCGCCTGTTCCAATGGAACGCTGCGATGATGACGGCACCGAAGACGGATTTGCCGAATTTGACCTTACTGCCCTTGGCCTTGAAGACGGTACCAACAGCGTTATTTACTATCCGGCAGTGGTTGATGCATTGTTGGAACAAAATGCCATACCGTCGCTGTATACCAATACCATTGCCAATGCTCAAACCGTGTATGCGCGTGTAGAAGTGAACAACGAGTGTGCTGCCCTTCAGCCCATTGACCTTATCGTGCGCCCGCTGCCTGACATTGATATTGACGATACTGCGATAGTATGCCTCAACACCCATGATTTTGTACCCATAAGCGCAGGCGTGCTGTTAAACCTCCAAAACTATGCTTTTGCATGGTCGACAGGCGAAACGACGCACACCATCTTTGTGAACCAGCCGGGAACATACACTGTGGAAGTAACCAATATCACCAACATTTCGGCTTGTTCCAAGGTGCGTACGATAACGGTTGCCCCTTCGGACCTTGCGGTAGTAGACGATGTGATTGTAGAAGAACTGAGCGACAACAACACGATTACCATTTTCGTGCACCCCGGCAACAACGTGCAGACCACTTACCTGTATAGCCTGGACTCACCTAACGGGCCATGGCAGGAATCGAACTTTTTTGACGATGTGGATGCAGGCATCCATACGGTTTATATATACGATACCAACGGTTGCGGCGTGAAGCCCTATGGCGTATCAGTACTGGCGGTGCCTAAATTTTTTACCCCGAATGGCGACGGCATCAACGATACCTGGAACATCATCGGTGTGAATGCGCTGTTTTATGAGAACAGCAAAATCCATATTTTTGACCGTTACGGCAAGCTTCTCGCCGACGTCAATCCCAAAGGTAAAGGCTGGGACGGCATATACAACGGCTATCCGCTGCCCTCAACAGACTACTGGTATGTCGTAGCCCTTGATGACGGCAGGACGGTAAAGGGGCATTTTTCGCTGATTCGGTAGAAAATTGTAGATTTCAGATTGTAGATTTCAGATTGAGCTTCACTCAAACGTAAAAATAAATTCTTGTCCTTTAAATGAAAAAACAATTCCTTGCACCCGAAAGCATACTACCGGTAATTGCGTTGATCCTAAGTATCGCTAACCTATTCAATCCTTTAGAGCTTTCAAGTATAGTGTCGTTGGCCGGAATAGTTGGTGGGATCATGTATTTTGCAGGTAATCCTTTTGCTTCTAAAATACTATATGCGTGGATCATTGCGCAAATCGTTATCATCCCTCCTTATCTTGACCTGTCACAGGTATTCAACTTTACATTGGGCATGACATTTAACGAAACCGGAATTTACGTTAATGTTTTAGCCATCGGAATGCTGGTCTTTATAAAATCCCTCGAGGCAGCCAAAGCCGTTGGGCAAATCGTACGGATACACGAATTTCGTGAAGGGAGCATGGAAGGCATTTTACCTTTAGAGGGGGTTGTAAATACAAGGATAGATTTTAGCCAGGAAAAAAACTGGCTGCTGGTCAAGCCTTACGCGCCGTTCACTTATGACGGAATGACCATTAGCCACGTACTTATTAAACGAAAAGACGGAAACATCCTAAAGAGGAAAACAAAAAATCAGTTGGTTTTCCTTCGGCTATTCACGGGAAATGAGAATGCCCCCGGCTTAGACATCAACGACTATCCGTTTATTGACTGGGCTTACGCTGACAATTAAGCATTCGGCTACATCCGCTGCGTATAGAAATTATAATCATTCAGTACGGTATCTACAAAAGCGGTGGCATTGGCAGAAACGGATTTGATGCCCGTTACATCCTCAATTTTCTTTTGTAATTTGGCAATCATGGCAAAATCAGTAGATTTCAGGCTGGTTTCGTATGTTTCCTTAATGATTCGGACGTCGTTATCGGAGAGCCTTATCACCAACGGATATAACGGCACATAGGCATCGTTGATTTCCTTGAGGATGGTATGGTTGATGGTGATGTCGTTTTTAAGCGAAATGACAGCAGTTCCCGCGGCCATGTCGCCCAGGCGCTGTGTTTTTTTGTTGACAGCCATGGTAATCAGCCCTATGAACAGAAAGCCGAATGGCGGCGTTACCTCAACAATCCTGAAGATCCAGCGCATCAGGTAGTCGCCAAAACCTGCCTGGTAGCCGTCAATCTTTATCACTTTGATCTTTATCAGGCGCTTCCCGGGTGTCTGCCCGTCCATAAACGTTTCGAAAATAAGTGTGTACAGGAATACCGGCAACCCGAAAAAGACATAAATGGCATTGCCCGACCAGTAATCGAGGGTACTGATGTAATCATCAAATCCGGTCATGCTGAATATGATGTCAACCACAAAGTAATAGGCAACCCATATCACAAAATCGATCAGGTAGGCCAGCATACGCTCACCCGTGGTGGCCGTCCTGAAATTTATGTCGACATTTTGTGTTGTCGTAATAGAAAGTTCTGACATATTTTATATTTTAGCATTCTTATGAGAGAGGTCGCCTTTATAAAACAAAATAAAGAAAAATGGCTTGAATTTGAGCAGGCTATTTTTGGTAAATCTAAAAAAAATCCTGACGACCTGGCAAGCCTGTACATCCATTTGGTGAACGACCTTGCCTACGCACGCACCTATTACCCTAAAAGCAAGACAGTTGTATACCTCAACCACCTTGCTTCCATAACCTACCAGAAGATATACAAGACCAAGCGCGAGGAAACCAACCGCCTGGTATACTTTTTTACCACCGAAGTACCGCTTATAGTATACCGCAACAGGCGGTATGTGCTGTATGCATTCCTGCTTTTCATCGCCTTTACAGCCATCGGGGCCATATCGGCAGCGCACGACGATTCGTTTGCAAGGCTCATCATGGGCGACGACTATGTGAACCGCACCATACAGAACATCGAGAACGGCGACCCTGTAGCCGTGTATAAAGGCGGCGGCAACTGGGGTATGGCGTTTGGCATCACCTTCAACAACCTTAAAGTGGGGCTCATCCTCTTCATTACCGGGATTACCGGGGGCATCGGTACGGCCTTATTCCTGTTCCAGAACAGCGTAATGCTGGGTTCGTTCCAGTATTTCTTTTACGAGCGCGGGGTATTTTGGGCCAGCGTGCGCGGGATATGGATACATGGCTCGATGGAAATTTTCGCCATGGTGATCGAAGCCGCGGCGGGCCTAATACTGGGCGCGGGCATACTGTTCCCGAAAACGAGGTCGAGGATTGAGTCGCTCAAGCTCAGCTTCAGGGATTCGCTCAAGATTGTGGTCAGCACCATGCCGTTCACCATTGGCGCGGGGCTGCTGGAAGGCTTTGTAACGCGCTATTCGAAAGAGATGCCCATGGTACTGAACATCGCCATAATACTCATCACGCTCATTGCAATATCCTACTACTACCTGGTATACCCTTATAAAGTCAACCGAAAAATAAACAGCCTGCAACCGGCGCCCCACGAAGAAGCCTGATGCGAAACCTAATTACATTGAACAGATTCCTGCTTTGCATACTATTGCTGCTTATCCCGCTTGCAGCCTGCCCGACTACGGTTCAGGACAGTGTGGCATTTAAAGAGGCCCAGGCACAGCCCGAAGCGGACCTCCCCTATGCACAACGCAGTTTTGAAGAAGGCTTTAAGGACAGCTATTCGGGATCGGATTTTAATTACGAGCCCAAAAAGCCTGCAAAGAAAACAGCCTGGGACCGCTTTAAGGAATGGCTGGGCGAAGTGTTGCGCAGCATCTTTTTCGGTGAGGAAGAAAGCGGAAAGGGCAAAGGCTGGTCGCTGACGCTGAAGATACTCGCATTTGTCCTTATTGGCATAGCGGTATATTTCATTTCGCGCGCCCTGCTTAACAAGCAGGGATACTGGATATTTGGCAAAGCGCGCAAAAAAATCAATGTGCAGGATGCCGATGAGGAAAACATCCACGGCATGGACCTGGTCAAACTTGTGGCCGAAGCAAGCCATGCCGGCAACTACAGGCTGGCGGTACGCTACTACTACCTGTGGCTGCTGAAGAAACTGGCCGATCGTGAAGTGATACGGCTGCACCGCGACAAGACCAACAGTGACTACCTGTATGAGATACGCGACAATGGCCTGAGAAAAGATTTTGAATACCTTTCGTATGTGTACGACCACAGCTGGTATGGCGAGTTCCCCATTGACAGGGCCGCCTATGATAAAGCAGAGAGGGCATTCCGTAAAACATTAAATACGTTATAAGATGAGCAGGCAAACCACAATCTTTATCGTATTCGGTGTATTTGTTATAGGGCTTGTAGCAGTCATTGCGGCCATGATGCCCAAAGAGGTCAACTGGTCGCCTACCTATGAGCCGCGGCACAAGATGCCCCTGGGGCTGTATGTGCTGGATAACGAAGCGCCTAAACTGTTTAAACAACAGGAAATAAAGAAATTTTCGGTAACTCCTTATGAGTTTTTCGATGATAAGTTCGACTACGACAAACATACCTACACCACAAAAGGCACGTATCTGGACATAAAGGACCACAACACGCTTGACGAAGCTTCGGCCATGGAACTGCTGTATTTTGCAGAACACGGCAATACGGTGGTGTTAAGTATGAAAGATTTTCCGCCAGTGCTGCTCGACACGCTCAACCTCAGGCTTAGCGGCGATTATTTCCCTGCCGATTCCATAAGCTTCCGCCTGAAAAAAGATTCCGGAAAGTACTGGTATGCGAAGGGGGCCGGCTACACTGCTTTTGATTCCATAGAAAAATCGGGGGCAACGGTATTGGGCTACCAAAATACGCCAAAGGGCGAAAAGCCCAACTTTATACGCGTGGGCTTTGGCGATGGCCAGTTCCTGCTGCACACGCAGCCTGCGGCCTTCAGCAATTATTACCTGTTGAAAGGCAGCCGCCACCACTATGCCGAAAAGGTACTGTCGTACATCCCTAAAGGCAACATTTACTGGCATTCGGGTTTACGCAACCTTTCTACCAGCAAGCTGCGGTTCATAGAAAGCCAGCCTGCCTTGTATTCGGCCATGTGGCTGGGCATCGTCGGGATCATCATCTTCATCCTTTTCAATGCGCAAAGGAGGCAGCGCATCATCCCGGAGATAAAGCCGGTGCGCAATACCACGCTCGACTTTACCAAAACCATCGGCAACCTCTATTACCAGGAGGGCGACCACCATACGATCATCGAAAAGAAAATCATCTACTTCCTTGAGTTTGTACGGACCGAATACCTGATAGACACCTATGCCCTGGATGAGGCCTTTGTCGAAAAGCTGCACCTGAAGTCGGGCAAATCGTACGAAGATATCCAGAAAGCGGTAGGGCTGATAAAAAAACACAGGCACCAGTTTCAGAGTACCGAAGCTGACGTTATAGAAATCAACAAAGCAATTGAAAAATTAAGGTTATGACAGAAGAATTCAACAGCCCAGAGGGGATCAACCTGGATAAGGGTGCGCAGGCAAACGATGCTGCCGGCAGTACCCCTGAAACCGACAACATCAATTTTACCTCAAGGATCGACCTTTCGGGCCTGCAGCAGAGCATCGAGGCAGTTAAGTCGGAAATAAGTTCGGTAATCGTTGGCCAGCAGAAAATGATCGACCAGCTTTTGGTTGCCATACTGTCTAACGGGCATGTGCTGCTTGAAGGCGTGCCGGGCGTGGCCAAGACCATTACGGCCAAGCTGCTTGCCAAAACCCTGACGCTTGACTTTAGCCGAATCCAGTTCACACCGGACCTCATGCCGTCGGACATACTGGGTACATCGGTATTCGACATGGCGTCATCCAAGTTCAATTTCAAGAAGGGGCCTATATTTTCCAACTTCGTATTGATTGATGAGATCAACCGTGCACCTGCCAAAACACAGGCTGCCTTATTTGAGGTTATGGAAGAACGCCAGATAACCATTGAGGGCACTACCTACCCGATGGAAGCACCATTTCTTGTAATCGCTACGCAAAACCCAATCGAGCAGGAAGGCACCTACCGCCTGCCCGAAGCGCAGCTGGACCGTTTCCTGTTCAAGATTGCCATCGATTATCCCAAACTCGATGAGGAAGTTGCCATACTGCAGCGCGAAAATGCCCTGCACGACAGGGAAAAGCTGGAGAACATAAAAAAGATACTATCGCAGGCTGACATCCTGAAATACCAGGGCGTTGTAAAGCATATCGTGATCGAGCCGCAACTGATAGAATACATTGCCAAGATCGTGACCAATACCCGCGAAAATGCGTTCCTCTACCTGGGGGCTTCGCCGAGGGCATCCATAGCGATACTAAATGCCGCCAAGGGCTTTGCAGCACTGAGGGGCAGGGATTTTGTAACACCGGAAGACATTAAGGATTCGGCCATACCGGTACTGCGCCACAGGATCATGGTAGCGCCCGAGCGTGAAATGGAAGGCCTTACCAGCGAACAGATTATCAAACAGATTATAGATACCGTAGAAATACCGCGTTAATGAAGTGGCTTAACCGCATATACCTAAACAACCTTTTCTTCTATGTGCTTGTGGGCATCATGGTTTGCTTTGTGCTGGCCTTTGTGTTTCCTGCACTGTATGCCGCCGTGTGGCTGATGGTATATGCATTCATCGGGTTTACCGTAATCGACTTCCTGCTGCTTTTTGCGTCCAACCAGCGTTTTGACGGGACGAGGATTCTTGCCGAAAAGCTGTCTAACGGCGATGAGAACCAGGTGGTGGTTCGGCTGGAAAGCGGCTACTCGTTTCACGCTGCCTTAAAAATCATCGACGAGATACCGGTGCAGTTCCAGATGCGCAATTTCAGCGTAAACCGTACCATAAGCCCGGGAGGAAGCGACAGCTTTGAGTATTTCCTAAGGCCGACGGAGCGCGGCGAATACCATTTTGGCAGCCTGAACGTATACGTGTCCTCTCCCCTGCGGCTGGTATCGCGCAGGTTTAAATTTGAAACAGGGCAGATGGTGCCGAACTACCCTTCGTACATGCAGCTGCGCAAGTATGACCTGATGGCGTTTTCGAACCGGCTTTTTGAATACGGCCTGAAAAAGATACGCCGCATAGGCCACACCATGGAGTTTGAGCAGATAAAGGAATATGTGGGCGGCGACGACCTGCGCACCATCAACTGGAAGGCCACCGCCAAAAAGAACCAGCTGATGGTAAACCAGTTTCAGGACGAACGGTCGCAAAACGTGTACATGGCCATAGACAAAGGCCGCGTGATGAAGATGCCCTTCAACGGGTTGAGCCTGCTGGACTATGCCATCAACTCGACATTGGTATTGGCCAACATCATACTGAAAAAAGGCGACAAGGCAGGGATGTTTTCCTTCTCTAAAACAGTAGAGAACCGCGTTGCCGCCGACAGGCGTTCGATGCAAATGCAGCGCATCATGGAAACGCTGTATAACGTGAACACCAACTTTTTTGAAAGCGATTACAGCAGGCTATATGCCGACATTAAAAAGAACGTGACCCAACGCAGCCTGATATTGCTGTATACCAACTTTGAAACCCTGGACGGCCTCAGGCGCCAGCTGCCTTACCTGAAGGGCATTGCCAAAAGCCACCTGCTCGTAGTGGTATTTTTTGAGAACGTAGAGCTGGAAGCACTTATGAATAAAAAAGCCGGCGACATACAGGAGATATACGACCAGGTGATTGCCGAGAAATTCGCATTCGAGAAAAGGCTGATCGTGAACGAGCTGAAGAAGTACGGCATCTATTCGGTACTCACCAGGCCCGAAGACCTGACCGTGGAGAGCATTAACAAGTACCTTGAGATTAAAGCGAGGGGTATTTTGTAAAAACCATTATTCATGAAATATTTCGGATTGCTGCTTTTGGGTATTGTTTTGGTTTCGTGCAAAAAGGAAACGCCACAGGATATTGCAACAGAAACTTCAACACAAGCTACAGATACGACTGTTGTAGAAAAGGTTTTCGCCGATAAAGGCAAAACCTCTAAACTGGAAGGGCTTGTTGCTGATTTTTCAAGACTGAAGGAAAACACAATGGCCCGGCTTTCGTCGCTTAAACCTGAGGAAGCCAACAAGCTGTACGATGAATACGAAAAACAAAACAATGAAATAATCGGCCGCATGAACGTTGCCGAAGGCAAATTGCTGGAGGACTTCCATAATCACTTTTACGACAACAATGGCGACCCCATAAAATTGCAGGATTCCATCCAACATAAAAAAGACCTGCTGGAAAAGGCAGGCCTGGAGTTTTGGCACATTGGTGAAGGCATGGGCGAAATACGGGCGAAGCATGACTATTACCTGAAAATGTTCAACGACTATGTGACACCTGATTATAAGCGATTCCTTGCCCTGCAGTCTTTTGACGACTCGGACCTGTGGAGCGCTGATGCAGGGCTTGCCATAACCTGGGAGGAACTGTCCCAACGGGTTATCAACTGGGAGGATTTCCTGCTAAAATATCCGGGGAGCAAACTATATGCAAGGGCATCTGCCAATTACCGTATGTACCGATTGAGCTACCTGTTTGGGCAGGACAACACACCTACCCATGAACACGAAGGCAACACCCTTTATCCTGAAATAGTTGAAGAATACAACCGCTTTATAAAAAAGCATCCCGACAGCCCTACGGCAAAGATTGCCCGACAGATGCTCAGAAACAGTGGCAACATTGGTTTTGAAGGCATACATGAGCAGGAGACTACGGAATTTCAAAAAGCTTATAATGGGTATTATGATGAAGAATGATATTTCCCTAAACTTTTCAGTACTATTTTAAAACAGATTAGGAATGAAAAAATATATTAAGTAATTTCCTGCATTATTAATCTGCCGAAAATTGACAAAAAAATGTTTTCTGATGATAGGTTCATGAAATCATATCACAACACCCCTGAATTCCTGTAGCGAGTACCAAAAAATCATATAGCGCGGGTATGAAAATCATATCGTAACTTTGCAAAAATCATCAAGAAAAACAATTTTGAAACAGATTACGAGTCCGCAAAATCCATTGATAAAACACCTCGTGCAATTGCAGGAAAAAGCAAAGGCCCGGAGGCAGAGCGGCACGTTCCTGATCGAGGGGCAACGTGAGATAGAACTGGCACGAAAAGGTGGCTATGAGATTGAAACAGCGCTGTTTATGGAAGGCATGCTTACTGAAAATGAGGTGAAAACTCTTGCAGGCAGGCAAACCGAACTGATAGAAATAAGCCGGGAGGTATACCAAAAACTTGCCTACCGCGATACGACCGAAGGGATCATTGCCGTAGCTAAAACAAAGAGCCTGAGGCTTGAAGACCTTGAACCGGGCGATAATCCGCTGATACTGGTAATGGAGGCTACTGAGAAACCCGGCAACATTGGCGCTATGCTTCGCACTGCCGATGCCGCCAACCTGGATGCCGTAATCATTGCTAATCCTAAAAGCGACCTGTACAACCCCAACATTGTGCGCAGCAGTGTTGGCTGCCTGTTTACCAACAACATAGCCGTCGGAACTACAGAAGAAGTAATCGCTTTCCTGAAGTCGAAAAACATCAATATTTACTGCGCTACGCTGCAGGATTCGGCGCAATACCACACCCAGGATTATACGGAGGCATCGGCCTTAGTCGTGGGTACAGAAGCAACCGGCCTGACAGACGAATGGCGGGCGGCCTCTACAAAGAACATCATTATTCCCATGCAGGGTGCCATTGACTCGATGAATGTTTCGGTTGCTGCGGCCATACTTATCTTTGAAGCCAAAAGACAGAGGGGTTTTTAAAATATTACGTATCTTTCGACGTTTACTAATAGCCAATACGACACCAATGAAAGCCCTTACTTTACTTGCAATTTTGCTATCCTTACCCGTTTTTTCGCAGGACATTGAAACGTTATCATGGGATGAAGCCATGATCAATGACAAAATAAAGATGACCATCAGTAAAGCTGAATTTGACAGGCGGTACAAAAAAGCTGATAGTATTACGGCACCACGACACGATGAGATATGCGGGCGCGAGGAAGAGGCAACTGTAAAAATGGTGCATTATAAGGGCACTAAATACGAGCTTGACAATGGCATCATGAATTTCAGGAGCGTGGATTTCACTAAAAACCGCAACACTTACTTCTCTATAAAAAATGACTGGTTCGACCGTACCACTACCCTGAAAAGTTTTATGAAGACGTATCCGGGTGCGGCTGCATATATTGAGGATGTAGAAGGTGAAGAAGGCGAATTGCTGGAAATGATTACCCTTCTCCCCGATACCGCTGAGGACTATGAATGGCGTTTTTACTTTAAGGATGATAAGCTAAAATCCATTGAATGCTATTTCCCGTGTGATTGATGCCCAATCCAAAAACATATTACAATCCCGTAAACGGTGAATATGCCCGAATAATCGAATCGTCCGAGGATACCGGCGGCGAATATTCGCTGCTCGAAGTGAGCCTTTCGCCGGGCGGTGGCAACCCGCTGCATTATCATACCCGATTTACCGAAGAATTCTTTGCCTTAAAAGGGAATCTCGGACTGCAATACCAAAAGGATATTGTGCATCTTAGGCCCGGAGAGCGGAAACTTGTCCCCATAGCCATTCCACATCGTTTCTTTAATGACAGCACCGATGAAATCGTCTTCAGGGTAATGCTCAGGCCCGGACAACCCGGTTTTGAAAATTTCCTCAAAACAATGTTCGGGCTGGTAAATGACGGAAAAACCATAACGAAAAATCAAATACCTAAAAACATTTACCTGATTGCCGTAATGCACAACTGGGGCGACACGCATTTGGCAAATCCCCTTTTCAGGCTTATTTCACCGATGGTAAAACTATTTTACCGACGGGCGGTATATCTCGGTATAGAAGCTGAGCTGCTTGAACGGTATGTAAAGGATTAGGTGTTTCAGGATTTAATCCATAAATTTGCATTTTTCAATCCATTATGAATCCGAAAGATATTGAACGCATATCGAAAGCGCTGGCCGACCCCAACCGACTGAAAATCCTTGAACAGGTGAAACAGCAGGGAAGCGGAATGCAGTGCTCGTGCCTCATCAATTTTTTGGGGCTTGCACAACCATCTGTTTCCCATCATATTAAGCAGCTCACAGATGCCGGACTCCTTATTCCGGAAAAGGACGGGCGTAGCATCAGCTACACTATTGACAATACGGTACTTGCCGGATACATCAACTATTTAAAAACTTTAGGGTAAAATAATATATCGAAATATTTAAATATGTAGATTTATTATATATCTTTGTCCCTGTAATTAATCACGGACTTTTTTTGATTAATTACATCGATAAATTTAAATATATAGATAATTTAATTAAACGAAAAATGAGTTTAAAGTTAAGTGGAAAAGTGGCGCTGGTTACAGGAGCCAGTAAAGGAATAGGGTCCGGAATAGCTAAAAGCCTTGCTGCGGCGGGTGCGGCAGTAGTGGTTAATTATGCTTCGGACAAAGAAGGAGCAGACAAAACCGTAAGCCAGATACAATCGGATGGCGGAAAAGCAATTGCCTTACAGGGGAAAGCGGACAACGAAAGCGACGTGAAGCGCATATTTGACGAAACAATAAAGACTTATGGCAGGCTTGATATTTTGGTAAACAATGCCGGCATCTACAGGTTTAACCCACTTGAGGAGATAGGCCGCGAGGAGTTTGAAGCCCAATTCAATACCAACGTATATGCACCTATACTCACATCCAAAGAAGCTGTTAAGCATTTTGGCGAGGCCGGTGGCAGCATCATAAACATCGGTTCGATTGCCAGCCGGACACCTGTAGTCAATTCATCTGTGTATTCAGCCACAAAAGGTGCTCTCGACACCCTTACGCAGGTACTGGCGCTGGAGCTTGCCCCGAAAAACATAAGGGTAAACGTAGTAGCACCGGGCCCTGTAGAGACTGAAGGCACCCATGCCGCTGGCTTAATAGGCAGTGACCTGGAAAAGAATCTTGTGGCAATGACGCCGCTTGGGCGCATTGGCCAGCCTAATGATATCGCCACGATTGTAACTTTCCTTGCAAGTGACGAATCTGCGTGGCTTACCGGCGAACGCATCAGTGCCGGTGGTGGAATGCGATAAAACAGGCAAACCAAAGTAAAGCAGGCAGGATTATTTCCTGCCTGCTTTTTTTATAACCCTCATACTATTGTAATTCTCCCAAATATTTACTATTTTTAAGGCTATTGATATGTATTTATGACTGAGACAGATATAGAGCTTGAAAATAAGGCTATAGCCAAGGAATATAAGGAACTCTTACGAATAAGCTACCAAACGCTTACGGAAGACGACAAGAAGCTGATACGCAAGGCATTTGACGTAGCTGTTGACGCTCACAAAGACCAACGCAGAAAATCGGGGGAAGCCTACATTTTCCACCCTATCGCCGTAGCAAAGATCGTTGCTTCGGAAATTGGCCTGGGCGCTACATCAATCGCTTCGGCGCTGCTGCACGATGTGGTCGAAGACACTGACATTACGGTTGAAGACATCGAGAAGATGTTCAACCCCAAAATTGCACAAATTGTAGAAGGGCTTACCAAAATCGCCCAGGTTAAGACTGACCAGGAGATATCGATGCAGGCGGAGAACTTCCGCAAAATGCTGCTTACCCTGAATGATGATGTGCGCGTAATCCTGATTAAGATTGCCGACAGGCTGCACAATATGCAGACCATGGGATCGATGGCCGATTACAAGCAGGCCAAGATCGCATCGGAAACGCTGTATATTTATGCTCCCCTCGCCCACCGTTTGGGATTGTATAACATCAAATCGCAACTGGAAGACCTTGGCTTGAAATATACCGAACCTGCCGTATACAATGACATCGTAAGCCGGATGAAGGAGAGCAAGGAGGAGCAGGATGCCTATATCAAGTCGATATCGGAAGTACTGAAAGCCTCCCTGGATGCTGAAGGAATTGAATATACAATTAAGGGCAGGCCGAAATCCATTTACTCCATTCGACGCAAGATGCTGGCGCAGGGCGTAACTTTTGACGAAGTGTATGACAAGTTTGCATTGCGCATCATCTATAAATCGAACACCCATGATGAAAAGTTCCTTGCATGGAAAATTTACTCTATAGTAACCGACCATTACCGGCCAAGCCCGAGCAGGCTGCGGGACTGGATATCGTCGCCCAAATCGACAGGTTATGAAGCCCTGCACATTACCGTCATGGGCCCCAAAGGACGATGGGTTGAAATACAGGTGCGGAGCGAACGCATGGACGAAGTAGCCGAAAAAGGTTATGCTGCCCACTACAAATACAAGCAGGGCGGCGCTACTGAGGAACACGGATTGGAAACATGGCTTAACCTCCTGAAGGAAGCCCTGGAAAGTTCGGCGGCTAACGCGGTGGACTTTGTAGAAGATTTTAAATTGAACCTGTATGCCAAGGAAATTTACGTGTTTACCCCAAAAGGTGAAATAAAGTCACTGCCAAAGGGCGCAACCTCGCTGGACTTTGCCTTCAGCATCCACTCGGAGGTGGGGATACGCACCCGCGGCACAAGGGTAAACGGTAAACTGGTACCCCTAAACCATGTGTTGAACAGCGGCGACCAAGTGGAGGTTATCACGTCGCAAAACCAAAAACCAAACTCGCACTGGCTGGAGTATGTGACCACCGCCCGTGCCAAGAACAAGATAAAGAACGTACTTAACGAGGACACGAAGAAAATTGCGGAAGACGGAAAAGAGCTGCTTACCCGCAAACTTCGCCACCTTAAAATAACGCTGAACGAAGCTACGGTAAACGAACTGGTTTCTTTCTTTAAGCTAAAAACCAGCCTCGACCTGTTTTACCGGGTAGGCGTTGGAACAATCGAAAACCAGCAGCTGAAGGATTTTGCCTCGCTAAAGAGCAATACCTTCATGAATTTCTTTAAGGGCAAAATCAAGCGTACGCCAAACCTTCCGCAGGAACAGATCCAAAAAGAAGAAATCAGCCGTAATTATGACCTGCTGGTATTCGGGAAAAACGAAGATAAGCTGGACTATAAGCTGGCCAATTGCTGCAACCCGATACCGGGAGACGACGTGTTTGGCTTTGTGACCATAAACGAAGGTATCAAAGTACACAAAAGGGACTGCCCGAACGCAATCAGGCTGCAAAGCAACTACGCCTACCGCATTATCCAGGCCAAGTGGATCGACTCGTCGCAGGAGGAGTTCAAAGCCACACTTAAGATCACCGGTATGGATTCACTGGGGCTTACTAACGAACTTACCAAAGTAATTTCCAATAATATGCACGTGAACATCCAAAGCATATCACTAAGTGGAAATGCAGGCATTTTCAACGGGCAGCTGACGGTGGTGGTTCAGAACAATACCATATTGAAAAAACTGATTGAGAATATTAAGAAAATAGACGGGATAGATAAGGTGACGAGGATTTATAATTAAAGGATGAAAAATATATTACTGCTATTTATACTGACAATAGCGCAATTAAGCGTTGGCCAGGAAATTGAAATAAACGAAAAGAACCTCAGCAAAAAATGGGTATTTGCCGATATAATCAATGATGATACCGAAGAAAAGAAGGCCGAGATTAGGGAGATGCTGGAAGCAACGGTATTAACCTTTAGGGAAGACAAAACCTACACCTTTGAATTTATAGCTGAAATTACCGGTACCTGGACGCTGGATGCAACTAAAAAAGAGATTACTACCAAAGACCGAAGGGGTACCAACATCTGGCATATTCATTCGTTGACGAAAGACAAAGCCGTACTTTCCCGGAATGATGCGAAGCAGAAGATTATTTTTAAGCCCGAATAGCTATTTCAGCAGAAACCTTTCACTTCAGGAAATTTAGATTATCTTTGCAGTTATTGATACCAACATCATGGAAAATAATAAAAACCAGGACATTGTAAAAAATGTCTTTACCAAATTCCTTGAGGATAAAGGGCACAGGAAAACTCCTGAGCGCTATGCTATCCTGCAGGAGATATACAACAGCCAGGAGCATTTCGACATTGAGTCGCTGTACATAAAGATGAAGAACAAGAACTATCGTGTGAGCCGCGCAACGCTGTACAACACGATAGAATTGCTATTGGATTGCGGCCTTGTGCGCAGGCACCAGTTTGGCCAGAACCAGAGCCACTATGAGAAATCGTATTTTGACAGGCAGCATGACCACATCATCATGACTGATACCGGCGAGGTGATCGAGTTTTGCGACCCACGCATACAGTCGATCAAAAAAACCATAGAGGAGATTTTTGGTATTGAAATTCATAACCATTCTTTATACCTTTACGGCCACCGAAAGGCGCCCGCGCCCGAAGTGAACACCGATGCGGAAATTGCAGCGGCTACAAACCAACCCTAACGGATTGGTTTTATTTTTTTAACGAATAAACATAACTACAACATAAACTAACAACTAAAGAGAATGACAGTAGATTTGCTGCTTGGACTACAATGGGGCGACGAAGGCAAGGGAAAAATTGTTGACGTACTTACTTCCAAATATGATATCATAGCCCGTTTTCAGGGCGGCCCCAATGCCGGGCACACATTGGAATTTGACGGTATTAAGCACGTACTTAGAACGATTCCATCGGGAATATTCCATCAAAATTCAGTGAACATTATCGGCAATGGCGTGGTGATGGATCCTGTAGTTTTCCAGAAAGAACTTGAGGGCCTGGAGAAATTCAACATTGACATTAAGTCGAGGCTTTTGATTTCTCGCAAAGCCCACCTGATATTGCCTACCCACCGCTTGCTGGATGCGGCCTCTGAAACTGCCAAGGGCAAAGCAAAAATAGGTTCCACCCTGAAAGGCATCGGCCCTACATATATGGACAAAACCGGCAGGAACGGCATCCGCGTAGGCGACATTGAGCTGGAAGATTTCCAGGAGCGTTACCGTGCATTGGCCGACAAGCACCAGGCGATGATCGACTTTTATGACGTGGCACTGGAATATGACCTTGAGGAACTTGAAACTGAATTCTTTACTGCCGTTGAGGAGCTGAAAAAGCTAACATTCATTGACAGCGAAGAATACCTGAATAAAGCCATGAAAGAAGGAAAATCGATCCTTGCCGAAGGTGCACAGGGTTCACTTCTTGACATTGATTTTGGCACCTATCCGTTTGTAACATCATCCAACACAACCGCCGCCGGCGCCTGTACAGGGCTTGGCATTGCACCGAATAAGGTAAAAGATGTGTTCGGGATATTCAAGGCCTACACTACACGCGTAGGCAGCGGGCCCTTCCCTACCGAGCTTTTTGATGAGGATGGCGCTACCATGGCACGCGTGGGCAATGAATTTGGATCGGTTACCGGGCGCGCAAGGCGTTGCGGATGGCTGGACCTTGTGGCTTTGAAATATGCGGTGCAGGTAAATGGCGTTACGCAGCTATATATGATGAAGGGCGACGTTCTTTCGGGGTTTGACACACTGAAAATATGTACCGCTTATGAGTATAAAGGTCAAAAGATAGATCATTTCCCATACAACATCGAGCCGGAGAATGTGAGCCCGATCTATGTAGAGAAAAAAGGCTGGGCGGCCGACCTTACCGGAATGACCAGCTATGATGAACTTCCATCAGAACTGAAAGAGTACATCGAATTCATCGAGAAAGAATTGGAAGTGCCTATTAAAGTAGTATCTGTCGGACCGGACAGGACACAGACGATAATGAAGTAATAGCACGATTTTATATTTATAAGGCCCGGCATATTTAATATGCCGGGCTCTATATTTTTATACAATGAAATAATAACTCCGACGTTTTAATACGGCACGGCTATTGTTATAATATTTCCCGTAAATTTGCCACAAAATTTCATACATTGAAAAAACTGTTTTTCTTTATTATAAGCCTCACTTTACTGGTTGGGTCATCTTTGGTAGCCCAGGAAAAGAAGAAGATCATCATTGAGAACTCCGACTTTACCGAAATGAACCAGAATGAAGTACCCGGCGCCGTCATACTTTCCGGCAATGTGCAGATATTGCACGATGGTGTGAGGATTACCTGCAACAAGGCCTACCACTTTACCGATGAAAATTATGTGAAGCTTTTTGGGAATGTAAAAATGAACCAGGGCGATTCCCTTTTCATGGACAGCCGCTATGCCGAATATAACGGCGACAAAAAGTTTGCGTATGCTACAGGTGGCGTAATAATGCGGTCACCCGATATGACACTTACCACTGATACCATCAACTTTGACCGTGCCATACAGCAGGCCTATTACAACTCGCATGGCACCATTGTAAATAAGGAGAATACACTGAAAAGCAAATCGGGGCGCTACATCATCGGGCAGAAAAAATACGAGTTCCGTACCGCGGTGACGCTTACCAATCCCAAATATGTATTGAAGTCGAACAACCTTGATTATTACACTAATTCCGGGCACTCCTATGTATTTGGGCCAAGTACTATAACCAGTAAGGAGGATTTTATTTACACGGAAAAAGGTTTTTATGATACTCGAAAGCGGCTGGCGAGGCTGTACACAAACTCCTATATAAAGTATGACACACAAATAATCAGGGGTGATGAGATGTACTACGATCAAAATAAGGAATTTGCCACAGCCACGAATAATGTGAGCGTAACCGACACTGTAAACAAATTCAAAGGGACAGGGCATTATGCAGAGGTTTACAGGGCAAAGGACTCTACCATGCTCACCAAACGGGCTTTGGTTGCAACGGTAGTAGAAAATGATACGCTATTTACACACGCCAAGCGGATGATTATTACAGGTAAAAAAGGGCAGCGTGTGGTACGGGGATACAACAACGCCCGCTTTTACAAGATTGACATGAATGGCAAGTGTGACTCGATACACTCTGACGAAGCTACCGGTTTGACACAACTTATCCGGAGGCCTGTAATTTTTAACGGGCAGAACCAAATAACCGGAGAGGTCATACACCTGATATCGAACGCGAAAACAGAAAAGCTGGATTCGATAAAAGTACTCAACAAAGCGTTTATCATCCAAAAGGATACGCTCGGCACAGGATTTAACCAGGTAAAGGGGATGAACCTTTACGGCAAGTTTAAGGACAATAAGCTATCTGAGGTGGACCTTATCAAAAATACCGAGAAGATTTACTACATGTATGACGATGATGATGCATTAGTAGGCATTGATAAAGGCAAGAGCAGCAAGATACACCTTGACATTGAGAATAACGAAATCGTATCGGTAACATCATTCACTAACATTGAAAGCGATTCCTATCCAGACAAGGAACTGCCGCAAAACGTGCGGAAGCTTCGTGATTTTGAATGGCGCGGCGACGAAATGATAAAGAGCAAGGAAGATATTTTCCCGCCCGATGAGCAGGAGCTGCATGAAAAGATTGTGGAGGAAAGCGAAAAGGACAAGCTGAAGGAGGATACACCCCTTGAGCCTCTGCCGGAAACACTGGACTTTGATAAAAACAACGCTGCCACAAAAACGGATAAAGCAAAAACGAAAACGCAGGTTTCTGCACCGGAAAAAGCACCGGCAGCAAAGCCCGCAAGCACAAAGCCCAAGCCTAAAAAGAAGCCTTAAGGCATACATACCATGATTGAAGATTTTTACAAATACCAGGCGCAGACTTCCCCTTACCCTTTGGGGATGGAAGTTTCTCACGCCAAAGGAAGCTATATATATGATACAAAAGGAAAAGCCTACCTCGACTTTGTAGCCGGTGTATCGGCAGCAAGCCTTGGGCACCAGAATGCGAGGGTAAACCAGGCTATAATTGACCAACTGAACAAGTATTCGCACGTAATGGTTTACGGGGAATACGCGCAGCACCCAGCTACTGAATTTTGCAGGCTGCTGGCACATCACATGCCGGAGAAACTAAGCAAAACTTACCTTGTAAACTCGGGTACTGAAGCCACCGAAGGCGCGCTTAAGCTGGCCCGCAGGGTAACCGGCAGGAGCCAGCTGATATCCTGCTTTAAAGCCTATCACGGCAACACTATGGGATCGATGAGCGTAATGGGCTTTGAGGAGCGCAAACAGATATTCAGGCCCCTGATACCCGATGTTGACTTCATCACCTTCAATAGTGAAGAAGACCTGCAAAAAATAACCACAAAAACGGCGGGTATCATCCTGGAGACCATACAGGGAGGTGCAGGATTCATCCAGCCTCAAAATGATTTCCTTAAAAAAGTAAGGCAAAGATGCGACGAAGTGGGGGCATTAATGATACTCGATGAGATACAGCCGGGGTTTGGGCGCACAGGCAAATTGTTCGGTTTCGAGAATTACGGTGTGGTGCCGGACATTGTAGTTATGGGCAAAGGCATGGGCGGCGGAATGCCGGTTGGCGCTTTCACAGCCGCTCCCGAAATGATGGACCTGTTGAGCCATGACCCGAAACTGGGACACATAACCACATTTGGCGGCCATCCGGTGATTGCCGCGGCCTGTTTGGCAACGTTGCAGGAAATAACCGAAACTGACATAATGGCGCAGGCACTGGAAAAAGAAAAACTTTTCAGGAAATTGCTTGTTCACCCGCTTATAAAAGAAGTTCGTGGCGAGGGGCTTATGCTGGCAGCCATGACCGAAAGCGCCTCTATTACTGATAAAGTCATACTTCGTTGCCAGGAAAAAGGGCTCATTTTATTCTGGTTGCTGTTTGATGGCACCGCCATCAGGATCACCCCGCCACTAACAATATCAGAAGAAGAAATTATTGAAGGATGTGGCATTATTATTGAAGTTATGAATGAAATAGCTGCCGGACAATAAAATTGGCAATCATTTGTTAATTAAATTGTTCAAAAGAAAACTAAATAAATTCCTTTTTTGCGTAACTATTCGTAACTTTAAAAAGGATAATATTAAACTATAGGAGCATGAATTTGAGCCACGAAGAAGAAGATTACAGTTTATCCTTATCAAAGTTTGAATCGATGTTGAAAACCAACAAAGTATTCTTCTTTGACTCTGAAGAGTTCGAGGACATTATTCTTCACTACCTCGACTCGGGCAAAATCAATTTAGCTAAGAAGGCCTTAAAACTCGGCCTGGAACAACATCCCAGGTCAACAGGCTTAAAATTAGTACAGGTGGAGATACTTATCTTTGATGACAAGCTCGAACCGGCAGAGCGATTGCTGAACGAACTCTACGCCATTGAGCCCACCAACGAAGAAATTTACATCCAAAAAGCCAATATTTACTCAAAAAGGGACGACCACCAGAAGGCAGTAGACCTGCTGAATGTTGCCCTGAAATATACTGATGACTATGCCGACGTGTACTCACTCATTGGCATGGAATACCTTTTTATGGACAACCTCGAGCTGGCAAAAGATAACTTCATCAAGTGCCTGGAGGAAGATACCGAAGACCATTCCGCACTATATAATGTGGTATACTGCTTTGACTTCCTTGACCAGAATCTTGAGGCTATCGACTTCCTGAACAGCTTTATAGACAGGAACCCATACAGCGAAGTGGCATGGCACCAGTTAGGCCGCCAATATTATGCCATTAAAGAATATGAACAGGCCCTTCGCGCCTTTGACTATGCAACGCTTATTGACGATAGTTTCCTTGGGGCATTCCTCGAAAAGGCCAAAACCCTCGAAAGGCTGAAACGCTATAAGGACGCCATTGAATGCTACAACATTACTATGGAACTGGATGACCCTACCTCCTATGCCCTGTTGCGCGTAGGAAAGTGCCACGAACGCCTTGGCGACCATGAGAAAGCGTTGAAGTTTTATCTCAGGACGGTACATGAAGACCCGCTTTTGGATAAAGCGTGGATTGCCATAACTGATTTTTACATTCGCAGGAAGAATTTCCAAAAAGCACTGTATTATGTAAACAAAGCCATAGGCATAGACAATGAAAACAAGCTGTACTGGAAGCGCTATGCCATCATCAACAGGGCGCTTGGTTTTCATGAAGAAGCTGAGGAAGGCTACCGCAAAGCGGTAGAGTTTGGCGATTACCAACTGGATACATGGCTTTTTTGGAGCGATACACTTATTGCTCTTGGCGAGTATGATACTGCAGTAGTGACATTGCTTCAGGCATGCGAATACCATCCCGAGGAATTTGAGATTGAGTACCGCCTAGCAGGATTGTATTTCACCCTGCTGGAAACAGACAAGGCAGTATTCCACCTTAGTAACGGGCTGAGGCTAAACCCTAAGAACAATACGCTTATAGAAGAATTTTTTCCTTCTGTCTGGTATTCGGACATCGTTCAGGATGCCATAGCGAAACACCAGAAAAAGAAGTAACCAATTTAGTTTATGTTAAACCCGGCACCGGCTCACGCCCTGCCGGTTTTTTATTGCCATGAAAATCAAAGCCAAAATATACGGACTCGTGGGCCGGAACATCAGCTACTCTTTTTCAGCAGGGTATTTCAATAAGAAATTCGCAGAAAAGGAAAAGCTAAAGAACTGTGTTTATACCAATTTTGACATTAAGGACATTGGCGAGCTGCCGGAAATAATACAGAACACTCCGAAACTCAAAGGCCTTAATGTTACCATTCCGTATAAAGAAGAAGTGATCCCACTACTGGATTCGCTATCCAACACCGCTAAGATAATTGGTGCCGTAAACACAATTAAAATTTTGAAGGACGGCAGGCTGAAAGGCTATAACACCGATCATCACGGCTTTAAAAAAGCGTTACAGCCGCTACTCCTGCCACACCACACCAAAGCGCTGATACTGGGTACCGGAGGAGCATCGAAAGCTGTAGCGTATGCCCTTCGCAAAATGAAGATTGAATATGATTTTGTATCCCGAAATGGCAGTGATACCATTTTTGCTTACGAAGACCTGGATAAAGAGGTTTTTGACGATTACACTGTCATAATAAATACCACGCCTGTGGGTACTTTCCCTTCAATCGAATCCTGCCCATCGCTGGACTACTCCCTCTTTACCGACAGGCACATTGCTTTCGACCTTGTGTACAATCCTACTGTAACAAAATTCCTGAGGCTTGCCAAAGAAAACGGCGCGGTTACCGAAAACGGCTATGCCATGCTGGTATACCAGGCGGAAAAGGCATGGAAAATTTGGAATGAAAAATAACATCCATCCAACATTAAGAAATTTTCATTTTTATTTTAAAATCATTGTAGATTAGGGCAGAAATTCATGTTTTGCTTTGAATATTAAACTGGCTTTACTATCTTTCGGCTGTAAAGTAGTTAAACCCTAAGCATTTTATACAATGTTAGACCAAAAGAATGATAACCTGCACGATGCAGATGGAGAGGAGCTGAACGAAATAAACGGCACTGTAAACAATGTACCTGTACCGGAGGACGGCTCAACAGGCGATGACGATATGCCGGTAGTACACGAAACTGAAGGGCAATTGCCTTTTGCACCCAAAGAGCTGCTGGATGCTGCAAAGGTAGCCGATGAACCTGCCGAAACCGTGCCGGAAACAGAAGAATCTGATGACAGTGGCGCCGGACTCGCAGCAGCAGAAACCAATGCCGAAACTGCTGAACCCGACCATGAAAGCGTTGCTCCCGAAGTAGTTGCCGATGATACTGCAATTGATGAAGTAGCTGCTGAGACAGCCGTGCCGCTTTCGGCAGTGGAGTCTATAGAGCAAAGCAATGCAGAAGAAGGTGAAGATGATTCGGCAGATAAGCACGACATACCCCAGCAGGACTACGATGCACTTGGCATGGAACAGCTTTACGATGAATTGGAAAAGGTCGTGTCCCATGAAAAAGTGATGTCGGTAAAAGAGCATGCTGAGGAAATCAGGAAGGCATTCTACGCAAAATACAATCATTTCATAGAAGAGAAAAAAGACGAGTACAGCCATGAAAACAATGGCGATACTACGGAATTTGAATACCACTTCCCGCTTAAGGGTAAATTTGACGCGCTGTTTAACCAATACAGGGACAAAAAAAGCGCACACTTCAAGAAAATGCAGGGTGACCTGAAAAGCAACCTTGACAACAGGCTTGGTATCATTGAAGAGCTTAAAAACCTTGCGGATGGCGGCGAGAACATTAAGGATGCCCTGAAGCACATCAATGAACTTCGTGAGCGCTGGAAGAATGCAGGCCCGATACCACGCGACAAGTACAACCACGTGTGGAATAACTTCCACTTCCATATCGAGCGTTTTTACGACCACCTGCACCTTGACAGGGAGGCACGCGACATGGACTTTAAGCACAACCTTGACCAAAAACTGAAGATCATTGCCCGTGTTGAGGAACTGGTACAGGAAGAAGACATTAACAAGGCTTTCCGTGAATTGCAGGCACTGCACAAAATGTGGAAAGAAGAGATAGGCCCCGTATCGCGCGAACATCGCGAGGAGATATGGAACCGCTTTAGCGAGCTTACCAAACAGCTGCATGATAAACGCGAGGCACTGCAGGCAAAAAGCCGCGAGCTTGAGGAAGAAAACCTTGCGAAGAAAAAAGACATCATTGCACAAATAGACGCTATCGCTGCTGAAAAAATAACCGCGCACAATGCATGGCAGGGCCAGATAGACCGCATTGAGGCCCTGAGGGAACAATTCTTTAAAGCCGGTAAAGTGCCGATTGAGGTGAATGAGGATACCTGGGCTGCCTTTAAGAATGCCGTAAGGAATTTCAACTCCGTAAAAAACTCCTTCTACAAGGACATCAAAAAAGACCAGCAGGAAAACCTTAACCGCAAGCTCGCCCTGGTGGAAAAAGCCAATTCTCTTAAAGACAGCGAAGATTTTGAATCAACCACCCAGGTAATGAAGCAGATACAGGAAGAATGGAAAACTATTGGGCATGTGCCAAGGAAGTATTCTGACTCTGTTTGGAAAGACTTCAAGGCTGCTTGTAACCATTACTTTGACAGGCTGCATGCTCACCGCAACGAAGCCAACAAAGATGAGATCGAGGCATTTGATAAAAAGAAGGAATACCTTGACACCCTCAAAGATTTTGAGCTTACAGGAGACCACAAAACCGACCTTGATGCCATTAAAAAGCACATAGAGAACTGGAAAGGACTGGGCCGCGTACCGCAGGCAAGAAGGCACATTGAAGGCAAATTCAATAAAATACTTGATGCGCTGTTCGAGAAACTGAGCCTGTCCAAAAAAGAAACCGACATGGTGCGCTTTACCAACCGCCTTGAGCAGATGGCCGAAGGTGATGACAGTCGCAGGCTGGAGAACGAGCAGCTGTTCATCATGCGCAAGATTGATGAGATACAGGGTGAGATTTTCCAGTTGGAAAACAACATCCAGTTCTTCTCTAATGCTAAAGGCGATAACCCGCTGGTGAAAGAGGTGCGCAAGAACATCGAGCGACACAAAGAGGAGCTTGTAACCTGGAAGGACAAGCTAAAGCAGATTAGAAACATGAAAACTGAATAATGAAATCCCGCTACGGCGGGATTCTTATTTTTAATAATTCTGTTTTACTAATAGCAATAATTCAAAGTCTTTCCCTGCCTGCCTAAACGGCCTTGTGAAGCTTGCGTGAGCGATCGAAGCGGCATCCTGCGGAGAGCAGCGGAGCAGATACAGCGCAGAGCGCGACGGCGGAGGCACGGAGCCGGCACGCCCAAATTATCTTCAGCCCATTCAAAAAAAATCCCCGGAAGCCATTACAACTCCCGGGGACCACACATGTAGCAGAAACTAATTACCGCTTCGCTATTTTTAAGGATGCTGTTCCTTTTTCTGTATATACCTGCAGGATATAGTTGCCCTGCTGTAATTGTGATATATCCACCTGTACCTCATTACCGTCTGTTGCCCTATCCATGACTTTTTGGCCCAGGAGGTTCGTTACGGCGATGCGGATGATCTCCAGATCATTAGTAATGTTTAAGACATCGGCCGCAGGGTTCGGGTACACCATAAGGTTGCTTAAGCCAAACTGTCCGGTCGACAGCACTTCATTAGCCGTTACTGCAAGGAAAGCGCTCTCACAGCCATCTGCCCATTGGGAGCAATAGTAGGTTTGGCCATCTTCAAGCACCGTTTCTTCGCTTACCGCGCCGTATGTTGTCCCATCCAGGACATACCATGTTACCGTAGCGCCTTCGTCCGTTGTAACTTCCAGTGAAGCAACTGTCTCACCTTCGGTAAAATCCTGCTCCGCCTCTCCTTCCGGGCTGTCCGGCGTTGCGTGTACCATTGCTACGTACTGGGATGGTTCGCTTTCACAAACACCCAAATGCTGTACGGCAAAGTATGAGGCTCCGTCGACAATTACAGTTGATGAAGGCAATGCTTCGCCGCCTGCAGTTGCATGCCAGGTTACTTCGGCTGATGTACTGTATTCCACCACCACATCGGCCAGGGTGGCGCCGGAACAAAACTCCTGGTCCTGGGCTATGGCCGGCTCATTGAGTTCTATAACAGTCACTTCAACCGGTACACGCGCACTCTCGCAACCGTCAAGGGTTTGCGAAACGTAGTATGTTCCGCTTGTAAATACATAACTTCCCTCGAGTTCCGTACCTCCTGTTTCCGACTCATACACATGGAATATGTCCAGTCCGCCCGTAGCATCGTCTACCGTGATGCCGTAGCAGCCCGTAGCTTCAGGCTCTACTTCCGGCACAGGTGTTACCATAATTGTCACATCAATGCTTTCCCTGTCGCTCTCACAGCCATTTAGCGACTGAGACACGTAATAAGTGCCTTCAGCAAGCGCTGTTGTCCCTGCCAACGGTGTACTGCCTGTGGGCACATCATACCAGTGCAATTCTGCAGAAGCGACACCCGAGGCCACAAGCCCTGCCACTGTCCCGCTTACGCAGAACGCCTGGTCAGCAGCTGTGGGAGCGGGCAGTGCCGTAATTGTAACGCTGACAGCAGCCCTGGCGCTCTCACAACCGCCAACGGTTTGGGACACATAATAGGTAGTTGCAGTCAATGCGGTATCTGAAGAAAGTTCGGTGCCACCTGTTGCAGCAGCATACCAATGGAATGTTGCCCCTGCCGTGCCGGTTGCCGATAGCCCGGCTACTGTGCCCGAGGTACAGAAATTTTGCGGCGATGCAGTTGGGGCGGCAACCGTGTTGATTGTAACCGCAACCGGTGTCCTGGCACTTTCGCAACCGGATACGGTTTGCGAAACATAATATGTTGTTGCCGATAGTACTGCTGTTGTTGCAAGTTCAGTTCCCCCTGAAGCGCCGGCATACCAGTTAAATTCGGCACCCGCGCTTCCGCTGGCGGTCAGGCCGGCTACCGTTGCACCGGGACAAAAACTTTGCGCCGATGCTGTAGGCGCCGCAACCGAATTGATTGTAACCGCAACCGGTGTCCTGGCACTTTCGCAGCCGGACACGATTTGCGATACATAGTAGGTAGTTGCCGTAAGTGGCGTTGTACCCGGTAAAGCCGTACCGCCGGTAGCAGCCGCATACCAGCTGAAAGTAGCTCCAGCTAAGCCCGTTGCCGTTAGAGCGCTTACCGTACTTCCGCTGCACACATTTTGGGCCGCCGCCGTTGGGCTGGCAGGTGGCGTACAGTTAAGCGGCGAATACGTTACAGTAACCGTCCAGCTGTTATTGTCTACCCTGTTCCAGGTAGTGTTGCAGCCCGAACCGCCAAAAGTACGCCAGGCACGTAATTCAAATGTCACAGCGCCCGTAGCCCCGTTGGCTAACGTTAAGCCCGTGCGGTTATAGGCCTGTGTACCTCCGCTATTATTTGCGCCTGCAGTGACTGCAGCTTCAGTAGTATTGGTTGTTGTACAGGCCAAAAGTGAACGTTGTTCGGATGTCCAGCCGTTGGAAGCGGTGGTCATGGTATAGGCAGTAGCAACAGAGGCAATCTGGTAGCCGGCAGGCACGTTTATCGTTATTATACCGGGGCAGGTATTTGCTGTTGTAGTGCTTGGGGTTCCGTAAAGCGTAGGGATGTCGCCGGAATTATACCCACCTGATATCTGGCCGGGTGTAAAAGTGACCATTACCCAAGGGCCTTTTTCGGTTTCACTGCAATTGGACCGTACCCAGGCGTAATGCAACTGTCCTGTTGCCAGGCCGGAAAGGCCAACCGTATTGACACCCGACGCCACATTGCCGGAAGGTACTGTAGAACCGGTAGGCGGCGTACTGCTTGTTGAATAATAGTAGTCATAACCTGCGGCAGGAAGCAGTACCGAAGGTGTCCAGTTTAAGGTTGCCGCGTCGGCTGTGGCTACTGCCGTGAGGCTGCCCGGCGAAGGGCAGGCGCCTGTCAGTTCGGCGGTTACTGCAAATACATTCAATATGCCTTCAGCTGAAGAGGTTTTAGTAAACTGTATGCCGGTAACGGTTTTCAGCTGGTTTTCAGGCAGTATATTTAATGCCAGCTGGTACATCCTCGGATTATTTGCCGGGTTTTCGATTGCATTGGTAGTACGCAATACCCTCCCGAAGCCCCATGCAGCGATTGGCTGTGCGGTACTGTCAAACCAATCGGGAACTGCGACACCCGGAATTACCTGTGTTGACGCATCAGAAAATTGTATGGTCGCTGTAATTGTTGAAGCACCGCTGCCTGTAGTGGCTATAACATAAAGCCTTGATGCAATGACTGTATTGGTAAATGTAATTGTACCGCTGGCATTTTGGGCAGAAACCTGCAAAGCATTATTGCCGCTCAGGGGTGCAAGTTGGTACGTAATGGCACTGTTGACTAAAGAAGTAATCAGGCCCGAGGCAGGCAACGCATAAGCCGGCGGGGGCGCAGCTGTTGGCTGGAAATCGTTACTCATAAAGTTATAGTTTGCAGCATCTACAGCCGCAGTGGTAGAGCTCATGGCCGTACCGGCACCATTGGCAATCACGTCGGCCGAAAAGCCCGTAGCTACCTGAAGGTGTTCATAAGTTTGTGCCTTTGTCACATAAGAAGATAAAACAGCAGCAAAAACAGTAAGAGTGCTAAATAATTTTTTTTTCATGCAAGGGATTTTTAATTGGTTGCACAGTCAGTAAATTTTGTGCCTTCAAGTTACCCAAAACCAACCAATTAACAAGAAGCTTACGCATTTTGCCCTTTTATCCCAAAAAACACCTGCACAATGACAAAAAATTAAAATAAACCATTTAAAAAACAGTTCTATTAATAATAATTTAAAAAACGAACCTCTAAAAATATAAATAGCCTTTGCGGAAAAGAAAAGGCTTGAAGTTTTCACAAAAAAGGCAGCGAATGTTATTTACCCACAGGAACCGGTATCTCCCGGGTCATTATTTGAGGTTCACGTACAATTTTTTTTCCATAACGCGGCGTGATTGTCTGATCAGTATACTTTTCGTCTTTGTATTTGATATGCTCAATGATCACTGCAACTTTTACATTTACATCAATAGGCTGTACAAGGTTGTCATTAGCCAGGGCAATGTTGAATTTCCCCTGTAGCCTGTCGGCATCGGTAATGCGCTTGTAGCCCGCTACGCCTTTACCGCTATCGAACGCCTTATAAGGTTTGCCTTCGAGGAACAGCTTATAATTTTGGTCATTTACCAACGCATACTCTACATCTTCGCCGTTAACGGGCAGCATCAGGTTGGTTATGGCTCCTGCGGCAATTCCCCCCAAAGGCGATGTAAAATAAGTTGCAGCGCCCTGTACGGCACCGGTAATGAGCTTGCGGTTCTGCTTCCAGAATTCATTGCTCTCCTCACCCACGCCTACCCAATAAGCCCAGGCTACCACTTTTTTGGTTTCGTCTTTTGCAACAACACTTAAAGGAAGTGAAAAGCTGAGACCCGATTTTGTTTCCCCAAAACTGCTCCTGGCATTTACCCTTTGGCTTTTGTCGAAAACCATTTCCTCATACTTCTTTTCAGAAGCAATCACGCGGCGGGTTTTCTGCGCATGCAGGGTATCATAGCCCACAACAACCTCTTTGGTAACCGAGGTCCAAACGGTATCCTGCACTTTTATCCATTTTACCGCGGTATTGAAGTTTTTTGTTTCAGATCTCTTTGGGGCTCTTTGGATGGATACCCGGCAGTTACGCTTACCTTTGGTAATATTGCCGAACCGGAACACATATACCGAATTGCCCTGTACTGTAAATTCCCTTTTTTCCTCTTTTACGTTCTGTCCTTTATATTTTAGGGCCGACGGATATTCGGTCACTGTGACCTCGCTTATGGCGCTGCCATCAGCTTCTATGGTAAAGATGATCCTGTCGCCATCGGCAAAACCATACATGAGTTCTTCGGTTGCTCCGGGATTAAGTTTTATCTGCAGGTCGGCAACGGGTATCTTTTGTGCGAATGCTGTAAATGTACACAACAGCATCAATAGGACTTTATTCATCGGGCTCTATAACTTTTTAGCTTCATTCCAAAACACATCCATCTCGGCCAGGGTCATGTCGGCCAGCGACTTGCCCATCTCGCCCGCTTTGCTTTCCAGGTAGGTAAAGCGCTTGATGAACTTTTTGTTGGTACGTTCCAACGCATCTTCGGGGTTGATGTTGAGGAAGCGCGCATAGTTGATCATCGAAAACAGCACATCGCCAAATTCCGATTCTATCTTTTCGGCATCACCATTTTCTACCTCATCCTTAAACTCCTGAAGCTCTTCCTGCACTTTTTCCCACACCTGCTCCGGCTCTTCCCAGTCAAAGCCAACGCCTTTGGCTTTGTCCTGTATGCGGCTGGCCTTCACCAGCGCGGGCAGGCTTTTCGGCACGCCTTCCAGCACCGACTTCTTGCCTTCCTTCAGCTTGAGCTTTTCCCAGTTTTGCTTTACCTGCTCTTCGTCCTCCACAACCACATCGCCGTAAATGTGCGGGTGGCGGTGTATCAGCTTGTCGCAAATTTCATTGGCCACATCGGCAATGTCGAAGTCGCCCGTTTCACTTCCTATTTTTGCATAAAAAACAATGTGCAGCAATATGTCGCCCAACTCTTTCTTTATCTCCTGCAGGTCGTTGTCCAAAATGGCATCGCCCAACTCGTAGGTTTCCTCAATGGTAAGGTGGCGCAGGCTTTGCAGTGTCTGCTTTTTGTCCCACGGGCATTTTTCGCGGAGGTCGTCCATTATGTCGAGCAGCCTGTTGAAGGCATCGAGCTGTTGCTGGCGTGTGTTCATGGTGAGAATTTTGGGGCTAAATTACAAATAGCTACCGAAATATACTTCTTACGGGAAATCTAAAAAAGTTCTTTTGCGTGAATAAATAAAAAATCCTGCCTCTTGTTACCAAAAAGCAGGATCAATTAATTATATAAGTAAGATGAATTATTCTTCAGCTTTTACCTCTTCGGCAGGCGCGGCTTCCGCTTGTGCAGGCGCAGCAGGCTTTTCTTTGCTTACAAGGCCTTTTGCCTGAAGCATGTTGTACCAGTTAAGGATCTTTTTGATGTCAGACGCATATACCCTGTCCTCATCAAATTCAGGAAGCACCTCGCGGAAATACGTTTCCAGTTTGGCATTGTCTTCTTTATGCGAAAGCGCAGGGCCGTTGTCCTCTTTTTCGGCAATGGCACGGAATACTTCAGAAAGCTTGATCTCGCCATCATAGGTGTACACCGATATTTCAGACAGCAGGCTTACATTGCTCCTCATGCCCACGGTCATCTTTTTGCCGTCGATAAGCGATTCGGCAACAAAACCTGTGCGCGTTTGTATCTTCAGTTCATATAGTCCTGGCTTGCCTGATATGGCTAATATTTTTTCAACACTCATTGTTCAATTTTTTTAAGGGATGGCAAATATGCAATCTTTGGTTTTAAAAACAAAAAATTACCTGCCTTTTTTGGCAATAAATTTCATTTTATAGTCGGGCCTTGTCTTGCCTTCCATGATGTTCTGAAGCTTTTTTTGTATCAAACGTTTTTTGAGCGATGATATTTTATCGGTAAATAAAACACCCTCAATGTGGTCGTACTCGTGCTGTATCACCCTGGCGATCAAACCGTCATACACACCGGTATGCTTGTTGAAGTCTTCATCATAATATTCGATGGTGATCTTTTCGTGGCGGTACACGTCCTCGCGGACTTCAGGTATGCTCAGGCAGCCTTCGTTAAAGCCCCACTCCTCGCCTTCTTCCTTTAGCATTACCGGATTGATGAAGGTTTTTTTGAAGCCGGCCAATTGCTCCTGCTCCTCCTTGGAAAGGTCTTCATCTTCGCTGAACGGCTTGGTATCTACTATAAACAAACGTATGGCAAGGCCCACCTGAGGCGCAGCCAGGCCCACGCCGTAAGCATTGTACATGGTCTCGTACATATCGGCAATGATCTGTTTCAGGTTCGGCATATCCTTTGCGATGTCTTCGCCCTTCTTCCTCAGTACCGGGTCGCCATATCCTACAATAGGTAATATCATATCAAATGTCTTTTAAAATAAGGCAATACGCTTTTTTCCAAACGGCAAAAGTAAGAAATAAAAATGATTCTTCAGCCCCCGTCCAAATGCTAAAGTTTTGTGAGAATTCACTTTATCCCTGTTGAATGATTAAACCATTAAGTACCTTTGCGGCACAGCCGATTTGTATGTTCGAGAAGATCAGGGAATTTACCGACAGTACCAATTTTACGCGGGCCGTAACCGTTACGGTAGCCGCAGTCCTGCCTGTACTCATCCTGGCACAGTTCGGGCATTTTGAGACCGGATTTGCAATGGCTATCGGGGCACTTCTTACATATCCGGCCGATATCCCCAGCAATCTGCTGCACCGCACCAAAGGGCTGCTTACAGCCTCGGTTATCGTAGCGGGATGCATGCTGGCTGTAAACCTCCTCCACCCCTGGCCATGGCTGTTTTTCCCGATACTCACTGTACTGGTTTTCTTCCTGTCGATGATTTCGGTTTACGGGCAGCGCGCCACAATGGTCTCGTTCTCGGGACTGCTGGCACTTGCATTGGCATCAGGGCATATACACACAGGGTGGGACATTCTTACTTATGCAGGAATGGTACTTGGCGGAGGGCTTTTTTACACGCTCGTTTCGGTAACATTCAACTACCTCAGCCCGCACCGCTACACCGAATTGCAGATTGCCGAGTGCATGAAGCTTACGGCAAAATACATGAAGCTGCGCGGCCACCTGTGGGACGCCGATGCCGACAGGGCTTCCATTGTAGAGGAACAGCTCAAGCTGCAGGTAGAAATCAATGCCACACACGAAAACCTGCGCGAGATACTCATACGCAACCGCAGCAACGCAGGCCATTCCAACCGCAGCCGCCGTATGCTGCTGGTGTTTATTTCGCTCATGGAAATACTGGAACTGGCGCTGTCTACCTCGTTCGACCATAGCAAGCTGCACGAAAAGTTCAACGAGCATCCCAAAGTACTCGACACCTATCAAAACCTGGCCTATAATCTTGCGGCGACACTAAAAAAGATATCCAAAAGCATTATAAAACGCAGGAAATACATCACCAAACACAAGCTGCACAGAGACATTGCCGCACTGGAAAATGCCATTGCCGCATACCAGGACCAACTTGGCAGGGAGGCGGCTTCCGAAGGTGTATGGATGCTGAGCAACATGATGCACTATGCCGAAAAGCAGGTAGAAAAGATACGCATCATAGAGCGCACCTTTACCAATAAAATCGACTTTAAAGACCTGAAAGGCCGCGACAAGGACCTCGAGAAATTCCTTGCACCCGAATATTATCCTTTGCATACACTAAAGGAAAACCTGGGCTTTTCATCCACCATATTCCGCCATTCGCTGCGGCTGACGATCACCATTGCCCTGGGGTTCATCATAGGGTTGGTTTTCAATTTTGAAAATACCTACTGGATCCTTCTTACCATTGTTGTAATCATGCGCCCGGGCTACGGGCTTACCAAGCAGCGTTCTTTCCAAAGGATTATAGGCACAATAACCGGAGGCATCATTGCATTTGCGTTTCTCAGCGTTGTAGACCACTCCATCATTATCGGTACGCTGGCCATTGTGTGCATGATACTTGGCTTTGCGTTTACGGCGACCAATTACCGCATCGGCGCTACATTCGTTACCATATATGTGGTGTTCGTTTATGGAATGCTCAACCCGAATATTACCGATGTGATACAGTACCGCATTGTTGATACCGCCGTTGGGGCCGCACTGGCGTTTTTGGCGAATTACTTCCTCTGGCCGGCATGGGAATTCATGAACCTGCCCGGATTCATCAAAAAATCCATCGAGGCCAACCGAAACTACCTTGAGGAAATTTCCAGCTATTACAACCATAAAGGCAATGTACCCACCTCCTATCGCCTGGCAAGAAAAAATGCGTTCATAGAGCTCGGGAACTTAATGTCGTCCTACCAACGGATGGCGCAGGAACCCAAGTCCAAGCAAAAACAGCAGCAGCAGGTGTACAAGCTGGCGGTACTGAACCACACCCTGCTCTCGTCGCTGGCATCGTTAGGCACCTATATACAGTCGCATAAAACCTATAAGGCCTCCGAAGCATTCAATGTGGTGGTAACTACAGTAATCCGCAACCTTGACCATGCCATTTCGCTATTGAACATGGAAATACAGGCTGCCGAGGCACAGCAGGCCCAAAGTGAGGAACTGGCCATGCGCTTTACCGAACTTAAGAACATCCGCGCGCGGGAGCTTCGCGAAGAGCACCTCACTGAAGAAGAGGAATTCCGCCTAAAGATGGAGGAAGCCCATCTTGTTATAGAACAGCTGGTATGGCTCAACAGCCTGTCGGAAAAGATCGTAAAAGCGGCACGGCAGCTGGAGCTGAAGTAGTTTTTTAATCACACATTGAGAAAATAAAAATCCCGAAGGCAAACCTCCGGGATTTTTTATTTTTATATACAAGCCACCGATGTTACTCCGCCAGCCCAAGCACCTCCGCGCTGTGGTGCCTTACCGCATTGAGCGCGCTCGGGTTGCTGTTAAGCGACTGCCCGTAGGAAGGGATCATTTCGCGAAGCTTGTTTTGCCATTCAGGGCTCTTCATCTGCTCCGCAAAGCATCGCTCCATCAGCTCGAGCATGATGGATACCGCCGTCGATGCGCCCGGCGAAGCGCCCAGCAATACTGCCAACGAACCGTCCGCGCTATTGATTACCTCGGTACCAAATTCCAACTTGCCGCCTTCTTTCTCATCTTTTTTGATTACCTGAACGCGTTGGCCGGCTACTTCCAGTTTCCAGTCTTCCATTTTAGCATCCGGAAGGTATTCCTTCAGGGCTTCCAGACGGTCTTCCGGGCTTTGCATCACCTGGTCGATAAGGTATTTGGTAAGCGACATATTATGGTAGCCCGCTGCCAGCATAGGGCCGATGTTATTGAACTGTATTGAGGTCGGCAAATCCAGGTACGAGCCATTCTTGAGGAACTTGGTGCTGAAACCCGCGTAGGGGCCAAACAGCAGCTCCTTTTTTCCGTTGATCATCCGTGTATCGATGTGCGGCACCGACATGGGTGGCGCGCCTACCGATGCTTTGCCATACACTTTGGCGTTGTGCTTTGCTATCACTTCGGGATTAACGCACTTGAGCCACTGCCCGCTTACGGGGAATCCGCCGTAGCCCTTGCCTTCAGGAATATCGGCCTTTTCCAGCAGGTGCAGCGAACCGCCTCCCGCACCGATGAAGATGAACTTGCTGTACAGCCTGAACTTCTCCCCTGTTTCGAGGTTCTTTATTTTAAGTTTCCATTTTGGGGCTTTTGCCGAACGGCGCATACCTCTCACCTCATGGCTAAAGTGCAGGTTCACACCCGGCTGGCTGCCCAGCCATCCGAACATATCGCGGGTCAGTTCGCCAAAATTCACATCGGTGCCTATTGGCATGTTGGTAGCCGCAATGGGTTCACCGGGCTCGCGGCCTTCCATAACCAGCGGCATCCATTGGGCTATAACTGCCGGGTCTTCGGTATATTCCATACCACCGAAAATAGGGAACTTCTGCAATGCCTCATGGCGTTTCTTCAGGTACTCCACATTTTCCGCACCCCACACAAAACTCATGTGCGGGATGGTTTTCACGAATTCCTCAGGGTTCGTAATGAGCCCTTTTTCTACAAGGTGGGCCCAAAACTGCTTTGACTGCTCGAACGATTCGGCAATCTTTACGGCCTTTGAGGTATCAATGCTGCCATCCGGCTTCTCGGGAGTGTAATTGAGTTCGCAAAAGGCCGAGTGGCCGGTACCGGCATTGTTCCAGGCGTCGCTGCTTTCGGCGGCTGCCACATCGAGCCTTTCATAAATATCGATGGTAATTTCGGGCATGAGCTCTTTAAGGAACATGCCAAGTGTGGCGCTCATGATTCCTGCGCCAATCAGAACCACATCGGGTTCATGAGTTATATGTGCTGACATCGGGTCGGGGATGTAAATTTGAATAGGCAAATTTACGTCACAACTCTCTAAAAATTATCACAATAGGCTAACTGCTGAAGGGGAGAACTTATTTTTACCGAAAGTGAAAAAATTAGCGAAAATTTTTTCGTGATAAATAATCCTGTAGTAAAATTGTTGCCGAAATCTCATCGATTAAACCCTTATCCTGACGCTGCTTCTTTTTCAGCCCGCTGTCTATCATCGTTTGGAAAGCCATTTTGCTGGTAAAGCGCTCGTCTACCTGTTCCAGCGGCATATCAGGAAACTGCTCTTTAAACTTCACAATGAATGCCCCGATGATGGGTGCGCTCTGCGAAGGCTGCCCGTTCATCTGCTTCGGTTCGCCTATCAGCACGCGTTCCACTTTTTCTTTCGCAAAGTAATTCCGCAAAAAATCAATGGCCGTCGCCGAGTCAACAGTCGTCAGCCCGGAGGCAATAAGCTGCATTTCGTCGGTCACCGCAATGCCGGTGCGCTTCAGGCCGTAGTCAATCGAGAGTATTCTCATTTCTATTTCAGATTGTAGATTTTAGATTTCAGATTGAGCTTCACTCTTGCCGTCAATACTTAGGGTATGAGTGGCAAATCTGAAATCTACAATCTGAATTCTGAAATTTTTCCTATCCGCAAAAGTAAAGGAAATGTAGCTCGTCCATCATTTTTCTCCCACGATTCTTTCAGTTCATCACGGATAAGGTCTACAGGGTGCGTACCGTTCTTCCTTATATAATGCTGTACGGCTGACCAGGATTCGATGTAGCCCAGCAGGTGCTCAAACGACCAGGTAAAGGTTTCGGAAAACTGTTTCGTTTCAATTTCCTCAAACGGGAACGGAATGGTTTGGTAATTTTCATCCACAAACCGGCGCTCGGGATCCCAGTAGTCGCCAAGTATATTTTCATGCAGGTGATGAATCAGCCGGTCGCTTTCGGGATTAGTGGAAAACAGCCCATAGCCTGTAACCACAAACAACCCGTCCGGTTTCAGGATGCGGTACACTTCTTTATAAAAAGCATCAAAATCGAACCAGTGTATGGCCTGCGCTACTGTTATGAGGTCGAACATTTTATCGTCAAAAGATGTCGCCTCTGCCCTTTCCACCTTGTAAATGATATTGCCGGCGGGAATGGCATTGTCCAACTGCTTTTGGCTGATGTCGGTCGCATAGACCGTATCAAAATGCTTTGCCAGCTTTGCAGCTACCTGGCCGTTGCCAGTAGCCACATCGAGTGCGGCAGTTTTATTTTTCACGAAAGAGGCGATGTAGTCGATGAATTCCTGAGAATAATTGGGGCGGTAGGTGGCGTAGGTTTTGGCTTGTGCCGAGAAGTTGTCTTTCATTATCCGATGTTTACGATAAAGATAAAAAATATAACAAAATAAGGCTTGGCATTGAAAAATATTTGTACTTTGTCCCGACAAATTGACACGGCTTTATAACGCTGTATTGTTATCTTTGCCGAAAATTATTGAAACCACCATGAACGCCCTTCAACCCATTATAGAAAAGGCCTGGGAAGACCGCAGCCTGTTACAGAATGAAGAAACCACCAATGCCATTCGCGAAGTTATTGAGCTGTTAGATGCAGGAAAGCTGCGTGTTGCCGAACCCACAGAAGGCGGCTGGCAGGTAAACGAATGGGTGAAGAAAGCCGTGGTGATGTACTTCCCGATCCAAAAAATGGAAACCCTTGAGGCCGGCATATTCGAATACCACGACAAGATGCCGCTGAAGCGTGGTTATGCTGAAAAAGGCATCCGCGTTGTACCCAATGCGGTAGCACGCCATGGGGCTTATATTTCATCGGGTGTGATCCTGATGCCAAGCTATGTGAACATCGGCGCTTATGTCGACGAAGGTACTATGGTTGATACCTGGGCCACCGTAGGCAGTTGCGCGCAGATAGGAAAGAACGTACACCTGAGCGGCGGCGTAGGCATCGGCGGGGTACTGGAGCCGCTTCAGGCAGCACCGGTAATCATCGAGGACGGCGCATTCATCGGCTCCCGCTGCATTGTAGTGGAAGGCGTACGCGTAGAGACCGAAGCCGTGCTTGGCGCCAATGTGTGCCTTACCGCTTCGACCAAGATCATCGATGTGACCGGCGATGCACCGGTAGAAATGAAAGGCGTGGTACCTGCGCGCAGCGTAGTGATACCGGGCAGCTATACCAAAAAATTTGCCGCAGGCGAATACCAGGTGCCATGTGCCCTGATCATAGGTAAGCGCAAGCCGTCCACCGACCTGAAAACTTCACTGAACAACGCCCTGAGGGAATATGATGTAGCGGTTTAACCCGAACGTATGAGTGGCCACAAAACAAGAATATCTGCCCTTGCCATAGTTTTTAACGAAGAGCACAACATAAGGGAATACCTGCAAAACATGTCGTTTGCCGACGAGATTGTTGTTGTGGACTCTTTCAGCACCGATAATACACCTAAAATCATACAGGAGGAATTCCCGCACGTGCGCTTTTACCAGCGCGTGTTCGACGATTTCTCCTCGCAGCGCAACTACACCATAAGCCTGGCCGAAAATGACTGGGTGGCTTTTTTTGATGCCGACGAACGCATAACCGAAAAAGGCATTGCCGAGATCATTTCTGCAGTGAACAGCAACCCTGAAGAAGTGGCGTTTTGGGTAAAGCGCATTTTCTATTATCAGGGCAAACCCCTCATAAATAACAACTTCAACGAAGACAGGACAGCAAGGGTTTTCAGGAAATCCAAATGCCGCTATTCTGACAAGCTGGTACATGAGCAACTGAGCATCAACGGGAAAAGCCGTGTGCTGAAGCACGCCATACACCACTACTCCTTTAAGGACAAGGAAGACTTTTTGCATAAAAGGCTGCAATACTCCAAGCTGAAAGCGAAAGAGTTCTACCAGCACGGGATAAGGCCCAACGTATTCCATTTTACGGTACGCCCTGCTTTCCGCTTCTTTAAATATTATGTGCTTAAATTCGGCTTCATCAACGGCAGGCGCGGCTATGAGATTGCCTCCATTCTGGGCCACCATGTGTACATGCGCTATGTATACCTGAAGGAGATGTATGCCGGCGAAAGCAAAAAAATACTGGTCATCCAGCAAAAGATGATTGGCGACGTGCTGGCCAGCAGCGTGATATGCAACACCCTCAGGGAAAACTGCCCCGGCTCGCGCATAGACTACATGGTACATGACTTTACGCGCCCTGTAATTGACAACAACCCGAACATTGACAACATTGTCGTTTTCAGGGAAGAATACCGTAAAAGCCGCGTAGCCCTTTTTAAATTTGCATGGCGCATCCGCAAGGCAAAATACGATGCAGTGATCGATGCCTATAACAAATGGGAAAGCGGCATCATCACCCTGTTTTCGGGAGCGGAAACAAGGATAGGCTTCAAAAAGTGGTACACTTCCTTCTTTTACGACAAAACCATACAACCTGACTGGAAGGCTCCCAATTCGGCCCTCGTACACCGCATGCAGCTGGCCGAAGCCCTTACCGGCAAAAAACACCCCGTGGTATACCCCAAGATATACCTTACCGACAGCGAAATTGACCATGCCCGACAAACCCTGGCACAAAGCCTTGATCCTTCGCTTCCCGTTATCATGATCAGCGTGATGGGCAGCGACGACATCAAGAGCCTGCCGGTGGGCGAAATGGCCGCAGTACTCGACTTCATCGTTGCCAACAGCACTGCACAGCTGCTCTTTAACTACCTTCCCAAACAAGTAGTTAAAGCCACTGAGATATACAACTTGTGCCGTCCCGAAACCCGTCAAAGGATACTGTTCGACCTATACACAAAAGGGTTGCGTGAATTCATCGCAGTGCTTTCGCAGTGCGATGCATTGGTAGGCAATGAAGGCGGCGCGGTAAACATGGCCAAGGCGCTGGGCGTACCTACTTTTACCATTTTCTCACCGTGGATCAACAAAGGGTCATGGAGCATGCTCACCGATAACGAAACGCACATAGCGGTGCACCTGCAGGATTTTTACCCTGAAATATACGGTGACAGGCACCCTAAGGAATTCAAGGAGAAATCGCTTGAGCTTTACCAAAAGCTGAAGCTGGATTTGTTTAAAGACCAACTGATGCGCTTCCTGAAGATCAATATCAAACAGCAGGTGGGCGTATAAAAAGTTATCCCTGAATTACAATTGATTTTCCTACATACTCACAGTCATTGCGAGGAGGAACGACCCCGCCAAGGCGGGGTAAACTAAAGCAATCTTTCCTCGTATACTTAACTCAACTATGGCCAGAAGAAAGATTGCCGCGCTCCGTAAACTGCGCTCGCAATGACAGCACGTGGCTTGTAGTAATGTGTTGGGGAGTTTAGTTTACTCCACCGTAACACCCGGCTCTTTTACAATGCCGTAAGGTGTCCACTTGATTTTCTTTTCCTTAACCTCCTTGCGGATGGCAAGGTTGGCCGCCAGCGATTCGGGGGTTTTGTAGCCGCGGGCATGGTCCAGGTGCAGGCATACGGCCTTGTGGCGTATCTGCTTGCCTTTTACACCCATATTCTCCAGGCGTTCGCCGAATTCACGGTCGGGGCCGCCGTATTTCATCCTTTCATCATAGCCGTTGATAGCGATCATGTCCTCGCGGAAACCGGATGAGTTGCAGTTATTGAATGACGGCGTAGTTGTAGTAACGGTATCGAGCACAGCACCCAGTACAGGGCCTGCCGATAATTTAAGTGTTTGCGAAAAGCCCAGCTTGTCCTGCTTTTTCAGCCAGTCCACATCAAAGCAGTTTTCGTTGAGGATATCCTCTTTGGTGATGGCCTCGCTTGCCTTCATGGTCAGCTTGCAGTAGCCGCCGGAAAGGAACCTGCCCTTCTCAGCAAATTTAGCATGCACGGCAACAAAATCCCTGCGCGGAATGCAGTCGCCATCGGTCATGATGATGTACTCGTTGGCCGCCTCCATTATGGCAATGTTCAGGATCTCCTGCCTGCGGTAGCCTTTGTCCTCGTGCCAAAGGTGACGCACAGGAACAGGGTAATCAGCAGCATAACGGTCGATAAGCTCCTTTGTGGAAGGGCGAGAGCCGTCGTCGGCAATAATAAGCTCAAAATCTTTATAGGTCTGGTTGCTGTAGCCAATCAGGACATTCTCCAGCCATCGTTCTGCATTATAGGTACTCACTATTACGGATATTTTCATTTTGTTCTGAGGTGCTTAGTTGCTGAGGTTCTTAGCGGCTAAGGCACTCAGTCCCTTAGTCCCTCAGACCTTTTTCCGGCAAAGATAGTTATTTTGTTTTTTTGCGAAGCCCAAGCTTTTCCTTGATGCGGCGCTTGCGGTGAAAGCGGTTGCTGAAATATTCGGTATACTTAACCATCAGGGACAGCACCTCATCATAAGGCCTGCCGTACAGCTTTGCATATTCGTCGCACATCACCTCCACCAGGCGCATTTCGGGGGTGAGCTTAGCCATGTTGATGACCCTTTGCTTCAGCGTCATTTTGCTGCTGTGGAAGTTCATCCGGTTCAGGTCGACCAGGAAGAACTCATATTTTTCGTGGCCCGTCTTTTTAATCAGGGTATTGCCCGGTGTGTGATCCAGGAACTCAATGCCCAGCTCGTGCAGCCTGAATGTAAATTGCGTAAACTGGCGCAGTATGGTTTCGTGTTCCGGGTAGTCCGGTATCTCAATCAGTTGGCGGAAGGTAAGGTCGGCCTCCAGCTGCTCGCTCATGTAGTAGCTGTCCTTAAAAGAGAAAGGGCCTTTATTCTCAAAATAGGCGATGGGCTGCGGTGTTCCGATGCCTTTTTCGAGCAGCCTGTTGGCAAACTCATAGGAGCGCTGTGCCTTGCCCTTGCGGAAAAAGCGGTACACCAGCTTATTGAGGATGTTAGGTACTTTGAAGGACTTTACATTTACCGTCATGCCACCAAGCGGGAAGAGCCTGATCTTGTTGCGCTTGCCGTCGATGAAAAGAACGCCTTCTGTCTCGAAATTCTCAATGATATGGGTTATTTCTTTTGACTGCGAAAGGAATTCAGGATGGATGGCTTTGGTCATCGGCAATTGCAAATTTTGTACAAAAGTAACCATTTTGCATTTTACACTTCAAATAATTGCGCTATTTTTACCCAAATTAAGTATCTGTCTAAAATATCATAACCACATAGAAACATAGGGTTCATAGTGCTTTTGGCAGCCGTGAGACAGCATATTGCCACATAGATGAAGCTACGCTTCACGCTTTGTGTCCTTAAGCATCCCTTTTCAAGGCTTTAAACCTATGTATCTATGTGGTTAAATAAATTAGATTGTAATTATCAACCTAAGCCGCATTATGTTCAGCCATTACCTCATTACCCGCTTTAACCTGAAAAACCCAAAGTGGGACGTTACCAAAAACAACGAATCCCTGCTTACCGATGAGTGGCTGGAGCACCGGCTGTGGCTGTTCGAGAACTTCTGCTTCCCGTCGGTGGCGGCACAGGTAAACAAAAATTTCCAGTGGCTCATCTATTTTGATGTGACCACGCCCGAAACCTACAGGCAGAAGATTGCCGCCATCATTGGAAACGAGCCGAACATCAGGCTGTTTTACATTGAGGGCATGCCGGCTTTCTACCCCGAGATACAAAAGCTCATCACTGCCGAAACCGTTGGCAAGCCCTACCTCATCACCTCGCGCATCGATAACGACGACTGCATCCGAAACACTTTCATCGACGAGGTGCAGAAACAGTTCAACAACCAGGATTACCTTGCCATCGACGTGATAAAAGGCTATTCGCTGCAAATAAAGCCCGTGATCATGCTGGGCAAAAAGGAACATATCTTCAACCCGTTCATCAGCCTGATCGAGAAGAACGAAAGCCCTACCACCGTGTGGGCCAACGACCACAACCACTGGAAAAATGAGACCCGTGTAAAGCAGGTGACCGACAAAAGGCTGTGGATGTCCATCATCCACGAGAAGAACAAGGTGAACGAGTTTGACGGCTACGGCAACATCAAATGGGACGATGTGAAGAATGACTTCATCGTGTCCAAACCGATGGAAGCGACCATAAGCAGCGGCATACTCCCCCACGCTGCATGGTGGTGGACCAGTTTCAAGAACGGCCTGTACGTAAACTGGGTGCTGTTCAATAAATCGCTTAAAAAAGCATTGGGGATTTACCGACTGAAGGGAAAGTAGTTTTTTAACCACATAACATCCGGCAATGATGAAGAACAGGGTATTAAATACAGACAGCTCAAAAACAACAATCCTGATCAGGTTGATGGTTGGGGCCGTATTTCTTTCCGAAGGGATACAGAAATTTTTATTTGCCGACATACTTGGCGCGGGAAGGTTCGCAAAGATAGGCTTGCCTTCGCCTGAATTTTTAGGCAGTTTTGTTGGAGTCTCCGAAATTATTTGCGGAACGCTGGTCCTCATTGGACTCTTAACCCGACCGGCAAGCATCCCGCTTATCATTATCATGCTCGTAGCTTTTGCCACAACCAAATCGGAAGTTTTGGCCGAAAAAGGCTTTTGGGAAATGATGCACGGAAGCCGGACCGATTGGGCAATGCTCCTGGGCAGTATTTTTTTGTTGATCAAAGGTGGCGGTATGTGGTCGGCTGACAAAAGCCTCTCAAAAAATGGAGCATAATGCGCCTTTAAACGAAATTGCACGACTTTTCCTGAAGCTGGGCATCATTGGCTTTGGCGGGCCGGCTGCCCATATAGCCATGATGCAGCACGAAGTGGTCACCAAAAGAAAATGGCTGTCCGAACAGCACTTCCTGGACCTGATGGGGGCAACGAATTTGATTCCCGGCCCCAACAGTACCGAAATGGCAATTCATATAGGGCGCGAAAAAGGCGGTTACAAAGGCCTGATCCTGGCGGGCACCTGCTTCATTTTACCGGCCGTTTTAGTTACCGGCATTTTCGCTTACCTCTACAGGCAATACGGGCAGGTCCCGGAAGTACAGCCGTTCATTTACGGAATAAAGCCTGCCATTATTGCCATTATCCTGGCAGCCATTTTTCCATTGGCCAAGAAATCACTGAAGTCGGCAGGATTAATCCTTACCGGATTAGTTGCCCTGATCGGTTCTTTGTATGGCATCCACGAAATTTACCTGATGTTTGGAGCAGGTTTTTTGGCATCGGGCGCAGCTTACCTGGACAACAGGAAACAGCAAAACCTCAACGTTTTCATTCCACTGGCTTTATTTCCTGTTGCCAATAGCGCCTTACTTACCGAAACCAACGCAAGGTTGTTTTTGATTTTCCTGAAAATCGGAGCCATCCTCTATGGGAGCGGCTATGCCTTGTTTGCTTTTTTGGACACGGAGTTAGTATCTGCAGGGCTTTTGACAAAACAGCAATTGATTGATGCCATTGCGGTAGGGCAGATTACGCCCGGCCCTGTTTTTTCATCCGTAACTTTCATCGGCTACCAGATTAATGAGTGGACAGCGGCAATCATTTCGACAATCGCCATTTTTTTACCTTCTTTTATTTTTGTCGCCCTGCTAAACCCAATCGTAAAGAAAATGCGGGATTCAAAACTGTTTTCGGCCTTTTTAGACGCTGTAAACGTAGTGTCTGTCGCCATCATTACAGCAGTGTGTATTGAGATGGGTAAAGAAACAATAACCGATTGGCGGACAATTTTAATCGCAGTTATCAGTATGGCTGTTTTATTAGGATATAAGAAATTAAACAGCGCGTTTGTTGTTTTGGGCGGTTCCTTAATGGGTTATTTATTGACACTCATGTGACGTAAAGAACAACGGCGACTGCATACAGCCATCCGCAGTCAACTGATGCTGTGTACTACTGTTCCGCGAAGTCTCCCGACTTTGCGGGAGCGTTTAAAGGTCTCCAGACCTTTTTACCCATGTCAGAGACATGCCATCACTTCCACGAAGTCAGGAGACTTCGCGGAGCATTTTACCTCGCCGGCAATTTTATCAAATCCCCCATTTCCTTATTTAATCTTTCCACCGCCAGGCGCTTGATGCCTCCGGTCGGGAAGAACGTCATTTCGCCAAACAGTGTTTTACCGTTAACAGAATACAGGTCGACGCGCATGAAGATAAAGCCTTCGGATAGCTTTACGGCCACCTCCCTCATTTCATCAAAGTTGGATGGTTTGGGGATGTCGGTCATCAGGAAGCCGGCACCCGGATTTTCGGGCAGTACCTTTTGCCAGTCCATGCTGTAATAGCACTTTTTGTCGGTCCCCCCTTCATTTACCTTTACAAGCACATACTCCGGCTTGCCGTGAAAACAGTAAAATTTGTAGTCGATAAGGGAACCGTCGGCCAGTTCGCTCAGGTATTTCTCAGCGATGATGCGGGGATGGATATCCTTATAAATTCGTTCGCGGCTTTTTTTGTAGTAATTGGCCGCCAGCCATTTTTTTAGGCGCTTTGCAGCCTTCGGCCAGTCCAGCCTTCTTTTGTCCTTCACCACGATGTTCGTGCCCGATGCATGGGTGCATTTGAGCACAAAGCTGTTTGGCAGCTCGGTAAGGTCGATCTCCTCCGGATATTCGTAAATGCCATAGATATCATTGAGTATGTGGTCACCCACTTTATCCCTGACATACTTGCGCACCTCATACTTGTCGGCAAAGTCCTTGTAGGCCCCCGTATAATGAAACAGCTTGAGCCACTGTATCTTTTCCATGAACTCTTCAGGTTCCTCAAGGTTTAGATGGCGCTCATTCTTGAGGTAGTACTGGGCCTTAACGTATTTTATATCGTTATCCGAATAGGCGCTGAGATAATCTACATAAAAACGATAGAATTTCCTTTTGAAAAAGTTCATAGTTTATTTTTTGGAAGCAATTAGTACTTCGTTGAGTTCGTCAAACATTTTTTTGGCGATCACTTCCTTGGTGAAGTTATCCTTCAGGAATTCGTAGCCGTTATGGGTAAATTTCTTTTGTAATGGTTCATCATAAAGCAGTTCCTGCACCTTGTCGGCAAAAGACGATGGGTTGCCTACTTCGGCCATCAGCCCGGTTTTGCCGTGAATGAGCACCTCTCCGATACCCCCGGCATTGTTAGCTACAATGGGTACACGGCAGGCATACGATTCCAGCAGCACCCCGCCCGTAGGCTCGTTGTTGGAGGTAAACAGGAACAGGTCGAACTCCGGGAGCACCTGCGGGATGTCTTTACGGAAACCGGCCCAGATGATGTCATCGTATACGCCAAGCTCCTGTGCCAGCGACTTCACTTCGGGTTCCTGCGGGCCATCGCCGATGATGATGTAGGCAGCCCTCACACCCCTGCTTTTGAGCTCGGCCACGGTACGCACCCAGGTAAACAGGTCCTTCATTGCGGTAAATGCCGCAATGTTGCCTATGATCTTCATATCCTGCGGGATGTTGAACTCTTTCCGCAAAATACCGGTATCGGTGTGTTGGAACTTATTGATGTCGGTCACGCTGCCCACTACGCACAGCTTGCTGTGGTCCTTCACGGCATATTTGAGCACTTCGACCACGGGCTGCGACACGCAGATGATCTTTTTGATGCCTTTGTAATTGTATTTCCATTTACGCAGGAAATTGGTATCTACCCTCTTGATGAGCGTACGGCACAGCACCAACGGTATCTTCAGCCCATAGAAAAGCGACGACAGCACAGCAAGGGTATGCGACTCGCTGTTGTGTATGAACACGATGTCGGCGCGGTTTTCGTCGGCTATCCTCTTTAGCGCTTTGGCAAATTTGAGGTCGTACTCGCCACCCAGGTCCATGCCTATTACCTGCATGTTCTTGCTTTGGGCCACTTTATATATCTCGGAATCCTTTACACAAACGATCCACTGGTCCTCTACATAGCCGTAATCACGGAACGCCTCATACAGATAGATGATCTTCTGCTCGTGCCCGCGCCAGCCTTTTGATGCCGTAACCTGTAGTAGCCTCATACATTGCATTTAGTTGCGCAAATGTAATAAAATCGGCGTGCCCGAAAGGCAACAAAACAAAAAGGAAATGTTTTTTAATGGCGTTGTCTATAAAGTTTCTATATTTTTGTTTGTCAAATCCGGTAAAATGATAAAGTTCCTCGACCTGCAAAAAATAAACCTCCTGCACCAGCAGGAAATTGAGGCGCGCCTGCTGAAGGTTTTCAGGAGCGGGTGGTACCTTTTGGGCGACGAGGTAAAGCAGTTTGAGGCCAACCTGGTCCAATATATCGGATGCAAAAATGCCATTGGCGTGGCCAACGGGCTGGATGCGCTCCGCCTGATACTGAAAGCGTATATGGAGCTCGGCATCATGCAGGAGGGCGACGAAGTGATCGTTCCGGCAAATACGTACATTGCCTCCATACTCGCCATTACCGATAACCGGCTGGTGCCTGTTCTGGTGGAGCCGGACATCGATACCTATAATATAGACATTTCCAAAATTGAAGCTGCCATTACGGCAAAGACCAGGGCCATCATGATCGTGCACCTGTACGGGCGGGTGGTGTTTTCGGAAGAACTGAAGGCCTTGGCACAAAAGCACGGCCTGAAAATAATAGAGGACAACGCGCAGGCCATAGGCGCGGAATGGAATGGCATAAAGACAGGCAACCTGGGCCATGCGTCAGGATTCAGTTTTTACCCGGGCAAGAACCTCGGGGCGCTGGGCGATGGCGGTGCAGTCACTACCAATGATGACGCATTAGCCAAAACGGTGAGGGCACTGGCGAATTACGGATCGGAAGAAAAGTATGTAAACAGGTACCGGGGTCTGAACTCAAGGCTGGACGAGATACAGGCAGCGGTTCTGGATGTAAAGCTGCAGTACCTTGATGCGGAGAATGAAAAACGCAGGGACGTTGTGAACTACTATCTGGAAAATATAACACATCCTGAAATAGTATTGCCGTGGCTTCCCGATAATGAAAGGGAACATGTTTGGCACCTGTTTGTCATTCGGACGAAAGATCGTGACGGGCTGCAGCAATACTTGAAGGAGAACGGTATCCAGACGCTCATCCACTACCCCATACCGCCCTATAAGCAGGAAGCGTACCCGGAACTGAATAACCTATCCTTCCCGATCACGGAAAAAATACATGAGGAGGTTTTGAGTTTGCCGGTAAGCCCGGTGATGAACAAGGAAGAATTGCAAAAAATTATTGAAACAATAAATAGCTATAAATAATTTCGATATAACGTAAAATTCAACTTTTTGCGAATGAAAAATGACTCGGAAGGACCCGATTTTGGGATTGTAGTTCACATAAAAGAAAACCATACCCAAAAATCATCATGTCAGCCATCAAAAGTCATATTTATCGGTACAAAAAAACACCCCCGGCTCACCCCTAAATCCTATATTTAATATGATTTTAGGGGTATAGGGAACTAAAAATATTTTAAACAGATCAAAATGTCAGATCAAAACATAAACCAGGAGGTTCATAACGCCTTTGAAGCCATAAAAAACGGCGGCATTATCCTGTACCCAACTGATACTGTGTGGGGTATTGGCTGCGATGCGACTAATCCCGAAGCCGTAAAGAAAATATACGCCCTGAAGCAGCGCGAAGAGAGCAAAAGCATGATCGTGCTGATGAACAGCGACCGCATGATGCACAATGTATTCAGGGAGATACCGGAGGTTGCCTGGCAGATACTCGACCTTAGCGAAAAGCCCACTACCCTGATTCTGGACAACCCGCGCAACGTGGCGCCGAACATCATTGCAGAAGATAAGAGCCTTGGCGTACGCCTGGTTAAGGAGCCTTTCTGCTACAAGCTGATGGAGCGCATGAAGAAGCCCCTTGTGTCTACTTCGGCCAATATCAGCGGGATGCCTACGCCCAATTCTTTCAAAGAAATAGACCATCATATTTTGGACGGCGTAGACTATATCGTAAATTTGCACCGTGAAAAAGTATCTGCAAAGCCTTCGGCCATCATCAAGCTGGGGAACAACCTGCAGGTAAAAGTGATTCGACCCTAAATGGAAAACAATACTTCATACAAAGAAGCCCTTACCAATACAATATTCAGCATTACCTCGCAGGCCGCAAAGGAGCTTGATGTTAAAAGCTACGTCATTGGCGGTTTTGTGCGCGACCTGCTGCTTAAGCGTGACTTTAAAAAAGACATCGACATCGTGGCTGTAGGCAGTGGCATCGACCTGGCGCAAAAAGTCTCGTCGCTATTGCCAAAAAAACCTAAAGTGCAGATTTTTAAGACTTACGGTACTGCCATGCTCAAGTTTGAGGACATCGACATCGAGTTCGTAGGTGCGCGCAGGGAATCATATACCGAAGACAGCCGTAACCCACATGTCGAGACCGGCACGCTGGAAGACGACCAGAACCGCCGCGACTTTACTATAAATGCACTGGCGCTTTCGCTTGACGGGGAGGATTTCGGCGCGTTGGTCGACCCTTTTAACGGCGTGGAAGACCTGAAAAACAAGGTCATTCGCACACCTTTAAACCCTGACATTACCTATAGCGACGACCCGTTGCGCATGATGCGCGCCATACGCTTTGCCACACAGCTTAACTTCACCATTGAAGAGGAATCGCTAAAGGCCATTGAGCGAAACAAGGAGCGCATAAAGATCATTTCAGGCGAGCGCATTGTAGACGAACTGAACAAGATACTCTCAGCCCCGGTGCCATCCATCGGGTTTACATTATTATACCAAACAGGACTGCTGGACATCATCCTGCCTGAGCTTACAGCCCTCAAAGGCGTTGAGGAAGTAGAAGGGCAAAGGCATAAAGACAATTTTTACCACACCCTTGAGGTAGTGGACAACATAGCCCCAAATACCGATGATGTTTGGCTGCGCTGGGCGGCATTGCTGCATGATATAGGCAAGGCACCGACTAAGAAATTCAGCAAAAAAGTGGGCTGGACATTCCACGGGCATGAGTTTGTGGGCGGCAAGATGGTGAAAAAACTGTTTGAGCGCCTGCACATGCCTATGAACCAGAAGATGAAGTTCGTATCAAAGATGGTGATGCTGAGTTCGCGCCCGATAGTGCTGTCGCAGGACATCGTGACCGATTCGGCTGTGCGTCGGCTGGTATTTGATGCCGGTGAGGACATTGAAAGCCTGATGACACTTTGCGAAGCCGACATCACGACCAAGAATCCGAATAAGTTTAAAAAGTACCATAACAACTTTAAGATCGTACGCCAAAAGATCGTGGAGGTAGAGGAACGTGACCATGTGCGCAACTTCCAACCGCCCATTACAGGCGAAGAGATCATGGAAACATTCGGACTAAAGCCCGGGCGTGAGATTGGCACTTTAAAAGAAGCCATTAAAGAGGCTATACTTGAGGGCGAGATACATAATGATTACGAGTCAGCGCATGCTTTCATGATGGAGAAAGCGGGGAAGATGGGGTTATCGGTTCAGGGTTCATAGTTTAGCGCCATGGCTTCAGTGTCATTTCGACCGAAGCGCAGCGGAGTGGAGAAATCCCATATCCTGAATTGAGATTTCCCCATAATGGAAATGACAAAGCGCAATATAAAAGTGACCAACATCATATAATACATTACGGCAACATCCGTAATTCGCAATAAATTTTTAAGATGCAAAAGCTTTTCATAAAAGTTACAAAAATATCCCTGGTACTTGTATACCTCGTAATTGTAGCAGGCGCACTCGTACGCATGACCGGCTCCGGTATGGGCTGCCCTGACTGGCCAAAGTGCTTTGGTTACTACATCCCCCCAACTGATATATCCGAATTGCAATGGTCGGCTAACCATGAGTTCCACAAGGGGCAGGTGATCATTAAGGATGAAAAGCTGTGGGTAGCGAAAGAGACCTTCACCACAGGCGCAGCATATGACGCGGCACAATGGGAAGCCTACACAAAGCATGACTATGCAGAGTTCAATCCCGTGCATACCTGGGTTGAATATGTAAACCGCCTTGTAGGGGCATTGGCTGGGATGGCAGTTTTTGCAATGGCTGTCCTTTCAGTAGCTGCTTTCCGGAAAACAAAAACCGGTATCGTATTATTGTCGTGGCTTTGCGTGTTGCTTATGGGATTCCAGGCCTGGCTGGGCGCAACGGTAGTTTATTCGGTACTGAATCCGGTGAAGATCACGATACATATGGTAATGGCTTTGGTGATAGCAGGGCTTATTCTATACATACTTGACAAGGCAAAGAGCTTATCGTCCAACTTAACTTTAATGAAGCAGGACAGGCTTTATAAAACCTTGTTATGGATTTCTTTAGCACTGACACTCATACAGGTAGTATTGGGCACCCAGGTGCGCCAGTTTGTAGATGAACGCGTAAAAATGCTCGGCTATGAGAATATGAACCTGGTACTGGACAACCCGCTGGTGGCATTCTATTTTCACCGTAGTTTCTCGTTCGTGGTATTTGGCATCAACCTGTGGCTGTACCTCCGCAACAGGAAACTCAACCTTGGCTACACCAAAACAAACTGGGTTATGTGGCTGATTTTCTTAGAGATTGCTTCTGGTGTTGCAATGTACTATCTTGATTTTCCGTTCGGCATGCAGAGCGTGCACCTGGTTATGGCATCGGTATTGTTTGGGGTGCAGTTTTACATGATACTGGAAATCAAGAGGAAACACTAAAATTCATCCACATAATTTCTGCATCCATTCTGTTTTTATAAATTTATATTTTAAAAACACAATAATGGATAATATTACAACTTCATTAGCTTTCTCAATGTTTAGTAATAAAGGAGTTTATGCTCTTTTATTAGGAAGCGGGATATCAAGAAATTCAGGTATTCCAACAGGATGGGATGTCGTTATGGATCTTTTAAAGAAGTTGTCTGTTTTAGAAGGCAATACCTCTGTTGAGAATTTAGAAGACTGGTTCATTGAAAAGTATAAAGAGGAACCTGACTATTCCAATTTACTTGAAAAATTAGCCTCTACTCCTTCAGAAAGGTTAAACATAATGAAACCATATTTTGACATTTCTGAGACAGACTCCGAAAATGGTTTAAAGAAACCAACTTTAGCACATCAACATATTGCAAAACTTGTCAAAAAAGGTCTTATCAAAGTTATCATAACAACCAACTTTGATAAACTTTTAGAAAAGGCTCTTGATTTGGAAAATATCCAGCCGCAAGTTATTAAACATTTTACTGATATTCAAGGCGCTATGCCTTTGGTACATTCTCAATGTACTATCATAAAAATCAATGGAGACTATATGGATAGTCGCTTTTTAAATACTAAAACAGAATTACAGGATTACGATATTTCTTTAAAAGAATATTTAAGTACAATCTTTAATGACTTTGGGATTATTTCTTGTGGGTGGTCGGGAAAATGGGATAGGGCTTTACTGGAATCAATTAGACAAACAAACAACTATAGGTTTGGAAGTTATTGGTGCTACCTAAGAAATTGTGAACCTGAACTAATTGAATTAGCTAAAAATCGAAAAGGGCAAATTCTTCAAATTGATAGTGCAGATAAATTTTTCTTTGAGATATTTGAAAAAATCCAAGCTTTGGAATATTTAAATGATAATCATCCACTTAATGCTGATATCGCTGTAGCAAGAATAAAAAAGTATATAACTAAAGAAGAAAATAAAATTTTACTTTTTGACTTATTAACTTATGAGGCAAAAGAATTAGACAGAAAGCGAAGATTGAAGTTTAATGCAGGACTTTATCCCAATAAAGAAAATTTAAAACCAGTATTAGATTACTACATTTCTAACCTAGACATAATTCTTCCTATGTCAATTACAACTACCATTTGGGGGGAAGAATATCATCACGAATATTTGTTAAAGGTATTAAAAATTATAACAGAGCCTATTAATTTTATAGGATCGCTATATGATGATTCAAAAAGGATGCAATATATACCAGGATTATTTGTCTTTTATAGTATTGGAATTTCGTGCATTATAAATCAAAATTATACGCTTTTAAATAAAATATTTCAACTTAAAATTTTTAAAGTTCCGGAAGATTATTCTAAAGTTTTTATTGTAGAAAAATTACACTCTTTTACAATTGATAGGGATGTTGCAAATAGTATTTTGGAAAAAAATTACAAAACACCTTTGAGTACATATTTACACGAAAACCTTAAGCCATTTTTTCAAGATATAACATCAAATGATCAGGAATTTATAGAGAATTTTTGCATTTTCGAATATTATATATCTTTAAATTATTTATCCAAACAGCCCAGGATAACATCTTGGGCACCTGTTGGAGAGTATATTTGGAGGCATGCTTGGAGAAACGACGAAGACTACATAGAAAATCATTTTAGTCAAGCAGAAATTCTCCAAAACGATTGGGCTCCTTTGATATCTGGCATGTTTAACTCATCATATGAACATTATCGAGATATTAGAAACAAACTTATAGATTTTTTACGACAGGTTCATTTTTAATTTAGCATAGCTTTATAATTTCCTTACCATCAATTTGGCAAAAACAGGTTGTAATTTTACAATACGGAAAACAACTAATAAAATATACATCATGCCAAATTCAACGGAGATCCAGGGAGGCTGGGACGAATTCAAAGGAAAACTGAAACAGAAATATGCCGAACTTACAGACGACGACGTTACGTATGAGGAAGGCAAAGAAGATGAAATGTGGGGAAAACTTGAGCAGAAATTAGGCAAGGCAAAAAAGGAGATACTCTCTTTATTCCAATAGCCTTTTCCCTTGGGAAACGTACCACATATTCCGAAACTGTTCTATGAGTGTAATTGCTTATCGAACAGTTTTTTTTGTTTCATTTGAAGTTTCAAATTGTAGATTTCATATTGAGCTTTACTGATACTCAATAAAATCATCCAATTCGTGGCTGAATTCTTTTATTGGGTTTGCCAGTCGTAAAAATTAAAGTACTTTTGCACCAGTTTAATTTTATACTGACAAATGAAACCTAACACACAACAACTTAACGACTTAACAATCCAGGTAAGAAGGGACATCCTGCGTATGGTACATGCCGTAAATTCTGGCCACCCGGGCGGATCGCTTGGCTGCACCGAATTTTTGGTAACGCTTTACCAGGTATTGATGGACCGTAAGGAAGGCTTTGACATGGATGGCTTAAATGAGGATATCTTCATTCTTTCCAACGGGCATATTTCACCTGTATTCTACAGCGTACTTGCACGCAGCGGATACTTCCCCGTACCTGAACTGGCTACTTTCCGCCACATCAACTCAAGGCTGCAGGGCCACCCTACCACACACGAAGGCCTACCAGGCGTACGCATCGCATCCGGATCGCTTGGGCAGGGAATGAGTGTTGCCCTTGGCGCGGCACAAACAAAAAAGCTTAACGGTGACAATCATATCATATACAGCCTCCATGGCGACGGCGAGCTCCAGGAAGGGCAAAACTGGGAGGCCATCATGTATGCAGCAGCTTATAAAGTGGATAACATCATCGCAACCATCGACGTTAATGGCAAGCAGATTGACGGGCCAACCGACGAAGTATTGCCAATGGGCAGCCTGAATGCCAAGTTCACTGCTTTTGGTTGGGATGTTGTGGAAATCCTTTTAGGTAACGATATCGAAGCCATCATCAAGGGCATGACCGATGCCAAAGAACGTACAGGCAAAGGAAGGCCGGTTTGCGTATTGCTGCACACCGAAATGGGTAATGGCGTTGATTACATGATGCACACGCATGCATGGCACGGCAAAGCGCCAAACGATGAGCAGCTACAGCTTGCTTTTGCACAGAATGCGATAACACTTGGTGATTATTAATATTTCAGATTGTAGATTCCAGAATTCAGATTAAGCTTCACTCGTGCCGGACCCCCCCCCGCAACCTTAATTGGAATGAGTGGCAATCTGAAATCTGAATTCAAACTTACAATCTGAAATTCAAACTTACAATCTGAAATTCAATGAAAAAATACACAAATACAGGAAGTAAAGATACACGTTCGGGTTTTGGTGCAGGCCTTACCGAGCTTGGAAAAACTAATGAAAATGTCGTTGCCCTTTGTGCCGACCTAATCGGTTCGCTTAAGATGGACGACTTTAAAAAGAACCACCCTGAGCGTTTCTTCCAGGTGGGTATTGCCGAGGCCAATATGATAGGAATGGCAGCAGGCATGACGATTGGCGGAAAGATACCTTTTACAGGCACTTTTGCCAACTTCTCTACCGGAAGGGTATATGACCAGATACGCCAGTCAGTTGCATATTCAGACAAGAATGTGAAAATATGTGCATCGCACGCCGGGCTTACCCTGGGCGAAGACGGAGCTACTCACCAAATCCTTGAGGACATTGGCCTTATGAAGATGCTTCCGGGCATGACGGTCATCAATACCTGCGATTACAACCAGACAAAAGCCGCGACAATTGCCATTGCTGAACACCACGGACCTGTCTACCTTCGTTTCGGAAGGCCTTCAGTGCCTAACTTCACGCCTGAGAATGGTGAGTTTGTTATCGGGAAGGCAGTTTTGCTAAACGAAGGCAATGATGTAACCATTATCGCCACCGGCCACCTGGTTTGGGAAGCACTTATTGCAGCTGAAGCCCTGGAAGCGAAAGGCATCTCTGCAGAAGTAATAAACATCCACACTATCAAGCCGCTTGATGAGGAAGCCATCCTGAAATCAGTTGCCAAAACAGGCTGTGTAGTAACTGCTGAAGAGCACAATATTCTTGGAGGCCTTGGCGAAAGTGTTGCACGTACACTGTCGCTTAACCACCCCGCACCGCAGGAATTTGTAGCTGTTAATGATAGCTTTGGCGAATCAGGAACTCCGGCTCAATTAATGGAAAAATACAAACTCAACAACCAGGCGATTGTTGAAGCTGCTGAGAAAGTGATCAGGAGAAAATAATTTTTCCCATCATTATAAACAAATCCCGTTCGGAAATGAGCGGGATTTTTTGCTTGTACATTACAAAAAAATCCCGATGCCGTTACGACATCGGGATATATTTTTGACTGTTATCTAGTTGTGGCAAGTGGGGTCAAGATGCCTTTTGACTGTACCCCCCGTACAGGTTGGTATGGCATCAAACTCATAGTATTCTGCCGGATCGCTACCCGGTATTTTGATTTCATCTATAGTCAGGTAGCCATCGCCATCATCGTCGATGTCCAGGTAGTTTGGCGTTTCATCACCATCGGTATCGTAATCATTAAGGTCGATTCCCGGCTCTGTTTCATCTTTATTGAGGATACCATCATTATCAAGATCAGTATACTCAAGATCATATAACTTAAAGGTAAATATCAGCGAATCATATGCCGATATGAGTCCACGTGGCGAATTGTAATACCCCAGACCTGAAGGCAGGAACATGATACCTGCCCCAAAATTTTGGAAAGACGCAGGATTTGGATCATTAGGTATATCAATGTACTCACCTGTTTTAAATAACGGGATAATTTCCTGCCAACCTTCGATTGATGACATTAGCGAAGATTGGTTTTGCGGATAAGGCGTATAATCGAACTGTGTGCCATCCAGCAACTCACCCCTATAGGCAGTAAGAACATTATCAGCCCTTGTAGGAGAATCGCCAACACCTTCATTCAGTGTAATATAATATACTGTATAATCAACATCGTTGCTGTTCACGATTTTACTTTGAAGCGGGTATTCCGTTTGGTCCCAAATAGAAACCTGCGAACCTCCCTCCTGTATCTCGGCAAATGTTACATCAAATGTTGCCGGATCCACTGTCATGTAGTGTGATTTCAGATAATTCTCTATATCAGCTTTCTCAGTAGCATACTGTACAGCATAATCTCTTGGTGGGGCAACATTGGCACCATCATCTTTTTTGCAGGCAGTAAAAACAGCTATAAGTGAAAGAAGGCCAAAAGCCTTTAAAATTCTATTCATTTTAATTTTTTTTAATGGCGCAAGATACAATTTTCATTTATTTTTGTATGGCATTATAACAACGATTTTTAGGAATTAGTATGAGGATTGATAAATATTTGTGGTGCACCCGCTACTACAAAACCCGCAGCCTGGCTACTCAGGCCATTCAAAAAGGACATGTAACCGTAAATGGGCAGCAAGCGAAGGCTTCAAGGGACATTTTTCCGACAGACAGAATTACAGTGCGTCGTGACCAAATCAATTATATCCTTACCGTACTGGACATTCCCAAGAGCCGTATTGGCCCAAAATTGGTAGACATTTACAGAAAAGACGAAACACCACAAGAGGCCTTTGAACATTTGGAACTGCTGCGCCTTACAAAAGAGCATTACCGTGCTAAGGGTACAGGAAGACCTACCAAAAAAGACCGACGTGACCTGGATGAATACGGTGATGATTTTGACGATGATTTTTGAATCTGACGAAAAATAATGCCTTATATTTACAAAACGAATCCACCCAAATGAAAAATATCATTCTTACACGCCAGGAAATTGAGCATAAAACAAGGCGTATTGCCTACCAGATATATGAAACGTTTCCCGACGAAAGTGAAATAGTTTTGGCCGGGGTTGCCAACAGCGGCTACCTGTTTTCCAAAATGATTGCTGAGGAATTAAAAAAGATAGCTCCGTTTGGAGTGACATTGTGCGAAGTAAGGATAAACAAAGAGAATCCGATAGATATAATTGAAACATCGCTTACGGCAGAAGAATATACAAACAAATCACTTGTATTGGTGGATGATGTATTAAACAGCGGTACAACCCTTATATATGGTGTAAAACACTTCTTGGATGTTCCCCTCAAAAAGTTCAAGACTGCGGTACTCGTAGACCGTAATCACAAACAATTCCCTGTAAAGGCAGATTTTAAAGGCCTGTCATTGTCGACCTCGCTTCGGGAACGTGTTCAGGTAGTACTCTCTGAAGAAGATAAGTACGCTTATCTGGAAGATTAGTAAAGACTCATAATTGCATCCGCCACTTCACCAGGAGATTTATCATCAGTGGCAACAATGTGTTTTGCCTGATGGTAGTAATAACTGCGGTCAAAAAGGTGTTTGGCAACATATTCCTGCAATTCATTATAGGGCAGGTTGTCCAATAAGGGCCTCCCTTTTTCCTGTTGCATAAGGCGTTTCACTATTTCATCAATGCCGGTTTTCAAATAAACTGACACTACATCTTCCTGCTGTAGAAAAACATGATTGTTTGCATAGCAGGGAGTACCTCCGCCAAGGCTCAATACAAAACCTTCTTCAAGAATAAGAAGTTCCTTAAGGCTTTCGTGTTCCAGCCTGCGAAATTTTATCTCACCATCTTCGGCAAAGATCCTTGAAACAGTTTTCCCGGCTTTTTGTTCTATGATTTCATCGAGATCGATTGCAGGCAAAGCCATTGCTTTACCCAATATTTGGGCAACTGTCGTCTTCCCTGAAGCCATGTACCCACACAAAATTATCTTCTTCATAGTAATAAAACCCTACAAATTAGGGTATTGAATAATTTAATCAAAAAAAACTCAAATTTATAATAATTTCGCTTTGAATAATTAATAATACATCCGTATATTTGCACCCGCATTCAGGGAATGAATTTATTGACTCGGTAGCTCAGCTGGTAGAGCACATCACTTTTAATGATGGGGTCCTGGGTTCGAATCCCAGCCGGGTCACAAAGACCTTATATTTCCTGATGCCACGACTCGGTAGCTCAGCTGGTAGAGCACATCACTTTTAATGATGGGGTCCTGGGTTCGAATCCCAGCCGGGTCACAAAAAGTTAAGCCGCGACGAAGCATGCTTAACTTTTTTTATTTGAAATGTTACCGGCCATGTGGAGAAATTGGTAGACTCGCCATCTTGAGGGGGTGGTGCTGCAAGGCGTGCTGGTTCGAATCCAGTCATGGTCACAAAAAATGAATGCTATTACCTAAATAAAGGTAATAGCATTTTTTGTATCCTTCAATTCCAATATCAGGCTAAATAACCAATTCTCACAAAATTTATCTTAAAAGGCATAAAATTTGTTAGGGTATTTTAAATCCTAACTGTTTAAAAGATTATTTCTTACAAAAAATTATCCATTTTGCTTCGTACAAATAAATTGTTAACAATATATCAACTTTTATTAGTTAAATATGAGGTAGCTGTACTTTTTAAAGTCATTTTTTGTTAATATTGCTATAATAATTACGGCTATGAGAGTTGATAGCAACTTAATATTTGTCGATTTAAAAATCATGAAATTCCTGAAAGCATTTTTCGTAACAGGGATACTTTTTTGTACCCTTGCCGCAAATGCCCAACTTCCGGATTTTGGTTTTGCAGTTGATGTTGAGAATGAAACCTGCCCCGGCAACGGAACACTTACTTTTAGTATATCAGATGCAGTACCCGGAGCTATATTCCTTTTTACTGTTTATAATAATTCAGCTCCGACAGTACCCGTATCTTCATCTCCCGGCTTGTTTGTTGATGGGCTTTCGGCAGGTACCTACAAAATAATCGCGTTGCAAACGCTTGGCCCTGAAACCAATATACAACAAGCAGAAGTAATCATAGAGGAACAGATTGAACCGCTCACATACAGCATTACCTCATCAACACACAATTGCTCTGAAGGCGGACAAATTGAAATTACAACACTGACAGGGATAGCATCGGAATATGAAATCATTTCCGGCCCGGTAACCCGGCCGCTACAGGCTACAAATGTATTTTACGATTTGCCACCCGGCCAATATAATATCAGGGTTTTCAATAATTGCGGACAGGGTGTTGTAACAACATATACGGTGTCTACTGCAGTGGGACAGCCAACGGTATCCCCTCCTATTTTTGATGATGTGCTATCGGGCGACTGCACTACTGTAAACATTACCAATACCATTTCCTATCCGCCCGGTACGGTTATAAGCTATCCAATAGATATTGTTTACACCATTAACATACCCGGTGGCGACCCGCAAATCGTTTCACTCCATTTTGACACCGGTGCTCCTTCATTACTGGAATTTTCTAATGTTTTCCCTGTTATTCCGGGCCAGCCGTATACTTATGATATACAGGTAACAAATAGCTGTGGGATACAGTATGGGAATACAGGAATGGAAGTTAACCCACTCCCTTCTTTATCTGAAAACCTCAATCCAATACCGTGCGGGCGGTTTTACTTTACACTGGAAGCTGCCAACTATATGCCTCCATTTAACCTTAATTTCAGTGCTGTACCTGACGGATTTGACCCGGCGGCATTTACAGGCAATTATCCGGGCCCCTATAACGATAGTCCCATAGTATTTGGAAATGAAGAACAGCCTGTACCTGAAGGTGGTTATACCGTAAGCATTACCGACGCATGCGGAAGAACCGAAACCCATTCGTTTACCATTGAATACATAGTCCCTGAACCGAATGCCAATGGCCGCAACAATGGCTGTTACTCCGTTTTCGGGCGCATAACGGCAAACATACCTGAACGCGAAATTGTTTTTGCCGAAATTATTTCCGGCCCGCCGGAATATACAGCTCCCGTACCAACAGATGTAACTGCCTTCATTAACCCTTCAGGAACATTGGTGGTTACAGACCTTCCGATTGGAGAATACACCCTAAACCTCATCGATGATTGCGGGATAGAATATGAAGAGGTAGTAGTCATAATTCCGGCCTTTACTGAGAGGGATTTTACCGCAACAGCATTTGCCGATTGCTCTACTGCAAAAGGTGCAGTGAGGGTATCAAGCGGCAATGGAAGACTGACTTCTCTGTCTGTCATCGATGCACCCGATGAATTTGAAGAAACCCTTCCTTATGATGTGACTTCAAACATCAATACAGGCGGCGTTATGTTTATGGATAACCTGCCTGAAGGGGAGTATACCTTTCATGGCATTGATATATGCGGCATTCAGCGATCGGTAACCATTACCATCACGGGCTACCAGCCCGGTACCGGGACGTCTTTTGCATTTGACCCGAATTGCAGCTCTTTTGATATCGATCTTTTTGATAATGATTCCTCAGGCACCCCTACTTACTGGCTCCAGAAGGAAAACCCTGATGTGCCCGGACAATGGGTGCACCCTGCAACCAATGTAGTCTATACCGAAGGCACACTTCCCACTGCACAAAACTCACTAAGCCTGCAAAATAGCCAGACTACGGTAAACCTGCTTTATTTCGGTTCTTTCAGAATTGTAAAAGCTTTTGAGACTGTTGGCAGCGGTGTTGCATCAAAAATTTGCTTCCAGGTTTTGGGTAACTTTAACTATTACGACGGGGTCAATATCGAAAACATTTACAACATCTCCTGCCTGCCCAATACTGATGACATCTATATAGAAGCCACTGGACTTGAACCATTACAGTATCGTATTGAGAGGAGAAATGGCGAACCTTTTCTTATGGATAATGGTACGAACAATATTTTTACCGATCTCCCTGCAGCTTCATATCAGTTTGTGGTGGAAGATGCTTGTGGACATATTGGCCGAAGGACAGAAAATATTAACCTCCTGCCGGAACTGGCTGATGCCCATGATCCCGGAGGGATGATGCAATGCATACAGCCCGGGGAATCTGTATCTAGGGAGTTTGACCTTTCCGAGCAGAATGCCGGGATACTTGAAGACCAAAGCCCAAGCGTTTATACCATAACCTACCACGCTACGCAGGAGGATGCCGATAATGGGGCCGACCCTTTACCCATTCTATATACCAACACAGCTAATCCTCAAATAATATATGCGAGGCTTGTACATAATTATATTTCCATCTGCCACGATGTTGTCCCATTCGGCCTCCAGGTGTCAGAATATCCGCAGCTAAGCATGGAACGGGAAACCTATATTTGCCAGGGAAATGGTCCAGTAACGCTAACTGCCGATCCCGGATTTGATTCTTATGAATGGTCCACAGGAGAAACTACAAACTCCATACAGGTTGACGAACCGGGGAATTATTCTGTAAGGGTAGCGAATGTTTATGGCGATGTAGAATGTGAAACTACAACTGATATTACAGTAAATCTTTCGGAGGAACCTTCAATAAATGAAATTGAAACTGATGACTGGACAGACAATCATAACTCCATTACCATACATGCAAACGGCGCCGGTTCTTATGAATATTCCATTGATGGTGATACTTATCAGGACAGCCCTGTTTTTAGCGATCTTGCAACAGGCATATATTATTTACACATACGGGATATTAACGGTTGTGGCAGTCTAACACAGATGTTCTACCTGCTCAACTATCCTAAATTTTTTACCCCGAATGGCGACGGTGTAAATGATACCTGGCGAATTAAATACTCGTCACTAGAACCCGATATGGAAATATATGTATTTGACCGTTATGGAAAATTCATAATATCCTTTCCTCCCGAAAGTGAAGGTTGGGATGGCACTTACAATGGCCGTCCTCTACCCTCCACCGATTATTGGTTTGTTGTAAAGAGAGAAGACGGCGAAATCCACAGAGGGCATTTTACCATGAAACGGTAATTAAAGTGTGGAAATTCTACACTAAACTGTGGAAATTCTACACTAAACTGTGGAAATTCTACACTGATTTTTAACCCACACAACAAGAAAGGTGCTCAAATACAACACCTTACACTTAACCTTTAGACTGGTACGATTATTTCATATTGTTAATTCGTAAAGGTCGCTGCATATGAAGGAGTTGTTGATAATATCATTCTTAATGGCACTCGGTGGAAGCGCAGGAGAGTCGATTGCCCACAATGCTCAGCAACTGAACATCAACCAAAAAAACAATTACCGGAAGATCAAAATTGATGAAGTATCGGCCAACGTACTGAAAGCGATCAGCGATAATTATATAGGCTATACCGTAATTGAAGCTTACATATCTGAAGAAGAAACTGGCGAGTATAAGCTGGTATTGAAAAAAGAAGAAAAGCAACTGGTTGTATATTACAAAAGCTCAGGCGAACTTATAAAACAAGATGTGAAATAGAAAAACATATAGTAAGGTGATTTGAAGAATGTTATTCTTCGATGAAAGGAGATGAGAGCATCTCCTTTTGTTTTTCTTAACACTTTAAAACTTGCAAAACCGTTACATTTGCATATATCACTAAAAGTAATGAGTCCCAAAATACTTGTCGTAGACGATGATACTGCTTTTTGCGTAATGCTGAAAACATTCCTTCAAAAGAAAGGTTTTGAAGTAGCGAATGCTTTCACAGGATTAGAGGCAGAGGAAACACTGAAAAAAGCGAAATTTGATATAATTATAACCGATATCAGATTGCCTGACAGTGATGGGATGCACATTCTTAAAGCGGCAAAAGAAGCCTCAATGGATACTAAGGTGATTCTGATGACCGGATATACCGATATCAAGACAGCGGTAAATGCAATGAAGCTTGGAGCCTATGATTATGTAGGCAAGCCTATTAATCCTGATGAGATACTGCACATCATTGGGCAGGCGCTGAACAAAAAAACAGATAATTTCAAACCATCTTCGGAAAAAAAAGATACAAAACAAGCAACGCTGCCATTTGTAAAAGGCATAAGCAATGATGCTTCAAGACTTCATGAACACATAACACTCGTAGCCCCTACAAATATGTCGGTCCTGATTATTGGTGACAGCGGTACCGGCAAAGAGCATATAGCCCATTCCATCCACTCGCAAAGTAAGAGGTCAGGAGAGCCCTACATACCTGTGGATTGTGGTGCTATACCCAAGGAACTGGCTTCCAGCGAATTTTTTGGACATTTAAAAGGATCTTTTACAGGCGCTATCAATGACAAAACAGGACATTTTGAAGCTGCAAACGGGGGAACCCTTTTCCTTGACGAAGTTGGAAACCTAAGCTACGACGTGCAGGTACAACTACTAAGGGCTTTGCAGGAACGCAAAATAAAGCCTGTAGGCAGCAATAACGAAATTGAAGTAGACATACGGGTTGTAGCAGCAACTAATGAAGATCTTGCAGAAGCTGTAAAGCGTGGTGACTTTAGAGAAGATTTATACCATCGCCTTAATGAGTTCCTTATCAAGGTACCAAGCCTTGCAGAACGTAAACAGGATATAATGATATTTGCGCATCATTTCCTTGCGCAGGCCAACGACGACCTCGAAAAAGACATTGAAGGATTTGATGATGAAGTTACTACCCTATTCAAAAACTACAGCTGGCCGGGCAACCTGCGTGAAATGCGTAATATTATAAAGCGATCTGTCCTGCTTGAAAAGTCATCTATTATACACATTGGAGTATTGCCACCTGAAATGCAGGAAGCCTCAAAAATTGAAGGCTCGCTTTCAGGATATACCAAAAGCAATGAAGAAGAGGCTATCCGTAATGCACTTGAAAAAGCTAATTACAATAAATCCAGGGCAGCCATGATGCTGGATATAGACCGGAAGACACTTTATAACAAACTCAAACTCTATAACATCGATCTTTAGGCCGTTTCCTGTTCTAAAGCCAGGCAAAGTGCTTGCATCTTGTTGCATATATCGCCAATATATATTTCCAACTCGTCCCAACTATGGGTTGCTGTCCCATCTTCAAGCGGCACTAATAATCCTGCAATCGAATGAACCTCCATCTGCCTGAGCATGGGTATCATCCTGTGGGCAGTTTCCGCTAACCAACGTGCATCTCTTGCCCCGGCCGACTCCACAAGCTCATGGCAATTGGTTTTGGCGCTGTCAATAAACGTCATCACAATATTGCGAAGGGATACTGGGTCGTTATTGGTAAATTTCTTCAGGCTTTCGAGGTTATATAATCTTAGTGATAAATCAGCTTGCTCTTTTGCTTCCATTACGCTCACAGGCTTTCCTGAGAGAAGCACTTCTATAAGCTTTAATAATTCCTTAAAATTTACAGGTTTAGAATGATATGCAGAGAATCCTCTATCAAGAAAATCGGAAGCAGAAAGGTCTTTCCTTCCTGAAAGTACAATAACCGGTAGTGAGGCAATCATGGTATCGCTGTGATTTCTTATTGCTTGGAGCACTTCAAACCCATCCATGTTTGGCATTTGCAGGTCGGTAATTATCAAATCCGAATTTCCTTCTTCAATCATGTTTATCACTTCAGCGGAATTGTTCAGGGTCTGTATTTTCCCAACGTGCATTCGCAGCAATTCTGACATAAGCGCTAACTGTGTGGTATCATCGTCAACAACAAGGATATTTTTATGCTTCAGTGCAGGGGATACCTGTACCAATTCAGAAATTTTGGCTGTTGCAGCATCGCCTTTTCCAGCAATACGTGGTATGGAAATGGTAAAAATAGAGCCCCTCCCTTCTTCACTTTCCAAGTGTATGGTACCATCAAGCAACTCAATGATCTTTTGCGATATTGTAAGTCCAAGTCCGGTTCCCCCAAATTTCTTCTCAATACCCTCATGAGCCTGTGTAAACTCCTTAAAAACATCCGCATGTTTTTCGGGAGCAATACCTATCCCTGTATCCAGTACAGAGATTTGTATCTCAAACCCATATGCCTTTGCAATAACTTCTACTGATCCGTGGCTTGTAAATTTTATTGCATTACTTACAAGATTGGTGAGCACCTGCTTAATGCGGTATGAATCAGAAATAAAGTTATCATCCAACATATCATCCACATCCCAGTTAAGTTCAATATTTTTCTTGTTCGCCATGGGTTCGAGCGCCATACAGGTACTCTCCACAAGGCTTTTCACATTAAAAGGCGATTCTTCGATATTTATACGGTTATTTTCCAGTCTCGAAAAATCAAGCAGGTCATTTACCAGCTTTAATATGTAATCTGCCGACTGTTTTATATTGCTAAGGTACTGGCCCTGTTTTGAAGATATGCCTGAATCTTTAATAAGGTCGTGAAAACCTATTATGCTTCCAAGAGGCGTTTGAAGATCATGGGTAACAGTTGCCATAAGCATGGTTTTTGTACGCAAAAGATCCTCATTTTCAAGGTTGAGCGCCTCAAGCTGCTTACGATAATTTTGATTGCTGGTAAGGTCGCGAATAATGAACCATGCAAAAACAATGAGAAAAAAGAGCGTTATGGCGCCGATCCATGCAACCTTTCTTATGGTAGCAGCTACAGCCGATTTAGATTCATCAATTTTTGCATACGATTTTTCAAGGAAATCTTTTTCAACAGAAGTGAGGATTGTGCGCAACTGATCGGATATGATACGGTTCTCATCAAGAAGCCTCTGTTCCCTTTCTATTAGGCCGCTATTTACTTTACGGCTCCTGTCGATGACATTGGAAAGTACTTTGTCGAAAATTATAGCGAGCGAATCGTTGGAAACCTGAAGCTTGCTCAGGGAATCGAGCATTTTTTGAGGTAGCGCCGAATAAACGAGCTGCCTGGCCTCATATTGTTTTCGGGAACGAACTGGTTTTGTTTGATCCCATACTGAGTCTTTTGCAGAATAAATACCGTCAATCGCGATGTTTAGAGGATCACGCTTACCGTATTTATTCCTGTAAATACGGATATCAGTAATACTCTGTTTTTTCCGGGCCAAAAGCATCCTTATGGAATCAAATTTAGGCACCTGGGCAGGTTCTACACTACTTTTGACAGTTTCAATTTCACTGCTTATACTGTCAATGGTCTGGATATATCGGCTGTAATCCTCAGCCTTGCCCGACAGGATGGCACTCCTTCCCATAGCTTCAGAAGCATAAAGGTCGGCTATTGTATTGCTTATCCGAACAATATTCTTATTATCATTACCTGCTTGTTCAGGAATGGCTATCCTTACAATCTCCATGTAAAGGAACCACACCGAAAGCACAGCCACAGCAAAAAGCAGCACATAACCGGCGATTACTTTATATTTTACGGCTTTAGGTTTCTGTACCATAAGATAAACTTACGATTTTATCTCCTAAAAACGCTACAATGGTATTTAAAGTATAGTTTGCATTTAGCTACGTACCATCATACGTAAAAAGTTGACTTCTTCTTTCAGGTGCTGGATTTCAGAAGTAAGGCTTTCTACAAGGATGTCGTAAACTTCCTTATTCATGCCGCCAAATCCGGCTGTATCGCCCGACTCACCAAAAAGCTGGCAAATGTTGATATCGAGTATTCTTACAATTTTAAGAAGCTTAACAATGTTCAGCCTCCTGTCATCTTTTTCAAGGCGCCCATAGTTGCTTTGCGTAACGTCAAGATGAAGTGCCATTGTTTCCTGAGTGATGCCTTTGTCTTCCCGGATGTTTTTGATTCTCTGTCCAATTACATTCATTGTGGTAAATTTTAGTAAGTTTTCCTGTGAATTTCACAGCCTTCTGGATAAAAAATCCTTTTGCTGAAATACAAAATCTGTCCTAATTCATTTAACTGCCCCGATCCGGATTCCAGTGTAGTAAAAACCGCAGCATAATTAAACTAACAGAACAACATTCTGTTTATAAATAATTATTTTATAACTGAATTTTATTTCTACGTAAAAATAGCATAACGGGATTAGCTGAAAAACAGAAAACTTATTTATTCGATATAATGCAGTTTTAGTCGTTTAAATTCACTTATTAAATACTTACAGGCACTATCTCATTATTTAAATTATAAATCAGCTAGTTTGCAACATTTTAAATAGTAAGAAAAAACCCACGCTGCTTGCGTGGGTTCATTCATTATGCTATTGTGTGAGTATCGATCGCGAGATAACGATTTTTTGTATCTCTGAAGTCCCTTCATATATTTGAGTAATCTTCGCATCACGCATAAGGCGTTCTACATGGTATTCTTTTACATAGCCATTGCCTCCGTGTACCTGTACCGCCTCAACAGCTGTATCCATGGCCACTTGCGAAGCATAAAGTTTGGCCATAGCCCCACTAAGGTCATAATTATTGCCATTATCCTTATCCCATGCAGCCTTCATGCACAAATGGCGCGCTGCCTCAATCTGAACTGCCATATCGGCCAGTTTAAATGCAATTGCCTGATGGTTACATATTTCAGTTCCAAAAGCTTTACGTTCTTTAGAATATTTAAGTGCCAGTTCATAAGCACCTGACGCAATACCAAGGGCCTGCGAAGCGATGCCTATCCTTCCGCCTGAAAGTGTTTTCATGGCAAATTTGAATCCAAACCCGTCTTCACCAATCCTGTTCTCTTTCGGAACCTTTACATCTGTAAACATTAATGAATGCGTATCGCTTCCGCGGATACCCAGTTTTTGCTCTTTTGGGCCAATTTCAAATCCTGGCATCCCTTTTTCAACGATTAATGCATTGATGCCCCTGTGTTTTTTATCCACATCGGTCTGAGCAATAACCAAATATACATCAGCTGTACTACCATTAGTTATCCAGTTCTTAGTACCATTTAATAAGTAATGGTCCCCCATGTCGATGGCCGTAGTCTTTTGTGATGTTGCATCACTCCCAGCTTCAGGCTCACTAAGGCAAAAAGCCCCTATTACTTCGCCGGTTGCCAAACGTGTAAGATATTTTTGTTTTTGCTCCTCAGAGCCAAAAGTCTGAAGGCCCCAGCACACAAGTGAATTATTTACTGACATAACTACTGAAGCTGATGCGTCTATCTTGGATATTTCTTCCATAGCAAGCACATACGAAATGGTATCAAGGCCGCTTCCTCCGTATTTTGGGTCGACCATCATGCCCAGAAAGCCAAGTTCGCCCATTTTTTTGATCTGTTCAGCAGGGAAAATTTGTTTTTCATCTCTTTCAATAACCCCCGGAAGCAACTCGTTTTGTGCAAAATCGCGCGCTGCCTGCTGAATCATCAGATGCTCTTCAGTTAGTTTAAAATCCATATTACCTAAATTATTTCGTTGTGATTTTTGTTTTATGTGCGCCCAAATGTAATTATTTATTGTGAATTTTTCAATATCATTACTTAATTTTAGCCCATGCTAAAAGAAAACTATAACGTTGTAGGCGTAATGTCAGGCACTTCGCTGGACGGAGTTGACCTTGCCCATATTTTACTGAAAAAAAATAACCAAAATTGGGCTTTTGAAATAAAAGAGGCCGTTACCGTACCCTATAGCCCGGAATGGATACAGCGCCTTAAACATGCAGTTGATTTTGATCCGGAGGAACTGATAAAACTTAATAGTGACTACACCTTATTATTATCAGGTATAATTAAGGAGTATCTTAAGAAGTATTCCATAAATCGGATTGATGCCATTTGCTCGCACGGGCATACCATACTACACCGCCCGAAGGAGGGCATAACATTACAAATTGGCAACCTGCCTGAAATAGCCACACTAACAGGAGAAACAATTGTTTGCGACTTCAGGGTACAGGACGTAGAACTTGGTGGCCAGGGAGCACCACTTGTGCCAATAGGCGACAGGCTGTTATTTTCCGAATATACTTACTGCCTAAACCTGGGAGGGTTCTCTAATATTTCCTTTGAAGAAAAGGGCAACAGGCTTGCTTTTGATATTTGCCCGGTAAATACCGTGTTAAACCACTATGCAAACAAGCTTGGCCTGGAATATGATGCCGGTGGCAATCAAGCAGCGAAGGGTACAATGATTTGGGAGCTTTATAACGAATTGGAAAACCTTGAATTTTACACTCTTCATCATCCTAAGTCATTGGGATTTGAGTTTGTAAAAGAAGTCATATTACCATTAATGGAAGAGCACGAAGGAACGTTGGAAGATAAATTACGGACATTTTCTGAGCACATTGCCTCCCGCTTAGCTGAAACCATAAACCAAAAAGAGGCGAAACAAAGTATGCTCATCACAGGTGGTGGTGCATATAATACATTTGTCATTAATCGGCTGAAAGAATTGTTGCCGAATACCTCTATCACTATTCCTGATGACAAAACCATCCAGTTTAAAGAAGCGCTGATATTTGCGTTGCTTGGGATTTTAAGGTTAAGGAGTGAGGTAAATACGCTGTCCAGCGTTACAGGTGCCCGCAGTGATCACAGCGCCGGAAAAATATATCACCCTTAAAGAATGCCCATCCTTTTAATAGCCTCTATGAGTTCCTGGTCGTCGCCTCCCCTACCCTGCATGAGCATGTTTTTCATGCGGGCTTTACGTTCCTGTATCGCATGAAGCGGAAGCGGTATATAATTTGGAATATCAGCAGTCTTTATGCCCTCTGTAAGTCGCATAAGTATTTGTTTGTCATAATTATCAAGGTTATAATTATCAAACACCTTATCTTTTAATGACTTCACAATTTTATTGCTCAGATAATTATCTCCTGAAAAAATGATCCTGAACGCATTGATGAACTCATCAATATCAATGTCACTTTTACACAAGATTCCCTGCGGGTTTATTTCCTTAATAAGACGGTCTATCAGCGATGATTCGCTATGCATGGTCAGGATAATTATTATGCAATCAGGCATTAGTTGCCTGATCAACTTCCCAAGATCCATACCTGAAAAAATATTTTTATCAGCATAGGGCGGCAGGCTTAGGTCCAGATAGGCTATATTAAACGGATTTCCACCTTGCTTTCTGTCATTTATAAGATTATATGCCTGCTCACAATCAATTGCTTTTGTAAAAACAAGCTCATAGCCTTCAAACTTTTCATCAGACAGCACATTGACATACCCATTGACTGTCATGGGGTGATCATCAACAATAAGGATATTAAGGTTTTGAGGCATAAAAGAATCCAAAAGAAAAAATTAAAAATGCTTTTGTGTAAAATTAATAATTATAAATTACATATCTTGCTTTACTAAATTTTAATAGTGATTGGTACAGTTTTCCTATTTGGTTGTAGCTATATCTGAGCCAAATGTAAAAGTAATATTGTCGCAGTTTGAAAGCTTTCATGAATATTTTTACATCGGTTCGGCAATAAATGGTGAAGATGCGGTAAACATGATATTGGAACTTCAGCCGGATTTAGTGTTTTTGGAGCTCCCGCCCAGGATAAAAAACTCTTTTCCCCTGAAATTCATTACCGATTTGCATCAATATATAAACGTTTTGCCGTACATTATAGTATTGGCAGATAATGATGCATTTGCATTTGAAGCAATAAAAGCAGGTATAAATGACTACCTTATTAAACCTGTAGCTTCCATTGAACTTCGAAAAAGCCTCCTGCGATTCCGCAAATCTGCCTTGGCGCAGCATCCTGTTACTATTCATCCGCATTCTCTCAATGAAATAGAAAAAGAAGACGAGCAGGAGTTAGACAGCCAGGCAGAAGCACAGCGTTCAGAAATAGATATCCAAATATGCATTAAGTCCTACGGGGATTATCAGTTCATTGCTCTTAAAGATGTACTTTATCTCAAAGCTGACAATAATACTACCGACTTTTACCTCTTTAACGGCAAAAAGCTAACGGCTTATAAAACCCTAAAACATTACGAGAATAACCTGCCATCATTCTTTTACCGGATACATAACAGTTATATTGTAAATAGCAATTATGTTTCCCGTATCAATACCGGAAAGCAACTTTGTTACCTCAATAACAACGAAATATCGGTTTCTTTTTCAAAAACCTTCAAGGATAATATCGACACAATTATCCGTAAGATTGCTCCCGAATATCTATAAAACGCATTATACCCTTTAGAAATGGTGAGTTACTCGTATTCGAGGGCAAGTGACTAAACCTCTTGTTATTTATAGTTGTTAGCTAAAACAAGCTTGTAACTTTGCCTCAGTAATAATCGGTAAACGAATTGCAACTAAAAAAATTTAATTATAAAGACATCTATAAAAACTTACTACCATGAAAAAATTTATCCTTTCTTTCGCTCTTATCGCAACATTAGGTCTTACTACAGTTTCTTGTTCAACTGACGACAGTGCACTTGAAACATCTGCAGACAATGCAATTACGCAGCCTGGACCAGGCGATATTGCCCTTCCACGCCCTACTACTCCTAAGCCGTAATTGGCACATAAAAAAAATATAGTATTTTTGAGGCACTAGTCAAACACTAGTGCCTCAAAAATTTTGTACAGACACCTAGTATATATATATGTTTTATTTTTTTTCATTCTTGTAGTTTCCTGCAAAAAAAACGCTATTAATGAAAATGATAAAAAATATACTCATGTTGAAAAGCTATTCGAAACAGGTGAAGATGTTTACCAAAAGCCAAAAATAAGGGAACATTATATCGATTCCGCTCTCGGCTCGTTTTCAGGCAATGACAATGATTCAATTACACGTTTTTTTTACAGGAGGGCTACAGTAGCTTATTACGATCTAAGAGTTTATGACAAAGCGCTACATGCAAGCCACTTAGCATTTGACCTGGGCTTAGAGGCAAATGATTCGCTTACAATGGCTAAAGCCTCCTATTTTTCGGGGATATCCCACTCTGAAAAAAATCACATTGACAGCGCTTTTTTTTATTACGCACAGGCCGAAAAACTTTTTAGAGACATTAATGACAAAAGCCTACTAGGCGAAATTGGCCTCTATAAGGCATATATATACCATAATATTGGCGAATATGTTTTGTGTGAAAGCGAAGCCATTAAGGCCCTACGCTTGCTTGAGGAAAAACAAAGCTCCATAGATATCTATAAATGTAACAATCTTATTGGCAGCGCCCTTTTAGGGCAGGGTAACTTTACCGAATCTATAAAGTATTACCGTAGTGCCTTAGATCAACTTGAAAATCTTAGAAAAGAAGGCTATCCCGAGGAAGTAATTGCTGGCTTCAGGGCATCAAGCTACAATAATTTAAGCCATGTGTACCTAAAACAGGAAGACTATCCAAAATCCATAGGCATTTACCAGGAAGCATTAGCAGGAGAAAACGTAAATACTATGGGTGCAAGCCTCTATGCAAAACTCCTCAATAACCTGGCATATGCTAAATTTAAATCAGGAATCAGAAAAGACGTTCCTGAGATGCTTTACCGGTCATTGCGCATCAGAGATAGTATAAATGATATGCCCGGAGTTGTAGCAAGCCATATCAGTTTGGGCGAATATTTTACCGCTACAGGTAATCCGTCTGCCGGTATCACCTACTTAAAAACTGCTTACGATGAAGCAAAAAGGATTAAAAGCAATGATGACATATTAACCAGTTCCAAGCTATTATCAGACATAGATCCTGTTAATGGGCAATTTTATGCCGAACAATATATTGACTTAAGCATAAAAATGCAGAACGCTGCTAAGGCAAATCGTGAAAAATTTGCCCGGATAGAATATGAAACTGATAAACTCCAGAATGAAAAAGAAGCATTGGCAAGAAAAAACAGCTATATCATTGGTATTTCGCTTATTGTACTCTTTTTTATTGCCGCAATCTTTATGATTTATTATCTGAACTCCCGCAACAAAGAGCTTTTGCTTATACAAGAGCAACAAAAAGCAAACGAGGAAATATACCAGCTGATGTTCGAACAGCAATCGAACATTGAAACGGCCCGTTCTGAAGAAAAGAACCGCATTGCAATGGAACTCCACGATGGAATTCTCAATAACATTTATGCTGTACGGCTAAATTTGGAATTTATAAATAAAAAATCGGACGATGAATCCGTATTGAAACGTAAAGAATACATTAAGGAATTACAGAGTGTTGAAAGTGAGATACGGGCTGTTTCGCACGATCTTAGCCGGAATGATATTTTCAGCAAAGGACAGGACTTTGGTGCTATGCTACACTATATGATTACTTCTCAAAAAAACAACTTCAATACAGGTTTTGATGCCCACATTGATACTCAGATTGATTGGGAAACGATAAGCAATACAAATAAAATCAATATTTACCGTATAGTACAGGAAGCATTACAAAACATCAACAAATATTCACAGGCGCGGTATGCAGGCGTTGAAATAATGGAAAAAGACAACAAACTTTCAATTCTGGTAAACGATGACGGTATAGGCTTTGAGCCTGAAAAAGTGAAAGGCGGCATTGGCCTGCGCAATCTTCGTAAGCGTGCCGAGGCGCTAAAAGGCATCCTAAATATTCGCTCGAATCCCGGGAAAGGCTCTTCTATTGAAGTGGTTTTCCCTTTGTCATAAAATCAAAAAATACGATATTCTCATTTATTGTTTTTATATATTTGTGTCGATTTAAAAAAACACAACAAAATGAAAGATTTACTTAGTAAATTTGAAAATAAACAGCCTGAAATAGTTTTTAACTGGAAAGATACAGAGACCGAAGCTGAAGGTTGGACGGTTATAAACTCCCTTCGTGGTGGAGCAGCCGGTGGTGGTACAAGGATGCGAAAAGGCCTTGATATTAATGAGGTGCTTTCACTTGCCAAAACAATGGAGGTTAAATTTTCCGTTTCTGGACCTTCAATTGGCGGTGCAAAATCAGGAATTAATTTTGACCCCAACGATCCGCGCAAAAAAGGTGTGCTTCAACGCTGGTACAAAGCTGTTTCCCCTCTGCTCAAAAGCTACTATGGCACAGGCGGCGACCTTAATGTTGACGAAATACACGAAGTTATCCCAATGACAGAAGAGTGTGGTGTATGGCACCCCCAGGAAGGTGTTTTCAATGGCCACTTCAAACCTACAGAGGCTGACAAGATCAATAGGATTGGACAATTGCGTCAGGGTGTAATAAAAGTTATTGAAAATCCTTCATTTTCACCTGATGTAAACAGAAAATATACAGTTGCTGATATGATTACCGGTTATGGTGTTGCGGAGGCAGTGCGCCATTTTTATACAATTTATGGAGGCGATGTAAAGGGCAAAAAAGCCATTATACAGGGCTTTGGCAATGTAGGTTCGGCAGCGGCATTTTACCTTGCAGAAATGGGCGCAAAAGTAGTAGGCATCATAGATCGTGAGGGAGGGCTTATCAACAAAGATGGCTTTACATTTGAAGAAATAAAACTACTCTTTCTAAACAAAGACGGCAACAAGCTTGTATCTGACAACATGATACCATTTGAACAGATTAATGCCGAAATATGGAGTATTGGGGCTGAAATATTTACACCATGTGCAGCCTCCAGACTGGTTACCAAAGAACAGATAGACAACATGATTGCTGCAGGACTCGAGGTTATTTCTTGTGGCGCCAACGTTCCCTTTGCAGATAAGGAAATTTTCTATGGACCAATAATGGAAGCTACCGACAGCAAAGTAAGCCTTATCCCTGACTTTATTTCAAACTGTGGCATGGCAAGGGTTTTTGCCTATTTCATGGAGACAAAAGTAAGTATGACCGATGAAGCCATATTTAATGATGCCTCTGAAATAATAGGTAATGCGATACAAAAAGTGTACAACCAGAAAAGCACTAAAACGGGCATAAGTGCAACAGCTTATGAAATTGCGCTAAAGCAGCTTGTATAAGCAGAATAAAAATGATTAATTTTAATGGCAGGTAATCCCTGCCATTTTTTTAATATATGGACTATAAAGAAACCGTTGAATGGATGTTCAGCCGCCTGCCTATGTACCAAATGCAGGGGGCATCAGCTTATAAAAAAGACCTGACCAATACCCTGCTGCTGGCAAAACACCTTGGTAACCCTGAAAAAAAACTATCAGCGATACATGTTGCAGGCACAAATGGAAAAGGGTCTACCTCAAGTATGCTTGCTTCTATACTACAGGAAGCAGGATATAAAACAGGACTGTACACATCTCCACACCTCAAAGATTTCAGGGAACGCATAAAAATTAATGGAGAGGACATACCCGAAGCCTTTGTAACAGACTTTATAAAAAAGAATAAGCCATTTTTTGAAGAGCAGGAACTCAGTTTTTTTGAAATGACTGTCGGCCTGGCATTCGATTACTTTGTGTCGGAACAAGTTGACATTGCCATAATTGAAGTGGGAATGGGCGGCAGGCTCGACTCAACCAATATCATCTCCCCTATAGTTTCGGTAATAACCAACATCGGAATGGATCACATGCAGTTTTTGGGCACTACAATGCCCGAAATCGCTGCTGAAAAAGCGGGCATCATAAAACCTGGCATTCCTGTAGTGATTGGAGAATATACAACCGATACGAAGCCTGTTTTCATAAACAAAGCAAAAGAATGCCATTCTTCTATTTATTTTGCTTCTGATGAAGTAGCTGAAGATTATCCATCCGATCTAATCGGAGATTATCAGGTCCAGAATAAGAAAACGGTATTTAAAACGATAAGTGTTATCGAGGAGCTATTTCCGATATGCAAGGAGGACATTGAAAAAGGCCTCTTGAGTGTAGTGCAAAATACCGGTTTAAAAGGCAGATGGCAGAAGGTTAACTTAATTCCTACTGCTATTGCCGATACTGCCCATAACAGCCATGGACTTAAAATTGTGATCGCCCAGCTGCAAAAACAAAAATATGACACGTTACGCATTGTTTTAGGCGTAGTAAATGACAAAGACCTGGGTGATATACTTCCACTTTTTCCACAAAATGCCGTATATTATTTTTGCAAGCCCAATGTACCCCGCGGCCTGGATGAAAAACTTTTGCAGGAAACCGCATCACACCACGGGCTTAATGGAAATCTATATATTTCGGTTGCAGCAGCTTATGAAGAAGCTTTGGCCGAAGCTTCAGAAAATGACTTTATCTACATTGGCGGAAGTACCTTTGTGGTAGCAGAAATTTTATGATTTTTTAATTTATTGTTTGCAAATACCAAAAAACAGTCTATATTTGCACTCGCAATAAGGAACAAACAGCATTGCAAAACACATTGGGGCGATTAGCTCAGCTGGTTCAGAGCATCTCGTTTACACCGAGAGGGTCGGGGGTTCGAATCCCTCATCGCCCACCACTTTAAAACTCTTCAGGAAACTGAAGAGTTTTTTTGTTTTTTGCTAACTTTTAGTATCGATCCATACTCACATCTAAATATTTGTATATTAGTGCCTGATAACCATAACAAACCGCAAACTTGTTTAGTTTAATGTACACAGATAAACAAAGTAATGCCCGCTCAATCATTTTTATTGATACCGAAATCGAACCAAATAAAGGTAAAATACTTGATATAGGTGCAACGAAGGGAGATGGCAATCATTTTCACAAAGCATCTTTAACAGATTTTACCCAGTTCCTGAAAGGCAACGAGTATGTGTGCGGGCACAATATCTTAAGTCACGACATTAAATACATAGGTAATGCAATCAATGATGCCGGTGTTAACCCTTTAAACATCATTGATACATTATACCTGTCTCCCTTATTATTTCCAACCAAACCCTATCATGCCTTACTAAAGGATGATAAACTTCAGACTGAAGACACCAATAATCCGTTGAATGATGCCATAAAGTCCAGGGATTTATTTCATAGTGAGGTTGCCGCTTTCAGACAGGCCGATGAAACACTAAAAGAAATATTTTATTTTCTGCTACATCCAACAAAAGAGTTTGGTGCATTTTTTAGATTCATGGATCACAGGAGTATAATTCCTGATGGCGAAGCGCTGATTAGATTAAAATTTACTGATGCAATTTGTGAACAGGCTAATCTGGCCAAAGTAATAGCTGAACATCCAATTGAGCTGACTTATTGCCTCGCATTGATCAATTCATTTATTACCCATAAAAAATTTCATTCCATTACGCCTGCATGGGTACTGAAAAATTACCCGGAAGTAGAACGCATTATGTTGCTATTGCGTAGCAAGCCATGCCTAACTGGCTGTACTTACTGTAACAGTGCCCTTGACATACACAAAGGCCTGAAAAAGTTTTTTGACTTCAATGCTTACCGTACTTACGGTGGCGAGCCACTTCAGGAAAAAGCCGTTCAGGCAGCTGTCAGCAACAAATCACTATTGGCCGTATTCCCCACCGGTGGAGGAAAGTCGATAACATTTCAGGTTCCGGCCCTAATGAGCGCCGAAAACTCAAAAGGATTGACGGTTGTTATTTCGCCGTTGCAGTCGCTGATGAAAGACCAGGTGGATAACCTTGAAAAAAATAATATAACCGAGGCAGTTACCATTAACGGTTTATTAGATCCGATTGAAAGAGCCAAATCGTTTGAAAGGATTGAAGATGGTTCTGCATCAATTTTATATATTTCTCCCGAGTCCTTGCGCTCAAAAACCATTGAAAAACTGATTTTAGGCCGGAAAGTTGCCCGATTTGTAATTGATGAGGCACACTGTTTTTCGTCGTGGGGACAAGATTTCAGGGTTGACTATCTGTACATAGGAGACTTTATAAAATTTATCCAGGAAAAGAAAAATCTCGAAGACAGCATACCGGTATCATGCTTTACGGCAACGGCCAAGCAGAAAGTAATAGAAGATATCCGGGATTACTTCAGCAAAAAATTGTCATTGGACCTTGAATTATTTACTTCAAAAGCATCCAGAACCAACCTTCAATATAAGGTTTTTGAGAAGCAAAATGAAGAGGAAAAATATCTGGCAGCCCGTGATTTAATTGAAGAGAAAAATTGCCCGACAATTATTTATGTATCCCGGACTTATAAGGCAAAAAAACTCGCTAAAAAGTTAACAGAAGACGGATTTAGTGCAAGGCCTTACCATGGCAAAATGGAGAAACAGGATAAAACCGAAAACCAGGATGCCTTTTTAAATGGTGAAACTCAAATCATGGTGGCCACTTCCGCATTTGGCATGGGGGTTGACAAGAAAGACGTTGGCCTTGTCATTCATTATGAAATCTCAGATTCACTTGAAAACTACGTGCAGGAAGCAGGGCGCGCCGGCAGGGATGAAAATATTTCAGCAGATTGTTTCGTGCTGTTTAATGAAGAAGATCTTAGCAAGCACTTTATTCTGCTCAACCAAACCAAACTTTCGATCAAAGAAATCCAGCAGGTTTGGAAAGCGATAAAGGATATTACAAAATTTCGCTCAAAGGTATCTAATTCAGCATTGGAGATTGCGCGAAGAGCAGGTTGGGATGATAATGTGGTGGAAATAGAGACACGTGTAACCACAGCAATTGCCGCACTTGAAGATGCCGGGTATTTAAAGCGCGGACAGAATATGCCAAGAGTGTTTGCCAACAGCATTTTATCTAAAAATGCCCAGGAAGCCATTGATAAAATAAACACATCGGAAAAATTTGAAGAAAAGCAAAAAGAGCAGGGAGTCCGTATTATAAAGAAACTCTTTTCCAGTAAAAGCAGAAAGGAAACCAATAATGAGGCTGCTGAATCCAGGGTTGACTATATCAGTGAACATCTTGGCATTGTGAAAGAAGAGGTCATCAATGTGATAAACTTGTTGCGTGAGGAAAATATACTCGCCGATGCTAAGGATCTCACAGCATATATAAAGAAATCAGAAAATAAGAACCGCTCTCTTGCCATAGTAGAAACCTATGGCAAAATTGAAAGTTTTTTGCTTCCTGCTTTCAAAGAGGAAGAAAGCGTTTTTCATTTAAAAGAATTGAACGAGGAAGCCGAAAAAAGCGGATGTGAGGGAGTAAGTACCAATAAATTGAAAACGATACTTAACTTTTGGTCTATCAAGAACTGGATTAAACGGAAAAATGCGGATTATGCTAAAAACTACATTGCTGTACTATGCCTTCAAAGCAAAGGGCAATTAAAAGAGAAGCTTGAAAAACGCCATGAGCTTGCAAAGTTTATCATTGGGTATTTTCATTACAAAACATCTACTGAAAACCATACGGATAAAGATGAGATTTTAGTAGAGTTTTCAGTACATGAGTTAAAGGCTGCTTATGATAATGGCCTTAGCCTCTTCAAAAGAGAAATAAGTATAGATGATATTGAGGATACACTGTTCTATCTTTCACGGATTGAGGCTATAAAGATTGAAGGTGGTTTTCTTGTCGTTTATAATCGCTTAACTATAGAACGGACTGAACAAAATAATAAAAAGCAATATACCAAAGACGATTATCAAAAGCTCAATCAGTTCTACGAAAACAAAATACAGCAAATCCACATAGTGGGCGAATATGCCCAAAGAATGATTGCTGATTACAGGAATGCACTTCAGTTTGTAGAGGATTATTTTCAACTCAATTATAGTTCTTTCTTAGATAAGTATTTTAAAGGCAACAGGCAAAATGAGATCAAGAAAAACATTACTCCCGCAAAATTCAGGCAGCTTTTTGGGGATTTATCACCAACACAACTCAAAATCATTAATGACAAGGAAACACAGCACATGGTTGTTGCAGCCGGTCCCGGTAGTGGCAAAACCAAGGTGTTAGTGCATAAACTGGCTTCCCTGCTGCTTATGGAGGATGTAAAGCACGAACAGCTATTGATGCTGACATTTTCCAGAGCCGCCGCTACCGAATTTAAAAAGCGTTTATTGAAACTAATTGGTAACGCAGCCAACTTTATTGAGATTAAAACATTCCATTCTTACTGCTTTGACTTACTCGGTAAAGTCGGGACTTTAGAAAAATCGTCGGATATATTAAAAACAACCGTTGAAAGAATTAAAAATGGTGATGTTGAGGCTAATAAAATTACGAAGACTGTTTTAGTAATTGATGAAGCCCAGGATATGAACGCGGATGAATTTGCACTCATAACTGCATTGATGGAGCAGAATGAAGAAATGAGGGTAATTTCCGTGGGAGACGACGATCAAAACATTTATGAGTTTAGGGGGGCTAGCTCCAAATATCTCGAACAATTCATAAAAGATAATAATGCCGTAAAACATGAGTTGATTATGAACTACAGGAGCAAAAGTAACCTTGTCGATTTTTCAAACCAATTTGTTCGGCAAATTCCACATCGCCTGAAAGAAACACCAATTATTGCTAAGCAAAAAGATAATGGTAAAATCAGAATAGTAAAATATCAAAGCGGCAATCTTGTTACGCCTCTTGTAAATGACATAGGAAATACAGACCTTACAGGAACTACATGCGTACTCACAAAGACTAACGAAGAAGCTACAAAAGTTACGGGGTTATTGTTAAAGAATGGCATTAAGGCAAAACTAATACAATCTAACGACAGCTTTAATTTGCACAATCTTGTTGAAGTTCGGTTTCTATTAAGTAAGGTAGGCTTAGCAGATGATGTTTACACGATTAGTGATGAAGTCTGGAACAATGCCAGTCGAGAATTAATCAGCGCTTTCGGTAAGAGTGATAAATTAGAGATTTGCCAGAACATAATCAAAGATTTTGAAACTACCAATCCTGGCAAAAAATACAAATCTGATTTGGAGGTTTTAATCCGGGAATCTAAACTGGAAGACTTTTATAATGAAAATGGTGAAACAATTTTTGTATCTACCATACATAAAGCAAAAGGAAAAGAATTTGATAATGTCTTCCTTTTACTCGAAAACTTTGATCCCGAAACCAATGAAGCCAAACGCCAATTATATGTGGCAATGACAAGGGCAAAACAAAATTTATACATCCATCAAAATGCAAATCATCTCAATCAGTTTATAACGGAAAATCTTGAGCGTTTAGATGACCATACGCATTATCCTGCACCGGGCAAAATTGCGGTACATACAACGTTAAAAGACGTTTGGCTGGATTATTTCAACAACAAGCAACATCTGATTTCACAGTTAGTGAGTGGCGATGAATTAGGTATTAATGGTTACGAATGCCTTAATTCAGATGGGCAATCCGTTATGAAATTTTCAAAGGATTTCATTGCGAAAATCGATGAAATGAAATCAAGAGATTATGAGCTCAAACACGTAAAAGTCAACTTCATCGTATATTGGCTGAAAGAAGGAGCACCACAGGAAATCAAAATAATTTTACCTGAGCTTTATTTTGAAAGAAAAACGAGTTGAAACCGTCTTGTATTATAAATCAAGGTGATTTATATAATTATGATTGGATTCAACCAAGGCTAAATTATAAACTCACTCCAAATAATTCTTACACCGAAGTTTTATCCTTACAAAACAAAAAACCCTTCATCTAACCGATGAAGGGTTTCAAAAAAAAGGCGATGACATACTCTCCCACAAGATGCAGTACCATCTGCGCAGGCGGGCTTAACTTCTCTGTTCGGGATGGGAAGAGGTGAGCCCCGCCGCAATAATCACCTTAAGCCTTTAGTTGAAGGTTGTAAAAGTTGAAAGTCATAAAGTCCGCTAGGGAACTTTTAAACATTTAAACATGCAACATTCGAACTATAATAAGTTAACATACTGAGATAAATTTCGTAGTATTTGATTTAGAAAGTTCCTTCCTCCCCCGCCGTGGCGGGGAAGGAGGTTTGTACATAAGCTTACGGGTTATTAGTACTACTCGACTATGACATTACTGCCTTTACATCTATAGCCT
>NZ_JAPCHV010000003.1 GCF_026107645.2 Flavobacterium sp. MFBS3-15 | reverse complement strand
TAAAACGTATAACCTTTTATGGGCTAAAAAGGAGACTTTAAAATGTCAAAATCAGCATGCAAAGAAAAGTAAACTTAATTAAAATGAAAAAGGGGCTATCCTTTTGAGACAGCCCCTTTGTGTATGAAGCTAACAGGAGCAGGGAACCTGCTTTTAAAACAACCCGAATTTCTTTTTGCAGGTATTCTTCCTGTTGATGTCTGTAATTTCGCTGATGTTATATTTATCAAATTTGTCAAGAAGGGCATCCCTGCCTTTCTTCAGCTTAAAATCCATTTCTTCGGCATATAATGGTATCATGGAAAGCACGCTTATTACTTTCTCACCGGCATCGATAAAGGTAAATTCCTGGCCAAGCGTATAGCCGGCCAGCAGTATCACGCCTTCGAATGCGCAGTTGGGTGACATACGCTGTGGCGGATTACCGTTGGCAATAGTATGCCCTTCGCCTATCCACGTGCCGTACAGGTGCGGAAAGCGGGCGAGTGTCTTAAGCTGGCGGATAGGCCAGTAATTATCTTCATTCTCAAAGTCCTCTTGCGACAGCTTCCAGTCCGCCGGCAGTAGGGTATATATTTCGGCGTAAGCCTGGTTCTCGGCACCCTGAGGCACATTCATTGGCAGGCTGCTCAGGCCGGAAGTGAGCAGTATGTGGAAATCACGCTCCTCATTGGCCTTTATCATATAAATGTCGATGTGCACCTTGTCGGAAATGATCTCATGGAACACGGTGATGTCCTCATCGTCAAAGAAACGCTCCAGATGCTCGTCAATGTACGATACCGTGCCTGCATCGCCCATAACAGGCTCTATGTCGCGGTCAAGGGGTTCATATTTGTAAATTGGGGTTCCGGATTCGGAATAACCCTCCGGTTTTAGTTCGTCCATGATTTTTATTGGTTGATGAATGGTAAATATAAGAAAATCTAAACCACCTTCGCATTTATCTGCTCCAGCAGCCAGATATAATCTTCCTGGTTTTTTACAAAGTCGCGATGTGTCACATCGATGATAAGGATATTAAGCCCTGTCTGCGACTTGATATAATCCAGATAACCCTGGTTTATGCTTTCCAGGTACTCGGCCTTAATGTCCTGCTCATAACTCCGGCCACGCATACGGATGTGGTGCAGGAGGCGCTCGGTGTTCTGGTACAGGTACACATACAGCCCCGGCTTGCGCATTTCCTTATACATGATGTCGAACAGCTTGCGGTACAGGCGGTACTCATCCTCGCCCAACGTCACCTTTGAGAAAATAAGCGACTTGAAGATATGGTAATCGGCTACCACAAAATCCCGGAACAGGTCGAACTGTGCCAGATCGTCACTCAGCTGCTGGTAGCGGTCGGCCAAAAAGGACATCTCCAACGAAAAGGCATAGCGCACCTGGTCTTTATAAAATTTGGGAAGGAACGGGTTGTCGGCAAAGCGTTCCAGTATGAGCTTGGCATTGAAATCTTCAGATATTTTTCCGGCCAGTGTTGTCTTTCCCGCCCCAATGTTCCCTTCTATGGCAATGTAATTGAAGGTGTGCGGCTTCATAGCGGCCAGCGGTGCCGGGAGCTGCATCACAAAATCGCATCGGTTGGTATCTCCGCTTTGGGCAATGAGGGCATTGATGCCTTTCTTCAAAACAGGGTGCACCCAGCCGTGGGCAATATCGCGCATGGGCAACAAAACAAAATTGCGCTGCTGCATGCGTGGATGCGGTATGTGAAGGTGCTCCTCTTCAATCACCTCATCGTTGAAAGAAATAATATCAATGTCGATGGTGCGGGAGGTGTGCCTTTCGGTAGCGCTGCGTACCCTTCCGCCTTCAAGTTCGGCGTTGAGCAGTGCATCGAGCAATTCCCTTGCTCCTTTACAGGTATGCACGGTAATGGCGCAATTGTAAAAATCATCGCCCTCGAACCCAAATGCCGGGTTTTCATATATACCCGAAACAGCTGCCACAGTAGCAATTTTGGTGTGTATGGCATTGATGGTCCATTGCAGGTTGGCAAGCCTGTCGCCCATGTTGCTCCCAAGGGATAGAATTGCGGTATTCTGGAATTTCATAGGATGCAAAGTAAGCATATTAAAAACAATTATTACATTCTCAAATACTCAATAAAGCATTTTGTTATTAAAGTTAATATTTTGTTAAGTGAGTTTTGACAAAGCAAATTCTTTAAAATTAAATGATTATTATTGCCTTAACCATTAACCAATTAACAACAAATAACTTTAGCATGAAAGTGAATTTTAGTCATCATAAATTGACAACTTTGATATACTTGTTTATGCTTTTCATTTTATATAGTTGCCATCAGGACGACGGCAACAGTCACGAAGGTCATAGTCATGATACAGAATACAAAATGGTTAATAAGCCTTTCGAATATTTTAAAAACCTACCAGCACTGCTCAAAACAACTATTCCTAAGAATCATAAATCATTTTTTAAGAGTGAAGACTCTATCGACGTATATAACTTTGCAATAGATAGTTCAGTCGTGTCAGAAATCACAAAGGGCACTGAAAAATTCTATACAATGGCTATTTACAGAAATGGGAAAACGCCTGATATTGATGTTTTTGAAAACCTTGTGATTTGCGATAGGGATTCGTTCAGGAAGCTTTTATTGTGACTTACTTCCCTAACACAGAATACGATGACAGACTTAAAAACAATATACATGCTCCATTCATTGGTGGGGTAAATGTCATTAAACTTGATTACAATAAATTACCGAACAAGACTTCGATGTTTTGCCAGGATTTCACATTCACATATTGCGATTATGGAGGTGAAGTACATGTCGCGGGAGACAATTGTACACAACTCATTGGCTCATATACAATAACATTTTGCCAACCGGTTGGAGGTAGCATTCCCAAAGCTCAGGATCGTGAACCAATGAGGTTTGTCGACGTAAGCCCCGGAGGGGGAAGCGGCGGTGGTGGCGGTGGTGGTGGAAATCCTGACCCGGGAACCATAATTATGCCGGGAAACCCATTAGACCCAAGCGAACCGGGGATTGGAGCGGTGGAGCCAGGCTTGGGCGACCCAAATGGAAACCCCGTGGTTGTTACCCAGCCTGTAAGGCCGAAATTAACTGCGCCCGAAAGAATTGAGAAAGAGATCAAAGATACAGGATTAGATGAGTGCAGCGCGGGTGTCCTTAATGATTTAAAAGAGCTAGCCGAAAAGGATGTAGCAAAAATTATAGCGAAGTTAGACGCATTTCCCTCACAGTACACAACAAATATAAAAACCGAAGCGTTTGTTCCGAACGATGGATCTTCATTAGCCAGAACTACTCGTACAATAGGGGCGGATGGAAATCCAATGAGATTCAATTATACTATAAGAATCGATCCCACTTACGCTGCAACCGCAAATAAATTATCTTTGGCAAGTACTATTATCCATGAATTACTTCACGCATATATGTTTAGCTTGGTAGATGATCAGGCTACAGGAATTAATCCTAATGCATTTGAAGAATTTCCTCTTCTTTATGAGACTTATGTTGCAAAAACATTTGGCCCTAATCCAAGTGTAGCTCATCATACCATTATGTCTGAAAAGTACGTCGATGTCGTCGCAAGAGCACTACAGGAGTACCAAACAGGAGTACCTGTGCCGGAAGGAATACATCCCCAACAAATTTATAAAGATCTTGCATGGGGTGGACTACGCGATACCCCTGCATATAATGCATTATCGCCTGAAGAGCAGGATAGGATAAATAACAGGTATGCCGCAGAGTCGAAAAATACAACTTTTGATATTCAAGAACCAATTGGAAATCCCTGTAACTGATGATTAAAATAATTAAATTAACCACTATATTGATGATTGTGTTACTACTTTCCTGTTCGACAACGAAAAGTATTGCACCTAACTCTGTATTGGACACATTTTTAAAACAACAAGTTTATACGCTAAATTATAAAACAATCTTTGTAGGAAAAGAGCCTTTGCCAAGATCAGAAAGCATCACTACTTATGAAGCCGCATTTAAGGAAAAAGATTTTGACCCTAGCATCCTGAAAAACATATGGATATATCCGGAAATAAAATTTTGGCCATTGGGAGAAAAGGAAATATCTAATATAAAAACTCAAATTTCAAATGATAAGCCAAAGTTTTGGACTATTACCGATTTTAATGACAGTCGCATTAAAATAGAAAATGAAATAAAATTTAATGATATTGATTTTATAAAAAGGAACATCTCTTCTAAAAACGTCATCTTACGATTGTCCACGCCTATTTATAGCACTGATCATAAATATGCCTTATTTGAATATTCTCTGTCAGGAGTCGGACCATCAGGCTCATTAGGGCTAGGTGGGGTTGTGCTTATGAAAAAAGATAATGATAGATGGGTGCAAACTGCAGTTTTAAAAAAAGAAGTTTACGATTGACAGTTTTATTTTTAAAGCGGTTAAGCACTATGAACCTACTATGAAACATTATAAACTTTTATTGATTGCCTGTGGATTACTATTTTCATGTGCGTCTTTGCAAAAAAAGAATACAGACAAAGAAGTGATCAATACCTATCTTCAGACCGTAGTATATAACAAAAAATACATAAAGATTTTTGTAGCTGAAGATCCGCTGCCCGGTAAAGAAAGCTTAGAGGTATATGAAATTGCACTACGGGAAAAAAACCTTGAACCAAGCCACTTAGGCAAATATGGCATCACGAACTGAATGCCTGGCCTCTCGATGAAAAAGAAATAGCGATACTTAAAAACAAAAATCAGGATGAAAAAGCCAAAACCTGGAGCGTAGATGATTTTAACGACAACAGGATAATTATTAATGAGGGTAAAACAATTGACCCAGACTTTCGATTAGAACACCTCTTTTACGGAAAAAATGTTTTAATATATCTGTCAAAACCTATATATAGCAGCAACAGGCAGTATGTGCTGTTTGAATGTGATATTTGGGATGCCCATTATACAGGTGGCCCTGTAATAGGAAGCGGGATAGTGCTCATGAAAAACGAAAATGGAGAATGGAAACTAATAACACTTTTCAACAGGGCAGTTTATTATTAATTGGGAGCCATGCTAAAGCCATGTAACATATTGCGTATTTTTGCTACTTATTAGGTATCTAAATAGTAAATACATATGCAGTTTTTAAAAAATGTACTGGCTACGCTTGTAGGCCTGTTCCTGTTTTGCTTTTTGTTCTTCATGATCATTGTGCTTATAGGCATTGTCGCGGGGGGCAGTGACAAGGACACCGTTCAGGTAAAAGACAACTCGGTAATAGAGTTAGACCTGAGCAAAGTGACCGAGGACTACTCCGGGAGCTTTTACAACGACGAATACAGCTTCCTGAATTCTGAACCGAAAGAAGGCCTGTCGGATGTACTGAAAGCCATTAAAGCCGCCAAAGATGATAAGCGCATTAAAGGTATAACCATAACCAATAACATGAGTATGCTGGGCATTGCACAGCTAAAATCATTGCGCGACCAGCTGGAAGATTTCAAGACCTCAAAGAAGTTCGTGGTGGCGTATGCCGATAACTATTCCCAAAGCGATTATTACCTTAACTCGGTTGCCGACACACTTTACCTGAACCCTATCGGCGAAGTTGATTTTAAGGGGCTGTCATCGGAAGTGATGTTCTTTAAGGACCTTCAGGAAAAGACAGGCATCAAGATGGAAGTGATACGCCACGGCAAGTACAAAAGCGCTGTAGAGCCGTTCCTTGCCAACGAGATGAGCCCTGAAAACCGCGAACAGATCACCTCGCTGCTCAACAGCATGTGGGGATCGATTGCGCAGGACATCTCACAAAGCCGTAAAATATCTCTGGACAGCCTTAACAGCATTGCCGAAAACCTGAACGGACGCACGCCCGAACTGGCGAAACAGCATAAGCTTATCGATAAGATTGGCTACGAAGACGAATATAAGAATGGCATCAAAAAAGCATTGAAAGTTAAGAAAAATGAGGATTACAACTCGGTTGACATCCTTGATTACGTGAGTGCCTCATCACTCAACGACCTGCTTTCCGATGCCGAAGACGACATTGCCATCATTTATGCACAGGGCGAAATTACCGGCGGTGAAGGAGGCTTGACGAATATCGGCGAAGACCCGATGCGCGAATCGTTCAAGGCCGCACTTGAAGATGATGCCGTGAAAGCCATAGTATTGCGCGTGAACTCCCCGGGTGGAAGCGCATTAACATCAGAACTGATATGGAGGGAAGTGGAACTGGCCAAAAAGAAAAAGCCTGTAGTGGTTTCAATGGGTAATTATGCCGCATCGGGCGGATATTACATATCGTGTGGCGCCAACCGCATTTTTGCCGAGCCGGGTACCATAACAGGGTCCATAGGTGTATTTGGGGTGCTGCCGAACCTTACTGAACTATCGGGCAGGGTAGGCATCCATACCGAGCAGGTAAAAACACACAGCAATGCTTCGGGGTACAGCGTATTTACACCACTGCAGCCTGCCACACGCGACATCATCCAGCAGAGCGTGGAGAATATCTACACAACTTTTGTAAACCGCGTAGCGGCCGGCAGGAAAATGAGCTTTGAACAGGTAGATGCTATTGCACAGGGGCGTGTATGGACCGGCGCCGAGGCATTGGAAAAAGGCCTTGTCGACGAACTGGGCGGACTTGATGATGCCGTAAAGTATGCTGCGAAGCTTGCCAAAGTGAAAACATACAGGACTGTTGACTTCCCGGAATATGAAATGACCTTCGAAAAGCTGTTTGCCGGACTTACAGGAATGCCTTTTGCCAAAACGAAAGAAGAATTCATTAAGGAAGAAGTTGGCGAGCAGAATTATGAAATGATTGAACGCATCAGGAGGGTAAGCCAGCTCAGGGGCGTGCAGGCCATCATGCCGTATGAAATAAATATCAGATAATACCGTTATTATACTACTGCTTCATTTAACCACATGGATACCCCAACATAACCATGTGGTTATTTTATTTTTTTGAATATTGGGACAGTTGCAATATCTTTAAGGCAAATATTACAAAAATTCAATTATGGTTAAGAAAATCCTGAAATGGACGGGTATTACCCTGCTGGTTTTAATAATCGCACTGGCCGCTGCGCCATTCCTTTTTAAGAACAAGATAAAAGAAATGATTGCTAAGGCCATTAACGAACAGGTGGATGCTACAGTAGCATTTGAAGACGTCAGCCTTAACCTGTTCAGCAGCTTCCCGAAAGCAAACGTAACTGTAGATAAGCTGAGCATCATTAACAAAGCGCCTTTTGCGGGCGATACACTGGTGTACATGGGAGAACTGAACCTTGACATGTCCATCAGGGAACTTTTTAAAGGCGAGGGTGAACCTATGAATGTAGAGTCCTTAAGCACGAAGGATGGGGTCATTAACATCCTTTTCAATAAAGACGGCGTGGGTAACTTTGACATCGCCATTAAAGACGATGAAGAAAAACCAAAAGACAACAAAGAAAGCAAGCCTTTTGCATTAAGCGTACAAGACTATAAAATAGAGAACCTGCGTTTTAAATATTATGATGAACGCTCAAAAATAAAACTTGTAATCGACAGCCTTAACCACGAAGGCAAGGGGAACTTCGCCGCAAGCAAGCTTGACCTTGACACCAAGACCACCGCAAAACTATCGCTGGACATGGACAAGACCAACTACATGCGCAATGTAGCCCTGAGCCTTGATGCGGTACTGGGCCTTGACCTCGACAAAAGCATTTATACCTTCAAGAACAACAAGGCGCTCATCAACCAGCTGCCTTTGGAGTTTGACGGAAGCGTGGCGCTATTGGAAAGCGGCCAGCAATTTGACCTGACCTTTAAAACACCGACTTCATCGTTCAAAAACTTTTTGGGACTGATTCCGGAAGCCTATTCAGGCAACCTCGCCAATGTAAAGACAGAGGGTGATTTTACCATCAACGGAAAGGTGAACGGCCTTAATGGCGACAACAGCGTACCTAAGTTTAATATAGCATTCGCTTCGAACAATGCCTCGTTCAAGTACCCTGACCTGCCAAAATCTGTCCAAAACATCGTGATCGATACCAAAATCATCAACGAAACCGGTGTGCTGAATGACACCTATGTCAACCTTGACAAGCTGTCCTTCCGCATTGACCAGGACGTATTCGACGCCAGTGCAAGCATTAAGAATATTGTAGAAAACCCAATGGTGGATGCCAAACTGAAAGGCACTGTTAACCTCACCAATTTCGGCAAGGCGTATCCTGTAAAACTGGACATGCCGCTATCGGGCATGCTGAAGGCTGATGTAGAGACCAAATTCGACATGCAGGCTGTGGAAAAAAGCGAATATGAAAAAATACAGAATAACGGAACCATCAGCCTGAGCGGCTTCAATTATTCCGGTGATGGGCTGGCAAAACCAATCTTCATCAATCAGGTGGATGTGGCCTTTAACCCGAGCCGTATTTCCCTGAACCGCTTTGATGCCAAAACAGGTGGGTCGGACATTGCCGTGACCGGTACGCTCGACAACTTCTATGGTTTCCTGTTCAAGGACCAGACGCTGAAGGGGAACTTCAACATGAATTCCAACAAACTACAGGTGGCCGACTTCATGGCGCCGGAAACCAAAACGGTAGCAACCAAAAAAGAGGAGGGTGAAAGCGTAAAAAAGACTACGGCTACAAGCGATGCGGTAAAAATTCCGGCATTCCTGGACTGTACCATTACAGCCAGGGCCAATACGGTTGTATATGACAACCTGAACCTGAAGGATGTTTCGGGTAAGATGATCATCAGGGACGAAGCGGTAAAAATTGAGAACCTGAAAACCAATATTTTTGGGGGGCTTATCGCGGCAAGCGGCAATGTGTCTACCAAAGGTGCAGCGCCAACATTCAGCATGGATCTGTCTCTGAACAGCGTAGATATCACGCAGTCGTTCACGCAACTGGAAATGCTGAAATCGATAGCGCCTATTGCCGACATCATTACCGGTAAGCTCAACTCGACCATCAAGTTCTCCGGCAGCCTCGATCCTAAAGAAATGACGCCAAACCTCAACACCCTTAGCGGTGACCTGATGGGGCAATTGCTTTCAACATCGGTTAATCCTGAAAAATCAAAAGTACTCACTGCGCTGACCAGTAACCTGAAGTTCCTGGACCTGAATAAGCTGAACCTGAACCAAAAGATTGGCCTTACTTTCGAGAACGGCAAAGTAAACATCAAGCCGTTCAGCCTGAAATACCAGGATATTGCCATCAATATTAGCGGGCAGCATGGCTTTGACCAAACCATGAGCTATAATGTGGGCTTTGATGTACCCGCCAAATACCTGGGCACGGAAGTTAACCGCCTGCTGGCTTCACTAAAAACTGACGGAAGCAAGATCAGTGTTCCTGTGAATGCAGTAATTACGGGTAATTTCAAAAATCCTAAGGTGACTACCGACCTCAGCAAATCGGTAACAAGCCTCACCACTCAGCTTGTACAGCAGCAGAAAGACAAACTGATCAACCAGGGCGTAGACAAAGGCAAGGATGCACTTACCAACCTCCTGGGGGGCAACAAGAATACTACTACTGCTAAAGATTCCACCGGCACTATTAAGACCCCAACGAACCAGGAAGTAAAACAACAGGTAGAGGAAAAAGCCAAGGAAGGCGTGAAGAATGCCGTGAAGGACCTGTTTAAAAAGAAGGAGAAGAAGGATCAATAGTTGCCGGTTGATGGTTGTCAGTTGTCAGTCAATACCGAAAACAACATTTAATAAAATTAGTAGAGCCGTTGTAATGCAACGGCTCTGTTATTATAAGGATTTCCGTCATCGGAGTCACCGATAGCATCGGACCACGATTAATCATTTTTCCAAACAATATCAGTAAAGATTGCCGCGCTCCGTTCCTCTGCTCACAATGACTAAACGACATTACATAGTTTTGTTTTAAGCAATGCAGCATAAAACCATCAATCATAAACCACCCTGCCGCTATACAACCGTTCTACATCAACAACCGGCGGATGGTTTTTTAGTACCAGATTACCCGTTGAATACAGCGTACCTGTAACCTTTTGCTGTACTTTGGCGATAATGTCATTCGAGCTGCGGTGGAAGACCTGCAGGTTCTGCACTTCGAGATTACGCCCGTCAAAACGCGCATCGCCCGAGTAGAACTGTACTGCAAGGTTTTCGACTGCCCCGGTTATCACGTAGAATGCTGACTGGTTGTCCTCAATCGTGAGGTTGGTACAATCTACCTCCAATTCGAAAGTACCTGAAGCCGTTTCGCTAAAAATACCCGATTGCAGGGTGAGGCTGGGAAAAGCCAGTACACCTTCCGACTTTACCGCAAACTGCGATGCCGAATAGATGCGTTCCAGGTTGGGCGTAGTGACGTATACCGTGGTGGTTTTGTAGGTATGCACCCAATTGCAGTTGTTGGCATTTTCCAGCCACAACTCGCCGTTTTTCACTTCTGCCGAAAGGTATTGCTTAATGTTCTCTCCGGTTGCTATGGTCACTTTCTGCTCCGGTCCCTGTGTAATGACCAGCTCTATGCCCGGCGATATGTGGATGCTGCTGAACGCCTCAACCCCGGCGACATAGGTAATATCGTCGCCTTTGGCCGTAAAGCATTCGGGTGCAAGATCGTTGTTGCAGGAGCAAAGGATGCTGAGCAACAAAAGCATCGTAATTAGTAACTGATAATTCATAATTCTCATAATCGTATCCCTACCCCCATCTCCATTACTTCGGCCTTGGCCCCATGCGTCTTCAGGCCGATTGAACTGAAAATTTTATCAGTAATATAATACTTCGCCCCAATCCGTTGATACAGCATCCCTGTGGTATCGAATGGCGCATACACATAGTACCCCGCCTGCGCCTCTATGGAAAGGCTGTTGATGAACAATTCATGCCCAATGAAAACCCCTACTTTGCGGTAATCGGTGCTGCCATCTACATTTTCTTCAGGATAAGCTATTGACTTGAAGCGGATATGTTCGCGCAGGTATTCCGGCCAAAATATCTCGGCACCGAACTGGAACGCGCTCTTACGGCTCCAGCGCTTGTCGGCATAGACCGACAGCGCATAATAGGGATATTGCCCACTGCCAATGACATCGCTTTCATTAACACCGCCTTTGAAGCTAAAGTTGAATTTGACAGGCTCCGAAAAGGCAAGGGTATCGTTTTCCGGAAGATGGCGGTATTCTTCACTGCGCCCGAAAGTATAGTTGAGCCCAACATTCACCGCAAGGGTATTGGTACTCGTATTAGGTGCCTTCATGCTTGCATTGGAATGGTGTATGAACGTTAGCCCCGCCTGTACGCCAATGTTCTTCCAAAGGTCAGGCTTGCTGTAATTGAGCATAAAGTAGGTGGAAGGCATGAGGTGCATCCCGTAAGCATAATTGCGGAAATTGGTATCCTTGTCATATGGGTTGGTATTATAGGCAATTCCCTGCCCCACGCGGAACATCAGCCGCCTTTTGAGGAAATAAAAATTGTAATGCCCATAAAGCCCAAACATCTCGCCCAGCGTTTCGTTGCGCATGTCCTGGTAATGGAAGGAGAAACCGTAATCCGGATAATTGTACCCCGACTGCCAGCGCTCATCGCCAAAGGTTTTGCGGCTAAATCCGATTATGATCCCCACGGGATGCCCGGTAATGAGGTGCTGTATCGACTTGCGGTGCGGGATGATGTTGCCGTAAAAGTAGCTGGCATCCGCACTGAATTTCCCGGAGGGTGCTTCCTGGGCAAAAGCAGCCACCGAAAGTACCAGGCACAGGTATGTCAGAAGTCCGCGCATTATTTGATCCTTTTCATTTCAAGGTTTCCAATTTCATCGGCCTCGCCTTTGATGTTGTACACCTGTACCCTTCCCAGGGTATCTTTCACGAATAGGTCTGCATCGATTTCTTCAATGTCCTTGCCGGTTCCGGTTATCTGTGTATTGTTAGTGTATTCCGAGTCGTTCCGGAGCATTACAGGCATACCGCCCCAATCGATTTCATCGCCTTTGTTCTCTATTTTTACCAACTCCGCGCTCCAGCCGAAATTTTTCAGGTTTATGGATATGGCGCTTCCGTCAGAACTGGATATATACGAATTATCGATAGCAATGTTCGGGGCAAACCATTGTGCAATGTCTATGATATAGTAGCGATTACCATCTTTCAGCAAGTCAGCTATCCCTTTATGGCTAAACTCATTGCTTACTTTAGGGTCATACTCTTTCAGGATGCCTTCAGCGAGTTCTTTCCTTGTGAGGGTCACACGCTCCAGTTCGTCGGTCTCCTCCAAAAAATAATACTCCATTTCCTGCTGGGTATTACCCGAAGAATACATGTCCTGGCCATAAATATAAACAAAGGTAATTTTATCTTTATCGATATTTTCCGCCTTCATAAAAACCTGCCCGCCATATCCTTTACTAATCGTAACAACATGGTCGGTGGTGAGTTTATCCAGGGTTTCTTCAATACGCTCCTGTTTCTCTTCAAACCTTTCTTTATCCCGTTGCTCTGCCTGGTGCTTTTTATACGATTCAATACCTAAATAACCAAACAGACCGATGAAAAGGAACGCAGGGAAAATGAAAAAGTACCAGCCTCCGTTTACGCCTTCGCGCTTTTCGCGAACTACATAGGTGTCCGACCAGTCGTCATGCCAGCCGCGGGCGAACAGCACCGACAGCGACTCGAATGGAACGAACCTCACAACCGTGCGCAAAAGCAGGTTACTTACAGCAGGTTTTCCGCCCGTATCATTTACAACACGTGTTTCAGAGAGCAGCTTTCCGGGTGTGGCCTGCAACAGCCCCTCGAAGAACATATAAAACAGGATTTGGAAAATGGCGCAGATGAAGTATAAGGCAAGGCGCTCCCCTAACGAATTTTCAAGCGGCTGTAAAAATTCCCTAACGGCATCGATCCTGATAAGCCATTCCAGTATCGGGAAAAGGACAAATAAAAAAGTAAGCGAATCAACGATCAAATGCCACAAGCGCTGCCAGCGGGATGCTTCAACAATGAAATCCTGTTCCAGTTCGCCATACTGCTTTTTCATTATGGCAATTTCCTTTGTGTTCCTGTAATAACGGAGTATTGCCCAGCACATCCATATCCAGAGGGCGTGCCACGCCAGATAGCCCAGCCAGATAAGCCAATTATACCCTAAAAACACCCAATCCGCATTAAACGGAAGGGTTACAACCATGAAAAACAGGTCAAGGAATTTGCACAACAATATTACCGAAAACACATAACGCAGCAATCTTACTTCTTTACGGCTTATCAGGTTCAGGATACCGCCGGTAAGCAGTAGCGAATAATAAAACAGGTGGATATAATTGTACCTGTCCGGCTCATAAAAGCGGTTGCCATCTATAAATCCGAGGCGGATGGATGTGAAAAAGCTTCGCAGGTAATAATTTAGCACAGAGCCGTCCCACACAGAGGTAAGCGCCAGTTCTACATAAAGCCCCATAAGGGCTATTACGATGGCTGCAATGGTTATTTTTTTGGGCATGTTTTATTGGTTTGCCCAAAAATAGGAAAATTATTATGCTTTGATAAAAATATAGCTAAATCATACGAAGGTTATGATCATTAACTACTCTATACGTTCCACCGGGCCGGCCGTAACGTTTACCCTTTTGGTTTTCTTTTCTTTTTTTACCGTTTTTTTCAGCGCCTTTTTTATTTCGTCGGCCCTGCCGGACATTGCGCCGAGCTTGCCTGTGTAAACAATTTCGTGATCAGGGTTGATGATGAGGGTGGTCGGGAAGAACTTTATCCCAAAACGGTCAACCAAATGCTTGCTGTCCGGTATCAGCGTAAAATCGAACTTAATTTTTTCCGAGAACTTTACAACCTTCTCTTTTTTATCGAACGTTATCCCAAACCAGGCGACATCTTCCGTACCAAACTTCTCGCGCATCTTGTTAAGCTCCGGCATTTCCTCGATGCAGGCCGAGCAATTGACAAACCAAAAATCGATGACGATTATCTTGCCTGCAAGGGTTTCGAGCGTGTGGGTATTGCCATCCATGTCAATAAGCGCCAGTTCGTCCAGCTTAGAGCCCTTGAGCTTTTTACGGTTCTTCTCATCTTCTTCGGTACTTTGCTTCCATGCCTTGCCATCTGCCTCCATCTCGGCATCGGTGCGCCAGTGCATTACGTAGGTGAATGTTTTGGCAATAGTATCTTTATATACTCTTGTGGTGTAGCGATAAAAGTTCTTTGCTTTTGCGATAGAATCGGAGTAAGCCTTAGTATAGGTTGTACCATCTTCCTTAAAAGACATTCTGCTATTGATAAGGCTGTCCCTCGTTTGCTTTGGCAACGCATTGAGGTAATCTACATAATCACTCATGGTAGTTCTCTTGCTGGATGCAGAAAGAAACGGATAATCCTGCGAAAATGCGGAAGTGCTGATGATAAGCAACGTCCAAAGTAATTTTTGTCGCATAGTGGTTGGGTTTCGGTTTCTATAGAAACTCACTCAGTGTCTTTTTATTGTGGCATATTTCCGGTTAACAACAGAGACGTTGCAATGCAACGCCTCTACCTGAACTTAATAAGATTAAGCATCTAGAAAACCTCCTTTGCAATTGCTTTAATATTATCCGGTTTGCCCATCGAATAATAATGCAGTACCGGTATGCCCGCCGCCACAAGTTCCTTACTTTGCTGCGTACACCATTCGATGCCTATCTGTCGCACGGCATCGTTATCTTTAGCCTTCACAACCGCCATGATCAGGTCGTCCGGCAGGTCGACTTTAAAGCGGTGTGGGATTTGGTTGAGCTGTTTTTTAGTGGAAATAGGCTTCAGTCCCGGAATGATGGGTACAGTAATGCCTTCCCTCCTGCACTTGTCTACAAAGTCAAAGAATTTTTTATTATCGAAGAACATTTGGGTCACGATGTAGGCCGCACCGTTCTTTATCTTTTGTTTCAGGAAATAGATGTCACTGTCCAGGCTCGGCGCTTCCATGTGCTTCTCGGGATAGCCTGCCACCCCGATGCAGAAGTTCGTAGCCGAAGTATTCAGCAAATGGTCGTCCAAATAAATTCCTTTGTTCAGGTTATCGATCTGCGACACCAGTTCAGTAGCATAGTGGTTGCCTTCCTTTTCGGGGCGGAAGTAAATTTCGCTCTTTACCGCATCGCCACGCAGGGCCACCACGTTCTGTATGCCCAAAAAGTCAAGGTCGATGAGGAAGTTCTCGGTATCTTCCTTGGTAAACCCTCCGCAAAGGATATGCGGGATCGCATCTACATCATACTTGTTCTGTATTGCCGAGCAAATGCCTACAGTGCCCGGGCGTTTTTTTACGATGCGTTTTTCCAGCAGGCCGCTTGGCAGCTCGCGATATTCGTACTCTTCCCTATGATACGTCACATCGATGAATGGAGGGCTGAACTCCATCAGCGGGTCGATACTGTCGAATATCGATTGGATGTTCTGCCCCTTCAGCGGAGGCAGTATCTCAAAGGAAAAAAGGCATTTGCCGTTGGCATTCTCTATATGTTCGGTTACTTTCATCTTATTTTGGGTGTTAGTTGCCGGTTGTTAGTTGATGGGAGCTGCACTGTCCGGCAACCGACAACCATCAACCAACAACTTTAATCCGCTATATTAGGATTTAGCCATTTTGTGGCTTCTTCTGTACTTATGTTTCGTCGTTTGGCGTAGTCCGCCACCTGGTCTTCCTTTATTTTTCCAAGGCCGAAATATTTGCTCTGCGGGTGCGCGAAATAATATCCCGACACCGATGCCGCGGGCCACATGGCAAGGCTTTCGGTGAGCTTTATGCCAATCTGGTTCTCCACATCCAGCAGTTTCCAAATTGTGTTCTTCTCCAGGTGGTCGGGGCAGGCAGGATATCCCGGTGCCGGACGGATGCCCTTGTATTCTTCTTTTATCAGATCGTCGTTGGACAATATTTCATCCGATGCATAGCCCCAGATTTCCTTACGGACTTTCTCGTGCAGATATTCGGCGAAGGCTTCAGCCAAACGGTCACCCAACGCCTTTGCCATAATAGAGTTATAGTCATCGTGGGCCTTCTCAAACTCTGCAGCCTTTTCATCCACGCCGAAACCGGTACTAACGGCAAATGCCCCGATGTAATCCTGCTTACCCGATTCTTTTGGTGTGATGAAATCGGCCAATGCAATGTTCGGCGCACCTTTCGTTTTTTGTGATTGTTGGCGCAGCGTCAAAAATTTAAATCCATCCAACTCAATATCATCATCATTGATTGAATTCGCAGGAAATATTCCAAGAATCCCTTTAGCCTCAAACCAGTTTTCCTCCACTATCTGTTTCAGCATGGTTTGCGCATCGGCAAAAAGCGCTTTGGCCTGCTCGCCTACCACTTCATCTTCGAGGATGCGGGGATACTTGCCATGCAGATCCCACGTTTGGAAAAATGGTGTCCAGTCGATGTACGGCACCAACGCTTCCAGTTTTGGATAAATAGTCTGTGTCCCGATGAAATTCGGCTTTACAGGATCAAATTCCAGCTGCAGCTTGTTCTTGCGGGCTTCCTCGATGGTCAGAAAATCCTTGTCGCGCGACCGGTTCAGGTAGCCTTCGCGGAGCTTGTCATACTCCTCACGCAGGCTTTTGGCATAATCGGTTTTCGTCGTTTTGTTGAGCAGGTTCCCTGCCACAGTCACGGCGCGGGAGGCATCGTTAACATGTACGACAGTTTCGCGATATTGCGGCGCAATCTTTACTGCAGTATGCGCACGCGATGTGGTTGCCCCGCCTATCATGATAGGTATGCTGATATTGAGCTTGTCCATCTCTTTGGCGAGATACACCATTTCATCGAGCGATGGTGTGATCAATCCGCTTAAACCGATAATGTCGACATTTTCACGAACAGCCGTCTCAATTATTTTTTCCGGCGGCACCATTACACCAAGGTCGATTATCTCGAAATTGTTACAGCCCAAAACGACCGCAACGATATTTTTACCAATGTCGTGCACATCGCCTTTTACGGTTGCCATCAAAACTTTACCGGCACTTGATGAACGGCCATCTTTTCCTGCTTCGATGTACGGAAGCAAGTAGGCCACCGCTTTTTTCATTACCCTGGCCGACTTCACCACCTGGGGCAGGAACATCTTGCCGCTCCCGAAAAGGTCGCCCACCACGTTCATGCCTGCCATGAGGTTGATCTCGATAACCTCAATGGGTTTTACTGCCTGTTGGCGTGCTTCTTCTACGTCAATTTCAATGAACTCATCAATGCCTTTTACAAGAGCGTGGGTAATGCGTTCCTGGACAGGCAGTGAACGCCATTCCTGTGCCTGCTTTTCATTACCTTTCGCATCGCCCTTTACATTTTCAGCGAAAGCCAAAAGCCTTTCTGTAGCATCATCGCGGCGGTCGAGCAGTACATCCTCTACTTGTTCCAGCAATTCTTTATCGATCTCATCATACACCTCGAGCATTTCAGGGTTTACGATGCCTATATCCATGCCATGCTGTATAGCATGGTACAAGAATGCCGAGTGCATCGCCTCGCGCACTTTGTCATTCCCGCGAAAAGAGAACGACACGTTGCTCACCCCGCCGCTCACATGGGCATACGGCAGGTTTGTGCGTATCCATTTTGTGGCAAGGAAAAAATCGAGCGCGTTGGCGCGGTGCTCTTCCATTCCGGTTGCTACGGGAAATATGTTCGGATCGAAAATAATGTCTTCGGGCGGGAAGCCAACTTTCTGTACCAATATGTCGTACGAGCGTTTACAGATGTCGATGCGGCGCTGGTACGTATCTGCCTGGCCCTCTTCGTCAAAAGCCATAACGATCACGGCAGCGCCATAACGCTTCACCTTTTTGGCATGGTCGATGAATGCCGCCTCGCCTTCCTTCAGGCTGATGGAATTCACCACACTCTTGCCCTGTGTCACCTTTAGCCCCGCCTCAATGATCTCCCATTTGGAACTGTCGATCATCACCGGCACACGCGCAATGTCAGGCTCGGCAGCAATGAGATTAAGGAACTTGGTCATGGCATACACGCCATCGAGCATACCCTCATCCATATTGATGTCGATGATCTGCGCGCCGCCTTCTACCTGGGCACGGGCAACGTCCAGTGCTTCTTCATATTTTTCCTCCTTTATCAACCTTAAAAACTTACGAGATCCCGTAACGTTCGTACGCTCACCCACGTTAATAAAGTTGCTTTCCGGAGTCACTATTAGTGGCTCAAGCCCTGACAAACGCAGATAACGGTTGTCGGTTGTCGGTTGATGGTTGTCGGATTTGTCCTCGTACATCTTACAGCTTTTTGTAATAATTAATAAATCCGTTCAGCAACCTTGTGCATGATTGTACAAATTCAAACACCTGGTTGAATTGCTCATCAGCTATATATATTTGATCTAATGCTATAAAGCATTGTGTTTCCAATTCATACAAAGACCCGCGTGAAATATGGAGAAACTGAATAGTATCTTTCGCTGTTTGCCTGCCGCATCCCTCAGCAATGTTTGATGGTATAGAAACAGCACACCTTCTCATTTGGTTGGTTATATCATGTGTTTCTTCCTTTGGAAATTGCTTCGATATATTGTAAATAATGTTTGCCAGTTTTCTTGATTCTATCCAAACATCCAATTTTATATAATCCATTTACTTTCTTTGAAATATAATTCCGATTAACTGGTAAATCTGAAAACCATCAACCGACAACCGACAACTCTCTCGGTTTATATTTTTTTGACACCTCTGAGATTAAACGAATGTGTTCGGGTGTCGTTCCGCAACAGCCGCCAATAATATTTATCAGATTGTCGTCTAAATATTCTTTTATCAACTGCTGCATTTCTGCGGGTGTCTGGTCGTATTCGCCAAAGGCATTGGGCAATCCTGCATTTGGGTGTGCTGATATGCTGAACGAGGTGTTGTGAGCCAGTCGTTTAAGGTAGGGTTTAAGTTGATCGGCGCCAAGGGCACAATTAAAGCCCACGCTCAATAGCGGCAGGTGTGATATGGAAATGAGGAAAGCCTCGACCGTTTGTCCTGATAATGTTCTACCTGAAGCATCGGTAATAGTTCCGCTTACCATTACAGGAATGTCGATACCCAGCTCGTCCTTTATTTCTTCAATGGCAAATAAAGCAGCCTTTGCATTCAGCGTGTCGAATATGGTTTCCACCAAAAGCACGTCTACCCCACCATCAATCAGGGCTTTTACCTGTTCTTTGTAGGCAATGCGCAGGTCGTCAAACGTTACGGCCCTAAAGCCCGGGTCGTTCACGTCGGGGCTCATGCTGGCGGTGCGGTTGGTCGGCCCGATGGAACCCGCTACAAACCTTGGCCTGTCGGTAAATTCATCTGCGACTTCACGGGCTATTTTGGCCGACTCATAATTGAGTTCGCATACCAGGTTTTCCATGTGGTAATCGGCCATGCCGATGGTAGTTCCTGAAAAGGTATTGGTCTCCACAATGTCGGCACCCGCGGCAAAATACTGGCGGTGCACATCCTTTACGGCTTCGGGCTGGGTAAGCGACAGCAGGTCGTTGTTGCCTTTCAGCGGATGCGGGAAATCCTTAAAGCGCTCTCCCCGGAAATCTTCTTCCGAGAAGTTGTGGCGCTGCAGCATGGTACCCATTGCACCGTCGAGAACGAGGATACGCTCGCGTATTGCTTGTTGTATTTTTGACATAATTCTTAGTTCAAAGTTTAAGGTTTAAAGTTGCCTTTGAGACTGAAAAACCTGTAGCGGGAACAGGACTCGCTCCTGCTTTTCGCGCGTAAATTACTATTATGTCATCAAGATTGGAGTGGGAAATACCGGAGAAGTATTTCGTTTGTTATCTATCCGCACGTGAGTTTGGTAGAATTTAGCACCTTCTTTAAAGATAAAGGGTTGCTAAGGCTTCACAGGGTCTATTCCCTCTGCCTTTCGTGATAACGGTTCAGTGTGTAAAAGAACAGTGCAAAGTAAGGGAATAGATTTTTAAAAAGCAAATCTTACCCATGAGTTTGCCAAATCATTATATTAGCAGGGCAAATCATTCCAAAATGAAACCTTATTACCTGCTTTTATTGCTGATTCTTCCTTTATGCGGAATAAAAGCGCAAACTGATGCCAAACCCATCACCATTACCATCTCCCAAATCCCTGATGTATCCGTAACCGATGCTATCAAAAAACTGGAGAAAGAGGAAATCCTTGACTTGAAGAAGGAAAATAGCACAATAGCCGCAACTAAGTACTATAACTTACTGGAATGTGGGGACTACACTGCATCCGCCAAAGTAAAGAACGACTCCATCATCATCACCGTCAATAATTCCAAGGGATGTGACGGTAACAGTAAGTACTATAAACTGAAAGCTGTAATTGACAACCCAAAAAACATCCCGTACAAAGTGTGGGTTGACCCGGCTTTTACTTTCCTTGCCGAGGGCGAGCGGATAGAAACTTTCCGGAATCACTACTTGCTGGGTGACATTAACGGTGATAAAATAAAAGATAGCGTTACTGTAGAATATGACCGGGTGGTTGAAGCCAACGATTCCATATCCGGTGAGTGCGGGCGTGGCACCTGTTACATGACTGCTAAATTTGGCAACGGCATCCCCGATATTACCGAATCTATGTGCTATGGCATGGATTTAGAGTCTTTACCCGATATGAACGGGGATGGCAGGGAGGAAATCATTATGGCAACATATTACTCCCACGGCTGCTGCCACAACATCTACGTGCTAAGCTATGACGGCAAAAAATGGAATACACTCGCCCAAGCCAACGCTTTTAACGATGACGAATCCGATGCCGCACGTGTCATCAAAAAAGGGCGAAATTATTACCTGCATTACAAAAACTGGGATGATGATTACGGAGATATTGTGGAGAAGAAAAAGAGGATAAAGCTAAAATGATCCTACTTCGTGCTCATTGTCACTTCGAGCGCAGTCGAGAAGCCTTGTATAACGAAATTCCCTTTTAATGCATCTCGACTGCGCTCGATATGACACGAAATCCCGTTACAAATAAAATCCCGGACTTCTCAGCCCGGGATTTACCAAATAAACAAACAAACCAAACAAACTTATATTTTTACGCTGCCTTGCTCTTTTTCTCCGCCACATCCAGTATGGCATCAAAAAGCGCTTCAGCTGCGGCTTCTTTACTCTTAACTTCATTGGCCACCGAGCGGTATTCCAACCCGCGGCTTTCAGCCAGGAACTGTACACCCTTCTCAAAATTATCCGGCAGGTAGCCCAGGCTTTCGTTCACCGTTACAATGCTGAACCCGCTCTTTACCAGATCGGGGTACTCAGCAGCAAGGGCGGCGCTGGCAGTGGCATCTACGGCAATGAGGTTGTCAATGTTATTCTCCATCAGGTAATACAGCACATCCTCAAGCTTAAAGGGTATTGCAAACTGTATGAAATTGGCCTCCCATGAATAGTTGGCGCCTTCCTTCTCAAAAAAGGCTACGGTTGAATTGGTGATTACAGGGAATCTCAGGTCCACCTTGCGTTCCAGCACGAGTTCCTTACGTTCTTTCAATACTTTATTGATGAGCGCGCTGCCGGTATTCCCTATGCCGAACAGCACTATATTTATCCTTTTGGCCATTACTTTACAATTTTTAAAAAAAGAAACTGCCTGCAGTTGCCCGAAGGCAGTTCTTTCACAAACAAACAAAACAACTTAAAACAAACTTATTTTACAGCATATCCGACATTTTACCAAGTTCCTGCTGTCACTTCGAGCGCAGTCGAGAAGCCTGAAATAATGAAAATGCCGCATTTCGACTGCGCTCAATATGACATTCGCATTACAAAATATCGGACAATATATCTTATAAAACACCTGCCGCATTTTCCGGCTAAGCAGGTGTTTCCGGGTTAGTAACCTTAGTTATAGGTGTACTCCTTGTACAGGTTCAGGTGTACGGGAGTGTTGTTCACCAGCGTATCATATACGGGGCTTCGGTGCTGTACTTCTTTCATCCAGTTTTGCAGTACATCTAGCGATGCGGCAGATGACGGCTTTAGGGTGATCTCGATGTTCCTGAAGCCCGGGCGTGCCGCCCTGCCTTCCTTTTCAAGGCTGCCGGTTATCTCGATCTGTAGCGAACGGAGCGCTATCCCCTGCTCTGCGGCTACCTCCTGCCCAAGGGCATTGATGCACCCGGCAAAGCCGGCCAGGATGTATTCGTAAGGGTTGGGGCCTTCCAACTCAGGGTATTTTTCATTTTGGTCCATCCTCAGATTGGCATTGAGGGTCTTCACTACAAACTGGCTGTTGTTGCCTGTGTATCCGAGTACGTTAATTTGCGTTTTCATGATTAGCGATTTTATTGTGATTAATGATTGAACTGTAACAAAAAAGGCCCTTTAGCACTGTTGCCAAAGGACCTTATCTGAATTTGAATTCTAAAAACTAAGATGGGGTTATCCTCTTTGGCAACGGCGCGCGCTTACAGTACATCCATGTAAAACAGATATGCTGGCGGTGTGACGATGTGCGGATAACGGTATTCATTGTACTACTCTTCTATTGATGTATATTAAAAACAAAAGGCCCCTGCTTTTTATTGCGGGGGCCTTTACAGATTATGTCGGTTTAAGACTTTACAATCATGCAATAACGGCCCCTGTGGAGTGGTTCCACATAAAGCAACGGTATTGGGATTTAATAAAGATCATTTTTTCTCGATTTTGACTTTAACAAACTTCGACACTATTTTTAATATATGCAAGCATAATTTTAAACTTTAACAGAAATCGTTTGCGCTTGGTTTACACGGTGAATTAAATAAACTGTCTTTTTCTATTAAAGCCAGACTCTTTGCATTTGCTTAAATTCTGGCAATCTAAAATTTCATGTGCTGAATAAATAGTAAAACCTTTTTTTTATTCCGTTACTGTTTTATACATTTGCACCTTATAAATCCGGAGGAAAAATTTGTCTGATTGCAACCTCAATAAAAAATGCTAAAGCAGGAATTCCCTTCCCTTTAGCGGCTGCATCACTTACCTCCCGCAAAATAGTTTACTAATGGCATATTTATTTACGTCGGAGTCCGTGAGCGAAGGACATCCTGACAAAGTTGCTGACCAGATCTCTGATGCGCTGATCGATAATTTTCTTGCTTTCGACCCTGAGTCGAAGGTAGCCTGCGAAACCCTTGTTACTACTGGCCAGGTGATTCTTGCCGGCGAAGTAAAATCCAAAATATACCTCGACGTGCAGCAAATCGCACGCGATGTGATCAAGAAAATTGGCTATACCAAGAGCGAATACATGTTCGAGGCCAACTCGTGTGGTGTGCTTTCAGCCATACACGAGCAGTCGCAGGACATCAACCAGGGTGTGGACCGCCAGAATAAGGAAGACCAGGGCGCGGGCGACCAGGGCATGATGTTCGGTTACGCGACCAACGAAACCGCTGATTATATGCCGCTTGCACTTAACCTTTCGCACAAGCTGCTACAGGAACTGGCTGAACTTCGCCGCGAAAACAACGAGATAAAATACCTTCGCCCCGATGCCAAAAGCCAGGTAACGCTGGAATATGATGACCATAACAAGCCGGTGCGCATCGATGCCATAGTGATCTCTACACAGCATGATGATTTTGATGCTGAAGAGGCTATGCTTGCCAGGATCAAGAAAGACATCATCGAAATACTGGTACCAAGGGTAGTGAAGAACAACCCGCAGTACGCACACCTTTTCAACGACAACATACAATACCACATCAACCCTACGGGTAAGTTCGTAATCGGCGGGCCTCACGGCGATACAGGACTTACAGGCAGGAAAATCATCGTAGATACCTACGGTGGTAAGGGAGCCCACGGTGGTGGTGCCTTTTCGGGCAAAGACCCAAGCAAGGTAGACCGCAGCGCTGCCTACGCCACGCGCCACATTGCCAAGAACCTTGTTGCTGCCGGTGTAGCCGATGAGATACTGGTACAGGTATCCTATGCCATCGGTGTGGCTAAGCCTATGGGTATTTACATCAACACCTACGGCACAGGCAAAACAGGCCTGAGCGACGGCGAGATCGCTAAAAAAGTAGAGGGGCTGTTCGACATGCGCCCTTACTTCATCGAGCAGCGCCTGAAGCTGAGGAACCCTATCTACAGTGAAACGGCTGCCTACGGACACATGGGCCGCACGCCCGAAACGGTTACCAAAACCTTCAAATCGCCAAGCGGCGAAACCAAAGAGGTTACGGTAGAGCTGTTTACATGGGAAAAACTGGACTATGTGGATAAGGTAAAAGCCACCTTCAACTTATAATTGTTACTAACCTTTATATTGGAAAATCGCTCTCTTTAACAGGAGGGCGTTTTTTTTGCCGTGACAGAACGATTTATGTGTACCATCACTGCGATGCACGAAGCAGTCTTTCATAGGCATCGAAGTATTGATCGGTACGAGTGGAGCTCTTCCCTACCCCCGGAGGGGTGGCTAAAAGCCGGGGTGGTTTAGGCAGTCGTAGAGATATTGAAGGTGTTTTTAACCACCCCGCCCTATGGGCACCTCTCAAGGGGAGGGGAAGGGGAACGAAAACAACAATTGTCAATGGGTGCGCGAAAACATAGCCGTATCAAATAAAAAACCCATGCTCACGCATGGGTTTCGTATATCTGAAAGCTAAAGATTATTTCAGCTTCTTCTTCACTTCTACTTCCTGGTAGGCCTCGACGATGTCCAGTTGCTGTATGTCGTTGTAGTTCTTGATCTGCATACCACAGTCGTAACCTTTGGAAACTTCCTTCACGTCGTCCTTAAAGCGTTTCAGCGCGGCAAGTTCCCCGGTGTAGATAACTACGCCGTCGCGGATGAGCCTGATCTTGGAATTCCTGAATATCTTGCCGTCAGTAACCATACATCCTGCAATGGTACCCACTTTCGAAATCTTGAACGTTTCGCGTATCTCGGCTGTACCGGTAACTTCCTCCTTAAGCTCAGGCGAAAGCATGCCTTCCATTGCGTCTTTAAGGTCGTCGATGGCATCATAGATGATCGAGTAGTTCCTGATGTCGATTTCCTCTTTGTCGGCCAGCGTCCTTGCACTTGCAGAAGGGCGAACGTTGAACCCGATGATGATCGCATCCGAAGCCGAAGCAAGCAATACGTCCGATTCGGTAATCGCACCAACGCCTTTGTGTATGATGTTGATTTGTATCTCTTCGGTCGAAAGTTTCGAGAACGAGTCTGATAGCGCTTCTACCGAACCGTCCACGTCACCTTTAAGGATAATGTTAAGTTCCTTGAACTGCCCAAGGGCAATACGCCTTCCAATCTCGGCAAGGGTAATGTGCCTCTGCGTACGTACCGACTGCTCGCGCATCAATTGGGTACGCTTGGCAGCGATCTGTTTTGCTTCCCTTTCGTCTTCGAATACACTGAACTTGTCACCCGCCGTTGGCGCGCCATCAAGTCCAAGTATCGATATAGGTGTCGATGGGCCTGCTGATTTTACATTGTGGCCACGCTCGTCGTGCATCGCCTTGATCTTGCCGTGGTGCTTACCTGCAAGGACATAGTCGCCCACTTTAAGTGTACCGCCCTGTACAAGCACTGTCGATACATAGCCGCGACCTTTATCAAGAAACGCTTCTACAACTGTACCTACAGCCGCTTTGTCCGGGTTGGCCTTAAGGTCGAGTATCTCGGCCTCAAGCAATACTTTTTCAAGAAGGTCTTTCACACCAAGGCCTGTTTTGGCCGAAATGTCATGCGACTGTATTTTACCGCCCCAGTCTTCCACCAGGAGGTTCATGCCCGCAAGCCTCTCTTTTATCTTTTCAGGATTTGCCGCCGGCTTATCCACTTTGTTGATTGCAAAAATGATGGGAACACCAGCTGCCTGTGCGTGGTTGATGGCTTCCTTCGTCTGTGGCATGATGTCGTCGTCTGCCGCGATAACGATGATCGCAATATCCGTAACCTGCGCACCCCTGGCCCTCATCGCGGTAAACGCTTCGTGGCCCGGTGTATCGAGGAATGCTATCTTTTGCCCGTTGTCAAGGGTTACCCCGTAGGCACCGATATGCTGCGTGATACCACCCGATTCGCCCGCAATCACATTTTCCTTACGGATGTAGTCAAGCAGAGATGTCTTACCGTGGTCAACGTGGCCCATTACAGTAACGATCGGAGCCCTGAATACAAGGTCTTCCTCCCTGTCCTCCACAACTTCCATCGCTTCTTCAATGTCGGTAGTGATGAATTCCACTTCATACCCAAATTCATCGGCTACAATGGTAAGGGTTTCGGCATCAAGCCTCTGGTTCATGGTTACCATGATGCCCAGCGACATACATACCGATATAACTTTAGTGATAGGCACATCCATCATGGTAGCGATCTCACCAACGGTTACAAATTCGGTAACCTTAAGCGTCTTGCTGCCTTCGTCGAGCATCCTTTGTTCGTCGTCCGACTTCTGGCGGTGGCTGTCACGCTTATCCCTCCTGTATTTTGCCGCTTTGGATTTTCCTCCTTTGCCCTGAAGCTTTTCGAGGGTCTCGCGGATCTGGTTCTTAACTTCTTCTTCGGTAGGCTCTACCTTGGCTACAATGGCCGGACGTTTGCCTGTATTAGGGCCAAATTTGTTGCCGCCCTGCTGGCCCGGCCTGTTCTGGCCGCCCTGCCCCGGACCTCCCTGTCCTTGCGGCTTAGGGGTAATCCTGTTGCGTTTCTTTTTATCGGCACCACCCTGCTGGTTTTGGCCTGCGCCTCCCCCTGCTGTATTATTGGCACCGGGCCTCGGACCATCCTTACGGAAGTCTTCTTTTTTCTTCTTAGGCTTATCGAACTGCGAAAGGTCGATTTTTTGCCCTGTAAAGGTAGCCCCGGTAAGTTTTTGGTATTGGGTCTGTATTTTTTCATCACCGGGAGCCGCAGGCTGTGCAGGCTCCTGAGCTACTGGTTTTGGTTCTTCTTCTGGTGCTTCCTGTGCTGCTTTAGGCGCTTCGGCAGCAGGTTTTTCCTTAACCGGCTCCGCCTTGGGCTCGGCAGGTTTGGGTTGTTCCTGTTGCAGTACAGGCGCTGCTGCTTGTGGCTCAGGTTTAGAAGGCGTGTCTGAAGCAGGCTCATTCTTTTTGGCATCAAGGTCAATTTTGCCCACGGCAACAGGGCCCGACAGTGATGCTTTCGCTTTTATCACTTCATGGCGCTGCCTGTCCTCTTCCTGCTTCCTCTTTTCTTCCATCTCGCGTTCGCGCTCTATGCGAAGCGCTTCCTTCTCTTTCCTCTTTTCCTCACTTACTTCGAGGGAAGCGTCTTTTTTTCCTTTGTCGGCAGAAAATTGGTTGAAAAGGGCATTGTATTCGTCGCCTGATATCTTGGCATTAGGGCTGGCCTCAATGGCGTGTCCTTTTTCCTTAAGGAACTCCACTGCCCTGTCAAGCGAAATATTCAATTCCCTTAATACTTTGTTTATTCTTATTGCTCTTTCTTCAGACATACAATCTTATTAAATTATCTTCTTTGTTGTGTTGTGTTGTGTCGGTTAGCCTTAGTCCTCGAATTCCTCCTTCAATATCCTGACAACATCAAGGATGGTTTCTTCCTCAAGGTCGGTCCTCCTCACAAGGTCGGCCACATCCTGCCTTAGTACGCTCCTGGCAGTATCAAGGCCTATTTTTGCAAACTCCTCAATGATCCAGCCCTCTATCTCGTCTGAGAATTCTGTCAGCTCAACATCTTCATCTTCTGCAGCATTGCCTTCGCGGATAACGTCAAGCTCATATCCTGTCAATAATCCTGCCAGCCTAATATTGTGCCCGCCTCGGCCTATGGCCTTTGAAACTTCCTCCAACTTAAGGAATACCTCTGCCCTGCCATTGGCCTCATCGATTTTGATGGAAGACACTTTAGCCGGACTAAGCGCCCTGGATATATACAATTGTGTATTGGTAGTATAATTGATCACGTCGATGTTCTCGTTGCCAAGCTCCCTCACGATGCCGTGGATTCGCGATCCTTTCATACCCACACAGGCACCTACCGGGTCAATCCTGTCATCATAAGAATCTACTGCCACCTTCGCTTTTTCGCCCGGGATCCTTACCACTTTTTTTACGGTAATAAGGCCGTCGAAAACCTCAGGTATCTCCTGTTCGAACAACTTCTCAAGGAACATTTCGGATGTGCGTGACATAATGATTTGCGGCTTGTTGCCTTTCAGCTCCACATTTTCAATGATGCCGCGTACGTTGTCTCCCTTCCTGAAAAAGTCGGATGGTATCTGTTTTTCTTTCGGCAAAACGATTTCGTTGCCCTCATCATCCACCAAAATTACGGCTTTTGGCCTTACGTGGTGTACTTCTGCCGTATAAATATCGCCAATAAGATCCTTAAACTGCTTGTACAGGTTGGTATTGTCGTGCTCGTGTATCTTAGAGATCAGGTTTTGTCGTAATGCCAGTATCGCCCTGCGGCCCAGCTGGATAAGCTTCACTTCTTCCGACACATCTTCTCCAACTTCAAAGTCCGGCTCGATTTTCCTGGCTTCGGTAAGTGATATTTCCTGGTTAGGATCTTCTACCTCTCCGTCGGCAACCACTACACGGTTCCTCCATATCTCCATATCGCCTTTATCAGGGTTGATGATGATGTCAAAGTTATCATCCGACCCGTATTTCTTTTTCAGCGCGTTCCTGAATACATCTTCAAGTATCGCCATCAGCGTAACGCGATCTATAAGCTTATCATCTTTAAACTCTGAAAACGAATCTATTAATGCGAGATTTTCCATGCCAACTCTTTATTTTTTTAAAATTTTATTACAACAACTGCTTCTTTAATGTCCGAATAAGGTATCTCAACCCTTTTTTGGACGGTTTCTTTTCCTTTTCCTATTTGTTTTGGCTCACGGGCCTGCCATTCCAAAACAATATGCTCGTCGTTCGCATCGGTTATTTCAGCCTCGATTTCCTGATCGGCCGTTTTAACCTTAAGCGTCCTGCCAATGTTTTTTTTGTACTGCCTCGGGTTTACCATAGGGGTCGTTGCCCCGGCCGAAGCCACTTCCAGCGAAAAGTCTTCCTCTTCACGGTCCAGGTTATGCTCTATGGCCCTGCTGATATCAATGCAGTCCTGAAGGGTTACCCCGTTATCGCCATCAAGCGTTACCACTATTTTGTTGGCCCCTGTTATGGAGAGTTCTATGAGAAAGAGCGAGGGATGCTCTTCCAGGCCCTTTTCCAACAGAGATGCCACTTTTTCCCTGAATGTCATAATTGTATAAAAAGAGGGGACTCCTGTCCCCTCATTATTTAGTGATTATTAAATAACCCTGCAAATATATGACTTTTTTTTATAACTTGAAAATCATTAGATAAATCTTGAAAATCATTGGTTAATCCGAAATTAATACCTACCTTTATTGTATTAAATTTCCAACCAAAATCTTGTTAATTTTAAAACCATGAAAAAAATCCTAGTACCTACTGACTTCTCCGAACACGCTGAATATGCCCTAAAGGTCGCAGCACAGATTGCACGCGAAAATGACGGCGAAATATTCCTGCTGCACATGCTGGAACTTCCGGCACTGGCCAGCGACGGGATTGGCGAAAGCAACGCAGTAGGCAGCAGCAGCGATCTCCCTGAGGTGATGTTCTTTATGGAAAAGACACGCGAGCGTTTTGAAGACATCCTGCGGGAACCTTTTCTTGAAGGCATACCTGTTGTTGAAGCCATCCAGTTCGACAGGGCTTTCGACGGAATCATTTCGCACAGTAAAAAACACGGCATCGACCTTGTAGTAATGGGATCGCATGGCGCCAGCGGCTTCCGCGAAATGTTCATCGGATCCAATACCGAGAAAGTTGTAAGGACATCTGACGTGCCTGTTCTTGTAATCAAAAAAGACGAAGGTGAGTTCAATCCGCAAAAATTCGTGTTTGCTTCAAATTTCACTGACGAGATCAAAAAACCGTTTGCCAAAGTGGTCGACTTCGCCAACATGTTCGGCATCCACCTTCATCTTGTGTTCGTTAACACGCCAAACGATTTTAAATCGACCCACGCCGCCGAAAAGAAAATGCACGATTTCATATCCGGGTTCCAGGTCGCTAACGGCTACACTACCCACGTATATAATGATGTGAATGTAGAAAAAGGCATCCTGCACTTTGCCAACAGCGTCAATGCCGACCTGATAGGCATGTGCACGCACGGCAGGCAGGGGCTCGCCCACTTCTTCAACGGAAGCATCAGCGAAGACCTTGTCAACCATTCGGTAAGGCCCGTGGTAACATTCAGGATATAATTTTTCGACAAAATAACATCTGCAAACCCCAAAAGTCCAAAAACCTTTGGGGTTTTATATTTTACAAAATCCCGGAATCTTATTAAGCAAGAAAACACATACAGATATTCAACATCCCGTCATTGCAAGTGGAAGCATCGAGCGCAGCAATCTTTCATTAACAACCGTATGTTTTAACCAGAAAAGATTGCTTCGTCGTTCCTCCTCGCAATAACAATAAGAAACAAAAAAACCTCTCAATTGCTTGAGAGGTTTTTTGTTGGTCTACTAGGACTCGAACCTAGAATGACTGAACCAAAATCAGTAGTGTTACCATTACACCATAGACCAATTTTTGCTTTTAAACACTACTGCTTTTGCTCGCACAACCGCTGTAGTACCTGATTGCGGGTGCAAATGTAGCACATAATTTTTTTATTGCAAATTTTTCAGGAAAAAATATCAAAAAAATAGTTTCACCGTTTGGTAAGCAGTAAAATAGCTTTTCTTTGTAATATAATTAAACCAATTTCTTACCCAATTACATGACAAACCAGGACTTCAGGAAGTGGAATACCATTACAGGATGGTGTCTCTTTGCCATAGCCTTCATTGTTTACAGCCTTACCGTAGAACGTACCCTTAGCTTTTGGGACTGCGGCGAATATATTGCCACCGCTGCCAAGCTTGAGGTGGGCCACCCCCCGGGTGCGCCGCTCTTCCAGATGGCAGGGGCATTTTTCTCTATGTTTGCACCGGGTGACGATAAAATAGCCCTGATGGTCAACATGGTTTCAGTAGTCTCGAGTGCATTCACCATCCTCCTCATGTTTTGGTCGCTTACGATACTACTTAAAAACCTGGTGTTGGGATTTGCAGAGTTTAACCGTAACAATGCCCTTATGGTACTGGGCAGCGCCGCTGTAGGGTCGCTTGCCTTTTTGTTTTCGGACAGCTTTTGGTTCAACGCTACCGAAGCCGAAGTATACTCAATGGCATCGCTCCTCATAGCCATACTTTTTTGGGCCGGCCTCAAATGGGGCGAGGAAATGCAATCCCCAAGAGGCAACAGGTGGCTGCTGCTCATATCGCTTGTCCTCGGGCTTTCGTTCGGCGTACACTTTTTGGCGTTGCTCACCATTCCTTCGATAGGGCTTATTTATTTCTTTAAAAACTACAAAACGGTAACGGTAAAGAATTTCATCATTGCCAATGTTGTTACTATAGCCATACTTTTCTTTGTATTCAAGTTTCTCCTGCCTTACACCATGGCGCTTTTCGGACGCACGGAGATATTCATGGTCAACAGCCTGGGCCTTCCGTTCAACTCAGGCACCATATTCATTTTCCTTGTCATTGCGGCCTTTTTTTATTTTGGCCTGCGCTACACACAAAAAAATGGAAAAGCCCTGTTGAATACCGTATTGCTTTGCCTGCTGTTCCTGCTCATAGGGTTTTCTACCTGGATGCTGCTCCCAATACGTGCCAATGCCGAAGTAGTGATCAACGAGAACAAGCCATCGGATGCCGCAGAGCTTTTGGCCTACTACAACCGCGAGCAGTATGGCGAACAGAAAACATTCTTCGGGCCGCTTTACACCGAAATATACAGTGGGCTTGATAAGGAGAATCCGTACAAGGATGCCAAGCCCAACTACGAACGCGATTATGCTACCGGCAAATACAAGATTGTAAACAACTACAAGAATGCCAAGCAAAACCCTGATGAAACCCACACCGCATTCCTGCCAAGGATGACCAGCACCGACCATGCTGCCAACTACATGAGTTTTTCCGGGCCGCCAAATTTCAGGATTGACCCCAATTATGACTATGGCAGTGAATTGCTGCGTTATGGCATTGACATCGAGACCATGGAACCGCAGGAAGCCGCCGCTGCCATAGGCCAGATAAAGGGTGAACTGGAAGCGGTTATCAATGAGTTCCGGGCAGCTTTTGCCAAGGGCGATGTAGGCTATAAGGAGTATGACAAGTTCCTGAGGCATTATAAAAATTACCTGACCGTGGAGAAGCCATCTTTTGGCGATAATATGGCTTATATGTTCGAATACCAATTTGGCTACATGTACTGGCGCTACCTGATGTGGAACTTTGCAGGCCGCCAGAACGATGTACAGGGCGAAATGGACAACAACGGCAACTGGCTCAGCGGCATCACCTTTATCGATGAGATGAGGCTTGGCCCGCAACATGCCCTTACCACCGACATGAAGAACAACAAGGGGCGCAATATATATTTTTTACTGCCGTTCATCCTAGGGATCATTGGTGCGGTATACCATGCCAGGAAAGACCTGAAAAGCTTTTATGTACTGCTGGCGCTCTTCCTTTTCATGGGCATTGCACTGAAAATATTCCTTAACGAAAGGCCGTTTGAGGTACGCGAACGCGATTATGTGCTTGTAGGTTCGTACTATGTATTTGCCATGTGGATCGCCTTTGGCGTATACGCCATTTACGACGGCATCAAAAAATACCTGGCTCCCAAAATTGCCATGCCTGTGGTACTTGGAGTAACGCTGCTTGCCGCACCGGTGCTGATGGCATCGCAAAACTGGGACGACCACGACCGATCTGGGCGCTACACGGCACTGTCGATGGCAAAGGCTTACCTGGATTCCTGCGAGCCGAATGCCATACTCTTTACCGTAGGCGACAACGATACTTTCCCGCTTTGGTATGCTCAGGAAATAGAAGGTTTCCGAACCGATGTGCGCATTGTATGCTCTACCCTGTTGCCAACGGACTGGTACATTGACCAGATGAAGCGTAAGGCATATATGTCGGACCCTGTACCTATCACCCTTACACACGACCAGTACGTGGATGGTACACGCGACTTCCTCTTCTACAATCCGCTGGGTAAGGCTAAGGATTCGGCCATGAACATCAACGACTTCATGAAGTTTGTGACCCTTGAAGACGAACGGGCTAAAGTCCCACTGAATAATGGGCATAGTGTAAACTACTACCCCATAAGGAATATACGCTTCCCGGTAGATAAGGAAACCGTAATCAAAAACAAGGTCGTTTCGCCACAGCGTTATGATTCCATCGTCCCGCATATGGACATTACCCTGCCGGACGAAGCCATATACAAACACAGCCTGGTGATGCTGGACATCATACGCACCAACAACTGGAAGAGGCCTATCTATTTTGCAGGCGGAAGGTTTGACGACGAAGACTATGCCTGGCTGAAAAACTACCTCCAACTGGAAGGCATGGTATACAAGCTGGTGCCGGTAAAGACCCCGATACCGGAAGATGGAAGCCCGCTGGACATGGGCTATATTGACGCGGACGATATGTACAGCATAGTCATGAAATGGGACTGGGGCAATGGTGGCGACACCGGCATATACCACGACCCGCAAACAAAGAAAAACAGCATCAGTTTCCGGAAGAACCTGGCACGGCTTGGCGATGCTCTGGTGAAGGAGGGCAAGCTTGACAAGGCCGGTAAAGTGACAGACCTGGCAATGAAGAATATGCCTGTAGATTATTACGGCTACTACTTCATCTCCGAGCCTTTTGCAGGGCTGTACTACCAGACAGGCCGCAAAAAAGAAGCGCGCGAATTACTGACAAAGCTCATAGGCAAATATACCGAAACGCTCAATTACTATAAATCATTACCTGTGGCCGACCAAAACCTTGGCGCAAGCGACATTATGAGTTCAATTGAAGCCTACAGGACGCTTCTTATCATCATGGAAGAGAATAACGATATGGAATTCTTTGAGGCATCTAAAGCGGCATTTAACAAAGCCAACGGTATGTTTGCGAGGTTTAAGAGGCCGAATGAGTAGGTAGTGATTTTAAAGAGGCTCAGTAGTAGCAATCTATTGAATTCTAGTGCTAAAATTTGCCACATTGCGAAGCAGTAAAATTTTTCACAATTCAGGACGAAACCCGAAAAGAAAAGATTATATAAAATGGACAAAATTAAATTAAACGACATATTACTACTTGACAATCTTAACGATGTGAAGATTCGTTTCAATTTAATGTTCGCCCAAAACTGGAATCCGATAGAGCTTTTTAAAAATGGCGATATATCTACAATGCTTGGTGGTCAATATTGGAATTATAACAAGAACAAATCATACAAAGCAGGACAAATCACTATTGGATTTGTTAAGATAAAACGCAATGAAGATCTTTGGTTGTTGTTTCATATTGGAAAAGTAACTAATGACTTGAATATACTTAACGGAGTTGGTTACGAATATCAAGATCTGCCCGAATACAAAAAATATCTAGGTCGTTTAATCGTAACGTTTAAGAACAAAGCACAGACAATGATTCGTAATGCTGAATCGGTTATTGACGATTGTTATGTATATCAAATTTTGCCTGACACTTTTGACAACGACATATTTCCAGGCTACGAAAAAGTAAATATCTCTTGGAACGAAATGAACCGAGTATTAGAAAAGGACACTTGGAAAACTGCACTTCAAAATCAAAAAGGAGTTTACTTAATGACCGACATTTCAAACGGAAAAAAATATGTTGGATCAGCATACGGAGATAACATGATTTTAGGACGCTGGATATCATATGCAAACAATGGTCACGGGGGAAATGCCGGACTTAAAAAGCTAACTTTTGACCACATTAAACAAAATTTCAAATACTCAATTCTTAGCATTTACAAATCAACTACTGACGACCAAATTATTATTAACAATGAAAGTTGGTGGAAAGAAGTTTTACAAAGCAGACAATTTGGTTATAATGAAAATTGAGCAACGAAAAAGAACCAATAAAACACACCTTTATGAATAAATACATTACGCTTACCTTATTACTTTTAATCGGCCTTTCGGCGAATGCCCAAACCGACAAACGCCTGAAAGGCATTGACAAAGACCTGAACGCACTATTGCAGACCGCTCAGGCAGCCGGGTTTTCGGTAGCTGTAGTTGAAAAAGACAAAGTGATCTACTCAGCCGGGTTTGGCTACAGGGACTACGAGAAGAAATTACCTGCCGATGCCAACACGCTCTTCGCAATCGGTTCAAGCACCAAGGCATTTACCTCGGCAGTGCTGGGATTGCTCAGGGCCGACGGAAAGCTGGACTTTGATGACAGCCCACTGAAATATGTTCCGGAACTCCAGTTTTACAACAACGACCTGAACGGCAACGTGAACATTACCGACCTGATGAGCCACCGTACCGGCATACCGCGCCACGACTTTTCGTGGTACCTTTTCCCTACCCACAGCAGGGACAGCATCATACAGCGTATAAAATACCAGGAACCGTTTGCAGGATTGAGGGAACAGTGGCATTACAACAACTTCATGTTTACCGTGCAGGGAGTGATTGCCGAAAAGATAACCGGCAAAAGCTGGGAGGATAACATCCGCGAGCGTTTTCTTACACCGCTGGGAATGTCGCGCACCAATGTTTCGATAGCCGAGATGAAGGCAGCCGACAATGCTGCCTTTGGGTACGACCTGACAAAAGATGTGATAACCAAAACCGATTATTATGACATTGCGGCCATGGCACCGGCAGGAGCCATCAACAGCAGCGCAAACGACATGGCCAAATGGCTCATCATGTGGATCAATAAAGGAAAGTACAACGGCAAAGAGATACTGCCGGAAAACTACACCAGTGAGGCGATGAGTTCGCACGCCGTTATCCATGGCGGGCTGCCGTCGAAGGAATTCCCGAATACCTTCCTGGCCAATTACGGATACGGCTGGATGCTGTCGTCGTACAAAGGGCATTACAGGGTTGAGCATGGTGGCAACATCGACGGCTTTTCGGCCAGCGTGGTGTTTTTCCCCGCTGATGAGATAGGCATCGTGGTGCTCGCCAACCAAAATGGATCGTCGATACCATCACTGGTTCGCAACACCATTGCCGACAGGATGCTGGGCGTAAAGACTACCAACTGGAATGAAGAGCTGAAAAAAAACCTTAGGAAAGAAAAGGAAGCCGAAGAAGAAGCTAAAAAGAGCATGAAAAAAGAGGAAACCGCTTCTAAAGGCGCTTCACACCCGCTGGACGATTATACAGGACTGTTTACCAACCCGGGATACGGCACCTTTGAAATCGTAAAGAAAAACGATTCGCTGTTCGCCGAATTCCAACAGACGAAATTTTACCTGAAGCACAAACACTACGACATCTTTGCACCGTATGATGCTAAGGATGGCATCGATACTTCGGAGGAAAGTAACGGTATGTTCTTTAATTTCTCATCAAATGATGCCGGCGAAATATCAGGTGTAAAAATAAAAGTAGAGCAATCATTGGACCACCCGATAGAATTTAAGCGTACGCCGAAAACCATAACGGTAGAGAACGATGTACTTAACGATTATACCGGGAATTACGAGATTGCCGGAATGACGGTGAAAGTTTCGGTTAGAGAGGGCAAGCTGTATATGTTTGTTCCCGGCCAGCCCGAATATGAGCTTAACCCAACTTCGAAAACAATGTATGTGATCCCGACACTTGACGGTTACAAAGCGGAATTCATTAGTGAAAACGGCAAGGTTAAGGAACTGGTGCTGCACCAGCCTAACGGCAAATTCACGGCAGTAAAGAAGTAAGTAATTACTTAAACAGCATACGAAAGGCCACTTAGCTATATACAGCTTTGTGGCCTTTGCTTTTGATCCTCATGTGGCTGTCACTGCGAGGCACAAAGCAGCCTTTCCTTATAAACCGCAGTCTGAGCAGAAAGATCGCTCCATGACATGCGATGACAAATGCGTAGTCATATCTAATGGAATTTAGGTTAAATTCCTAACATCACTCAAAAAACAGCATAACCTTACACAAAAAAATAGTTTCTTTGCAGTTAGATTAATTCGGAATAACCCATATCTTCATGATAACATTCAATTTCAAAAAATGGAATACCATCCTCGGGTGGGCCGTTTTTGCCATTGCACTGATCACCTATTCGCTTACTGTAGAGCCCACCCTGAGCTTTTGGGATTGTGGCGAATACATTGCCACTGCCGCCAAGCTTGAGGTAGGCCACCCTCCGGGAGCACCGCTTTTCCAGATGATGGGGGCATTCTTTGCCATGTTTGCAACGGGCGACGACAAGGTAGCCCTGATGGTAAACATGATGTCGGTATTCTCCAGCGCCTTTACCATATTGTTCATGTTCTGGTCCCTTACGATCGTGCTTCGCACCGTGATCAGTAAATTTTCCGAATTCAATAACAATAATGCCATAGCGGTTCTGGGCGCGTCTGCCGTGGGAGCGCTGGCGTACACATTCTCTGACAGTTTCTGGTTCAATGCCGTGGAAGCCGAGGTTTATGCCATGGCATCGCTGCTCATTGCGCTGCTGTTATGGCTCGGGTTACGATGGGAACAGGAAATGCATACCCCCCGCGGGCACAAATGGCTGCTAATCATATCGCTGGTAGTAGGGCTTTCGTTTGGCGTTCACTTTATGGCGCTGCTTACCATACCGTCGATAGGGTTCATCTATTTCTTTAAAAATTATAAGACCGTTACGGTTAAGAACTTCATCATTGCGAATGCAATCATTGTAGCAATACTCCTTTTCATCTTTAAATTACTGCTGCCGTACACTATGGCGCTGTTCGGGAAAACCGAAATATTCATGGTGAACAGCCTGGGAATGCCTTTCAACTCGGGTACCATTTTCATGGCGCTGCTCATCATTGCAGGCTTTTACTTCGGCTTGAATTATACCAGGAAAAAAGGCCTTGCCCTATACAACACGATATTGCTTTGCGTACTGTTTATCCTCATAGGCTTCTCTACCTGGATGATGCTCCCGATACGGGCTAATGCCAACGTGGTCATCAACGAAAACAGGCCTTCGGATGCTGCCGAAGTACTGGCCTACTACAACAGGGAACAATATGGCGAGCAAAAGCTTTTTTACGGGCCTATGTATACCGATACTTATGCCGGCCTTGACAAAGACAACCCGTATGAAGACGAAAAACCCAACTACCAAAGGGATTATAAAACCGGTAAATATGTTATTGTAAACAACTACATAAATGCCAGGCAAAATACCGACGACAACCACAAAGGCTTTATGCCAAGGATGTGGAGCACCGAGCATGCGGCCAACTACATGAGGTTTACCAAGCCGGTTACCTTCCGCATAGACCCTAACTACGATTTTGCCGAAGAGCTGATGCGCTACGGGCTTCCGGTTGACCAGCTGAGCGACGAAGAGCTGGGCATGGCCATGGCCGAAGCACGCGGCCAGATTGAGGCCGAACTGAACCAGTTCAGGGCCGAATTCAACAAAGGAAATGTGGATCTGCAGGATTATGACAAATTCCTGAAGCGTTACAGCAGGTATATCCTGGTGGAGAAGCCATCGTTTATGGACAATATGCAGTATATGGTCCAATACCAGTTTGGCTATATGTACTGGCGCTACCTGATGTGGAACTTTTCCGGAAGGCAAAACGACATACAGGGCCGCTGGGACAAGATTGACGGCAACTGGATAAGCGGCATCAAGCCGATAGACACAATGATGTATGGCCCGCAGGACAACCTGCCGTCTGACCAGGCTAACAACAAAGGCCGCAACGTATACTTCCTGCTGCCATTCATCCTCGGAGTGATTGGTTTTGTATTCCATGCCAGAAAGGACGCGAAAAGCTTCTATGTATTGCTGGCGCTGTTCCTGTTTACAGGCCTTGCACTGAAAATATACCTTAACGAAAGGCCGTTTGAACCCCGCGAGCGCGACTATGCGCTGGTTGGCTCGTTCTACGTGTTTGCCATGTGGATAGGCCTTGGGGTGTATGCCATTTATGACGGCGTTAAAAAATACCTCCAGCCAAAAGTGGCCGGGCCGGTAGTAATCGGGGTTACCCTTCTTGCCGCACCGGTACTCATGGCTTCGCAAAACTGGGACGACCACGACCGCTCAGGCCGTTATACAGCATTGGCCATGGCAAAAGCCTATCTTTCGTCATGCGACAAGGATGCCATACTGTTTACCATTGGCGATAACGACACCTTCCCATTGTGGTACGCCCAGGAAATTGAAGGCTACCGCACCGATGTGCGCATTGTGAACACCAGCCTCCTGATGACCGACTGGTACATTGACCAGATGAAGGCAAAAGCGTATGAGTCGGAACCTATGCCAATATCATTTACCCACGAGCAGTATAAGCCGGGTACGCGCGACTACATTTTCTTTAATAAAACTACCGATGCCCGCTGGGCACTTGGTGACTTCCTGCAGTTCCTGGGTACCGATGACCCAAGGGCCCAGAGAGAAATGAGCAATGGCCACATGGTGAACTTTTACCCTACCAACAAGGTTAGGATGACGGTAAACAGGGATGAGATCATACGCAATAAGGCTGTTGCCCCTGCACTGTACGACTCTATAGTTCCGTATATCGACATTGACATTAAGGGCGATGCACTGTACAAGAACCGCATGATCATGCTCGATATTTTCCACAAGAACAACTGGAAACGCCCGATATACTTCACAGGCGGAAGCTTTGGCGACGACGACTACCTGTGGATGAAGGATTACCTGGAGTTGGACGGCATGGTGTATAAGCTGGTACCGGTGCGCACGCCGATACCAAAAGACGGCAGCCCGCTGGACATGGGCCACATTGATGCCGATAAGATGTACGACATTGTAATGTCGTGGGACTGGGGCAACAGCGAGAGCCCCGACATATACCATGACCCGGAAACCCGCAAAAACAGCATTACCTACCGCACCAACCTGGCCAGGCTGATGGAAACGCTGATAAACGAAGGCAAGCGCGACAAGGCTAAAAAGGTTATTGACCTGGCGATGAAAAAAATGCCGGTAGAGTATTTTGGCTACTACACCCTGCTCGAGCCGTTTGTACAGGGCTACTACGAAACCGGGCAAAGGGATGAGGCACGCAGGCTATTGGACAAGCTCATTAAAAAATATCAGGAAAACCTGGACTTTTATGCCGGTTATTCACCATCGGAGCAGCAGGCAGAGCATATGGAGATCATAACCAACATAGAGCGTTACAGGGGACTGCTCTTCCTGATGGAAGACCACCAGGACATGCAATATTATGAAAAGGAAAAGGCCGTATTCAATAAATACAATGCGAAATTCAGGATGCATAAAAGAGAGGACCTGTAAAGATTCTCTTTAGATACATAGAAAGCAGCGGGAGTACCTGCTGCTTTTTTTTTATGGAAAATTAATTGGAGATAAAAATTATTATCGTAATATTGCAATATAAACATACTAATATGGGCATTACAAAAACCGAGATACACACGGATGAACAAAACAAGCTGGCATCGTTCCTGAAAGTTTTGGGCCATCCTGCAAGGATAGCCATACTGCAGCACATCATTAACCAAAAAGCCTGCATATGCAACGACCTGGTAGAAGAACTGGGACTGGCACAGCCTACTATTTCGCAGCATTTAAAAGAACTGAAGAACATTGGCATCATCAGGGGATCGATAGAAGGCAAATCGGTTTGCTACTGCATTGAAGAAGAAGCATGGAAAAATATCCGGGAGGAATTCAATGCGTTCTTCAACCAGGAAATCACCACAACCCAATGCTGCTAAGGCATTTTTTTATCATCATTAATCGCAATATTGCTATATATAATTATTAAAAACACTTTTTATGAAACTATCTGAAATCAAAGAAATATTGCCTGCTCTCGAAGATGTCGCATTTCAGCTGGAGAACGGCGCAATGGTACCCGAACATTTCCATGTGACAGAAGTGGGGCAGATTGATAAGCGCTTTATTGACTGTGGCGGGGTGATAAGGCATGAAAAAGCCGTAAACTTCCAGCTATGGGATGCCAATGATTATGAGCACAGGCTTAAACCGTCTAAATTGCTGAACATCATAAGGCTGTCTGAAGAAAAGCTGGGCCTGGAAGACGGGGAAATTGAAGTAGAGTACCAAAGCGGTACCATAGGGAAATACAGCCTTGACTTTAACGGAAGGGCTTTTATCCTTAAAAATAAGATGACCGCCTGCCTCGCAAGCGATGCCTGCGGTGTGCCGGCCGAAAAGCAAAAGAAAAATTTAGCCGTCCTTACACCGGCCCAATCTGCCGGATGCACACCGGGTTCAGGATGCTGTTAAACACCTATCAGGAAAAAAAATGAACACAACATTATCCAATACAATCGCATCCCTCCAATGGGAGCAAACCGCTGAAGACCGCAAAGCTGTGCTGGAGCCATTGATCAGCTACATCCGCCAAAAAGCAAATAGCAATCTTCCTGTAAACCTCAATTTTATCTGTACCCATAATTCGCGCAGGAGCCACCTGTCGCAAGTGTGGGCTCAGGCAGCGGCAGCTTACTTTGGCATTGCCAATGTGGCCTGCTATTCCGGCGGGACAGAAGAAACCGCTTTATATCCTAAAGTTGCCGAAACGATGGCGGCACAGGGTTTTTCAGTCCTTTCCCTCAGTGGGGGTGATAATCCGGTATATGCCATAAAATACGATGGCAATTCGGTTCCTGTCATTGGTTTTTCTAAAAAGTACGACAGCCCGTTCAACCCCGATTCGGCCTTTGCTGCTATAATGACGTGTTCGCAGGCCGATGGAGGCTGCCCGTTTATAGCCGGAGCTGAAAAAAGGATTGCCGTAACCTATGAAGACCCGAAGGTATCCGACGGTACCCCGCAGCAGGAGCAGGTTTACGCCGAAAGAAGCCTGCAGATAGCCGCAGAAATGTTTTATGTATTTTCCCAAATCAGCAAATAGCCCATGCAGCCCAGATTAAAGTTCCTCGACCGTTACCTTACGCTATGGATTTTCCTTGCAATGGCATTCGGCATCGCTTTGGGGTATTATTTCCCGGACATATCCAATAGTACCGATTCATTAACGATCGGCACAACCAATGTACCTTTGGCTATCGGGCTCATACTGATGATGTACCCGCCTTTGGCAAAAGTTGATTACTCACTGCTGCCTGTAGCGCTACGGGACAAAAAAGCAATCGGCACCTCTTTACTGCTCAACTGGATCATAGGGCCTGTGCTTATGTTTGCACTGGCGATCCTGTTTTTAAGCGATGAACCCGATTACATGACAGGCCTCATACTCATAGGCCTGGCAAGGTGCATTGCCATGGTAATCGTGTGGAATGACCTTGCCAAAGGGAACAGGGAATATGCCGCACTGCTCATTGCCCTCAACAGCATTTTCCAGGTATTTACCTATAGCTTCATGGTTTGGCTTTTGATAAACGTACTGCCGCAATGGCTGGGGCTGGCCAGCTTCAATGTAAGCGTGTCTATGGAAGAAGTTACCCAAAGCGTAATGATTTATTTGGGCATACCGTTCCTGATGGGTTTTATCAGCCGTTATGCTTTGGTGAAATTAAAAGGCATCGAATGGTATAACCGCAAATTTATACCCGTCATATCGCCCATAACCCTGTACGCGCTCCTGTTTACCATCGTCGTGATGTTCAGCCTTAAAGGAGACAAGATTGTCGCTTTGCCCATGGACGTGATCAAAGTAGCGGTGCCATTGGTCATCTACTTTGTCCTTATGTTCTTCATGAGCTTTTTCATCAACAGGTCCTTCGGCATACCTTATGACCGGAATGCTTCCATAGCATTTACAGCGACAGGCAATAATTTTGAACTAGCCATAGCCGTTTCCATAGCAGTGTTCGGTATCCATTCCCCCCAGGCTTTTGTAGGCGTTATCGGGCCTCTGGTAGAGGTGCCTGTACTCATACTGCTTGTGCGGGCAAGCCTGTGGCTGAAAAAGAAATACTACAGCTGAACCATACCGGGCAGCAGTGGCAATTTTATATAAAAAGGGTAAAGCTGTGGAGCTTTGCCCTTTTTATATCGTAAAAATCCTTTACAGGTAAATTACTTTTTATGCGACAATATGCCTGCTTTGAGCACCTGCCCAAACTCGTACATATCCTCATACGAGCAGTACAGCGGCACCGGTGCCAGGCGGATTACATTGGGTTCGCGCCAGTCGGTTATTACGCCGTTTTGCATCAGGTAGTCGAACAGGCTCCTGCCTTCGCCATGGAGGAATACCGATAGCTGGCATGCTCTTTCGGACGGTTCCGACGGGGTAATGATCTCAAATGTGCTGTCAACTTCCTTGTCGATCTCATGCAGGATAAATTCGAGGTAGGAAGTGATGCAATCCCTCTTTTTGATAAGCGCGTCCATACCCACTTCGTCAAACATCTCGACCGATGCAAGGTAAGGCGCTAACGACAGTACCGGGAGGTTGCTCACCTGCCAGCCATGCGCCCCGCGAACCGGGTCGAATTCCGGCTCCATCAGGAAACGGCGCTCTTTGTTATGGCCCCACCATCCGGCAAAGCGCGGCAGGTCGAGGTCGTTGTGGTGCATTTCATGTACAAAGGCTCCCGAGGCATTGCCCGGCCCGGAATTCATGTACTTGTAGCTGCACCAGGCAGCAAAGTCCACATTCCATTCGTGCAGCTCCAGCTTGATGTTCCCTGCGGCATGCGCCAGGTCCCAGCCTACATAGGCACCGGCATCCTGACCTGCTTTGGTGATGGTCTTCATGTCGAAAACCTGGCCGGTGTAGTAATTTACGCCGCCTATGAGCACGAGGGCCAGCTCATCGCCTACTTCTTTTATTTTATCCAGTACATCTTCCAGGCGGATATTGTGCTCGCCCTCCCTTCGCTTAATCTCGACTATGGCATCATTGGGCTCCAGGCCATGGAAGCGCACCTGGCTCCTGATCATGTACTGGTCGCTTGGGAAAGCCTTCTCCTCGCAGATGATCTTAAAACGTTTTGCCGTAGGGTGGTAAAACGTCACCATCAGCAGGTGGAGGTTTACCGTAAGGGTATTCATCACCGTCACTTCCGATGGCAGTGCGCCCACAATGCGGCTCAGCGGCGCTGAGAAGCGCTCATGGTAGTCCCACCATGGCTTGTCGGCATAAAAGTGGCCCTCTACGGCCAGCTTTGCCCAGTCGTCCATTACCTCATCTACGTATGCTTTGGTGCGTTTGGGCTGCAGCCCGAGGGAGTTGCCCGTAAAATAAATGACCTGCTTGCCGTTAACGTGCGGAAACAGGAACTCGTCCCTGTATTTTGCGAGCTTGTCAGCGGCATCCAGCCCTTTTGCGAATTCGCGTGTATTCTGAAATTCCATGTGTTGTTTGTTTGGAGGGTAAAAATATGATTTTAATCATTTTGGAACAAACTTAAAAGCCGCTTAAAATTTTTTGTAGCTTTATCAAAATCTGTAGAACAATGAAACTATTGCTACCCACTGCGGCATTCCTGCTATTAGTGCTGGCTTCGTGTAAAAAAGAAAATACTGCCGGCAATACCGTCACAGGAAATGCCACAACCGCCGATACCATCAACACGCAATTAAAAAGCGTGGCAAGAGCAATGGACGGCCTGTGGATAAGTGACAACTACCTCAGCGGCATCGAAAAAACAAAATCAATTTACAGCAATAAAGAATATGGCACGGTAAACCGCCTGTTGGGCTTTACGCTTTACAAGGACAGCCTGTCTACCGGGACGACAGAACTTTTAGGCTTTACAGAGCATGAAGGCGGCATAGTATATCCATTACTTTATAACGAAGCCAACAAGCAATTTGTTTACGACCCAAAGCGGGCATACGAACTTGACGGGCCAACGCAGCTTTCCCTATACCCTGCTGAGGGTGGCCTCATCGAAATCGCCTACACCCAACCCAAGTCGCAAAAAGACCGGTTCAGGAAAATTGGCGATTCGAAAAGTGACATTGACCTGCTTGACGAAACGCTAAACCAAATGCTGTTTGAAGGAAACTATACCGATGGGGCAGGCAATACCGTAAGTTTTACCCGTGCAGGGAAGGTATCAGGCATCAAGGGGATTGACCACTACTACCTGCTGTATGATTTTGGTGAAGGCCTGGAGTTTGATACTGTTTTCTTTTGGCAGGGCGAAAGCAACGGCGACCGCGTTACGTATCATTTTAAAATTGACGGAAAAACTATAAAGCTCTATGCTACCGGACTAAACGAGGAAAAAATGGAATATGCCATTAGTAAAGAGCCGGTGTTTATATTTTCAAGACAATAACAACCAATTTAAATCATGAGAAAAGCAATTTACCTTGTTGTACTGCTTATTTTTACGGCATCCGCATTTGCCCAAAAGATCACTGAAAAAGACCTGTTAGGCACATGGGATCTCAACACGTTTGAGACTGATGGTGTGACAATCGATTATAAAAATTCTGAAATTCTCCTTTCCAAAAAGATGAAGGAAAAGTATGGGGACAAGGCTGAATCGTTCCGGAAAATGATGTCCGATGAATTAAAAAAGGACAAGCCGAAGCCGCAGGAATTTTTTTTTGAAAACGAAAGCAAAGTAGTGTTCCGCAAGGAAGGCGATGAACCCCTGATATGGCATTACTCCCTATTTGAAAAGGACGGAGCGCAATACATTAAAATGAATGGCGGCGACTTTAAAATGACCATCGCCGGTAAAGTGATTACCCTTTCGGGCACACAAAACAACGGGGAGGAAATAACAATGACCTACGAAAAAAAGAGAAAAGAAATAAAGCAGCCCGAAAGAGCTGCTTTATTTCTATATAAAATCTGTACTTACAGTATCAGCATTGCATCGCCATACGTATAGAAACGGTAGCCTTCCTTGATGGCTTCGTCATACGCCTTGCGCATAAGGTCGTGGCCAACAAATGCCGAGATCATCATGAGCAGGGTCGATTTTGGCGTATGGAAGTTGGTGATCATGCAGTCGGCTACGCTAAAATCATATGGCGGGAAGATAAACTTGTTGGTCCATCCCACATAGGGGTTTAGCGTCTTTGCCGATGATACCGAGCTTTCCATGGCACGCATGGTAGTAGTACCTACGGCACATACCTTTTTCTTGCCCAGCTTGGCCTTGTTCACGATATCACAGGCTTCCTGCTTAATGATAAGCTCTTCAGAATCCATTTTGTGCTTGGAAAGGTCCTCCACCTCAACCGGGTTGAACGTACCAAGGCCCACGTGCAGGGTAATCTCAGCGAACTCAATGCCCTTTATCTCCAGCCTTTTCAGCAGGTGCTTCGAAAAGTGAAGCCCGGCAGTAGGGGCCGCAACGGCACCTTCCTCTTTAGCATATATCGTTTGGTAGCGCTCGGCATCTTCCGGTGTTACCTCGCGGTTGATGTATTTCGGTATCGGGGTTTCGCCCAGCTCGGTAAGCTTGTTGCGGAATTCCTCATACGAGCCGTCATAAAGGAAACGCAGCGTACGCCCGCGCGATGTAGTATTGTCAATCACTTCAGCCACAAGCGAATCGTCGTCGCCAAAGTACAGCTTGTTGCCTATGCGTATTTTCCTTGCAGGGTCTACAAGCACATCCCAAAGGCGCTGCTCTGAGTTCAGTTCCCTCAAAAGGAACACCTCGATCCTGGCGCCGGTCTTTTCCTTGTTGCCATACAGGCGCGCAGGGAATACCTTGGTGTTGTTGAGCACCATTACGTCGCCTTCTTCAAAATAATCCAGTACGTCCTTAAACAGTTTGTGCTCTATGGTCTTTGTTTTCCTGTCTACCACCATAAGGCGTGCTTCGTCCCTGTTTTCCGCAGGAAATTCGGCAAGAAGCTCCTTCGGCAGGTTGAAATTGAAGTTTGATAATTTCATGTATGTAGCTTTCTAATCTAACAGGCCGCCTTAATTGGCATGCCCGGCATTTTTTTAGTTGCGTGCAAATATACTACCCCGAAACAGGCGTTGTCAAGTGTTTTGCCATTTATTTATGAAATCCCTTTGAAAACAAGCCTTTACAATGCCGTAATTTCGAAGCCGAGACGCTTTAGGTCGTCCCAGAATACCGGGTAGGATTTCGACACGACTCCCGCATCCTGTATGATGATGTCCCTTTTTATGGCGAGCGGCGCAAAGGCCATGGCCATCCGGTGGTCGTTGTAGGTTTGGATGGGATCCTCTCCCCAGCCCTCTCCAAAGGAGAAGGAGCCAAGATGCAACACTCCTGCTGTAAATAAGCTGTGTGGGTATAGTGTTAGGGTATCATCGGTTATGTCGACCTTTGCGCCCAGTTTCCCGAGTTCGGCCTTAAGGGCGGAAAGACGGTCGGTTTCTTTTATTTTCAGGGTATGAAGTCCCGTGAGGTGGCAGCCTATGCCCAGGCCGAAGCAGGTTACGGCGATGGTTTGGGCGATATCCGGAGTGTTGTTTAGTTGACAGTTGACAGTTGACAGTTGCCGGTTTTCCTTTCGTAGTGTAATAGTGTCGTTGTCAAATTTCGTTTCCACGCCCAGTTTCCTGTAGATATGCTGCAATGCGCTATCACCCTGGAGGCTGTCTTTTTTATAGGATGATAATGTTATGGCCGTGCCTTCCGGTGACAATGCGATTATCGAATAAAAGTAGGATGCCGAACTCCAGTCGCTTTCCACGGTAAGGTTGATGGTTGCCGGTTGCCGGTTGCCGGTTGCCGGCTGAACAATAATCCTGTTACCTTGGAAATTTGCGGCAATGCCGATTTCCTTCAACAAGGCAAGCGTCATTTCGATATAGGGCCGGGAGGTGATTTCGCCTTCAAGGGTAAGTTCAAGGCCGTTATCAAGCCTTCCTGCAATTAGGAGCAACGCGGTAATGTACTGGCTGCTGATGTTGGCCGGCAGGGTCACCCTGCCACCGGAAAGTTTTCTTCCGATAATCTTCAAAGGCGGAAAACCTTCCTCTTCGGCATATTCTATTGAAGCGCCAAGGCTGCGAAGCGCATCAACCAAAATGGCTATGGGGCGCTCCTTCATCCGTGCCGAACCGGTAAGCACCACTTCCCTGCTTTCCTGCTGGGCATAATAGGCGGTAAGGAAACGCATGGCTGTACCGGCATGGTGAATGTCAACCACATCGTCATTGCCCGCAAGGGCTTTCAGCATCACCTCGCTGTCATCTGACGAGGAGGCATTTTCTATTGTAATACCGGGAAAAAGCGCCTGTAACAGCAACAGCCGGTTGGTCTCGCTCTTGGAACCGGAGATCTTAATATGGCGGTTGGCAACAGCGACAGGTAATGTGAGCCGGATATCCATGGCTTATCGTTTTAGCTTTTCCCTCCTGGCCACCATGCGCTTGCGGAATGGCTCCATGACAAAGGTGTGCATCAATGCCATGCCAAGAGTCCAAATCATGATGAAGCCCCAATTTGACGCAAGGCTTCCCATGGCAATGTATACCATGAGTATTCCAAAAAGGAAGTAAATGATAATGCCTGCTATGAACTGGGCTAATTTGGCTTTCATAAAAAATGCTTTTGCTAAAAGTAGCGATTTTAGCGCAGCTTTTCGTTGTTATGATGGCGGTCGTGGTCGCGTTTGGATTTCAGGTCCATTTTTTTATCAAAGGCTTCCTGAAGGTTTACCCCTGTCTGGTTGGCCAGGCAAAGCACTACAAATACTACGTCGGCCAGCTCTTCGCCCAGGTCTTTGGCTTTGTCGCTTTCCTTTTCGCTCTGCTCGCCATAGCGGCGGGCAATGATGCGGGCCACCTCGCCTACTTCTTCGGTAAGCTGGGCCATGTTGGTAAGCTCGTTAAAATAGCGTACACCGTGTTCCTTTATCCAGTTGTCTACAGCTACCTGTGCATCCTGTATGTTCATCTTATTTCTTTTTAAGTACTATTTTCTCGTTTTGTTTTTCCACTACTTTCGCAAAAAAGTCCCTCAGCGTGCTGTAATAGCTTTGCGATACATTGGCAAAATTGATCTCGAGCGATATGCCCAGCTGGATCACGTTGCCCTTAGCGGTACTGTTGTATTTAAAGCTGCCTATGTTTTCTTCCATGTTTATCACTACAGGCTTGGGAAGAAACTCTACGGTATAGCCATCGGGCAACGTTAGCGTAATGACATACCTGTCCTGGTACGGAAAGCCAAAATCTACCGGATACTCGCGGGTTTCTTTAGTAAACGGGTTCTGCTCCATGGTAAAGAACAGCATCGGGTCAAGGTAGATCTTATCCCCCGCCGCTTCGGCACTGCCGGTACTGACAAACGAATAGGTCTCTGATGCCGGTTTTGACACATCGTTCAGGTTTTCTACACTATAGTCAGTGATTTCGATGCTCCTAAATTTCTTCTCCTTTTTTTCGGCCTGGCTTTGGGTTGCCAAGCCTGCATTTTTCTCCCTGAAAATGTAGCCGTAATAATCATAATGCTGTTCCCTGGCCCGCCCTGAAACCTTTCCGTCGGCATCTACGGCAGCAGTTATGCTTGTAATGTCGCGCGAGCCCGTGCCCGGCATCAGGTCAACTTTAAGGCTCGAACCGTCATTGCGTATCATGCGCCCCTCCCAGTTCAGCACCCTTAGCGGCAATATTCCTGCCGGCGCGTGCCTGCTTGTGGCATCGAGCAATACAATATCTTTACCATTTTCAACCCCCGCCACCACATAGTTATAGGCGGCACGGTTCGGAAACATTGCCACACCGTTCGACCTTGTGCTTACCAGCACCGGATTGGCCGGTATACCTGCTTCCCTCAGCATCGCGGTAAGCATCAGGTTAATTTCCGCCGAATTGCCGGTTTTGTCCTCATAAGCCTTCCGGACACCTTTCTCGCAGTAATAGCTGGTTTCTCCATTCCAGTTCATCCGAGAACTTACATACCTTAAAATGGCATCGGCTTTTTCGGCCTGGGCGACACCCTTCAGCAGCGTTGCCAGATCTTCCTTAAAGTAGGCTGCCTGGCGCAGTTCCTTGCCAAAATCATCGTCATCGTATATCCTTTTTGTTACCGACTCCCACGTAGTGGCATATTCCTCGGTACCCGACGGGAAATGGGTCGATGCCAGTTCGTGCATCAGTATGGAAGTATAATTTTTAAGGTTGTTCACATAGTTCTCTTCCTTAATGGCTTTTACCTCTTTGGCCGTAAAGGTAATCACCGATTCATTAAACCGGCCGCCCTGGCCCAAACGTACTTTGGGTTCGGTCTGGTCTACTTTTACATACCCGCTCAGCACCCGGTTATAATTGAAGTATAACGGCACGGCAATTTCATACGAAACAAAATTGGCAGGGATGTCGTACTGGAAGTACCAGTCCCTGAAAACGGTAAAATAAGGCGTAACTATGGTGTATTTGTATTCAATCACGCTGCCTTCCTTCACGTTGGGCAGCGTTATGGTACGCTGGCTGTAATTTTCCTCTACCTTTTCCTTAAACTCACCGTCGCCTTTCAGCTTCGTCTTTTCTATTTCGCCATTAACAAGGTTATAGGTGCATGCATCCGAGTAAAATGCCTTTACCGTCTTGCCGCCCGTATAGTAGGTAAGCTTATCGGTGGCATACTTATACCCTTCTTTCTTATAAATCTTTATCCTGTACTCTACATCGGTCACCATGGTCCAGTACCCGTCGATGTCGAGCACAAAATAGGTTTGCCCCTTTTTACTGAGTATCGCCGCCGGGGCCGATGTATCTGCCGGGTGGAATTTTTCTTCCAGTTCTTTACGGCTGACTTTCCCCAATTTAAAATCCTGGGCAACGGAAGCAGCAGATGTAAAAAGCAATAAAAGCAGCAATAATCTCTTCATGCTACTAAATTATACTTTTTTCAGCACAACCTTCTCGTTTTGCTTATCAATCATCTTTTGGAAGAAATCCTTAATGGTTGGGTAATAATCCTGCGATATTGCAGCACGGTTGATGTCCATTACCACACCCAGCTGCAGGCTGTTATTTGACACGGCAATGTTGTATTTGAACGACCCCATGCCATCTTCCATAACCACATTAACCGGTGCAGGTGAGGACTCTACCACATAACCGGCAGGCAGTGCTATGGTTATCATGTATTTATCCTGGCGCGGAAAGATGAAGTCAATCGGGTATTCCCTTTTTTCCTGCCTGAACGGGTTTTCATTCTGCGTCAGGAACAGCATCGGGTTAATATAAATCTTATCGCCAATGATGTCGCAAACACTGCTGTGGCTGAACTCATATTCCTCGAGTACGGGCTTACTGCTCAATTTGTCGTCCACAATGTTATAATTGCTCACCTCAAGGCCCTTATGTTTTTTCTCCAGGCGCTCCATGTTGCTTTCCTTGGTCACCCCGCTAAAGTTTTCCCTGAAATAGTACGCATTGTGGTCGTAAAACTGCCCGCGTGCCTTGCCTGTAAGCTTGCCCTGGGCATCAAGCTGTGCAGCAACATTCACTACCTCCCTGGCACTTGCCTGCGGCATAAGGTCTATAGCCTCCGAGCTTCCGTCTTTCCTTATCAGTCTGCCCATCCAGTTGATGGCACGGGTTGGCAGGATGTTCGGCATGGCCGATTTTGATGTAGCATCCAGCAGCAGCAGCTTGCCGTCTGCCTCAACCGCCGCAATAACATAGTTGAACGCTGTCCTGTTCGGGAAAAGCGCAATCATTTTCGAGCGCGTGCTTACCAGTACCGGATTGGCATTCAGGCCCGCATAGCGCAGCATTGCCGTAAGCATCAGGTTGATCTCGGCAATGTTGCCTACTTTGTCAGTATAAGCCTTCCTTACGCCATCGTTGCAGGAATAGCCGGTATAGCTGTTCCAGTTCATCCTTTCCTTCACGTACCCAAAAATGGCATTTACCTTATCGGCAGCCGTAGTTTTACCGGCCAGCAGCGCATCGATATCTTTATCAAAATAGCCTGTCTTGTTGAGTTCAGGGCCAAAATCGTCATATTTGTATATGGTGTTCACCACATCTTCCCATGTTGACGAATAGGACTTCACGGGAGAATTCGGGTACTTCACCATTGTCAGCTCATGCTCTACCCCCGCAGTATAATTCAGGATGTTGTTTACAAAGCTCTCATCTTTCAGGGCAGGCAGGTTTTCCAGCACATAGGTTACCTGCGCCTCGTTATATTCAATCTTGTCGGAAGAGAACGTGGTTTTGGTTACACGGCCGTCGGAGCGCTCTTTTGAGTTGATGATTATCGACCTGCTGTTTGATGTCCTGTTAACTTTTGGCACAAGGAATCCCCTGAAGTTGACATTGTACATGTAGTATTCCGGAATTTTGGTAACATATTCCGAATGGTTTACCGGAATGCTCTCCTGGAACTGCCAGTACGGGAACTTTTCGATGAATGGCGACCTTATGGTATACCGGTACTCAATGATGCTGCCTTCCTTCACATCAGGCAAGACGATCTTTTTCTGCTTCCAGTATTTATTAACCTGTTCGTCAAATTCGCCCTCGCTTCTTAGCTTGGTTTTTTTAACAGCGCCGTCCACAAGGTTGTAGGTCACGGCTTTCGAAATGTCAATGGCTTCCTTAGCGCCCGATGTGCTGTAGTACGGAATTTCCTTATTGGCCCATTGATAGCCGTCCTTATTGTAAATCTTTATTTTCACTTCCACTTCGGTCATCAGCTCAAATCCGTTCTGGTCAGAATATACCATATAGGTTTGCCCTTTGCTGAACAATATGGCGGCAGGAGCCGATGGATCAGTCGCATGCGCTTTCTCTTCCAGTTCGGCTTTGGTCACTTCGCCAAGCTCATATTTTTGGGCTTCGGCAGAAAAACCGGTAATGAGGAATGCGGCAATTAATTTTAAAAGTTTCATTATGGTTGGTTTATTGGTTTTTTACAAGTACTATCTTTTCTTTTTGCTTTTCAATCATTTTGCTGAAGAAATCTTTCAGCGTACGGTAATATTCGTGCGACACCGTAGGGAAATTAATGTCGAAAAACGACGAAAGCTGGATGGTGTTCCCCTGTGCAGTGATGTTGTATTTATAACTCCCTATGTTTTCTTCCATTACCATCGTAACAGGTTCAGGCATCGATTCTACCCTGTACCCTTCAGGCAGCGTTACGGTAATTATATGCCTTTTTTGCAGGGGGTATATAAAATCTACCGGATAGTTTCGGGTTTCGCCGGTAAACGGGTTCTCCTGTTCGCTAAAATGCAGCATGGGGCTAAAGTATATCTTCCCTCCCATCAGGTCGGCATGCATTGAATCAGTAAAACCGTATGATTCCGACAATGGTTTTGCCGGGTTCTTATCGTTGGACAATTTATAGTTGCTTATGGTCACCCCTTTGTTCATCGACTCCAGCTTTTCCACATACTCCTCCATTTGCAATGTTGCCAGCATTTCCCTCAAAACATAGGCTACATAGTCTGCATACAAATCGCGTACCTGCCCGGAAACCGTTCCGTCGGCAGCTATCGCCGCAATTACATTCACCGTTTCCCTCGAATTCATTTTCGGGGTCAGGCTTATTTCACTGCTTTCCCCGTCCTTTTTAATCAGCCGCCCAACCCAGTTCAGTGTACGGGCCGGCAGGACGTCGGGCATGGAATACTTGCTTGTAGCGTCCATAAGCACGGTATTCCCATCTATCGTTACGGATGCAATAACATAGTCATAGGCATATCGGGTAGGAAATAATGCCACCCCGTTTGACCGCGTGCTTACCAGCACAGGGTTGGCATCAAGCCCGGCATGGCGCAGCATGGCTGTAAGCATCAGGTTGATTTCAGCCGCATTGCCCGACTTTTCAGAATAAGCTTTTTTCACACCCCTGTAGCAAAGGTAGCCAGCCCGTTTGTTCCACGACATTCTTCCCCTCACAAACGAGAAAATGCTGTCTGCCTTCTGCCTGGCCGTATATTCCGGCTTTACAACCAAATCGATATCTTTCTCAAAATAGGAATTAAATTTAAGCTCCCTCCCAAAACGATCGTCTTCATATATTTTTTTCGCAACGGTAACCCAGTCTGTCGAGAGTTTCAACGGCGGAAAGTCGGGAAATTGTACGGATGCGATCTCATGCTTTAATATCGATGTGTAATTATCAATATTGTTCACATACTCCTCATCTTTTATTGCCGGGACATTAACCGCTTTATACGAATAATGCCTTTCGCTCACATCCGTCTTTTTATTGAATGTAATGCTAAGTGGCTTCTCTTCTATTTCGACGAAGCCCGTCGAATAAATATTATAGGTGAAATAGGTCGGTATGATAACATCATACCTTACATCATCTACAGGTATGTCAAACTGGAAGTACCAATCATTCAGCGCACCAAAATGAGGTGTCTTTATTGTGTACTTATATTCTATTATGCTACCCTCCTTCACATTGGGCATTGCAATTTTTTTTATGGTGAATTCCTCCTCAAACTCTTCCTCAAACTGGCTTTCTTCGTTAAGAGGTGTTTTCTCAATTGCGCCGTTTACAAGGTTATAAGTAGCTGCTTCGGAGAAAAACCCTTTTGCCCTCCTGCTGTCAGAAAAGTATAAAATCTCGGCGTTGGCATATTCATAGCCTGCCTTGCGGTATATTTTCAGGCGCGTATAGACCTCTGTGACCATCACCCAATCATCGTTTTTCTTTTCAAACCAGGTTTTGCCGTAACGGTATTTGTAAGCCGCCGAAGCGGTGCTGTCCACCGGGTGTGCGGCTTCCGAAAGATCGCTTACCGTAACCGGCGGCGGCTTTGGGGTAGCTACCTGGGCCTTCAGCGGCAGGGTGGCAAAAAGTATGGTGACAAGGAATGCCCTAAACATTATTTTGTATTTTTAACCAATACCACTTTCGCATTGTCATTCCTGGCAATCTTCTCGCGAAACTGCCTGTAATTCTCATACTCCGCGCTGTCATAAAAGCCTTCATTGATGGTTAGCGAACGCTTAAACAGCATCTGCGTAGGGCTTACCATGGCATACTCGGCGGTATAGGTGCCAAATTTTTCGGTAATGGTAATGTTCTCCGGCCTGGCGTCCATGGTAAATCCTTCCGGCAGCGATATGGTTATCTCATCCGTATCATAAAAACCCCTCGGTATCTCAAACGGGTTTTTGCGGTCGCGGTACCTTTGCGGCACGTGCGAGAACTGGTTGAATGCATTTACGGCAAACATCATCATGTTGCCGCTCCTGCTGCAATAGTTCTCTGCTTCAAGGGCAATGTCCTCCACAAATTCCTGGCTGTCCTTATTGTTTTTAAGCGCTGTTTTCTTCAGTTTCAGGTTACTTATGTTGCTAAAGCCCGATTTGTAAAATTCATCCAGCTCATCTTTGGGCTTCGATTCCAGCACATACTTGCTGTCATACTGCGTGCCTTTCGAAGTAATCACTACCCCGCCGGCCAATGCCCCGTTTTCAGTTATCGTATAATTACCCTTAGAAACCTGGCTATTGCCCATTTTGTCATATATGGATGTGCGTACCAGCTCACTCTTTTCCGGCTTGACCACCAGTGCCATCCTGTCGTCGGTAAAGTCGCCCTGGAACCCAAACGGCGTCACCTGGCTTGTACATTCCAGCCAGGTATATTTCTTTCCGTCCGGAACGGCAAGTATCATGTGGTTGCCCTGCATGCTCACAAAGTCTTCCCTCATGTCGCGCTTGTCATTGCCACCGTATACCACGACACAGTAGGAGTCTACGCCCACAGCCTTCAGCAGCGCCCTGGCATAATTGCTCAGCGCCTTGCAATCGCCGTATCCAAGCCGGTCCACATCTTTGGCCAGCATGGGTTTCCATCCGCCTATGCCCAGCTGTATGCTCACATAGCGGGTTTTCCCCTGCATGTATTCGTACACTATTTTTGCTTTTTTCAGCGGGTCGGTCTCGCCGCCCACCAGCGTTTTGATCTTGGCCTGCGTTTCGGGCGAAAGCTCATCGGTGCCGGCAATCAGGCTGCTGTACATCCACGAACCCAGGTTTTCCCAGGTGTCTGCCTCGCCATCCACGCCCTCAAGCTGGAATTTCTTCACACCAAACAGCACATGGGGTACAAACCTTTGGTACGATGGCGAAAAATCCTCACGCTTTGGCGCCGGGATATTGGCCGCCGACAATGAAAGCCCGTTGGGGATTTCCTTTTTTTCGAAGGGCTGCCCCTCAAAATTGAATTCCTTATGCCGCAACCCAAGCTCAGGGTTGCAGGTAATCGTAAATTCCGACTTCTCAACTGATGCGTAAGACCCCTCCAGGGGCGACCAGCGTGGCAGGAATGCCGTATTGGAGGTTTGTGTTTCGCTTGTGTACACTACGGTAAACGGGTAGGTCACCGGTGTATAATCAAGATATATCATCCTGTTATCAGTGATCACCGAACCTTCCGAAACAGCCCTGTCCTTAAAATCCTTCTGCTTTATTTTTTTGATCTCCTGCCCGGCGGCGTTGTATATCACCACCCGGATGTCTTTTATGCTTGTCGACTTGTCGTAGTATTCCGATGCGTCAATAAAATCCTGCCCATTTGCATTAAGTACGGTAACCACGCGGGTTTTCTTTACGTTCATCGACCTGCGGGATGACAATGCAATATCGGTGCGGTCCAGCCGTATTATGGCATTGGCATTTTCGGTTAACGGCTTTGGGATTGAGGAAACTGCCAGATTTTCCTGCGCAACGGCATTAAGCTGCAAAAACAGCATCAAAAACAGGGAAATTCTTAAAAACATGTTAAAGTTGATTTTTGTCAAAAATAGTTGATTTTACTAAAAATCAAAATTTTATTCCCTGTTTTTGGTATCGATGAGGATGGTTACCGGGCCGTCATTCAGGAGTGCCACCTTCATATCGGCGCCAAACTCCCCGGTTTGAATCTTTTTACCCAGCTCCTGCTCCATTTGGGCTACAAATTTCTCATACATAGGGATGGCAAATTCGGGTTTGGCAGCTTTTATGTACGATGGGCGGTTGCCTTTTTTGGTTGCAGCGTGCAATGTAAACTGGCTTACCACAATGATGTCGCCATCCACATCCTGAACCGATAAGTTCATTACCCCGCCGTCATCGCCAAAAATGCGCAGCTTCACGATCTTGGCTGCCAGCCAGTCGATGTCTTCCTGTGTATCGGCATCCTCAACACCTACCAGGATCAGCAGACCGGTGCCAATCTCGGCTACTTTATTACCCGATATGGTTACCGATGCTTCGGTTACGCGCTGGATAACGGCCCTCATTATTCTTCCATGCCGTTATCGTTATTTTTCCCGTCGGCATACTGGTCGGTGCGATAATGCTCGTCTTCGCCTTCCAGCATCTGGAGGTAGCTGCGGTAGCGGGACCATGCGATTTCGTCATTTTCCAGCGCATCTTTTACAGCACACTGCGGCTCTTCCTTGTGAAGGCAGTTATTGAATTTACACTGGTCCTTGAGCGCGAAAAATTCCGGGAAATAATCGCCTATTTCCTCCTTTTCCATGTCTACAATGCCAAAGCCGCGTATCCCCGGGGTATCGATGATCTTCGCGTCAAAATCAAGGTCGAACATCTCGGCAAATGTAGTAGTATGCTGCCCCTGGCTGTGCTGCTCGCTAATCTGCTTCGTTTTGAGGTTCAGGCCCGGCTGCAGGGCATTCACTAGGGTCGATTTCCCAACGCCCGAATGGCCTGAGAACATGCTCACGCTGCCCGTCATTTCCTCTTTCAGCTTTTCGATGCCCTTGCCTGTCGTCGATGAAACGCGAAGGCATTTATAGCCGATCCTTTCATAGATGAACTGCAGGTACAACTGCTCATCGAGCATGGGGTCGTCAAACGTATCGATCTTGTTGAAGATGATGACGGCTTCTATGTCATACGCCTCGGCAGTAACCAGGAAACGGTCGATGAAGCTGGTGGTGGTTGGCGGGTTGTTGATGGTAACCAGCAGGAAAACCTTGTCGATATTCGACGCGATGATGTGCACCTGCTTGGACAGGTTGACCGACTTTCGCACAATGTAGTTCTTGCGCTCGTGGATGTTTTGTATCACACCGGTAGTAGCATCGGAAGTCTCATCCAGGTCAAAATCCACAATGTCGCCCACGGCAACGGGGTTGGTGCTCTTGATGCCCTGTATGCGGAATTTCCCCTTGATGCGGCATTCATACACTTCGCCCTGCTCCGTTCTTACGGTATACCAGCTGCCTGTAGATTTATAAACCAGTCCTGTCATGCCGCAAAGATAAAGAAAAACAGGGGTAAACTGCGTTAGATTTTTTTGTCGCGAACCTGTCCTGCGGCTGGCAGGGTTACACAAATTGTAAGGAGATATAATTTCATCTTGCTGGTCATTTCGAGGAGGCACGACCCCGCCAACGCGGGGTAAACTAAAGCGATCTTTCCATGTGACATGCCTAAATTACGAATGAAAGATTGCCGCGCTCCGTAAACTGCGCTCGCAATGACGGTGACAGAATCATATCTCTAATTAAATAGTAAAAAAAATGCCGCTACTACTGCAGCGGCATTTCAACAATATGGAGAAAGGTTAGTTAATCTTCGAGCACCATCCTGCCCAGCTTGTCGGCTTTTTTCCTGGAAGAATAGATGATGTATTCGTTATCCGACACCTCATAGCTCACCCCCGGCCTTAGCACCAGGGCATCCTTAACAGCCTCTTCGGGGTCTTTGCGTACAAAGTTGCCATCCTTATCAAAAATGAACAAAGTTGGCACTGCTTTGTTGGGGCTATCCATTTTCTTCATGTCATCTCCATTGGTAATTCCTTTGTTCTTCACATTATCATTGAACATGATACTCAGCTCACCATTCTTGTATATGGGCAGCGCGCCAAGGTACTCCGGCCCGCTTCCCATTTGTGCGATGGGGATAGCAATAGCGCCGCCTACAGAAAAATTATCACTAATACTACCTGCGCCAAGTCCTAAAAACATGGTGCTTACCGTAGCCACCTGTGCTTTAGGCACGACATTGCTCCATTCGTGGGTGCCGTCTGCCGAGAGTGACGTCACAATGATTGAGGCCTTTACATATGTTATTGACGAAACACCAACGCCAACACCCCCTATACCAATGCCAGCGCCCTGTCCTACCATCCTCATCTGGAATTCCGACAGTATGGTCATACCCCCGTCGGCTCTTCCTATTACATGGATGATGTTATACATCGGGGCGACATCCTTGTCTTTTTTTGCCCTGCGCTCGCCTATCAGCTTCGCTTTGGTCTTTTGGTCAAACTGGTTGAACTTTAGTGCAGTTGTAGTGTTGGTTTTCAGGTCGATGGTTGCAGCATATACACCCTCCAGGTCTTGATTTACCCTCCCTTTTTCATCAACACTCAGGTAAAAGCCCATAAGGTGCAATTCATTACCCGATGGCACAATCTGGCAGTTTTGCGGGTAGCGACCTTCGGAATTGATCGTAATTACCTCTTTGGCATAGCCTTTTGTGCTTTTGTACGCATGCACTTCAAATGTTTCAAAGCGCTTCTTGCTCTTCTTGTCGCGGTAGCCCTCGTTTACCACAACATATATGTCGTCGTTAAGCCCCACCTGGAAATCAGGGATATTAAAGGTTACTTCTTTTTTCTTGTCGTCTTCAAAAACAACTTTCTCTGTAGTATCAAAAATGGTGGTGAGGTTATCATCAAAAAACTTGATCTGGTAGTTTACCGCATCCTCTTTTTTGATTTTCGCCGCATGCATGACAAGAAGGCCTGCCTCGTCCTGTGTGGTCCTGAAAAAGAAACTTCCCATTTCGCTTTTCTTTTCCACCGGCACTTTAAACAGTACTGTACCATCCGTACCAAGTTTACCGGCTTCTGAAAGCGGTGTGGCTACAAGGCTGTAAGCCTTTTCCTTGCGGTTATACACGCTGCCCAAGGCATACAGCTTGCCGTTAAGCAGGTATATATTCTCAAATTCTACTTCCTTGTCTTTAAGATCCGGAAGCTTTATTGGACTGGATGACAAAAGCTTCATGCTTTTTCCATCGAAAATCTTCAGGAAATAGTCGTCTTTTTTAAGGCCTACCCCGTAAATTTTGCCATTGGCCTCGCCTAAAATTTCAACAAGCGCCTGCTTGTCGTCGGGCAGTTCTTCACCGTAGGTAATATTGACTTTGTCGAGTTTGTTTTGGGCATGCAGCGAACCCAGCCCCAAAAGCAGGGCGGCCAAAACGATTTTTGCTTTCTTCATTGTGTAATGGTTGGTTTAATAGGGTATTTTTCAGTACGCTATACTACAAAAAGAAATTGATGTGAAGAAAGCTGAAAATGTTAAATTTTAACTTTTTGTTAGGAATTCTAGTCGTTGATGATTTTTTCCTGGTGCATGATGCTTTCCTGGTGTATGGCCCTGAAAAGCCGCAGGATAAATTCCTCGCTCAGGTTCTCCGTAAGCCCTTCTTCCTTCATCTTTTCGAGCACCTCTTTCCACCGCATGTTTTGAAGCACGGCCACATTGTTTTCCTTTTTCAGGCTGCCTATCTCATCGGCAATGCGCATCCGTTTGCCCAGCAGCTCGATGATCTTGGTGTCCAGCCCGTCGATACGGAAACGCATTTCGCGCAGGTACCCGTTGAATTCGTGCGAATCATCAATCCGCTCCCGTACCACAAGGCTTTCGAGTATTTCCTTCAGCCGTTGCGGGGTTACCTGCTGTGCGGCATCGCTCCAGGCTTTGTCGGGATTGTTGTGGGTCTCGATCATGAGGCCGTCGTAGTTCAGGTCGAGCGCCTGCTGCGATACCTGCTGTATCATGTCGCGCCTGCCGGTTATGTGCGACGGGTCGCAGATAATGGGCAGGTCGGGAAAACGCCCGTGCAATTCTATTGCCAGCTGCCATTCGGGAATGTTGCGGTATTTGGTTTTTTCGTAGGTGGAAAACCCGCGGTGTATCACGCCCAGCTTACGGATGCCCGCATTGTACAGCCGTTCCACGCCGCCCAGCCAAAGTGCCAGGTCGGGGTTCACTGGGTTCTTAACGAGGACTATCTTATCGGTTCCCGCCAGCGCATCGGCTATTTCCTGCACGGCAAAAGGGTTTACCGTGGTGCGCGCGCCTATCCAAAGCACATCGATATCGTGTTCCAGCGCCAGCTTTACGTGGGTAGCGTTGGCCACTTCCACCGCCATCAGCAGTCCGGTTTCGGCTTTGGCCTTTTGCAACCAGCCCAGCCCTATTGCCCCAACCCCTTCAAAACCGCCGGGGCGGGTGCGCGGCTTCCATATCCCTGCACGGTAAATGCTTACTTCCGAATCTTTCAGCTGCCTCGCGATGTCCAGCACCTGCTCCTCGGTCTCGGCGCTGCACGGCCCTGCTATTACCAGCGGGCGCGACAGCTTAAAGTCGTCAAGCCACCGGCGCAGGCTTTTGTCGTTTTCCATTTTATCGATCATGGTACAAAATTACGGGATTTGGGGGAATAAATTTAGTCTTGTGTCCGATGTCAGAAGTCCGATGTAGAATTTGTGATTTGGAATTTGCGATTTGGAATTTGGAATTGTTATTTTTGCTCAAAATCAAAGGCTATGTCTATAGAGGTTAAGGATATTTCCAAAAGCTACGGCGAGCAGAAAGCGCTCGATGCCGTTTCATTTTCTGTCAGTAAAGGGGAGATTGTGGGCTTCCTGGGACCCAACGGTGCCGGAAAATCGACCCTGATGAAAATCCTTACCACCTACATCAATGCCGATGGCGGAATGGCAGCTGTAAATGGCAACGACGTAACCGAACAGCAAAAGGCGGTGCAACAGTCGGTAGGCTACCTGCCCGAGCACAACCCCCTGTACCTGGACCTGTACGTACGGGAATACCTTGCCTTTAACGCCGATGTGTACAAAGTGAAAAAATCGCGCATCGACGAGGTGATCGCCCTTACCGGCCTTACCCCCGAAGCGCACAAAAAAATAGGACAGCTTTCCAAAGGCTACCGACAGCGTGTGGGCCTTGCCACGGCACTGCTGCACGACCCGGAAGTGCTGATACTCGACGAACCCACCACCGGGCTCGACCCCAACCAGATCGTTGAGATACGCGACCTGATAAAGAACATCGGCAAAGATAAAACGGTATTCCTCTCCACGCACATCATGCAGGAGGTAGAGGCGATTTGCGACCGTGTGATCATCATCAACCACGGGAAGATCGTAACCGACAAAAAACTGAAGAACCTTGTAAAAGAAGATAAAAAAGGCCAGGTGATCGAGGTGGAGTTCGACAAGGCCGTTACTACCGAGCTATTGCAGACGCTGCCCAACCTTGCGGCATCCAACAATACCAAAGGCAACACCTGGGAACTTGCATTCACTACTGAAGACGACATGCGCCCCGTGCTGTTCGACTTCGCGCAGGCGAACGGGCTCAAGACCTTACAGCTTTCGCTGAAGAACAAGAATTTAGAGACGGTGTTCCGGGAAATGACGAGGAAGAAGTAGTTTTCAGTCACAGTCGCAGTTTACAGCAGACCTCACCCCCAACCCCTCTCCTTTGGAGAGGGGAGCGAGCTTCACTCATTCCCTAAAATCAGCACAATCATTTTATGGACTCCCTTACCCAAATTGCCCTCGGTATCGCTACCGCCGAACTATACGCCGGCGATAAGCTCGGCCGCAGGACCTTTTTGTATGGGGCTATATTGGGAACACTACCCGATCTTGATATTGTAGTTGGTAAATTCCTCGATCCGGTTAGTGGGGTTGCCATCCATCGCGGACTGAGCCATTCGCTGTTTTTATTCATGGCGATTGCACCGCTGCTTGGCAGAATCATTGCAAGAATGGAGAAGGGCCGCATAAGCTTATCGAATGCGTCAACGTTAGCTTTCTGGTGCCTGCTTACGCATGTGTTGCTGGATATGTTCACTTCGTGGGGCACGCAGGTATTCTGGCCGCTGCCGCACCGTGTTGCTTTTAAAACCATCTTTGTGGTCGACCCGCTGTATACCGTGCCGCTGCTCACCTGCATCATCATCGCCTGGCGCAAGAAAGACTTTGGTTTACGCAAAAAGTATGTCCTTCGGGGTGTTTACATCAGTTCGGCCTACCTGGCGCTGACGTGCGGCATCAAGCTGTATGCATGGCAAAAATTCGCGAATGCACTCGAACAGCAAAACATCGCCTACAGCGGACTCATCGTAAAGCCTACCGCCTTCAACTGCATTTTATGGAATGCCAATGTGGAGACTGAAGATGCCTACTTGCTCGGGGATTACTCCTTATTCGACAGCCGGCCCATTACGTTTAAGCGTTACCAAAAGAATATCGCATTAGCAAAAGACCTTGCCCGCAACCGCGATTTCCAAACCCTGCAAGACGTGAGCGAAGGCTGGTACATCGTAACCAAAAACAACGGGCAGTACTACTTCAACGACCTGCGTTTCGGGTTGCTGAATGACGACCCGGCACATCCGCAATTTGCTTTTAGCTATGTTTTTAAAGAGGAGAACGGGATCCTGAAAGCTTACGAAGTGCCTAAGGAAAAACGTGATGGCAAAAAATTGCTGAAGGGGATTTTGGAAAGGATTGGAGGGAATTAGTTCGCAGTCGCAGTTTTCAGAAGTCCTCACCCCCAACCCCCTCTACAAAGGAGAAGGGGCAGCTTCACTCGGAGCGGAAGTTTGGAATGCTTTTATTTTGTTTGCCTGAAAACCTGCACTAAGCTGAGAATTGCGACTGCGACTTAAGACTACACATTCACCTGCACCACAAACCCCTCATACGAGCGCACATTAAACACCGTACCATCCTCAAAGATCAGGTATTGCCCCTTGATGCCTACAAGCTTTCCGCTAAAAATCGGCGTGGTGGCTATGTTGAGGCTTTTTATCTTTTTAGGATATTCCAGAACGGGATATTCAAGGGTGTATAATTTCTCAGGGGTGGTATCGAAATAGTCTTTAACCTCATCCGGCAGGTGGGCGCGGAACCGGTTGCGGTGCAATATCAGGTCGATGGCATTGATCTCATTGCACAGCATCTTTTTCCAGTTGATCTTATCCGAGCAATGGTTTTTCATGGCCACCTCGGTGATACCGGCCAGATAACGGTTGGGTACCTCTACAAACGGAATGGCCCACGAGGCCCCCTGGTCGATCCAGCGTGTGGGCACCTGGGTTTTGCGCGTTACGCCCACTTTAATGTCGGATGCCGCGGCAAGGTACACCACGTGCGGCTGCAGTTGTACTTTCTTTTCGTAGTCCAGGTCGCGGTCAGCAATATCCAGGTGCGCGGTGCTCAGTTCGGGGCGCATGATCCAGTCGCCGGCAGCAGGCGAGCTGTAAAAGCAGTCGTAGCAAAAGCCTGTGCGGTATATCTTCTTCTTCTTGGCGCAGTTCAGGCAGCTGTAGCCCATGAAATTGATCTCAATGTCCTTTCCCAATAACTGGTTCACGTTCAAAAAGCTATTTTCGAAAACCATGTAGTATTGTATCGGGCTGCCGGGCTCGGTTTGCATTTTTGTGAGTACGCCTTCGTATTGCATTGAAAAAATTGGTATATTTAGGGCATAAAGATACTAAAATATGGCATTGCCGATCATCAATTCGATTGCTTCCTGGATACTGAAAAAACGTATCCACCAAATGGAATTGTTCATGAAGTACCCTAATGAAGTGCAGGAAGAGCTGCTGATGAACCTCATCCGCAACGCCGAAAGCACGCTCATAGGGTTGAAATACGACTTTGCAACCGCACGCAACTACAGGGCCTTCGCCGAAAGGGTGCCGGTGTCGACCTACGAGGACCTCGAGCCGCATATTGAGCAGACCCGCCGTGGCGAGCAGAACGTTTTTTGGCCTACGCCGATAAAATGGTTTGCCAAATCGAGCGGCACGACCAACGCCAAATCAAAATTCATTCCCGTGAGCACCGAAGCGCTCGAAGACTGCCATTACAAGGCCGGGAAAGACCTGCTGTGCCTGTACCTCAACAACAACGAGGACTCGCAGCTGTTTACCGGCAAAAGCCTCCGCCTGGGCGGGAGCAAGCAGCTGTATGAAGACAACAATACGTTCTTTGGCGACCTTTCGGCCATCCTTATCGATAATATGCCGATATGGGCCGAGTTCAGCAGCACGCCAAGCAACCGCGTATCGCTGATGAGCGAGTGGGAGAGCAAGCTGGCCGCCATCGTACAGGAAACCATACACGAAAATGTAACCAGCTTTGCCGGCGTACCGTCGTGGATGATGGTACTGCTCAACCGCATACTCGAGGAAACCGGGAAAACCAACCTGCTTGAGATATGGCCCAACCTCGAAGTATACTTCCACGGCGGGGTGAGCTTTGAGCCCTACCGCGAGCAATACAAGAAGATACTGCCGAAAAGCGATTTCCAATACTACGAGATATACAATGCCTCCGAAGGCTTTTTTGCGATACAGGATTCCAACGACAGCAATGAACTGCTGCTGATGCTGGACTACGGCATTTTCTACGAGTTCATCCCGATGGATACCTTCGGGACACCCAACCAGAGGGTCATCCGCCTGGCCGATGTGGAACTGAATAAAAACTACGCCATCGTCATTACCACCAATGCGGGGCTGTGGCGCTACATGATAGGCGACACGGTACGCTTTACGTCGCTCAACCCGTACCGTATCAAGGTGACAGGCCGTACCAAGCACCACATCAACGTGTTTGGCGAGGAGTTGATGGTGGAGAATACCGATACCGCCATTGCCAAAGCCTGCGCCATAACCGGGCTGGAAGTGATCGACTATACCGTGGCCCCCGTATTCATGCAGGGAAGAGAGAAAGGCGCGCACGAATGGATCATCGAGTTCAGGCAGGCGCCTGCCGACGCGGAACATTTCCGCACCGTGCTGGACGAAGCATTGCAAACACTCAACTCCGACTACGAAGCCAAGCGCTACAACAACATGACACTGAACCCACTGGTGCTCAACGTAGCACGGCCAAAGCTGTTTTACGACTGGCTCAAGGAGCAGGACAAGCTGGGCGGGCAGCACAAGATACCAAGGCTTTCGAACGAAAGGCATTACCTGGAACAGCTTAAGGCGATGCAGCTTGAGGACGGACTGATGGCTTAAAAACATCCTTATGACAAAAAGAGTATTATACTGCCTGCTATTCTGTACTGCATTGGCAAATGCGCAGGAAAAACAACTCAGGAATAATGAGGAGCGGGAAAATGATTCGGCTATACAATTATTCGAAAAAGAATACCTAAAACAGGAATACGACACTTTTGAAGGCAAGATCACGGTAATTGACCACAACACCATCTTGTTTGACAACAAAACGTTGCTTGGCAACATTCCTGCTGAATATCTGTCGATTTTTACAAAAGGAATATTCTACCCCCAGCTATTGCTCGGAAACGCCGAAAACACCCCTGTTAAAAGCGACTCTGAATATAAGTCATTAAGCGAGAAGGAAAAATTCGCCTATATCATTTCACGCAATGACACCATGAAAATCTATGGGTTTGAAGAACTAAAGTTTCTTCAGGTGTCGCCAAAAGTAAAGCGTTTCAGGTTCCGCTATTACAGGCAGGGATTTACCAATCCGACGATCTACTTTATTGAACTGACCAATGAGGAAGCGAATGAGCAAACCAGCCCGGAAACTTTTATCAAAGGTGCAAGGCTGACTTTTTTAACAGATGGCTGGATCATGGTATAGAAAGAGTGCAGGACCGGAAGGTAAAAAACTTTAACACAAACATTAACAGCAATTTATACTTTGGCATTACCTTTGCAATTAGTATAATAAACCGAAATGATATAATGAAAAGGAAAACGCTCTTAACACTTGCCGCTACCGGATTAGTATTATTAACCTCCTGCGGGCCCCAGGTACACCGCTACGGCTGCAACAGGCGCCGCTGCATCGTACAGAACGAAACGAAAGAAAAAACACCACTGCCCGCCGCCGGGCAGATAGCCAAAAAAGTAAAAGCCACCGTATAAGGGTGGCTTTTTTTGTTATTTTATTCTAATGAGTTAGCATTTTTCCATTTCGAACGGAGTTTACGGAGTGAGAAATCTCGACTAACTGAAACCTTTTGAGATTTCTCCTGACGTCGAAATGGAAGAACGTGTTCCGATTACGATGCCGTTTTCAAACGTTTCAATGCCGTAGGTTTCTGTCATTTCGACCGTAGCGCAGCGGAGTGGAGAAATCTCAATTTATCTTATCAAAGCCAGATTTCGTGTCATTTAGACCGCAGCGGAGTAGAGAAACCTCACATCCGCAATTACTTCTGAGATTTCTCCTATCGTCGAAATGACAGAGTCCATGTCACTTCGAGTGCAACGCATTGGAATCGAGAAACCTAACGAAGTGGTTCAGCGAAGGTAAATCTCAGTATGAAATAAATCTTGTCCATTTCCATAATTGCAAAAGCCACCGTGTAAACGATGGCTTTGTTTGCTTTTTACTATTGAGATTTCTCCTGGCGTCGAAATGGAAGAACGTGTTCCGGCTAGGATGCCGTTTTCAAACGTTTCAACAACGTGCGGTTCAGGTGGTGCTCCACATAATCGCGGTCGATGTGCAGTTCCTTGTCGTCTGATCCCGGCAGCTCGTACATCGCTTCGGTAAGGATGGCCTCGCATAGCGAACGCAGTCCCCTTGCTCCCAGCTTGTATTCCAGCGCTTTTTCCACAATATAGTCGAGTGCATCGTCTTCCACGGTGAGCGCTACGTCGTCCATTGCAAATAGTTTCTGGTACTGCTTTACCAGGGCGTTCTTCGGCTCAGTCAGGATGGCGCGCAGCGTTTCCCTGTCCAGCGGGTCCATGTGCGTAAGCACCGGCATACGCCCGATGATCTCGGGTATAAGCCCGAAGTCCTTTACGTCCTTAGGTATGAGGTACTGCAACAGGTTGTCCTTGTCGATGTTGTCCGCATTTTTGGAGCTGGCATAGCCCACCGCCTGGCGGCCCAGCCTTTTGGATATGATGCGCTCAATACCGTCGAACGCGCCGCCGGCAATAAACAGGATGTTTTGGGTATCTACCTCGATGAACTTCTGGTCCGGGTGCTTCCTTCCCCCTTTCGGCGGAACGTTTACCACAGTACCCTCCAACAGCTTGAGCATGGCCTGCTGTACGCCCTCTCCCGATACGTCGCGGGTAATAGACGGGTTATCGCTCTTGCGGGCAATCTTGTCAATCTCGTCGATGAACACGATGCCGCGCTCGGCTTTCTTCACATCATAATCGGCGGCCTGCAAAAGGCGCGTCAAGATGCTCTCCACGTCCTCGCCCACATAACCGGCTTCGGTCAGTACCGTGGCATCCACAATGGTAAGCGGCACGTTCAGCATGCGCGCAATGGTTTTTGCCACCAGCGTTTTGCCCGTACCCGTTTGCCCCACCATCAGGATGTTGCTTTTTTCAATTTCCACGTCATCGTCGCCCTGTTGCTGCATCAGCCTCTTGTAGTGGTTGTACACTGCTACCGACAACACTTTCTTCGTCTGGTCCTGCCCTATCACATACTGGTCAAGGAAGGCCCTGATCTCTTTTGGTTTTTTAAGTTCCAGTTCGGCAGCCATGGCGGTCGACCCGCTCTGGCGCAATTCTTCCAGCACAATGCCGTGCGCCTGCTCAATGCAACGGTCGCAAATGTGTGCGCTGATCCCTGCTATGAGCAGGTTGGTTTCCGGCTTTTTCCTGCCGCAAAAGGAACATTCTAATACTTCTTTCGCCATCTGTTTGTTTGCTTATACAACCTAAGACGCATTTATAGCGGCTAAGGTTGCGATAAGCTTAAAATTTTATTTTTTATTCCCTGATCAAAACCTCATCTACCATCCCGTACTCCTTAGCTTCGTGGGCCTTCATCCAGTAATCCCTTTCGCTGTCCTTGTGTACCTTCTCAAAGCTTTGGCCGGAATGCTTGGATATGATCTCATACAATTCCTCCTTCAGCTTCAGCATTTCGCGAAGGTTGATCTCCATGTCGGTAGCCACGCCCTGCGCACCGCCTGACGGCTGGTGGATCATTACCCTTGAATGCGGCAGTGCCGAACGCTTGCCCGCGGCGCCTGCACAAAGCAGTACCGCACCCATAGATGCCGCCATGCCGGTACAGATGGTAGCCACATCGGGCTTGATGTACTGCATGGTGTCATACATGCCAAGGCCCGCATATACGCTTCCGCCCGGCGAGTTGATATAAATCTGGATATCCTTCGAAGCATCGGTGCTCTCAAGGAACAACAATTGTGCCTGCACGATGTTGGCCACCTGGTCGTCGATGCCTGTGCCCAGGAAAATGATCCTGTCCATCATGAGGCGCGAGAATACGTCGATCTGCGCAACGTTCATCTGGCGCTCCTCCATGATGTAGGGCGTAAGGTTCGTTGGGTTCATCGGCGTAACGCGGCCAATCATCTTGTCATAATATAAGTTATTCACACCGTGGTGCTTGGTGGCATATTTCCTGAATTCTTTACCGTAATCCATAGTTTGTGTAATAATTTTTTTAGTTTATTAAAAGAAACGAAAAAACGTCAGCCCGTTATGGCCTGACGTTCAAAGATACTCATTTTTCACGAGAATTATTCCCCGTACATTTCTTTAATAAAGTCCTGATAAGTAACCTCTTTGGTTTTATATTTTACTTTTTCCCTGAAAAGGTTAAGCATTTTTTCGCTCATCACCTGCTCCGAAAGGCGCTTCACTTCATCCTTGTTCGAAAGTACCCTTGCCACGATTCCGTCAACATCGGCATCGCTTGGGTTCAGCTGGCCAAACTGTGCCATCTGCTTTTTGATAACCTCAGCTGTATAGGCTTTAAGGTCCTCAAAAGAAAGCTGAAGGCCGTTTTCATTAATCACTTTGCCTTCAATCAGTTGGTAACGCAGCCCGTTCTCTGATTTTTTGAACTCTTCCTCCGCCTGCTCAGGAGTAAGCGTCTGCTCACCTGCCGTCTGGAGCCATTTTACAAGGAATTCAGCCGGAAGGTCGAACTTCGTGTTTTCTATAAGCGACTCGGTAACATCGTTAAGGAACTTTTGGTCGGCCTGCTGTGCAAATTGCTGCTCGGCATCTTCCTTGATCTTTGCTTTAAGCTCTTCTACCGAAGACACCACGCCTTCGCCAAACAGCTTATCGAAAAGCTCCTGGTTAAGTTCCGTCTTCTCGTGCGTGTTGATTTCGTCGATAGTGAAGTTCACCTCAACATCAAGGCCGTGCACGTCGTCATGTCCTACCGCAAGGTAATCCATCAATTTGTGGTCGTCGTCAAAAAGGCCTTTGGTACCGATGGTCACCACATCGCCTACTTTCTTGCCGATGAATTTTTTGGCAGTCTTCTTATCTTTGAAAATCTCAGTCGTGATCGTTGTCCTGTTGTTGATGCCTTTTTCCTCGTTAGAGAAGGTACCTACGATGTCGTCGCCCTCCTCTACCGTATCCTTAGACACCAGCTTGCCGTATTGCTTCTGGATGCGCTCTACCTGCTCATCAAGCATTTTGTCGTCGGCAACAATGTTGTATTTCGTTACTTTGTTCTTGGCGCCAAGGTCTACAGAGAACTCAGGGGCAAGGCCAAGCTCAAACTCAAAAGAGAAATCGTCAGCATCCCAGTTGAAGTCTTCCGTAACTTTCGGAAGCGGGTTGCCAAGGATGTCAAGCTTCTCCTCAACAAGGTAATCGTTAAGCGATGATTGAAGCAGCTTGTTCACTTCGTCAAGAAGCACGGCTTTGCCATATTGCTTCTGGATAAGGCTCATTGGCACAGCGCCTTTCCTGAATCCGGGGATAGAAGCGTTCTTCCTGTAGTCTGCAAGCACTTTATCTACTTTCGGCTTGTAATCGTCTTTCGTAACCGATACGGTAACCACCGCATTCAATGCATCTTTATTCTCTCTTGTAATATTCATTCTACTATGTGTTTATACCATAAAATTGGGTGCAAAAGTACTTTTTTTTTGCAACGTGTACAAGTTTTTAAGTCCGGGCAGAAAAAAAACAAAAAAGGGTGTTTTTCGTTATGCAGGGTTACCTTGTCCGGTTTTCGGAAAATGGGACGGGATTTCAAAAATGGGTTTAGAATTTTGGACAGAAAAGCGGGTGGTATCCAATTTTTTAAAAAATGAGGAACCATTACCTCAAAAATCATCCTGAATACCCTCAGGATTCCTATTGGCTATACCCTAAAATCATCATGTTTGGGTCGTAAATTACTCCTGTTTACCCCCTTTTATCCTCTTTTTTCATCCCCGATACCAGCGACTGGCAGAATGAAAGCACGAGACTGAAAAGCAGCGCATACCAAAACCCGTCGACGGTAAATCCGGGCACCAATTCGGCACATAGCAGGATGATGACCGCATTGATAACCAGCAGGAACAGGCCAAGGGTAAAGATGGTCGCCGGGAGCGTAAACAGCACCAGCAGCGGCTTTACAAAGATGTTGAGCAAACCCAGCACCACCGCAACCAGCAGCGCCACCATGAGGTTGGGCACATTGACACCGGGCAGCAGTTGCGATAAGATCAGTACGAAAACCGTCGTAAAGAATATATTGATAAGCGTTCTCATAATTGTAAAGGATTACTGTAAAAATACAAAAACCCTTGTGAATACAGAGGGTTTTTAGGGAAATTTTAAACGTACTCTCACCGGCCCTTTCCAAAGGAGAGGGTGATGGAACGTGACACTCATACTGATAATCTACTTGGATACATTGAGATTTCTCCTGCCGTCGAAATGGAAAAGCTCAAAACTTCCGCAATCTCAAAATTGAAGACTACATAACCCCTTTCTGCTTTTCGGCAAACTTATCAGCCTGCATTTCAAGCATTTCAATAGCTTTCTTCTTTTTGTAATTGTAGAGTTCGCGGTCATTGCGTATCTCGGCATATACATCATCATAAATACCTGCATCAGTTGATTTTAGCAGTTCACGCTGGTAATTGTTTTGGTCCAGGTTGGTCTTTATGGCCATTTCGGCATCCTCCAGCTTAAAGTCGTATTCCCCTTTCGGAGAAAGCAATTTAGCGATGATCGGTGAAGTCTCGATAGCCAGGAATAACAGCATGATGAAAAATGAGGGCAGCCACGGCAGTTTATTGAGTGCGTTGATGCGCGCCATCAGGCCGTCAAAGCTATCGATGACGGGTTCCGAAGCAGTTACTTTCTTGTCGAGGTCAGCCTTGAGGGTGGCGGCTTCTTTCTCTTTAGCGGCTATTTTATCGTTATTAGTTTTCCGAAGGGCTTCAAGCTCTTTCAATGCAGCATCATGTTTATCGCGCTTTTCTTTATACACAGGGCCTTTACCCAGCTTCATGGTGCCTTTGGTACCTTCGGCCTCGGTAATGTAGGTACTGTAAAGCGTATTTACTTCCTTCTCCTTTTGGGCAATTGCCGATTTCAGGCTGTCTGTCTCCGCTTTGTTTTTGTCGAGGTCACCCTGAAAGTAGCTGGCCACCTGCTTTTTATTAGCTAAGGCCATATCGTTTTTCTCCTTTAGCAGTACAGTATCGATTTCCTTTTGGAAGATCTTTATCTCCAACGGCTTTGATATTACGATGGCAATAATCATTGCCAGGATAATACGCGGCGTAGCCTGCAAAAGCTCCTGGCCGAAGCGGTCACGCTTGCGGATAGTGGATACAATGTAACGGTCAAGGTTAAAGATGAGCAGTCCCCAAATAAGGCCGAAGAATGCCGCCATCCACACATTATCGAAGACTGTATAAAGTGCATAGCCTGCCGCTATCCATGCCATGACTGCGGTAAAGAGTACGGTTGCGCCAATACCGGCGTACTTGTTCTGCTCGCCATTGGAGCAACTGTAAATGAGGTCTTTGTCGGCCCCGGAACAGGTGATGAAAAAGCGTTTTAACATGGTGCTCGTTTTTGATGATGATGATTGATATACAAATGTAACGCGTTTTTCAATACAATGTTATAAACAGGTAGTATGTTTTACCAAATAGTGCGAAATCCGCCACAAGGGCGGATTTAAATTTATTTTTTTATAACTATTGGCAGGTTAAATAAAGTTCTTACAGGTTTACCCTTTTTCATGCCAGGCTTCCACTTTTCAGCGATTGCCTTCAACACCCTTTCAGCTTCTTGCCCCATTCCACTTGCGGGATCCCTAAGAATTTTGATATTTGACATGGTACCTTCCTTTTCTACTATAAAGCTTACATAAATTTTCAAAGCATTTATCTCTTCAACATCAGGCACTTTAAAGTTTTTAGCTATGACAGTAAAAAAACCTGTCATGCCTCCCGGGAATTCCGGCTGTTCGTCCAGGTCAGCCGGATTGTAAGGTATGTCTTGTTTCAGGTAAAATTCCACATCTTCCCAATCACCACCTTTGACAATTTTCCTATCCGCGACAACCTTATCATCTTTAAATTCTTTAGTGATTATCATAGTAAAAGTATCGCCCGGATAATGATCGTTTGAACCTTTAAGATGCTTTTCAAAATATTCCGGTGTGTAAAGCTGATAACGGAATATCTGTGGCTTTTCTTTGGTTAGTGCCTTCCTGCTCATAGTATAGCCCGAGTAATAAGCAAAATCTTCCGGTTTGTACTTATTCAGGATTGCATTATCAACTTCTTTACCGTCAATTTGCAGGGCATAGCCTTTTTTATCCTTAAAACGTTCATACTCCTCTTTTGTAGGATGTTTTATCATGTATGCCTCAGGTGCATAAAAATGATATTTTTGCTTTTGCTCTTCGGTCAGGTTTTCAAACACTTTATCTATCCTTACATCATTGGCTTTGTCATCTATGATTACACGAACGCCTTTATAATATGCGTCACGCCTTTCGTTATTGGTTTGCCGGGCATCAAGCATAACCTGAACTGATTCCTTACTTACAGGTTTCTCCTGCGCAACGGTCTCAATGCAAAGCAAGGCAATCAACCCCGTAATAACAGGCACTGCCGATAGCTTCAGCATTAGCGCCTTGGATTGTGTAGTGGCTTTTGTCATCATGGTAAAACGTTTTTTGGTTATAGAAAAATTAAGGCTGCTGGCCAGTGGGTACAGGGTGGCCGGATGGGCCTTTTGCAGCAATAGCATTTGGTAGCCGGCAACATCGGCTCCGGCGACCACCACTTCATCCGCAAGAAATTCATGGTTGAGCTGCATGGCCTTCTTGTAAAAATACAGTGCCGGATTAAACCAGAACACGACTTTCAGCATCTCGATAAAAAGTACGTCCAGCGTGTGTTTTTGGTTTACATGTACCAGTTCATGCGTGAATAATTCCGGCTCAATGGCCCGGAGGCTATATCCTTCTTTATTAATGAAAATGCAATTAAGGAATGTGTGCGGCAGTATTTCCTCTTCCACCAATACCAGCCGGGCATTTTTGTATGGAATGATTTCATTGCTACGGATCTTCACCATCATTCGTGATATATTGACCTTAAACCGTAGTATTAAGACAATCGCCACCAATATGTAAATGCCCAAGATTATATAAGACAGATAATCAGTTTCTTCGACTACAGGAGCAGCAAAGGCAACCGGGGCATACGGCAGGTTTTCCATAACCGGCATAGATTCGGTAACAGCTTCAGTATACACTTCAATGGTCAGGAACGGAAGTACTAATGAGAAAACGACCGAGGCCAGCAGATAAAACCTGTTGAAACGGTGCATTTTCTCCCTTTCTAAAAGCAAATGGTACAGCCCGAGCAAGGCCGCCATGCTTATGGTTGATGTGATGAGGAAATGGCTCATTGCTTTTTCTTTTGGATTTCCTTGTCGATGATTTTGAGGAGTTCTTCGAGTTCCGATGCGCTTAGGTCGGTTTCTTTCGTAAAGAAAGACGCAAACTGCGCTGCCGAATTATTGAAGAAGCTTTTTATCATTCCGTTTACCTGTTTCGAGAAGTAACTGGATTTTTCCACCAGCGGAAAGTACTCCCTGCTCTTACCATACTCTTTATACCCCACAAAACCCTTATCAGCCATTCGCTTCAACAAAGTTGCTACGGTAGTTGTGGCCGGCTTGGGTTCAGGGAAAAGGTCGAGCAAGTCTTTCATGAATGCCTTTTCCTGTTTCCAAAGGAGTTCCATTAGTTGTTCTTCAGTTTTTGTTAATTGCATTGCTCTACAGTTTTAGAGTTATTTCTACAAATGTAGAATAAATATTTATATGTGCAATAAGTGTCAGGATTTTTTCTTCATTTTAACGTTTTGACAAAATAAAATGAGTTTTCAATATCAAAACTCATTAAGACTCAAATATCTTACTTTAAGCAACTTACACTTGCTAATAAAAACATTTTCTTATCTTTAATGCATCAACCAATCAATCATTATGAAATGAAAAACAATGTACACACCTCAAAAACCCAGGATGCCTTAAGGGTATTGCTGGGCCTGTTGCTGCTGTTTACCGGTACCAGCCACCTCACGTTCGCCCGCACCGACTTTTTGGCGCAGGTCCCGGACTGGGTGCCGCTGGAAGACGACCTCGTAGTACTATTATCCGGCATTGCAGAAATAGCTTTGGGACTAATGCTTGTGGGTCTTGGAAAATACAAAGTGTATGTGGGTTGGCTTGCGGCAGTATTCTTCATTGCCATATTTCCGGGCAACTACGCGCAATACAAAAACCAGGCGGATGCTTTTGGCCTGAATACAGATAATTTAAGGCTGATTCGCTTGTTCCTTCATCCGTTATTGGTGATATGGCCATTGTGGAGCACAGGCGCATGGAAGGCGGCCTTTGGAAAAAAATAGTTTTCAGACTCAGTGTTATAAAGCAAAACTTTAATCAATCGCCTTTGTCAGTCCATCGAGCTTTTGGAGCAGTGTGGGCATACGATAAGCACCATGCATCTTTATGATGTTATGGGCAGCTACAGCAATTTCCAAACCAATGGCCGTAACAAACATCGGATTTTTGCTTTCGCCCCGGTATACCGGCGCCTTGAGTTTTTCGATGGTAGCAAAGTTGGTTTTAGCTATACCAACGACAGGTATTTTACCACGCAAGGCGCTGTACAAATGGCCGCCAAGACCGTATGTGCCATTATCATCCAGAAAGACAAATCCATCAACAATGATACAGTCAATTTGCCCAGTGTCAATTTGCTTTAGCAGGCTGAGAATGCAGGGCAGTTCCCTTTTGTAAAAATTTCCCGGTTCATACTCTGCTATGCCCTCTATTATTTGAGAATATACGCCAACCGGCTCCGCATCCTGCCAGTTGGTGAATTTCAGAGCTACGGTTTTTGCCTTATTGTCAAAGTAGTAGGTGTCGAATGCAAGTATCATTCTGCTAAAATAGTGAAAGTACCTTTACTAGGCTTAGCAGGGAGTGAGTCTCTCGATATTGCTACTGTTTCATGAACAATAAGGGGTTTTGCCTTGCTGCGGTTTACTGTATCGCTGCTTTTAAATTTTATGGTCTGGGGAGCTATCGGCAAGACAACCGAATTAATTGTAATGGTTTCAGTCTCTATGGTTTCATTCAAAAGTTTAAATGTTGCAGGCTCTGACCGGAACTTACTTTCGACCAATTTTAATGAATCCGAAAAAAAATGCGTTTCAGGTATAACCGGCAGTTTTTGCACACCGGTTAGCGGCAACAACCGAATATGTACCGGGGCAGGCTTTAATACATTTGTCTTTTTCTTTTTTACGGTGTCTGTTATACGGTTTATATCCTTCTGTTCCGGTTTAATGACTACAGGAACTGTTATTTGCCCTGCGGCCTTCACATCCATCTTAGTTTCTTTACCCACTTTTCCCCGGTTGTTTGCTATAATCCAAATTACAAGAGCCATTACAATAGACCCTGAGAGCAACAGGAATTTGCCGGACAACCCCTGCCTGCCCGTTTTCGAAGACAGAGCCGAGGGTTCTGCAAGCTTTTTTTCGATTCTGTGCCACAAATCATTCGAGGGAACTTCGTCAAAGTCCACTGCCCTGCCTTTAAAAAATTCATATAATTCATTATCTTTCATGGCTTCCCTTGTTAGTAGCAGGACTGAAAAAAGCCTGCTTTAGTTTTTCTTTTGCGTAATGTAGCTGTGATTTTGAGGTGCCTTCGGATATGTTTAGCTGCTTAGCTATTTCGGTATGTTTATATCCTTCAATTGCATAAAGGTTGAATATTATTCTTGCTCCTTCAGGCAGTGTCCGCAGCATCGCATCTATATCGCCGCATTGTGTTAGCCTTTCATCGTAGACAGGTATTTGCACAGCATCTGTAGTTACTTCCGTATTGAAATTGGTTTTTTTACGCAGTTCCATCAGGCAGCAATTCACAGCAATTTTCAGTATCCAGCCCTCAAAACTGCCATCCCTTTTGTACTGAGAAATATTTTTAAACACGGCGAGGAAAGCGTTCATAACCATTTCTTCTGCGCGCTCTTTATCTTTCATATAACGCTTACAAACACCAAATACCTTATCGCCATATCGTTGGTAGACATGGTTTTGAGATGACCTGTCCTGTCTTAAGCAACCGGCAATGAATTCATGTTCAAGCATTAGTTTGTTTTGAGTTTGCCACGCTTTATTTCAACTTGGGTGTATGCCGGTTCTACTACAACTATTCCGCTGCAATCTATGAAACCGTAAAGTCCGTCGAATTTTACCAATATCCAATCGCTATTGTATTCACCCGGCTTGCCTATCTCGTCATAAATTACATCCGTTACCGGATTGCCGTCCACATCAATAAGGCCGAATAAATTCTCTTTCTTAACAATCGCCATGCTTCCGCAGTAATCACCAAATCGCCCTATCTCATCATAAACCGGTGGTATTACCTCCTGTCCCATGTCATCTATATAGCCAATGTTCCCGTCTCTGTAAACTTTGACCCATCCTTCAGTAAGCGGTTCTTGCACTATTACAGTTTCAATTACCTGTCCTGATGCAGCCGCTGTAAAAGCAAATAAAATTGGTAAAATGATCTTTTTCATAAAAATGTATCTAATGGTTCTATTCTTAAAGATGCGGGACAATATATAAAAGGTTGGAATTCCTATAAAAAAATCCGCCGAAGCGGATTATATATATTTCATCAATATCAATAACTACTTAGACATTTCAGTAAAATGCTTGTAGAACAATGGAATCGTCTCGATACCTTTCATGTAGTTGAAAATGCCGTAGTGCTCGTTCGGCGAGTGTATCGCATCGCTGTCAAGGCCAAAGCCCATCATGATGGTTTTGCTTTTAAGCTCTTTCTCGAACAGCGCTACAATAGGGATACTGCCTCCGGAGCGCACCGGTATCGGCTTAATACCAAAGCTCTCTTCGTAGGCTGCGGCGGCGGCACGATATCCAATGCTATCGATAGGTGTAACATAAGCCTGACCTCCGTGGTGCGGCTTCACTTTTACGCGCACGCCTTTTGGGGCAATGCTTTCAAAATGCTTTGTGAACAATTCTGTAATCTCGTTCCAGTCCTGGTCAGGCACCAGGCGCATCGATATTTTGGCGTAAGCCTTGCTGGCAATTACCGTTTTGGCCCCTTCGCCGGTATAGCCTCCCCAAATACCATTCACATCAAGTGTCGGGCGGATGGAGTTGCGCTCGTTGGTTGTATACGTCGCTTCACCGTAAATATCCTCTATATCCAATGCTTTCTTGTAATTCTCTAAAGAGAATGGCGCTTTTGCCATCTCGTCACGTTCTTCGCGGGAAAGTTCCTGCACCCTGTCATAAAAACCCGGAATGGTAATATGGTTGTTCTCATCGTGCAGCTGCGCAATCATCTTTGCAAGGATGTTGATTGGGTTAGCTACCGCACCACCATACAAACCGGAGTGCAGGTCGCGGTTAGGGCCGGTTACCTCTACCTCTACATAGCTAAGGCCACGAAGCCCGGTGGTGATAGATGGCTGCTGATTGGAGATCATCCCTGTATCAGAGATAAGGATCACGTCATTAGCCAATTTTTCCTGATTGCGCTCTACAAACCACGCAAGGCTTGGCGAACCTACTTCCTCCTCACCTTCTATCATGAACTTTACGTTGCAGGGCAGGGAGTTGTTTTGCACCATATACTCCAGAGCTTTTACGTGCATATACATTTGGCCTTTGTCGTCGCAGGCACCGCGGGCAAATATGGCACCTTCCGGGTGAAGCTCCGTTTTTTTGATCACAGGTTCAAACGGGGGTGAATCCCAAAGGTCGATCGGGTCCGGTGGCTGAACATCGTAGTGGCCATAAACAAGTACAGTTGGAAGATTGGGATCAATTATCTTCTCGCCATATACAATAGGATAGCCTGGCGTTTCGCAAAGCTCTACATTGTCACAGCCTGCTTTTTCGAGGCTTTCCTTAACGGCATCCGCCGTATTAATAACATCCTGCGAGTAGGCGCTGTCTGCGCTGACAGATGGTATTTTGAGTAATTCTATAAGTTCGTCAATAAATCTTTGCCTGTGCTGCTGCACATAGTTTTTTATGTTATCCATTTAAAATTAGTAATATACGTTTGTCAGTCAAAAGTACGAAAAAATAAATTTTAAAAATTTTCGATTTTCGCTTGCAAAGCTGGAAAACGTTCGTATATTTGCACTCGCAATAATGAAACAACGCTACTTGTTCATTTAAAGCCTGCGGGTGTGGTGAAATTGGTAGACACGCCAGACTTAGGATCTGGTGCCTCACGGTGTGTAGGTTCGAGTCCTATCACCCGCACAAAAGCCTCTGACTAATCAGGGGCTTTTTTTATGCACTTAAATGATTTGTAATATTAGGACACAGAATTATATTACAGTTAATATTTACTTTTTAAATAATTTATTTAAAAAGTAAATATCTTACAAAAAAAATGAAAAAATTTGTATTTTATCTGTTAAACTTCTATATTTGAATTGTTAAAACTGCTTTTAGCCCCTTATAAAAGCTCCCGAAAGGAACAAGTTTTAATTACGGTGTTTAATTTTTTATAAATCATTACCAACGCATTTAGCATTGACGAATCCATACACTGTTTGGATAGCTTTTTGATAACGACCAACTAAATACTATAATATAAAAAAGGTGTAAATTCTCACATATTTCCTAAGCCGGCTCTGGCACTAAACAAATTTCAATAACTAAATCCAGCACAACCAAAACCAAATAAATAAACCAAAACCAACCAATATGAAAAAAACATTACTTTATTGCTGGCTGCTGGCATTATTTGCCACAACCCATATTTACAGCCAGGCTTTTACCGAAAATTTTAATGACATTACTACTCTTTCCGGGAGCGGATGGTTTACACAAAACAATAGCCAACCTGTAGGAGTATTATCGTGGTTTCAGGGAACCAATATTGGCGCTGGAGGACCTTTTGACGCCTATAATGGTGCAGCAAATGCTTACTTGGGAGTTAATTTTAACAGCACCAGCGGGGGGACCGGAACGATTAGTAATTGGTATCTGATGCCAAACAGAACAATCCGCAATGGTGATGTACTGACTTTTTATACCCGCAACTATGGTGTTGGACAAGTTTATCCTGACAGATTGGAAGTAAGACTTAGTACTAACGGCGCCAGCACCAACGTAGGGACAGGAGCGTCAGCACTTGGCGATTTTACAACGCTCTTACTATCTATAAATCCTACGCTTACAACAACAGGGTATCCGAGTAGTTGGACACAATACACCATCACTGTAAGTGGACTTTCTGCTCCTACTTCGGGCCGGATGGCTTTCAGGTATTTTGTAACCGCTGCAGGACCTACCGGAACAAATTCTGATTACATAGGTATTGATGCTGTAAATTACACACCTTATACCTGCCCTACATTAACCGTAAGCGCACCTGCAGGAGGGATGACCAACGGCTACGAAGGAGTGCCTTATTCAAAGCAATTTTCACAAACCGGAGCACTGGGAACACCAACTTATAATGTTACAGGAGGAGCTTTACCTCCCGGCATGACGCTTTCTGCCTCGGGATTACTAAGCGGTTCTGCAACAGCCATTGGGACATTTAATTTTACGGTGACCGTGAATGATAATAGCGGATGTTCTGCATCCCAGGCATTTTCAATTACAATCAATCCCTGTACTGTAGCTGCAACGCTATCGCAAACCAATGTCTCTGTAAATGGTGGCGTAAATGGTACTGCGACAGCCATTGTAACCGGTGGTGCAGGGCCTTATACTTATTCCTGGACACCATCAGGCGGTACAGGTGCCTCCGCAAACGGCCTTTCTGCAGGGACGTATACCGTTACGGTAACTGATGCCGTAGGATGCACCACAACTGCAACAGCAACAATTACTGAACCACCGCTTATTTCGGTAACTGTTACAGGAAATGAAACCTGCGAAGACACCGCGGCTACACTTACTGCAAGCGGAGCTGACAGCTATATTTGGTATGACTTGCCGGCAGGAGGCACACCTATAGGCTCCGAAAATCCGTTTACAACTCCTGTACTCACAACTGATACAACTATATATGTTGAAGGTGTTAATCTTGGGCCACAAAATACAGTTGAAACTACTTTTGCTTCGGGAAATAACCATAGAGGTAATATGTTCAACGTAGTTTTTACTTCAGATCGGGTTATTACCGGATTTGATGTAAGTCCAATGGGAAATACTACAATCGAGGTGTACTACAAGGCTGGCACCTATTCAGGATTTGAAAACAATCCCGCAGCATGGACATTATTGGGAAGCGCCCCTGTAATAGCTACTGGTTCAGCTGTTACAATATCAGTAGGTAACCTATCCGTACCGGCGGGCCAGACCTATGGTATATATGTTACTTCAAACTCATCATCAGTAAGTCTCAATTACTCCAATAATGCAGGTACATATACCGACGGTACACTGACAATAAATACAGGTGTCGGGCTTGAATATCCTTTCACGCAGGGAACAGGAGCAGTGTTCAATCCACGTACATGGAATGGACGCATACATTATGCTGCCACCTCCGGATCCGGTATACGTGTACCCATTGATATTACTGTAAACCCTGCACCATCTGTAAGTTATAACACTACAAACGCTAGCTGCAACGGAGGAAGCAATGGCACTATAGACCTTACAGTATCCGGTGGAACACCTCCATTTACCTATTTGTGGAGTAATGCTGCAACTACACAGGACATTTCAGGACTGGCGGCAGCAAATTATACAGTTACTGTAACCGATGCCAATGGATGTATTGATACTGCAACAATAGCCATTACAGAACCTGCGGTACTAAATGCTACTGCAGGCGCGCAAACCAATGTATCCTGCAACGGCGGAACTAACGGTTCGGCTACTGTAGCAGTAACGGGAGGAACTCCGGGGTATACCTACTCATGGGCACCATCGGGGGGCACGGCAGCAACAGCTACGGGCCTTGCGGTAGGTACCTACACTGTGACCGTTACAGATGCTAATGGCTGTACCGATACGCAATCTTTTACTATAACACAGCCTCCTGCATTAAGCCTTACTCCGGCTTCGCAAACCAACATTGCCTGCAATGGCGGATCAACCGGTGCAGCCACAGTAAATGCGGCTACGGGCGGAACAGGGCCTTATACTTATAACTGGACGCCGGGCAACCCAACGGGCGACGGGACAACTTCGGTAACTGGCCTTACAGCAGGCACATGGACTGTAACCGTGACCGATGCAAACGGGTGTACAGCTACACAATCATTCACATTAACACAGCCTCCTGCATTAAGCCTTACACCGGCTTCGCAAACCAACATTGCATGCAATGGCGGATCAACCGGTGCAGCCACGGTAAATGCGGCTACGGGCGGAACAGGGCCTTATACTTATAACTGGACGCCGGGCAACCCAACGGGCGACGGGACAACTTCGGTAACCGGCCTTGCCGCAGGAACATGGACCGTAACAGTGACCGATGCAAATGGATGTACAGCAACACAGTCATTCACCATAACACAGCCGCCAGCCTTAAGCCTTACACCGGCTTCACAAACCAACATTGCATGCAATGGCGGATCAACCGGGGCAGCTACGGTAAATGCAGCTACAGGCGGAACAGGGCCTTATACTTATAACTGGACGCCGGGCAACCCAACTGGTGACGGGACAACTTCGGTAACCGGCCTTGCCGCAGGAACATGGACCGTAACAGTGACCGATGCAAACGGGTGTACAGCAACACAGTCATTCACCATAACACAGCCGCCAGCCTTAAGCCTTACACCGGCTTCGCAAACCAACATTGCCTGCAATGGCGGATCAACCGGTGCAGCCACAGTAAATGCGGCTACGGGCGGAACAGGGCCTTATACTTATAACTGGACGCCGGGCAACCCAACTGGCGACGGAACAACTTCGGTAACCGGCCTTACAGCAGGCACATGGGCCGTAACAGTGACCGATGCCAACGGATGTACAGCTACACAATCATTCACATTAACACAGCCTCCTGCATTAAGCCTTACTCCGGCTTCGCAAACCAACATTGCCTGCAATGGCGGATCAACCGGTGCAGCCACAGTAAATGCGGCTACGGGCGGAACAGGGCCTTATACCTACAACTGGACGCCGGGCAACCCGACAGGTGACGGAACAACTTCGGTAACCGGCCTTACAGCAGGCACATGGACCGTAACCGTGACCGATGCAAACGGGTGTACAGCTACACAGTCGTTCACCATAACACAGCCTACGGTGCTCAACGCAACGGCAGGCGCGCAAACCAACGTATCCTGCAACGGCGGAACTAACGGTTCGGCTACTGTAGCAGTAACGGGAGGAACTCCGGGCTATACCTACTCATGGGCACCATCGGGGGGCACCGCAGCGACAGCTACGGGCCTTGCGGCAGGTACTTACACCGTAACGGTGACGGATGCCAACGGATGTACCGATACACAGGCATTCACCATAACACAGCCTACGGTGCTTAACGCAACCGCAGGCGCACAAACCAACGTATCCTGCAACGGAGGAACTAACGGTTCGGCTACTGTAGCAGTAACGGGAGGAACTCCGGGCTATACCTACTCATGGGCACCATCGGGGGGCACAGCAGCGACAGCTACAGGCCTTGCAGCCGGTACTTACACCGTAACCGTGACGGACGCCAACGGATGTACCGATACACAGGCATTCACCATAACACAGCCTACGGTGCTTAACGCAACCGCAGGCGCGCAAACCAATGTATCCTGCAACGGCGGAACTAACGGTTCGGCTACTGTAGCAGTAACAGGAGGAACTCCCGGATATACCTACTCATGGGCACCATCGGGGGGCACAGCAGCAACAGCTACGGGCCTTGCGGCAGGTACTTACACCGTAACGGTGACGGATGCCAACGGATGTACCGATACACAGGCATTTACGATCACCCAGCCTACGGTGCTTAACGCAACGGCAGGCGCGCAAACCAACATATCCTGCAACGGCGGAACTAACGGTTCGGCTACTGTAGCAGTAACAGGAGGAACTCCCGGATATACCTACTCATGGGCGCCATCGGGGGGCACCGCAGCAACAGCGACAGGCCTTACGGCAGGTACTTACACAGTAACGGTGACGGATGCCAACGGATGTACCGATACACAGGCATTCACAATAACTCAGCCTACGGTGCTTAACGCAACGGCAGGCGCGCAAACCAACATATCCTGCAACGGCGGAACTAACGGTTCCGCTACTGTAGCAGTAACAGGAGGAACTCCCGGATATACCTACTCATGGGCGCCATCGGGGGGCACGGCAGCAACAGCTACGGGCCTTGCAGCCGGTACTTACACCGTAACGGTGACGGATGCCAACGGATGTACCGATACACAGGCATTCACAATAACTCAGCCTACGGTGCTTAACGCAACCGCAGGCGGGCAAACCAACGTATCCTGCAACGGAGGAACTAACGGTTCGGCTACTGTAGCAGTAACGGGAGGAACTCCGGGCTATACCTACTCATGGGCGCCATCGGGGGGCACCGCAGCAACAGCTACGGGCCTTGCGGCAGGTACTTACACCGTAACGGTGACGGATGCCAACGGATGTACCGATACACAGGCATTTACGATCACCCAACCGTTAACACTTGTTGCTTCAGCAGTTCAGGATTTCCCTGCTACCTGTGTTGAGAACAGTGACGGCGGCGCTACAGTAACGGCTGCCGGTGGTACACTTCCATATACTTATGCATGGGACAACAGCGAAGCTACTGCATCTGCAACTGCACTTACGGTAGGAAACCATATTGTAACAGTTACAGATGCCAACGGATGTACAGCAACAGCTAACGTAACAATTAGCTTCAGTGATACTGTAGCTCCTGTGCCAACAGTGGCCAACTTGCCGGATATTACTGCTCAATGTAGTGTAACAGAAGCAGACGTACCGGTACCAACTGCTACAGATGAATGTGCAGGCACTATAGTAGTAACCCATAATGCTACCTTCCCAATAACAGCCCAGGGTACTACAGTAATTACCTGGACTTATGAAGATGTGAACGGCAATACAACTACACAAACACAAAATGTGGTTATTGATGATACTGTCGCGCCTATTCCAACTATAGCCAACCTGCCGGTAATAACCATGCAGTGCCAGGTGCTTACTACCGATATACCGGTACCAACTGCCAACGACAACTGTGCCGGTGCACTGGTTGCTACAACAACAGATCCACTGCTATACACTGCACTAGGCACATATACCATAACCTGGAGTTACGATGACGGCAACAACAACATCACTTCGCAAACGCAGACTGTGGTTGTAACTGAATCGGCTATCAACGCAGTGACATTTACAAACCAAACAGTAGTATATAATACTGCCGCACAAGCAATAACGGTAGACAACCTGCCTACAGGTGCAACCGTTGCCTATTCTATCAGCCCTGACACAGGATTAGGCAATGCAGCCATCAATGCGGGAAGCTATACCGTAACAGCGGTAGTAACCCCGGCTCCAAATGCGCCAAATTGCGACCCGATAACATTATCGGCTACACTGACCATAGAACAGGCTCCACAAGTGATCACTTTCGCCCCAATACCGGTTAAAAACCTCGAGGCTGATCCTGACTTCCAGCTTACTGCTACTGCAAGCTCCGGGCTTCCTGTATACTATACTTACACATTTACAGCTCCAACAGCACCGGCAACAGTGACTTCCGGAGGATGGGTCGATATGCTGACTTCGGGAATTGTACAAATTACCGCACACCAGGATGGTAATGCCAACTACCTCCCTGCTACTCCGGTAACGCAGGAACTCGTGATCAACAGCAGTGATGCAAGTATCCACACCATTACAATTGGTGATACAGAATACGCCAATCCGGGCCAGGACATTTACCACCTCATATTGTGTGAGGACACTGCAAGCTCGGTAACTGTGAACCTTGTAACCGAAGTGAATGCGACTGTTGTTCCGGGGCACACCTTTGTGATCCAGACACCGCAACCAGGCATTTACACCCAGACAGTAACAATCACATCTCAGGATGGTACAGTAACCCAAACGTTTACTGTAACAGTTGAGAAGATGTTCCAGTTCTTCGATATTGCCGTACAGAAGTTCGACAACGTACTATTGGCCAACAACAATCCTTCTACCAATGGCGGGTACTCGTTTACGGCATATGAATGGTACAAGAATGGTGTTTTGGTAAGCCGTGACCAATATTTCTCTGAAGGCCCGACCAATGACGACCTGTTGGATCCTAATGCAGAATACTACCTGAGACTGACAACTGTGGAAGGCGATGTGCTCCAAACGTGTATCGGGGAGGTAACCCTTGAGCACAGCTTCAGGATATCGGTATTCCCGAACCCGGCTGTTACCGGAAGCGAGATTACCGTTACTGCAGATTTCCCGGGAAGAGAATTTAATGATATGCGAATTGACATCCACGACATCAACGGAAGGCTGGTACATTCAGGCCAGACCAACCAGAGGGTAACGCAAATACAGCTGGGCACAGGCATTGAGGCCGGCGTGTACATTGTGAGCTGTACCACCGATAAACACAGGGAATCATTCAAGATAATCGTTCGCAAATAATCATTAGCATCTTACACCATGAAAAAATATATAAGCACTATTAAAAGCATCTCTGCCATAGCCTTTACAGGGCTATGGCTGGCATGCCCTACTGCCAATGCACAGGAAAAATCCAAATCTTCAGAGCTATCCTTTACCGTGGGCGGAGCAGCTTCCTATCTTGATTATAAGGTAGAAGGCGCCGACGTCAGCCAGGGTATAGGGTTTAACCTCAGCCTGGACTACACCTACTTCTTCTCGGATTATTTCGGGATTTCTACAGGGGCTGAATTCCAGAGGTTTAACGCAAAAACCAAGGGCACTAACCTTGAAGGAGCCTACGAAACCACTGATTTTGAACAGGAAGCCTTTGAATTCCGCTACTCGCTGAGAAGGTTTGAGGAAGAGCAAAAGGTAAACTTCCTGAACATCCCGCTAATGCTGGTGTTCCGCAATGAGGAGGCCGGTATTTATGCCCGGGTTGGGGCCAAAGTTGGCCTGCCCATATCAGGCAAGTTCAACGGCAGCTATAACCTCTCAACCTCAGGCTATTACCCTCAATATAACGCCGAATTGTTCGACCCTGCATTCATGGGATTCGGGGAGTTTGACAACATCAGGGCAGAGCGCGACGAGGTAGAGCTAAAGCCTTCATACATAGCAGCTTTCGAGTTTGGCATCATGCACCGCATCGGGAATGGCAACTTTTATTCGGGGCTGTACCTCGATTATGGCCTGAATGACATTGCCGACAAGAAAACGGCTCCTGTAGAGTATACAGTTATGAGCAATGGCGCGGGTTTCACGCACAACAGCATCATGAATTCAGAGCAGGCAGGCGAAATCAGGACCATGTCGTTCGGGGTGAAACTGAGGTATTCCTTTTTGAACTTTTAAACCAATCCATTTTTCCAATTATAAAACCATCATGGCGACATGGTGGTTTTTTTATGGGGAAAATAAGGGTAAAACATGATGATTTTAGGGTATGTGCCGGAGGATTCCTGAGGGGGTTCAGGGGTATATTTTGGGTACTCCTGAGGGTATATTTGAGCCACTCACTTTTCGGCCGGTGAAAAGTTCAAAATTTCACAAAAAACCGTCCGTTCAATTTTTGGAATGACCCGGTAAAAAGCCTTCAAAAAGTGAAAATGCATGGCTCTGCTTTCAATTACAAAAAGGCCGAAAGAGAATAATGGGATTTTACAGATTTGTTTCAATCAGTCACAGGGTATAACCGCACGCATTCTTCTGTCAGGTAATACCGGCCGTTAACGTTTATGGCATCCATGATGATAAAGCAAAGCTTTTTGCCGGAGCAGTCAAAATAGATGCTTACGTCGGTAACCTTAATCGGGTCCAGCCGCTTCCCATCACGCTTCAGCTTCACTTCCCTGTCCGATGCCTCCGTTTTTGTTATAATGACTTCCGACAGGTCCAGTTCCATCTCTTTGGCTGTGTCCTGCCATTTTTGGAACCGTTGCATTGCCTTGAGCGTATACTTTTCAAAAGCCTCCGGGATCATGGCATCCGGAATCGTAGGGTCGATCTGTTGGCTAAAAGCCTTTATCACTTCGGGCGTAGCCAGGAAGGTTTCGTAGCTTTTGGCATCGTTGGCCCGGCAGGCTTCAAAAACCTTGTTGGCAAATTCGGTAGCTGTGGCCTGGGCCAAGGCGATGCAGGGTAGGAGGAATAGGACGAAGTATTTCATAAATTGATTTGAGGCTAAGATAATAAAGTGTAAGCAAATGAATGCTTATATATAGAGTCTGCTAATTAGATAATATTATTAACTTATGCACATATATTTACTACATGGAAAAATGTAAACTTTGTAAAAAGAATGATGCTACACAAACTGGTTCACATATAGTACCCGCATTTATTCTTAAAACTTTATTTGAGAGAAATAAAGAATTTGTAGTTACTATCAGCAAGACAAATGTAGTCAAGAATGTGGGGAGAGAATTGTCTCCAGAAAAAATTCAGGAGTACATGGGAAGACAGTTAACCGATAAAGAACTCGAATCTAATCACATCCCATTTATACAAGATTATATTTTTTGTCCACAATGTGAAAAGAACTTAGGGTATCTTGAATCAACTTATTCGGAAGCTATCCATCAAAAGTATAACAGAGTCAATATAACCGAAAGTGAAATTATAAAACTTTCAAACAAATCATTTCTCATATCATTATTCTGGTACTCCATTATTTGGAGAATGTCAATAGCGCACGAAAATCCTTTTACTTTAAAAAGTAAAGAAGAGAACAAATTAAGAGATTATCTGTTCTTTAATCTGAAATCTTCTCTTAAATCATTAAAAAACTATATATCAGAAAAACCAAATGAATGTATTTATCCTATCGCCGTATGCCTTAATTCAAACTTTAAAAATAGAGTTACAGGTAATACCGTTGAGATTAATACAAATTATAGAAATCCCTATTTAATGCATTGTAATGAATATATAATCATCATGTATTTTAAACCTTCACAGATTAACGCAATCCAGCATTGGTTTTATGGATTAGAATATACATTCACAATAAAAGACATATTAAACTTTGACAATTCTGATTCATTTAAATTAGGATACATTAATGATGATGAATGGGATACAATCAAAGAAAACGTATTGCGAGAAATTGCTGTAACAAAGCATAAAGAATATGTGTTACTGTTCAAGTATGTTGCAAATCATTACAATTTAAATTTTAGTCTTCAAGATATAGGAAATTTCATTGAAAGAATATTATCGGATAAATTGGCGGATAGACATGATGAGCAAAGAATTCGAATCATCTTAAAAGAAGAAATTTTAAAATTAAGACCTAGAAAATCGCAAAAATGAGGATTAGTTTAAGTCCTAAAAAAAGCGCCCCTTTCAGGGCGCTTTTCACATATAGAATTTAAAACAACTTAGTTGGTAGGCAGCACGGTAGCGCCGGGGTAGCTTCCCGCGCTCACCAGTGGCAGCTTCGCATTGTAGTGCGAGTTGATCACCTTGATCACCTCGTTGGCGATAAGGGCATAACCGCGTGCATTAGGGTGTACGCCATCCAGCGAGAACATTACGGTGCTTAGGGTAGCCGTGCTGAAGTAGTTGGCCGTGTAGATTGAGCCGTCTTCAACGCGAAGGCCCGACACCAGCTGGTTCATTATGGCATTCATGTCAACCACGCCGAGGCCTTTCGCATCAGCAGCAGCCTTAATGATGTTGTTGAAGGCAGTAGTAGCCGTATTTACGTCGCTTACCTCCGCAGCCGTAAGTATGTGCTGGTCGTCAAGCGGGTAAGTAACACCGTACTTGTTCAGGGGGTCTACAGCATACGGGCTGGTTGGCGCAGTGCCTATAACCGTCCTTGTGCTAAGCAGTACCAGGTCCTGTGCGGTAGCGTGGCGTGCCTGCCCGAACACGATGCCTATAACCGCCGCCTGCTGTGCAGGTACGCCTGCCTGTGTAAGGGCGCCTGTAAGCTGTGCCTGCATGTTGGCCAGCGATTCATCCTTTATAAGCAGCGGGTTGGCTTCGGTAGCAGAAAGCAACTGCAGCCTGCTGCCCTGGCCATAGGCCGTAAGCACCTGCTTCACCGGGCCGATCAGGGAAGTGTTCAGCTGGTTGATGAGCGCTGTACCGTTCGCCTCGTTGCCTCCGCCTATGGCAGCAGCCGTTAGCGGGTTATAAGGTACGGTAGTGAAGAATGGTATGGCCGTAACATTCGGGATGGTAGCCACAACACCTTTAGCGCCATTCGACGTAAGCGTGTTGATGATCATGTTATACGATTGCTCAAATACCGGTACCGGGGTAATGTCGGCACCGCCAAGGCCGGCTGTTGAACCCGATCCTCCACTGGTAGCATAGCCCAACACGTCATTATTGCCTATCCAGTTGGTAAAGAACGTTGGGTTCTTCATCATCGCATCGCCCAGCACTGTAGAGGTAGTCGATGTAGCCATCCTTACGTAGTAGGGGTTTGCCATCGGCGGGTTTTGGGCAAGCCCTGCAGGATTGCCATAACCCTGTGCCAGCAGGTGGAAGGTCTTCGCGCCCGGCACACCCATGTTGTTAAACGCGGATGCCTGGGGTGTAAGCGTGATGGTCGACGTACCCGCTATCGGCTCCGGCCCTCCGGCAGAAGCATCGATAACCAGCCTCGTACCGAAACCGGGGATGCCGCTGATGCCTCCAAGGTTGTTAGTATCTTCAGCATACGATGGCTGCGTAAACGCACCGCCGCCTACAAGCGCAAACTGGTTGGCCAGGATGCTTGGGAACGAGTACGACTGGCTAACGCGTGACACGGTTCCGTCCATGTATCCCGAGGTAAGCGAGTTGCCTATGGCCACATAGCTGGAAAAGTCGGCATCGCCGGCGCTGTAGTTGCCGTTGCTCAGTTCGTTTTCAAATTCCGGTTCGCACGAGGCAAAGCCCGCCGCGAGTATCGCTAAGTATATTACTTTATTTTTCATAGGGATTTTTATTAGAATCTATAGTTTAAGCCAACGCCCGGAGAGAATACCACATTTTTGTACGTTCCTCCGAAGGATACGTCCGGGTTGCCGTCTTCGGAAAAGTGGTCGTATGAAGCATCCACCTCGTCGAAATGCAGGTATAGGAAAGATACGTCAACACCAAAGTTGGCATTGAACATGTACGTGATACCACCTGTATAGCCCTGAGAATCGTTCCTGGGGGTTTCCGGTGCAAAATAACCTCCCCTTACCGGACTTTCGTCGTGGTACCATCCGGCACGTAAGATGAACTTCTCGTTCGGCTTGAATTGGGTACCCAGCCTGAAGGTGCTGGCATCTTTATAGTTCCTTGGGTTAACCGATGTAGCAATGCTCGGACTTGCAAAATCAACAGTAAGTGATTCATATACATTCCAGAATGTCCTGTTATAGTCAAATGCAACAAGCCATTTGTCGTTGATCTGCCATGAGATGCCCGCAGTAAGCTCTGCAGGCAGCGGAAGGTCGGCATTGAAGGTCGTATTGGTGTAAATGCCTTGCGCAAAGGCAGGAAGGTCGCTAAAGGTGGCATCGCCGTCGCGTGCTTCCATCGTAATTTCCGAACGGTAGTTAAGGCCCAGCCTTACATCTTCCAGCGGATTGAACATAAAGCCGGCGCTCCAGCCCCATGCGGTAACGTTTTTAGCTTCGATGGTAACGTCCGACCTGTTGCCTTCCTCATCGGTAAGGCTGCGGGTAAGGTTCCTGTTGAACTCCACACCACCGGTAACGAATATAGGGCCTCCACCGATGCTGAACTTATCGCTAAGCTTGATGGATGCGATAGGCTGTACGTAAATGGCCTGGAGGTCGATGTTATTAACAAGGTGCGATCCTACCCAATCCTGGTCCCACTCCACAGCCGAACCGTAAGGGGTATATACTGCAAGGCCCACAGCCAGCCAGTCGAGCGCCTTGTACGATGCATACAGGCTGAATGGCGTACCGGTATTTTCGGTAGAGGCTTTCCAGTTGTAGGTTTCGTTCTGGAATTTTGTACGGGCAAAAAGCGCATTGGCCCCAACCGATACATTAAAGCGGTCTTTAAGGAATACCGCTCCCGCAGGGTTGAAGAAGAGTACCTCGGCACTGTTGGTTACAGCCACACCGGTATGACCCATGCCCAGCTGCTGCTGCCCCTGAAGGCTCACACGGTATCCTCCTGCAAATGCCGAAGTAGCCGTTAATGCCATCATTGTTAAGGATAATAGTTTTCTCATAGTTAAAAATAAGTGTTAGTTTCTCGTTTATTAATCTTATACCAAATTTAATATAATTTATGAATTGTACAATATTTAGGGAAAAATATTATGCATTCATAATAACATTTTTATCAATAAACGGAGGAAGTTTTTTAACATTTCGCTAAAAGTATTATAAAACATTTCCAAACCTTTAAAATATCGGTCAGCAAAGACCTTTTATCCCCTCCCTAATGGAATACCGGCACCCCTAAAAACCTAACCGCCTGGCAACTAGCAAAAACCACCTGTGCTACACCTAATCATTGGCATTTACCGGTATTGCCTGATCCCTAATCAGGTTACATCCGCACACAGTTACTTAATTAAAACCTAAATGATTTCGATGTGCGAGCGAATTGTAGTACATTACATCATAATCACCAAATTATGAGTATTTTAAAAAAAATCGCGACAGGATTGCTTGTACTGCTGTTGCTGGTCATCATCGGGGGCTGGGGCCTGAGCTGGTACATCAGCAAAAAGCTGCCTTCGATCATCCGTAACGAAAAAAGCATACCTTACAACATTAGCTATAAAGACCTTGACATCGACCTGCTGGGCGGCAGCTTTACCATGCACAATGCCAACATTGCCCCTAAGGACAGCATAGGCGTATCGCTCCAGCAAGGCGCCTTTGCAGAGGTGAAAGCCATACGTGTCGAAAACTTCGGGATATGGGCCTTGCTTACAGACGACCGGATTACCGTAGACAAGGTTATCATCGATACACCCAACGTGACCTTGTACCCGCGTGAAAAGAAATATAACCCCGACGATGACATCAAGCCTTTCAAAAACGCCATACGTACCGGAAGCCTTGAGATACGTAACGGAAAGTTCCGGTACCTCGACTCGCTGAAAGGGAAAATCATGAGCGCTTCCAACATCAGCTTTGAGCTGAACAACATCCGCATTGACAGCAATACGGTAGAAAAGAACATTCCCGTGCGCTACCGCGATTACCGCTTTGCGTGCGACAGCCTGTTTTATCGTGCAGGTCAATTTTACAACCTTACAGCAGACAAATTCTCATCGTCGGACAGCACCATTGCCGTAACCAATTTTAAAATGATACCCCAACAGGACCGTGTGCAGTTTACCCGCATGCAGCCCAAAGAAAAAGACCAGTTTGCCATTGTGGCCGAAAAAATAAGCATCCCCAAAGCCGACTGGGGTTTTGTGAACGACACCCTGTTTGTGCATTCGCCCGAAATGGTGCTGGAGAAGGTGAATGCCAACATTTACCGGAGCAAGCTGCCCAAGGACGACCCCTCCATAAAAAAGCTGTACAGCCAGATGCTGCGCGAGCTGAAATTCGACCTGAAGCTGGATAAGCTGCTGCTGAAGAACTCGACGATTGTATATGAGGAGCAGCTGGATTTTGAGCGCCCGCCGGCAAAAGTCACCTTCTCGAAATTTTATGCAACTGTTTCGAATATCTACAGCCCCATACGCAAGGACAAGCTGCCCAATACCACCATTGATGTGCAGTGCCTCTTCATGAAGTCGGCACCGTTTATCGTAAACTGGTCGTTCAACTCCATGGATGCAAGCGACTCATTTACCATTATAGGCCGCCTGAAGGACATCCGCAGCGAGGAGGTAAACCCCGTATCGAAACCGCTGATGAACGTGTCCACCACGGGCAACCTTAACGAGGTGTACTTTACCATGAACGGCAACCGCAACCGTGCCGAGGGCGATTTTGCCATCAGGTATAACGACCTGGACATAACCGTACACGACAAGGACAACCTGAAAAAGGAAAAGAAACTGGTTAGCGCGCTCGGCAACCTCGTTGTAAAGAATGACACCGATGGCGACCTGAAGGAAGTGCACATAGGCGTGGACAGGAATAAAGACAAGTCGGTATTCAACTATATCTGGAAGTTTGCGCAGGAGGGACTGACGCAGACGATACTTCCAAAAACCGTAGCTAAAATCGCAAAGAAAAAGCAGGAGAAGAAGGCGAAGAAGAAGTAGGCTTTACAACCGAAATCACATCGCAATCCGTCATTGCGAGGCACGAAGCAATCTTTCTCTGGCTTACCTGAATGGAAAGATTGCTTTAGTTTACCCCGCGTTGGCGGGGTCGTACCTCCTCGCAATGACCAAATGCGCCATTAGTGGGCGAGGAAACTGAGCGTCTCCTCCATAAACTGCGCCGGGTTCTCGGCATGCAGCCAGTGGCCGGAATTGGCAATGTCTTTTATTTCCGCATTGGGGAAATGGGTTTTAATCAATGCAAAATCTTTGTCTTTGATATAGGGGGAACGGTCGCCGCGCAGGAAAAGCGTCGGCCCGTCGAAGTGGCTGCCATCCGGCAAAGCCTGCCCGATGTTATCTACCTTTTCATTAAACACATCGAGGTTAAAGCGGTAGGCCAGCTGCCCCGGCTCTTTCCAGTAAAGGTTCTTCATCAGGAACTGGCGCGTGCCGGCATCGTCTATGTGCTGCGAAAGGATCGCCTCCACATCGCTGCGCTCCGGCTTTACTGAAAAATCAACCGCATTAAGCCCGGCCAGTATATCCTGGTGGTGGGGACGGTAATATTTAGGGCCGATGTCGGCTATTACAAGCCGGTTTACTTTTTCAGGATATTGCACCGCAAAAAACATGGCTGCCTTCCCTCCCATCGAATGCCCGATGACATCGGCTTTCGAAATTTGGTGTCCGTTGCAGTAGTCCACCAAATCCTGCACCATGGCATCATAGGTAAACTCATCCGAATGGAAGCTCTTGCCGTGGTTGCGCATGTCGACGGCATGCACCCGGAAGCCTTTGTCGGCATATTGCCCGCCCAGGGTCTTCCAGTTATCAGACGTGCCTAAAAATCCGTGTATGATGAGAAGTGGCTTGCCTTCGCCTTCTATCCTTGAGTGCAGCATGTTATTTCAGTTTTTGCAGGTACATATTGATTACGTTCTCCAATCCCAGGTACAGCGACTCGGCAATGAGCGCATGGCCTATGGACACCTCCAGCAGCCCCGGGATATTTTCCTTAAAGAATTTGATGTTGTCCAGGCTAAGGTCATGCCCGGCATTCACGCCAAGGCCAAGGCTGTTGGCCACCGAAGCCGCATCGGCATAGGGCTTTATACCCTGCAGGTTGCCCAGGCCGTATTCGTGCGCAAAGGCCTCGGTATAGAGTTCTATCCTTTCGGTCCCGGTTTCTTTGGCGCCTTCGACCATCTTCAGCACCGGGTCGACAAATATCGAGGTGCGTATGCCGTTGCGTTGGAATTCCTGTATCACTTCCTGCAAAAAGCTTTTGTGCTTTACGGTATCCCATCCGGCGTTGGAGGTTATGGCATCATCGGCATCGGGCACCAGCGTTACCTGTGTGGGTTTGGTCTCCAGCACCAGGTCGATGAACTTCGGCACCGGGTTGCCCTCTATGTTGTATTCGGTATATACTATCGGCACAAGGTCGCGCGCATCCTGGTAGCGGATGTGCCTTTCGTCGGGCCGTGGGTGGATGGTTACGCCCTGCGCGCCGAATTTCTGCACATCGGCGGCTACTTTGAGTAAGTCGGGGACATTGCCGCCCCTCGAATTGCGCAGGGTGGCTATTTTATTTATGTTGACGCTGAGTTTTGACATATCTTTGCTAAGTGAGCTTTTACAGGCAAAAATACGAAGTTAAAAAGGCAGAATATCCTTATTTTTGATTATTTTGCAGAATATTTAGCATTACCCCAATGACTGACATCACCGACTTCCTGAGCAATACCATAAAACCGCTGCGCACCACCGACACCGTTGCCGACGCGCAGGACTTATTCGCCGAATACCCTTTTTCGCACTTCCCCGTACTGGAGGAAGGCGTATACATAGGTTGCGCCATTGCCGAAGACACCGAGCTGATGGACATTGAGAAAACCATGGCCGACCTGCGTTACAGCTTTGAGCGTTTCTTTGTACGCGATACCACCATTTGGCTGGATGTATTGGAGGTTTTCGCCAAGAACGAAACCAACCTGCTGCCGGTGCTTAGTGCCGAGAACCAATACCTGGGCTATTACGAAATCACCGACATCATCACGATGTTCCACCAAACGCCGTTTTTGAAGGAAGAAGGCGGCATACTGGTCGTGGAGAAAGGCATTACCGACTACAGCATGAGCGAAGTGGCGCAGATCGTGGAAAGCAACAACGGCAGGCTACTGGGCTTTTTCATATCGGAGGCCAACCTTGAAAAGGTGCAGATCACGCTGAAGATAAGCCTTGGCGGACTGAGCGAGATCATACAGACCTTCAGGCGCTATAATTATGCGATCATTTCGGAACACCAGGAGGATGCCTACCTGAACACGCTGAAAGACCGGTCGGATTACCTGGACAAATACCTGAATATATAGCAATGAAAATAGCGATTTACGGGCAATACTACAAGGACAATACCGAAGAGATCATCGACAGGCTGCTGGCAGTCTTCGACAGCTATGGCCCGCACATTGCCGTTGAAACCAACTTTTATAACGCACTGGCAGAAAAAGAACTGCTTGCCGGGCGGAACTATCCAGTATTTTCGGGACATGAGGAGCTAAACGGCTTCGACATCCTGATATGCATCGGCGGCGACGGTACCATGCTGAGGGCCGCCACCTATGTACGCGACAAAAACATACCCATTGTGGGCATCAACGCCGGGCGCCTTGGCTTCCTGGCCACGGTACAGCAGGAAAACATACCGCACCTGCTCCCGCTGCTTTTTGAGAACAAATACAAAATATCGCCCCGCACGCTGCTAACGGTAGACTATGACGGCAAGCCCGAAACCCCTGCCGGCGAGCTGGACTTCGCACTGAATGAAGTGACCGTGAGCCGAAAGGATACCACCTCGATGATTACCATCGAAACCAAGCTGAACGGGGAATACCTGAACTCGTATTGGGCGGATGGGCTCATCATCTCCACCCCTACCGGATCTACCGGCTATTCGCTGAGCTGCGGCGGCCCTGTGCTGATGCCCGAAGTGAGCAGCCTCGTGATAACCCCTATTGCGCCGCACAACCTGAACGCGCGCCCGCTTGTAATCCCTGACGATACCGAAATTGAATTGAGGGTAAGCAGCCGTGAAGAGCAGCACCTGGTTTCGCTCGACTCCCGTATCATATCGATGGACGTGGAAACTGCCATCTGCATTAAAAAAACCGGATTTAAGATCAACCTGGTAGAATTTGCCGAAGAGAAATTTACCGATACATTGCGCAAAAAGCTCCTTTGGGGCGAGGATAAGAGGAATTAGTCTTTTATTACATTTTTTAACCACATAGGCACATAGTATCAATCCGGTTCTGTAATCATGAAAAGGAGACATAATTCCACACAGATGAAGCTACGCTTCACTATGGGTTACTAAACAATACCTTTTCATTTAACACTGGCCCAAGCACTATGTTCCATAATGGTTAAAAATTTACCGCCAACTTTTCCCCTTAAATTTACCGTGCCTGCATACTACACGCGCACTTCTTCCGTTTTCAAGTCTGTATGTTGCCAATTTATAGAATTTTTAAGGATGTAAATTAGGTATTAATAGGCAGATTAGAAATCTATATTACTATATTTGCACCCAATTTTGTAGAATGAAGAGGACTGTATTTTTGATATTGATAATCGTAACGGCATTCAGGAGCGAAGCCCAGATCAATGAACTGGGTATTTTCGCGGGCGGCGCTAATTACATAGGCGATGTAGGGCCTACGGATTACATTGCCCCAAATGACCTTGCCATTGGGATCATCTACAAATGGAACCGCAGCCCGAGGCATTCGTGGAGGGCATCGTTTACCTACGGCAGGATATCTTCAAATGATGAGGATTCTGAGGTGTCGGGCAGGAAACAGCGGGGCTACTCCTTTGAAAACTCTGTAAAAGAATTATCTTTAGGGCTTGAATTCAATTTTTTCGATTTCAACCTGCATGAGCCGGAGTTTAAGATCACTCCTTATATATATGGGGGGCTGAGCTATTTTTGGTACAACGACATATACATCAATACCGCCAACGGGGAAACCGAAAGCGGCGATTCGACCGGGGCGCTGGCCATACCGATGACCGTGGGCCTGAAGTCGAACATTACAGAGAACCTTATACTTGGATTTGAAGTGGGCGCACGATACACATTTACCGACAACCTGGATGGCAGCAACCATGATGACCACCCCGGATTCCGTTTTGGGAACCTTGACAGCAAGGACTGGTATGTGTTCTCGGGCTTTACCCTAACCTACACCTTTGGCGAGAAGCCTTGTTATTGCGCCAATTAACCTCATGGATACAACTACCACGCTACATACCGGGAACCTGCCTCAGCACCTTGCCATAATAATGGACGGCAACGGGCGTTGGGCCAAAAAGAAAGGGATGCTGCGCATTTTTGGGCACGAGAACGGCACCAAGGCCGTACGCGAAACCGTAGAGAGCTGCGCCAGGCTGGGCATAGGCTACCTTACGCTGTACGCCTTTTCTACCGAGAACTGGAACAGGCCCAAAATGGAGGTGGACACCCTGATGAACCTGCTGGTAAGCTCGCTCGAAAAAGAGCTGCCTACGCTGCAGAAGAACAGCATTAAGCTAAACACAATAGGCAATACCGCCATGCTGCCCGACGGAGCCCGCAAAAAGCTGCTGGACGTTATAGAGCAGACCAAAGGCAACACCCGCATGACCCTTACACTGGCCCTGAGCTATGGCTCCCGCGAGGAGATTATCTCGGCAGTTAAGAAAATAAGCGAAAAAGTACAGAATAACCAATTAAACATAGCTGATATCAGTGAATCTGTCATCGGGGCGCACCTGTATACACACGACCTCCCGGACGTTGACCTTGTGATAAGGACCAGCGGGGAGCAAAGGATAAGCAATTTCCTGCTTTGGCAGGTGGCTTATGCCGAGCTGTACTTTACAGAGGTGCTATGGCCTGATTTCAGGGAAAAAGATTTACATGAAGCACTTATCAGTTACCAAAAAAGAGAACGTAGATTTGGAAAAACCAGTGAACAAGTCAAATAACACAAATATGCTCAAAACGGGCATTGCATTGCTTTTCGGCCTTTTATTATTTGCAGGCAGCACCGCCAACGCGCAGGAATACAACAACCTGGACGCGGCAACCGAATACATATTGGCAGACATTAAAGTAACCGGAAAAATAAGCTATAATGAGCAGACTGTTGTGAACTTTACCGGCCTTGAAAAAGGCCAGACCATACACGTTCCCGGCGAAGAGATAAGTGCAGCCATAAAAAAGCTATGGAGGCTCGGGCTTTTTAGCGACGTAAACTTTTACCAGAATAAAATTGAGGGCGACAGCATTTACCTGGAGCTTTACCTGAACGAATTGCCGAAGCTGAGCGACGTAAAGATTAAAGGCGTGCGCAAAGGAAAAATCGAGGGGCTTATTAAGGATACCGACCTTAATAAGGGCAAGATCGTGAACGAGAACCTTATCACCAATACCAAAAACTACATTGAGAACAAGTACCGCAAGGATGGTTTTTACAATACCAAGGTAGCCATCAATGTAATACCGGACAGCACCAACACCGTGAAAATGGTGGTGAACATTGACCGCGGCAAAAAGGTAAGGGTAAGCGACATAGAATTTAACGGCAACACCCAGCTGAGTGACGGCAAGCTGCGCAGCGCCATGAAAAACACCAAGCGCAAGAGCCGTTTCCCGCTTAACCCGCTGCGCATATTCAAGCCCTCGAAATTCATTGGCGATAAATACAAGGAAGACCTTGTGAGCGTGATTGACAAATACAAGGAAAAAGGCTACCGCGATGCGCGTGTAACTTCGGACACCGTAGTATATAACCCTAAGAAAAATACCGTAACCATCACCATAAATGTGGAGGAAGGCCGCAAGTATTACTTTGGCGAGATAAAATACCTGGGCAACACCGTATACAACAACCACCAGCTGAACCAGATACTGGGCATTAAAAAAGGCGAAGTGTACAACGGCGTAATGCTGCAAAAAAGGATTGCCGACCCAACCAAGCCGGACGGCGAAGACCTTACCAACCTGTACCAGAACAACGGCTATCTGTTCTCGAACATCAATGCCGTGGAGGTAAGGACCTATAATGACACGATTGACTTTGAAATACGCATTGTAGAAGGCCCGATTGCTTACTTTAACAAAGTGAACGTTGTGGGCAACGACAAAACGAACGACCACGTAATATACCGCGAGCTACGCACCAGACCGGGCCAGAAATGGAACAAGGAAGACGTTATCGGAACCATCCGCGAACTGGGTGCACTGGGCTTTTTTGACCCTGAAACCATCCGTCCGGACGTTCAGAACCCTGATCCTGCCACAGGTACCGTAGACATTGAGTGGAGCGTGACCGAAAAAGGATCGAGCCAGATTGAATTGCAGGGCGGTTATGGCGGCGGTGGCTTCATCGGTACGCTGGGACTGTCGTTCAACAACTTCTCGATACGCAATATCTTCAATAAGGAGGCCTACAACCCGCTGCCGATGGGCGACGGACAGAAGCTGTCGCTGCGTGCGCAGGGCAGTACCTACTTCCAGACCTACAGCCTTTCGTTTACCGAGCCGTGGTTTGGAGGCAAAAAACCGATACAGCTTTTTGGTTCACTATCGCATAGTAAACAGTTTTTATATAACTTTACATCACGCGATGTGGACAGGTCGAGGAGCTTCACCATTTCATCAGTATCCCTGGGTATGGCGAAAAGGCTCAGCGAACCGGACTACTACATGAGGTTGTCGCACTCTTTGACATTCCAGTATTACAGCCTAAGTAATTATAACACAGGATTGTTTACCTTTGGTAACGGTATATCAAGGAACCTTGCCTACACGGTGGAACTGAGCAGGGACAACAGGGGACGCAACCCTATTTACCCTACGTATGGCTCATTGTTCAGCGCGAGCTTCAGGACAACCTTCCCGTACTCGCTGGTAAATGGCATTGACTATGCGGCGCTTAAAAATGAGGCACAGTACAAGCTTAGGAATACTACTGGCGTACAAATGGATGGCACGAATGGATATATTGACAATGGTGACTATTATATTGACAATGGAAATGGCACAAAAACCGGTGTAGGCGATAATTATGAACAAGCAAGCCTTGACGAAGCCAAATACGACCAGAAAAGGTTCAACTGGCTCGAGTACTGGAAATTTAAGTTCAAGGCCGATGCCTACACCAGGCTGGCAGGATCGCAGGGCCACGAGTTGGTGCTGAGGGCTTTGGGCGAATTTGGGTACATGGGAGCTTATAATTCCGACAGGGGCCTTGTACCGTTTGAAAGGTTCTACCTTGGTGGTGACGGTATGGCCAACTATGCGCTGGATGGCCGCGAGGTGATACAGCTGAGGGGTTACCCGAACCAGTCGCTTTCGCCGATTGACGACGAGGGCATACAGATTGGGGCGACCATATATAATAAGTTTACACTGGAGCTGCGCTACCCGATCACGCTGAAATCGCAGGCTTCGATATATGCGCTTACGTTCCTTGAAGCAGGTGCTTCGTATGATGGCTTTAAGAACTACAACCCGTTTGCGCTGAAGCGTTCGGCAGGTTTCGGTCTTAGGGTATTCATGCCGGCATTCGGGCTTCTTGGTATCGACTTTGGCCACGGATTTGACCCGCTTCCCGGACAGCAAACCAAGAACGGATGGGAGACGCACTTTATCATAGGCCAGCAGTTCTAAAAAAAAAATGGCACGATATTTTCTAATACATAAAAAGCTATGAAGAAATATTTATTGACACTGGTTACCGTTTTGAGCTGCCTTGCAGCAACAGCCCAGGGTGCAAGGGGCGTAAAGATCGCTTATATTGACATGGAGTACATCCTTGACAAGGCGCCCGATTATGCCGAAGCTAAAAACCAGCTGGAGCAAAAGGCCCAAAAATGGAAGCAGGAGATTGATGTTAAAAAGAGCGAAATAGAAAAGCTTAAGGAAGCGCTGAAAGCCGAAAAGGCCCTGCTTACCAAAGAGCTTGTTGAGGAAAGGGAAGAAGAGATAGCTTACCTTGAAAAAGAGATGCTGGACTTCCAGGAAAAGAAATTTGGCCCTACCGGCGATTTGGTGACACAGAAGTCGGTACTGGTAAAACCGATACAGGACCAGATATTCACGATTGTGCAGGACCTGGCCGAAATAAGGAAGTATGATTTTGTTTTCGACAAATCGTCGGACCTTACGATGCTTTTCGCCGCCAATAAGCACGACATAAGCGAGCTGGTACTGACAAGGATGGCACGCGCCGCCAAACAGGAAAGCCTGAGCAGCAGGCAGCTGAAAAAGCTGGAAGAGCAGGAGAAGGAAGAAGAACGTGCAACCAATCCTGACATTGTAGAAAGGCAGCGCATACTGGATGAGAAAAAAGCAGCGAAGCAAAAGCTGATTGATGATAAAAGAGCAGCCCAGCAGGCTAAAAGGGATGCTTATGAAGCCAAGAAGCAGCAGCTGAAGGAAGAAAGGGAAGCCAAGAAAAACGGCACTACACCACCGGCAGCGGGCACAGCCAACAAACGCAACGCGGCCAGCGAAACCGAAACGACTGATGTAAAAGAAGGCGAAGCCGGCACTGGAGAAGACAAGGCCACTACAGCCGAAGATAAAAAAAGTAATGCCCAGGCTACCAGGGAAGCAGCTATAGCCGCAGCAAAAGCGGAGAAAGAAAGAAAAGCCGAAGAAAAAAGGCTGGCCATAGAAGCCCGTAAAAAAGAGCTGCAGGAAAGAAAAGAGGCCGCGCAAAGGGCAAAAGAAGAAAAAAAGAATAAGCCTGCCGAAGAAGCGAAGCCGGCAGAAGCAACGCCTACTTCGCCATCGGAGGGCAACGACCCGGAATAGAACAACAAAAACAGAAATTAATTATAAATTACGTAGACAAATGAAACAATTGAAATCATTAGTAATCGCTGCTATACTTTTTGTGGGAATGAGCCAGGCTGCATCGGCGCAGGCCAAGGTAGCACATATCAATGTTATGGACCTCATGACCTCAATGCCTGATAAAAAAGCTGCAGATGCCCAACTTGAAAAGCTTACCAAAACGTATGATAACGATTATAATGCAATGGTAACCGAATTCAGGACCAAAGTGGCACAATACGAGAAAGAAGCTGCTACGGTGACTGAAGCTGTTAACGAAACCCGCAGCAAAGAAGTTCAGGATATGCAGAAAAGGATACAGGAGTACCAACAAAGCGCTTCTAAAGAGCTTCAGCAAAAACAGGAAGACATCTACAAGCCAATCATTGACAAGGCAAGGGCTGCGATTTCTAAAGTTGCAAAGGCCAAAGGTTACCAGTATGTGCTAGACGCATCACAGGGAGGCGGCGTACTTGTACACGACGGTCCGGACCTTCTTGCCGATGTAAAAAAAGAACTTGGCTTCTAAGACATCACAATACGTAAACCATATACTACAAAACGGCTCATGATTGGGCCGTTTTTTTTATATTTGTGATATGGAGAAAAGCAAAAACCCCATTGGGCTGTTCGATTCGGGAATAGGCGGGACTTCCATCTGGAAGGAAATACATGCCCTGCTGCCCTGGGAGGACACCATATACCTTGCTGACAGCAAAAATGCTCCCTACGGCCAAAAGGGTAAAGACGAAATCATTGCATTGAGCTGTAAGAATACCGAATACCTGCTGGAGCAAAACTGCAAGCTGATTGTGGTGGCATGCAATACCGCTACTACCAATGCAATAAAGGAACTCCGCGAAAAATATGACGTACCCTTCATAGGCATAGAGCCGGCGATAAAACCTGCCGCCATACATACCAATACCAATGCGATAGGCATACTGGCCACCAAGGGCACGCTGTCGAGCGAGCTGTTCAACAAAACCGTTGCCGGCTTTACAGGTGTGAATGTTGTGGAACAGGTGGGCTACAACCTCGTGGCCCTGATTGAATCGGGCAAGTTGGAATCGGAGGAGATCCGGGAACTGCTGAAGCAATACCTGCAGCCTATGATCGATGCGAATATTGATTACCTGGTGCTCGGGTGCAGCCACTACCCTTACCTGGTGCCCCAGATAAAGGAAATATTGCCGCCTCACGTAAAAATAATCGATTCGGGGGCCGCAGTGGCCCGCCAGACCAAAAAGGTGCTTGAAGCCAACATGATGCTTAACGATGAAAAGCACAAGAGCACAACCCTTTTTTACACGAATGCCGACCCCGGCGTATTGAATGCAATACTGGAAAATAAATACCCGGTAGAGAGAAAGGATTTTTAACCCCTACTCGTCCTTAAACCAGGAAGAATACATCACATAATTATTGGAGATGCGGCCTATCTCTCCGGCAAAGTCGGAGGCGTTGATGTCCTTTACCTTTTTAGCAGGGATGCCGGCATAAATGGTACCCGACTCCACCACGGTATTCTGCGTAACCACCGCGCCGGCCGCAATGATGGTATTGCTTTCGATGACACAGTTGTCCATCACGATGGCACCCATGCCGATAAGCACATTATCCTTAACCGTACATCCGTGAACAATGGCATTGTGCCCTATCGACACGTTATTGCCTATCACGGTGGGGTGCTTTTGGTACGTACAGTGAATGACGGCGCCATCCTGAATATTTACCTTATCGCCAATCTTAATATAGTGCACATCGCCCCTGATGACGGCATTGAACCATACGCTGCATTGCGAACCAAGCGAAACATCCCCTACTATGGTAGCATTCTCTGCTATAAAGCAATCCTCGGGTATTTGCGGGTACTTCCCGTTTACTTCTTTTATAACCATGGCTGTAAAAAAATCGTCCCGATAATCGCTTATCGGGACGGAATTAATAATATGTAGTCTATAATTAGTTAACTGCAGGACAGTTACAATCCCATTTCTCCCTCTTACAGAACAGGTTGATACCAAGCGTGATCTGGTGAAACCCGCTGTTATCAAACTTAACATCGCCGGTAAGGTAGGAATAGGTGTAAGCAAACATGAAGTTCTTATAGTTCACACCGATGATAGGCGTAAAATATTGCAGGTTTTGCTCAGAAGTACCGTTGCCGTCTACATACTGGGCACCGTCAAGGCTCCTCCTGTAAGACAGGCCTCCCCATAGCCTTCCGAAGTCCATCTCCTTATACACTTTAAGGTTTACGTCGATGGTCTTTTCCTTAGTTTCGTCAACAGCCTGGAACATGATTGATGGTTCCCACTGAAGCGTTTCCTGCGCGCCGAATACATATCCGGCAGAGATAAGGTATTTTTTAAGGTTGTCGCTTTCGATATCAGTATAAATATCCCTCTTGCTGGCCAAAACGTTCTTGGCGGTAAAGTGGGCAAAGAAATCAAGGTAGTGGTAAGAAGCCCCGATATCTACGTTGAAGTAAGAATCCTTCTGTTGCATACCGCCATCTACGATAGGGTCGAATTCAGGATCGAACTCGCTTTCGTCAAGTCGGCTCTGGATAAGGCCGGCACTCATACCGAATGAAAGCATGTTCAAATCGGCATCGTTACGCGAAAAGCGGATATGGTGGGCATAGGTTAGCTTGGCACCTGTTTGGGAGTGGTAGCCGTTTTTGTCGTTGAAGGCAATGATACCTACACCCGACTGCTCGCCCAACGCCGTGTTGAAGCTGAGTGTCTGAAGCTGCGGAGCATCATCCTGGCCAAACCATTGCTGGCGTGCGGTAAGCCTAATTTTGGCACAGTTTGCCGCCCCGGCCATTGATGGATGTATCAGATAATAGTTGTCTGACAAATAATCTGAATAAACCGCTATACCTTCTTGTGAAAAAGACATTTGCGCTACTAGCAATCCAAAAATCAGGTAAATCTTTTTAAAATTCATGTTAACCTTATCGTTTAATTGAGATGACTTTATAACCATTCCCGGTAACATTCCCATCAGGTAACGGTTGCATGCCACAGCTATTTTCCCTTATGCCGCGCACCTTTTCCTTTCGGTAATTTTACATAGCGGTCAAATATATAAATTTTTTATTTTAGGTTGGTAATTTAATTGTAAAAATGCCGCCAATTCTGACGGCATTTTTATATTTAACATTTTTCTTATCGTTTGAGTGCAAAGTGGGCCTTAAATTCCCGCTTTTGTCCGCCAATAGTGTACTCTACGGTAAACCAGTAATCGGTTGCAGGCACGGCTGCCCCGTTGAAAGTACCATCCCATCCTTCACCTTCGGCACTGATTTGCTTCATCAGTTTTCCAAAGCGGTCAAAGATATAAATCTTCGCATCTTTATTCTCTTCCGTATTCAGGCCAAAGATGTTCCATGTGTCATGGTATCCGTCGCCGTTCGGGGTAAAGAAGTGAGGATAGTCGATCGGGCTTATCCCGTCAAGGCCGAATATCAGCTCCAGCTCATCACATGGGTCGGCTGTCGCAACATCCCTCACACGTATCGAATGCCCGTTTGCATCTTCTCCCGGAGGATATGGAGACACATTTTCAAACACGTTTGAATTTTGCCACGGACCATTGTCAAGGCTGTATTGGTATTCGCCGTAACCCTGCACCAGCACTGTTATTACCTGGTTGTCGCCAAACGGATTACCCACTACATAACCATAGTTGATAGGGCTTGCCGGGCCGCTCCTTTCAATAACAACCGGAGCGACAGGGTCAGACACGCAGCCGGTAGCACCGGTAGCGATTACAGTATAGCTGCCCGGGTCAAGCACGGTTAGCGTCGGACTGTTTTCGCCTGTCATTACAACGCCATCCTTATACCACACAAAGGTGTGGGAAGCATCCAGGCCTGAGTTGATGACAGCAGGACGAACATTATCGCCGGTCACAAAGTCGATACAAACCGTAGTATGGTCGGTTGTAAGCACCGGCGCAGGCAGGCGCTCTACAAACAGTTCAAGGGTAGTTATGTCATAGCATCCGCTTACGGTAGACTCATTGGTCACCCTTACCCATATCATTTGGTAATCCGGGGTGCCTTCATACGCTGTAGGGTTTGGTATGGCATTTTCACCCGCTTCGGCATCTTCCATGCTGGTATAGTAAGTCACACTGTAATTTACCGGGCTTTGCGTTCCGAGCACTTCCGGCTCAACCACGGTAAGGTCGAAGGCAAATACGCCATCGTTATCCCCGTCATAGTCACATTCAAAGAACGTAGTGGTTACAGGGTTGGCAATTGCCGCCTCTTCAACCAACAGGGTCAAAGGCGCCCATGTAACACATTCGGTTTCGTCATTCGTCACACGTACAAATATGTTCTGCACATTTGGCGAGCTTGTATTGGTGTAAACGTAAGGCATGGCTATGTTATTGTTCATGTTGGCCATGCTGCTGTAGAACCTGATGGTATAATCATCAGGGTTTACGCCTTCGCCCAATATCTCATCCATGTGCGTATTGAAATCGAATGTAGCGATACCATCAGTATTCTGCTCACAGATAGCGTATGGCTCGATAACGCCGGCCTCACCCAGTTCAGGAAGCATGTCGACAATGATCTCGAATGACACTATCACGTAGCACACGGGGTTTGCCGAGTTGCCGGTATTGGCCTCCGCCCGTACCCAAATGGTCCTGCTGCCACTGTTGTAAGCGGTATAGTTGACTATCGGGTTCTCACGGTTATCAGCATCTTCAAAGCTTTCATAATAGGTCAGCACCATTGTGTTGTCGCCATTCCTTATATCGGCTGCGGCATCGCTCAGGTTGAATACCTCCATGCCATCCGGCGAGCTGTTCACATCGCAAAGCCTTAGCGGGTCGGCCGCAGGGTCCGGCTTAGGAAGCGGCAGCACATTAATCGTCAGCGTAGTATAGCTCTTACAGCCGTCTGTTGTGGTAACCATCACATACAGTGTTTTAGGGTTACCCAGCGGTGGCGGCGGGTTGGTATATGCGGTAGCATCGTCAACCGCAGGTGTTGTCGGGTCAAGGCGCGGGTCGCTTTCAAAATAGGTCACGACATTGCCGTGGCCTATGCCGAATTGGCCCAGTATCTCGTCATCCTTAACGGTCAGGTCAATGGTTGTCTGCGCATCGTATCCGTCTTCATCATAGTCGCACACGGCAAGCACCGTAGGCGTAGTAAGTGCCAGCGGCTGGTGCAGCTCCAACTGGAAGCTCTCAATGCTGAAACACTCGGTATCCGGAATCTCTACGCGTACCCATATCGTTTGCCCGTTCGTGCCGTAGTAATGCGACGGGTTGGTAATCCTTGGTGCACCATTGATAGCATTATCCTCTGTCGTAAAATATTCTATCGTTACGGTTGTCGGAGCTACATGTTCCAGTATAGGTGCGTCCTGTACCGTCAGGTCAAAATACGCCCTGTCATCCTGCCCGTTGTTGTCCTGGTCGTCACACTGTACAAGGTCGATAAGGTCTTCCGGTGCCGTTGGTGCCGGTTCAACAATAAGCATTATGGTATAAGGCTCCTGCCTCACACAGTTGCTCACGGTATTCCTTACCCTTACATACAAATATTGCATGCCCGGGTTTACGTTGTGGTAGTTGGACAGGTCTTCTGTTATCGGGTTAACCCCATCAAGGGCATCCTGGTACGTCAGGTGGAAGGTCACCTCAAGGTTTGGCGCATCGTTCACCATGTCCTCCACAAGGGCTTCAAGGTCAAACTGGCCAAATCCAAGGCCTGTAGTATCACAGGTAGTAAGTTCTTCCTGCGTTGGCAATACCAGTACCGGCATCGGCTCTACCCTCACATCGAGCAGCACGATCCTGTAGCATCCGGTTTCCTCTACGGTTGCCCTTACAAATATGGTCTCTACCGCAACTGAGTTGGTATACGTCTCAGGGTTCAGTATCTGGCTTGCGCCTGTTCCTGCTACCGCATCGTTGTAATCCTTAAAGAATGTCACGATTATGCCATCCTGGACACCCGATGGCGTAGTGATGATTTCCGGTATTTTGGTAGTAAGGTCAAACTCCTCTACCTCATCGCCCGGGTTGTTTTCATCACAAACGGTAAACGGCACCGGCGGGTTGGCTACCGGAAGCGGGTTCACGATCAGTTCCACATCTACTTCATCAGTACATCCTGAAACATTGTTAGTCACCCTTCCAATGATTACAGCGCTGCCGCTGCTATAGCTTGCCGGTGTAGGTATCTGCCCAAGTTCGTCATGGAATGTCACCGTAAACAGCGCAGGGTCATGCGTGCCCAATATTCCTTCCTCAAGCGTGGTAAGGTCAAATACTGCAATGCCATCAGTGTCGTTGTTACCGTTGTCGCACAGTATGTACGGCTCCGGCTCAACAGCTACCGGCGAAGGCTCCACTATCAGCTGCAGCTCTACAATATCAAAACACTCCGTCTGGTCCGATTCTACACGTATGTATATTGTCTGGATGCCATTAGTAGTATACAGCTGCAGGTTGGTATACGATGTTGTATTGGTAATGATGTTATTCATCGCCCCGTAGAAGGCATCGTTGTATGTTTCAAAAGGTATGGCCGTAACCACGTTGCCCAGCTGCGCCTCTATGAGTGCAAGCGTTGGCTCCAGGTTAAAGTCGGCCTCCAGGTTATTATCCGGGTCGCACGAATGTATAGGATCCGGCTGGGTAGCTATTGGTGCAGGCAGCACCTCAAGGTCTACAGTGCCTATCACGATACAATGTGTCACCACATCTTCAATCCTTGCATAGATGGTAGCCGTTTCAGACAGGTACATGGCCGGCAGGTAATCGTCAAGCCCCAGCTGTGCCTGGCCCAGCGTTTCATAGTAGGCTACCGTTACGCCCGATGCGCCCATGGTCACATCCTCATCTATTTCCGAAAGGTCGAATAAGCCCTGTCCGGGTTCTTCTTCACAGGCATAGTAGGGCTCCAGTGCTGTCGCTACCAGCGGAAGCGGGTTCACGATCAGCTCAAGCTCAACTACATCATAGCATCCGGTATCGTTATTGGTTACCCTTGCAAATACGCTTCCGTTGCCGCTGTTATGGTTGGCAGGGTCGGTATCCGGCTCGATGTTGCCCGCGGCATTTCCTGCCGTGGCATAGAAGGTTACTGTATATTGCGCCGGATCAAGCCCGCCAAGTATTTCGTCAACCTTTGTTGTCAGGTCAAACACCTCAACACCATCAGGCGAGTTGTTATCGTCACACAGCACGAATGGCTGCGGAGTAGTTGCTACCGGCGACGGGTTCACCACAAGGTTTAAAGGCACAATGTCGTAGCAGTCCGTCTGTGAGCTTTGCGCCAGCACATATACCGTTTGCACACCGCCTATTGTAAGCGCAGGTACATTGGTATAGCTGCCTGTGTTGGTAATGTCGTTCGAACCTGCTTCCGCCTCCGTAAAGTTGCGGTGAACGGTAAGCTGTACCGTATTGCCCAGTGCCGCCTGCATGGCTGCAAGAGTCGGGTTCATGTTGAATACAGCGGTGCCGTCATTTTCAGGGTCACACACTTCAATGTCATCCGGTTCCGGGGCTACCGGTGCAGGAATCACTTCCAGCTCAACCGGGGCTACCGAGATACAATCCGTTACCGTACTTTCTATCCTTGCATATATGGTAGTGGTAGCGGTAGTATAGGCCATTGGCAATGCCGGGCCTGTACCGTCCTGCGCTTCCGCTTGTGTAGCGTAGTAATCTACTATAGTTGGCGAAGCATCCACAAGCAATACCGGGGTCACTTCGTTAAGGTCGAATATCCCTATGCCCGGATCCTCCTCACACGAGTAGAACGGCTCCATGTTGTCATTAAACAGCGGCAACGGGTTCACGATCAGGTCGAACGAGCCTACGCTGCGGCAGCCTGATGCGCTTTCCACCCTCACCCAAATAGTTTGCGGGCTCGAAGTGTTGGCATAAGCATCCGGGCCAGCTATAGGCGTACCGTCTTCCAATGCGGCTGTTTCATTATCATAATAAGTTACTGTCAGTCCTGCAACACCGTTGGTTGCATCGTCATCTTTAGATGTAAGGTCGAATACCTCGATGCCATCAGGCGAGTTGTTATCGTCACATAGAACATAATCTTCTACAGCCGGTACGGCAGGCCTTGGGTTCACGGTAAGCTGCACCTCCTCTATCGAGTAGCAGTTGGTTGTAGTGCCTGTTTCTACCGCCCTGATGAATACGCTTCCTGTTGCCGATGGGTAGGCCGAAGGAGTATCGATGTCTTCAGTATTGTCCTGTGCCAATGCAAGCGTAGAGTGATAGGTTACAGTAAGGTTGGTTGCACCGTTTATCACCTCTCCGGCAGACGGCTCAAGGTCAAATACCGCTATGCCGTCAAAGTCGTCATCGCAAAGCTCCAGCGGCGTTGCCGGCACTAATACGGGCTCATTGTTTATGGTAACGGTAAATGTGTGCGTATCCGAACACATGCCGTCGGTACCTGTTTCAGCATATATGGTGATATCCTGCGTTTGGGTAATTTCAGTACCTGCGGCTATCACATTGTTATCTGCATCATAATAGCTGCCTACAGTAAGGGCAGGCAATATGTAGCTGCCGCATACGGCAATGTTATCCGGGGTATCTACTACCGGTGTCTCGTTTATGGTTACTACAAAATCATTCTCATATTCACAGGTGTATGGCGGATTACCTTCCCTCTTATACCTGTATACGGTAGTGGTAGCGGTAAGAACGTGCCCGTCAGGATATACCGTTCCGGTACCGTCCGCCGCTGAATAATAGTCGCCTTCATCAAATACAGGCAGGGTATAGCTGTCGCACACCTCGATGTCCTCAACCTCTTCAAAGAATGGCTGCGGCGTAACTATAAGGTCAAACTGCGTTGTACCAAAAGCAAGCGGGTTGGCAATTTCCTCTACCCTTACAAATATGGTTTCGGTAGTGCCGTTGTAGGTTTCAGGGCTCTCGATGTCATCTTCGCCCGATAATGCATCGGCTGCATTGTTGTGGTAGGTAATGGTATAAAGCGACATATCGTCGAAATCTTCCATCATATAATCTTCCTGCGAAGTCAGGTCGAATATCTCATGTGAATCATACGGAGCATCTTCACACACATGCATAGTTAGCGGTGCGTTAAGCGGAAGGTTACAGTCGGATATGATCAGGTTGAATTCCTTTATGAACATACAGTCGGTACCATACCTTGTTATCCTCGCATAGATCGTCTGTCCGTTTGTACCTTCAAATTCAGTAGGGAAAGGAACAGGGAAATCGTCCACAAGCTCTTCCATGCTTGTAAAGTAGTACACTTCATAATAGAGTGGGTCACCAAAGCCCGAAAGCATGGTAGCTGTATTTTGCTCCAGATTAAATAAAGCCGTATCATCACCATCGCTGCACGCTGTAAGGTTTTCAGGATCTACAGACGTATCGGGCGGATAGTATTCAATAATAATATCCTGCCTTATATTACAGTCAGGCGATGCGGCGGTGCTGGCCAAAAGCGTATAAGTACCGGGGCCGTCTATCGTCAGTGTTTCGGTAGTTACCGGGTCATCATTGTCATCAACAACCAGAACGCCATCCTTTTCCCATGTATAAAAATATTCCACGCTTCCGCTTACGGTAGGTACAATCTCGTATACATCGCCGTCGCAAAGTGCGGTATTGGCTGCAAAGGTTATGTCTTCCGGCAGTTCCGGCTGGCCAATATCGAAACTTCCCGCGGAAAGGAATACGGCTGAGTCAAGGGCATTATCATTCCTGTCGGCAATTACCAATTTGATATGGTATGTTGTACCCGCATCAACATCAGACTCAGCTGTCATAATGGTAGTCCTTCCGTTAAAATTAATAGGGGCAGTCGAGTTGGCGGCCTGCGGATAGAAAGCAGCGAAATATTGTTGGTTTTGTGACGCGCAGTTATTGCCCGGAGTATTATACAGTGAATTCCTGATTGTTGTAACCGCTATAGGTGTGGTGGTATTAGGAACTAAGGCGAGGTTGGTCGTTACCCCGGTAGTAGTATTGGTCAAAAAGAAAGCGAAAGCATCAGAAAACTGACACTGGTACTGACCATATTCTTCTGAGGCAAAAACGAAGTCGAAGCTCATGTGCGGTGCCAGCGGAACAAAGTCAAATTCAATTTTTGTGGCATTTCGATGCGCAGAAAGTCCCGGGTCTATACCCAGTGACTGGATGTAGTTGAATAATTGATCATCCTGACAACAGTTAAATTCACCGGTAGATAGCTGGCTTGTATTGTGAGCACCGGCCTGCATCGCATCACCTGTCATGAGTATGATCCCGCTCTTTACCGGAAAAGTGGAGTTGTTTTTCTTGAAATAGCCTATCCCCATATCACCGGGGCCGGCACTCCATGTAATATTTGAAATATCAACGCACTGGATATCGATAAGCACATCCCTTACCAGTTCTTCAATAGAGTATTCATTCCTCGTAACAGTAACATGTGCCGGGTTAGGCTGGTCACTGTCCACACAGCCAAAACAGCCCGGTACAGGATCCGGAGTATCTGAAGTTACTGTTACCGTATTCTTCAGCTCGGTAGTTGAAGCAACATAGTTATCCGGAATAGTAACATTTACCGTATAAATTACACTCTCACCGGCAGGCAGGATGTCTATGGTATTCTGCAGCATCCCTGATCCCGCGGCACCGTTACCGCTCCATGTAAACACAAAAGTGTTTACCGGCTTAAAGTCTTCTACATATACGTTGTAGGCATCACTTGGCCCCGGGTTAGACACCGTGATGGTGTAGGTAGTTACCGTACCTTGGTCGTACTTGTCCTGCCCATTGGTTTTTAACGTTACAATATTAGCCAAAGGATTTGGTGTGGCCGTAACCGAACAGCCAGGACAGGCAGGAACAGGATCCGGGGTACTACTGGTTACATTAACGGTATTGGCAATGTTGGCTTCCTGGTCATACCCGCTTGGTACCGGAACGGTTAAAGTATAAATTACCGTTTCACCCACGGCAAGAACCGGTATGGCATCTGCAAGGTTGCCGGTACCCTCTGTCCCGTTGCCGCTCCATGTTACATTGGCTACAGGCAGCCCGGCAGGTATCATGTCCTGCACCGAAACGTTTTGCGCCTCAGTAGGCCCCTGGTTGGTTATGGTTATTTTATATACAAGATCGGTTCCCGCAGTATATTGGTTATTAGCGGAAGATGTAATCACTTTAGTCGTTACCAGGTTTGCCGACCCCTGTATGTCGGTGTCCGTACAAGCCGGGCAGGCAGGCACAGGGTCTGCCGTAAGGCTGGTCACCTGCGTTTCGCTCACAAGGTTGCCTGTATAGCCTGCAGGGATTCCTGCAGTTATGGTATAGGTTACCGTTTCTCCCGCTGCCAGCTCATCAAGAACATCGGCAAGCGCGCCGGAGCCTGCAGTGCCATTGCTGCCTGTCCATGTAAAGTTGGTAATGCCGGCAGGAACCGCATTGCTTACATTTACGTTCAGTGCAGTATCAGGTCCCTGGTTGCTCACGGTAACGGTATATACCGTTGTTGTACCCGCAATGTATGTATTTTGTCCATTGGTATTGGTAACCACTATGTCGGCCTCATCATCATTATTGGTATCCGTATCCACACACTGGGTGCATGAAGGGTCAGGATCTGTAACCACTGTAGCCGAGGCCTCACTTATCAGGTAACCATCATAATCGGCAGGAACCTGCAGTGTAACTGTATAGGTAACAGTCGCCCCTGCTGCCAGCGTAGCAATGGTATCTTCAAGGGCTGCATCCGTACCCGAAGATCCGTTGCTGCCCGTCCAGTCAAAATCGGTAATGCCTGCAGGAACAGCGTTTTCAACAACAACGTTCACAGCATCGGCCGGGCCGTTGTTTGTTACGGTCACGGTGTAGACTGATTGGCCTCCCGCAGTATAATATGCCGATCCGTTCGTGTTCACGACAACAATATCGGTTGCATTGGCGCTGTTAAAGTCACTATCAACGCACCCGGCACAGGTCAGGTCAGGGTCATCCGTGTCGCTGGAAACTACCGTTGCCCCGCTCACAAGAAAATCCTCATCATAATCTGCCGGAATCGCTATGGTTATCGTATAGGTAACCGACTCTCCTATCGCCAGGGCAGGAATCATATCGGCAAGCGGTACATCCGTGCCTTCAGAGCCATTGCTGCCTGTCCATGAAAAAGCGGTTATTCCCGCAGGGATGGCATTGGCCACACTCACGTTTTCCGCATCCTGCGGACCCGCGTTGGTTACCACTACGGTATAGGTAGCTGTCGTTCCCGCCGTGTAGGATATCTGGTTATTGGTGTTTGAAATTACAATGTCGGCAAGCGGCACGTCATTATCGGTGTCAGTACAGCCTTCGCAGGCAGGATCCGGATCCAGCGTATCGCTTGTAACTGCCGTAGTGCTTACCAGCGACGGTTCCGAATAATCCGCAGGCACGTCAAGCGTAATGGTATACGTAACTGTTTCACCCACGGCAAGCAAAGGTATGTCATCCGACAGCGGCTCGTCCGTCCCTTCAGACCCGTTGCTTCCCGTCCATGAAAATGAGGTTATACCTGTTGGGATGGCATTTTCAACACTCACATTTACCGCATCCGACGGGCCGTTATTGGTTACCGTTACGGTGTATGTAGAAGAAGCGCCCGCCACATAGCTGTACTGGTTGTTGGTATTCACCACCACAATATCGGCCGCAGGAATGTTATCGGTATCCACACATTCCTCACAGGCAGGCACATGATCTGTAGTATCGCTTGTGGCAGATGCCGTACTCACCAGTGTAGGCGCATTGTATCCGGCAGGCACATCGAGTGTTATGGTATAGGTCACCGTTTCGCCCACTGCCAGTGCAGGCAGGGTGTCTTCAAGCTGCACATCCGTACCGGAAGAGCCATTGCTCCCTGTCCAGGAAAAAGACGTGATGCCTGCCGGAATGGCATTTTCAACCTCAACGTTGGCGGCCGGCGAAGGGCCGTTATTCGTTACGGTTACGGTATATACCGAAGAAGCTCCCGCAACATAATGGGTTTGTCCGTTGGTGTTAACCACCTCTATGTCGGCAACAGGCGCCGGGGTATTGGTATCTGTACAGCCTGTACATGCCGGAACAGGATCGTTCAGGAACTGTGCACTGGTACCTACCGTATGCAAAAAATCACCTGTAGTACCCAAAGGCACCACAAGTGTCACCGTATACGTTACCGACTCGCCATTGGCAAGGGTTGCAAGAGTATCATCAATTGGGCCTGTTCCCGAAGTACCGTTGCTGCCCACCCATGAAATTTCAGTTACTCCTGCCGGCAGGACACCGTTTACATCAAGGTTGTTTACGGCAGCAGGGCCGTTATTGGTCACCGTTACGGTATATACAGATTCTTCTCCGGGTGTATAGGTCGTTTGCCCGTCTGTATTGGTGACTAAAATGTCGGCAACCGGTGGCGCCGTATCGGTATCGGAGCACTGAGTGCATCCCGGCACCGGGTCGGTCACCGAGACATTCAGGGAAGTTGTGCTGGTAAGGTTGCCCGTATAGTTTGCCGGCACACCTACAGTGATGGTGTAGGTAACCGTTTCGCCCACAGGCAGTACATTAAGCAGGTTGTTAAGGGCAACATTGTTCCCTACAGAGCCATTGCTCCCTACCCATGAAAACTGGGTGATCCCCGCAGGTATGGCATTAAGCACCCTTACAAGGGTCGCATCTTCGGGGCCGTTGTTCGTTACGGTAACCGTGTAAACCGAGTTTTGTCCCGGTATATAATGCGCCTGGTTATCGGTATTCACTACCACAAGGTCCGACTGGGATGCATAGGTTACACGCACCGGGTTTATATCCAGCTCGTAGTCGCTCGGTATCCTTATATTGATCGTAAAGCTCACAGTCTGGTTCACTGCAAGCGTAGGAATGGTATAGCTAAGGTTCACATTCATGTGGACAGGCTGTACGGCCGGTGGCGGAACATATTCCAGGCTGGTAGTCCACCAGAATTTGTTAATGCCCGGCGGCATCGGAATGTCGGCCGGAATCGGCATGTACACCAGCACATTGGAAGCAGGGTCAGGACCTGTATTGGTCACCATTACGGTATAGGTCATCACATCACCCTGAACATAAGTACCGTTAGGATTGGTGCTGAAAACTGAGATGTTTGACTGGGCATTTGCCGCAATCGTTCCCAGAGCCAATAAGAGAATTAGTAGTAGTTTCTTCATATAGCAGTTTTTAATATAGGCCGGTTGTTAACAACTTGTTATAAATTGCTGAACAAACAGTTAATAGGTACAAGGAATCAAATATAAATATTCAGCAATACTTTTAGATGAAAATTTATAAAAATCACAAATTCATTGAAAATCTTTACACAAATAACTGATGTGATTAGTATATTTTATGAATAACATTTCAAAAGCTCCTAACCCTACCCTCTTTTTTCAATTTTTTTTATGCTAATTTTGCATAAAATTAAAGAAGACATGGAAACCGTAACTATAAAATCTACCCAAAACCCTGCTATCCTGAAGTTTGAGCTTAGCGAATTCATTGCCGGCAGCAGGAACTTTGAGTTTAAAAATATCGACGAGACCGCCAACTCACCTTTGGCAAAGCAATTGTTCTACCTGCCGTTTGTAAAGACCGTATACATATCGGGTAACTTTATCGGGATTGAGAAATATTCCATCGTGGAATGGGAAGACGTACAGGATGATGTAGCCGAGCAGATCGCGAAATTCATCAACGATGGCGGCATGATCGTGAAGCAGGACGAGGAGACTTCAAAAAAAGTACCTTCTACCGTATATGTGGAAACCACACCCAACCCTGCCGTTATGAAATTTGTTTCGAACAGGCTGCTGAGCAAAACAACGGCCGAGTTCAAGAACATTGACGAAACGGCCGCATCGCCATTGGCTAAGGAACTGTTCAAATTCCCGTTTGTGAAGGAAGTGTTCATCGACGAGAATTATATTTCGATCACCAAATATGCCATAGCCGAGTGGGATGAATTCACTGCCGAAGTGCGCACATTCATCCGTGAATACATCGAGCAGGGCAAACCTATCATAGACGAGTCAATGATCCGGGCTACACCACAGGCCGAAAAACAGAAGGAAGAATATTTTGACAGCCTTGACACTACCTCGCAACGCATCATCAACATATTGGAAGAATACGTGAAACCGGCAGTACAGGGCGACGGCGGCAACATTGCCTTTGACTCCTATGATGAAAAGGAAAAACGCGTAAAAGTGATACTGCAGGGCGCGTGCAGCGGATGCCCGTCATCAACCTTTACGCTGAAAAGCGGTATCGAGAACATGCTGAAAGACATGCTGAACGATGAAGATATAAAAGTAGAGGCGCTGAACGCGTAACACTATAATAAAGAAAAGCCCTTAATCGGGCTTTTTCTTTTTGTCATCATTTTTATCTTTCTCAACTTTTTCTTTTTTCACCAGCATATTGGTCTTTTCGTTGTAAACCGCCTCCTCTATTTTTTTACCGGTTTTGCTGAACACCTTTATCTGTGGGTCTTCATGCGTTCCCGTTACAACAATTGGCACACCAATTAGCCCTGCCGGCGGAAGCCCCAGGCGTATCCTCAGGTCAAGGAGCCCGTCAAAGCTGGTTGTGCCTTTTATGGTTGGCCTGAAAACAGCTACTTTAAAGGTAAAGTCGTCAATACGCACCAGGTTGTTATCTATCCTGGTTTTTATGGTAATATCCTTCAGGTTGGGGTTGTCCATTTCTTTAGAGCCCGTTTTATCACTGATGCCGCCAAACAGCTTTAGCCCAACAACTTTTACATCCCTTACCGAAATTGTACCGCCGCCTTCCAGTGACGGCATGACAGGGCTCATGTTGCCGTCGAGGTCGCCCTTTATCTTATAATCTACCGAGATGATGCCCTCGGCTTTTTCAGCCGCAGTCACCAGGTCGTGGAAAAGCGGTATCTCTTTATACGCCCGTTTGACGCTGAAATCTTTTGCCCTGAAGTGCCCTTCAAAGTTTGCAGCCGTTGGCGATTCACTTTTATAGCCTGCATCGATATTTACTGTACAGCCAATGATGTTGAAGTTGGTGTTTTCCAAATACAGCCGCCCTTTATTGATACCCACTTTGCCAATCAGGTTATTGAGCACCAATCCTGTGTATTCCACTTTATCGGCATTGGCCACAAGCGACACATTCAGGTTAGTGGGCAACACCACCACCCCGCTCATTTTCGGGTTCTCCTCTTTGGCATATTCCATCTTTGCTTTGCGGTCCCTGTTCTCACCTTCTTCCAGTGCCATGAACTCATCCACATTAATCAGCTTCGACTTCAGGTTGAAATTACCGGCCAGCGTGCCATTCGATTCCAGAAAGTAATTGATGGTATTGAGCAAATAGCCGTTGATGGCAAAATCCGATTTGCCATAGGCCGCTTTAAACTTATCAAACCACATCTTTTCATTTTGAAAAGTAAAATATCCCTCATTAATGAAGAAGGCTTTCGGGAACAGTTCCGAAGTGGTCTTTATGTTTTTCAGGATGAGGCTGCCCTTGTTGTCCAGCTTCCCATACTGCCCGGTGGTGGCATAGCTCTGCCGGCCTTTCAGTGCAAGGTCGGCTTTTGCATAGCCGGTAACGTCGAGACCTTCCTGTTTAAATACTTTGTATATGCGTCCCACGTTCAGCTCCCCTTTAATCCGTGCATCATAGAATAAATCGGCAAAATCTGACACCGTGGCATTCACATACACCGGGTTGCCCTCAAACACGAATGATGCGGGAGTGACTGCCACCTTCAAATCTTCAAAGGTGCCGTTTCCGTTTTGCAGGCTGGCGACAAATGTGATGCCGGTAATCGGGTTGGGATAGTAGTCGGTTTTCAGCCAGCCGTTTTGCAGGTTGATGCCGCCTTTCGCTTTGGGAAAGAGTTTCTTTTCGGTATTATACTGACCGTTTGCCACAATATCCATTTTCAACAAGCCTTTCAAATCCATGTTCTGCAACCCAAGCGCCGCATCCAGGGTCTTAAGGTCGAGAGCGCCTTTTACATCGGCTTTTACATCCATTACACTCAACCCCTTTGTTTGCAAAAAGGCATGGAAATAATCCTTCTCCCCTACCTTGAAATCAAGCTTCCGAAGGTTGATGTTCAGCTTCTCCGCATCGAGCGAGGGCAGCATGGCATTCAGGTCGAGGTTAAAGTCGGTAAGCGGTACCGGGGCATCGGCATATTCTACCGAACCATCGGTCACTTTGAGGTTAAAGCCGAGGTCGGGCTGCTGGTTGGTCGATGCATTATACCGACCTTTGAAGGTAAACAGCAAATCGCTCCGGCCCTTTATTTTGGTTTCCTCGAGCCAGGTAAGGTATTGCGGTGGAAGTACAGACAATAAATCTTTAACCGTGGTATTTTCCGATGCGGCATCGATATTGATATTGTAGCCGTCCCTCAGTATCGTAAATTCGCCTGTAAACTCAACCGGAAGGCGGTTGATGCGCAATTCGTTCTTTTGCAATATGAACGAAAGCGAGTTGGTATTGATGCGGGTAATCAGGTCGGCACGCACCCGTTTCTTTTCCAGGTAGGGAACCCGGTCGTAATAAAAGTCCACTGAGTCGATACGAGCGTCCGTCTGCAGGTCGAAAACGTCCTCACTGAGGTCGCCCTTGCCTACATAGTTGAAACCATAGGCATCTACCAGTATCTTAGCCGAACGGTCGTTATAGCGTATGCGGCAGTTGTCGAGGTCGATGCGGTCCAGCCTGATGGCGGTGCCTTCGGAGAGCGTATCCTTCGGTTGGTCTTTTTCGGCTACATATACATTATAGTTGGCCTCCCCATTCCGGTTCACCATCACATTGATGAATGCGTCTGACACGTACAGCTCATCTATCTTGACCTCATTATCAAATATCAGCCTCTTCAGGTTGATGCCAAAAGCCACCTGCTCGGCTTTCAGCAAAGTATCATTGGCAAACGGCGCCGAGCCTTTGAGCGAAAGGTCGTCCAGCGAAACAGTAAGCGATGGGAAATGGGTAAAGAACGACAGCCTTGATTTAGAGAAGTTCAATTCGCCCGCAAGGCTTTTGTTGGCGAGCCTTTTAACCTGGTCCGATACCGTGCCGGGAAAAAACAACGGAATGAGGAACATCAGCAAAAGTATGGACACTATCGTAATGCCAAGCCACTTGCCTGTTTTCAGCGCTATATTTTTTACGGATGCTCTCATGGCATTCTTGTTTAATTCTTAAATAAAATTAGATTTTTCCTGTTAATAAGGCTTGCTATTTAACTTGATGTTAGTATTGTTACCCCCTATTTTCATAGTAAGCATCCGTGTTATGCAGGCCGGGGGAACACGCCCTCGCAGGTATTCTATTTTTATATGCCGGTCACACAATATCTTACTATCTTTACAGTTCATTTTAAAACGGTAAATCACATTAAATGGCTTCAAGGAAATCACGTCTCACCCGCATGAAGGTACTCAGCATGTTCTCGGTGGTGCGTGGCTACAACATCCCCATCATTGCCCTGGCGCAGTACCTGTCGGCCATTTTCATACTGGCCCCGGAGGAAAGGGCGCTCGATGTTATCCTCGACCTTAACCTGTTTTTCATCGTATTGGCCTCGTCGCTCACCATCGCTTCGGGCTATATCATCAATAATTTTTACGACGCACAAAAAGACCTCATCAACCGCCCCAAGAAATCCATGCTCGACAGGCTGGTAAGCCAGGGTACCAAGCTAAGGGTGTATTTCCTGCTCAACTTCATCGTGTTCCTTTTGGCATGGCTGGTGTCGTGGCGGGCAGCCTTGTTCTTTTCGGCCTATATTTTCCTGATATGGCTTTATTCACACAAGCTTAAACGCTACCCGCTCATTGGTAACCTTACCGCTGCCCTGCTTGCGGTGCTGCCTTTTTTCGGGATACTGATGTATTTCAAGAATTTCTACCAGGTGATATTTGCCCATGCCACCTTCCTGTTCCTGCTGATCCTCACAAGGGAGCTGATAAAGGACCTTGAAAACCTCAAAGGCGATATCGTGGCCGACTACCGTACCATACCCGTAATGTTCGGCGAGCGCACAGCAAAAGCGGTCATTATGGGGCTTACCTTCCTGACGGTCATTCCTGTTTTCCTGCTGATAGACGTGTACGATGTAGGCTATATGGACATCTATTTCTATAGTGGCATGATCGTGATCATTTACTTCCTGAGCCTGCTCTGGAAAGCCGAAAACCAAAAGGATTACCTGCGACTGCACAACATCCTGAAATTCCTAATCGTTACCGGCGTATTCTGCATTGTGCTTATAGACCCGTCAGTAGTGGTGCATGGCAGGAAATTGCTGTCCATGATATAGATGGCCGACTAATCGGCAAGCTATAAATAGGCGGAATTCTATAATCTGCCTCATCCGCATTCCAAAAAAAATTAAACTATCTTTGCCAAAATATTCTACAAATGAACAATGGCAGTAACAGGGGCGGCGGCCCGGGAAGAGGCAATAGCGGCAGGGCAAGGAAAGCAGGCGCAGGCCCGTCGAAACCGATGAATAAGGCACGCAAGCCAAAACCTGCGGCAAAACATGAAGATGCAGATGCAAATAAAGGCCCGAAAAAGGCAGGCTTCATAAAAGGCAAAGGTCCTGTTGACAGGAAGCCGGCAGCGCCGAAACCCGCAGCCAAAAAAACCAATCCGGACGAAATTCGCCTTAACAAGTACATTTCCAATTCGGGCATGTGCTCGCGCAGGGAGGCCGATATCTACATACAGTCGGGCAACGTTAAGGTGAACGGCAAGGTAGTGACCGAAATGGGCCACATCGTAAAGATTACCGACGAGGTAGATTTTGACGGTACACGCATCACGCCTGAAAAGAAGGAATATATCCTGCTTAACAAGCCGAAGAACTTTACAACTGCCGGGGATGATGAGAAAGACCTGCGCAATGTTATGGAGCTTGTACGTGCCGCAACAAAGGCCAAGATACAGCCGATAGGGCGCATGGATAAGAATACCACCGGGCTTCTTATTTTTACCAACGATACTGATATGGTGCGCAAGTTCTCGCAGCCCAACCAAAAATCGTTCAAGATCTACCAGGTATCGCTTGACAAAAACCTGAAGTTTGAAGACCTGGAGAAAATGTCGCAGGGCGTAACGCTCGACGGGCACAGGCTCTTCATAGATGAAATCAGCTACATAGAAGGCGAAGCCAAGACCGAGATAGGCCTGAAACTGCGTACGCCAAATGTAAAGGTAGTACGCGCCATATTTGAAAGCTTTAATTATGATGTACTGAAGGTAGACCGTGTATCGTTTGCCGGCCTGACCAAGAAGAACCTGCCGCGTGGCAACTGGAGGTTCCTTACCGACCAGGAAGTCATCAACCTTAAAAACGTTTAAGCAGTGCAGCCACGCGATATCGAACACATAGCCATGAAATGGTTTGAAGCCTTCAATGCCAAACAGCTTGACCGCCTGCTTGACCTTTACACCGAAGATGCCGAGCATTTCAGCCCCAAGCTAAAAATCAGGCAGCCGGAAACCGGAGGCATTGTAAAAGGACGCGAAGCCATGCATGCCTGGTGGCAGGATGCTTTTGACAGGCTGCCTACGCTGTATTATAAAGTCACTTCGCTTACCGCTAATGACCACCGCGTATTCATGGAATACACCCGCACCGTACAGGGCGAAGACGACATGCTTGTTGCCGAAGTCCTCGAAATAAAGGATGGCAAGATAGTCGCTTCAAGGGTATATCATGGGTAATATCTAAAACGAAAATATACCTCTAAATACAGTAGAGCCGTTGCAATGCAACGGCTCTTATCGTTTTTATTAAAGAATCAGACGTTGCGTGCAACGTCTCTACAAAGTTTTTCCGAGTTTATAAAACTTTGCGGCTTTGTTACTTTTCAACTTTGAAACTTTCCTTCCCCAACCCCCTCTTCCTCAGCAATGGCTGAATCGATGGCTCTGCCCCACGGAAGGTGCGGTACATTACATCGGCATCGGCGGTGCCGCCCTTTTCGAGTATGTTGGTGCGGAAGGACCGGGCTGTAGCCGGGTCAAACAATGATTTTTGCTTAAAGGCATCGAACGCATCCGTGTCCAGCACTCCCGACCAGATATAGCTGTAATATCCCGCCGAATACCCTCCGCTGAATATGTGGCTGTAATAGGTGCTCCGGTAACGCGGAATGATAGATGAGGGAAGACCTATTTTATTCATGGCCGCTTCTTCAAACGGCACGATGTTCTGCGTAAGCGCATCCGTTAGCGTATGGTAGTTCAGGTCGAGGTAAGAGGCCGCAAGGTATTCTACCGTGGCAAATCCCTGGTCGAATGTTGCCGATTCCTGTAATTTTTGTATCAGCGCATCCGGAATCACTCCCCCGGTCTTGTAATGTTTAGCATACATCTTCAGCACTTCGGGTTCAGCAGCCCAGTTCTCCATGATCTGCGAAGGCAGCTCCACAAAGTCGGTTGGCACGCTCGTACCCGACAGGCTCTCATAGGTAACATTGCTCAGCAAGCCGTGCAGTGCATGCCCAAATTCATGGAAGAAGGTTGTGGTTTCATCAAACGTAAGCAATGCAGGGTTGCCTGCCGTAGGCTTCGAGAAGTTGCACACTATGGAAATTATCGGCGCAATGCGCTTACCGTCGGTTATTTTTTCCTTGCGGTAGGAGGTCATCCACGCACCACCCCTTTTGGAGGCACGGGGAAAGAAGTCCATGTACAGCAGCCCAACGTGCTTGCCGTCTTTTTCCGAGACCTCCCAAACGGTCACGTCCTCATGGTATTTTGGCACGTCGTTCAGCTCTTTGAATTGCAGGCCATACAGATTTTTCGTTACCTCAAATATCCCGTTGCGCACATTATCCAGGCTAAAATATGGCTTTATCTCCTGCTCGTCGAGGCTGTAGCGTTCCTTGCGTATCTTCTCGGTATAGTAGCGCCAGTCATATGGCTGTACATTATCTTTTATCCCATCGGCTGACATCATTTTCCTGATGTCGGCCTCCTCTGCTTTTGCCTTTTCCAGCGCCGGCTTCCAAAGCTGGTCCAAAAGGCTGTACACATTTTCAGGTGTTTTGGCCATACGCTCTTCCAGCACATAATGCGCGTGAGACGCATAGCCTAAGAGCCTTGCTTTTTCGCTGCGCAGGCTGGCCATGTGCACTACATTGGTGCGGTTGTCCAGTTCGTTGCCATTGTTCCCCCTGTTTTGGTAAGCCATCCATATCTTCTTGCGAAGCTCACGGTTGTCGGCATATTGCAGGAATGGCATTACACTGGAATTGTGAAGGGTAAAGAGCCATTTGCCCTCTTTTCCCGCGGCCCTCGCATCATCGGCAGCAGTCTGCACCACCTCCTCCGGAAGCCCGGATAAGTCTTTTTTATTATCAATGACCAATTGGTAGGCGTTGTTCTCGGCCAGTACATTATCGCCAAACTTCAGCGATAGTACCGACAGCTCACTGTTAATGGCGCGCAGCCTTTCCTTCTGTTTGGCATCAAGGTTGGCGCCACTGCGTAAAAAGGCTTTGTATTTCTTTTCCAAAAGCTTGGCCTGCTCGGGTGTCAGCTTCAGGTTCATCTGCGTATCCCAAACCTTTTTTACACGGGCAAACAGCTTATCGTTAAGGTAGATGTTATCGTTGTGCTTTGATAGCTCCGGCGCCAGTTCCTGGGCTAATGCCTGAAGGGTATCGTTGGTGTTGGCCGAAGTGATGTTGCTGAAGATGGTATTGACCCGGTTAAGCAGCGTACCCGAAGTTTCGAGCGCCACTATGGTATTCTCAAACGTAGGGGCGTCCTTGCCTGCCGCTATGGCATCGATCTCCCCCTGATGCACGCGTATGCCCTCAAGGATGGCGGGTTTGTAATGTTCATTTTTAATGAGATGGAACGGCGGTGCCTGGTAAGGCGTTTCGAAAGCGGCGAGCAGCGGGTTATCGTCGCCTATGGTTGCGGGAGTGTTCATTCGGTTGCAGGATAATAATGTTGCGCCTGTTACGGCAAGTAAAATTGCTGTTTTTTTCATGTCATTGGGCTTCCGTTATGGAAAAAGTAAAGTTACCCCAAACAACGCAGAAATCCAAGGTATTGTGAGGAATTGCCCGATTAAATGGTGCAGGATGTTATTTATCTGCGATGGCTTTCAGCTTCCCTCCTGCCAGCATGATGATAAAAATAATGAAAATGAATACCATGATATTCAGCAGTCCATAAGACAGTAGTCCGGGAAACGCCGGAAAATTAAGCCACAGGCTTCCGTGTGTGCCGAGCGCCCAATGGGAAAGGTACCGTACAAAAAGATCGGAAGGCAGGATAAGCAGCAGCAATGCAAAAGTGATGAGCGCCGCCTTTTTCATGTATAGTTTTTTGATCCAGAACAGCTGGCTGAGTACCACGGTCATGGCCGGCGGAAAAAAAGTGAAGAGCATATAGGCCGGTGCCGAAACATTGGATGTGTTGTACGAAGTCCCGTCAAAAAAGTAGGTATATGCATCTTTGGCCGCCAGCAGGAAATAAAAGATACCTGCTATGCGCACTGCCTGTACAGCCGTGAGTATAAAAAGGTCTTTGACTGCTATGGCCTTAATATTGGAAGTCCTTACAAGGGCGAGAATGGGAATGACAAACCCGAAACCCACAAATACGGATTTCAGCAGAATGTTCAGGATGTCAGTAACGCTGTGCACGGGTTAGAATTGATACACTACCTCCAGTTTATGGCCTTCCAGCGATTTTTTGGCTTTTTCGAGGTCTTCGGTAAAGCCCAGGATGTAGCCGCCACCGCCTGATCCGCAAAGTTTCAGGTAGTAATCGTTGGTATCGATGCCCTTTTGCCAAACCGAATGGAACTGCTCCGGTATCATCGGCTTGAAGTGGCTCAACACTACTTTGGAAAGCTTCTTGGTATTAGAAAAAAGTGATTTGAAGTCGCCATGCAGGAAGTTGTCCACACAGGCGTCGGTATATTGCGCGAATTCTTTCTTGAACATATCGCGGAAGCCCTGCTCCTTGAGGCTTTCCATGAAAATGGAAACCATCGGTGCGGTCTCGCCTACAATACCTGAATCCAACAGGAATACGGCTCCCTTGCCCGTAGTGCTTTGGCTTGGTATGCCTGTGGTCTCTATGTTGTCCTGGGAGTTAATCAATATTGGAATGCTCAAATAGCTGTTGAGTGGGTCAAGGCCCGAACTCTTGCCATGGAAGAACGACTCCATCTGCCCGAATATCTTTTTGAGGTGCAGCATCTTGTCCCTCGTCAGGTTTTCCAGCACGGTTATCTTGTCGTTGGCATAACGGTCATAAATGGCCGCAACCAATGCACCGCTGCTGCCCACGCCATAGCCCTGCGGAATGGTCGAGTCGAAGTACATGCCTTCCTCAAGATGCTTGTTTAGCGTTTCAAGATCAAAGGTAACCAGTTCCGGCTGCTCCTTTTGCAGCGTTTCAAGGAAAGCCGCAAAACGCTTCAGGCTGGCATTGGATTTTTGGGCTTCCGCCGAATCCTTGCCTTCTATCTTGAGTGCGCCGTTGTAAAAGTTATAGGGAATGGACAATCCTTTAGAATCCTTAATGATGCCATACTCTCCGAAGAGTAAGATTTTCGAGTAAAATAAAGGTCCTTTCATGTTGTGCTATTGAGCTATAAAGGTACGATAAAAACGTTAACTTTTTAATTTTAGTATAATCTTAACGCGCCTGTTCCGATTTCGTCGCAAATGTACTGGTTGTTCTGGCAGTATGCAAGCAATTCGGCTTTAATGAAATCCAAAACTTTTACTGCAACGTTTTCAGGATAAAGCACATGCACGTTGGCTCCGGCATCGAGCGTAAAGCAAACCGGTATGCCCGTATCCTGCCTGAATTTCCATATCCGGTTAATGATCTCAAGCGTGTTGGGCTTCATTAGTATAAAATATGGCAGGCTTGTCATCATCATGGCATGCAGCGTGAGCGCCTCGCTTTCGGTAATCTTTATGAAGGCATCCACATTTCCTTCTACAATCGCCCTCTTCATGGCTGACAGATTTTCATGTGCCTGTTCAAAGCGCCTTTCGGCAAAAGGGTGGCCGTGCATCAGGTCGTGCCCTACGGTACTGCTCACCTGCTTTTCCCCTTTGTCTACCAGAAGTATGGTATCCTTGTAATTCCTGAATACCTCATGCACTTTACCGGCAAACGGCACCCCGAAAAGATCGGAACTCCCTTCGATTTCCGCATGCGCACCCCACACCACGACTGCGCCGTTGATGCTGCGGCAGGCACTGCCCGAACCCAAACGGGCAAGGAAAGAAGCCTTTTTATAGAAATATTCGTCGGTTATATCCGGATACAGGAGGCGCTCCAGGCTCATGAGGTTCATGGCCAGTGCCGCCATGCCCGATGCCGATGATGCTATGCCGGAGCTGTGGGGAAATGTATTTCGGGTATCAATAGTAAAATGGTAATCCTTTATAAAAGGGATATACTGCGCCGTGCGTTCAAAAAATTTCTCAATTTTCGGACGGAAGCTGTCCTTGGGCTGCCCTTCAAACAAAAGATCGAAGGATATTCCGCTAACATCCTTCTTAGGTTCATAAGCAAGTTTGGTAACCGTCTTGCACTCGTTAAGCGTAAAGCTGATGGAAGGGTTGGCCGGAACCTGGTTGGCCTTTTTGCCCCAGTACTTTACAAGGGCAATGTTGCTGGGGGCGCTCCATTCAAAGCTTCCTTCATCTGCTATTTTGCTATATGCTGAAGGGATAAAATCCTTTTCGGTCATTGGGATTGATTTTGGGCAAAGGTAATTATTTTAGTTTGGAGCCGTTTCACAAAGTTGCACAAAGGAGACGTGTGCCTTCGTGAAACAACTGCTACAAGCTTTTCTCAAAACACACACTGCTCGCCACACCCGCGTACTGTCCGTAATTATCGGTCTGCGAATAACCGCTCTTTTTATAGAGGCCGATAGCTTCAGGCATTTTTATGCCGGTTTCGAGTATGCATTTGCCAAAGCCCAGCTCTTTTGCCCAATGCTCCAGTTCGTGCAAAACCGCTACAGCCACACCCGATCCACGATGCTCCAAAGGCACGAACATGCGCTTTACCTCGATGGCAACATTGTCATAGGGCTTTATGGCACCGCAACCCACAGGCGCATCTTTTTTGTAAGCCACAACCACGTGCCTCAGCATATCGATCTTGTTGAACTGGTGGAAAAAATCATGCTCATCGCCATCGCGGATGGCAAGGTCTTTATCCAGCTCGCGTACGAGGTTTTGGAAGTCGATGTCTTGTGAGGTTGTTCGTTTTAAAGTGATCATTTCTTATACGTTTAAATTCGTACTGAACCCCTAAAACCCCGTGCCGCATAATAGGATTCAGCACCATTGTGGTAATAAAACACCGTATCATAGCGACGGTCGCAAAACACCGCGCCGCCCAGCTTGCGAATCTCTGCAGGTGTAGCCGCCCAGCTTGAGGTTTTCAGGTCGAACTTACCGAGCTGCTGCAGCTCGCGGTATTCTTCTTCGGTAAGGATATCAATGCCCATTTCCGCAGCCATGCCCACTGCGCTGTGCCCCGGCTTGTGCTCCTTGCGCGACTCCAAAGCCTGGTGGTCATAGCACACACTGCGGCGGCCTTTGGGGGTTTCGGCAGCGCAGTCGTAAAAAATGAACTCGCCTGTTTTTTTGTCAACACACACTACATCGGGTTCACCGCCGGTTTCTTCCATCATGTCGAGCGACCACAGCTTGCCGGGATTGGCTTCCAGCCTTTCCTGTACCTTTTCCCATTCAATGCCTTTGTGGCGGTGCATATTTTTTTCAAAGCGCGCTTTCAAAACACTAAATAGTGCATCGCGCTGGCCTTGTGATAGTTGTTTTTTAGTTCCCATATTGTTTGTTTGTACGATACCAAATTTACTAAAACCATTTATCATATTTTTCACACACAAATGTAAAATTCTGCCTAATTTTACTTCATGGAAAATCCGCAACTCTCCTTAACGTTCAAAATATTGGTAATGATCGCCACCTGCGTGGGAATTGGCTATTTGTCCGGCCAGTTTACGCAGGAAGGTGTGGAAACATGGTATAAGACTATTGAAAAACCGGTATTCAACCCGCCCAACTGGGTATTTGCCCCGGTGTGGACTACGCTGTACATCCTGATGGGACTTGCCGCCGGGCTGGTGTGGGGCCGCATTGGCGAACAGCCCGAAATCGTTAAAAAAGGCCTGACGTTTTTCGGGATACAACTGGCACTTAATGCCCTTTGGTCGTACCTGTTCTTCGGGCTCCACAACCCGCTGCTGGCGTTGATCGAGATTATACTTTTATGGCTGATGATCTACGAGACCTTCCTGCAATTCAACAAAATCAATAAGCTATCAGGCTATATTTTCATCCTGTACCTGCTGTGGGTAACCTTCGCTACGGTGCTCAATGCCTCGATATGGTGGCTGAACAAATAGTTGATGGGCTACTTGTTGATGTGGTTATTTGAAAAAATAGATATCATAGCAACTATAATCAAAAAGCCCCCTTTAATCAGGAGGCTGGCTGTTTGTTATTTTTTGCAGGATTAATTTTTCAGGATAACGAACCAATCCCAGTCGGCAGGGTCGCCAATGCCAACGCTTGGCGCATACAGGAAAATGTTCACCTTTGCATTCGGATTTCTAGCCCTGTAATCTTCAACTAACTGAAGGTGGCTGATCGATTCCCAAATTGCTTCGTGATCGATGGTCAGGAACGGAAAGCCGGTTTCGCCATCGCCATATTCCACATGTACAATATCTGAACTTGCAGGCATTGCAATTTCATTGTCCATCACCGCAAATGATGACGGAGCATCAAGCGCCGCAGGATAACTCATTTCACCAAGGCCATTCCAGTGTATGGTACCGTCAAAAATTGTTTCACCTGTTTCTTCATACTTTAATTTTATGCTTCCGAAATCCGCCGGCGAAACGTACTCCGGTGTAATGGTAAAAGTGTCTGCTTCCTCAAAGCTAAGTTCTTTCCCCCCCTCGAAAGTGTTGGTAAGAAGGTCTACTTTCAACAGCAGCACTTTGTTATTCCCTGCAGGTTGATTTGTTGATGTATCATCATCTGAACAAGCAGTAAGTGACATTGCAAGCGTTAATCCAAAAAGTAAAATTGTCTTTTTCATAATGTGTATAATTTTATTCTTAGATGTTGCAATACTAAAACGGTTGCGTGAAAAAATTAAATTTTCTTACAAATACTTTCCGCTGCAATGAAACCTCCTGTCCAGGCATTCTGGAAGTTGAAGCCTCCCGTTATGGCATCGATATCCAGTATCTCGCCCGCAAAGTACAGGTTTTCCTGCAACTTGCTTTCCATCGTCTTAAAATTGACCTCCTTCAGGATGATGCCTCCCGCAGTAACAAATTCTTCCTTAAAGGTGCTCTTGCCGTTTACATTATATTCGCCATTTACCAACTGCCCTGCCAATGCGTCCAAATGGTTTTTAGAAAGGTCGGCCCAACGGGTTTCGGCACCAATGCCCGATGCGGACACGAGGCTTTGCCACAAGCGGTTGGGGAAATTGAACGGCGACTGCTTAGCTACCGTCTTTTTTGCCTGCCCCTGCTTCAGTTCTTTCAGGGCTTCAAGGCATTCGTCCCTGCCCATGTCGTTCAGCCAGTTGACCTGTAAAACGAACTGGTAATTTTTCGCTGCGAGTTCCCGTGCACCCCATGCCGAAAGGCGGAGTATTCCGGGGCCGCTCATACCCCAGTGCGTTATCAGTAGCGGGCCGGAAGCTTCGAGCTTTGAATTTTTTACTTTTACCGATGCCGGCGCCGAAACGCCCATCAGGTCTTTTATCCTCGGGTCTTTTATGTTAAAGGTAAACAGCGATGGTACCGGCGGGATCATCGTATGGCCAAGTTCCGCCAGCATGTCCCACATTTTGGGATTGCTGCCCGTTGCCATAACTAAATGTTCCGCCACAAAAACTTCTTTATTGGTTTCTATTTTCCAATGCGATTCTGCTTTGTATAAGGACTGGATGCTCTCGCCTGTCAGCACCGGGATGTTCAGCTTTTTTACTGCCTCCATGAAACAATCGATGATGGTTTGCGAACTGTCCGTTACCGGAAACATCCGTCCGTCTTCCTCTATCTTGAGTTCCACCCCATGCCTTTCGAACCATTCAATCGTATCACCGGAGCAAAAACGATTAAAAGGCCCGCGCAATTCCTTTTCGCCTCTTGGGTAAAACTTTACAAGGTCGTTCGGCACAAAGCAGGCGTGCGTTACGTTGCAACGCCCCCCACCGGATATGCGGACTTTAGACAGCACGTCCTTGCCGCGTTCCAGTATGGCGACTTTAAGTTTAGGATTGGCTTCGGCAATGTTTATCGCGGTAAAAAATCCTGCCGCGCCTCCCCCGGCTATTATGACATCAAAACTTTTCATAGGCGTTCAGGGTAATCAGATATTATCCCGTCTACACCATAGCTTTTCGTGCGGGCTATGTCGTCAGGGTCGTTCACGGTCCATGTGTATATTTTGTAGCCTGCTTCCTGCGCTTTTTTCACATTGCTTTCCGTAAGCAGCGAAAAGTGCGGGTGTATGGCTTTAGCCTTAAATTCTTCTGCCCAGTCCCACGCCTCTTTCATACTGGCCTGTGTGAGTATTCCAAGATAAATATCGGGATTGAGCCTGCCTATCGCCTCGAGTTCTTCTCTTTGGAAACTCGACACAATCAGGTCATCATAACGCCAGCCTCCTTTTTTAACCAAATGCATAATGAAATCATTCACAGGTATTGCGGTGTGCCTCCCCTTCATTTCAATGTTTACTTTGCACCTGCCTTTGCACAGCGTCATTACCTCGCTCAGCGTGGGAATGGTATGGCTGCCTTCCACCACCAGATGCTTCAGCCCGGCCAGTGTCATCTTATGCACTTCGCCGCTGCCGTTGGTGGTGCGGTCTACCGTAAAATCGTGGATCACGACCAGCTCGCCCGTAGCGCAAACGTGCACATCAAGCTCGAGGCCGTCAACGCCCAGGTCGAGCGCCTTTTGGAAAGATGCCATCGTATTTTCGGGCAAGTGGGCCTTAGCGCCGCGATGGCCTATTTTTAGCATATCAAAGTTTTTTTGTAAAGGTAGGATTTCGCAGCCAATTAGAAAAAATGTAAAACAGGAGCAATAAAAAACCCCGAAGCAAAAACTCCGGGGCTATCTAAATAACAATGAAAAAATTAATTCTTAACCACCCTTACCGTTTCAGTGGCATTGCCCGATGTAAGCCTTGCGAAATACATCCCTGAAGCAAATCCTGAAACATTCACGGTAGCCTGGTTAGCATTTACAGCAGCAGTGTAAACTGTTTTGCCTGTTACATCCATAATCTGCACAGAAGATATGGTGTTGCTGCCCGCATTGAAGTTCCATACGCTGTTTGATGGGTTAGGGTAAACCGTGATGGATTTTGAATTGAAATCTTTAGTGCTGTTGGTCGATTCTGTAAAAGCAAAATCACCTGTCGACCTGTTGAAAGTACCATCATAAGTACCTGCTGTAGCCATGATATTGCCACCGTTGCCTACTACAGTTACAGTACCTGAAGGAAATGTTGCATTACCCCATGTTACACCCCAATCGTGGTTCAGCCTGAATTTCCACTCAGCTGCTGTAAATGTTACATCGTTTACCGTATAATTAATACCGTCAGCAGTTTGCATGTCTATGTCAACGTTACCCCATCCGCCTACAGCATCACCCGTAATACTGATGATAACAAAGTTAAAGGCATAGGCATGAGTATCTGCATTGTACGTAACATTATAGCTGTTCGCCGGAACCGATATGGCAGCCCCGCCCATAGTTGCCGTACCTGCCGGGAATGCAGCACCACCCCAGGACTCACTGCCGTTAAAACGGAATGTTACCATGCCCGGATTTTCAAAAACCACATTGTTTGCCGTGTAGGTAGTGCCATCCAAAGTAAACATAGATACTGCAGTAGCTCCAATCATTACGTCAACATCGTCAAAGTTACCCGCATCTTCAAAGTTATACTCCAGTGTTGTACGGTTAAACGTAATGTTGTAAACACCCGGCTGTGACGGAATGTTGTTCGAACTGTTGAAAACACCTGTTCCCGAAGGCCATGTAGTGCCACCCCAGTTGTTTGTCCATGAGTCATTTTCCCTGAATTTTACCGTACCATTCGTAAGGGTAAAGTTTTCAAGCGTGTAAATAACGCCGTCTGTTGTCTGCATGTCTGTATCCGTTGCCCATACGCCCGGAGTTGCATCGCCAATAATCCCGATGTTTTGCGCAAACATCATTGCAGTACCCGCCATGAATACCGCTGCTGAAAAAAGTAATTTTTTGATCATAGAATAGGTTTTTAAAAATTAAAGAAAACGTTTTAGTTAATAAAGTATAAAAAAGCCGCGGCTTGGGCACCGCGGCCTGTGTCATTATTTTGTCAATATCCAGTACTGCCAGGGTTCGGCCTCTATCTTCTGGTTAGTGGTAAATGTAACTTTCTCACCGGTCATGTAGTTGGTGTATTCCCCTCCCTCTACAGGGATGTTGAACGTAATGGGTGCACCTTCAAGGTTAGCCACATAAATCACTTTTTTGCCATCCTTTTCACGCTCGAAAGCGATCAATGGCTCTTTATCGTATGTTTCCAGCAATTTGAACGATGCAGGGTTTTTGCCGCCGTTCAGTGCCGGGTTTTCGTTCTTCAATTTACCAAGTTTTTCATAAATGGCAAACATCTTCCCTTTATTCTTGTCGATAGGGTCCTGTTCAAAGAATTTGAGGCGTTTCTTCACATCATATTCCTGCCCGGTATAAATGAGCGGCATTCCCGGCATTACGTAGGTCATGGCAGCAAAGGCTTCTGCCCCATCGCCCAGCCTTTCATACTCGGTACCGTTCCAGGCATTCTCGTCGTGGTTGGTGGTAAAGTTCATGAAGATGTCATCGGCCTCATATTTCCCGGGCCTTTCTGCAAGGAACTTTTTCAGGTCGGCAACCGGTTTTTTGCCTTTGGCTACGTCGTTCATCAAGTGGTGCGCCACCCAGCCGTAGCCCATATCGAACTGCCCTTTAAAAAGGTATTCCTTGTCGCTTTCCATCAGCATGAAAACGGGTTTCACGGCCTTCAGTTTCGGGATGGTATAATCCCAAAACTCCGTAGGCACATTATCGGCCACATCACAACGGAAGCCGTCCACGTTCTGCTCCTTTACCCAGTACAGCATTTCCTTCATCATCGGCTCGTAGAGGACTTTGCTGGTATAGTCCAGGTGGGCAACATCGGTCCATCCCCAGCTTTTGCCGGTTTCAGGGTTCAGCGGGTCGGTCACTTCGCCCTTGGCATTCTTGTGATAGTATTCCGGGTGCTCCGTGATCCACTTGTGGTCCCAGCCCGTGTGGTTGGCTACCCAGTCGAGTATCACATACATGCCGTTGTCGTGGGCGGTCTTTATCAGCTGCTGGAAATCCTCCAGTGTACCCAAATCAGGGTTGATGGCAGTATAATCCGTAATGGCATAATAGCTGCCCAGGTATTTTTCCCGCTCCTTAGGATCTTTGATGTCCTCAACCGACAAGTCGCCCGTAGCCTTCCTGTTCTTCATAGAGATAGGATATATTGGCATCAGCCATATCACCTTTACGCCCAGCTTTTTCAGCTCCGGGATGTCTTTGGTGAATGCATTGAACGTCCCTTCCTTCGAGTAGTTGCGGATGTTCGCCTCATAGATCACGCTGTTCTCCATTACGGCATCGCTTACAGGGGCAAGGGTTTCCGTTTGGGCGGTTTCCTTTACTTCCTCTTTTTTCTCCTCCTTGCAGCCAGCGGCAATAATTGCCAACGCCATGAGGGATAATATTGTTTTTTTCATATTCAGTTTGTTTGGTTTTAGTCTTTTAACCACATAGGTACATAGTTTCCAAAGCCCATATTTTTTACCACAAGGGGCACAAAGGCTTCCACATGGAACACTAAGCTGAACGTTTAAGATCACAAAGGACGCTTCGCTTCCCCTTACTACTTTAACTCCAGCACCAACACCGATTTTGCTTCCAGCGTAATATCCTTGGTCACATCAACCGCTTTGCCTGTCAGTACATCCTTGCCGCTGCTAAAGCCGTTAAGCCTTTCCGCAAAGCGCGCAGTACCGATAGTTTTGGCATCCGCCGAATTGTTCAGCACCACCATTACGGTTTCCTTGTCGTTGTAACGGAAGTATACATACACGTTATCGTGCGGCAGGTAATGCATCATCTTACCATTATGGATCACGGTTTTGCCTTTCCTCCAGTTGAACAGCTTCGAAGTCACGTCAAAAAACTGCTGCTGTTCGGCAGTACGGCCTGCTTTGGTAAACGCATTAGCTGCATCGCCCGGCCACCCGCCCGGAAAATCCCTGCGGATGTCGCCATCGCCCTTGCCCTTGTCGCCTGCCATGCCAATTTCGCTGCCATAGTACAGCTGCGGGATTCCCCTTACCGTTGCCAGCAGTGTCATGCCCATGCGGTACTTGTTGAAGTCGTTCCTGTAGTTTTGGTTAAAACGCCCTGTGTCGTGATTCTCTACAAACGTCAGTATGTTGTTGATGTCGGCGTACAAAAAGTCGTTCGCAAAGTTGTCGTATACCTTTTGCATACCGCTGTCCCACCCGGCCTGGTCCTCGTTGAACACGTTGCCGAAGGCATCGTGCAGGGTAAAATCCATCACGCTTGGCAGGTAGGAGTTGTAGCTCTGTATCGCCGCGATTTTGCTGTCCTTTTGCCAGTACGACATCTGTGCCTGGTCGTGCATCCACACCTCACCCACAATATTGAAGTACGGGTATTCGTCAGTGATGGCTTTGGTCCATTTGGCAATGCCCTCTTTGTCGTTGTATGAATAGGTATCCACGCGGAAGCCGTCAAGATCGGCATACTCTATCCACCATATCGCGTTCTGCTTAAGGTATTTCAGCACCAGCGGGTTGCTTTGGTTCAGGTCGGGCATGCTCGGCACAAACCATCCGTCCATGCACTGGCGGGCATCGACTTTTGAGGCATTCGGGTCAAATTGCGTGGTCATACGGTAGTTGGACTGCGAATAGCCCGGAAACTGGTGCACCCATTCGTAGGTAGGCAGGTCTTTGTACATCCAGTGCTGCGCGCCCCAGTGGTTGGTCACATAATCCATTACCAGCTTCATGCCGCGTTTTTTCAGTTCACCCGAAAGCTTTACATAATCTTCATTGGTACCGTAGCGTGGGTCAATTTTGTACACATCGCTCTGTCCATACCCGTGATACGAGCCGCGTGGGTCGTTATCCTCACAAAGCGGCGTGCTCCATATAGCCGTAGCGCCTAGCTCGTGTATATAATCCAAATGATCGATGATACCCTTTATATCACCGCCATGACGCCCGTTAGGATTGGTGCGTTCGGCCTTTTCGGTAGTATTATTAGTGTTGTCATTTTTGGCATCGCCATTAGCAAAACGGTCGGGCATCAGCAGGTACATCATGTCTGCAGATGTAAAGCTTTCGCGTGTGGCCGACCCTGCCCTGCGTGCCTTCAGGTCATACTTTTGTGTAAATGCCGCTTTCCCCTTGTCATTTTTAAAAGAAAAGGTCAGCTGCTGCGCCGTTACGTTTTTAGTATCGATGGTCACGAAAATGTAGTTCGGGTTTTCGGTCTTCACCACATTATTGATCACCACGCCATTGCTTACCGATGGCGTGTACTGCGCAATGTTTTTCCCGTAGAACATCACCTGCAATTCGGGATTGTGCATCCCGGCATACCAAAATGGGGGCTCGACGCGATCAATCTGCGCGAAGGCGGTGGTTGTTGCTAATAGCAGTAATAGTAATTTCTTCATAGTTTGTTTGGTCCTCACCCTAAACCTTTCCGGCCTCACCCCCAACCCCTCTCCAAAGGAGAGGGGAGTGAGCTACACTCTTGCCGAATCACTCTGAAAGTGAGATATAGTTATTTGTTTGTAATCTTTAGTCCTCACCCCCAACCCCCTCTCAGGTTGCTTCGTCGTTCCTCCTCGCAATGACAGAGGGGGAAGCTACACTCTTGCCGGCTGACTCATTTGCAGGTCTGAGTGGAGCTGTTCCCCCTTCGGGGGTTAGGGGGCTAAACCGTCACTAATGTATTAGGTTCCACGGTTACTTCTTTGCCGTTCACTACAACGGTTAGTTCGTGGTCGCCTTCCAGTGTAAAATTCGTTTCGCCCGCGTGTACTGATACCTTAAGCACCTGGTTGCGGAAGTTGATCTTGAACGAGTAGCCTTCCCACTGTGCCGGGATCCTCGGCTCGAAATGCAGCATGTCATTCTTTACACGCATGCCGCCAAAACCTTCCACAATGCTCATCCACGTTCCGGCCATGCTGGTAATGTGCAGGCCTTCCTTTACCTCTTTGTTATAATCGTCAAGGTCAAGGCGCGATGTCCTTAAATAAAAAGTATATGCCTGTTCCATCCTGCCCAATACTGCTGCCTGAATGGAATGTACGCACGGTGACAGCGACGACTCATGTACCGTCAACGGCTCATAGAAGTCAAAATGTTTCTCTAGTTGCTCCTTTGTAAAATGATCTTCAAAGAAATAGAAGCCCTGCAGCACGTCGGCCTGCTTGATGTACGGCGAACGAAGTATCCTGTCCCAGCTCCATTTCTGGTTGATGGGGCGCTGTGCCGGATCAAGCTCCGCGACCTTAACCAGTTCCTTATCCAGGAAGTTGTCCTGCTGCAGGTACACGCCGAACTCCTCCGAGTACGGGAAGTACATGTTGTCAGCCACATTTTTCCAGCGCAGTATCTCTGCGGCATCAAGGTTCACTTTTTCCATGATGCGGTCATGATCTGCCGGATACTCCTCACTAACCCTGGCTATCTGCTCCACGGCATAGTCGATGCACCATTTGGCTATATAGTTGGTGTAGAAGTTATTGTTTACGTTGTTCTCATACTCGTTCGGGCCGGTTACGCCAAGGATCACAAATTTATTCCTGTTCGCTGAGAATGTTGCCCGCTGCTGCCAGAAGCGTGCGATACCGATGAGCACTTCCAGTCCTTTTTCGGGGATGTAACTGTAGTCACCGGTAAAGCGGTAATAGTTATAAATGGCAAAGGCGATCGCACCATTGCGGTGTATTTCTTCAAAAGTAATTTCCCATTCGTTGTGGCATTCCTCGCCATTCATGGTTACCATTGGGTAGAGCGCGGCGCCGTTGGTAAAGCCCAGCTTGGCCGCATTTTCTATTGCTTTGCCCAGTTGGTTGTAACGATAGGTCAACAGGTTGCGTGCCACCTGCTGGTCTTTGGTCGCCATGTAAAACGGTATGCAGTAGGCCTCGGTATCCCAGTAGGTGCTCCCGCCATATTTTTCTCCGGTAAAGCCTTTCGGGCCAATGTTGAGCCTAGGGTCTTTGCCCAAATAGGTTTGGTTCAGCTGGAAAATATTGAAACGTATGCCCTGCTGTGCCTCTACATCGCCTTCTATAGTAATGTCGGCCATTTCCCAAATCGATGCCCATGCTGCTTTCTGTTCGTCCAGCAATGTATCGTAACCCCTGGCTTTCGCATCGGCGATAACTTTTTTGGCGGCAGCAACAAGATTGTCCTTATCATGGTTCATCGATACGGTATATCCGCCAAATTTCACGATGGCAGCTGTATCATTTTGGTTGGCTTCTATAATATAGCTAAACTGTACTTTGTCATCTCCTGCTTCGGCATTCGCCGGAAGTATTTCTACATCATTACCATTGAGCAAAATGCTGTTGTGCATGAAAGTACAGGCGTTAAAATGCGTCTTGAACGTACGTGCCGTTACAAACGCTTCGCTGCCCGAATGCTGCACATCGAGCGGTTCCCAAAACTTCTCTTCCCAGTTGGCATCCATGTTTTTTACGCCGGCATCCACATAGGGTTTGAAAGTAATTTGCGCGGCACGGTTGAGTGGCTTCACCTCATAGTTGATGACGCCCAACTCATCCGCCTCAAGCGAAAGAAACCGGGTTACGTTTACCGAAACTTCCGTCCCGTTTTGCAATGTGGCTTCAAACGAACGGTTGTACCAGCCTTCCTGCATGTTGAGCTCGCGCCTGAAGTTTTTCACTTCGCATTTGGCAAGGTCGAGGCTTTCGCCGTTTATCTCTATGTCGATGCCTATCCAGTTGGGCGCGTTGAGCACCTTGGCAAAATATTCGGGGTAGCCGTTTTTCCACCAGCCCACTTTGGTTTTGTCAGGATAATAAACGCCGGCTATGTAGCTGCCCTGAAACGTATGCCCGGAGTAGCTTTCTTCAAAATTGGCGCGTTGTCCCATGGCGCCGTTGCCTATGCTGAATAAACTTTCGGAAGATTCAACCCTTTCCGCATCAAATCCCTCTTCGATGATTGACCAATTGTCCGGTAGTATATAATCCTGGTTCATTTTATGTAGTAACTAAAGTTGCTAAAAATTCTGTATCTATTTCTGTAAAGTCGTTGAAGTTGTATTGCGCCTCGTGCAGTACGGTGCTGCTGCCAATGCCTATGCTCACCATATTGGCAATGTTCGCGGCCTGCACCCCGGCTACCGAGTCCTCGAAAACTATGGCGCCTTCGGATGGCATGCCCAGCAATTGCGCCGCCCTTATGAAAACCTCGGGGTCGGGCTTGGCGTTGGTTACATCGTTGCCATCGACAATCGCATCGAAGTAATGGATAATGTCCACCTTTTCCAATATTGGCCGGGCGTTTTTGCTTGCCGAGCCCAGTGCGATCTTTTGATTGTTGTCTTTTAAATACTGTAGTACAGGCACTACACCTTCCAATATCTCATCGGACTGCATGTGGTGGATGTACTCCAGGTAATCCTCATTCTTTTCAGACAGCCATTTGTCTTTGTCTTCCTGGGTCACCTGTACGTTGCCAAGCCCGAGGATGATGTCGAGGGAGCGAATGCGGCTCACCCCTTTCAGCTGTTCATTGTGTTCGTGCGTAAAATCGATCCCAAGGCGGTGCGCTATCTTTTGCCAGGCCAGGAAATGGTATTTGGCAGTATCGACAATAACCCCGTCGAGGTCGAAAATAAATGCTTTTTGGTTCATTAAATTTTTTGATTGATTGTATTCTGATTGATTGTAATCTTTGCATTGTCATTTACCATCAGCGACATAAGGCCTGCCATCAGCATAGATACCCCTCCGATTACAAGGGCATATATCGGCTCGTTTTCAAAGAAATAGGAAACTAAGAAACCTAAGATGGATGCTGCAACCAATTGCGGTATTACCACAAAAAAGTTAAAAACACCCATATAATAGCCCATTTTTGAGGCAGGAAGCGCCCCTGAGAGCATTGCATAGGGCACTGACAAAATACTGGCCCATGCTATACCCACACCTATCATCGAAAAATCATACATATAGAATGTAAAATGATGCCAGGTACCCGGTGTGCCGATAGAAAATATCTCATTGTTAAAAATGCCCCAGTTGCCTAAAAAATAAATGGAGGCAAGCCCTGCACCACCTGCAGCAAGGGCAAGAAAGTGTGTAAATTTCCTGCTTGTCCTTTTTGCTATAAGCGGAAGCAGGAATGCGGCAATGGCTGCCACAAGGTTGTAGTTGGCAAACATTTCGCCCACCAGGTTCGCCCCGGCATTGTATGCCACCGATGTGGTATCGGTAGTCTTAAAAATGTGTTCGGTCACTGCCCCGGTGGTATATATCCACATTGAAAACAATGCAAACCATGAGAAGAACTGTACCCAGGCAAGCTGCTTCATCACTTTAGGCATGAACTGGAAATCGTTCATTATGGTTACAAAGCCATTCCTGTATTTACCTGTTTTTTGGAACGTTCCGGAAAAGATAAGGGCTACCCCACCCACACCTATGAGGCCGAGGGACAGTACATACAGGTCTTTCTTGAGGCCATACTCATAAATGATATAAGAAAAAGCAAGCCCTATGGCCAATGCGACAGACCCTATAAGCAGATGCCGTGAGCCATTGGCATGAAACCATGAAGCAGGGCGCTCCTCTTCGCTGTATTTGCCTCCATGCTTTTCCTCCTCACTTTTTTCGTAGGCGGCAAGCTCCTCCGGCGAATATTCCTTTGTAGTAAAAATGGTCCATAATACCGAAATGATAAAAGCTGCGCCACCAATGTAGAAAGAATATTTTACCGAATCGGGAATCTCTCCGGCAGGTGCTACATTGCTCACGTTATAATGGGTAAGGATATTAGGCAGCTTTGATGCCACATACGCGCCAAGCCCTATAAAAAAGCTTTGCATGGCAAACCCTGCAGTCCTTTGCCTGTCCGGAAGTACATCGCCAACAAATGCCCTGAAAGGTTCCATGGAAATGTTGATGGATGCATCGAGTATCCAGAGCATTCCCGCAGCAAACCAAAGCACAGGCGAATTTGGCATTATGAACAGGGCTACTGAAGCCAGCAATGCCCCCACAAGGAAATAGGGCTTCCTCCTGCCAAGCTTTGTCCAGGTACGGTCGCTGAAATAGCCTATAATGGGCTGCACAATAAGTCCCGTAAGCGGGGCCGCTACCCAAAGGGCAGGGATATCGTCTATTTCGGCACCGAGTGTCTGAAAAATTCTGCTGACATTGGCATTTTGCAGGGCAAAACCCATTTGTATCCCCAGGAAACCGAAACTCATGTTCCAAATTTCCCAGAAACCTAATCTACGCTTTTCCATTATCGTAATTAAATGGTTATTACTACGATAAGCGCGTTACTGCTTATCAAATCTTATAGGGTTGAAGTGGACTATAAGCGTTGATAATTAGAACAAAGATATAAGTTTTTTAATCCGAAAAACATTTGGCCTCAAAAAAAATTCCGCCAAAAGCAGCGGAATTGATTTTTCAAGATGTTGAAAATAAATATTTTACACCCAACTACAACGTTGACGTAGATTTCTTCCAATCATCCAAAGCAGCGTCCTTCAAAGTACAGAAGCCATTTTTTACCGAAATAATAATACTGGCGGGAACAGGTCACCATCAGGTTTGTCCCAAGAGGAAATTTAGAGTTTGAAAGAGGTTCCCATTCTTCAAAATTTTCAGGATAATAGGTAAGCTCCGAAGTATGGTATGCCACCCCTTTGAAGTCAATCCGAAGAAATATTTTCTTCACTTTATTGTTATAAAACTCTATTGCGAAAATTGAATAGGACTTTCCTTTAAGGCCAACCGCTTCATGATAAGGCTCGAGAGCATGGCTTTCGCTTATGAATTTATAATTTTCACTCACAAATTTATAGCCATTGGTTTTACCAAGGCTGTCCTTCATCAATTCATTGATTTGCATTACTTTGTTTACAATTAGCGGTTCATTTTCAAGCATGAATGACTCAGCAATATCTGATTCTTTCGCGGTACTGCACACTTGGTTCCTGAACAATGTCTGCTGAAGGATGTCTGTTTGCCAATAAAACCCGACAACTACTATAATTACTGTTTGAATAAGCCATAAAAATCGTTTGGAAATGACAGCCAAAATTACGGGCATTATCGCTGCCAGATAAACCATACTGAGAAAATCTCCTCTGATGGTTAAACTATGATCAGGAGGGCCACTCCATGTAGTCGCAGTAGTCCAATGGTAAAACCCGAAATATAGAAAATACAGTATCCCTGCAAGCAGCAAAATATCAAGGACAAGAAATATCCGATAAGCTTTCCTGCCCATGCTGCTATATATTTTCAGTACTTTCCCTGAACACCAGGCTGGTTTCTATAAGCTCTGTAGTGTATTGCTCATTTTCTTCCTCCATTTCCAGTCGGTCGATGAGCATCTGGGCTGCCCTTCCTCCCATTTTTATCCCATTCTGGCTTACAGTGGTAATGCTCGGGCTGGAGAATTGGGATATGATGCCATCGGTAAAGCCAATCACCGAAAGTTCTTCCGGTATTTTGATGCCCATTTTGGTAGCCAGCTTAATGCTTGTTACCGCAAAAAGTTCGTTGACCGCAAATATGGCATCGGGCCTTTTGTCCTGCAGCAACTTTTCAATTTTGGTGGCGCAGTTGTCAATATCTTCAATCTTTACGATCATGTCTTCATCTACCACGATATCATGGTCGCCTAATGCATTTATATACCCGTCAGTACGCAGCTTGCCTACGCTCACATAGTCGACCGTAGTTACGAGGGCCACTTTTTTGAAGCCTTTGCCTATCAGGAAACCTACCGCATCATAGGCAGCCATCTGGTCGTCGATGATCACTTTGTCACACAGTACATCATTGGTGATGCGGTCGAACATTACTACCGGCATTCCCTGGTTGATAACTTCCTGTATATGGTGGAAGTCCTTCTTTTGCTGGGTTTCTTTGGAAAGCGACATGATGAAGCCATCGGTACTGCCTGTGGCCAGCATTTCCATGTTGATAACCTCTTTGTCGAACGACTCGTTGCTGAGGCACACGATTACGTTGTATCCATTCTCATTGGCCACCTGCTCGATGCCGCTGATTACAGTAGCAAAAAAATGGTGCACGATCTCGGGGATGATGATGCCGATGGTCTTTGTTTTCTTGTTTTTGAGGCTGAGGGCAATATTGTTGGGCTTGTAATTGTAAAGCTTGGCGAAGGCCTGTACTTTTTGGCGCGTATCCTCACTGATTTCAGGGCTGTTACGGAGTGATTTTGATACGGTTGATATGGATACGTCAAGCTCTTTTGCGATCTGCTTGAGGGTGACTTGTCTTTTCATTGAAAATCGGGTAAATAGTAGATTCGCAAATAAAGGTAAAGGTTATTTTTATTAATAGCAATTATCTTACTGAAATTGTGCAAATTCAGGAAAGTTTTCAACACGACAACGTTTTCGCAACCCCCAAAAAGCGAAAACGTTTTTTTGGTAATATTTTTTACATAATTTTAACATTCGAAGTGGATTATAAGCAAAAACAAAACGCAAAATTAACCTAAACAACTTGTATGAAAACAATGTATCAGAAGTTATTACTTTTATTGCTGATGCTTCCCTTAAGTGCACTGGCCCAGAGCACATTATCGGGAACTGTCCGCGATAACGCCACTGGGGAGCCCATACCCGGGGTAAATGTAATTGTGCAGGGCACCCAAAATGGCACTTCGTCGGACCTGGACGGTAATTTTAACCTGTCCAATCTTAAGAGCGGTGACCAGATCGTGTTCAGCTTTATTGGCTATGCCGACCAGGTGGTAGGATATACCGGCCAAAGCACCATAGACGTCACAATGTCCGAGGATGCCACACAGCTTGAAGAGGTGATGGTGATCGGTTATGGTAGCGTAAAGAAAAAAGATGCTACCGGCGCCGTAACAACCGTTACTTCGAAAGACTTTAATAAAGGCACCATGGTTACAGCTGAAAACCTTCTTAACGGACGCGTTGCCGGTGTTACCATCAATACCAGCGGTGCCCCGGGTTCCGGATCGATGATCCGTATCCGTGGAGGTTCGTCGCTTAATGCTTCGAACGACCCGCTTATCGTTTTGGATGGCCTTCCGCTTGATAATAACACCAACATCGGTTCAACATCTTTGCTTGCGGCCATCAACCCTAATGATATTGAGAGTATGACAGTGCTTAAAGATGCCTCCGCAACAGCCATCTACGGTTCGCGTGCTGCCAACGGTGTAATCATCATCAATACAAAAAGAGGTTCAAAAGACCTTAAAGTAAGCTATAACTTTACGTACGGAAGCGGTAAGGTAACCGATAAGATTGATGTATTCAGCGCAAGCGAGTTCAGGGCACTAATCCAGGAACGTGTTGCGGCAGACCTTATGCCGGCAAGTGAGCTTGACCTTCTGGGCGATGCCAATACCGACTGGCAGGATGCTATATACAGGAGGACTGACTTTGTAGACAACAACGTATCATTAAACGGCAACCTGTTTAAAACCATCCCTGCACGCCTTTCATTAGGTAATACCTACCAGGAAGGCGCAAGGCTTACCAACAAATTTAACAGGAGTACGGTATCGGTATCATTGAACCCGTCGTTCTTTAACGACCACCTGAAGTTCAGGGTAAATGCCAACTATGCCAACGAGAAGAACCGTTTTGCCGATGGCGTGGAAGGATCGGCTTTCCGTTTTAACCCTACGCAGCCTATTTACCAGGCAGGGTCGCCATACGGCGGATACTTTGAATACTATAACGCGGCCGACCCTAACAATGCCCTTACTTTGGGTACAAGGAACCCGGTTGCGCAGCTGAGGCAGACATTTGACACCGGACACAACAACCGTATCTTTGGTAACATTGAGACAGAATACCGTTTCCATTTCTTCCCTGACCTGAAAGCTGTAGTAAATCTGGGCTTTGACGAATCGAAAGGTGAAAGGGACCGTTATGTACCTACCAATGCCGGTTCATCGCCATCTAACAACAGTATTCCTTTTGGCACCAACGAGTACAGCGAAAGGACGCTAAGAAACAAATTGTTTGACGCTTACCTTAACTACAACAAGACATTTGGCAAAACAAATGTTGATGTTACCGCGGGCTACTCTTACCAGATTTTTGAACAGAGCAGTTTTTATACCGGTAACGTAAACGATCCCAACCTTGGAAGCAACTTCCCTGAGACGGACATTGCTACAGATAACGTAATCATCGGTTTCTTCGGAAGGGCTAACCTTTCCTTCAATGACAAATACCTCCTTACATTAGCTTTCAGGAGGGACGGATCATCCCGCTTTGCCAGCGATAACCAGTGGGGTAACTTCCCTGCTGCGGCTTTTGCCTGGAAAATGAGGGAAGACCTTTTTGCTAACTCTACTACGTTTAGCGACCTTAAGCTTCGCCTTGGCTATGGTGTTACAGGACAGCAAAGCTTTGCTGCCCCTAACTTTTACCTGCAGCAGTACAACACTGGCGACGGTAACAGCCAGATCGTGTTTGGCGACTCACAATACCCTATCGCCGTATCGCTTCCGTACAACCCTGCCATCAAGTGGGAAGAAACTACTACCTACAACGTAGGTTTGGATTACGGCCTTTTCAACGGCCGCATCAACGGTGCTGTAGATGTTTTCTACAAACTTAGCGAGGACCTGCTACAGGAGGCGCCATTTGCCGACGGTGGTAACTTCTCTAACCGCGGATGGCAAAACATCGGTAGCTTTAGTACAAAAGGTATAGAATTCAGTATCAATGCCGATGTGGTTAAGACCGAAAACTTTAACTGGAACCTTAACTTTAACGTGACCAAATTTGAAAGAAGGATCGAAGAGCTTGCATTTGGGCAGGATATCCAACTGGGTGGCACAGGTGCAGGTACAGGTGGTACAGCACAGCTTTTCCGCGAAGGCTACACTCCATACTCTTTCTATGTATACAAGCAATTGTATGATCCAAGCGGTGCTCCTATAGAAGGCGCTTATGCCGACCTTGACGGCAACGGCACCATCAATGAAGCAGATAGGTACCTTTACAAAAACCCTGACCCGGATGCTACATTTGGCCTTGCGTCGAACATCAACTGGGGCAACCTTGACTTCTCGTTCAACATGAGGGCAAGCGTGGGCAACAGGATATACAATGCTGTTGCGGCGGGTAACGCACAGTACAACCTGCTTAAGACTGATGCTGCGCTTACCAACATTCCGCGCAATGTTTTAAGCACAGGCTTTACAACCACATCCGAAGCAGTACTTTCTGACGTATATGTAGAAAACGGATCGTTCCTGAGGCTGGATAACGTAACGCTTGGCTATACGTTTAAAAACTGGCTTGACAAGGCTTCTGTAAGGCTGTTTACCGGCTGCCAGAATGCGCTTCTTATTACAGAATATTCAGGCATTGACCCTGAAATCACAAATGACGGACGTGACCAGACTATTTATCCGCGCCAAAGGACATTCCTGTTCGGTGCCAACATAAATTTCTAATAAAAAAACTATGAAAAAATTGAAATTCAATTTCTTATACCTTCTGGGACTGACGCTTGTGTTCTCTTCGTGTACGAGCGACCTGGATGTGCAGCCCGAAGATGACGACATCTCTACGGCAGACGATTTTTATAAGCAGCCGGGTGCTTACAAGCAGGCACTGGCAGGCGTGTACGGCAACCTTTCGCTTACCGGTACCGGCGGTGCGGGATCATCGTTCCTACAGGGCGTTGATGCAGGTACGAGCCAGTTTGGCCGATGCCTTTGGTACATGCAGGAGCTTACTACCGATGAAGCGATATGGAGCTACGAGAACGACCCGGGCGTAAGGGAACTGCAACGCAATACATGGAATGCCGAAAACCCGCTTATCCTGGGTATGTTTAGCCGTACGATGGTAGAGGTTGCCCTTGCTAACGAGTTCCTTAAGCAAAGTACACCTGCCAAACTGAGCAGCAGGAACATCAGCAGCGAAGAAGCTGCTGAAATAGAAGTTTACCGCAACGAGGTAAAGGTACTAAGGGCCATGGCCTATTACTACATGCTCGATATGTTCAGGAAAGCGCCTTTCATTACCGAGAACGATCCGGTAAACTTCCGTGGGCCGGAGTATAATGCACAACAACTGTATGATTTCATAGAAAGTGAGCTTGTTGCCGCATTGCCTAACCTTAAAGCTGCCCGTAGCAATGAATACGGAAGGCTGGACCAGGGAATGGCCAACATGGTGCTTGCAAAGCTGTACCTGAATGCAGAGGTTTATATAGGAACCCCGAAATATGCTGAGTGTGCTGCAAAATGCCAGGAGGTTATCAATTCGGGCTATGTATTGAATGCTAACTACCTTAACAACTTTAAGGCAGACAACCACACATCTTCTGAAAACATCTTTACACTGCAAAGCGATGGAACCCTTACGCAAAACTACGGCCCTACCACTACCATGGTAAACGGTGAGGTGGGATCGCTGGAGCTAAACGGCGTATCGCTTGGAACCAGTGCTGCCGGATGGAGTGGCGCACTGCGTACGAGGAAGCAGTTTTTCCAGAAATTTGGAGCCCTGGGTAATGTAGACAGCGACTCAAGGAACACTTTCCTTGCCCACCCTGACAGGGAACTGGACATTACCGACATTGCCAACAAGAACCAGGGATACGTGCTTGCAAAATGGTCGAACATTACCTCTGCAGGTGTTGCAGGCCCTAACTCTACCTTTGTGGATACTGACTTTGTACTGTTCCGCCTTGCAGATGCGTACCTGATGTATGCTGAATGTGCAGCAAGGGGTGCTGCCGGCACAAACCCTGCTGTAGCACTTGATTATGTAAATGACCTTAGGGAGCGCGCCAATGGCAATGCTTCGGAAAACATTTCGCAGTCTGAACTTACACCGGAATTCATCCTTGACGAGCGCGCAAGGGAACTGCACTGGGAAGGACACAGAAGGCAGGACCTTATCCGATTTGGCAAATTTACCGGCGGAAGCTACAACTGGGAATGGAAAGGAAACAGCGCGGGCGGTGTGGCCATTGCCAACCACCTGAGAATATTCCCATTGCCTACTGCTTCCATAGCGGCAAATCCGAACCTTACACAAAACACTGGCTATTAAAAAACTCAAAAACTAATATTATATACAATGAAAAATATATTCAAATCGTTGATCGCAGCTGTCCTTATTACAGGCGGGTTTGCTTCATGTGAAGATGAGCAGGAGATAAAGTACTTATCGCCTGAAGGCTCATTCCAGATACTGTCTCCTGAAACAGGAGGGTCTATAGTGCTTAACGGAGATACCCCGGACAATCCGGGCCTTGCAATGGTATGGGAAGACATTTCATACGGAAACCCTACCGAAGTAAGCTACACGATACAGATAGATGTAACCGGAAATGACTTTGCCACTCCACGTGACATTGCTACCGTTCCCGGAGGGGCTACCTATAAGACCATTACCATGGCCGAGCTTAACAATGCCGCCCTTGCCATGGAACTGCCGGTTGATGAAGCCAGCTCTATCGACATCAGGGTAAAATCGTGGGTAGGCTCAAACGGTTCGATGGAGGCTTACTCTAACGTAATCACTTACATCATTACACCTTACTCTGTAACCATACCGGTACAGGACCTGTTCCTTGTGGGTGCAGCTACAGAGCACGGATGGAGCGAGAACGCTTTCAACGCACCTCTTTTCAGGGACCATGCAAACCAAAACCTTTACCGTTTTACAGGCTATTTCGCTGCTGACGGATTTAAAGTGCTTTCTAAGCGTGGCGCTTGGCACCCTCAATACGGTTCTGCATCAGCCGGCGTACTTGGCGTAAGCGGTGAAGACGGAAGCAACGAGCCGGGCCAGATTATGGTACCTGCCGCAGGTTACTACACTTTTACTATGAATACAGACGAAATGACTTACAGCCTTGAGCCATTTACAGTAGATCCTGTTACCATGCCTGTTTTCACCTCGGTGGGCATTATAGGCGCGGCTACCCCTGGCGGATGGGATAACGACACGAACATGACCAACACTACACAGCAGCCACACCTTTGGAGGCTGCAAACAGTTGCGCTCACAGCTGCTGCAGTGAAATTCAGGGCAAATGACTCGTGGGATCTTCCGGGCAACTGGGGTGCAGGGACAGCTCCAATACAGGGGCAGATGTCTGAAAATGGCGGCGACTTCCAGGGTGTAGTTATTGATGGCAACTATGAGGTGTGGTTTAACGACCTTGACAAGCGTTACATTTTCATAGAAAACTAAAACAATAAAAATAAAGGGCTGCTCGTCAGCCCTTTATTATCTTATATAAATTACCATGAAAAAATTTACAATACTATTTTTACTACTGGGCTTCATTGGCTTTGCACAGGTGACCACGAGTCCCTCCCCCGTACTTGCCGACCAGCCGGTAACCATATTTTTTGACAAGGCAGGCACGGGCCTTGCCGGCTACAACGGCACTATATATGCACACACCGGCCTTACCGTAGACGGTACCGACTGGAGCAACGTGGTTGGCTCCTGGGGATCGAATGCCCAGCCATCGCTTACACTGGTTTCGGGAACCACTTATAAGCTGGAGATCCCTACCAGCCTGTATGCATTTTACAACGTGCCTACCTCAAGCACCATTACCAAAATGTGGTTTGTATTCAGGGCGGCAGGTTCATCGGGGCCGCAAACCAACCCTGACATTTCCATAAACGTAGGGGCTTTCCAGGTAAACATGACCACACCGCTTGAAGACAGCACCACGCTGCTGGCATCGGGCGCAAACCTCAGCATAAACGCCAGCAATACAGGCGGGCCTGCAAATTACAACCTTATGTCGAACGGTGCGAGCGTAACTACGTCCAACAACGTTTCGACATTTACCTATACCCATTCCGGCCTTACTGCCAACCAGAACTATGAGCTGGTAGTAACACAGGGCACCAACGTGATTACGAAAAAATTTACTGCTGTTGTAAACCCCGGCAATGTTAACGCTACACTGCCTGCGGGAATGCGCGATGGCATCAACTACCATGCAGGCGATGCTACCAAAGTAACGCTTGTACTGAATGCACCGCTTAAAGACTACGTGTATGTAGCGGGCAGCTTCAACAACTGGCACCCTACATCGGCGTATGCCATGAAAAAAGACGGCACAAAATTCTGGCTGGAGCTGCCATACAGCTTTGTAGCCGGCGATAATCATACGTTCCAGTACTGGGTGGTCGACGAAACACCTGTTGCCAACTCACCGGCAATGGTAAAAACCGCCGACCCGTTCTCTACCCTTGTACTTTCGCCATTTGACGATCCTTACATCACCGAGGCGCAATATCCCGGCCTGCCGCAATATCCTGAGGGGCAGTCATTCGAAGTAAGCGTTATTAAAACAGGACAGGCGCCTTACAACTGGCAGGTGCCTGACTTTAACAGGCCTGCAAAGGAAGACCTTGTTATCTACGAATTGCTTATCAGGGACTTTAACACCGAAAAAACGTGGCAGTCGCTAAGCAACCAGATCGGCTACCTGAAAAGCCTCAACATCAACGCCATCGAGCTGATGCCGGTAATGGAGTTTGAAGGCAACATTTCGTGGGGCTACAACACCGCCTACCACATGGCGCCGGATAAAGCTTACGGTACGCCCGAATCGATGAAGGCATTCATCGACCTTTGCCACCAGAACGGTATTGCCGTAATACTCGACGTGGCGCTTAACCACGTGTATGGCCGCTCTCCGCTGGCTCGTATGTGGGTAAATGACCCTGACGGTGACGGTTTTGGAAATACGACTGCCGAAAACCCGTACTGCAACGTAAACGCCATGCACTCCTACAGCGTTGGTACCGACCTTAACCACCAGTCGGACCTGACACAATACTATGTAGAAAGGACCATTGAGCACTGGATTACAGAATACAACATAGATGGTTTCCGTTGGGACCTTACCAAAGGCTTTACGCAAAACTGCCCTAACAGCGATGGCTGTACCAACGGCTACCAGGCCGACCGTGTAGCCATACTGAAAGAATATGCCGACATGCAGTGGGCGCTTGACCCTGACTTTTATGTGATATTTGAGCACATGGGTACCGGCAGCGGGCCCAATAGCTCGGCAGGTGAGGAGACCGAATGGGCCAACTACCGCGCAGGTGAAGGCAAGGGCATCATGCTATGGGGCAAGCTTACCGACCCATACAACCAAAATACCATGGGCTATGCCAGCGACAGTAACTTCAACTCGATCGATTTTGAGAACAGGGGCTACCAGCAGCCGCGCCTTGTAGGCTTTGCCGAAAGCCACGACGAGGAAAGGCTGATGTACAAGAACCTTGAATATGGCGCAAACTCCGGCTCCTACAATGTGAAAGACCTTGCAACTGCACTCAACAGGCAAAAAGCGCTTGGCGCGGTATTGCTTACTGTTCCGGGACCAAAAATGATATGGCAGTTTGGCGAACTGGGCTATGGCTTCAGCATCAACCGCTGCGAGAATGGCACCATCAACTCCGATTGCCGTACCAACCCTAAACCTATACCTTTTGAGCTGGGCTACCAAAACAATGCCGACAGGATGGCTGTTTACGGTGCATGGGCAAACATCATTGAACTAAGGATGCTAAACCCCGTTTTCCATACCAATACATTTACCGTGGCATCGGGCAACCTGCTGCCAAGGATAGACATCTGGAACGAAAGCATCCCGACAACACAATTGAGGAATGTGATCGTACTTGCCAACTTCAACACTACGGCACAGAACGTGAATACCAACTTCCCGCTTGCAGGAACATGGCATAACCTTGTAGATGGCTCTACCATTGCGAGCACGGTAGCAAGCATACAGCTGCAGCCGGGCGAATACAGGATATTTGGCAACCAGCCGCCTGTAGTACTTGGACAGGAAGAGTTTGCCGCTGCAAAAGTTTCGCTATATCCGAACCCGGCGAACAGCCAGTTCAGCCTGAGTGCTGCGGCTGCCAAAGTAGAAGTATATACTATCACCGGACAGCTGGTTAAAACCTTTGGCACTACAGAAGCCAACACGTCATTCGATGTTAGCGGCCTTGGCGCGGGTATGTATCTTGTTAAGATTACAGATACAGCCAACCGCCAAAGTACAGCCAAGCTTATCAAAGAATAGTTTTGAGTTAGTTTTTATAAGTTAAGTTTCTGAAGGCCTGCTTATCTAATGCAGGCCTTTTGTTATAACTGCCTTACCTTTACACAATGAAACATCTATTTTCCAAATTACATTATTCCATCCTGCTGTTGCTTTCTGCAATGGGTATGTTGGCACAAAACACCAATGTCCAGTTCCAGGTGAACATGAACCACCAGGTGACGCTTGGCAATTTTAATCCTGATACGCAAACTGTGGATATCGCGGGCTCCTTCAACAACTGGGGTTCCCCTACCACAGTGCTTTCCGACACTGATGGCGATGGCATTTATACCGGCAGCGTAAGCCTCACTATCGGTTCGACCATACAATTCAAAACACGCATCAATGCACAATGGAACGGCACCGAGGAATTTCCGAATGCGGGCCCTAACCGGGTTTATACAGTAATGCAAAACGGCGTGGTAGCCTACTGGTACAATGATGTGCTGCCGCCCAATGTGCTGGACATACAGGCCGAAGCCAGTGCCTATGTGGTACAGCCGGGCCAGGCAGTGCAATACTTCGACCTCTCTGCCGGGAATCCTGTTGCATGGGAATGGACAATGCCGGGCGCAACCCCTCAAACATCGGCACTGCAAAACCCTGTGGTTAGCTATGCAGCACCCGGAAACTATAATATAACGCTCACGGTGACCAACATCGAAGGCGAATCGACCTCGCACACGTTCACCAATTTTATTCGTGTGGATGCCATGCAAACGCACTGGTGGAACGACCGTGTGTTTTATGAGGTATTCATACGCAGTTTCCGCGACAGTAATGGCAACGGCATTGGCGATTTGCAGGGCCTCATTGATAAGCTGGATTACCTTAATGATGGCGACCCTAATACCACTACCGACCTGGGCATAACCGGTATCTGGCTCATGCCGGTGCAGCAGTCGCCCTCGTACCATGGGTACGATGTATCGGATTATATGACCGTGGAGCAGGACTATGGCAATAACCCCAAGTTCATTGAGTTCATGCAGGCGGCACACGCACGCGGCATAAAGGTGATCATTGACATGGTGATGAACCACACCAGCGACCAGCACCCGTGGTTCGTATCGAGCAAGAACCCCGCCAGCGACAAGCGCGACTGGTACATTTGGGAGGACAACAACCCCGGTACACCCGGACCGTTTGAAAATTACCCTTGGTATGCCTATAATGGCGACTGGTATTATGGTGCGTTTTACGGCGGCATGCCCGACCTGAACTTTTATAATCCTGAGGTGCACGAAGCCTTTGAGGAAATAGCCGAATTCTGGCTGAACGACATGGGCGTGGACGGCTTCAGGCTGGATGCCGTAAAGTTCCTGCATGAAAATGGCACATCGGTGCAAAACACGCCCGAAACCATTGCCTACTGGCAGGAGTTCCGTGCCTTCTACAAATCGGTCAAACCGGATGCCTTTGCCGTAGGCGAGGCCTGGGACCTTACCACCATTGCATCGCAATATGTAAACAACAACGGCCTGGACTACTGCTTTGAATTTGAGCTTGCCGACGCCATACTGAACGGCCTGACCAGCGGCAATGCGACCGACCTGGGCAACCAGATGGAAGAAGTGATGAAAGCCTACCCTTTCCTGCAATTCGGGACCATACTGGGCAACCACGATACCAACAGGGTAATGAGCGTTTTTAACAACGACATAGCCAAAATGAAAGCTGCCTCGGCCCTGTTGCTTACCCTGCCGGGCATACCCTACATTTATTACGGCGAAGAGATAGGCATGACCGGCATGAAGCCCGACCCTAACCTGAGGACACCAATGCAATGGACCGGGACCGCGGGCGCAGGGTTTACCAACGGCACACCGTGGATGGCCATAAATGGAGATTATACCACCAAAAACGTAGCGGCACAGCAAGGCAATACTACCTCGTTATGGCACCATTACCGCAACCTTATTTCGATGAGGCATAGTGAGGATGCGCTGACGAAGGGAACTTTTAAGGCTGTCAAGGCATCATCGTCTGCCGTGTTTGCGTTCCTGAGGCAGTATGAAGGCGAGAATGTACTGGTTGTAGCCAACCTGGGGAGTGCAGCGCTGAACGATGTTACCATTTCTATGCCGGCCGCCGGAGTAACACCGGGCAGCTATGATGCTGAGGAAATGATGGGGGGCCTGCCCCTGGCTATCACCTTTGACGGCAATGGCGGCCTGGACGATGCTGCCCTGAATGCCCTGCCTGCACGGAGCGTTTCGATTTATAAGTTCCAGGCGCCACTGGGCACGGAGGACAGGAACATCACTGCAACGAGCCTCTACCCTAACCCGGCAGGCAACAGCTTCAGTTTTACTTTGGCGACCGAAAAGGCCGATGTTTATTCGCTGGCCGGCCAGCTGGTAAAAAGCTACGGCGCTGCCAGTGCCGGAACAGCGCTTGACATCAGCAGCCTTGCGGGCGGGCTTTACCTGGTAAAGGTAACAGATGCCTCGGGAAGGGTAAGTACGGTAAAGCTGGTAAAAGAGTGATCCCTGCATTGAAATAAATCAGGGCAATTTAAATAAACCCGCACAATAACAAAATTTACAATCCGTTTTATTTAAATTTGTAATCTGTTTTGAAATAACGTTTTAAACCAAAAAGAGATATACCATGAATTTCGCAAAGAAACTATCGCTTATCGCACTTTCAGCTGTACTTTTTGCAAGCTGCAACGACAAATCTAAAGACGGTAATGTGGAAGGCACTGAAAAGGACAGCACAGCTGTAGACAGCATCAATAAAGAAACTGCCGCCAACCTGGAGACCACCAGCTTTAAAATTGACGGCATGACCTGCCCAACGGGATGTGCTGCCATGATCGAGAAAAAACTGGCCGGCCTTGATGGCGTAGGCGAAGCCAAAGTAGACTTCGAAAAGAAAACGGCTACCGTATCATTCGACGCTGCAAAGCAAACCCCTGAAAAGCTTGTTGAAACTGTGGAAGGCCTGGCAGACGGCGCCTACAAAGTTTCTGAAGTGAAGTCTTCAGGCGACAAGGCCTACTTTTCTGTAGAGCAGGAAAAAGAGAAGAAGAAAGAAAAAACGGCCAAAAAAGAGAAAAAATCTAAAAAAGGAGGCGATAGCAAAGCCGGCTGCGGCACTGAGAAAAAAGGCGGCTGCTGCTCAGAATCAGCTAAAAAATCATGCGGCGGCCACGCGTAACCGTATTGACAAATCATATGAAAAGCATCCGCCGCGGCGGATGCTTTTTTGCTTTCTTTGATTATAGCCGACACAACAATGAGTCACTGCCTTTGCGAGGAGGAACGACGAAGCAATCTTTCCTGTGAACGCCTGACATAAACACAAAGACCGCTTCGTCGTTCCTCCTCGCGGTGACAACCGGATTACGTATGGAGTAATTCGTCTAAAAATCCAACAATCCAATATTTAACAATCACCCCCGCGTCCAACACTCCGTTACATGGTCGTTTACCATGCCCGTAGCCTGCATGTTGGCATAGATGACCGTTGAGCCTACAAACTTGAAACCACGCTTTTTCATGTCCTTGCTTATTTTGTCGGACAAAGGTGTTGTAGCGGGCACCTGCCCCATTGAAGCGGGTTGGTTGTCTATGATTTTGCCTTCGGTGAAATCCCAGTAATATTTGGAAAAGCTGCCGAATTCCTCCTGAATCTTCATGAATGCCTGCGCATTGGATATGGCCGAAAGCACCTTGAGCCTGTTGCGGATGATGCCGGGATCCTGCAGCAGTCCGGCAATCTTGTCATCATCGTACCGGGCAATTTTTTTGTAATCGAAATTGTCGAATGCTTTTGCAAAATTTTCCCGCTTGCGAAGGATGGTAATCCAGCTCAGCCCTGCCTGGAACGTTTCCAGCAGCAGGAACTCAAACAGTTTATCATCGTCATGAACGGGGCGTCCCCATTCCTCATCGTGGTATTTTTCGTAGAGCGTGTCACCCACGCACCACCTGCACCTTATTTTGTCTGCCATTGTATTATTCAAATTGGTTGTATAACAGGTTCTGCATATCTGCCGCCGTGATGGTTTGCGCGCGGCTGTTGTACTCGTTTAGTGTCTGGTCGATTATGCTCTTCTTGTATTTTTCAAGCTCATCCTCATCGATGATCTCTTTCGTCTCTATCCGGCGGTAGGCGTGGGTATCCATGCTGCCGTCTTCGTTTTGGAGGAAGGCGACCGCAGCCAGCTCATCAATATCTGCGTCATCATCTTCGGGGTCTTTTGCTGTAACCCTGAAGAAATAGAAATCGGCTTTGAAACCATAATAGGGAACTGTTTTCTTTTCAAGGAACTCCAGTTGCTTTTTGTCCTTTTTCTTGTTGTTGAGTATGTAGATGGCCGACGCGGCTATGTCCTGCCCGCCCACTTTCTTTACCAGGTTTTCCTTTTCGCTGATATTGCCGATGTTGTATACCGTAAACAGGGTTTCGGGATCTTCCAGCAGGGGTTGCAGGGTTTCCGGTGTAATGTTGTTTTTTACTATGTCGAGCCTTGCCAGTTCGAGTGTTTCCTGCTTCGATTTCATCTCCTTTACAGCCTTGAAGAAAGGCTTTATGTCCTTATCATTGCGGAAAGGGTACAGCAGGTTAATGTATCCGGTAAGCTGGTTATTGACATTAATATATCCGTAGTATTCATCTACCTCTTCCTCCTCCGCGCCCATGCGACTTTTGGCACGCTTTAGCTCAAGCTTGGCGCCGGTAAGCACCATTTTTTTGAAGGGCTTTACCTTGCCGGGCTTTATGGCCTCTTCGCTAAGCAGGCCTGCAACGAAATCGACTATGGGCGCGTGGTATTCCGGCACACTGAAAAACTGGAAGATGTCCGGCATCAGCACCTGCGAATTTTCCGGATCAACGCTAAAGCCGGCAAAGAGTCCCGAAACATCGTATTCCCTGTCCGAAAGTGGCAGGTCGTACTCCAGCAGTTCCAGCAATTTTTTGTACCCGGCCCGGCTCTTCTGGCCGGTAAGCGCATTGAGCAGCATGAACTGTTCCGATGCTTTAATCCCCTCCTTTTTATATTGCTTTTCAAGGAACGGGATTACCGAGGGGTGCTGTATTTGACCGATCTTGTTGTATAACCCCTGTACGGAATAAGATTCATCGGTTTTGTATTCGAATCCTTTCAGGAACTCCATCATCGCGGGCAGGTCCTTTTCGCTGATCCTGAGGTTCAATGCCGAGCGTATCGCTGACCTCCTGATGCTGTCATGTTCGCTTTTGGTATCTTCGATAAAACGCGCCACCCGGTCGTAATCGATGCCCTCTTCCACTTTATCGGTAAAGGCAAACGAACCAAATACTTTCTCTATTTCACGGTCGTCGTTTTTGTAGCCTTTCTCCACCAGCGTGCTTATGTCATACTTAAAGCCATTGCGGTAATAGTAGCGCTGTTTGATGGCCTGTTCCGAGTTGTCCTGTTCCAGAAGGAAATCCCACTGCGAATAGCCCTCCTCTTTATTATTGGTCATCTTCTCTGCGGTTATCCTTTTCCTGCTGTCTTTCGAGATGCGCTTCCATATCTTTTCGGGCCATGTGGACGGTGCCACCCCTTTCCTCCCCGCAAGCGGCAGTGCATATTCATCATCTTCGTTATAATAGTAATCATTTTCGGCAACCGTGTTTCTACGGATGTCAGCCCAAACCGAATCTGCAGGCTTCAGGGCTTCATAGCGGTGGCCCTGGCTGTAGCTCACGTCTATTTTCCTTCCCGAAGGCAATACGAATGATACGCTGCCTGATTCGGCTATAAAATAGTTAGTATCCTCGTCGTCGTCCGCCATGCCATGGTAGTTGAACACAAAATCCAGGCGTTCGTTTTCGCGTTTGGGGATTGCGACTGTGAATTTTCCAATCGTATCGGCATAGGTCCGGAAATCGTCGCGGAAAGCCTCTTTCTCTATGGCAAAGGAATTGAAGAACTTCTCCGTATCGGCATCTGCCGCACCCACAGTGCCCATCAGGTAGTATTTTGCCCCATGAATAACCGATTTCAGGCGGATGTCCTTACTGCCCACCTTTGCGGAAGACAGGAATGCCAGCGGCTTTTTATCAAAAGCGGTATCAGTGCTGTCGGCATCAAAATTGGCGTAGAACTCATAATGCATGCGCTGCAGCTCAAAGCGTGTGTCCTCGGGGGTTGCGTAATCGAACGTTTTTTCGGTAATGAAGTAAGCCGCGCCATTATCATAACCCACCATCTGCACATCTTCGGGTGTATAGGACTGCATGTCGCCGTAAACCGCCCTGTTTTCCGGCAACGACACGCTAAAGCCGCCACGTGCCGGGGCCGCTTTTGTCCATTTGCCGGTCATTGTTTTAAACGTAATGTTACTGAAAATATCATTCTCGAACTGTCGCACATAATTCCCCTCACCCGACATGATTACGGTAATGACCTCCAGCGGGGTAATGTAGTAGCGGTAGCGCTGGGCATTGCCTGTGCGGGTGGTGCTCTTTATGTCGTAGTACGGATAACTGCCCTGCGTGTAGAATTTCTTCTCCAGTATCTTGCCCTGCACATTTTCGTAGAAGAGGCTGTCCAGCGATCGATGGTCAAAGGGTTTGTTGTCCTTTTTGAGGAAATCGGCCAGCAGGGTGCGCTTCAGGGTAATGTAACCCCCGTTGGCAAGGTCGGGCGACTCTGTCATGGCCCTGCTTTCCATCACCTGGTTAAAAAGCGGCAGGGTTACCATGCCATCGGGTGTGGTGTACTGCCTGTAGGAGGGCTTAACGTAGTAGGCTTCTATCTGCTGTTTCTTCTCCAGCCCTTTCTCCCCATAGGTATCAAAAACAGGGGTCACGGTAAATCCTTTTTTGCGCAGGGCCTCAATTACGCCATTCTTCCCCGGAAGGTGTGCCGCCCCCACAGCCGCAAACAGGCTTCCTTTTCGCGAAAGCGAGTCGATTGATGCGGCCATGACCCCGTTGCGCTCATAAAGCAATGCCTTCAGGTAGTTTTCGGGTATTGCCAGCACCATGAGCGAGTCGATCATGTCCAGGTCCTTCTCGCGGTAGTAGTGCGTCAGGGCATCCTGGTACGACATGTTTTTCAATGCTTTTTGTATGGCGGCCCGGTTATTTTCCAACGGCTTTACGCTCGTAGGGTCTACCTTCATAATGGTAAGCACCGAGGTTTTCGCATCCTCCAGCCCTACAGATATTTTATTGTATTTGCGGCCGGTGCGGTAAATGAACATATCCAGGTAGGTATCTTCCTGGTTTTCGATGTCTGTTTCATCAGTACGCGACAACAGGCTGTTCAGCGAATAGCTGTTGCTGCTGAAGAGCTTCCGCAGGCCATCCTTGCCGACCGGCTTAAAATAGAAGCCCGAATACCCCATGGAAAGGTAGTACGGCCTTTGCTGCGACATCATCCCTGTAAGCTCTCCCCAGGTAGCAGGGTCGCTTTCCCCGGCCACCATGTCGGCATTGAGCAGGTGCGTAAAAAAAGCGTCGCTAAGGTTGTACGACACTTTGTTGCTCACGTGCATGGAACCATACAGGTACGATTTCTTTTCCAGGCCGTTGCCTGATATTTCCCATAGGAGGCTTTGGTATTTCTTTTCCTGTGCTGATAATGAGGCTGCCGCAAAGAGCAGCAGTAGGGCTAATCTTTTCAATGTGTGGATTTTCAGGGTATTCGGAGTCAAATATACTATAGTTTTTGAAGCAGGCAGTGATTACCGGCCTTCTTTCAGGTTTTCAAGCTGCGGCCCGTCATCAGGCTTCATGTGTTTGCCGATGATGGCATGCCCGAGGTAGATGGCGGGCGTAAGCAATATGGCGATGGCAAGCTTTACGGCATATCCGGTAAGCCCCGAGGCGATGTAGGTTTCGGTGTCCATTTGCCCTGTAGCCCAAAAGGCGATACCGAGTACTATGAACGAGTCGAAAAACTGCGATATGACTGTCGATCCTGTACTGCGCAGCCATATCATGCGCTTTCCGGTCTTTCGCTTCACGAAATGGAATATGGTTACGTCAATGAGCTGCGACACAAGGAACGCCGTGATGCTCCCTACGATGATCCACATGCCCTGCCCGAATACCGAGGAGAACGCACTGTCCTGCACTCCCATGCCTTTTACAGCAGGAATATTCAGCGCGGCCCAAAGCACAAAAAAGCAGTAGGCAATAAGCCCTGCCGTAATGTACGACAGCCTGCGCACGCCCTTTTCGCCAAAATACTCGTTGATAAGATCGGTGGTAATGAACACCACCGGCCATGGCAATATCCCTACGCTCATTGGGACGGAACCTACGTAAATGAGCTTGCCGCCAATGAGTTCGGCCACTACGGCATTGGTAATGAAAATGCCGGAAAGTATGGTAAATATGGTCTGTCTTTTGGTTAAAGGCATGAAATTACGGGTGTATACCAAAAGTAGTGAAAATTTACAATTATGGTATGTGGTAAATGACGGATTAAAGCTTTACTTCTTTTGCTGTCCTTTTAAAATCCTCGTCATTTACATCGGTCACCATAATATAGACTTTATTGCCCTCTTTATAAACCAGGCTTTGCACCTCTTCGGCGCTTATCTCATCACAACCGGTAGGCACAATAAACGGTTCAAAAAGCTGTTGCCACTTGCCATCGCGGAAAGTATAGGTCGCCATGGTATACACGCACCCGTTCATGGGAGCCTGGAAAACCGACAGTTCCGCGGCGCCGTCGCCATTGAGGTCGCCTTCGCCTACAGGCATCGGATTGCAGCATCCAACGGCGAGATCCGGCAGCGTTTTATTGTCGAATGTTATGGTGAATTTGCCGGGCGTGCCATCTTCAACAGGATTTCCCGAACCTTCCACAACGGGTACAGTTATTTCATCATCCGGTTTGCCATCGCCGTTAAAGTCCCACAGACTTACATCAACGCTTTCATTAAATTCAGGGGAAGCCTCAGATGGAACTGGGGCAGGTTTTTCGGTTATGGTTTTTGCAGCCTCTTTTTTGCATGAGATAGCTGATAATAACAGAAACAGGATAAGGAAGATATTTTTCATAGGGTTAGCCGGCTATGTGGATTGCTCTCGTGATGTTTGCGATACTTCCCGGACTTTCCCAATCAGTATCATTACTATAAGCAGGGAAGCGTATAGCCACTCCATTTGCCAAAGCCGGAATATAATTACCCCAAGGATACAATCGCCAATGAATACCATAATTTTTGAGGCAGTAATCAGATTTCCCTGCACCTTACCAGAAAATCGTACAAATACTTTTTTCCACAGTCTTTCCAAAAAGCTTTTCAGCACATAAATTGCCACAAGCCCGGCTACCAGTAAAAGTATTGCGCTGGCAGTACCCAATACCGATGTTATGTCCTGAGCCGCATAGTACAACAGGTACATCACAAAAAGTGAAGCGGCTACGACAAGCGCCGGCCTGAGATACCTTTCCCATATGTGCCTTAGAAATTCCTTCCTGTCCATATATCAAATATAGAAATAGTTTAGTCACATCGTCGATTTATATTTTAGAAAGGGGTGTCGACTAAAATTTAATAAAAATATTCATAAAGAACCCTGTAATTTATAGGGGTAAACTTTTTATATTTACAAAAAATAAAATTTACCATCATGAAAATAGGGGTCCCACAGGAAATAAAGAACAATGAGAACCGCGTAGGGCTGACTCCGGCGGGGGCGTTCGAACTGGTAAATTACGGGCATGAGGTTTTCGTGCAGGAGTCGGCCGGAATCGGCAGCGGCTTTTCCGATGAGGATTACTACGAGGCAGGAGCCGTATTGCTGCCCACCATAGAAGCTGTGTATGCCATGGCCGACATGATCGTAAAGGTAAAGGAGCCCACCCCTTACGAGTACCCGCTCATCAAGCGCAACCAGGTGCTGTTTACCTATTTTCATTTTGCATCCAGTGAGGAGCTTACCCGTGCCATGATCGCCAGCAAAGCGGTGTGCATTGCCTATGAGACCGTGAGCGATGAAGACGGCTTCCTCCCGCTGCTTACCCCAATGAGCGAGGTGGCAGGGCGCATGGCGATACAGCAGGGCGCGAAATATTTAGAGAAACCCATCAAGGGCCGCGGCGTACTGCTGGGCGGCGTTCCGGGGGTACCCCCGGGCAAGGTGCTGGTGCTGGGTGCCGGCGTTGTAGGCATACAGGCCGCAAAAATGGCGGCAGGGCTTGGCGCACACGTGACCATACTCGACATCAACATGAAGCGCCTGCGGTATGTGAATGACATCATGCCGAACCACGTGGTGACGGAGTTCTCCAGCGTGTTCAATATCAAGAGGCACATTAAAAACCACGACCTGATCATTGGAGCAGTGCTGATACCGGGAGCCAAGGCCCCCAACCTCATTACCCGCGAGATGCTGAAGGAAATGCGCCCGGGTACGGTACTCGTAGATGTGGCGGTAGACCAGGGCGGATGCTTTGAGACCACGCGCCCGACAACGCACGAGGAACCCACCTATATCATCGACGATATTGTGCATTACTGTGTGGCCAACATGCCGGGCGCGGTGCCGTATACCTCGACACTTGCACTCACGAACGTTACGCTGCCATACATACTAAAGCTCGCCAACCTGGGGTGGGAAACGGCCTGCGAAAAATATCCTGACCTGGGCCGTGGCCTGAACATCGTAAAAGGGGAAGTGCTCATTGAAGAGATTAAAAAAGCGTTTGCAGAGGTTGATTTGTTGATGGGGTAATGAGTTTATTTATTGATGGGTTTATTGTGGATTTGGTTATTTGGTTATTTGTTGATTTGGAGAAGCATTCAGGATAGCGACTTAAAAGCGATTTGTTATATATGTTTGTTTGTTTGGCCCGGCAACGGGTAAAAGAAAACCCCGCCTGTGAGAAGCGGGGTTTTTGGTTATTTTATTCCTGCGATTATTTGAGCCGGGGTTTTCCCATTTAAAACAAACGGTATGTCCGGCACAAGCTTATTGAAAGCTGACTTTCCTGCGGGCCGTATCCATTCTTTTACACCAAATGCAAAATTCAGCTGCGTGTTTGGCGTACTGAAAACCACCAATTCGCCAAAATGATTCGGATGCCCTTTACGCGGTGTTTCGCCCACCAGCTTTGCGAGCTTATTATCCTGCACTATTGCGGCAAACATTATAGCGCTCGAAAAGGTGTGTTTTCCAACTACAATGTAGGTTATGCCTTTAAACCGGTTGGCTTTTTTTTTCGGGATAATCTTCTCCTGCGGCATTTCCATCACAGTGCCATCGGCCAGCTTTTCGTATTTGCTGTCAAATAGGCCGTTACGTTTCATATAATCCACATATTCAGCACTTTTCTTCCATTTTCCGCTATATGTCCTATAAGGCTTGCCTGAAAAATAATCGATTAGTTTACGCCCGACGGCAGAATTACCCCCTCCATTGTTGCTCACATCTATAAACAGCCGTTTTACCTTGTCTCTTTTTATGAGTGTGAAAATAGAATCGAGTTTACCATCCCATACTTCCCCGGTCAGCTTGCTATTAATGCTGAAAGAATTTACGGTTAAGTACCCGGCATCTTCCACTTTTTCATACTGCATCAGCGGGTTGCTTTTTTTTACCGGATTTGTCTTGCTGTAGTTTTGACGGAATTCATCCCAAGGCTGGCTTTTTACAAGTACCTGCTTGCCCGACCGGAACAAGAGCTGGTAATTGTCTTCAATGAAATAGCAGAATTTCGGCAGGTACATCCATAGCCTTTCAATGGCTATAGGCTTGCTCTCGTCCGGCGGGCCGGGCACGAGCCTTGCGCAATTTTCCGCCAGGTCTGCAGCAGCAATCCCGTTCAGTGAAATTAATTCGTCCCCCGGCGTGAGATCGTGCGGACTGTAGTTTTCCGTAAGGATGATCTTATCATTTTCGTACTCAAACCGGAGCGGGAATACCTTAAAATTATTTTTAATGCTGTCGGTAACGCAATAGTCATTCATGCCACTGTGTTCGTCGTTAAGGCTTACCATAATGGGAGCTGCGGCAAAATAGAAATCCCGCTGGGTCATACTGTCCTTTAAAGCAGCCTTTACAGTACTGATTTTTTTGGCAAATTCTTCCTGCGTGATGCCGGTATAGGGATTTATATGTGCGTTTTTGATTTTTTCATACATATAATCAATATCCGCCGCAACTTCTTGTTTACTGAATTTGTGATGGTATAATTCGTTGCATACGGGTTGTGCGGGCACTGCTATCGGAAAAAGGAGGACAAAAAAGTATAACAGGTTCTTCATATTCGTGTTTTTAGAAAAAGACTCTGAAAACCTCTCTTTGTTACAGTAAACAAAAACCCCCGGAACTTTTCAATTTCGGGGGTCCTGATATGATAAAAAAGGTTTACTTATGCAAGTGCAACCCTTTTGAAACCTGTAACAACAAGGCCTGCATCAACCGGCAATAAGACAAGCATTTGGATTTTTAGTAATCGCGGGTAAGGGTTTTTAGCTCTAGAAATATACCTGTATTAGTAGGAAGGGAGACTTTCTCTACATTGTGAAGCGAGGAATCATTTCTAACAACTCTATAGGTTAGAGGCTTATCTGCTCTAAAATGTTGGGGCACATAAAATGCACATTCATCGCAAGGCTTTTCAGAAGCAAGTTCCAAACAAATATAAAACCTATTCTTTTTTATATTGTAAGATGCTACATTAACTGTAATGTTTTTATGCCAGTCATTCCCTGCCTCAATGACAATTATAAGCGGCTTTTCATTTATTTGGATTAAATTCCCGTTTTCACTTTCTTCATAAAATGTTAATTTATACTCCGTACGCATTACACCTAACTTCAGCGCATCTCGCTCTACATCTAACCTGCACATTGCTGCAAAATTAAATTTCAACTCCTGTAATATCCCATAAGGTATGCTATCAACAAGATAAAATAACGGACTGGAACCTGAGTTAAAAAGGGCAATTTTATTTACAAATTTTGATTTCTTATTACCATATTTTATCGTCCTTTCTTTAGGCTTTTTCTTTACATCTTCTAAAATTTCAACATCTTTTAGTTGAATTGTATCCTGTGCATTGCATAAACAATATCCAAATATAAAAAAGATGATTACTGTAACATATAACTTTCCTTTCATAATATATTTTGATAAAGGGCTACGTTGTAAAAACTTTACGTAGCCCTATTTTATAGATCAAGGACAATCAACAACTTGTTGGTAGTCTGTACTACTCCATGTAATCCAAAATCTTTTTTTCTTTATGGTACAATTTTTATAGCAATGCTGCTCAAGTGTCAGTGGATCGGTCTCAACCTGAGTAGATCCACAACCCGGAATATCTCCCCAAAAATTATCTCCAATTTCAACGATGACCTCTACAATCACATACCAACCCCTGGATTGAGCTTCGGGAGCATTGCCTAGCTCAACAAGCGTTATAAGGTTGCCTTTTATTTCGGTGAACACAGGATCTTCATCAAGATCTTCGATAACATCCATCTCTTCAGTTGCCATATCAACCATTTTCATTACATGATTGGCATGGTCGATGTCAATGAATCCAACAGGCTCGTTATCTGCTGCATCAGATACCAAATAGCCACGTGCCTCAGTATCAGTTCCAACCGTTACTGCCCTGATAATGTAATCCCTGTCCTTATCGGACGTTTCAATACTATCCGTAAATACGAAAGTCGTACCGTAAAAATTGCTGATATAGTCGTTAACATCAGCCTGATAGATCCTATGCGCAGAAGCAGTATTATCTGTAGCTGTCGACACACCCTCTTCGCTTGAACACCCAACAATTACTGAGGCACCGATTAGCAAAACCGAAAAATAAAAATACTAATTTTTTTCATTTTGATAAAATTGATTTGTTAATAATCAATAAGTTAACTTATCATTTTCTGTTGGCAACATCTCAAAGTTCGAATTTTTAAAATAATGTTGTATATATAAAACAAAAACCCCCGAAACTTTTCAATTTCGGGGGTCCTGATATGATAAAAAAGGTTTACTTATGCAAGTGCAACCCTTTTGAAACCTGTAACAACAAGGCCTGCATCAACCGACTTCACATACTCGCTAACGCTAAGTTTGTTGTCTTTGATGTAATCCTGATTCACAAGGGTGTTGTCTTTGAAGAAACGGCCCAGTTTACCTTTTGCAATGTTGTCAAGCATAGCCTCAGGCTTGCCTTCCTGGCGAAGCAGGTCTTTTGCGATTTCGATTTCTTTTTCGATGGTAGCAGCATCAACGCCATCTTCGTTAAGGGCGATAGGAGCCATAGCGGCAGCCTGCATGGCCACGTTGCGTGCAGCTTCCTCAGCGCCTTCAGCGTTGCCTGAAAGGCTTACCAAAGTAGCGATCCTGTTACCTGCGTGGATGTATGAGCCTACGAATGCGCCTTCAAGCCTTTCGAAAGCACCGATCTCAATCTTCTCACCGATAACACCTGTCTGCTCCGTAAGTTTTTCTTCAACGGTAAGGCCATTATAGTCTTTTGCAAGAAGCTCTTCTTTAGTAGCGCTTTCAAGGGCAAGGGCAGCAAAGTCGTTAGCCATTTTCACGAACGATTCGTTTTTCGCAACGAAGTCAGTTTCACAGTTAAGCGATATAACAACACCGGCAGTCTTGTCAGCATTTACCACAGCGATAACCGCACCTTCAGAAGATTCGCGGTCAGCCCTGTTAGCAGCTACTTTCTGTCCTTTTTTACGAAGGATCTCGATAGCTTTGTCAAAATCGCCTTCAGCCTCAACAAGGGCTTTCTTGCAGTCCATCATACCGGCACCGGTAATGGTACGTAGTTTATTTACTTCAGCAGCAGTTATGTTTGCCATTTTAAGTCGTATTTAAATTTGTTGTTTTTTTAATAAATAATAAAGCCGTCATACCGATAATGCTTCAAAAATAAACATTACCCTGCACAACGGCTTTACTGTAATGTTAACTTATTCCTCTGTAGCAGCAGGTGTTTCCTGCGCAGGAGCTTCAGCAGCCGGGGCAGCTTCCTGTTTAGGGGCAGCTACCGGGGCAGCAGTTTCATTGCCTTCTTCAGTGAAATCATCTTTGTCAGATTTCCTGTCAGAAAGGCCTTCAACTACAGCACCTGTTACAAGGGCAAGTACTTTTTCTATTGATTTAGAAGCGTCATCATTTGCAGGGATAACATAGTCAACCTGACGTGGGTCAGAGTTGGTATCTACCATTGCGAAAACCGGAATGTTTAATTTCTGAGCTTCTTTTACTGCGATGTGTTCAGCCTTGATGTCTACTACGAACAACGCGGCAGGAAGCCTTGTCATGTCGGCAATAGAGCCAAGGTTTTTCTCAAGCTTAGCACGAAGACGATCTACCTGAAGGCGCTCCTTCTTAGATAGCGTGTTAAATGTACCGTCTTTCTTCATCTTATCAATAGAAGCCATTTTTTTAACAGCTTTACGGATAGTAACGAAGTTTGTAAGCATACCGCCCGGCCACCTTTCAGTGATGTAAGGCATGTTGGCAGCAGTTGCTTTCTCGGCAACGATGTCTTTTGCTTGTTTTTTTGTGGCTACGAAAAGGATTTTTCGGCCTGAAGCAGCGATCTTTTTAAGGGCTTCGTTAGCCTCTTCGATCTTAGCTGCGGTTTTATACAGGTTGATAATGTGTATGCCATTACGCTCCATGTATATGTAAGGGGCCATGTTCGGGTCCCATTTCCTGGTCATGTGTCCGAAGTGTACACCTGCTTCCAGTAAGTCTTTAACTTCTACTTTATTTGCCATTTTTGTAATAGTTTACGTTCTGTTGAGTAAGCAATGGATAAGTGGCGAAATGTTCGGCCTTGCCCATTTAGATGCTAAACTAACCCCTCGCCTCAGCGGGGCAACAACAACTTTTGTTTTTAAATTTTTAATCAAATCCCTTATGGTAAGGGCATTCAGAATATTAACGTTTAGAGAACTGGAATCTCTTACGGGCTTTCTTCTGGCCGAATTTCTTACGTTCCACCATACGTGGGTCCCTTGTCAATAGACCTTCAGGCTTAAGGATGCCGCGGTTCTCAGCATCAACCTCGCACATAGCGCGGGCGATAGCCATACGTACAGCTTCAGCCTGTCCTGTGATACCACCACCGTATACGTTTACTTTTACGTCAAAGCTCTCAGCGCTGTTCGTCATAGAAAGCGGCTGGCGTACTTTGTACTGTAGCGTAGCGGTTGGGAAGTACACTTCAAGTTCTTTTTTGTTTACCGTGATCTTACCTGTTCCTTCAGAAAGGTAGATACGGGCAACAGCAGTTTTCCTCCTGCCGATTTTGTGGATAGTTGCCATTTACTTTAGATCGTTTAAGTTAACGGTTTTAGGCTTCTGAGCTTCATGCTTGTGGTCAGCGCCTACATATACATTTAAATTGCGGAATAGCTCAGCGCCAAGTTTGTTCTTAGGCAGCATTCCTTTTACAGCTTTCTCAACAAGGATAGCAGGGTTCTTGGCCTGTACGTTCCTTGCGGTAAGCGTCCTTTGTCCACCAGGGTAACCTGTATGACGCATGTAGATCTTGTCGTCAAGTTTGTTACCTGTAAGGTTGATCTTCTCTGCGTTGATAACCACTACGTTATCGCCACAGTCAACGTGCGGTGTATAATTTGTTTTGTACTTACCCCTCAAAAGCATCGCAACTTTAGAAGCAAGACGGCCCAAATTATGACCTTCAGCATCGACAACGATCCACTCTTTCTGAGCAGTCGCCTTGTTCGCCGAAACTGTTTTGTAGCTTAATGTGTTCACAATAAATTATTTTAATTAAACATTCCATCCCCAATAAAGGGGTTGCAAAAGTACAATTAATTCTTAGAAATTCAAATATGAGATAAAATTATTCTGTAACGAATGAATTTTAACCTGCGGAGTACTGCAAAGATAGGGGTTTAATGGAACAATTGGGCAATTGCTTAATGGGATATTGCCCACGGACTGCTTCAATTTAGTTAAGCCGATTGATATTCTCCTTATCTTAGTACAATACTTTACACCAGGTTATGAAAAAGCTCACCGCATTTTTACTGTTATTATGCCTTGGATGCACTAAAAATACTTCTGTATCAAATCTTGAGGGTACCTATGCGTCTCCCACAAGAAGCAAACTCAATGTTGCATTGGGAAAATTAAAGGGCGAATCATACCCTTCATTTGATACGCTGCAATTAAATGCTGACTCAACTTGTGTTTTCCGGAATTGCGCAATGGCAATGAGTGGCAATTGGAAAACTTCAGGCGATTCAGTACTCGTATACTATAATAAGAAGCGATTTAATATCGACAGCCTCAACACAGACCCAAAATATATTGAGTTCCTAAAATGCGATTCAATTCCGTACCGCTTTAAGATAAGCCGGAATGCAAATTCATTAACATGGAAAATGAAAACCAACGAAGGCACAACAATAGTTAATAGATTAATACGGCAATAACTACCCTTAAACCATCACCTTTATTTGTAACAGATTGCTTCACCATACCTCCTCGCAAGGACTGCGCGTGTAAATAGCATGAGTGGATTCCCCCTTCGGGGGTCAGGGGGCTTATAACGGCCGCAGCGTATTGCTATACGTTACTGTAAAAGGCGTTTTCGAGCCGGGGTTCTTCATGATGTAAATGAATTTGTGCTTTTGTGCCTCCTTCGCCTCAATCACTACCTCATGATTGTCTGATTTATCATAAACCGTCGTGTCCATTGTATTGTCAATGCGGGCCTTGTCGGCAATGCCGGTCTTGAGGTTGGACAGGGCATAGCCGCTGTACAGCTGCCCTTTTGCATTGGCCACCGCCATCTTTTCGCCCTTAAAGTTCTGCGTGAATATGATTACCGAATAGTTTGCACCCGTAGCCTTTAATTCCTTCAGCACTGCCGCTTTTTCTTTTGCCGAGGCCGACCTGAAATCGTCCTTGTACTGCACCTTTGCCACCCTGGCCTCTTCCCCTGCAGATGCCGTTTTGGCGCTCTTGCACATTATGAAAAGCATGGCTATACCTATAATAAAGAGTATCTTTTTCATTCCCCGTCATTTTTTAATCAACCTTAAAAATACGATTTACCCTTTGTAAATGCGACAGGTTTATGATTGTGATAACAAAATTGGGTACACTCAAACGCGCATACTCAGGCATGAAAATTTTTTCGGCAAGAGTTTTACGTCACGTCACCCTCTCCTTTGGAGAGGGCCGGGGTGAGGACTATTCGGCATGATGCAAAAAAAAAGCTCCCCGCAATGCGGGGAGCCTTGTATAAAAACAATTAGTATGCCTTATTGGAAATCAGCAGCAGTTACGCCTTCGTTGATCTTGGCCTCATTTACTGTAAGGTCAAGCTCGATGCCGATGTTCATATTGATCTTGTGCGGAAGCTTGATGCCTTTTACTTCTTTGTAGTCGCCATAGTAGGTGTACAGCGTCATTTTCTGTCCGCCCGGCCCTTCCTGCTCGTGCGCTTCAGCAACCTTAAGGTTGGTAGCCACATCATAGTAGTAGGTATCCGTACCTTTTTTAACCGCATAAGCATCTTTGCCGTTGATGGCTTCGATAGCTGCAACGCTCACACCCGGATCAGAAGCCATTGTAAGCTCTTCAAACGGAACGGCAGTCTCTTTGTTCTCTTTGAACTCATCGGCTTCCATTTCCATTCTCTGGCCCTGCTGTACGCTGTAGCCGCTCTTATCGCCTACAACCTGCTTGAACATTGAGCCCATGCCGGCAACAGTAATTTCCACAGCCTGCTTCTTGTCAGAAGATACTTTGCTGGTAAATGTTACCGCCATGCCCTGTACCGTAGCCGACGATTTTGTAGATACAGTCTTAACTGCCCTGGCTGCCTTCTCGCCGCCTATCGCCTTAATATAGCCGTCAAGCACCGTTTTGGCAGTTACGCCTGCCGGCACCGGCTTGTTCATTACCGGCTTTTCAGTCGGCTTACCGAACTTATCAAAGTACATGATCGGCATTTTCCTGCTCTCAAGGCCCGGAAGCACGTCGGCTGCCTTACCTACGATAACCACCCTTGAGTTATCGGCAGAGAAATATTTCTTCGCAGCATTCCTGATGTCTTCAGCAGTTACGGCGTTGATGTTCTTGATATAGTTCTCGAAGAAATCTTCAGGAAGCCCCTGTGTCTGCGTAAGCAATGCATAACGCGCTACAGTACCCGGCTTCTCCATGTTCATTACAAAGTTTCCTATGTATTTTGCCTTGGCATTCTTAAGGTCTTCCTCGCTAACAAGGTCAGTCCTCATGTTCTTGATCTCGTTGAATATCTCTACAACAGCACTGTCGGTAACCGTGTTCCTTACCGAAGTTGAAGCAGAGAAATCGCCAACATACTTATTGCCACCTATTGAAGAGTAAGCACCGTATGTCCAGCCGTGTTTCTCACGAAGGTTAAGGAAAAGCCTTCCTTCACCGCCACCGCCAAGAATCTGGTTGGCAAGAAGCGTAGCGAAGTATTCTTTGTCCGTCATTTTAAGGTTGGATATGTTTACAACTGAAATTTCAGATTGTACCGCATTCGGCATGTCTACAAAGTTGATTTGCGAGTACTGAACGTCTTTAGGGTCGCTGTAGCTCACGTTAGGGGCAATGCCCGGCTTCCATGCGCCGAAAAGCTTCTCCACCTGCTTTTTCACATCCTTGAACTTCACGTCACCGGTTACAACCAGGTAGGCTTTACCGGGAACAAAGTACGTTTCATAGTTCTCACGTACATCTTCAAGAGTTACATTGTTCAGTGTCTCTTCGCTCAGGTATTCGCCGTTCGGGTGGTTTTTGCCGTACACAAGTACATTATTCACCCTGGCCGCTACCGATGTTACGCTCTTCTCGTCCGCCTTAAGGCCTTCAAGTATCTGCGCTTTCTGCTTGTCAAACTCTTCCTGCGTGAATACCGGGTTAAGGGCGCCATCGGCCATCAGCTCCAGTATCCTGTTGGAATATTTCGAAAGGCCGCTTGCATAAGCCGACTGCGAGCCGAAGCCTATGTTCGCGCCAAGGAAGTCAACTTCCTCGTTGAACGCGTCTTTCGACATTTTCTTTGTACCGCTTCCCATAAGGGCAGACGTCATGTCGCTCACACCTTTCTTGGAACCTTCCGCATAAGGGGCATTGTCCATGGTAAGGCTGTACGATACGCGTGGCAGCTTGTGGTTTTCCACTACAAGTACCTTAAGCCCGTTCTTTAGTGTAAAGGTTTGCGGCTTGCCTACGTTAACAGTTGGCGACGGCCCCGGTTTTGGCATCGGCCTGTCTTGCGCCTGAACGGCAACGGTTAAAAACAAACCGGCTAATAGATATATAACTTTTTTCATCGTTTTTCTGTATTCTTATTTTTCTGCTTTTTCTGTTGCTCCTACGTAGTCAAGTACCATCCTTTGGTTAGGGTTAAGGTATTTTTTGGCTACATCCCTTATCTCTTCCCTTGTTATCGAACGGTAGATGTCGATCTCAGTATTGATAAGGTTCACATCGCCGTAAAGAAGGTAGTACGACGCAAGGTTCTCAGCAATGCCCTCAACATTTGAGTTGCTGCTCACATAACGGCTTTCGAACTGGTTCTTCAGCTTGGTGAATTCCCTTTCAGAGATAAGCTCTGTCTGGAGCTTCACGATCTCAGCATCCGCTTCCTTCATGATGTCCTCGGCAGTAAAGCCCGGCATTGGGATTCCGTATACAATATATAGGCCTGCATCTTCCTGGCTGTAGTTGAAAGCGCCGATCTGCATTGCCATTTTCTTGTCGTCAACGATTTTTTTGTACATCCTTGAGCTCTTTCCGTCGCTAAGGATAGACGATATCATGTCAAGCACCCTTGCCTCACGTGTTTTCATCGAAGGCGTCCTGTAGGCGGTAACCACCATCGGAAGCTGTACGTTAGGGTCTTCGTAGCGTGCCTTGAAGCTTTCAGTGATTGGCTTTTCTTCAAATTTCTGGCGTGTTACCGGCGTGCCTTTCGGTATGGCGGCAAAGTACTGCGATATCCATTTTTTAGCCTGTGCCGGGTCAAAATCGCCCGCTACTACAAGCACCGCATTGTTCGGGATGTAGAATTTCTTGTTGAAAGCCTGGAACTCCGCAAGGGTAGCGGCATCAAGGTGCTCCATAGAACCGATGGTTGCCCAACGGTACGGGTGTACCTTGAACATGTTCTTTTTCACTTCGGCAATAAGGTTACCGTAAGGCTGGTTGTCTATACGAAGCCTTTTCTCCTCTTTTACCACCTCATTCTGCGTATCAACGCCAATCTGGTTGATCACAGGGTGCATCAGCCTTTCCGACTCCAGCCAAAGGCCAAGCTCAAGGTTGTTGGAAGGGAATACCTCATAGTAATAGGTGCGGTCGTCCGACGTGTTGGCGTTATTGTTTCCGCCGTTAGAAGTAACTATCTTAAACCAGTCGCCGCGTTTGATGTTCTCTGTGCCTTCAAAAAGCAAGTGCTCAAAAAAGTGTGCAAAACCCGTCCTTTCAGGGTTCTCATCCTTAGAGCCCACGTGATACATTACCGAAGTAATGACTACCGGCGCACTCTTGTCCTGGTGCAGGATCACGTGCAGGCCGTTGTCCAAATTGTATTCTTCGAATGCCACTTTCTGGGCAGAAGCTGTTCCGCCAAGCATAAGGAGCGAACCCAAAGCGATTAACGATCTTTTCATAAAAATACTGATTATTATTGTGTTTTGATAATTGGTGTGCAATTTCGTCAATTTGTTACAATTAAATTATCTTTTTTTTTAAGAAGTTGGTTTTGGATTGCAAAAATGGCATTTAAACACACGTATATATAGGCTGGATTTAAGGGAACGCTCATTTCTCTCCCGTAAAGACACAAGCTACCCGGGCAGAGCTGTTGCAATGCAACGGCTCTGCGGAACACCAAATCATTTTGCAATTGAGACCGGCCTGTATTCCAATGTTAAACCCTGCCGATTGCTGTGTCATTAGCCATTGCATTGCAACGGTTCTGCGCATTTCAAAATCATTTCACACTATGACACCTTCGCATCACGGTTGCATTGGGCAATTCACCACAACATATATAAAATGTAAACCTCAGGAAATCAAATCCCTGCCCTTCAAACATTTTTTTGAAATTTTACCCCCGCAGGTTGCCTGATAAATAATAAGTTGTATATTTGCACACTCAAAAAATTAATTAAACCATATTGTTATGTACGCAATCGTAGAGATAGCAGGGCAGCAATTTAAAGTTAGCAAAGACCAAAAGGTATTTGTTCACCGTCTGGAAGGCAAAGAAGGCGACGCGGTTACATTCGCGAAAGTACTTATGCTTGACGACAACGGAACAATCACCCTTGGCGCCCCGGCTATAGAAGGTGCTTCAGTAGAAGCCAAAGTGCTGCAGCACTTAAAAGGAGACAAAGTAATCGTTTTCAAAAAGAAAAGGAGAAAAGGCTTCAAAAAGAAAAATGGCCACCGCCAGTCTTTAACGCAAATCCAGATTTCCGGTATCATCGGGGCGGGTGCTGCGCCTAAGAAAAAAGCTGCTGCCAAAAAAGCAGACGCAACTGAAACTGCAGAATAATATTAACAATTAAAAACAAAACATCATGGCTCACAAGAAAGGTGTCGGTAGTTCCAAGAACGGTAGGGAATCGGAGTCGAAACGTCTAGGCGTTAAGATATATGGCGGCCAGGCTGCTATTGCCGGTAACATCATAGTAAGGCAGAGAGGTTCTAAGCACAATCCGGGCGAAAACGTGTACATGGGCAAAGACCATACACTACACGCTAAAGTTGACGGTGTTGTTAAGTTCCAGAAAAAAGGCGACAACAAGTCTTTCGTTTCTATAGTTCCATTCGAAGCTTAAGAAATAGTCTTATCACAATATAAAAACCCACTCAATCGAGTGGGTTTTTTAGTTGCCGGTTACTTGATCAGGCTCTCCTCAACAATGCCCTGCCATTTCTTTACCAGTTCCAGCTCGGCATTGATCTGCATGAGCGTAGCGCTGTTATAAAACTCCAGCACGGTATCGGGCTCTTTGCTGCTGTTGTGTACCAGTACCAGCTCCAGCTTTTCAATGGCATTGCCGGCACCATTAATGTATACCTTGTCTACACCCGCCAGGTGGGCCTGCTTTTGCACCTCCCCGTCTTTCGTCCTGCGGAAAAAGAACAGGCATTTCTCATTGTCGTCAATGCCTATCGCGGTGTTGTGCCAAAGGTCGTGGCGCGTTATGGCACAGCCATAGGTTATGGCCTGCGCCTTCAGCTGCTTAAGCAGCAATTGCTGTTTCTCTTTTTTCTTCTTATTTATGAGTACGAACGGTACAACGCAAATCGCTATGAGCACCGCCCCTATTATTGTGGTTTGTAGATCCATTTCTTTTTGTGATTATTGAGTTATAGTGGTGTATTGCCACGTACTATTTTTGAACACCCAAAATCAATTTAACCACATAGGTACATAGGTTCCATAGTGATTTCAGGCAGGAGGATACATATTTACACATAGATGAAGCGTCGCTTCACTATGCGCTACTTTAGCCAAACCTACCCAGCCACAGAAATGCCTATGTAGCTATGTGGTTAAATCGATTTTAGACGGTTTTTTATTGCGGAATAAAACCGGGGTATCACCAAAAAGAATGGAAAGGATAAATGATGTCGGCAACCGAGAGGATGTGCACATTCTGCAGCCTCCTGACATACTGCCGGAACGTTTTAGGAATAAAGTGCCCTGCAAATTGGGGAGTAGGCGCAAGAGCGTGAAACGTGAGCTTGAAGTTTTGGGGCTGTCCGTATTTGGCAAAAGCCTCCACAAAGGCCGTCTGCGGAATGTGGGCCGCCAGCTTGTCGGGCGTGCCGGCAACAAGGGTTGTTTCACCGGCTGCCGATGCGTCATAAACGGCGGCCAAATCATTGCCATTACCGGCAGCACCCACGGCCATGCAGTAGCACAGCGCGAGCAGGATAACCAGGGTATGTTTCAATGCGGCCTTCATCGGCGCAAAGATACCATTTTATTTTTTGGAGGCAGGCGTACGGCCCTGCACTGCCTGGCCATAACAGAAGGAAGCGCAATAAGGGGGTTGAGCGCCTATAAAAAATTACCGGAATTATTGTTTTTCGTAAACGTTTTCTTAATTTCGCGCCCGCCGCGAACCTGATTGCGGCACTGATCAATTTTTATTAACCAATTAGAAGAACTAAAATGAAAAACCTGTTCCAAATGTTGCTTGCTGCCCTTGTAATGGCATCTTGCAACCAAAAAGCAGATTCTGAAGGCACAAATGCCGAAACCACTGAAGCAACAACCGAAACACCTGCTGTAGCGTATGTTTTTAACGAAGCTGACTGGGTTGAAACCGACCTGAGCACTACAAAAAAAGAGTACCCTATCCTGGTAAAACTGCCTAAAACAGCAAAAATCGGCCTAAGCGAGATTAACCCTGAAGACCTTACGGTTACCATAAACGAAGATACCGGCCTTACTGTTAGTACCGCTTTTGAAAACACCATCGAAGAAGCCCTTAAAAGGTTCAAAGCGCAAAATACAGGTGGAGACAGCACCAAAATGCTGAAAGAAGACGAAAACGGCTTTATGTATGAAGAACTTGCTACCGAAGGCTTTGACGCCCAATACAGGTTTTATGTTATAGTGAAAGCCAAAGGCGAGGGTTGCTACGTAATCCACAACCATGCTACAGGTGCGGTTGCCGGCACAAAGGAAGCTGCAGAAAAAATGTATGAAGCTGTAAGAAGCTCTGCTAAAGTAAAATAAGCAATTCCCTGCTATCAAATAGTAAAGGGCTGCCCGTTAAGGACAGCCCTTTTGCATTTACTTTTTGCCCGTCTTTGATGACGCCCTGCAAAGGTCATTTTAACCCTCAATATCCATCTTGCGCAGCAGGCCGTCCTGCACCGTATAAATATGCTTTACGGTGCCGTCGAACAGTACCCCGCCCTGCAGGTCCTTTACAAGCTGGTGTACCGTCACCTCTATGGTGCCATTATCCCTTTCGCTGATTCCGGCCGGGTCGACATTGGGGTTTATCTCACCCCATTGCCGGGTCCAATAGTCCCGTATCGCTTCATGACCCCGGACGTAGCCACCCTCAAAAGCTTTGGGCCATTCAACCTCCGGATGGAAAGTGGAAAGGGCCGCATCAATGTCGCGGGAATTAAAGGCTGCATAGGCCTTGTGGATCAAATTTTCTTTAGCGGCATCCATTTTATGGTCTTTATAAAAGTTAGTTTTAAGCTTATCGCAAACGATGGCATCAAAAATACCCCTGGGTATACCCTAAAATCATCATGGCGGGGTTATAAAATCCCCTAACCGGCTCCTCAAAATCCCCCTGAATTCTTCAAAATGGCCATAAAATCATCACGTTCTATCTCCCTTGCCCCAAGGCTCTCAAGGTGGTCGTTGTGTACCTGGCAGTCGAGCAATTTGTAGTTTTCGAGCTGCAGCTTTTTGCACAGTGCAATGAAGGCTATCTTGCTGGCATTCGGTACTTTGGAAAACATACTCTCCCCACAGAATACGTGCCCCTGGTCGATGCCGTACAGCCCGCCCACCAGCTCGTCGCCCTGCCACACCTCTACCGATTTGGCATGGCCCAGCTCATGCAGCCTGCAATAGGCTTCGGCCATATCGGCGGTAATCCAGGTACCGTTCTGCCCGTGGCGCTTTATGTCGCGGCAATTGGCTATAACCTCCTGAAAGGCAAGGTCAAAGCTCACCGAGAAAATGCCCCTGTTCATAATGTTGCGCATGCTCTTGGAAATTTTCAGCTCGTCGAAAAACAGCACCATGCGCTCGGGCGGGCTCCACCACAGTATGGGCTCATCGTCCTCAAACCAGGGGAATATCCCGCTTTGGTAAGCCAGCAGTAGCCGCTCAGCAGAGAGGTCGCCGCCAATGGCTACAATGCCTTCGGGCGATGCTTCGTCCACTGGGGGGAAATAGAGTTCACGTGAAAGGAAGTACATCCGTTATTTTTTATAATAAGGCATATCAAAGTTAGGCATTGAAAATTAAAGTTAAAACAACCCGCCCCACAAAATGATTTTTTACCTTCGCCTATTAAACGGATGCAACACATGAAATATTTCCTTTTCCTCTTTATCTTTTGGGGCGTTCCCGCAACGGCGCAGAACTTTGTCAACATGGAAAAGGACACTATTTACATGGAAGAAGTGGTGGTAAGCAAAGGGAAAAAGCTCAAAATGAAAACCCTGCGCCTCACCGGGCCCTGCTATTCACCCGAACCTTTTAAGGATGCCGGTGAGATCGTGACCCTGGCAGAGGGCATTCCGGCAGGGTCGCTGGAATCGGTTACCTTTTATTTCAACGGGATATTTGACAATAAGAAGGAACACAGCGAACGCGCTACTTTCGGGGTGCTCATTTATACCGTAGACGAAAACGGCCAGCCCGGCAGGCGCATTGCCTACGACAGCAAAGCGCTCATCATGGATGAAAAAGCCAAAGGAAAAATCAGCATTAACATTGCCGGGCTGGACCTGAAAAGCGAAAGCAAACTATTCATAGGATTGATAAAGGAATCCGGGCCGGAGGAGATTGATGACCTGTATTTCGACTGCATGTGCAGCGGCCACGACAAGTTCATGACCCTTGCCCGCACCTCCGAAAGCGCCCCGTGGGAACGCCGCTGGGTATGCGCCGGTATGCGGGTAGATGTACGGGTGGTTTTGGATAGGTAAAATACCAATTGCTTCTCAGCTTTTTAGCCTATATTTGGAAAAAACTTCAGGCAATTCAGCATTCCCACATACAGTTGAACTATGAAAAATATCCTTTTTATCCTTTTTCTTTTCAGTCTTTCTGCCTCGGCCCAAAACATTGATATGGAAAAAGACACCATACAAATGAAGGAAGTAGTGGTCAATGAAAAAAAAAAGAATGGCAGACAAATATCCTACAAATTCCGACGAGGCATTTGCACTTTCTATGATAATCTCTCCAGCGTTTATGAAACAGCGACGATGGCTTACGATATGCCGAGAGGAATGATAAAATCTTTGCGATTTGAGTTTAATCACTCTGCCAAACGAGACGACAAAGGGAAGTATGCAGATACCGAAATAGAATTGAATTTGTATGATGTAAAGGCCAATGGTGATCCCGGAGAAAAGCTTGGGTCAAAAACTTTTTTAGTACCGGGCAGCCATTCCGGCAAAATGAATATTGATGTGTCTGATTTACAAGTGAGAAATGAAACTGGAATATATGTTGCCCTGCGCAAAGTCAAAAAAGAGAATTCAAAGGCAACAGATTTTGAAGTGGACTGTAGTTGTAAAGAAAATAAAAATCACAAAACCTTGATATATAACCCTAAGAGCGAAAAATGGCTGCAAGCCCACGGACCTTATGCCTTTGAACTTACAGTAACCATTGAGCAGTAAACGAAGATACCACAATAAATAAAAATCCCGGACACCTTTTACGGCCCTGGGATTTGTTATTTGTTATTTGGAACTTGGAATTTTAAAAAGGCAGGTCGTCGTGCTCTTCCTCTTTAAAGTTCGTTGCCGGCTGGAACTGGTCGTACTGCTGTTGCGGCGGCGTTTGCTGTTGGTATTGCGGTGCCGGCGCCCCTGCTGCCGGAGCTTCAGGCTGCAGCTTCTCTATCCTCCAGCCCTGTATCGAGTTGAAGTATTTTGTCTCCCCCTGTGGGTTTACCCACTCGCGGCCCCTAAGGTTTATCGAAACCTTTACCGGCTCGCCCGGCCTGTAGTTGTTCAGCAGGTCGCATTTGTCCTGCGTAAACTCTATCATGATGTGCTGTGGGTACTGCTCATCGGTAGTCACCACCATTTCCCTCTTCCTGAAACCGTTGGCGCCAAAGGCTTTGGTTTCGTCAATCATCTTGATCCTTCCTGAAACTTCCATAATTGTCTGTTTTAATTTTCTGCCTCACCGGGCAGCTATCGTTAGTAAATAATTAAAAATCTTTTTGTGCGAGCAGTACCTTCCAGGCTTCTGCCACCTTGTTATTGTCGAGCAGGTCCTTGGCCATCGCCAGCTTTTTCTGCTCATCGTCAGCGCTCAATACCGCTTTCATCTCAAAGCTGCCTTTTACAAATATAGCAACTTCCACGTCGGTAGGCAAGGTTTCCACGTTGCCAAGTTTCCCCAGGTCATTACCGTTGAAAATGCCGCTTTCCTTTACAAAGGCCGGAATGGCATCTACCCCTATGCCCAGTGTGGTGAGCGGTTTTTCCACTTCAAAAAGGCCGGCATTGGCACGGCTGTACCAGTTGCCCCCCATGCGCGCCACCAGGTCGATCTTGTGCTGGTCGATGGCTTCGCCGTTCGGGGTCAGTACATCTTCGTTGATGTGCATTTTCAGGATTTCGCAGATGATCAGGTTGCCCGCCCCGCCTTCGGTGCCCAGGCTTACGATCTCGAGCACTTTGCATTCAAACTGCACCGGCGACTCTTTTACCCTGAAGGGCTTCACAATGTCCGACGGCAGCATCGTCAGTCCCGCTTTCTCAAACTCATTCACGCCATCGGCATACTCGGTGCTGGACAATGATGCCTGCTGCACGATGTCGTGGTTCACCACGTTGATCACCACCTCACGGTTCAGCTCAGCATTGATCAGCGTATGCTTGATGGTATTGTCGCGCACCCTGCGTGCCGGCGAAAACACCAGTACGGGCGGGTTGGAGCTGAATGCATTGAAAAAGCTGAAAGGCGACAGGTTGGGCACGCCATTCCTGTCGAGCGTGCTGGCAAAAGCGATGGGCCTGGGCCCTACCGCCCCCTGCATATAGCCCTGGAATTTGGCCGTGGGCATTTCTTTTGGGTCAATACTGAACATTTCGGGTCTGTTGTTTTCACAAAGATAGTCGTTTGGAGGGATGCAGCACAGTTTTAATCCCGCCAAAAACCACAAAATATTAACAGCCAAAAAGGCGTTATGCCTGTTGAAAATTGTACCCCTGTATCGCATCGTTTTGTATCTCATTGTGGACAAATAATGCGGCAGGTTCAGATTTGTTTCATAATTGTTCCATGTGCCGACAAACAGCTACCCTTACTCAACTTTTTAGTATCTTTAAGCCACAAAATACCGCTTATGCAAATTATCGACAAAAGAAGCTTTACCCGCTGGTTCATCATCATCGCTTCTTTTCTTATCGTTATACTGATCGTATGGAACACCTACTTCCTTTTCCAGAGGTTTAAAGTGGATGAAAGGGAAAAGATGCAACTTTGGGCAAATGCCACCGAGGCTTTATCCAGTGAAACGGAAGATAAAACGTTTGACCTGATAAATTCCATTACCCAAGGCAATACGACCATACCAACCATATTGACAGATGGAAAAGGAATTATCCGAAAGGCAAGGAATATCGACGAAGTAATAATAAAAGACGATGTCGTTAAAGATTCCATCCGTGCCTATAAATTGCTCGAAGAATTCAAATCCACAAACTCAGCCCTAAAGATCGAATATTTGGGTGAGGTACAATATATCTACTATGGCAACTCTGTCATGCTTAGTGTACTCAAATATTATCCCGTGGCACTCGTGCTCATCATCGTGCTTTTCGGGGCGGTGGTGTATAACTTTTACCGTGCTTCAAAAATGGGTGCGCAAAGCCGCCTGTGGGCCGGTATGGCCAAGGAAACCGCCCACCAGATAGGTACGCCGCTGTCTTCTTTATTAGGATGGATAGAGATCATGAAGGCCGATAATGTGGATGAAACCACCGTTGAGGAAATAGAAAAAGATGTGAACCGCCTGCAGACCATAGCCGAACGCTTCTCGAAAATAGGGTCGGAGCCGGTACTGGAAGAGCGGGATATTGTGGCCGAGACCGAAAACGCCTTTGATTACCTGAGGGCACGGGCATCGAGCCAGGTGGAGTTCAATTTCCGTTCGCCCAACCATCCGGTGATGGTAATGCTCAACCCCGAGCTGCACAGCTGGACGATTGAAAACCTCGTGAAGAACGCCATAGATGCCATGAAAGGCAAAGGCCGCCTGGACGTGGTGGTGGAAGAACGCGAAAAATTCGTGAAGATAAAAGTGTCCGACAGCGGCAAGGGCATACCCAAGGCGCAGTTTAAAAAAGTGTTCGAACCGGGCTTTACCACCAAGCGACGGGGCTGGGGGCTTGGGCTTTCGCTAACCCGCCGCATTGTGGAGGAATACCACAAAGGCAAGATAAAAGTACTGGCCTCCGAAGTGGGCAAAGGCACCACCATGCAGGCGAGCTATAAGAGGGTTTAATGCCTGATTATACACGTGAATATAAATGATTACGTTGCAGAGCCGTTGCAATGCAACGGCTCGAACGTTATGGCCTATCATATCGGTATTAGACGTTGCAATGCAACGGCTCACGCTTTTTGGTATATCTTATTCGTATCAGACGTTGCATTGCAACGCCTCTGCCACAAAGCATAAGTCAATTTTGGTATAGAATAGGATTTGTGACCTATTTATACCGAAATCACTACATTTTAATCTATAGCATTAAGGTCGATGTCGAAGTCGCCACTCACATAATAGCCTGGAGTGCCTTCGGGTTCCTGCGTGCCGGGCTGCACATTGCCCGAAAAGCTGCCCACCAGGTGGTTGTCGCTCCTCAGCGTGGCTATATGTTCGAAGTCAGGATTGGCCAACGGGCCTGCCAGCATAACATAATGATGCATGATGTCAAGATGCGTGCCGTCAAACTGGTTGTCATTAATATCGATCTGCTGGAGTTCGTAGTGCCCGTCCACCAAATTGAACGGCAAGTGCACATAATTCTTTATATGGTGGCTGCCTTCGAATATAATGTAGCCCCTGACCGTCAGGTCGAATGCGGAATCAGGCCCGCCCCTCATCACTTCGGGGTCTTCAAACTGTATGTTGTTGCCGAGGTAGGCAATCCGTACATGCCCGGTGGAAACGGCTTCCTGGCCGGGATTTTGGGATGCATCGTCATCAGAACAGGACAGCAAAATGGCGCTGCATACAAAGAGTAGTATCTTTTTCATAGGTTAGGTTTTGTGTAAGAATGGCGCAAAAACTGAGCCATAAAAAACGGGGCGATTGCCCCGTTTTATGTTTTTTTATAAAAATTATGGATTGCTTGAGTAGGTTTCTGTTACCGTCTCTTCATCACCATCACCATCATAATCAGTGGTGTATGCTACTTTTAATTCTGAAGCTGTGAGCTTTTTTATAGTCACCGTTTGTGTTTCGCCACCCGCAGTGGCAGTAATTTTGTTGCCGTTTACAGTATAGGCCGCATTAAAAACATCCGTTAAAGGTGTATTACCGTCACAACCATAAACATCCACATTCGTAAGTACGCCTCCACTCGAAAATTCAATATAATCTTTTCCACATGCCTCATGGTCATCCCAAAGCTCTGTTTCTCCATTAGCGTTTACAGAAACATAGTACCACTTCTTCAGCAAGTTGTCCGGGTTTATTGATCCTGACGAACTATCGTCGTCAGAACACGAAGCAAAAAGCGCTACTGCAAGGCCTAAGCCGATTACTTTTTTCATTGTTGGTTTTTGTTTAATTGTTATACGGCAATAATAATAAAATTTCAAATAAAAAAACCTGGGTTTATAAGGGTAATTTTATGGTGTACTGGTATAAATGTAGGTTATTGTCGCCCCGTTCAGGGTCGCCTGGGTTTCCAGCCTCGAGGAAGTCAGCTTCTTCATGGTAAAGCTCTCAGGCATTCCATCTATAGTATAGGTAAGCGTTTCTTCAGTTGCTGAATAGGTCCCCGTATCTACAGCCGGATCCTGCTGGCAGTCGAAATAATCGACATTACGCACAACATTATTGGCCTGAAACTCGATGTAATCCTTCCCGCACGGCATATGGCCCGGGTAATTCTGCGTTTGGTTTCCTAATTTGGTTGACACGTAGTACCATCTTTTTTGCAAATGGTCCAGGTTTACCGCAGGGTCATTGTTGTCATCATCAGAGCAGCCTGCCAGGCAGAGTGCCATCATTGCAAATACAAGTATCTTTTTCATAGTGTGTTAGTTTAATATATGTACAATGATACGAAATAACACAAACGCCGATGGTTAAATTTGTTATAATAAAAAACCGGAACTGTGTCCGGTTATTATTAAAGGTTTGCCGCAATGGCCTTTGCCAGCGCCTCAAACTCTTCTTTTTCCAGTTTCACTTTATTGGAAAAGCGTATCTCGTCCATTTCGTTCAGCGGAATGAGGTGTACGTGCGTATGCGGCACCTCCAGCCCAATTACCGACATCCCTATCCTCTTGCAGGGCACGGTCTTTTCCAGCGCTTTTGCCACTTTGTACGAAAACGCCATCAGGCCCAGGTAATGCTCCTGCTCCATGTCGAATATCTTGTCGATTTCCTGCTTCGGAATGCACAGGGTGTGCCCCTTGGCATTGGGATTTACATCCAGAAAGGCAAGGTAGTTGTCGTCCTCGGCTATTTTATAGGCCGGGATTTCGCCGTTTACTATTTTTGTGAATATCGATGCCATGGCTTAGTCGCGTGTTATTTCGAGCACGTCAAATTTCAAAGTCCCGTTAGGCACCTGTATTTCGGCCACCTCACCAACTGATTTGCCCAAAAGCCCTTTGCCTATGGGCGATGTAACCGATATTTTCCCGGTTTTAAGGTCGGCCTCGCTTTCGGCAACCAGCGTATATTTCATTTCCATGCCGTTGGCCTGGTTCTTTATTTTTACAGTAGAAAGCACAAGCGCTTTCGACACGTCAAGCTGCGACTCGTCGATAAGGCGCGCGTTGGCCACCAGCTCTTCCATTTTGGATATCTTCAGCTCAAGCAGCCCCTGGGCTTCCTTGGCGGCATCATATTCGGCATTCTCAGAAAGGTCGCCTTTATCCCTCGCCTCGGCTATGGCCTGGCTGGCTTTAGGGCGTTCTATGCTTTTGAGCTGGTCCAGCTCGTCCCTTAATTTTTTTAATCCTTCCGCAGTGTAATAAGATACTGTACTCATGACTTCATCGTTTATATATAAATAGAAAGAATCCCATCGCGACGGGATTCTTTTTACAAAGATAGTATTTTTTATTAATTCAAATTTTAATCTTGCAATTGCAGTACTCCAAAGTTAATTAAATTAACTTTGTTTCATAATTATCTGCACAAATTTTTATGCTATGAAAAAATTCATGTTCCTCCTCTTCGCCATCGCTCTCCTCTCGGGGTGCGGCAGCGATGACTATAATAACACCAACCGTTTCCTGCCCAACTATAACTTTTCGGTAGACCTTGATTTCAACCTCCCGCTATACAATGCGCTGCGCTTCCCGGCCAACCCGGTGCGCATCAACCAGGCCGGTGTGGGCATCAACGGCATTATCGTCATGAATACCGGCAGCGGCTATGTAGCCTATGAGGCCACCTGCCCCAACCAGCCCGTTACTTCCTGCTCCTCGCTTACCATAGACGGCATCAACGTAATATGCAACTGCGACGACGTGGTGTACAGCCTCTTTACAGGGCTTCCGGAAGCCGATGTGCGTTACCCGCTCAAGCCCTACCGCGTACAGATCACGGGCGAAAACTCCATCAGGGTATACAACTGATGCCCCGCATTGTACTCAACACCGTTATCCATGCGCCAATTGAGGTTGTATTCGACCTTTCGCGAAGCATCGACCTGCACAAGATTTCTACCGCACATACGAATGAGGAGGCCATAGCCGGAACCACATCCGGCCTCATCGGCATGGGCGAAAGCGTTACCTGGCGGGCAAAGCATTTCGGGCTGTGGCAAAAGCTAACGTCCGAAATAACGGCTTTCGACCCTCCCCGCTATTTTACCGACGAGATGAAAGAAGGGGCTTTTAAAGGCTTCCGGCATGAGCACCTCTTTGAAGAAAAAGGCGGTACCACCTATATGACCGACATTTTCGACTACCAAAGCCCGTATGGCATCTTTGGCCGCATGGCCGACAACCTATTCCTCGAAAAATACATGCGCCGCCTGCTGGAAGAGCGCAACCGCATCATTACCGAATTTGCCGAAGACGAAAGTAAATACCGCCGGGTGCTCCCCTGAATACCCGCACTTTTTCGGGTACCATCCTCGCCAAACGGCGATTTTCAGCATTTCTGTTTTTACGAACTTTCAGGCCCTGTTTTCAAATTTTCAGTGAAATGTTACAGATATTCATTTGCTAAAAATGATGAAGGCTGCTTGCCTACATTTGCCCTGTAATTAAAAACAAAACGGAAGAAAGGCAATTTGAAAATCACCGCCAAATGTTAAATCAGCGTTACGACATCTTGAATTTTAAGATTTTTTTAACCCGAAAATAATTACGTGTTATAAAAATTGTATTTTCGTCCACAAAATAATTTATAACCAATAAAACAAAAAGAACATGAGAATTTTAATGAGGATTTTAGGAATCATCGCAGTTATCGTAGCTGTAGGAATGGGAACCCTTGGTGTAGTAAGGAATTTTGGGGATGCCGAAGATGCTAAAGAATCAGCCGCAATGGTAGAGCAGGCCAAAAAAGATCTTGAAACAATGAAAGAAAACGTTAAGCAACTTTCGGGACCTGAGGCAGATGAAATGAACAGCGAGATTGCCGACATGGAAGAAATGATGGATATCGCATCACCCGGCACTTATACTACTTTGGGTATCATGATGGCCCTGCTTGCACTTGCCAGCATTGTTTCTGCAGTATTCCTGTTCAAGGCAGGAGGAAAAACCGCCGCGATGCTATTGGGCGCAACAGTTGTCATAGGCCTTGCAGCCATTGTGCTTTCACCTGATTTCAGCAGTAAATACGGCGCAATGAGCAACCGCTCCGTAGCTATCATCGTTACCGTACCTGCCGTACTTGCAGCCCTGTTTGCCTTTGCGATGCGCAATGGCAAAAAACAGCCTGCACACGCTTAATCAATACATCTTACTAAATTATAATTCAAAAACCATTACAATGAAAAAAACGGTTATCATGGCATTGATGCTGTCAATGGCACTGTACTCGTGCAAAGACAAAAATGCCGCTGAAGGAACAGAAACTGCCGAACAAACGGAAGCTGCCCCTGCTGAAAAAACACCTATATATGTGGTTAACGAGGCCGACTGGGTAGAAACAGACCTGAGCGGAACCTCAACGCTGACACCGATCATCGTGAAGCTTCCTAAGGATGCCGTACTTGAAAAGAATGGCAACGGCGGGGTTGACGTAACGCTTGCCGAAGATTATGTTATCTCTGTTTATGCACAGGCTGTAAGTTCGATGGAAGAGCTTATCAAAGGAAACAAAGGCCTGACAGTAGGCCGTACTGAGCAGTATGTTGACATCAAAACTATTGTTGATGAGCCTAACGGATTTGTATTTACATACACCATGAAGCCTGAGGCAAACGGTGCAACATACAATCCGGAATCGCACTTCTTCTATGCGCTTGAAACCGAAGGCAAGGCATTCTTCAGCCTTTCAGACAGCGGCTCTATGACCATGTCGGAGAAAGTATATACCGAAGAAGCGGCCAAGAAAGTTTACGAGATCATCAAGAGCTCGGCAAAAGTTAAGGAATAACAGGAAAGATTAACCAATCAAACCTTCCTGAGGCCCCCGCGAGGGGGCTTTTTTGTTTTTATAGATATAGGTGAACCGCTAAATCTAATAATCTATTTTACAGGCTTGCTCCCCATATAGAAAACCAGCGTTCCGCCATTTGTTATATCGCCGTGCTTCAGGGTTGAACCCGTAAAAGGCTTCCCGTTGAGTTCCATTTTCTGCACATATACATTCTTAGCGCTTTGGTTTTTGGCAGTTATGGCAAACGTCCGCCCATTCTCAAGGTTGAGTATGGCGGTCTTTACCAAAGGGCTGCCAAGGGCATATTCGTCGCTCCCCGGAGCCACAGGATAAAAGCCCAATGCAGAAAAGATATACCAGGCACTCATCTGGCCGCAATCGTCGTTACCGCCCAGCCCGTCGGGCTTCGGCTTGTACATCGCATTAAGTATCATGCGGATTCTTTCCTGGGTTTTCCAAGGCTTACCCGTCCAGTTGTACAGGTAGGCCACGTGGTGCGAAGGCTCGTTGCCGTGCACGTAATTGCCTATGATACCGTCGCGTGTAATGTCCTCCGTATGCTCAAAATACTTATCGGGCAGGGTCATGGTAAACAGCGAATCGAGATGTTGCGCAAACTGCTCTTTCCCGCCGTTCATGGCCACTAATGCATCGGGATTGTGCGGCACATACAGGCTGTAGTTCCACGCATTTCCTTCTATAAAGCCCTGCCCATGCGTATCAAGCGGGTCGAATTCTTTCTTGAAAGTCCCGTCTGAAAGCCTTGGGCGCATAAAGCCGGTGCCTTTGTCGAATACGTTCTTATAATTCTCTGAACGCTTCATATATTCTTTGTAAACCTCATCCTTGCCCAGCCTCTTCGCGATCTGCGCTATGCACCAGTCGTCATAGGCATATTCCAGCGTTTTGGAAACCGATGAGCCATTCTTGTCTTCCGGCACATAGCCGAGCTTTTGGTAGTACTCGATCCCGTCATAATACTTCAGGTTCGCCGAGCTGATGCAGGCTTCCAGCGCCTTATCATGATCATACGCCAGGTTGCCCTTGACGATGCCGTCCGCCAACAATGACACCGAATGATAGCCTATCATGCACCAGTTCTCGTTGGCATAGTGCGACCATACCGGCAGGGCATGGTGCACGCTCTGGTCATAATGTGCCAGCATCGACTGCATCATGTGGTTATTGCGTTCGGTTTGTACAAGGTTGAACAAGGGGTGCAGCGCCCTGTAGGTATCCCAAAGCGAAAAAGTGGTGTAATTGGTAAGGCCCTCCGCTACGTGCACATTCTGGTCAAGGCCTTTGTATTCGCCATTATTATCCATATACACCGTCGGGTTGATGAAGGCGTGGTACATGGCAGTGTAGAAATTCACCCTATCGTCTTCTGTCAGGGTTTCCACCTGTATCTTGTTGAGCTCTTTTTCCCAAAGCTGTTCTCCTTCCTTGCGGGTGCGGTCAAAATCCCAGTGCGGCACCTCCGCCTGCATGTTGGCCAGGGCATTGGCCGTGCTTACCGGCGAAAGAGCAAATTTTACCTTTACCTTCTCATTTTCAGCAGTTTCAAAATCAAAATGCATTTTTATGTTGTGGCCGGCCGCTTCGGGAAAGATTCTGGTTTGGTCGAACTTCCGCCAAAAGCCGTTGTATATGTTGTTCTCGTCATACTTCGCTGCGCCATACTGCTTTATGGGCTTTGAGAAGGCCATGGCAAAATATACCGTGCGTGTGCGTGCCCAACCCTGCGTTTGGCGGTAGCCCGTTACCAGCGTATCGTTCTCTACACGCACAAACGTCCATACATTCTTGTCTTTGTGGTTATAAATACCGGCCATGAGGTCCAGTATAATATGTGCATCCGCCGATTTTGGAAACGTATAGCGATGGAAGCCCACCCGCTGGCTGGTCGTGAGTTCGGCAGTAATGTTATGGTCATCGAGCTTTACCTTGTAATAATTGGCTGAGGCCGTTTCATTGGCATGCGAATAGGCCGAGCGGTAGCCTGAAGCCGGATTATCGGCAGTCCCGGGGTTTAACTGTAGTTTGCCCGTGGTCGGCATGATCAGGAAATCCCCCAGATCGGAATGCCCCGTCCCGCTGAAATGCGTATGGCTGAACCCGCAGATGGTCTTGTCGGCATACTGGTAACCGGCGCAATATTCATACACCTTGCCGTTGTACTTTTTGTTGAGTTCGTAGGCAATGCTGTCGGTATCCGGGCTAAGCTGCACCGAGCCGAATGGTACCGTGGCACCGGGAAAGGTATGCCCCATGCGCTGCGTCCCGATAAGCGGGTTGATGTACTGGTAATTTTTCTTAGTGGTTTTTTGGCTGTAGCCGATGGCCGAAAGCAATAATGCTGTAATGAGCAATCGTAATTTCATGGTAGTTTGTTGTGTGAGATAAAGGTAGAAAAAAAACCTCACCCCCAAGCCTCTCTGCTAAAGGGCCTCACCCCAACCCCTCTCCAAAGGAGAGGGGCTGCTACACTCATAAACCTCATTGCAACCTTTCCAGGCATGGAAATATGCAGGAAGAGTGAGTCTGAGTCAGCACATTCCGTCACCCTCTCCAAAGTAGAGGGCCGGGGATAGGAAAAAAAACAGGGAACCTCCCGATTCCCTGCCTTTCAATGTAGTAGTAAGTTTTTAGCTGTGTATTAGAATTTCAGTGTTAACCCTGCAAGGAAGTTAATGCCCGCCTGCGGATAATAGTAGGGGTCGCCCCACATATAGCCGTTGGAGGCGTACTCTTCATCAAATATATTGTTTACCAACCCGCTCAGGATAACGGCTTTGAATATCTTCTTTGGCTTAAATTCATAGCTTACATTTATGTCGGTAGTCGTGTAGGCATCCAGCGTGGCATTGTCAGACTCGAGGTTGTCCATGAACTGCTCGCCCACATATTTTGTGGCCAGCATCCCCTGGAAACCGCTTTTGCGGTATATCAGCTGTACTGCCCCGATAACAGAGGGTGAAAAGGCAATCTCCGTCTTGCCCAGGTTCTGTACGCCCTCTTCGGTTTCGTTAAAAAAGTCGATGTTCTTGTTATCGCTTATGGCAATGTTCGGCCTTAGCGTGAATTCGTTGGTCAGTGCAATCGCTGCATCGGCCTCAAGGCCAAGTCGGTAGCTGTCGCCGCTGTTGGCATATACGGGTGCACCCACGTCGTTAAGCGCGCCTGTCAGCACAAGCTGGTCCTTATAACGCATATAGTAGGTGTTCACATTGATGTTGGTACGGCCTGCCTTAAACCTCCAGCCCAGCTCAAAATCGTTAAGGCTTTCGGCCTTGGTGCTGCCATTCTCATAGTCATCGCGGCGCGGTTCCTTGTTGCCACGGGCGTATGAAAAGTAAAGCGTGTTTTTGTCATTGAGCGAGTAGGTAAGGCCTGCTTTCGGGTTAAAGAAATTGAAGGTATCATCCACCGGATCGGCCAGTACGCCGTTAGCTTTGTAGTTCACTGTACGGTACTGCAGGTCGCCAAAAAGATTCAGCTTAGCGGTTACATTATAATTTGCTTTCGCATATACATTCAGGTCGGTCTTGGCGGCATAATCATCATAGTAATGATCGTCCGGCTGCGTATCCGACGAATACCTCGCCCATATCACTTCGCCAAAGTGGTCGCCCTCATACTTGTTGTAGGCACCGCCAAAAACCACATCAAGGGCTTCCTTTTTATAATTAGCAGAGAAAGTCGTTCCGTAAAAATCGTTCTTAAGCCATTTGCGGGTTATCAGGTCTTCTTCGGTAATCTCCACACCATCCACAATTACCGGCTGCAAACCATAATCAGCATAGGTATCATTGTCGCGGTAGTTCTCGTAATAGCCTTTGCCAATGGTATAATGAAACGCCAGGTTAGTGCTCCACACGTCGCTCAGGCGCTCGTTCCAATGCAATTGGTAGTGGTCCTGCTGGTAATTATCGGTTTCATTGTCATAAAAACGCGTGTTGCCTTCGGCATCGGTATACATACCGGAATAATTGTATTGCCTGTCGCTGGCCATTGTAGCGGCATCAATGCCGTTCCATGCCTGGTAGGTGCGCTCACTGCCTCCAAAAACCAATGCTTTAATCAATGTTGTATTACCAACATAAGTACCCTGTAAAAAATAGGACTTCAGGTCGGATGACGCGCGGTCGATATAACCATCGGACGCTATGTTCGACAGGCGGCCTGCCAGCTCAAAGCGGTCGTTCATCAGCCCGGAGCTGAATTTTACCGTGTGCTTGCGCGAATTGAAGCTCCCGAAAGAATTCGAAATTTCACCTTCGGCCTCGTGCTTAAAAGCATCCGTAAGCACGTTAAGGCTGGCGCCAAATGCGCCTGCGCCATTGGTTGATGTACCTACACCCCTTTGCAGCTGGATGTTTTCGGCAGACGAGGCAAAATCGGGCATGTTTACCCAAAAGGTCCCCTGCGATTCGGCGTCGTTGTACGGGATTCCGTTGATGGTTACGTTTACCCTCGTGGCATCGGCGCCACGCACACGGATGCCGCTGTAGCCAATGCCGTTTCCTGCATCAGTGGTAGTTACAACCGATGGAAGGTAATTAAGAAGTGTCGGGATGTCCTGCCCAAGGTTGCGGGGCGCAAGTTCCTCTTTCGAAACATTGCTGAAGGTAACCGGCGTTTTGCTGTTGGCGCGTACGGCCTGTACCAAAACCTCATCGAGCTTGTATTCCTGTGTTTTAACGCTGTCCTGTAGTACAGGCTCCTGTGCCAGCGCAGCAAATGAGAAAAGTGAGAAAGCAGTAATTAGCCCTGCTTTGCAACTTTGCAGCTCCCGCCACTGCGGGACAAGTTTTGCAGCTTTTTGACTTTCAAAAAATAAAATTTTCATCCGTAAAATGTTTTACGAATAAAAGGGGCGATTATTCTTTTGTTTAAAATTAGTAAAATGATGTTCCTGGCAATTCCGGCGGCGTGCACTCCGCATTGGTTTTGCCTGTTTCCCTTGGCGGCATTACCCGCCCAGGTTCTTTGGGTATGATCTCAGCCCGATTGTTTAGGGCACCCCTTTGAGACGGGGCAAATGTACTTTTTTATTTCAGATTTCAGATTGTAGATTTCAGATTTTTCCACTCAAGCCCAAAAAAACCTTGTAATTTGAAGATTATGAGTGAAGCTCAATCAGAAATCAGAGATCTGAAATCAAATATTAGGCCTCCTGCGAGACTGTTTGATCTCCGATTGCCTGCGCTTGTTCTCAATGCGTTTCTTGATGACGGCAGGTGGGATTTTCGTTGCCTTTCGGGGTTTTACCACTTTCAGGGCGCTATCCATAACCTCCAGGAAGCGCTTTGTTACAATGTCTTTATTGCGAAGCTGGCTGCGGTCTTCGTCGCAGTGCAATATCAATATCTTTTCAGTTGTCAGGCGCGATGCCAGGCGGGTTTCGGCAAGTGCTTTTTCCTCATCGGTAAGCGATTGCGAATTGGCCAGGTCAAAGCTCAGCACGACCTTGGAGGCCACTTTATTCACGTTCTGCCCCCCTGCCCCGCTGCTTCGAACGGCTTTATAATCAAGTTCCTGTACTATCTTTTCTTTATCCATATTATTTCAGATGTCAGATGTCAGATTGAACTTCACCCGGATGCTAACACTCCTTAAAGTGCAAGAGTGGCAAATCTGAAATCTACAATCTGAAATCTGAAATTACAAAGGTTGATGTGCCGGTTTCAACAAATCATTAACGGTTTTAACGGGACTGAAAGTAGTTAGCGGCACTTCGGCAAAAACGGTGATCCACCCTGCCATCGCCCCGTTCCAGAGTCCCGGAAGCTCATAAGACTTCAGGTCTTTGCCCATTTTGTTCTTATAAACGATAAAACCGGTGGATGGGTCTACAAAATCGTTAAGGTCGAACCTCTGCCCTTTATAATCTTTAAGCCCGCAAACCAAATCAACCGGGTTGAAGTGTGTTGACGATGCCAATATTTCCTTTTGTGCCGGGTTTTCAAGGTCTATCTGTGAGCTTTCAACGATCTGGAGCGACAGCTTCCCGTCATCACCTTTTACCCAGAAAGGCCCCCCTCCGGGTTCGCCTTCGTTCTTTACCATGCCGCAAACGCGTATGGGCCTGTTGAATATTTTCCTGGCAAATTCCAGCCTGTGCTCATGTGTAAATTTCATGATATCCTTCGGGACATCAACAGACAGCTTAGCCATTGCAAACGCAAACATATTCCTGAGCTCCTGCCCGGTTACATCGCCCTGCTCTATTTTACGGAGGCATTCAAATACCTGCTCCTGCAGCTCAATCAGCTGCCCCGCAAGCGCTTTTTTATTGAATGCAATAGCATCAATATGGTTAAGGCTTACATTATCTATATTCTTTACAAATACAATGTCCGCATCAAGCCCGTTCAGGTTTTGTATCAGGGCGCCATGCCCGCCCGGCCTGAAGAGCAGGGTGCCATCTTCATTGCGGAATGGCCGGTTTTGTATGTCAACCGCAATAGTGTCGGTTTGCTTATGCTGGTAAGAAAAACTGATATTGATTGAAATACCATACTCTGCCTCCACTCTCACTTTAGCTTCTTTAATCGCATCGAGAAAACCATCCAGGTGCTCCTCCGATATGGTAAAATGAACGTCGGCCACGCCCTGCGAACTCGCGTAGGCAGCTGCCTCTTTCAGGTGCTCATATACCGGTGTAGCAGTAAAATCTTCATATTTGTGAAATGGCAGGATGCCTTTGGGCTTATTGGCATAATCAAACGCACTATCGTTAAGCATTGTCTTTATAAAGCCAAAATAACGCCTGTCCTTCGTCAATGCGCTATAATCTTCCCTTTCTTTGGTAACGGCCAGCACTTCATTGAAAAAGGGAAATTTATCGATACCAATGAGGAATGTCCTGAGCGACTCGTCCTCTCTGCGGTTGATATAAGCGTTGATGGTTTCTTTTTCTGCATCGAACCCGGCAAGGAACTCAAGAACGAATTTAAACATACGGCTCGCGGCGCCCGAGGCAGGGACGAACTTCATCAGTTTAAGACTATCTTTTCTTTGGTCAAAATAAGCGGCAAGCTCTTGCGCCCTGGAATCGTACATATCAACAATGCCATCACTAAGTGTGGCAGGTTTCTTTAGCTGTACCTTGCCGATGCCATTCCTGAAAATCACAAGCTGGCTGCGCACTTTTTCAACAGGGATTCCAATTTGGGCCATTTGGGCATAATCCGCTACCGAAAAACCCATGTCCAGTGTATCTTCAAGATTTTTAATTGCAGCTCTGGCTTCCTCATGGATATTATTACCGGGAATAGTAATATAACTTGAGCCTTTCTTACCCAGCAGTTTCAATAGTTTTTCCCAGCCTGTACTATTTTCATCCACAATGTGCAGTGACTCCCCCCCATTCTCATTTTCGGCCACAGAAGCAGGCCCGACGATCCGGAAGATAAATTCACGTGCATCTTTGCCGTCAGGATTTATGAATCCCGAAAGCAAATCGCCAAGTGATTTGTGCTGGGCCGGAGCATTAGTATAAATGTTTATAGCTACTGAAGCTGTTTTTCGCTGTGTAATATTCTCTTCCATTCGAAATAGCCAAAGATGGCGATTATGGTTAAAATTATATAAAAGAAACCTGTAAACGTAAGGCCTTTATAAAAATAAACACCTGTAACAATGATATCGCCTATTATGAGATAAATCCAGTTTTCCAGCTTTCGCTTTGCCAGCAGCCACATTCCAACAAAGAACAGGCCCGTGGTAAAAGTGTCGACATAAGCCCACCAAACGCCAAAATAATCGGCCCTATAATAGACAAGGGCAACAAATATAACCGAAATTATGAATATCAGAAGAATTGTTAAATTATCTTTTGGGGTTACAGAGGTTATTTTTAAGTGATTGCCGCCATTTCCCCGCGCCCACAGTGCCCAGCCGTAAACACTCATATAAAAATAATACCCGTTGATTATGATATCGCCGTAAAGGTCTGCCACATAGAAGATGTAAACAAAAATTACCGTGCTCACTATCCCTGTCGGGTACACCAATATGCTGTTGCGCGCCGAAAATATCACGCTGAGGAGCCCAAAGAAAATGGCTGTCAGCTCCAGCGACAGGGTCAGCGGTGTATATCCCTCAAACTGCCCAAAGAGAAAATCTGCTATTTCCTGCATCATCCTTCCTCATTATTATCCAGGCACCACGCCAGGGTAAATCCGTCAGTTTCTTCAAAATAAAAACGAAAAGCCTCATTTATCTCTTCAAAAGACACGCCGGCCATACCCTTGCCTTCGGCCATGTCAAAATTATATACATTGATGTGCTGCTTAAAGCTGAGGCCTTTACGCGACACCATTTTGTACACCGCCTCCTTAACGCACCATATCACAATAAGCTTGCGCATGTATTCCTCCAGGTGCAGCGGGTCGAGGTAAGCAAATTCGGGCTCGATGAATTTGTCTGCTATCGTGATCACTTTTTCGCGCTGCAGCTCCATGTCGATTCCAGTATTGCGGCTGCCGATAATGACCGCCGCAAAGGAATACGAATGGGTTATGGAGATATTTGTCCCGTCATTGAGGTGGGGTTTGCCGTCCGGCCCGTAATACAGGTCCAGGTCGGTGTAGCCCATCTCCTGCATGAGCCTCCGCACGCTAAGGAGCGCTTTGCGGTGCTGGTCCGACTGCATTTTTTCAAATTTCACCACGCAGGAATCCTTCAGGAGCAATCCTTCGGCAAGTTCCTCAATGGTTTCGGTTATCTTCCAGACAAGAAGCCGTGTACCCGGGGCTATAATTACAGATTTGTATAGAGGCATTGTATGATTAAAGGCCGGCAAAAGGATTGCCAATACCAAAGTATTATTGTTTTTAAAAGCGCTGATTAAAAACCAATTCACTAACTTTGCAAAAATTTTTTGCTAATACAAATATACAATATTCATGAGTACTAACACAATGCCTTTTGTGGCTTATAAAGTAAAAGATATTTCCCTTGCGGAATGGGGCAGGAAAGAGATAGAGCTTGCCGAGGCAGAAATGCCAGGCCTAATGTCGCTAAGGAAGGAATATGGCGCATCGCAGCCGCTTAAAGGCGCGCGCATTGCAGGCTGCCTTCACATGACCATACAAACTGCCGTGCTAATAGAAACGCTTGTTGCCCTGGGTGCTGAAGTTACCTGGAGCTCATGCAACATTTTCTCTACACAGGACCACGCTGCTGCTGCAATCGCTGCTGCCGGCATTTCTGTATACGCATGGAAAGGAATGAACGAAGAGGAGTTTGACTGGTGTATCGAGCAGACACTTTGGTTTGGCGAAAACCGTGAGCCTCTGAACATGATACTTGACGATGGTGGCGACCTTACCAATATGGTATTCGACCGTTTCCCGGAGCTTGCCGCAGGCATCAAAGGACTTAGCGAGGAAACTACTACAGGTGTACACCGCCTTTATGAAAGGATGAAGAACGGCACGCTCGTAATGCCGGCCATCAACGTAAATGACTCCGTTACCAAGTCGAAATTCGACAACAAATATGGCTGCAAAGAGAGTGCTGTGGATGCTATCCGCCGTGCTACCGACCTTATGCTTGCCGGAAAGCGCGTAGTAGTATGCGGCTATGGCGACGTTGGCAAAGGTACTGCTGCTTCTTTCCGCGGTGCGGGATCTATAGTTACGGTAACTGAAATCGACCCTATATGTGCGCTTCAGGCTGCCATGGACGGTTATGAGGTAAAAAGGCTGGATACCGTTATCGCGAATGCCGATATCATCATCACAACTACCGGAAATAAAGATATCGTTGTGGGAAGCCACTTCGAAAAAATGAAGGACAAAACCGTAGTTTGCAACATTGGGCACTTCGACAACGAGATCGACATGGCATGGCTTAACAAGACCCACGGCGCAAGCAAAGTGGAGATCAAGCCGCAGGTGGATAAATATACCATCAACGGTAAAGACATTATCATCCTTGCTGAAGGCCGCCTTGTGAACCTTGGATGCGCTACAGGACACCCAAGCTTTGTAATGAGCAACTCGTTCACGAACCAGACACTTGCACAGCTGGAGCTTTGGGCGAACAGCGACAAATACGAAAACAAAGTATACATGCTGCCTAAGCACCTTGATGAAAAAGTAGCTTCGCTTCACCTTGAAAAACTGGGCGTTGAGCTTGAAACACTTCGCGAGGACCAGGCTGCCTACATTGGTGTAGACGTACAAGGGCCATTTAAGCCGGAGTACTACCGTTACTAATTTATTTCAGATTGTAGATTTCAGATTTCAGATTGAGCTACACTCAAATCCATAATAGACCCTCGCTTTCGCGGGGGTTTTTGCTTTTGGGGTTTATGATATATGCAAAAAGGCGGAGACGCATGGATGTATCTCAACATTAGCCTCCCGACTTTTAGGGTCAGAATTAGTGTAAACACGCCTTTCGCGGGACAGGTTTCGCGTCTAAAACAAGACTATTTCCACCTGATGGTTTCCATGAGGTTGCGCATGTCGTCCTTGATGTAGCTGGCGGCAGGCAATATAGAATCATAATTCGGTTTTGCGTAGAAATACATCGACCCGGTAAGGAAGTGGCGTGTACTGTCGGTCACGTAAAACTGCGCGTTGGTAGCCGCATTGCCCCCTACCTGGTAAAACATCCCGTACACTTTACGGTCGTAGTTAAGGTAAGGCTGCTCCAGTATCTCATCAGCCTTTATTACGTGCTCATAGGTCAGTTTTTGCGCATCGCGAAGCAACAGTTCCAGGTTTTTATCATCCACCTGCTTGTAGGTAAGAAACACGGTTGCCTTCATTTTAGGATATTGCAGGACAAGGTTGCAATTTCCTTTATCGGTCACTTTGGCCAGGGAATTATAGCCGAAAGTATAAGGGCAGTCGCCGGTGTAAGGCACATACGTCCCCATAGGATAATCAAGCCTCAGGTAGGCCTGGGGTTTCGGGACTGCATCCTCACCGCAGCCTGTTACCCCTGCTGCAAACGAGAGCAGCACCGCAAAAATCCCGATTCTCTTTAAAATTTTCATGAAAGCGTTACCTTAATTTGTTTAATCCTTGTCCTGTCGACCATTTCGACGGTAAATATATTACCCTTAAATTTAATTTTCTCGCCTTTTTCCGGAAAATTGCCCGACAGCTCCAGCAGGAGTCCCGCCAGTGTTTCTGCCTCTCCTCTTTCCGCTTCAAAATCTTCCTCCTCCACATTACAGATACGATAAAAGTCCTTTAGCAATATCTTCCCGTCAAATAGGTAAGTCCTGTCATCTATTTTTGAGAATATGATGTCCTCATCGTCAAACTCATCGCTGATATCACCCACGATCTCCTCCAGTATGTCTTCGAGTGAGATGATGCCGGAGGTGTCGCCATACTCATCCACTACTATGGCGAGGTGGTTCTTCATACCCTGGAATTCCCTCAGCAGGTCGTCCAGCTTTTTATTCTCCGGGACAAAAAAAGGCTCGCGGATGATACCCTGCCATTCAAAATCCTGGCTGTCGATGTGGGGTAGCAGGTCTTTGGTAAACAAAACGCCCTCTATACGGTCAATATTGCCCCTGTAAACCGGAATGCGCGAATAGCCCATGCTTACAATATTCGGGAGCGCTTCGACAAAAGGGATTTCAATATCCAGCGCAAATACATCGATGCGCGGAGTCATTACCTGGGTGACCTCGGTACTGCCAAAAGCGACGATGCCCTCCAGCAGTTTGTGCTCCTCTGCCGATGCATCACCGTAATCTGTCAGTTCCAACGCCTGGGAGAGCCTGTCGACCGACAAATCGTTTCGCTGCCCCCCAATGCGCGCCTGCAGCTTCAGCGTAATTTCCCTCATGGGGATGCTGAGCGGAGATAATATCCTGCTTAACAGTTGCAAAGGCATTGCAACCCGTTTAGACAACCGCCTGTTATTGCGCACAGCATACACCTTTGGCACCACCTCCCCGAAGAGGAGCACCAGTAAGGCTATCACAGCAACTTCTACTATGAAGCGAAGCCATGGAAGGTGGATTGCGGAAAAAGCATCCAGCCTGAAAAAAAAGATGATGATGGAAATATTGACAAAGGTATTGGCAATGGTAAGGGTAGCCAGCAGTTTTTTGGGCCTCTCGAGCAGAGCCGAGATTATTTTTCCTTTTTTTGGGCTCTTTACCCGTATCTTTTCGATATCCTGCAATGTAAGCGAAAAGAAGGCTGTTTCTGTACCCGAAAGGACAGCGGAAAAAAACAGCAGGATGGCTATTCCTGCAAAACCCAGTATAAGGTTATAATCTATCGTACTGAAACTCGAGGGGTCGGGATCCAAAATGAGGGGTATTGGTTAAACATCAAAACGGCAGGTCCGTATCAGGCGCCGGCAGGTTCTGTATATCATAGTTCGGCTTGGAAGGCTCGGCCGCTACAGAGAATGGCTGCCTGTTGTGGTCAAGCTCTTTTTTGGTAGTAAGGAACGTGAACTCGGTAACCTGGATCTCAGTGGTATATTTGGTGGTACCGTCTTCCGCCTGCCACTGGCGCGACTTGATGCGGCCCTCCACATAGATTTTATCACCCTTGCTCAGGTATTTCTCGCAAATCTCGGCTGCTTTGTTGCGTACCACTAGATTATGCCACTCTGTCGAAGTGATTTTTTCGTTGGTTTGCTTGTTGATGTATACCTCATTGGTTGCCAATGGGAAACGCCCAATGCAGTTGCCCCCCTCAAAATAGTGGATTTTTACATCGTCGCCCAAATGCCCTATCAGCAGGACTTTATTAAGTGTTCCGTTCATAGCCCTGGTGTTTGTTCACTCAAATATACTATATAAACCTGATTTTTTGATTGCGTTATGTAAAAATTTCACATAACCGAACTATGAACTACGTAAATCCTGACATTTATTACAGTACAGACTTTGAACTGCAACATCTCTACCATGGCAGTAATGGTGCAGGCTGGAAGATACCATCGCTCATTACCTAAACTCTCCAATGCTTCTCCATAAAATTATGGATGACGATTGGGAATGGGTACTTCATCGCTTCTTCTATAGAAATTGCATTTGACAGTACATTACCGAATTCCACCTCCCAAAAACGAATACTTAGGTGCTGGTGCGACAGTTTATGCAATATGCGTTCAGGATGAAGCAGCGTGATGCTTTTCGGCGCAAAAGCTACCTGGGCAGGAGATGCCTTCCCCTCCTCTGGAGAGCCTGTCCCGCCATGGCGGGAGGCGCCCGAAGGGCGGGGTGGTTTTTCATCGGCAAAATATCGTCCGATAATCATACTCATTTCATCAACAGAAACCTCTTTTTCCGTCTCAATCAGCGGAAATTCATACAGATTATGCCAGATGCCTTTGGCGGTGCGCTTGTTTACTATAGTGTGTCCGGCAGCATCTTTTACAATAAGGTAATTAAAAAACCTGTCGGTCACTTTTGTTTTTTTCAGCTTTACGGGAAGCATGCTTACGCGGCCGGTAAGGAAGGCGGCACATTCCTTATTAAAGATGCACACGCTGCAATCGGGATTCTTTGGCACGCATTGGAGGGCACCGAATTCCATCATCGCCTGGTTGAAGGTGGCGGCATCATCCTTCGGAAGCAACGACGCAGCGACTTCGGTGAATTGCTTTTTCGCACCCGATGAGGAGATGTCGGTTTGAATGCCGAAATAGCGGGCCAGCACACGGTAAACATTCCCGTCGACCACAGGCACCGGTTCACCGTAGGATATGGAGGCGATGGCAGCAGCGGTATAGTCGCCCACGCCTTTCAGTTTCAGCAGGCCTGCATAGCTATTGGGGAAGGTGCCGCCCATTTCGAAGGCTACCTGCCTGGCCGTAGCATGCAGGTTGCGCGCCCGTGAATAATAGCCCAGTCCCTGCCACAGCTTGAGAATGTGCTCTTCGGGAGCGGAGGCCATGTCGTGGACGGTGGGAAACGCTTCGGTAAACTTTACAAAATAGGGCGTTCCCTGCGCCACGCGCGTTTGCTGAAGCATGATTTCCGAGAGCCATATACGGTACGGATCGGTGGTTTTGCGCCAGGGCAAATCACGCTTGTTTTGTAAATACCATTGAATTAAAGACTTAGAAAACCCCATCATTACTGTAGTGTTTGCAAAAGTAAATGTTTATGTTATTAAATTTTAATCGATTAACCTTGAATATTTGTTTTTTTAATTCTTATATTTGCACACTCAAAAAAAATACACACTTATTAAAATTTTATAGAAAATGACGAAAGCAGACATCGTAGCGAAAATTTCCGAAAAACTAGGACTAGAAAAAGGAGATGTACAGGCAACAGTTGAGTCTTTTATGGAGGAAGTTAAAAATTCCCTTGAGACAGGTGATAACGTATACCTAAGGGGCTTCGGAAGCTTTATAATCAAAACACGTGCTGAAAAAACGGGCAGGAACATATCTAAGAACACTACAATCAAGATCCCTGCACACAATATCCCGGCGTTCAAGCCAGCTAAAGTATTTGTTGACGGTGTAAAAACCAATACTGAAGCAAAAGTAAACTAATTTATTAACCACCCTAACCCTTCGACATTATGCCAAGTGGTAAAAAAAGAAAAAGACATAAGGTAGCTACTCACAAACGTAAAAAAAGAGCGAGAGCTAACCGTCACAAGAAGAAAAAGTAGTGTAATACTACTTTTTCTTTTTTCAAAAACGTTCATTGAAAACAGGATTTCAGATTTTAGATTTTAGATTTCAGATTGAGCTGCACTCCTGCACTTAACACTGAGACTGCGACTGGAAACTGTAATCTCCGGGTACACAAAATACCTGTTTAAATTTTGTTTAATCCATCCGATGAAAAAGTTGATGGTTGACAGTTGATAGTTGCCGGATCTTGCCGACAACCAACAACCGGCAACCGACAACCAAATTGCGGATAAAAATGTACAGTGTGAATAAAGAATTAATCATTCGATCTGGTTCTGACGCAGTAGATTTTGCCTTATTAAAAGATGGAAAACTAATTGAATTGCACAAGGAAAAGGAAGACAAGGACAAGTTCTCCGTAGGTGATATTTTCATCGCCAAGATACGCAAGCCTGTCGCCGGCCTCAATGCCGCCTTTGTCAACGTAGGCTTCGAGAAGGATGCATTCCTGCATTACCACGACCTCGGGCCCAACCTCCCTTCCCTGCTGAAATTCATGAAACTTGTAAGCGCAGGTAAATTAAAAGATTATTCCCTTAAGAACTTTTCGTTTGAAAAAGAGATCAACAAAGACGGGGCCATAGCCGATGTGCTGAGCGCCAACCAATCCGTTCTTGTACAGGTAGTCAAGGAACCCATATCGACCAAAGGCCCAAGGATAAGCTCCGAGCTTTCGCTGGCCGGCCGTTATGTGGTGCTGGTGCCGTTCTCCGACAGGATTTCCATCTCACAGAAGATAGAGTCCAAAGAAGAAAAGGACCGCCTGAAACGCCTCGTGCAGTCTATCAGGCCAAAAGGTTTCGGCGTTATCGTGCGAACGGTAGCCGAAGGAAAAAAGGTAGCAGAGCTGGACCGCGATTTGCAGAACCTTCTGGACAAATGGACAGGAATGTGCAAACGCCTCCCGAGCGCCCACCACCCAAGCAAGGTTTTGGGGGAAGTCAACAAGGCTTCCTCGATACTGCGCGACGTGTTCAACGACACATTTACGGGCATTTATGTGGACGACGAGGACCTCTTTTACCAAACTAAGGACTATCTGCAGGAGATAGCTCCCCAAAAAGCGAATATCGTTAAGTACTACCAGAACAGGGACCTGCCGCTCTTCGAGAAATACAACATCGAAAGGCAGATCAAGACCTCGTTCGGTAAAACGGTATCCATGAGCAAAGGCGCATACCTTATCATTGAGCACACGGAAGCACTGCACGTCATCGACGTGAACAGCGGCAACCGCTCGAACAAGGCCCTTAGCCAGGAAGATACCGCCCTTGAAGTCAATATGATCGCTGCCGCAGAGATTGCGCGCCAGCTGCGGCTCAGGGACATGGGCGGAATTATCGTGGTGGACTTCATAGACATGTCCAACCCCGATAACCGCAAAAAGCTCTTCGACTTCCTACGTGAGGAAATGAGCGACGATAAAGCAAAACACAAGATCCTGCCTCCGAGTAAATTTGGGCTCATCCAGATCACTCGTCAACGGGTAAGGCCCGAGGTGAACATCAAGACGCGCGAAGAAAACCCCAATGCCACAGGCGGGGAAATAGAGGCGCCGATACTGGTGATAGACCGCATTACGGCCGACCTTGAAAGAATTATGAAGTCACACAAGAAAATTGTGCTCAACGCGCACCCTTTTGTGGCCGCTTACCTAACAAAAGGATTTCCATCCATTCGCTCAAAATGGTTTTTTGAGCATAAGAAATGGGTGAAAGTCATACCACGTGACGCTTACACGTATTTAGAATACCACTTTTTTGATAGCAAAGGAAACGCTATCGCAGAATAACAACAAACCGCCTTTACTGATGTAAGGGCGGTTTTTTTGTTTGGGGAAATTTATTATGTTTGAGATTAAAAAATAATCAATGGGAACCTGGGGTACCGCAATATCATCTAACGACACTTTCGCTGATACATATTATGATTTCTTCACACTATATAATGATGGCTTTGAAGTTCCGGAGATCACGCAACAACTCATAGATCAAAATCAGGAAACACTCAATATTCCTGAAGATGCAAATAATTTTTGGTTAGCAATCGCCAAATGCCAATGGGAGTGTAAGCAGCTTGACCCGCAGATTTTAAACCGCATTAAAGAAATTATTGATGCTGATGCCGATATACTCATATGGAAGGAATTGGGAGCCGACATAAAAACATTAAAAAAGAGAAGAGAACATTTGGATAAATTCTTAGCTCAAATCCAGACTGAACGCACAAAGCCTAAAGTCCGAAAGAAAAAAATAATCCGTGAACCCATTTTTGAAAAAGGTGACTGCCTGATATTTAAATTAAATAATGGAAATTTTGGAGGTGCGTTTGTATTAGAGGCTATAAAAGGCACAGAATATAATTACAACCTGATTGCTTCCACGAGAATTAACAAGGTTAAGCAGCCCACAGAAAAGGATTTTAAAGATGCTGATATCCTTGTTAAAAATTATTCTAATCGGAAAGATGATGTCAATATTATGTGGTATCTTCCTATAGATCATAAAAACCTTCCCAAAATAGACATATTATATAATCTGGAAGTAAATAACTCATTTGACCCGAACAAAACACAATTTGGCTTCGTTAATAATTTTACGATGTGGTTTATAGAAACAATTGACGAACAGTTCAAACACGAGCAAATAAGCCATCAACCAAGTATAAAAATACCCGCCAAGAAATTTATAAAGAAAGATTTTTTTAAATTTTGGTAATTTGAAAATAAACTGTATTCCACCATCAACTAACCTAAACCCCCATGATCCCAACCTTCAGCTCCAATACTGAATAAGTCCGACCTTTAAGTAATAAAGGTCTCTCCTAAATAGTATACTATAAACCAACCGAACCGGCTTATGAGATTTTTTATCATCCCGTTTTTGCTACTAATTATTGGCTGTAAACATGAAAATGCATTAATTATCAGACAGCCTGAAAAGTTTGTAAAAGCCGACATTACACCTTCAGCAGTTGATAGCCTGATTACCAACGAAGATGTTTCGGAGTATATGAGAAAAATTGACACCAATTTTTCGAACTTCAGCGTCGCGGATATAGAGCTGTTACATGGCCGCCGGAAGCCTGAGGTTGACAGTATAATGAAACTAAGAATGAAAGAACTCGGAATTTCAAATAGTTTTTATAAAGCAGATTTTGACAATAATGGATATTCCGATTTGCTGGTACTCGGAGGTTGGAGACTTGGAGCAGACAGTCCTGAAGATGAACTTGCGTATGACTGCTTTTTGATAATGAATTTTGAAAATAACACCAGTAAAATTTTTGAATTGCAAAAAGATTTCAGGAATTTCGATGTTCCTGAAATTCGGTATTACGAAGGCAGAGAGCCATTGCTCGTAATCCACTCATCTGAAAATATGGACTATAAAAATCCGACCACCAAACAAATTACAGAAACAAAACTCACAGGGAAGTTTGGTGTATTTACTGAATATAACGAAAAGCCTGCTGCTGTTAAAATTGAGAGGATTGAATATGAGGCCGGGCCATGTCTTGGCACTTGCCCAATGTTTAAGATGACCATAAATAAAGACGGGGCGGCGACTTTTTTTGCGGAATATTACAATTTCAGTGAGGGCTCGGATGTTGACTTTAATAAGCCTGAAGGCACATTCAAAACGAATTTAAAGAACCAGGAGTTTGAGCAGCTTATGAACGTTTTGAACTATATTGACTTCAAAAACCTGAAGAACCAATATTCTGTGCGTTATACAGATGCGCCAATAGCCGATATTACAATAACGTATGACAATGGTAAAACTAAACATATTTACGATAACGGGATGAAAGGTACGTATGGATTACGGGCAGTATATGGATTACTTGCAGACCTCCGCTTCAATCAGGACTGGGTAAAGGTTAAGTAGTTAAAAAGCGCTTAAAATGTACTATTCCCATCAAAATTTCGTTTTTCACAAAAACTACACCTATGAAAAATTATCTCCATCTCTTGCTGCTTATGGCTTCGATGGGCATGTTTGCGCAGGCCGACAGGTGCGGGCTCGATAACAACCCCATGCTTACCGACGAGGAAGCCGCTTTCCTGAACGAATACTTTAGCGAACTGGACCGCAAAGGTTTCGACTTCACAGGAAAGAAAGTGCTGATACTCGGCGGCTCGGCCGGGTCAAGGTTGTGCGGCAAGCAGGATTACTTCAACAGCATTAAAAGCAGGATTGAGCAAACCACCCTGCCAATAGCCTCCAGCCCTTACCCGCTTACGGAAGAGGAAAAAGCACAGACAGGCTATGATGCCGTACTGACCTTTTGGAACAAAGTGCCCATGACCCGAGCTAAAATTAAAAGGGTAGTGCGCCGCGTAGCCGAGGGTATTTGGGAAGTGCCGGGTGTCTGAAAATACATGATGTTGGCGAACCGCTTTTGTTAGGCGGTTTTTTTGTACGGTATCGTTATGGATAAAGAAATTTCGTATGTTTACAGCCTTACCTAAACCAAAAAACTATGGACAGGATTGACCATGACGAATTGAAAGCAATGATCAGCAATGATGCTTTTGATAATTATACTGACGAACAGGTATTCAGGGATGCCAAATACTATTTTAAGTCGATGAAATCGGCGCCTTTCTTCGGGGAGGAAACGCTTGGCATTTATGTGGATATCTATAAGAAGCTTGGCGAAAGGGGCTACGCCCCGGCCTTGTATGAGCTGGGATTATTGTATCATAACGGAGAGTCCTGGCTGCCACCAAACTATGAAGTATCATTGGGCTACCACCAAAAGGCCGCCTCGCTGGGCAATGCCGATGCGATGTTTGAGCTGTACGTGTATTACGTACGAGGCATTGGCACCGAAATAGATGAGGAAACAGCTATGGACTGGAACCTGAAAGCTGCCAACACCGGCAGCGACAGGGCGTGCTACAACCTGGGGACTTTTTATGCCACGGGGAACGGCGTGCCACAGGACATGGATGTGGCTGTACAATGGTATGAAAAGGCTTCACAAATGGGCAATTTTCGTGCTACGGAAACACTCGGACTGATGTACCGCTATGGCGAAGGTGTACCGCGGGACGTTGACAGGGCCGACGCTTACGAAGAACTGGAAGACAGGCAGCGTGAGGAGTTCCGCCAATCCCTGGATGAGATGTAACCTTTAAACCGAATATTCACCTGTTGCCCACGAACCTTCATTTCAATATTGAGGGGCGGGCGGTTTTTATACCTTAGCAGAAGCATAGTAAAAAAAAGGCTTTAGCCTACCAAATGTTATGATAAATAACCTTAATAATGAACAGCGCAGGCAGTTTGGCATCGATGTCTACAAAGGGCATTTTGATGCTGTTGTGCAAACCATGTCGCAATATAATATCGATGTGAATGAGCTGGTATATGATGATAAGAATGAAAACATCATTTTCCAGTGCATTAGCGGTGTGGATCACAATGATAACATCCGCCTTATAAAGCACCTGCTGGATAACGGGGCCAATCCCAACATTAAGTCAAGGTCAGGCTATAACGCCTTCCATTCCATTTTATATATGCCAAAACACATCGAGCTTGTTTCGCTCATGCTGGACAATGATGTGGAAGTAAACAGCCAGGATGGCCAGGGCTATACCGCTTTCCACCTGTTTTTAAAGCATTACTATGGCGCGCTGGCGTGGAAAGGTATCCCGTTGAAAATGCAGTGCCTTGCCATTTTGGAGAAGTTCCTGCAAAAAGGCGCCGATCCGGATATCCTGAACAATTACGGGACGCCACCGAGGAATGAGCCGGTAAGGGAAATGCGTTCGGTAACCAACCTGTTCTCGAAATATGATGCAATGGGTATCGAAAAGCCTGTGCCGGTAAAGCAGGAGCGTAAGACTAACCTCAAATACCCTGAAGTGGGCAAAGAGATATGGGCAAAATATGTACCGCGCAGCGGGGCATCGGAAACGGTACAGGGCGAATTGCTGCGGAGCATCGAAAAGCTTCGTGATGAGGCCCAGCGCAACGGCAATGGCAATTATGGCGCAATGCACATGCAAATGGCAGACTACATTGCCACAACGCTTATAGCATCGGGTATGTTTGATGAAAAAGAAATAAACGACGACATAAAGCCACTGACCTATAAAACGAAGCCGTACCTGGAAGATGATATTTACGACCGTTTTTGCGACCGCATTTGCGAGTTTTACCTGAAGTACCCCGAACCGATATATATAAACCAGAACCAAAATGGCTAAACCGAAAATTGTATTGCCTCAAAAGCTGCACAAGGAATTCCATAAATTGAACGCCGATGCCGATATAGCCGGGCTGGCAGCATTTTTCGATGACAATAACATCGATATCAATGCGACACTATATAAGCCGGAAGAAGGTGAATATGGTTTCACCCTTTTCCATTATATTTTTAGTGGTAAGGGCATATTGGAAAAGCTCGGTTTTTTCCATCAGAGGGGCGTAGATATAAACATCAGGAATAGTCAATTTGCACATACGGCTTTGTTCCAACTGTATCCAGCCGAAAGGGACCTGCGTGTATTGGAGAAACTGCTCACTTTGGGAATCGACGTAAATATTCCCGATAATGAAGGAACTACTTATATTACCCGACTGACCCAGAATTATACCGATAAGTTTGTTTATGACGATAACGAACAAAGGCATATTGAAAAAAGCGAAAGCAAATTCGAAATAGAGTTCCGGTTCATTGAACTGGTCCTGCAGCATGGCGCCGACCCTTCGTTAAAAAACAAATATGATACCTCTGCACTTGATTGGATAGCGCACAGGAAGGCTACCGACGATTTTGCCGCGGCTGATGCCAAACTGGAAAAGCTTTTTCAGGAAACTGGAAATTTACAATAACATCTATTATGTCAACACTATACACCATTACGATAAAAAGCATTGAAGATATAAAGGTCACAGCTGAGGTACGCGTAGACCATCCGGATGCGGGGAGCGACATTGGTTCCAAAGATTTTGCCTTGCAGATACTGCTCGAAACAGGGCATATTGAAAGGCCTTATTTTGAGAAACTACCGATTCCTGAAGCAGAATGGGAAAAGCTGGTTACGGAACATCCGAGAAAGGAAGAATATGACCTGATGCACCTGTATAATGACGGGAGGAAACTTGACATCTCTGCGGAAGAAGGTAAAAAGAGGGAAGACATGAAGTATTGGGAAAAACATAATGAAGAGCTTGCATTGCAATATGGCATGAAAATTTCCAGCAGCGGTATGTCAAATGGGCAGTATTATGTCCGTTTTGAGAATGAACCGCTCAAGGTAATTGAAGCCGCTAACAAGGTCATTACATCAAAACCGGTAAAGAGGAAGCTTGAAAAAGACTTATACACCCTCGAGTTTGAACTTGCCGATGTGGAGTACCTGCACCACCTGAGGGAAAAGATGCGGTATGAGACAGCGGCGTATAATCTTTTGTCGTGCCACAGGTACGAAGTAAAAATAGAGGAAGGCGAAACGGTATTACTCACCTACAAAGATGCCAAGAGTGATAAGTTTTGGCAGGTAATGCAGGATGGCACAACACTGAATATTACTTACGGAAAAACCGGGACTGCGGGCCAGAAGAACGTGAAGGCTTTCGATTCGGTACAAAAAGCAGAAAGGGAACGCGACAAGCTGATTGCCGAAAAACTGGGCAAGGGATATACGCGTGCCAATTAACCATTACAATTTACAATTATGCTACGAGCCATTGTCATAGACGACGTTGAAAAAATAAGGAGCAAGAACATTGCTGCAATCAAGCAATATTGCCCGGGGGTGGCGGTGATTGCCGAGGCCGATGACGTAAAATCGGGGGTGGAAGCCATAAAGCGCTACCTGCCCGACCTGGTTTTCCTTGATGTGGAAATGCCCGACGGTACCGGTTTCGACCTGCTTCGCGAGCTGAGCCCCATCAACTTTAAGGTGATCTTCATTACCGGCTACCAGGAGTTTGCCATAACGGCGTTCCGCTTCAGCGCGATTGACTACCTGTTGAAGCCGGTGGAACCGTCCGACCTTATTGAAGCCGTTAAAAAAGCCGAGGAAAGCGTAAATAAAGAGGTGCTCGACCTGAAGCTGAGCACACTGTTCTCGAATATGGAACGGCCCAAGAACCTGCAGAAGCTCATCCTGAAAACGGCCGAAAAGGTATATTCGGTAAACGTGCAGGATATTGTGCATTGCGAATCGGACAAGAATTATACGACCTTTTATTTCATCAACGCGCCAAAGCTGGTAGTATCGAATACGCTGAAGGATTACGAAACGCTGCTCACACCACAGGGCTTCTTTCGCTCGCACCAGTCGCACCTTATCAACATGCTGTACTTTGACCATTTCATCAAGGCCGACGGCGGGGCGACCATCGTAATGAAGGATAAATCGAAAATACCTTTGGCGGTGCGCAAAAAAGAAGAATTCCTGACTATTTTGGAAAGCTACAGCAAGTGGTAGCCTGATAGCATGAGGGCTCGCTGTATAATACGGTTTTGCATGCTGTGCTGTATCCTGACAGGTACGGTCGACACCCTCTATTCCCAAAACTATAAGCGCATCGACTCGCTGCAATACATAGCCGACACCTGCAGCAGGGCGGGGCAAAATTATAAAGCGGCCTCGGCCCAGAATGACGTGGATTCAGGATTTATGATTGCCGGTAAGGAGCTGCGCGCCCATGCAGCCTACCGCAATGCGCAGGCGTACGTAAGGTCGCAGAAGTATGATGATGCGTTTTATTACATTACAAAATCCTTCGGGATAAAATGCGAATTGCAGGATTCGATAGGCATTGCCTACTGCTACAGCGTAATGGCACAAATCCACCTGTTTAAAAAAGATCATGACAAAGCCGGGCGTTACCACCGGCAGGCTATAGGGATCTTTGAACGCAATCCCCATAAAAAACAAAATGCTGTTACCGCCAAAGTACTGTATGCCGACTATTTCATCAACCAGAAAAAATACCGGGAGGCAATGGAACTGCTCTCCGCAGCGCTTGACGATACGCCCGGTACCGGCTTTTATAATTCAAAGGCATATATAAAAGACCGGATGGGTATGTGCCGCTTTATGACGGGCGACAGCAAAAAAGCGGTGATGTATTACCGGCAGGCATTAGCCGATGAAACAAAAAACCGTTATGTGGACATCCGCATGGGTATTTTGCTACACTTTGGAGAGCTGTATCTTTCTTTAAAAGACATACCGCAGGCCAGGCTTTTTCTGGAAAAGTGCATCAGCCTGAAGCCGGCGGGCGAAGTAAACGAGGATTATATACAGGCCAACCAGTTGCTTGCAAGGCTTTATGAAGGCCTGGGAAACTATGAGCAGGCCTATAACTATGGTATGGAAGCCATGCAGTCTAAAAGGGAACTGATGGATGACGCAATGCTTACCAGTACCGAAGCGCAGTCGGTAAAATTTGATGCGGAGCAGCTCTCGTTGCAAAACAGCCTGCTGCAGGCTACCGCTGAGACACAAAAGATTGAGGCACAACAGGCCGATGCACGCAAAAACATTTTCCTGTTCGGCTTTATATTTACTATTATAGTACTTGCAACCGTGCTGGCATTCCTGTATTTTTACTTCAGGCAAAAACGCGCCATTGCCACCAACAGGAACAACGAACTAAAGCAAAAACTACTGCTTACGCAAATGAATCCGCACTTTATCTTCAACTCGGTAGACAACATACAAAGCCTTATTTATGAAGATAGAAATGACGAAGCGGCAGACTACCTTTCGAAGTTTTCGCAGCTTACGTTACAAATACTCGAAAACTCGTCATTGCAATACATCAGCCTGAAAGAGGAGCTTAGCATGACTGCCAACTACCTGGTGATACAGCAGCTGCTTTACAATAATTTCCAATTTGAAATTACGGCAGAGGAAGGCATTGACAAAGAGACAATATACATACCCCCAATGCTCACCCAGCCTTTTATAGAAAATGCCATAAAACACGGCCTTGCCGGAAAAAAAGAAGGCGGGATGATACGGGTACGTTTTTATAAGCAGCGGCACAGGCTTTATTTTGAAGTAGCCGATAACGGAAAAGGAATCGGGACGGAAGCCCGAAAGGACCACCGGTCTATGGCGACCAAAATTACCGCAGAAAGGCTCAATGCTGCTCATGGTGAAATAGAAATAGCCTCCATTGTGGAAGATGGGATCGTAAAAGGCGCGGTAAGCCGTTTCGCCATTCCCTACAAAATAAAAAACAGGCACGGATGAAACGACTTGTTGCTGTGTGCTTTATAATTGTTCTTCTGGCGTTTTTACCGCCGGAGGCTGTGGCGCAGCGCAACAGCAGGAAAGCTTCTCCTGAAAAGATGGCGGATTCGCTGAACCGGCTTGGTTTGAAATATTACAACAATGACAACGAGCAAAAAGCAGAGACCAATTATTTAAAGGCCATAGCTGTCGCCCGGAAATACAATCTTAAAAAAGAGCTTGGGCTTAGCCTGTATAACCTTTCCAGGCTCTATTCCGATACAGAAGATTACCTTACTGCAATAGCGCTGGGGGAAGAATCCGTGGGGATACTCCAAAAAGCAGGTGACAAGGAAACCGTCGTCAATTGCCTCCTGAATCTCGAAAGATGCTACCGGAGGCATGGTATCATAGTAAGGGCGATGACCTATGCAGACAGTGCGGTTAAAACAATGAGGACCTTTAAAAATGACAAGCTGCTTGAGGTGGCTCTATGGCGGCAGGGTCAAATATACCGTAAATGGAATGCCGAATTGGCGATACCGATCTTTAAGGAAGCGCTGGCACTGGCAAAAAAAATCCCGGAATACGAGAACATTGATAACATGCTGGGTTCGCTGGCACATTGCCATACCGATCCGTACACCGGCAGGTATGATCCTAAGATGGCTGAATATTATCACAAACTTGCGTTGGACGCAGCATTGAAATACGACCGTAAGGATGTGAATACCTGCCGTATAGATTATGGCAAAATATGCACCATGAACGAAAAGTATGAAGAAGCGGAATACCAACTGAAGCTGGTTTATGACGAAGCATCTGCCAATAAAATTATTGATGACCAGTCTGTTGCGGCATTTTGCCTTAGCGAGGTCTATTTTGGGATGGGGGATTTCCCGACGGCCTACCGCTACCTGACCGAACACCAATCGCTTGAGGACAGGTTTAATGCCGGGGAGAAAAAGGGCATGGCCGAAAAAATGGCCTTTAACTTCAAGACCAAACGGATTGAGACCCAAAACAAGCTGCTGAAGAAGGAGCGCGAACTCCAAAGGGCAAAGCTGGATCAGGAAAGCTTCCGCAAAAGCGTGAAGGTATGGGTGTCGGTAATAACAGCATTATTCCTGGCACTGGTAACCCTGTTCTTATACCGTTTCCTTAAAAAGAAAAACCTGCTGCTTTCCAAAAGAAGCAACACACTGCGCCAGCAATTGCTGCTTACGCAAATGAGCCCGCATTTTATCACTTCATCCATCGACAGCATCCAAAAACTCATCAGGGAAGATAAACCCGACGTCGCGGCCACCTATCTTTCTAAATTTGCCCGCCTGACGCGGCAGATACTTGAGAACAGTGCCGGCGATTACATTTCGCTGGAGGAAGAGATCGCCATGGTAACGAACTACCTCACGGTACAGCAGCTGCTCCATCAGGGCGGCTTTAGCTTTACGGTAGATGACGACGGGCTGGATGCCGAAGCGGTGTACCTTCCGCCCATGCTAACGCAGCCGCTGCTTGCCAATGCGGTAAAAAGGATTGCTCATAACCCTCCCGGTGAACGGCATGTTGCGGTACGTTTCGGTATGAAAAACCGGAAATTGCGGTTTGAAGTTGGCGACACAGGAGGGCCGCTAAAGCCGGGTGAACAAAGGAGCATTTTTGAAGCGCAGGACGTACGCATAACAATGGAAAGGCTGGGTACCCAAAACAGCATGCCTGTCATGATATCGAACGTTGCTTTCCGCAATGGCATGACCGGTATAAAAGCGGCGTTTGAAATACCGTATATTACTGATGATTAACGTATTCATGTTGTACCTCAACAAATTTTCAAAGACATATAACGAATATTCATTTATAAATAAGAGCTGTTGATTAAATAGTAATTTGCAGTCAGATTAAACAACTGAAATCATGTACGACCTTACCAAAAAATACGAAGATTTTAAAACAAAATTGCAATACAACCCGAGAACCGGCATTGAAAGCTGTGAAGATGGCTACCTGGATATCATTCCATCACACCTGAATATCCAGCTGTATGTGCTTAATGGTGAGCCGGAGGATGATCCCGACTATGAGCGTGATTTTACCTTTAGCCTTGACGAGTCGTTTAAAGAACTGATAGAAGTTTCCTGGGACAACAACCTGCAATATTCGTTTGATAAGGATAAAAGCAATCACCCCAACCTCACGCACAGGCAGGACAACATCGGGTCTTACAGCTTCACGAGTCCACGGGACTTTTTGGGCGCCGAACCGTGGCTTCAGGAACTTACGACCGAAGACAACAAAGATTATGAGCTGATAGGCAAACTGCACATTATTGACAATACCAATGTAAAATACCAATACGCCTGCATTCATTTTGACAGGAAAGATGATAATTCGATATTCGAAAATAAGCTCTACCTGTACAACGATGAGAAGGTGCACCACCTGAAACTGTCGCTGCGGGAGTATTATGAAACCTGCCTCCGAATGTATTGCATTGAAAACTGGCAGCTCCTGTTTATTGATAAGAGTGAAGCCGCAGCCTATGGTAAAGAAATGGAAAATCTTGTTAAAACCTACCGTGACCTGCAGATTGCCTTCCCTGAGGATGACCTTAGCTTTATCGAAAACAGGCTGAGGGAATATGGGGCATTACCTAACCACTAAATTAGAAAATGGTAACAGTACTCGAACCCACGCTGAGCAAGGAAATACAAGCGGCGATAGACAATGCCGACCTGGCAGCCTTCAAAAAGCTGATGGATGAAAATGATGTGGATGCCTCGGCGTTCCTGCATGCATCATCCCGTAAGATTGCCTACCCGCTCATCAACAGGGCATTGTCGCGCGATTTTACGAATAAGAACTTTGCTGACAGGCTTGAGATTGCCCGCCTGCTGCTTGATAAAGGAGCCAATCCGAACATGACAGCGCCCAACGGGATGTCGGCTATGGCGCACCTGTTGCATGAACACCAGTTTTTGGGCGCAACGAAACGTGTGGATTATGAGGTGTACCTGTTCACAATGCTGTTTGCTTCGGAACTGGTGATACGGCACAATGCCGACCTGAACATTGCATTGCGCTCGCAGTATACCTTGCTGGATGAAGTGATCTCTCAGTACCAGATCTATCATGAAAAGGGCATCAGCCAAATGGAGCAGGTCACTTTAGAGATCATTGAGCGAATGCTACAACGTGGCGCCAGATGGACAAGGACGATCGATCATGCTAAATTTAAAGAACTTACTGCACTGATGCTGAAACACTGCAACAGCCGGTCGAAATATACGGCTCCGGAATTGCCCGAACCACCGTTTGATAAGCTGTTCGATACAGAAATCAAAGCAAGACTATGGGAGACATGGAACCAAAAAGAGACTGATGTTTCTGCCGGATTACAGGCTGTGCGCCAATTGCAGTGCAGGGCATACTACCATGCCAACTGGTCGTTCGGCCAGGACGACATGAATGCCCTTGAAACTCTCACAGCATTATTTGACGGACTGGAAAAAGACAAGCGCAAGACGGCACTATCGGATCTCAAAAAGCTATCTGTCCCGCAAAAGAACCTGTGGGACCTGAAGTCGGATTATGAAAAAGAACTGTTCGTCAGGAACAAGGAGATATTACCCATGAAGCCGGTGTATGATGATGCCGTATATCAACGACTTTATAGGGCCTGTTTGGAAATTAAGAAATAATTAACAAGTTTTTGCTTTCAGTGTCGGACTGAAAATTTTTATTGATAACTTAGCTTGTTTGCTTGTAAAACACTATTTATAACCTTAAAACAATAAAAAATGAACTCATTCAAAAAAATCGCGGCCATCGTGCTGCTGGCCGTGATGGCATCGCAGGCGGTAACGGCTGCAACAAACGGGATTACAGTTGCTAAAGAAGCTGTTGGCGGCTATTTCGATGTGTACCTCATCAACAACTGCTCAAAGGAAATCGAGGTGCGCGTACGTGCCGACGGTTCATCGTCAACCTCAAAATACAAGGCGGGCGAAAAAGTGAAGGTACCTGTAAAAGCCGGGTATGAAGTATATGTGGACGGGAAGCTGTTCAAAAAATTTGAGGATTCAGATAGCGGAAAAGAAATTAAACTTTGTAAATAATTATGGGATTTTTTGACAAGATCAAAGGCATGGTGGGTGTCACCGGCGTGAAACTGGAATTTTTATATGTTGAGAATCCCTGGGCTTATTTCGACCCGATGATCAAGGCTACGGTAAACGTTAAGGCTGGTAAAGACCCCGTAACCGTGATAGGCGTTAAGGGTACTTTTTATGCCAAGCGCACGGTAAACAATGCAGAGGAACGAATTGAGTTGGGCACTGAGACCAGGACTGCCGAACGATGTGCTGAAACAAAGCGCAACGGCGAATGGGTAAAGGAATTCCCGTGCGTGGTAGAAGGCGGCGGTGAGGTTTCTTACGGCTACTGGGTGAAGGACATGGACGTACCCGCGGCATTGGCCAAATGGGGCGGCGATACCCCGGAGGATGCCCAGCGCAACGGCATTACCTTCTTCCTCGAATGCGAGGTGGATATTAAGGAAACGCTCGACCTGTTCGACCCATCTCTGACCCAGGAAATAACCGTTTTTGACAACGGGCGCAGGCAGGAGCCGGAAGAGGAATATGAAGAGGAAGAGGATAGTGAAGTAAGCACAAGCATTTATAACGAAGTTATAGCGCTTGAAGGCGAAGACGAGGATATCGACTTTACGCCGGAGCAACGGGCACTTATCCTTTCGGGAAACCACGACGACGTGGAGTTCGAGCTTGAAGGCATGGAGGTGTATGCTATTTACAGCCTGGGCCAGATGCACAATAAAGTGGTGCGCATGACGGACGACTTTTTTGGCGATACCAAAGTAGGCTTGTTCAGGATCAACCACATCAACGGGCACAGGGACCTTGATTTCAGCAACCCGGACAACTGGAGGAGCATTCATATCGATTCCCTTTCGTTTACTTTCTCAAGCCCGAACGAATGGGGAAGCCAGGCTTCGAGGTTCGAAAGCTTATCGCACATTAAGAAAATTGCATTACTAAGCAATAACTAACCCAAACAACAGGAAACGCCCGGCAAAAACGGGCGTTTTTTCAATAAGCGCCACTATATTTAAATATGAACATTGAACTTAACGTTGCAGCCTCAGAAAACAGGCTGGAAGATGTAAAACAATTATATAAAGAGAATGACATACTGTATGTAGCGATCGCCATGGCGGCACAAAGCGGGCATACGGAAATGATCGCGCACCTGCTAACGCTTGAAACCACCAAAGAAGACCGTGACAGAGGGCTTGGCGAAGGCTTGTTCTATGCCAGCCAGAACGGGCACCTGGCGACTGTTGAATACCTGTTGGCCAACGGTGCACCAAAAGTACGCAAACGCGAGAGGTCGGCGTTGCATGTCGCCGCAGCGAAGGGGCATAATGAAATTGTCCTGAAACTCCTCAAAGCAGGCATTAAAGTCGATGTTTTGGACCCGGACAGGTGTACCCCGCTGTTAGGCGCGGTTGGAGACGAACGTATCGAAACAGTTAAACTGCTGCTTGAAAAAGGCGCCGACCCAAACAGGGCCGACCAGTTTGGCCTCACACCCAAAATTTTGGCATTGCGACGGGATAATGAAGCAATAAAAGCGCTGCTTAAAGACGCATAACATGGACCTACAAAAAATAGCGACAAATTTCCCAAATGGCGAAGTGCCGGAACTGCTAAAGAAATTCTACCAATTTCCCGGAACAATTGCCTTTGACGATACCGAAACCGAACGGTACATCCATATAAGCGATCCGGAGGAATGGAAGTACAACCTTGAGGCGATCATCAACAGCAATGTAATGGCTGAGTTTATCCCATTTTATTATAACGGCATACACGAAACGTACTGTTTCTGGAACATCCGCGAAGGCGAAGAGCTGGTTAACCAACCCGTTGTGCGCATTTCAAAACAGCAGCATCACAGCGTCGTTGCGGGCAACCTGCGCGATTTCTTCAGCGTCCATTGCCTTGCGCTCGACATTAAGATAAGCTTTGTGCTGGTTGATAGCGCTTATTGCGTTAAGATGGGCTGGGATTCGTATGTGAAGGATCCGTATAGTTCTTTTGATAAGGAGAGATGTGAACGCATCGGCAATGACTATGCGGAAAACCATCCTGACTTCCTCCCCTACCGCAAATGGCTCATTGAAGAAATGGGTATTGCTCCTGCCGAAGACCCGGTAAAAATTGTAGCCGACGCATATAATGAACTTCCGAACGTTATAGAGCACATACGCTCCAAAGGCGGCTTCAAGGCAGAAACGATGTATTAAAATAAAGGCTGCTTCCTGAGAAAGCAGCCTTATTTCACACAATATACTGGTCGTCTATCTCCCAGCCTTTCATCATCAGTCCCATTTGGGTGCCGCCAAACCATGTCCTGCCTATCTGCAGTTCCCATTCGCAGCCCTCTTCAAATTTTTCGGGCAATTTAATCCCGTGAATCTCTACCGGGAGTTGCCAGTTTTTATACTGTGGCATGTCCAGGTAGCGCTGTAATTCCTCCCGATGGAAATCGAATATCTCCTCCCGGGCATATTCTATGTATTCCTCCATGTGCTGCGTCATCAGCTCGTACAGGAAATCGATCTGGTCCGTCTTTAGTTTGGTCAGCTTTATCTTGTTCTCCAGCCCGCCATGCTTGTTGAGTATTTTATTCAGGGGCGAAAGGTTCGCCTTTACATAGTCGCGTTTTATAGTATCCATAATCATTTATCTTTACGTACACTGGAACACCTGTGATACCTGTTGGTGCTTTTCTGAGTAGAACAGGAACAGCGTTCCGAACATATTGCTGTGGTCCAGCTGTGCCACAAACTCCATCTTCTGGCCGTCAGGGTCGCGCGGGGTTTCGTCGCTTTGCAGCCAAGACGGCTTTCCGGTACGCAAGCTGCCTTCGGTTCTGTTGTCTTCTACTTCTATTTCCTGAACAATGCGCTCAATGCCGTCTTCTATCTGGCTGTATATAAATTTCAGCGTTACGGGGTTTGTGTTATACGGATGCATCAGCCTGTCTGAAATCCGTTCCTGCCCAAAGTCATGCCACCACAAATAGCTTTGAAAACGCACCATCATCACCGCCTGCTGCAGTGTGCAGTTGCCCGAAAGGGTAAACGTTTTGGTGCCATATTGGTTTTCGTGCGTTACATGTATCTCATGGCCCAGATGTTCGAATGTATAGGTGCCTCCCCATTCCATTACCACTTTTTTATCGCTCTTTTCCCTGTATTTCAACACTCCTTTGCCGTTTTCTTCAGGACAGCTGAAGGTATATTCTATAGTATCAGGGAAACCGTCTTTTTCGTTGACTTTTACAGCAATTTTGTCCCGGTTCTCAATCTTGCAGGTATATTTAAGGAACCCTGAATACAGGTCATAAAAATGGCTGAAGGCGTGCAGGTGGATTAACCGTGCCTGATCCTCCTTTATCATGTCGTCGTTACTGCCAACAATGTACCATCCGTTGAGGTCAGCGTCCCATCCGGTTTCCTTTTCCCTGAATACGGCATTGAAGGGCACCCTGGTATACGTGACACCCAGTTTTTCATCCGTTGCGGGCAAATGGTGCGGCGCAAGCTCCTTGAATGCTGTGAACCCTTTACGGGTTTTTTTGTACAGTATCTTTTCGGTCACTTTTATATCCTGTGCCGACTGGTGCAGGGCAGTGCCTTTCAGGAAACCATCGGCGTCATATTGGAATGTGCTGTGTTCCGAGTCCAGCCACTCCCCGTTGCCAAGATAGTATTGCACGGTACGGCTAACCGGCATGATTGTCCCCTTAACTTCTCCGTACGTATAGGCGATGCGCCTGTTGGCATCATGTGAATATGACCCTGAATGCAGTAGCCTTCCCTCCTTGCTGTATACATCGGTCTGCCTGTATCTAATCTTTTCAATTTTGTCAACCGATGTTTGCAGGTATTCGCGCTTTACGTCCGATTGGTCATATTCATCGAGTTTCCGCAGCTTGAGCGGGGCAAGCAGTTGGTACTTTCCATCCTCCAGCCGGAAATCCATACGGCTTACATCCACATTCTGGACAATAAACGTAAAAGGGACACCCTCCCACTTTTGGTCGATTACGCCGCCGTCCAGCTTTACTATGGGCAGCAGCACTTTGTTGAATCCTTTAATGTCGGCCATGCAGCTCTTCAGCGCAGGGAAACCCTCAATCTTCGATTTCTTTTTTGAGGGCGACAGTATGAGTTCTTTTTTCATTTTTTAGTGTTTATTTTTGGGAGTACATCCCCTTGTAACCATCACATGAGTTTTATTCCATGGCTTTTCAGGCATATGTTACCGCCATGAATTCATTTTGTAATCATAAAAATTTACCTTCATATCTGCTATCCTGTTTTCAAGGGCAGTAATGCCTGTTTGTAAATATTTTTCTTTTTCAGGCCCGTCCAAAATGTGGATAACGTCAAATCCGGGATTTGGCCGGGCAATAGGGACTGACAGTTCTATCGTATCATTATCTTCATATAAATAATACTCCCATTCCTTTTGTTCTAAAAGTTTTCTACTCATAGCCTTGCCAATAATTGAAATGTCCGAAAATAATACCTTAAAATTTGTGCAGGATTTACTTCTTAATCCCCACCCAGTTCCTGTCCAGGTCGCTGTAGGGGTAAATCTTTATCATTTTAAGCATTTCCAGGAATCCTTTGTGGCCAAAGTTCTCCACTGTGGCCAGCTCTTCCTCAAATATTTCCATGCAAAGCAGCAGGTGGTGCCTGTGGCCGTCGACTTCAAATTCCCTGTACACATCAAAGATGATGTACCGCACCTCGCCGTCACTTCCCCTTATGCCACATATTTCATAGGGGTTAAACACCTTTTCCTGTGCCGCCGCGGCAATCTGCGTAAAGTTGTCGCACATGCGCCTTTCCATCAGGTTGAACGCCGTGGGCGGATCCTGGTTGATGTCGTTAAAAGGCTGCTTAGTAAAGGCTACCAGTTCATACGTCCCTTTTTTGTTGGGTTTCGGGCCTGTGCCGTCAGTGTTGATGAGTTCCATCGTGGTAAAGCCTGTGCCCTCTGTGTGGTTAGGGAAATAATGCATATCCACCTGCCCTATCGTCATCCCCGCCAATACCCTGAAAGGGATCATGGCATGCCCGACAACACCCGCCGAAGGACCTAATATGCTTTCAATCGCTTCCTGTTTCCGGTTGTAATGCGCAATGTATTGTTCGTTGCTGCTATCGTTCATCTTTTTATCTTTTATCTAACGTCTATCCGTCTATAATCTATCATCTATTCTCTGACCTACTCTATCACAAGCCTTACCCTTGTAACCCCTTCTTCATCATCAAACTCCTGGTTGTACACCCGTTTGCCGATGATTGCGCTGATAGCTTGTCTCACGTTATCCAGTTTGCCGCCAAGTTCCAGGGTCACATTCCTTGATTCATAGTAACTGTCCTCATCTATGAAGTCGGACACATGCAGGTAAAATTCGTCCAGAATGTCTTCCAGCGGATACTGGGAGTCCTCCTCGTCTTCAAGTTCATAGCTTAGGGCAAATACATAATGATTCTCTTCGAGGTCTTTGTAGATATTGCCTTCAATGTGTTCATAATTGGGGTTGCCCCCGTATTTATCAAGCTGTGCTAATTGTATGTTTTTCATAGTATAATAATTAGGTATTCATTTTTTAGTGGTGTTGGATGCCCTTATCCGCCTGCTTTGAAGGGCTTATCCGTTATCCTGTAAACATTTTGCATAACGGCCTGCAATCCTTTTTTTGTTCCTTCAAAATAATTCCCTTTCGAAAATTCGGAAAGCATAATATTGTTAATTATTTTCTGTTTTTCGGTAGCCGGCAGCCTTTCATTGAGATTGCCGCTGCACACAATGCCAACCCTATTGAGCGGGCGACTTACACATATGAGTAATTTTCCGTCGGCCTTGTTGTCCAGTTTCCATTCATCAGCCATCGTTTGTACCAGGTTGTCAAAATCTTCCTTTGATGTCCACGAGCTATCGATGGTTACGATAGCTATCGCTTTATTTGAAAGCATTTGGAACCCGATGGCCATCATGTCCAACTCATCTGTCTGGCTATCAGAATATACCTGGCCGTAGTCGTTCGTCCATCCTGCGGACATTACACGAAATTCAGTACTTAACTCAGGCTTTTCCGGAAGCCTAAGACGTTCCGGGCTTTCGATATACTCGCCGGCATCCCAAAAAGAAGTGCTCCCACCCGATGCAATTAATATTTTGGCTTCTAAAAGTTCGGCTTTACTTATCTTGGGAAGGGCTATTTCTGCCTTTGGTTTCTCATCACCGGGCTTTTGCCCGCACGAAATGAGCAGGAAACCTGACATAAGCAAAGCCGATACATATCTTACGAACATATTTTTACTTCTTTAAACTACAACTCTCCGGCCGCATTAACTCTCCCCTTCATACGCGCCCAGCAACCCGGACACCTCATCCGAATCCGCAATGTCCTCAAGTTCGTCCAGCTTCTTTTCCAGGTCGTCCGCATCCATCCACTCCGGGTTGAATTCATACTGTAGCACAAAGTAGTTGTCTACATATACCAACTCTGCTGCACCATCGTTAAACTCATTAAGCTTGTCCATGGCATCTGATACTTCGTCGGCATCTGCGTCATAATCTTCGGCACCCAGATAGCGGTACAGTACAATGGCATCATCCTTCCAGCCGTACTGGAACGAAACCCCGTCCTTTTTCCAGGCCCACCACCCCTCCTGGCTTTCCATGTCCAGTTCGGCAATGTCCTCATTATACTTCCTTTTAAATACCTCAGCAAGCGCATCACGGGCAATGTCTTTTTCAGCAGTAATCCCTTCATAATACGGGTTCGGCAGCTGTACAGATACCTTACGTTTGTGCTTTTTGTCGTCGGCATCGGTTATCTCAAGCTCAAAGAAGTAATCAAATTTTTCATATTCGCCGTGGCTGTAGCTGCCCAGTCCCTTTACCTGGTCCAGCAGATTGGCCGAAAGGTCAACACTAATTTCATGCCCCTTGGCTTTCGGGTTTACCTCAACCGACAGCTTTTCTTCGCGCCACTCGTGCATCAGCTTCGCAGTAACATCAAACTTTTTGATGGGTGTGCCCGAAAGTACCGTCAGCACAAAATGTGCTGTCCCGTCAAGGAAGTCGAACATATCGCCCCCTGTGTACTGCGGGGTAACGCTTATGGTAAAATCATCCTGCCTTGGCGCTGCCTGCGGCGCATCATCCGGCACTATTTCGGGCGTTTCAAACTGCGGCTCGTCCCACTCCGGCCAGTCTTCGCGCTTTACTCCGGCCATCGGGTTCTTTACCCGGACACGATGCGTTGCCTCCAGCTGCCTTTCCGGTGTTTCGGCTGTTTTTATCTTTGTTTCGATAATAAATGTAAGGTAATCATCGGCGGGAGTTTCAGCAAACGCCTGCTTCATCACATCATAAAACCCAGACCCTATGTTCACATCGCGGGTGTTGGATGGCGTTCCCGACCCCATCACGGTGTGCTCCGCCGTATGGTTTTCCAGTATCACACGGCTGCTCATCTCGCCCAACAGGCAGTCTGCAGCCGCCTCCATAAAAAGCATCGCATCATCAAACATTTCCTCGTTATAAAAGCGTATATCAAATGGTTTCATATTATTCTCCTATTAATGTGGTTATACGTTGTGAAATTGACTCAGGAAGCTCCTTCCTGTACTCCTCATCGGCATATTGGTTGCCAATCTCTTCATAGCTGAAAGCAATGACCGAATCGATGTCCGTATGCTCATTGTTGGCAAGCAGCGCTACAAGTTCGCTGTAATCCAGGGTTTCCGTCATCGCTTCCAGCTTTTCATGTACAGCTGTGTCGGCAAAATGCAGCTCCCCGGAACGGTCCCTTACCGAGAAGAAGGTAGAGAGGGCGTACTCCATGTAGATTACGAAATCGCAGGCATGCGGCTCGTCATACGAAGCACTGTGGTCATCCCCAAATTTTATGGACGGGTTACCGTTTCTTAATGCGATGCAGGCATCGTAATAATAATTAAAACCGTCAAAGTAATTGAATAGTGCGCCGTAGCTTTCCTCCGACTCACCCAGGCTGGTCTCCTTCGGGTCGCCGCCAAATGAAAAACCCATCGAACTGGCAAGCCCTCCTATCGGCAGGACAGATATCCAGCCTTCCTTATAGTCGTCGTCCGGCCATGCTATCGGGAATTTGCCACCGGGATCCATGGCTTCTGTTTCCGGGAAAATAACCGAATGCCACGACACGTGCAGGCCGTTGCTTATCTTGTAAAATTCCTTTATGTATTCGTTAAAGGCAAATGGCCCATCGGGTGCCTCCGAGTCTTTATATTCAACATTCTCCAGCTGCTCTGAATATATCTTTGCCTCGGCTTCGCCTATTTGCCCGTCGGTAGCGCCGGGGTATTTAATGAAATTTACCCGGCTCACCAGGTCGTGGTTCTTTAGTTGTTCAACAGCCGTTTCCAGCCTGCTGAAGTAGCTTTTTGCCCATTCCCGTGCTGTTGTGCCCATATTTATTGTGTGCTATTTTTTGAGATTTTTCCACTCCGCTACGCTCCGGTCAAAACCTCACGAAACGATTCAGCGAAGCTAAATGACACAGGCATCCCGTTGGTGCTAAAATTGTTCATTAATCAAAGTCAGCCATGAAATACTCCGGGTCGTTGGGCAGTATGCCGGCTGCGATCGCCTTGTCGTACATTTCCTGAGGCATGAAAGCATACTGTGCCATCTGGTCGGTAGCGGGCAACATGAAAAAGCGGCCTTCAATATTTTCACCGGGCAGCACTTCCTCATTTACAAACCCTTCTATGAAATCGCCGTCGAGCCAGCCCATGAGCTCCTCCAGGTGGCATTCGTAAGTGCCTTTTTCGGTCACTACCGTCCCAGTAAGCTCGTCCTCGCCAAAGCCTATCGCTTCGTACTCAAACCCGGCCGAAACTACACTGATCCCGCTAAGGGCAGCCATCTCTTCGAAAAGTTCCTTGTAATCGTTGCCCTCTTCAAAACCTTCTGCATCCCTCACGATGTGCGACAATACGAAAAAGAAGTTCTCGCTACCGCTGATCCCGGACAGATGCTCCGATATCTTTGCTTTATCGTTGTGCGGGAGGCCAAACCACCCTATTCCGTCAAGTGCGTCCAGGTAGGCTGCCGCCCCTCGCGATGTTAATGCTTTGTATTTATCCATTGTTTTTTTATATGTTTTTATTCGTATATCCTGCCCATTTCGAGAAGTTGCCCTAAAAAGGCCCAATCGAGGACGTCATACTCATTTTCATCGCTGCCGGCATCAATGCACCACCTTGCTCCGCACTCTAAATTGCCCCAGGCATCAAAATTATACCATCGTTCCCCGGTTTCAGAATCGATGCCAAAACTTTTATACGGATCATCCAGTTGTTTTCCTTTCATTTTATGGAGATCCGATATCTGGAATTGGATAACGGCTGTGGCATAATCATAACCGCTCGCATAATTGTCTTCTTTTGGGGCTTTTTTAATTTTCAGCCACTCGGGATTAAATTTTGCCGGTTCGGATGTAAAAGCATCCTGTAAAATTTGCAGGAACAATTCGGCAGGAACGTCTTCCATTGCTCTTTCTTTCTCAACAAGTTTCAGAAGCGAAAGCAAATAGGTTTCGAGGCTTACATCGGTAGCTTGTAAATTGCATATACGGCTATAGAAATCTTTGTCTGTCATTATCTTGTATTATTATCAATTAACTTTCCTAACAGGTTTGCAATAAAGCGATTCGCCCCGCCGGCGTTGTCCACCTTCCATTCTGTGCCATCATATTTTGAAAGCACGATCCCGTTATCGTCGTTAAATTCAAAGGTGTAATATATAAAATTGGTTGTCTTGTCTACGTTTCCGTAAACTTTTATTTCGTGTGTTTCCCCGCCAATGGTGAGGGATGTTACAAAGGCCGGTTCCTGCTTCATCGTTTAGTCAAAGGAGATCGCTCCCCGTTATAAATGTCACTTCAATCTTAACAGGTTTCCCGATGGGTTCCAGGCGCAGCAAATCGGCGTCTTCCTCCAGTTCGGACAGGAAGGCTTCTTCCGACCGTGCCGTACCTAAAATAATCCAGGGATGCCCAAACGCTGTCTCCATATAATAAATGTCGAGTACCATATTTCCGTTTGGCGCATACAAAGCATCGCCTATCGGGTAGTTTTGCATTTCGCCTACAAGCTCAAAATCTGCCGTGCTGATACGTTGAAGCATTTGGCTACGAATGTGCTGTTCTGCCGCAACGGCCGCGTCCTCTTCTGCCTGGGAGGCATTCGAATACTCCCGCTGTACCGTACGGAGCAGGAAATACCTCCCCTCCCCGGTAAGCCTGTAAATACTGTATATTGTAAATCCTCCTGCCATTCCAAATGCTATTTGTCGTAGTACAAATACGACTCTTTAAGATTGTATTTTTGCCTTATCTCCGCCGACCATTTAAGGTACTCTTCCCTAAAGCCATTAACATCGCTCGGTATTCCCCGTGTCCAGTACAGGTCGCCGTGTGCTACCAGCATGGCCCAGTGATAATCCAGTTCGCCTGTGTAAAACATTACATGGCCTAACGTACGTGGAACATACGCCAGAAAAGAATCCATTATCTTTTCATCCGCTTCCTCATAGGTCATGCGGGCATAAGCCACCATGATATGCTTTATAAATTCGCAGAAAGAAAAATGATTGAAGATGACACCCGTATCGTCATCCTCAAAGCGCATGCCGTCGGTTAGCGGCTCTTTTATCTTTTGTTCCCAGACTTTCAGCGGCGGCGGGCACCATCCTGTTACGATATCATAAACATCGTAAGCCCGTTCCTGCAGGTCTTCATCTCCCGAAAAAACCGCAATCAGCTCTTCGGTCACCTCTTTGGCTGTCTGCCGGTCACCGCCCGCGTTTTTATACGCTGATAAGATGTCTGAAACCTCCTGTGTAAGGCAGTCGCCCTGCCCTATCTGTAGCTTCAAAAGTTCAAAAAGTTCACGGCTGTCATTATACATAAGGCTACTTCTTTAAATCTTCATCAAGATAAGGCACCGTTCCAAACAATTCCCTTGCCTTAAAAATATCTTTATTCACCACAAGTAACCGGTACACATGGTCATTTTGTGCGGCATAATCGGGTATGTCATTCTGTATCGTCTTTATGCCATGGCTTTCCAATGTGAACCTGTAGGAAGTAAATACATCAAAAGACCGCGTAAAGGCCACCAGGTGCCAGTGCTGCATTTTCATTATATGGTTGTAATAATAATGTGTCGCCTCATGCTTATCTGTTGTGGAGAATAACGTCTCCCATACCTGCCCGCGTTGGTAAAAGTTCACCTCCCACCTGCCGTTCTTCATTTCCAGCCGATCGACTTCGTCATAAAGCTGTACACCAACGCCTTCAATGCTAAATCTGCCGCAGCCTTCGGCAATCAATGTATCGTGCAGTTCCTTTAGTTCCATTCTTGTGCAATCGCGTTATACAGCCCGGTCCTGAGCCGGTCCAGTTCGTTATTTTCTTCCATGCAAATTTTCCCATCCCTGTACAGGACCAGGTCGTTAAACGATCCTGCGCCGCCATAAAGGCTAATGATGTCCCTGTACACGGCAACATCGTCGCTGCTTTCAAGCCTGTCAGCAAATGCCTTAAAACTTTTGGCCCGGCCCGGCTCTCCCACTCCGGCCAGCAATTCGTAAATCTTTATGCAGTGTTCCTTTAGGCTCATGGGTTTTCAGTGAGTTTTCCCTCCCATAAAAAGGCGCTGTCGCCAATGATGCCGTCCAGGTAATCCGCAATCATTTTATGCCAGGTTTCATAATAGCCTAATTGTTGCGTGTGCCAATAGACGTTGAACAAGGCTTCAAAGTCAATGCCCTGCAGTTGATTCATCAACGATTTTACCGCATAGCGCTTACCCGATCGCTTGTTTTTATAAATAACCGCAGGCGGCGCCATATAGCCCCAGCGCATCCCGTAATTGTCAAAGTCGAACAGCAGTTCAGAATACCCGTTCTCAAATACGATCTCCTGCCTGTCGGCCGACTTCAGCCTGAAGCCATGCTTTACAAAGAAAACCCCAAAAACATTTTGGATTTCCGCCAGTTCGTCTTCGGGGTTAGATTTATAGTCCATAAGGATTATTTCTCGGCGCAGCCAATGCCGAAATTATTACAGCTTAAAGAAAAAGAATACAACGGCTGCCCACTCTTTCTTCACGCCGCTGGCACGGCCAATCGTGCTGTGGCTCCTGTCCTCTACCGTGCCGTCGCTTTTCACGTAGCCTATGGTGCTGTGGCTCCTGTTCTCTACCGTACCGTCGCTCTTTACATACCCTACGGTCGAGTGGCTCCTGTTCTCAATAGTGCCGTCGCTCTTAATGTAGCCTACAGTTGAGTGGCTCCTGTCTTCGATAGTGCCATCGCTCTTGATGTAGCCTACCGTTGAGTGGCTCCTGTCCTCAATGGTGCCGTCACTCTTAATGTAGCCCGCCGTGCTGCGGCTGCTGTCTTCTATAGTTTGTGCCTGTACAAAGGCTGTCCCGCCAAGGATGGCGATCAGTGTCAATAGTTTTTTCATTTTATATAGGTTATTGGTTATTTTTTATAGAATTTTCAAACCTTTAGGTTAGTACCATATTTGTCAGTGAAGCTTAGCATACTGTGCGGTCCGGAATTCCTGCCGTTAAAACCTTTCTCATTGATTATTTCATACATCTTCCGTATGTCGCCTACGGTATCGCGTTTTGTGATGCTCATTACGGCATCGTCCTTCAGGTTGGCCTTCGCAACGGATTTCAGAAAGAACGGCTGGCCTTTAATCAGGGCTTTATAATCCTTAAATGCCAATCGCATGAATGGGCTTGCCTCAGGCCCGAGAAGCTCGGCCTTCTGTAGGTTGCTCCAGGGCACAAAGGCATTGCGCAGTGCCTGCTGGTTGATAAAAATCCCGTCGTTGGTCACCCCGAAAGAGGGATTTTTAAGGTCGTTCTTAAAGCGGCCGTAAACATAAAAAAGCGCAAATGCGATAGCGAAAAAGCCTCCCCATGCATATACTTGTGCCGGCCACCCCACGTCGGTTATGTAACTTATATCTCTATTTCTCAACGAGGTAACCATTGCCCTGCGGGTATATCCCCAAAAGAACAGCCTCGAAACTACAGCCGGGATAGCGCATATCAGCGAAATAATTATCATGTTACGGAGGCCCTTGTCAATATTTTTCCTGTTATGCCCGGCCTTTTCTATAAAGTTTAAGTTTTTCATTTGTACCTGTTCCCGATTGTTTATTAGTTATTTAATTTGTGGTTTTGGTATCAGCATTGAAAAATGAATTTTGCCGTCCTGCCTTCCGGACAGTCGAACAGATACCCGCACCCTCCGCCAAAGTTCATGGCTGTAGTGTGGTCGGGGCCTTCTTCCAGCTGGGCCACAAAGCGCATTTTGGCATTGCAGCATGTGCATTTTGGCGTTTCGTCACCCTGTATCCATGCCGGCTTTCCGTACAATTGTCCTAAAACATCCCGCCTGCGGCCCTGCCATTCTTCCCTCGCGTCATTGTAGTCTGTCTGGGCTACGGCAACGTTTTTAGCGCCATATTCGGTTTTCCTTAGCGCTACAGATGCATCTTCAGGATGGTAAAATTCTACATTTTCAGCGCTTGCAACCTGTACGGTGCCGTCGCCCCAGCATTCGTCGCAGTCGTACATGAAAATCATTTCGTACCCTATATCGGTCCTGATTTTTCCCTGGTATTGCAGTTCTTTCCCGCACAGGCACTTTGGCCATTCAGGTTCGCTTCCTCTTTCTCTCACAGGAAGCCCCCCAAAGCTTGTATCGTTCAGAAGGTCTCTGCCCTCCTCCTTTATCAATAATTGTATCATTGTGCTGTTTACTTATATAAAACCGGTATGGTGTTATACGACCCGTCTTCCTCAAACCCCTTTATCATCGCCATGCGCGCGGCCGTTTTAACCTCCTCATCAGGGTGGGACAGCCTGTCGCTGCCAAACCACTCTTTCCCGAAAGGCTTCACGCATACCAGCGCTACCTCTTCAATGTTAAGCTTTATACGCTTCGGCAGGCTTTTCGAAGCCATTGTGAGTAACGCCCCGAAAGGCGCATTGGCATCGTACTGCGAACTGTTGAAAAAGGTACCGGCTTCGTTGTTGGAATCATTGTCCCTGATTACCCATGTTTCTACATCAGAAGTGTTGAATTGCAGCGTAAGCGATTCGAACTTCTCTATCAGCGCCCTGAATTGCCCGTGCCTCAGGGCTATCTGGGTCACACTGTTGAGCAGTGCCATCATGTAGTGGTCCCTTACTTTGTAAAACGGCACAATGCTGTCAAATTCAACATAAAATTCCGCGCCTATGCCATTATGTGCCAATTCCTTATCATCGCGCTCGTTGGCATATATGTCCGAAAGGCCGTCGGTTATCACGATAGTGGTATTTTCGGTATAAATGACACGGAACTTCGCAGCGATGGTACCCGTTGTATATCCGGGCCAGTTGTGGTCGCGAAAACCGCCTAAGTTCAGGTACAGTATTTCATCATGCAATGTGCCTGCCGACCTGAAAAAGTCATGGCGAAGGCGTATCGCTTCGGCAATGGCTTCTTTCCTTTTGGCGTATTCCGGATCAAGGGCTATAGCATTATTTTCAATGCCGTGCAGGCCATGCTCCGGGAATGCCGGTTCGGTTTGTACCGTCAGCACGTCATTTTCCAGGCGGAACCAAATGCGCTGCAACTGATTGCCAAGCGCTACATTAAGCAGGTCCAGTCCCATTCCGTAAAAGGAACTGAGCGAAAAAATCTTATTTTCAAACGCTATGCTGTAGCTGCCTGCGATACTGACTTTATCCGCCTGTTCTGTAAACTCACCCATGCCCTCCGCTTTCTTAAAAGCACCCTGGTCGGTTACCCCTTCCGCCTTTTCAAGAATCCTTTCTTCCAACATGCCGATAAGGTCGGCTACGCCATATACCTGCATGGCCACAGGCTCGTCTTTTATAAAAGTAAACCGTACCTGCGTATTTCCCGGCAGGTCGTCATAAAGGTCCCCAAGATCTATGGTACTGCGCAACTCGTCTGTGGCATTGTTCAGTTTTCTTAATTCTTCATCTAACGCCTTCCGCTCCTGAGGAGGAAGATTACTGTACGGACTGTATTTTTTACCGTCTTTTGTGTAGTATATCCCACTTTGCTGACCGCCATAGGTACCTTTGGTCACATCGACATGATAAACTTTCCCGGCTTCCAGATACGGGCTGTAGGCTTCGCCAATGGTGCGCATCAGTTCCTGCTTAGTAGCATCCATTTTTTGTGTGTGAATTTATAGGTAAGAGTATAACTGTTAATTTTCGTTAAAGATAATAATTGCCCGCACATTGCAAACAGAAAATGAAAATTTGGAGGGGTTTGGAATAATTTCGTAACAATCGGGTGAACGTTTGTAAATACTGCCCTCCAACTTTACGAAGTGCGGTACAAAACAATTTCATCCCCGCTTGCAGATGCCTCCCCCAACACCTACCTTTGCACAACTTCCAATGGAAAAGCAAAAACACCCCATCTACAACCTTCAGTTCGGCCTGGTATGCCTTAGCTCACTGCTGTTCTCGGCCAGCTTCAATATGCTTATACCCGAGATGCCGGCCTACCTCAGCAGCCTTGGCGGCGCCGAATATAAAGGCCTCATCGTGGCACTGTTCACGCTTACCGCAGGTATATCGCGCCCCTTCAGCGGGCGGCTTACCGATACTGTGGGCCGCGTGCCCATCATGGCATTCGGGTCGGTGGTATGCTTCGTGTGCGGATTTTTATACCCAGTGCTCACATCCGTTGCAGGCTTCCTGTTCCTCAGGCTCCTCCACGGGTTTTCTACCGGCTTTAAGCCAACAGCCACCGCGGCCTATGTTGCCGACATTGCCCCTCCCGACCGCCTGGGCGAAGCCATGGGCATCCACGGGCTGTGCTTCAGTACCGGCCTGGCGATAGGCCCGGCCATTGGCGGCTACATCGGGCTGCATTTCTCGCTCGACATACTGTTTTACTGCTCGTCGGCCTTTGCGCTGCTGTCCATCCTCATCCTGATGAACATGAAGGAAACACTGCACAACAGCCGCAAATTCCGTCCCTCGCTGCTCAAAATATCGAGGCACGACATCATAGCCATAGAGGTGCTGCCCGCAGGCATTGTCACCTTTATGTCCTACGCCGGCTACGGCGCACTGCTCACCCTGATACCCGACTGGACCGCCCACCTGGGCATTGCCAACAAGGGGATGTTCTTCATGGTGTTTACCCTAGCCTCGCTGGCCATCCGCTTCATTGCCGGAAAGGCCTCCGACCGTTACGGGCGCACCCGCGTCATCACCATAGGGCTGGCCGTGCTTTTCATTTCGCTATTGATCATCGGGTATGCCGACACGCCTGCCGGACTCATGACCGGAGCCGGGATATACGGCGTTGCATCGGGGGTGCTCTCCCCCGCCATCAATGCCTGGACCATCGACATGAGCCACCCCGACCACCGCGGCAAAGCCATGGCTACCATGTACATAGCCCTTGAGGCCGGCATTGGCCTGGGTGCACTCTTCGCAGGCTGGTACTATGCCGATATCATCAGCCGCATACCGGCCGTAATGTATGCTTCGGCAGCCGTAGTAGCGGCTTGCTTTGTGTATATGGTTGTGAGGAAGGGGAGGGTTAAATCGGTGTCATTATTAAAAAAATTACAATAAACATATTTAAAAATTAATTTAATAATTTATTAGATTAATAAAACCCCATTAATTATGTTAATTTTTTCATAAATAAATTGTGTGAGAAAGTATTAATTTTAGTTTTGATATAGCAATTGCGATAACTAGCTGATTATTAATATTTAAATTCAAATTTATGAAGTTACTTTTTTTAAGCACATTGTTGGCAAGTGCAGGAGTTTATCAAAACAACTATAATTCCGAACCACAGACAATACAGCATAAAGAGCAATTACCTGTCGATGAATGTTGTGAAAAGACAGTTCATGTTAGGGTCTGGATTGGGGAATATATGATGTATTTTTTTGGATCCGGCACAGCAAGGGGATGTGTCGAATCTGAAACACCAGACAATCCGGAAGCTCTTGAACTTGCTTGCAACCTGGCTACAAGAGGTGCAAACGCAGCCGCAGTAAGAGCGGTAGAGGAATCCATAGCAGAATACGAACATCGATAAAAATTAACCACTAATTATTATATACTATGAAAAAAATTATTGTATTCGGTGCCCTATTTGTGTGCGCCAGTGTATTTGCTTCAGGTACTGATGAGAAAGTTAAGAAAACTTCGGAAGTTTCTTCAAACACCGATACTATCGATGAATGTTGCAATAAAACAATCGAAATATCTGTCTTTGTTGAAGAATGGTATGTAGTTTTTAGCGCGTCGGGTACGGCCAGTGCATGCATAACATCTGAAACGAGGGATGATCCCCGAAATATGGAAATTGCCTGTGGCCTTGCAACCCGTGCCGCGACAACTTACGCAACCCGTGAAGTAGAACGGATGATTGAAGAGTACCCCCGATAAAACATGAGAGTATTATTATTTCTTTTATTAGGGTTTGCAACCTATTCTCAAACCATCACCGTTGCCTATCGGACCGATGTTATGGATTTGGATAAATATGGCAGCGTCCTGATAGCGACAAACGAACTTGTAACAAATCAATCTGAGAGTTTATATTTTACCAGAATGATAGATACTGTAGTAGTCACTGCAAATACAGATTATGTTCAGGACACCAGAGGATCTAAAAGCAGGGGGGCGATTATGTATAAAAATTTAAAAGAAAAATATGCATTTTATCCTGTTGAAACTAAAAATTTACTCAAAGATGAGAATTATAATACCGAATGGACCGTAACAAATGTAACCAAAACCATTTTGGGTTATAAATGCCAACAGGCCACCGGCTCATTTAGGGGGAGAAGTTATAAAGTTTACTTTACAAGCGAAATCCCCTACCGCAACGGCCCCTTTAAATTCGACGGTCTTCCGGGGTTAATATTGGAAGTTTCTTCAGATGACGGAACGGTACATATAATTGCAACACAGTTAAAAAACACTGATGAAACAATTGAAAAGCCATTCGGAAATTTAAAGTTCGAGGAAATAAATTGGCCCGACTACAGGAAAAAATACAAGCTCTTATTTGACAAAATCACTAATTACAGGCCTAACGCCGGAGAAGGAGTGGAAGCTTCATCATCCATCCCAAAACGGGGAATAGAATATTTGATAGATGATTAAACCTGGTAACATTGTAAGCTCTTTTATCTTATTACTGGCATGTCAATTAAATGGTCAAACCCTTGAAGGAACCGTTTCATCAGATGATGGGGCGGTTCCTTATGCTAATATACTTGTCCGGAAAAAAAGTGCCCCTGATATAATCATAAAATATACTATAACGGATGAGCAGGGTTCCTATTCAATGCTCCTTAATGTCCCCTCTGATTCATTGATACTGGAAGCCAATACAATAAATTTTGAATCTCAGGCAAAGAATATAAAAGCACCTTTGAAAGGTTCGAAATTGAAAATCGACTTTTTCCTGAAACCACAGATTACAACCCTTAAAGAGGTTGTAATTGAAAAACAAAAACCGGTAACTCAAGACAACGACACCATAACTTATAACCCTGATTTTTTTAAAGATGGCAGTGAAAAGGTTGTAGAGGATTTGTTGAGAAAATTGCCGGGCATACGAATACTGGAAAACGGCGAAATAAAATATAAAGGTAAAAGCATCCGCAAATTCCTTCTTGATGGTGACGACCTTTTTGACAAGCTTTACACCGTCGGGAGCAAAAATATAGATGTTAATATCATTGAAGCCGTCCAGGCCATTGAAAACTTTAATGAAAACCCTTTGCTGAAAGGACTCGTTAATTCTGAAGATGTAGCACTGAACCTAAAGTTGAAGAAAGGCGAATCGGATTTATCGGGTTCTGCAAAGCTTGGTTACGGCTACAGGGACAGGTACAAATCTTCTGTAACCGGCTTGCTCGTAAATCAAAAAATCAAGGGTTTCGTTGTCGGGGCCTACAATAATGCAGGCGTAAACAATAGCCCCTACGATTTTCAGTCGTCCATCCTGTCTGTCGAATCACTAACTGACGGTGAATTAGAAGCTAAAGAACTCATAGGGCAGGGTAATTTCTATTCACAGGTTGACGAAAAGTATCGTAACATCAATAGCAGCTTTTATTCCAGCGCAAACCTTCTTTACAAAATTACTCCAGCCATTACGGCAAAAGCGAATTTTGGGATATACGATGACAGGTTTACAAGGCGCAACGAATTAAACACCCAATATAAAATCGACGAGCAGGAGTTTTCATTGCGCCAAACCGAAGACCTGACCAAAAAGCCACGGCTTTACACAGGAGCGTTGTATATGGCGAACAAGCCAAAGGACAGCCTGGCCTGGGAATACAAAGGCAAGCTCAATTACCGCGAAACAGATTTCATGAGCCTCACGAACAACAATGGCATCTACCAGTTGAACAACATTAATTCAATTAACTTTTTTACAAGGCAGGATTTCAACCTTACAAGGAGACTCAGTGCTAAGGGGGCATTAAGCGCAAGTGCAGTGTACACAAGCGGCAGGGTACCACAAAGCTTTATCCTTACCCCTGGTGTAAATTTTGAGGAAGGCTTTGACGGCAGCATCGTACAAAACAATGAAGACAGCCGTTATGACAAGGATTTTTTCAGCACTACAGTTGATTACTTCCACAGTATATCAAAAGAGCTAAAATTAAAAGTAAACGTGGGATATTCACAAGCCAATACTTCGCTAAAATCAGCCCTGGCATCGCAGAGAGAAGATGTAACCACATTTACAAGCCCTGAATATCAGAATGACAACCAATACAATTACCGAGTATTTAATGCGTTTCCAAACATCAGCTACTTTAAGAAAAACAGTTTTGGCATAAATATCGGCGTCAATACACAGTATTTTAACCTTTCCTTGTCTGACAGGATAAGAACCGAAAACAATATTAAAACTGCAGAATGGGTTGTATCGCCACGATTAAAATTAAATTACATTTTAAATCCCAAGTCATCAATATTCACATCATATAATTATAGCCAGATAGCGCCCTCTGAAGATAATCTTTTCTCCGGGGTTATCTTAACAGGATACCGCAGCTTCAGGAACAACGAGCCGGACCTGAAATTCTTCAAAACCCATCAATATTCGTTAGGCTATAATTACCAGGACTTCTATAGCCTTACAAAAATGTCCCTGTCATTTTTTCATAACAGCCGCAAAAACAATTACTTCTATCGTAACCTTATTAGTGTTGAAAACACTATTTCAACAGCTTTCTTACTTGAAACCGGCAACAGGGATTATTCAATAAATTTTGAAGGTGAGAAATACGTCCATTTTTTGAGGACAACAATTCAATTGGAAAGCAATTACCTACTTTCATTCTACAAAAACATAGTGAACAATTCGGACTTAAGAAATGTTGAAGCCCAAACATTAACAATGGGACTGTCATTGCGGCCTGCTGCAATGGGAAATGTAAGCATTGAGAATAAAATCAATTATAGCAATAGTATATATTTACTAGAAGATACCCGGCAAAACAGTTTTAGCAGCCTCAAAGACATGTTTAAAATTGTGTATAAGATGTCGGATGTATTCAGGGCAAATGTTACCCTGAATTATATCGCTACAGATTTGTCCGTAGATAACAACTACACGTTTATCGACGCTGAACTGCAATTGACCTCAAAGAATAAGAAAATAGAATACTCATTGATAGGCCGTAACCTCACAAACAATCTTGAATTCAAAACCGTTTCAGCATCCGATTATTATAGAATGACTTCATCCCATAATCTTTTGGAACGGTATATATTAGGCTCCATTAGCTTTAGGTTTTAGCTAAAATATTTTTTTCTAAACCCATTCCGGTTTGTACAGCACTCCCCCTCCCCCGTAGGGGTGCCCGCCGCGGCGGGCGGGGTGGTTTCAAATTCCGAATCGAATAAAACTCTCCCCCTCCCCAAACTATCGAGAAACCGAAATTAATTCCCTAACGGGAAAACCAACCATCATGTCATTAATTCTACCGAAATTTAATCCCTACGGGATAATTTAGATGCTGATATTTCCCGTTAGGGAATATATTTTGGTAGAAAAATTTTACGCCGTACATTATTTTCCCGTAGGGAATTAATTTCGTTGGAGATGCACCCCGGGATAAATCCGGTTTATAACTCCCTGATTAGTTTTTTAACCTGCCTGTTGTTTTTAACCCGAAATAGGTATTTTTGTACGAATGCCAGCCAAAGCCCAATATCCGGCCTGATTGGCAAAATCTGAAATCTACAATCTACAATCTGAAATAGATGATGCAATGGGAACAGCTCCTGTCACTCAAGAGGCAGGGCGATACAAGCAAGCGCTTGCGAAAGGAACAGGACGATACCCGTCTCGGCTTTGAGGTGGATTACGACCGTATCATATTCTCCTCGGCCTTCCGCAGCCTGCAGGACAAAACGCAGGTAATACCGCTCTCCAAAACCGACTTCGTGCATACGCGCCTTACACACAGCCTCGAGGTCTCGGTGGTGGGGCGCTCGCTGGGCAGGCTCGTAGGCAAAAAGATCATCGAAAAGCACCCGTACCTCAGCGAAGTGCACGGCTACCACATGAACGACTTTGGCGCCATCGTGGCCGCTGCGGCACTGTCGCACGACATCGGCAACCCGCCCTTTGGGCATTCGGGCGAAAAAGCCATCGGCGAATATTTCAAGACCGGCAGGGGACAGCAATACAAAGGGCAGCTTACCGATAAAGAGTGGCAGGACCTCATCGATTTCGAAGGCAATGCCAACGGGTTCAACCTGCTCACGGCATCGCGCCCCGGCGTAGATGGCGGCCTGAGGCTGACGTATGCCACACTCGGTGCATTCATGAAATACCCTAAGGAGTCGCTACCCAAGAAACCGACAAGCAACATATCCGATAAAAAGTACGGCTTCTTCCAGTGCGATAAGGAATTCGTGCAGGATGTAGCGAAGGAACTGGGGATGATCCCCAACAAAACCGGCAGCGACATCGGCTACGAGCGCCACCCGCTGGCCTACCTGGTTGAAGCAGCCGACGACATCTGCTATACCATCATCGACTTTGAGGACGGCATCAACCTCGGCGTGATCCAGGAGGAGTTCGCCCTCGAATACCTAATCAAGTTGGTGAAGGACACTATCGACCGCGACAAATACAACACCCTTACCACCAAGGAAGACCGCCTGGGCTACCTGCGCGCACTGGCCATCGGCAGCCTGATAAGCGACGCGGTGAATGTATTCCTGGAAAATGAGGAGGCCATCCTTGCCGGCAAATACCCGCATGCGCTTACCGACCAGGGCAAATATACCGCCCAGATGAACGACATCATTAAACTGAGCGTAAAGAACATCTACCAAAGCCGCGAGGTGGTGGAAAAGGAAGTGATCGGCTACCGCATCATCGCTACCCTGCTGGATACCTTCTGCACGGCCTATAACAATAAGTTCGACGGCAACGGCGGCAACTACGACAACCTGGTACTGAAGCTCCTGCCCGAGAAGTTCGTCACCGAGAAAATGAGCCTCTACGACCGACTGCTGCACATCTGCCATTTTGTTTCGACGCTGACGGACGGCAAGGCGGTGCTGTTGTACAATACGATTACGGGAACCGCCCACTAAACCCAACGGGGAGAACTGATGATTGTACCTAATGGATCGTTGGGTATTGGATACGCGGGCTAATGAGTCCCGGGAGTGGAACGTAGTTTATAGCAAAAATGTAAAAGGGTACCAACAAAAGTTCCGTAAGAGCGACATATAAATTACGTAGAAATTGCCGGTTTTACTCTAAATCCCGGTTTTCGCCCAAACGTACCCTAAAATCCTATTGGCTATACCCTAAAATACCCCGGGAGGCAACCTAAAATCATCTCAGGCTTCCCTAAAGGGTATACTAAATACCCCTGTTTACCCCTTAAAATACCCCTGTTTCCATAAAATGGGCTGCCTCAAAAAGGAAAAACCTTCCCATCCGGGCACAAAAAAAATCCATCAGCAGCCAATGGCAATACTGATGGATCTGTATTTTGAAACGGTATTGTAAGTAGCCTAAAACGTATAGCTCAACCCTACGCCCAGCATCTGCTTCAGCTGGATTTTCGGGCCTACCTGCACTACAGTGCCGGCAACCTCCTCGGTGGCTTTCACATCGTCGTCGTAAATGATGTGCGTACCGATGTTGGCCTTCACATATTCATTAACCGTCATGTCAAGCTGCAGCTGCCAGTTTACATCCACATTCCCGAAATTGTTGATGTAATCCGTATAGAGCGTGAGCCTGTGGTCGAGGATGATGTTCTTGAATATCGGCCTTTTTATGTTATTGGTAAGCAGTATACCTACCTCGGTACGTGACTTTTTACCATGTTCGATAATGTTTCCTTCGGCATCCTTTTTAGCGGCATCCACCCCGAAGGCACCCTTATCGGCAAGGGTCTGGTTGAGCACAAGCGTCGTCTTGTTCGTCAGTGGCGAGAAGTAGGCGTTCAGCCCAATATCCTTGCGGATGTATTCGCTACCAACCCCCAGGAAAATGTAAGCCGGGGAAAAAGGCCCCGAAATTTCGTCGGTGGTGTTGGGGTACTGGTAACCGTTGGCAAACTGTGTCTGGAAGTTGAACTTGGCACTGTAGTACCAGTTCGAAACCGTGTCCCTGCGGTAGCCGAAGGTCGAGTTGAGCTGGATCTGGTCGTCAGTCTTGCGTGTCTCCTGACCTTCTTGGCTGTTAAGGCCATACTTCAGGATAAGCTCGTTATCCCAGTTCACGTTTTTGCGGTGGTAATTCCTTGCAAAACGGGCCTTGCCCAGTATCGACACCGAGTTGTTACCACCCACATTCCAGTTGACAAATGATATCTGGTTTACATCCAGGCCCAGTGCATTGGTGCGTTCCCAGTAGGTAATGGAATCAGGCAGCGTTGTCGTGATGAGTACCTGCGCTTTGGAAACTTGGGTAAATACAATAAACAACAGGGCTACAATGTAGGCTTTAATCTTCATTTGTAATAGACTTTTAGTGGAAATGCGGTGCAAAATTCGTCAATTTCAATAAGCTGAAAAAATATCTTGTAAGGAAATAACGTCAATACCACAATATTGTTTCAATTGTGCAACGGTTCCCTGTTCGATAAATGCATCCGGAACACCTAAAATGTTTATTTTCAACGAATAACCGTTAGTAGCCGAAAATGCCGCTATGCTGCTGCCAAAGCCTCCCGTAACAGCGCCGTCTTCTACGGTGATGACACTTTCATAAGTACTGAAAACCGTATGCAGCAGGGCTTCGTCCAGCGGCTTTACGAACCCGAAATCGTAATGCGAGAACAGCCCTGCATTTTGTGTTTTTGCCAATGCCTTTGCCACATCATTGCCAATAGTGCCTGTAGAAAGTATCGCTACTTTCGAGCCTTTTCGCAATTGGTGTGCTTTCCCTATCTCAATCTTTTCAAACGGCTTTTGCCAGTCGGTGCTTTCGCCCCTGCCGCGCGGGTAACGTATGGCTATGGGGTGGTCGGGGCCAAGCTGTGCCGTGTATAAAATATTGCGTAACGCCACTTCGTTCAGGGGCGCATAAATGATAAGGTTGGGGATGCAATTGAGGTACGCCAGGTCGAACACGCCGTGGTGTGTAGCGCCGTCTTCCCCTACCAGCCCGGCACGGTCCAGGCAGAAGATGACAGGCAGGTCCTGCAGCGCCACATCGTGTATCAGCTGGTCGTAAGCACGTTGCAGGAAGGTGGAGTAAATGTTGCAATATACCGTCATGCCCTGCGTGGCCATCCCTGCGGCGAGGGTTACAGCGTGCTGCTCTGCAATGCCCACGTCGATGGCCCTTTCGGGGAAAGCCTCCATCATGAACTTCATCGAACTGCCCGAGGGCATGGCGGGCGTGATGCCTATAATCTTTTCATTTTGTTCAGCAAGTTCTACCAGCGTCAGCCCGAAAACATCCTGGTATTTCGGCGGCAGGCCTTCGTCGGCTATGGCCAAAATTTCACCGGTCAGCTTGTCGAATTTGCCGGGCGCGTGGTACTTCACCTGGTCTTCTTCGGCCTGTTTCAGCCCTTTGCCCTTGGTGGTTATGATGTGCAGGAAGCGCGGGCCCTTCAGGGTTTTCTGGCGTTCCAGTTCTTTTAAAAGTGTCGGCAGGTCGTGCCCGTCTATCGGCCCGGAATAGTCGAAGTTGAGCGACCTGATCATGTTGTTGTCGCGGGGGTTGCGGCCTTCCTTTACCTCGGTCAGGTAGTTTTTCAGCGCGCCTACACTGGGGTCGATACCTATGGCGTTGTCGTTGAGTATCACGAGCAGGTTGGCATCGGTTACGCCCGCATGGTTCAGTCCCTCGAACGCCATGCCCGAAGCGATACTGGCATCGCCTATCACGGCAATGTGCACCTTGTGGTTATCACCTCTCAGCTTAGAGGCAATCGCCATGCCCAATGCCGCCGAAATGGAGGTACTGCTGTGGCCGGTGCCAAAGGTATCGTATTCGCTTTCGCTGCGTTTGGGGAACCCGCTGATACCCCCGAGCTGGCGGTTGGTATCGAAATTATCCTTACGGCCTGTAAGTATCTTGTGGCCGTATGCCTGATGGCCCACATCCCACACCAGCAGGTCTTCAGGGGTGTTAAACACATAATGCAGGGCAATGGTCAGTTCGGTCACGCCCAGGCTCGCGCCGAGGTGGCCTTCCTTTACCGATACGATGTCGATGATGAATTCGCGCAGTTCCTGTGCCAGTTGCGGCAGCTGTTGCGGGCTGAGTTTCCTCAGTTCGGATGGATACTGGATATGTGGGAGTAGTTCGCCTGCCATGTAGGCAAAATTACGATATTTGGATGGATTCGCATGCTGTCATTTCGACCGCAGCGCAGCGGAGTGGAGAAATCTCAACCTAATAACGAAAACATGAGATTTTTCGACTCCGCTGCGCTGCGCTCAAAATGACACGGAAATACGTTTACATTCAGATTTTCTTCCCCCACCGTCACTGCGAGGTACGAAGCAGTCTTTCCTTGCTTACCAAATTGAGATTTTTCGACTCCGCGGCGCTGCGATCAAAATGACACAGAATTCCGCCCTGCATTTGACGACTCTACGGGATAGTATCTATTCTGGTTAATCCGGTAAGATGGACCTCCTTGTTTTTGACAGGTACCGAATCTTTCTCAACTATAGGGGTGACTTCTCCAACAAGTGTATGCCTATCCAATCGTGGTGGTACAGGGTCGACCGCAACGGCACCGGTTAAATGGAATTCCGGCATTTTTACCTCAACAGAATTGGTTGAATCGCGTACGGCATTACCAAGCACATGCTTATCATTGCACGCGGGTTTTACGCTGTCAATTACTGTAGCTGTATTGTCCTGTTTTACTATCTGTATCTCCCCGATCGTCTGATTCTTGTCTTTGCAGCTGAATAGCGTTGTGCCCATCGTTAGGAGTAGCGCCAAAAGAAAGATATTCCTGAACTTCGTCTGCGAATACAGCACCCTTTCGGGGATGGTAATGGTGATAGTGTCCAGTTGGGTCGACTTAAACCGCCCACACACCTTTGTCCCACTGTTTTCGAGCAGGTAGCTTTGAATTTCCGATGCGCTCATGCCTGTAAAGTCGGTTACGGTTTTGGCGCAAAGCCCGCAGAAACGTCCCTGCTCATTGGGTGTCATCGCATTCCAGTCTTCGTGGCAGGGTTTTGGGATGGAGATGCGGTGGCTCATGGGTTGAATGCTGTGGTATCAATTACAATGGTATCGCCGGGAAATGTGATGGAATCTATCGGAAAATAAATACTGTCAGTCGGTGCCCAGATAGTGTCAATAGGGAGGTAAACATTGTCGCTATAAACAAGTGAATCGATGTTTGGGCCGAGACTATCGGCAACATTTGCTTCATTCAGGAAAGACGCATCGGTATCGTCGCAGCTCAGGAAAATCAGTCCGGAAACAAGCGAAAAAGCAATCAGGTAGTGTTTCATAATGGTATGGTTTGTAAAGGTATAACGCTGTACTTGTGGTAAATGATATGCTTCCTCGCAAATTTCATCTATAATCGTATTTTTGCCCTATGGAAAACATTTTCACCGACGAGTATTTCATGAAAAAAGCCTTTCAGGAGGCGCAGGCCGCCTTTGATAAGGGCGAAATACCCGTGGGAGCCGTCATCGTGGTAGATAACAAGGTCATTGCCCGTACCCATAACCTTACCGAAATGCTCAACGACGTGACTGCCCATGCCGAGATGCAGGGCATTACCTCGGCGGCCAATTTCCTGGGAGGGAAATACCTTACGGGCTGTACCCTCTACGTTACCCTCGAGCCCTGCCAGATGTGCGCCGGGGCCTTGTACTGGAGCCAGATTTCCAAAGTGGTTTTTGGCGCTGCGGATGACCAGCGCGGCTACCGTGCCATGGGAGGAAAACTACACCCGAAAACCGTAGTGAAAAGCGGTATCATGGAGGAAGAATGCGGTAACCTGGTTAAGGATTTTTTCAAGCAAAGGAGGAAGTAGCACGGACCGCGGGTCTGTCATTTTCACGCGCTCCGTCATTTAGCTTCGCTGAACCACTTCGTTAGGTTTCGACGATAGGAGAAATCTCAAGTGGAATAACGATATCCTGAGATCTTTCGACTCCGCTGCGCTGCGCTCAAAATGACAGAGAATCACGTTTTACATTCGTACTTTTTTTCAATACCGTCACTGCGAGGCACGAAGCAGTCTTTCCACATCCGCTTCACAATTGCGGTAATCTGAGATTTTTCGGCTCCGCTGCGCTGCGCTCAAAATGACAAAAAAGCACGTTTTTAATAGCGAAGTGTATTTCCGGCAGGAGTGTTACGTACCGTCACCCTCTGTCATCGCGAGGAAGCATGACGAAGCGACCTGAGAGGGCTGGGGTGAGGACTGATGGGAAAGAGTGGAAACACCTAAGCAATACTCTGAAAACCATCAAATTACATATTTAAGAAAATTTTTACTTTTCCTTATAAATATTCTGTAATTTTATTACAATATTTATAATGTGTTCTTAGTTATAGCGTCAGATAAGGACCACATAATTAATCCGTTAACCGAAAACCAAAACCAACCATGAAAACCATGAAACTGGTGCTGTACCTCACAGTTATCACACTGATCCTGCATTCCTGCTCCAAAAAATCAGGTAAAGATTTTGATTCAGACTTTACCCTATACAGGGAGTACATTTCCAGCTTTTCATCGGGTATCATTTCAACTAAGGCCGACATACAGGTGGGGCTTGCTTCCGCTAAAAAAGGATGGCAGGTGGGCCAGGAGATCGACGGCAATTACTTCTCGGTTTCCCCAAAGGTTGACGGCAAGGTATTTTTCCTCGAAGGCAATATTCTTGCCTTCCGCCCCACCAAAAGGCTGGAGCAGGACACCGAATATTATGTGACGCTGCACCTCTCCAAATTCATGAACGTGCCGGAAAACCTGGCCGATTTCAACTTTCGGGTAAAGACGCAAAAGCAGGACTTCCTTGTGGTTACCCGCGACCTGCAATCCTATAATCGTGACTGGCAGTACCTGAACGCGAACCTGAAATCCAGCGACTACCTCGACATGGCCATCGCCAAAAAGCTGGTAACAGCTGAACAGGAAGGCAAAAAACTGCCCGTACGCTTTGAAGGCAGCGCGGCAGGCGGCAGCGAGTTTGGCTTTGTCATCGACAGCATACAGCGCAAGGCCCACGACAGCAAGGTGAAAATCTTCTGGAACGGCAAGCCTTTCGACATAGAGACAGAAGGTTCGGACGAATTTGACATCCCCGGCAAGGATAACTTCAAGGTGCTGAATTTACAGGCCTCGGAGAGCGATAACCAAACACTGCTCATCAATTTTTCCGACCCTGTACGCCGCGACCAGGATTTTTCCGGGCTTGTGGCAGTACAGCATTTTCTTCAGGCAGGCGAGGAAAATGACACCGGCATAACCGTAGTGGACGACGTTAAAAACCTCAAATATGCTGTAGACGGCAACCTGCTGAAAGTGTTCTTCCCGGATCCGCTGAACGGGATGTATTCCATCGAGATATTCCAGGGCATTGAAAGCCAAGACGGCTTTAAAACCAAGGTTACCCACAAGGAAAATGTGGTATTCGAGCAGCTGAAGCCACAGGTAAAATTCCTGAAAAGCGGTACGATACTGCCGGCATCGAGCAACCTCAAAATCAACTTCCAGGCGGTCAACCTGAGCGCCGTGGATGTGAAGGTGTACCGCATATTCGAGAACAACGTGATGCAGTTCCTGCAGGACAATGAGATAGAAAGCGGCTATGGCCTGCGTAACGTCGCGCTTCCGGTAGCGAAAACCAAACTGGTGCTGAATACCAATAAAACGCTGAATTACGGCAAATGGAACTCTTTTGCGCTCGACCTTTCCAAGATAATCAAACCGGAACCGGGCGCAATCTACCACATCGAGATGTCGATGAAAAAGGCCTATTCGCTATACAAATGCGACGAAAGCGACACCTCACAGCAGAGCGAAGAGCCGGAAGAAGATGAGGAGGACGAAGAGGAAGACTTCTCGGTATACGACGACGGCGACAACGACTATTACTACTACGATTACGACTGGCAGGAGCGCGAAAACCCGTGCAGCAACTCATATTTTTACGACAGGCAGATCGAGACCAACGTACTGGCGAGCGACCTGGGCGTGATTGCCAAGAAGGGCAAAAACGACAGCTTTTTCTTTGCGGTGACCAGCATTACCACCACCCAACCGGAAGCGGGGGCAAGCGTGGAATTGTTCAATTACCAAAGGCAAAAACTCGCTTCTGGAACGACCAACAGTGAGGGGATACTCATGCTGAATTCGGACAAAAAGCCGTTTTTCGCCATCATTAAAAAAGGTACGAATACCACCTATGTAAAGCTTTCGGACGGCAACTCGCTTTCGCTGAGCAACTACGACGTGGACGGCACCGAACTGCAAAAAGGGCTCAAGGGCTACATCTATGGCGAGAGGGGCGTATGGCGCCCGGGTGATACCCTGTTCATTGGCTTTATCCTGAACGACAAGGAGGCCAAATTGCCGCCATCGCACCCGATAAAGCTGAAGCTGAGCGACCCGAATGGCAAGATGATGTACCAGGCCATGCAGACCTACGACCGTAAAAACCACTTTAAGTTCGTGGTCCCTACACAGCAGGCCGCGCCTACGGGCAACTGGGAGGCGATGGTATCGGTCGGTGGGGCGCATTTTTACAAATCGATCAAGATCGAGACCATCAAGCCCAACAGGCTGAAGATAAAGAACAGCCTGGAGGGGAAAACCATACTGGCATCGGCCCAAAATACGGGTACGGTACAGGTAGCATGGCTGCACGGCGCGGTGGCCAAAGACCTGAAACTGGAGATGCAGGCCAAATTCCTGAAGCAGAAAACGGAATTCAAAAACTACTTCAACTACGTGTTTGACGACCCTACCCAAAGTTTCAGCTCGGAAGAAGTGAATGTTTATTCCGGTAAAACGGACGGCAACGGTAATGCCACGGTAACACTCCAGCCACGCCTGGAGTCGCGTGCGCCGGGCATGCTGAAGGCAGCCATCATCACCAAAGCCTACGAAAAAGGCGGGGATGTAAGCACCGATGTGGTAACCGCAAGCTACTCGCCTTATGAAACGTATGTGGGGCTCAAAAAACCGCAGCCCAACAAATACGGCATGCTGGAAACAGGCAAATCCAACAGGTTTGAGGTGGCTACCGTAAACGACAAAGGACAGGCCAAAGCCGGGCGCAGGCTCGAGATAAAAATATATAAGGTAGACTGGCGCTGGTGGTGGGATGCCTCGAACGATGATGTGTCCAGCTACAGTTCGGCAACTTCGAATACGCCGGTATTTGCAAGGCAGATCGTTACTGATGGTTCCGGAAAAGGCAACTTCACCTTTACTGCCGACGAGGAGGAATGGGGCCGCTACCTGGTGCGTGTTACCGACTTGGAAGGGGGCCACTCTACAGGCGAAACGGTGCTTATCGACTACCCGTCGTGGTCCGGGCGTTCGCGTGGCAACGGCGGCGAAGAGGCGGCCATGCTGATGTTTGCCACCGACAAGGAGAAATATGCCGTAGGCGAAAAAGCCACGATATCATTCCCGTCGAGCGAGGGCGGCAGGGCCCTGGTATCGCTGGAAAACGGGTCGAAAGTAGTGAAAACCTACTGGGCTCCGACACAAAAAGAAGAAACGAAAGTAACCATCCCGATAACGCCGGATCTGGCACCGAATGTGTACATACACATCACGCTGATACAGCCGCACGCAACGACTTTGAACGACTCGCCGATACGCCTGTATGGCATCGTGCCGATAGAAGTGGTGGACAAAAATACAATACTGCAGCCGCAGATAACCATGCCCGCCGTATTGAAACCGGAGCAAAAAACCACGATAAAAGTGGGCGAGAATAACGGAAAGGCGATGACCTATACCATTGCCATTGTGGATGACGGGCTGCTTGACCTGACCCGCTTTAAGACCCCGAATGCGTGGGACAGCTTCTATGCAAAAGAGGCATTGGGCGTGAAAACATGGGACATTTATGACGACGTGATAGGCGCGTATGGCGGTCAGGTAAACCAGGTATTCAGCATTGGGGGTGACGCCGACATGGGCGGCGGCAAGGCCAAGAAGGCCAACCGTTTCAAGCCTGTCGTGATCTACCTTGGGCCGTATACCATTGGCGCAGGCCAGACCAGGGTACACGAAATTAAGCTGCCGAAATATGTAGGCTCGGTACGGACGATGGTGGTGGCCGCGAATGCCGACATGGATGCCTACGGCATGGCCGAAAAAACAACGCCGGTTCGCAGCCCGCTGATGCTCCTGGCCTCGCTTCCGAGGAAGGTAACGCCGAAGGAAAAAGTGACGCTTCCGGTAACCGTATTCGCCATGGAAAACCATGTGAAGAACGTGACCTTGCAGGTAAAGGCCAACAACGGTTTCAGGGTTATCGGCAAGTCGACACAAAGCGTAAGTTTTGCCAGGCCGGACGAGAAGGTGGCATACTTCGATTTGGAAGTGGCCGACCTTACAGGCATCGGTAAGGTAACCGTCACTGCGACATCGGGTAAGGAAAAGGCAAGCTACGATGTGGAGCTCGATATCATGAACCCGAACCCGGTTACGACCACCTATAAGGAAATCGTACTCGAACCGGGGCAGTCGGGCAGGATCGACTGGGCCTCGTTTGGCGTGGCCGGCAGCAACAAAGCCGGGCTGGAGGTGTCGTCGTTCCCGTCAATCGACTTCAACCGCAGGCTGGATTACCTGATACAGTACCCGCACGGCTGCGTGGAGCAAACCACATCGGGCGTGTTCCCGCAACTCTATCTGGCCGACATAGCCGATATTGACCTGGCGCGCAAAACCAAAATACAGAAGAACATTACAGCAGGAATACAAAAACTGTCACAATTCCAGGTAGCCGATGGCGGCTTTGCCTACTGGCCGGGACAGGGCAACCCGGACGACTGGGGCTCGAGCTACGCCGGACATTTCCTTGTGGAAGCTGAGAAGAAAGGCTATGCGCTGCCGCTGAACATGAAGAAACAATGGCTGCAATACCAGCAGAAAAACGCCAGGCAGTGGCGGTACGCCCAGGGTTACCACAACGATTTTGCGCAGGCCTACCGACTGTATACATTGGCATTGGCAGGTTCACCGGACCTGTCGTCCATGAACAGGCTGAGGGAAACGCATGGCATCTCGAACGAGTCGAAACTGAGGCTGGCCGCGGCCTACGCAATCGCCGGGCAGAAGAGCACGGGACAGTCGTTACTGAACCAAAGCGTATTGGAAGACGACAGCGAATACAGCTACTATTACTATGGATCGCCGGAGCGCAACCGTGCCATGGCACTGGAAACGCTCATCGTTTTGGGCCAAAAGGAAAAGGCCTTTGCGATGGCGAACAAGCTGGCACAGCAGATGTCATCCAACAAATGGATGAGCACGCAAACCACGGCCTACTGCCTGTATGCGATGTCGAAATTTGCACAGTCGAACGGGCCGAAAGGCATCGACATAACCTATACGAACAAAGGAAAAACGCAGGCAATCAAGACGAATAAAACCTTTGCCGACAGGGCCCTGGAGTTAAGCGCCAACAACAGCGTGACCCTCAGAAACAACAAGCAGGGTACACTATATGTGAAGGTGGTGTACAGCGGCATACTGCCTGTAGGCCAGGAGCAAACCGAAGAACGAGGCGTGAGGACCGGCATTGTGTTTAAGGACAGGGGCGGCAAGGTGATCAACCCGTCGTCGCTGGCGCAGGGTACGGAGTTTGTAGCCGAGGTGACTATAAGCAATACCAAGGGCGAAAGTGTGGATAATGTGGCGCTTACGCAGATCATCCCGTCGGGCTGGGAGATCGTGAACACGAGGTTTACCGACTTCGGCAGTTTTGCCGAGAACAAGGTAGATTATACCGACATCCGCGACGACAGGACGAACTTCTACTTCTCGCTGAAGCACAATGAGACAAAGGTGTTCCGCATCTTGCTCAACGCGTCCTACCCGGGCAGCTACTACCTGCCGGGCGTGCAGTGCGAGGCGATGTACGACAACTCGTTCCTGGCAAGGACTAAGGGGCAATGGGTACAGGTGGTGAAGTAAGATATTGAGTACCGTGTCATCCTTCTTTCTTGAAATGACACGGTGCTTTAATTATTTGTATATTTGATAATCAATGCAATTGTTATGGAAGCTTACAGATTAAGAGAAAAACTCCTAAGGGAAATTACTGACGCAGATGAGGTTTTGCTAAAAATTGTGGAAGATGCGATCGAAACATATCACCACACAAGGCTTCCAATAGCATCGGAACCGATGTCTATTGAGCAATACAACAGGGAATTAGATATTTCATTGGAACAAATAAAAAGCAATGATGTTTTTACCGAGGAGGAAGTAGATGAAATTATCAAAAGATGGGGAAAAAGATAGTATGGACACATAGAGCTTTACAAGAGCTGGGTGACATAATATGAATATATCTACAATACTACAAAATCCGTAAAGATAGCTAATAGCGTCATTGTTCAGGTTAAAAGATCATCTTTGATATTGAAAATCAGCCCTGAAATTTATCCTTTGGATATATATAAATCATTCAATGACGGAAGTATCCGCGCTTATGAGATTTTTCACTACAGGATATCTTACAAAATAGAAGAAGTTATGTACATTATCTCTGTGCGTCATACGAGTCGCGTTCCTAAGACTTATTAAATATCTTTTGATGAAAATCCCCCATTGGATTAAAGATAACAAGGCAAGGATTATCATAACCCTCATATTCCTAATCGCCTTCTACTTTTCCTTACCGCGAAAGCTGTTCGAAAACCCGTACTCCACGGTGATTGAAAGCGCGCAGGGCGACCTCCTTGCGGCTCGCATCGCAAAGGACGGGCAATGGCGTTTCCCGGCGCAGGACAGTGTGCCGTATAAGTTCCGGCAGTGCATTGTGCATTTTGAGGACCAGCATTTTTATTACCATCCGGGGTTTAATCCCGTGGCGATAGTAAAGGCCATGAAGCAAAACCATGATGCCGGAAAGGTGGTGCGCGGAGGCAGTACGCTCACGCAGCAGGTGATACGCCTTTCGCGCGAGGGCAAAGAACGCAGCTACCTCGAGAAGGTGGTGGAACTGATACTCGCCGCACGGCTCGAAACCCGCCACAGCAAGGATGAGATACTCGGCCTGTACGCCGCGCACGCTCCTTTTGGTGGCAATGTCGTGGGACTTGAAATGGCGGCGTGGCGCTACTTTGGCGTGCAGCCGCACCAGCTGTCGTGGGCAGAGAGTGCCACGCTGGCGGTATTGCCCAATGCTCCCGGGCTTATCTATCCGGGGCGCAACCAGCAGGAGCTTCGCGACAAGCGGGACAGGCTTTTGAAAAAGCTCTATGATGAAGCCATCATCGATAAGCAAACCTATGAGCTTTCGCTTCAGGAAGACCTGCCAGGCAAGCCTTTTGACCTGCCCCAAAGCGCACCGCATTTACTACAAAACATCGGCAGGAAAAAGGATGGCCAGCGCATAAAAACCACGATAAATACCAACCTGCAAAACCGCGTGAACCAGATAGCGGCACGCTATTACCAGGAATATAGGCAGACGGAAGTGTACAACCTCGCCATCATGGTGGTGGATGTGGAAACCCGCAACATTATTGCCTATGTGGGCAACGCGCCTACCGACCGCAACCACCAGAAAGACGTAGACATCATTCCCGCGCCGAGGAGTACGGGTAGCATACTGAAGCCATTGCTGTTTGCCTCGATGCTGGATGCCGGGGAAATTTTGCCGAACACACTGGTTGCCGACATCCCCACCCAGATTGCAGGTTACAGCCCCAAAAACCACGAGCTGACCTACGATGGTGCCGTGCCTGCGCAAAAAGCATTGTCACGCTCGCTGAACATCCCCTCGGTACTGATGCTGAAGGAGTTTGGCGTACCCCGTTTTTATGAGCAGCTGCAGCATTTCAGGTTGCGCGACATCAATAAGAGCCCCAACCATTACGGGCTGTCGCTTATTCTGGGCGGTGCGGAATCGAACCTTTGGGACCTGTGCCGCACCTACGCGGGGATGAGCGCCACGCTCAATTACTTCAATACCCACCAGGCCAAATACAGAACGAAAGAGTTTGCGGAACTGAACTGGGACAGCAGCGTGACCCGCGAATTTGGCAGGGAGGTGTACAACAAGCCCGAGCTGGGTGCAGGGGCAATATGGCTGACTTATAATGCCATGAAGGAAGTGAACCGCCCGCAGGCCGATGAGGCATGGCGCTTTTACGACTCTTCACTGGAGATTGCCTGGAAAACAGGAACTAGCTTTGGCAGCCGCGATGCGTGGGCCATTGGCACCAATCCGAGATATGTCGTGGGCGTGTGGGTAGGCAATGCATCCGGCGAAGGCAGGCCCTCTCTTACGGGTGTGGGCAGCGCGGCGCCTATACTTTTTGATGTATTCAACCTATTGCCGAAGCAGCAATGGTTTGCCACACCCTACAACGATCTTGAAGAAGCCGAAGTGTGTAGCATGAGCGGGCATTTGGCAGGCGAGCATTGCCCAACGGTTAAGCAATGGATCCCGCTGAACGGCAGGAAAACCACTGCCTGCACCAACCACAAGACCGTGCACCTCGACCAGGCAGGCTACCGGGTAAACAGCAGCTGCGAAAGTGTGGACAACATGGTAACCAAAACGTGGTTTGTACTGCCGCCGGTGCAGGAATGGTATTACCGGAAAATACACATGGATTATATCACCCTGCCGCCATTCCGCAGTGATTGCGAAGGTCAGGGCGGAACATACATGGATTTCATTTACCCGAAAGAGGATGGCAAAATTTACCTCGCCAAAGACTTTAACGGGGTGGTACAGCCCGTAATCCTGAAAGCGGCACACACATCTGCGGATGCCCGGCTGTTTTGGTATCTCGGGAATAAATATCTGGGCGAGACCCATACTTTCCATGAAATGCCGGTAGGGGCTGCCACAGGGAGCTACGTTATTACGGTAATCGATGAGGCTGGTAATGAGATACGCAGGAACGTGGAGATTGTGAGGGAATAGCACCCACACTATCCCTCTATTTCAGGAATTTTTTCTTGTCGGCCAACACGAATTCCTTCGACTTCATAGGGTATTGTGCGTAGCTTTTATCGCTCGGGTTCTCAATGACCGATTTGATCGTGATCCTATCGCCAATCTTGAATTTGCTTTCCACCATGCGGTAGTCCAGCAGGTATTCGCCGCAATGGTAGTTGCCTGCATCGTCTTTTTCTATGGTGCCGGTATAAATGGCTTTATCTTCTTTGGACATATTACTGTAATTGTGTTGATCCTATTTCCTCAAATGAATTTTTAATCTCCAATGCCGCTTTGTATTTTTTAGCGTCTACTACATAAGTATTAGAAGCGGTATCGTGCCATCCCCTGGGTATTTTTGCGATGAACGACAACGCTTCAAGTGATATTATCCTGCAAAGCGCCCTTATGAGAATTGCCTTTGCAGTAGGCTTCGAGCCATCCTGCATTACTACCATTGTGCCAGTAATCATTTTACCGATGCTTTTCTGTGTGAGGAATTCGCTTATAAAAAGATAAGCCGACATCACCAAAGTAGTAACTATCCTATCAGTAAGTCCGTCAATCTGTTCGAACCAAATGAGGATAGCATCGCTACCTAAAAAGGAAGTTATTACACCAATAAAACCTATGGCTATGAAAATTAAAATCAGGACAGCGACATCAATCAAAAGGTTCAGCAACCTCTTATGCCATGGAACCAACATGCTACTGTCTATTTTTACTGTTGTATTATAGTTCATTATATAAAAGAAAAGAAGGAGCAAACTAAGCTGCTCCTTCATAATTTATTTGTGTTTGTTGATTAAGATCCGCACATTTCGCAATCTTCCGGGTCGGCGTTGCGGGAGCGCTCCAGCATTGCCTGGAACTCGCTCACGGCCATCGGTGCATCGGCTTCCACTGCTACGCCGTCTGCCAGTACTGCCGCTTTTGGTGCAGGCTCGGCTTTCTTGTCGTTGTTAAGCGTAAACTTGATGGCATCCACAGCACTCTTGGTCCTCAGGTAATACATGCCTGTTTTCAGGCCGCTCTGCCATGCGTAGAAATGCATTGAGGTAAGCTTGGCAAACGTGGCGCCTTCCATGAACAGGTTAAGCGACTGCGACTGGTCGATGAAGTAGCCCCTTTGGCGCGACATGTCGATGATATCCTTCATGCTCATTTCCCAAACCGTTTTGTACAGTTCTTTAATATCGTCAGGAATACCTTCGATGTTTTGGATGGAACCGTTGTTCCTCATCACTTCCTGTTTCAGGTTTTCGTTCCAGAGGCCAAGGTTTACAAGGTCTTCCAGCAGGTGCTTGTTCACCACGATGAATTCGCCCGAAAGTACCCTCCTGGTGTATATATTGGATGTATACGGCTCGAATGCCTCATTATTTCCAAGTATCTGCGATGTAGAAGCGGTAGGCATCGGTGCCATAAGCAGCGAGTTGCGCACGCCGTGTTCCATAACTTCTTTGCGAAGCGAAGCCCAGTCCCAACGTCCGCTAAGGTCTTCATCCTTCAGTCCCCAAAGGTTATACTGGAACTCGCCCTGGGATATCGGCGAACCTTTAAAGGTAGAGTATGGCCCGTCTACTTTTGCCTCTTCCATCGATGCGGTCACGGCAGCAAAGTACATGGTTTCGAATATTTCCTGGTTCAGTTTTTTGGCCTCATCGCTGGTAAACGGAAGGCGCATCAGGATGAACGCGTCGGCAAGCCCCTGAACGCCCAACCCTACCGGACGGTGGCGCATGTTGGAGTTCTCTGCTTCTATAACGGGGTAGAAATTCCTGTCGATCACCTTATTCAGGTTGCGTGTTACGCGCTTGGTCACATCGTACAGGTACTGGTGGTTGAACTGGCCGTTTTCCACGAACATCGGTAGTGATATCGAAGCCAGGTTACACACGGCTACCTCATCGGCGGCAGTGTACTCCATGATTTCTGTACAAAGGTTAGATGACCGGATGGTACCCAGGTTCTTTTGGTTCGATTTCCTGTTGGCCGCATCCTTATACAGCATATATGGTGTTCCTGTCTCGATCTGCGACTCAAGGATTTTCTCCCAAAGCTCACGCGCCTTGATGGTTTTGCGGCCTTTTCCTGCTGCTTCGTATGAATGGTATAATGCCTCGAATTCGTCGCCATATACATCGTATAGGCCAGGGCATTCGTTAGGGCACATCAGTGTCCAGTGCGCATCGTCCTGCACACGCTTCATGAACAGGTCGGAAGTCCACATCGCATAGAACAAGTCGCGCGCACGCATCTCCTCTTTACCGTGGTTCTTCTTCAGGTCAAGGAAGTCAAAGATATCAGCATGCCATGTTTCAATGTAGATGGCAAAACTTCCTTTGCGTTTTCCGCCACCCTGGTCTACATAGCGCGCGGTATCGTTGAATACGCGGAGCATCGGCACTATACCGTTGGAAGTACCGTTTGTACCGCGGATGTACGAGCCCGTAGCCCTTACGTTATGTATAGACAAACCTATGCCACCGGCCGATTGCGAGATCATCGCCGTTTGCTTCAGGGTATCGTAAATACCCTCGATGCTGTCGTCCCTCATGGTAAGCAGGAAGCACGATGACATCTGCGCTTTTGGCGTTCCTGAATTGAACAGCGTAGGCGTAGCGTGGGTAAAGTATTTTTTAGACATCAGCTCATAAGTCTCTATGGCTGACTGGATGTCGTTCAGGTGGATGCCCACGGAAACACGCATCAGCATGTGCTGCGGGCGCTCCACGATCTGTCCGTTTATTTTAAGCAGGTATGAGCGCTCCAGCGTCTTGAACCCGAAATAATCATAATTGAAATCCCTGTTGTAGATGATGGTAGAATCAAGGATCTCTGCATTGGCCATAATGGCTTCATACACTTCGTCCGAAAGCAGCGGCGATTCCTGGCCGGTCCTCGGGTTTACGTAGTGGTACATATCGTACATCGTTTCCGAGAACGACTTTTTAGTATTTTTGTGCAGGTTAGATACCGCAATACGGGCTGCCAGCTGTGCATAATCAGGGTGCGTTACCGTCATGGAAGCAGCGGTCTCTGCCGCCAGGTTATCCAGTTCGGATGTGGTCACGCCATCATACAGTCCTTCAATAACACGCATTGCCACTTTAACCGGATCTACCAGTTCGTTCAGTTCATAGCATAATTTCCTTATCCTGTCCGTGATCTTATCGAACATCACCGGCTCTCTTTTTCCATCTCTTTTAACTACATACATAAGGCAACATTTTAAAAAGTTAATAATTGGCGCGCCATCCCGCGCCTATTGGTCGGTTTAGTAAGTCTTAATTAAAAATCGGCATCAAAGCTGATCTTCTGCGAATCGCCCTCTTTGTTGAGCACGCCCGCCTTTTGGTATTCGGACACTCTTTTCTCGAAAAAGTTGGTCTTGCCCTGCAGCGAGATCATATCCATGAAATCGAACGGGTTACCGGAGTTATACTGTCGCTCACAGCCCAGCTCTACCAACAGCCTGTCGGCGACAAATTCCAGGTACTGTATCATCAGGGTTGAGTTCATCCCGATAAGGCTGGCAGGAAGCGACTCGGTAATGAATTCGCGCTCAATGTTCAACGCATCCACAATAATCTCTTTTATCCTGGCTTTTGGCACTTTATTTACCAGGTGGTGGTTGTGCAGGTGTACCGCAAAATCGCAATGCACACCCTCATCCCTCGATATCAGCTCATTAGAGAAAGTTAGACCCGGCATCAGGCCGCGTTTCTTTAGCCAGAAAATAGAGCAGAATGCACCCGAGAAGAAGATTCCTTCCACCGCTGCGAAAGCAATGAGCCTTTCGGCAAAAGAGTCCGACTCAATCCACTTTAGCGCCCACTCCGCCTTCTTTTTGATAGCAGGGAACACCTCAATGGCGTGGAACAGCTGGTCTTTCTCCGCTTCATCCTTTACATAGGTATCTATAAGGAGTGAATAGGTCTCACTATGGATGTTTTCCATCATGATCTGGAACCCGTAGAAGAATTTCGCCTCCGGGTACTGGACTTCGTTCACAAAGTTCTCGGCCAGGTTCTCGTTCACGATACCATCCGATGCCGCAAAAAATGCAAGAATATGCTTGATGAAGTACTTCTCATCATCATTCAGCTTTGTATTCCAGTCGCTCAGGTCCTGGTGCAGGTCGATTTCTTCTGCTGTCCAGAAGCTGGCCTCCATTTTTTTATACCATTCCCATATATCATGGTGCTTTATGGGGAAAATTACAAACCTGTTTTTATTTTCGGTCAATATCGGCTCTGGTGCAGACATAATGCTTTGAATTTTATTATATTGTGTAACGATGTTTTGTCTTACGGGGGAGATACAAAGATTGGCATTTGAATGAGAAAATGAAAGCCAAACTTATTCACAATCGGGTATAGTTTTTAACAACCCTTAACGAACTGTTAAAGATTTATTAATTTGACAAACTCCTGAAAGTCAAATTATTATAAAGCGTAAATTTATTGATTTTTACCCGAAACAGGCAGTAAAACAAGGGCTTTAACACCATTTTTAACGGCGTCTCTGTACGGGGTTGTCTTTTAGCTCGGCCGCAACTTTTTCCAACTCGGCATACCAGTCTTTGCCAAAGCGGCGGATGAGTGCCTCCTTTACAAATTTGTATACCGGTACCTCCAGTACTTTAATTAAGGAGTTATCAAGTTATTTTGTTTTGTACCATTTGTATCATTTGCATCATTTATACTATTAAAACCATTAGTACCTGATTTATTTTCTACTGCAAATGTTTTATCTTCTTCAATAAATTTATCAACATATCAACAATTACTTGTTTCAACTACTTATTTTACTGGTATTTCTCTATTTGTCGACGATGTCCAAAAATTTTAATTATTGTGTTATTGTTGTTGTTGTTGTCTCTATATTTGTAAAACAACGTTCATGACTGTTTAACACTGTTTAGAATGTTTAAATGATGTTAAATAAAAACCGCCGCACAAGGCGACGGTTCAAAAATGATTATTCTACCTTTCGGTAAATAATATCGCAACATCAATTACCAGCCGTGAGAAAGCATAAATTGATGGAGCGAGTTTCCTAAATTTGGCCCACAGTTCTTTCAAACTGACAGGGCCATTTTTTTTGGCACTCATGGATACAAAGATTGGCATTTGAATGAGAAAATGAAAGCCAAACTTATTCACAATCGGGTATAGTTTTTAACAACCCTTAACCAACTGTTAAAGATTTATTAATTTGACAAACTCCTGAAAATCAAATTATTATAAAGCATAAATTTATTGATTTTTACCCGAAACAGGCAGTAAAACAAGGGCTAAAACACCTTTTTAACGGCGTCTCTGTACGGGGTTGTCTTTTAGTTCGGCCGCAACTTTTTCCAGCTCGGCATACCAGTCTTTGCCAAAGCGGCGGATGAGTGCCTCCTTTACAAATTTGTATACCGGCACCTCCAGTTCCTTGCCCAGGGCACAGGCAGGATTGCAAATATCCCAACGGTCGTAATTGACAGCGGCAAATTCAGTAAAGTCTTTTACGCGTACGGGGTACAAATGACAGGAAACGGGCTTTTTCCAGTCGACAATGCCCTGGTTATACGCCTGCTCGATGCCGCAGAGGGCAGTCTGCCCGTCAAAAATGACATAAGCACAGTCCTTATTATCTATAAGAGGTGTTTCGAGCTCTCCATCGGTGCCTTTCACCCATGTGCCCTGCTTTTCGATGGCTTCTATCCCTTCCTTGCGCAGGAACGGTTTTACCTTAGGGTAAATAGCCTCCAGTATTTTGGTTTCCTCTTCATTCAGCGGCGCGCCGGCATCGCCATCCACGCAGCACCCTCCTTTGCATGCCGAAAGATTGCACACAAACTCCTTTTCTAAAATATCTTCGGATACTATTGTTTTTCCCAGTTGAAACATGGAGCAAAGATACGGTTTAGCCACGAATTACGCTAATTTTCCTCAATTTTGAGGCCACCTGAAATATCATGCGGAAATTTGTGTAATCTACCTAATTCCCTGCAAAATTCATATAGGCATATGTAGCTAAACCCCTCCCAAAATTTAACTGGAAATTAGCACTGATACCAAATATATGCAATACTTTTGCAGTCCCTAAAATCATTTGTCATGGGTTTTGACTGGAAGCAGATATTCACAATAACCATGGTGCTTTTTGCCGTGATCGATATTATTGGAAGCATTCCCATAATAGTAGACCTGCGCAACAAACTGGGCCATATCCAATCGGAAAAAGCATCGATTGTTGCCACGGTCATCATGATTGCCTTCCTTTTTGTGGGTGAAGAGATACTAAAGCTCATTGGTATCGATGCCAACTCGTTTGCCGTGGCGGGATCTTTCGTTCTGTTCTTCCTGGCCCTCGAAATGATACTCGGCATACGGCTTTATAAAGAGGACAATCCCAGCACGGCGTCTATTGTACCCATAGCATTCCCGCTTATTGCAGGGGCCGGAACCATGACTACCATACTTTCGCTACGTGCCGAATTCGAAAAAATAAATATCATTATTGCCATAGTGATCAATGTAATCCTGGTATATATCGTACTGAAATCTTCATCAAAAATAGAGAAGCTTTTGGGGGATAACGGCCTGGGTGTCATACGAAAAGTATTCGGGGTGGTACTGTTAGCAATAGCTGTTAAATTATTCGCGGCTAATGTTAAACAATTATTCATTTAATATTAAATTTTATAATTTCACATCCGGAAAACCTTTCCATATAAGTAACACAAGCTATATGAAAATTTTTATCTACACGCTGATAGGACTCGCTTTTGGGCTTATCATCTTTAATGCCACCCAGCTTGATTTCAACAATCTTACCGAAGGGAACAGCTTTGCGGCACTTGCTGGCATCGTAATGTCGTTGTGCGCCATATGCATCCTTTTAATATTCAGGCTGGCAAAGAACATCGAAGAAAAAACAAGGAACCATTAATATGTTCGATGTCCTTATCATTGGCGGTGGCGCATCGGGGGTTTCCTGTGCGCTAGTCATCGGTTCCGCACTTAAAAAACCCTATGCTGAAGGCAAAAGGGCCGGCATACTTACCCACCAGAAAGCATCAATGCTGCAGGACGCAATCTTTTGGAATGCCTATGGGGTACCTCCCGGAAAATTAGGCAGCGACCTGATGAGCGAAAGCCTGGAGCAGCTCACCTCCCAGTATCCTGAAATGGAGCAGATACCCAATGAAAAAGTGATGCGTATTGATGGCATAGCAGGTAATTTCACCGTTGTCACCAATAAAAACACTTACCAGGCTAAAGCTGTTGTCGTGGCAATAGGATCGGCAAATACCTTTGCCATCGAAAGCCTTATGGACTACGTTATCCCGCACAAAAAAGCAATCCCCGAAAAGAACCGTATCCAACTGAAAAACGACGACCACCTGGTTGCCGAAGGCATTTATGTAGCGGGTACACTTGCCGGGCACCGCAGCCAGCTTGCCATCGCTGCCGGCAGCGGGGCATCTGTAGCTACCGATATCATGACGCTATGGAATAACGGCATCCCGACGCAATATCATGACAGTACGCGTTCTAAATAATCAATTGTAATTTTCAGCCAAATATTAATCTGTAAGATTTTACCCGAACCAAATAAAAACAATACTTTTAGCATTGTAATAAAATGGCTATGAAAGTATTGAATTTGCGAGTTTGGGTTGACTTTAAGATCAACGGAAAAACGCACAACTGGTATTGGGACAAACGCTATGAGAATTATGCCGAAAGGCCAACCTTTACAGATGAATTTGTTTTAGAGTGCGTGCGCAAGCACCTGAAGCTTGATGTTTCCGGGATGATAGATGAAGTGGACAACTTCGGCAACCCGGATTTTGAGTTCGAAGGATTTGAAGAATATACCGAACGCAAGTATAAGCTCAGCCTCAAAACCGAAAGGATGAGCGAAAGCGAAATCAAAAAGGCGTTGCTTGCCATGAACGGCATAAAAACCAAAAAGCTGAACCCTAAAAAAGCAGGATGGGATATTTCATTCAGCGATACTTCTACGGACAATCCTGTAAACCCTGAAAATTATGGCTTCCCGCAGGAGATGCTCGAATACCTCTCCGTCCCGGCCAACCTGTTCAAGTCCATCGAAGGCGGGCAGGAAGGGCCCACGATGATTGAGCTAAGGGCGGCATCTAACCTCAAAACTATCGAAGTGGAGTTTTGGGCTGATGATGAACATACCGCCATTACGAAAGATTTTTTTAATGCAGACCCCAACAAAGGCAATGACGAGCAGATGTACCGCTTTACAGGTATCGACCTGGTGCGGGAAAATGACCTGTACCAAAGCGAAGGCCTGCTGATATGGATCCCGGAGCTCAGGAAATTCGGTACTTATGACCCCGAGCATCAAAATCTTGTCGTGTTCCCCGATGCTACACCGAAAGATATCTTCGGCAATTTTGGGAAATACATTGCTGCCCAATGGCAATACGGCAATGACTATATGGTAAAATGCGGCAACATTTACGACTACTACGAACCGTGGAACTATTTTGAATTTAAATAGCGGCCTGAACGGGATGGTTTTGCAAATAAATCGCAACCTTTGTAAATAATACGCAAACAGCATGTTAAGCACCCGAAACCTCTTTTCCCGGAAGCACACCTATCTGTATATCGTAATGATATGCATGCTTGCCGTTGCCGTGCTTATGGCTTTCAATAATGGGGACGGTAACGATTTTGACCTGTCCAAAAGGGAAGTTTTGCTCCGCAAAATTGCGCACGAACTGCTGCTGCAATCGGGGGACAGTACCTCCCGGGTGTTACCGGTAGAAAAGATGTCCGAAAATGAATACCGGATACGCTTTGAGAAGGATTTTGGCTTTGTACCCGATTCGCTTGTAGACATAAGCCGGCGTGTACTGGCTGCAGACACAGCTGCGACAGATTATACGGTAAGCGTACTGAGTTGCGACAGCCCTGCCATAGCGTATGCATATACCTTGTCGGAAAATAAAAAAGAGGACGTTGTGCCCTGCAAAGGGAGACGACAGCCAAAGGCCTGTTATGTCATCAACATCAAATTCAAGCCTGAGAGCAACAATGCAATGGCAGGATACATTTTGGGCGGCCTGCCGGTTTTGGCATTGACCGGGTTTATTCTTTTCAGACGTAAGCCAAAGAAAACCCCACCCGGCGAAAAGCCTGCCGGTACACTGGATTTAGGCAACACATCATTCTACGTGCAGCAACGGCAGCTCTTAATTGACGGAAACACGATAGACCTGACCACAACCGAAGCCCGCCTACTGCTCATTTTTGCGCAATCGCCCAACCAAACGATAGAGCGCAGCCGCCTGCAAAAGGAAATATGGGAAGATGAAGGGGTCATCGTGGGCCGCAGCCTGGACATGTTCATTTCAAAACTCCGCAAAAAACTGGAAGCAGACCCGGATATCAGCATTGTTGTGGTGCGGGGCAAAGGGTACAAGTTGGAGGTTGGCTGATAAAAGAGTAATCACAGCTACTCTCGCTGTGAATTTATAAATGATTCAATACTTTGCATTATTGAATCATTCAGTTGTGCAGGTTTTCCATTCAGGTACAGCCTTATTACGGTATTAGGCTTAATGATAAGGGAATCGATAAGGTTCTCCTTATAATCTAACAAGGCAATCGTCTTAAATTGAAGCAAATCTTCATTAATTGTTACTTGCCATTCAGGATTGGGCGGAAGTTCTGTTTCGCGGTATTGAAGGCAATAGTGGCGGCGTGGAAGCTCAAAAGAACGGTCTTCCAAGGGCACAACCCTGTACGCTGACTTCAGATAAAGGGTATCGCCTTTCAGGGCATAGGGCAGGGTTACATAATATTCAATGCCGTCCCAAAACAATCCGCATCCTTCCACATCAGAATTGTAATGAATCACGGCTATCGAATCTATGGTGACGGCCTGTCTCAACAGAACACGGTCTTCCCGGCATGATAACAGGAAGAGAAACATCACTAATATCGGTAGTCTTTTCATGTTTTCGGTTTGTCTTTTATCAATGAATACGTCAGCATGATGCTTATCCAAACAACCAACAGGCCCGCAATCACAAACCCGGGGATGAAGCCTTCGTTCACGATGGTCATAATAAGGAAAACAGAAAGGACACTGTTCCAATGCCAGACAACACTATGGTAATATAACGCAGAACCTGTTTTGCATTCCCCGAAGCGATTACGGCAAATGCCCAAAGTGCCGCAAATGTAAGGACCGAATACGCCAAGAGGAGGTATTCGGCAAAGCCCCATCCTTGATTGTGTCCCGCAACGCCTACTGCCATTTGCGCTGCGAACATGAACACAACAAACAGCACTAGTACAATCCGGAACAAGACAGAGTATACCTTCAGCATTTTTAAATAGTTATTAGTGATGGTTGCAATTTAAAGATTTACTCTTTGTCATAATCATCTTTCATCATATAAAAACAGAGGCTGTCGTTTGACAGCCTCCGAATCACAAAAACAATAAAAATGTATCAAAACACTTTAAACTGGTATACCGGTGAAGAGGTAACGTTGCCTGCCTCATCGGTAGTGACCACTTTCCAATAATAGGTACCACCTGATACCACAGCCACGTTAGGCAGTGATTCTGTAGTTACGGTGCCTTTCAGTGTAGTCGGGTTGGTGTTGGTATCCAGGTATACTTTATAATCTACAATATCGTTATCCAGGTCGCTGCCGTCCCATTGCAGGGTAACAGTCGGTCCGTGAACTGTTGCGCTCATGGCAGGTGCCACTACCTCGGCCGGAAAAGGTGCATAGTTGGTTATGCCATTACCGGCATTATAAAACTTCCAGATGTCGCTCCTTACTGTAGAACCATTAGATTTGTTAGCGTTTACATACCATGAGTAAGGAGTACCTTTATCAAGTATTACCTCAAGCGACAGGTTGCCACCCGCACTGTATTGTAGCAAATTTTGGGTCGTGAGGTTTTTTACGTACACAAAATAGGTCTCAGTATCAGGTGCAGCACTCCATTGAAATGTAACCCTGCTTTGGGTAGCCGATACTTCAACACCCGTAGTACATTCCGAGTTATTCTCAGGGAAAGACGGCACAGCGGCCTGGGTATTACTGCCACCTCCATTGCCATCTCCATCGCTTGAACACCCTGCCAATGCAAATAACGATGCCGTTAATGCTATCAGTATCTTTCTCATTCTTTTACAATTTTAATGTTATACGCCTGCATTCCGGCTACTACCTTCATGACATAAATACCTGCCGCGAGCGAACCTGTATCTACGGTGAATACTTTGTCCTGCGTAGTATAATTGCCCGCAATCACCCTCTTGCCCAGTGTAGAGAACAGCTCCGCATATATAATGCCATTCTTAACTTCGGGGATCAGTACATGTAAGTCGTTGCCGCTAACAGGATTCGGGTAAACACGCAGGCTGTTATCCATCATTATGGTCTTCCTGTAAACACCCTGGCACTCCTTGTCCGTCTTTATTTCAAGATTATTCTCGCCGCCTTTAAGGTCTAGGGTAATAGAATTAGCCGAAGTTTCATATACCATACCGTTAAGGTTTATGGTGTAGTGGCTTCCGCCTTCCAATTCAAGATTCACCGTATAATTGTCAGCCGCTACCCTTTGCAGTACCGAAAGGTCGCCCGGTTCGGTAACCACCACGTCAAAGCATTGGCTGAAGGCCGGTGCCTCCGGAAGGGTAATGCACACTTTGTATTCACCTGCCGCCAGATTACTGAAAGAGGTTGTTGTGGTAAAATTGGCCGTTTGGTTTGCAGTACCCGTTAGCGTGGCCACATAGTTGTGGTTGGCCGCTGCTGTAATTGCAATGCTTCCGTTGTTGGATGTACGGCATGTTTCGCTCGTTACCTGCAAGGCAAAGTTGTTTGAAGGCAGGGTGAACAGCGTGCAGCCATTGAAATCTACTACTGTGCCTGCAGGTGTACCCGGGCATTGGTCAATCGTGTCAGGGACACCATCGTTATCGGAATCCGGAGCCTGGAAAGAGAATTTTACCCAGTTCAGGTTAAAGCCCGGTGCTGTTACTACCAGCCTCAGGAAATAACGCCCGGCAGGAAGTGTTGCATCAGTAGCGAGTGTCTGCCAGTTCTGCCATCCACCGGTCGGTGTCATGGTAACGGTGTGTATGTCCTGTGTATTTTCATTGATCAGCTGTAGCTTAAGGCCACCTGTCTGGCTTTCGCCTGAGCGTCGGTACTCAATCCTGTAGTTACCCGCCTGGCTAATATTTACAAGGTATTCGAGGTAATCGCCTGCATCGGTATAGCCTATATTTTGGCCACCTCCTGCATCAGTGGTGTTTTCGAGTTCAAGGCCACTGTTAGCATAGAAACTTTCCGCCTGGATAACCCCCGATATTTGCTGGAGGTTGCCTATTCGGTTGCTGACAGGCTTATCTGTAAAGGCAGCATGTACAGTAGTATCTACCGCAATGAGGTTGCTTCCGGCATAAGTAAACGTGACCACATCTGACGGATTGATTGCTGTAGCAGGAATAATCACAAAGCTGTTTGCCACCGTACCCATAACGATAGAGCTAATGGTAACGGCATTGCCATTCACTTTCAAGGTAAGTCCACTTGAAGCAAGGTCGATGCCAGACTGTAAATGCTTATTGAAAACCACATTAATCTTATCGCCAAGGACATTGGTAGCTGCATCAATCACTTTAAAGTCAGCCTGCGCAGAAGTGGTCGGGTTTTTAAATTCAACGAAGTTCAGGTTAAAGGAACCTGCATCGAAATATACTTTCACTTTATTTTCACCTGCCTGAAGCAGCACATCGGTAAGTGTGACTGTAGACCATGTAGTATACGAACCCGTAGAAGGCAGATTGATCCTTTCGGATATCCTTCCGTTTGCATCTTCCAAATGGATTGCGCCACCCATACCTGAATATCGGATGTCAATATCATACGCAGTCTGGTTTTGCTGGGTAAGTGTGTATAGCAGCCATTCGCCCCCCACAATATGGCTTACATGGAAACCGTTCCCTGTATCATTTGATTCCTGGATGTCAACACCGTCATTACGCATGGCCCATCCGTTGTTCCAAGCGGTAAATGTGCCGGTATCGGTCCTGTAGTTGGCAATATCGGTGTCATGGTAGGCATACAGGTGCGGACCAAGGTCATACTCTGTAGCGTAAACTTTGCCCGGAAGATTGTGAGTCTTATATTTCACAGTTTCTGTGGTTTGTATCTGGCGGAACATTGCATCAATAACGTCCGGCTTAGTGGTAACATTCTGCATTTTATAATTCTCTGCAATCTGCATAAGGGCATTAAATGCAAATTCCTGAGAAGGCTGCGTACCACCGTTAGACCAATAATCAAGCAATTGCTGGTATTGAGCTGTTTTGGTCACAGCCGCAGGGCCTGCTATGCTGCCTATCTTCTTCAGCGGCCACCATGCCCATCCAATATTGAGCGACTCAACAAGGGATATTGCATCCCTGAACCAAACATTGGAGTTCTCACCACTCTCACCTAGCCAAAGTGGGACGTTGTGCTGCGTCCTCAAATTCAGGATCCCCTGTATGGCTCCTACTGTGTTAGCGTTCCAATATTTGTGAAAACTAAGGGTCATATTTGTGTCCCAAAGCGGAAACATTCCATTATAGTTATTACCCCAGCAATTTCCTTCGATTATGATGATATGGTTAGTATCTACCGCACGAATGGCATTTGTTATAGCGACATATAATGTGCGTAAAGGTGCATTTGAGTTTTCGTCGCAACCGTTTTGGTTGCTGCCGGTAAAGGCCCAGTTGGGTTCGTTTATCAGGTCGTAGCCCCCTATCCAGGGTTCATTCTTATACCTTTCAGCGAGCTTTGCCCAAAGTGCAATAAGCTTTTGCTTGTTCGCTTCACTTTCCCATAGTGAAGGCTTAGCAGGGTTATAGTCGGAAATATTCGCATCCTTACCCTGCCCGCCCGGTGCGGCATGCATGTCGAGAATAAGGTAAATTTGATTTTGTTCGCACCATTCCAAAAGCTGGTCAGTACGTTGAAATCCTTCTTCAAGCCACGTGTTTTGCCCTGCCACCGGCTCCTGCTCTATCGGCAGCGTGTACAAGTTATAGTGCATTGGGAGGCGCACGGAGTTAAAACCCCATGCCTTCAAGGAATCGATATCCCGCTTAGTAATGCCATTATTACGATATGCCTGGTAAAAAGTTTCAGCATTAGCTTCTCCTATAAGCTGAGTTATTTTTTCGCGTATCTGCCATTGGGTGCCCGCAAAGGCATCCGTCTGTAGCATATAGCCTTCCTGTACCATCCATCCGCCAAGCCCCATCCCGCGAAGCAGGACGTTGTTGCCGTTGCCGTCCACTATGTTCTGCCCGTTTTGATGCAGGTAGCCCTGACCGAACGCTGAGAACGATAATACCAATAAAAGGATTTTATATAGCTGTTTCATTGGTTACTATTAGTAAATTAATGTTTGTATCGCATGCGCGGGAATTTCAGCAACTGCTTTTGCAGAACCAACAATCAGGTTGTACTTGATTTTTTCGTCACTATTGTTCATCACTACAGTTACCAACCTTCCATTGCTATTCACAAAAGATGTGCTTTGCAACTGACTTCTGCTTGCTGCAGTACTCACCCGTTTTGCTTCCGGCTGAACGAATTTCGAAAAGTGCCCTATATAATAATATGAAGGTGTATAGATTATCTCACCTGTTTTAGTATCAACATGTACTGGTGCAAAACAGAAATTTCCAACATGATTAGGCCCGCCTTTTTCATCAAGGAGAATATTCCAGTCGGTCCAGCCTTCCATGCCGTTATTAAAGTCATTTATCATCTGTTCGCCATAGCGTTCGCCGTTTGGCCAATACTGGTAACGGGCAGGATCGAATTTCTCTACACAGCCTTCCGTAAAAATAAGGTGTTTATCAGGATAAGCTTCCGATACTTTTTGCAGATTTTGGAACATTGGTTTGCCCCCGGCCCAGGTTTCATACCAGTGGTAACCCATTCCCCATGCATATTTTGATGCTTCAGGATCACCAAATATGGTGTTTGCCCGCTGTACCATCAGGTCGCGGTTATGATCCCAAACAATAATTTTTTTATCCCCAAGCTCTTTCTTTATCGTTGGCCCAAGGTAATTTTTAAGGAAGTCACGTTCCTCCTCGGCAGTGTAAATACAAGATTCCCAAGTTTGGGTTGCCATTGGTTCATTCTGTATGGTAAGCCCCCATACAGGCATTCCTTCTTTTTCATAGGCTTTGATGAACTTTACATAATAGTCAGCCCATGTTTGGTAGTATTCAGGAAGCAGTTTTCCACCTCTCAGCATATTTTTACTATCTTTCATAAATGCTGGCGGACTCCACGGACTTACGTAGAAAGTAATTTTGTTTTCCGCAACATTCATGGCCTGCTTTATTAGAGGGATGCGATATTTTTTATCATGGTCAATATTAAAAGACTTGAGACTCTTATCACCTTCTTTTATATAAGTATAGCTGCCACTGCTAAAATCGCAACTGTGGATATGGGTCCTGATAATGGAATAACCAATCCCGTCGGAACTGAAATAAGCATTCAAAAATTCTTTTTGCTTTTCGGGACTCAACTTGGCAAATACTTCTGCGCTGGCATCGGTTATGGCACCACCGATTCCCAAGATTGTCTGGAAGGTTTTGTCAGGTTCTACAAATACAGAGAATTCTGTCTCCAATGGCTGCTTTGAATCTGTAAAGGTGAGATCGGCCGATTGTGAAAGGCGCAGCTGCGTTTTTTCGGCTGTTGTATATACTTTTACTGTGTTTCCCACTGCCGGATACGAATTTTTCGCTTGTTGTCCCAGCGCTGAAAAAGACAGTAATGATAGCAGGCTCAAGCCTAATAATCTGTTTTTCATTATATTTTTTGGAATTTTGCAATTGAATCAATTGCTGTTTTTAAGGAGATATTTAAAAAAATAGCCTGTTTTCTTGCAATAAGATCACAGGCTATTTGTAACTAACCCAAAAACTCTTTATGGCAATTTACGCATTGAAACACCTGAAACGGTAATATTTTTAACACCGTTATTAGATCCTGTACCTGTTTTTATTACAAGATAAATAGTACCCGCCTGATTGAATTCAACCTGCGATCCGGACCCAACACAACCTACTGATGAGAGCATGCCGTTAAATGGTGCAATACCGCAACCAGCCCAGGTATTTAGCCCCAAAATAGCTTCGGGATCACTACCATAATCCGATCCATTTACCGGCTGCGTAGCACCTGTAAATACCTGAAACCACATCTGGTCGTTGCCTCCCGGCCCTTCAACATGCATGTCTACAAGATAGGTGCCGGCTTCCACCTGAACAGCCTGGTAAATTCCCTGTCCGCTCCATGCGTTGGCAACGCCGCCATTGGCAGTAGCGCTTCCTGCATTAAACGACCATGTAACCGTTTGTGTGCCACTGGTATTAAAAGTTGTCCAATCAGAGGCATCTTCAAAATTAGGGCTCACAACAATATTGGGGCCAAGAAACAAGTCTGTAACCTCAAAAACTTGTTGAGATACGAAATTTGTACCGCCAACCTTACCTACAACCCTATGTTGTACTGTATAAGTGCCGGGATAAATAAACGTTATCTGCTTTACATTTTCCTGAGTCCTTGATTCTTCAAGCTCATCAACTTCATCTTCGTACGGCCCGTCGTAAGTAAATTTCCATGTATGGTAGTGGATATTTGGATCGTCGGAACCGGTAAATGTATAAGCATTACCTTCAGGCGTTGTTGCCGTAAAGGCTGCATCCATGTCGGCCATTGTCAAAGGGTTCCCATTGGTTTCCTCCTCCGGTGAACATCCGGTAATCATACCCATTGCAATAACTGCAAGAGTATAAAAACCATTTTTTATTAAATTACTTATCTTCATAGTTGTCTTATTAATACTCTGGATTTTGTTCAATCATAGTGTTTTCAAGTTCCCTTAATGGTATTGGCCATATTTCGTTTTTCCCGGCTACGAAACCTCTTGGTGCAAGTATTGTCGCAGCCCTGCCTGTGCGCACAAGATCAAGCCAACGGTGTCCTTCACCTGCAAGCTCCAGCCTGCGCTCGTTCCATATTGCCTGCATAGATACAGGCACCGGATCCAAACCTACCCTGTCACGAACTGCATCTAACAATGCTTGTGCCCTTGCACCTGTACCGCCCAGCGCTTCAGCTTCCATTAGGTAAGTATCCGCAAGACGGATAGCGTAAGTATTCTGCCTGTAGTTAAGTACGGCATCACCCGGCTCGTCTGAAAGGTCGGCATCAGTCGGCATGAACTTTTTAAGGAAATAACCTGTATCCATATATCCTGGCTCGTATGACGCCTGTCCGGCAGCTACCAGAGCTGTCATATCAAGGATGGTTGCATCAAATCTTGGATCCCCCTGAAGAGCATTATAAAGACTTTGAGTAACAGGGTTAAAACTCCATCCTGCCTGATAAGCAGGTGCACCAGAAGCTCCATAGCCACGTGGTCCCACCATTACGTTAAGCGTGTTTCCTTCATCAGATCCTGAACCCCAGTTACCCCATCCGGCACGGCTGGATTTGGTATGTGATACTTCAAGGATGGATTCCGTATTAAATTTATTGTCAACTACCCAAAGGTCGTTGTAGTTATCCAACAGCCTGTAGCCATAAGGACTCGTAGCACCCGGCGTACCGTTTACTTCTGCTAATACGGCCGCTGCCTGTGGCATTTTGTTTTGGTACAGGTATACCTTGCCCAGTATTGCTTTACCCGCGCCCTGAGATATACGTCCTGCTTCAGTTGCAAGGTCCAGTGTCATCGGCAGGTTCGGGATGGCCTCAGTTAAGTCTAATTCAATCTGTGCATATACCTCCGCAGGATCAGCCTGAGTTTTGGAATAATATTCAGAAGGAAGAAGGTTTGTTGTATACAGCGGAATATTCTTAAACATTGTAACCAGCTGGAAATAGTAATAAGCACGCAATGTTTTTGCCTCAGCAGTAAATCGGGCTTTTTTAACCTCATCCATTGGTATGCCCGGGAGTTTTTCCAGAAGGACATTAGCCCTGAATACTCCCTGATAGAAATCACTCCAAAAACTTCCAGGAATAGTAGTGGCATTAATGGTATAATTTGAGAATGACTGGATTCCTGCGCCATCCGAAGAGTTACCTCCGCCGGCATAGAAGTCGTCTGAACCAGCGTTAAGCATGGCAATCATGTTCTCAAATCCGCCTGATTGCTTTCTCATCAGGTCATATGTTGCTACCAGTGCAGAATATGCATCTGTTTCATTTCGGTAATAGTTCTGCTCAAGGTTGGTACCCTTTGGATCCACCTCCAGAAATTCTTCGCTGCATGCCGTAAATGTTGATATTGCGACAAGCATTGCAATTGATAATTTTACACTTCTAAGTTTCATTTTCATCATTTTTTTAATTAAAATTGCAGATTACATCCCAACATAAATGACTGAGCCTGTGGATAGTACCCTCTGTCGATACCCATTACATCACCTCCAATTTCAGGGTCGAAGCCTGTATATTTTGTAAAGGTAACAAGGTTTTCTGATTGGAGGTATACCCTGAATTTAGAAAGCCCTACAGTTTCAATGATATTTTGCGGTAATGAGTAACCTATCTGAAGTACTTTCAACCTGAAATAATCGCCATCCTGAAGGTAGAATGATGAAGGCTTGCTGAAGTTACCGTTAGGGTCTCCAGATGAAAGTTTAGGATATGTGTTTGAAGTACCTTCGCCTGTCCAACGGTTAAGGGCATTTGTTTGCCAGTTTGATGTTGGTATATCAAGCCTACGTGTTGCCTGGAAAATCTGGTTTCCTGCAACACCCTGGCCAAAAGCCATAAGGTCGAATCCTTTATAATCAAGGTTTAGAGTAATACCAAAAGAGCAATCCGGCAGTGGGTTTCCAAGGAACTTCCTGTCAAGATCGTTGATCATACCGTCACCATTAAGGTCTTTAAATTTGAAGTCTCCAGGAGTAGCCAAAGGCTGAATAAGTGTACCGTCAGCACCCGTATAAGCATCAATTTGTGCCTGGTTTTGGAAAATTCCATCGGTTACATAACCATAGAATTCATTGATGCTGTGGCCAACCTCAGATCTTGTGATAGGCCCTGCCGACTGTATGCCAGGTCCTGAGTTAAATTCCCTGTCCGGGCCAACTGATAGCACTTTGTTTTTAAGTGTTGAAAAGTTACCGTTTACAGAAAGGTTAAGGTCACCAATCTTTTTGCTGTAGCCAAGCTCGATCTCGATACCCGTATTCTGCATATCGGCAACGTTACCTGCAGGCTCGCCTGTTGCACCCACATAGCCAGGAAGCCTTACACCCTGAAGTATACCAGTAGTTTTCTTTTTATACCACTCCACCGTGAGGTTAAAATCCTGGAATATGACAGCATCAAAACCAATGTTGGTCATTGCGGTTTCCTCCCACTTAAGGTCAGGGTTAGCCGGTGCGTCCGGGCTGTTACCAACAACCACCGATCCCTGGTCTCCAATAGTGTAGTTACGGCCGCCGCCTACAAGTGAAAGGTAACGGAAGTTACCGATGTTATCGTTACCTGTTACACCATAACCACCGCGGAGCTTGAACTGGTTTAGCACTTTTGTATCTTTCCAAAAATCTTCTTTAGTAAGCACCCACCCTGCTGAGAATGACGGGAACACACCATATTTGTTATTGTCACCAAAGCGTGATGAACCATCGCGACGGATAATACCGTTGAAGAGGTATTTTTCTTTATAATCGTAGGTAACCCTGGCAAAAAGTGATGTAACTACGTGCTCATTACCTGTAGAAGCCCAACCTATTTGGTCTTCAGGGGCTACCGGCCAATTGAATGATGCCTCTGCAGCTGTATTAACCGGAAGGTTTTGATATGTAGTACCGTGTCCGCTGCTGATGTCATCTACATAAGCGGCTTGTCCTAAAAGTACAGAGAAATTATGTGCGCCTATAAGCTTTGCATAAGAAATAGTGTTTTCGATGTTCCAGCCAAAACCTTTCCTGGTTTCCCTATACATACTATTTCTCAATGTATTGTTATTAGCATTGAGGTAACTTATCGGAGTAAAACTTTCACTACCCCAATAGGCCATTTTACCACCTACAGTGGTCCTAATCCTAAGGCCTTCAATCGGCTTAATCTCAGCAAACGCATTACCTACAAAGTTATCTGCCCAGCCAAAATTACCTTCACGTACTTTAGCATAAGCAAGTGGGTTTGTCATTTCCTGTGCAACATTTGACGATATTCCATAATAATTACCATTTTCATCCCTTACAGCGTAAGGATTATTAAGGTATTCACCTGCATTAGGCTGCGTAGATGGGTCAGTTACTATTGCCGGAGTTGTAGGGTCAAGGCTAACAGCCGAAATCAGCGGCCCTCCATATTCATTATTGGTATTACCTATACCGATGTTTTTTTCCCTTGAGAAACCAACAGTCTGCCCTACTGTAAGCCAGCTATTCACTTTATGCTCAGAGTTAAGCCTGATGTTCTTACGGGTATAGTTTGAAATTTGCGGCATAACGATACCTTCCTGTTCAACCAATCCGAAAGAAAGATAGAAAGTAGACTTGTCGTTACCTCCGCTCACACTAAGTTCATGTTGTGACCTTTGTGCACTGTCGCTAAAGATAATATCCTGCCAGTCAGTACCTCTTCCAAGTTCAGAAGCATTCGGAAAAGGCAATTGGAAGTTGCCACTTGTATAGCCATTAGCGTATGCTTCATTCCTTAATGTCGCATACTGGCGGGCATTTAATAAATCGAGTTTTCTTGATGCCTTTTGCACTCCTGCAAAACCGTTATAGTTAACCTGCATCTTTCCTGCTTTACCCTTTTTAGTTGTAATAAGGATAACACCGGCACCAGCCCTGGCACCGTAGATAGCCTGTGATGCCGCATCTTTAAGCACCTCTATGGATGCAATGTCGGCCTGGTTAAGAAAACCTATTCCTCCATTATCCACAATGATACCATCTACAACCCATAGCGGATTGTTACTATCACCGTTGAAAGAAGTTACACCACGGACACGCACCGTTGCCGATGATCCTGGCTGGCCTGCATTGGCAGCAATCAAAACTCCCGATGTACGACCTTGCAGCGATTGTTCAACCCTTGTAAGGGGAAGGTTTTCAAGTTGCTCTGCTTTTACCTGGGAAATTGCGCCGGTTACAACGCTTTTCTTTTGCGTACCGTAACCTACCACAACAACTTCTTCAAGCTCTTCAGTGCCCGGAGCCATAGAAACGTTAATAGTTGTTTGCCCGTTTACGGCAATTTCCTGTGTTGCATATCCGATAAAGGATATCTGCAGGGTAGCCGTTGGGGCTACGTTGATGGTAAACTTACCATCGATGTCTGTCATTGTACCGTTACTTGTACCTTTTTCAAGTATAGAAGCACCAGGAACCGGTAATCCGGTTTCGTCAGTTACAGTACCTGTAACCTGCGCAGTATCCTGCGCCCAGGCCGTAAGGGTACATAACAAACACAAAAAATAAAAAAATCGTAATTTTAATAATTTCATACTCGTCAAAATTTGGGTGGGTTAATTGTTGATTACACGCAATATTACTGAAAATTTTATTGTTTTAGCATCTAAAAATCTCTACAAAAACCCATCAACCAAAAAAAACAACTATATAAAAACACATCATTTTTTATATAAAATTTTGATTATCAAATATATAATTATAACTTTTTATGTTATCAATATATTAACATTTTTAAAAAAAACCCTACAAAGGCTGTTTTTGGCTACAACGTGGTAGTTAAGTTAGTATAATTCATATTTTAACATATTATATACAATAATATTCTCCGATATTAACCAAATTTTACATTTTTTCAAACAATTCTGAGATGGTTTTTGACTACTTAGCACATAATTACACACTATCTAATATCATTTAAAGTCTTTATTTTATGATTTTTGTAAGAATAAACTTCGTTTCATATTTAAATTTCGTCGAACTAGAGCAAATTACAACGTAATAGTTGCATTAAAATACTTGAAAAGGCTGTGCCGTTTGGACTTAAAAAAAATAGCTTTATTTTTATCAAAATTTAAGACAAGCAGATGCCCACTCCAAATAAAACATCCCATCCTTTTTCAAATATTCCTGCAATAAGTCTTGTGTATTTTCTTGGGCTGGTTATTTTTCAGCTCAACTGCTATGCACAGGTTAAACATATAGGGCTACCACGGATTCTAAACTATAAAAAATCCGATTATAACGGCGGTGCACAGAACTGGGACATTGGGCAGGACAAGAAAGGCAACCTTTATTTCGCCAATACTGCCGGGCTTTTGCAGTTTAACGGAACTTCGTGGAGCAGGACGGCCATCCCGAACAATACGATACGCTCAATGAAAGTATCCGGGTCAGGGAGAATATATGTGGGTGGAAACAACGAGTTTGGCTATTATGATACTGACAAAAAAGGAAATCTTGTTTATCACTCTGTTTCAAGCCTCTTAAGCCGGAACACTAAAAAATTCATGGACTTTGTATGGAAGATACATATATATAAAGGTGCTGTCTTTTTTCAGACGTTCAACCGTGCTTACGTATATAAAGACAACAAACTCACTATTCTCGAAGCACCAAACCGTTTCCAGTTTTCATTTGTTGTGGACGATAAGCTTTATTTCCAGGACATTTCTTCCGGCCTGATGGAATACCGTAATGGTAACCTTGTTCCCCTCTCCGGCACGAAGGTATTTAACAACACCGAAATTTGGGGAATGCTCCGTCTTTCTCAACAAAAGCTGCTGATAATTACAATGGATCGTGGTTTGTATGTATATGAAAACAATAGTGTTCAACCCTGGAGTACCGAGGCTAATGCTTTTGTCCTAAAAAACAATTCATTGGGTGGTAAGTTGCTTGGCGATAATTTCATTGTCCTGAACTCAGTACTTGATGGGGTAATTATTTGCGATTTACAGGGCAAAATCGTACAGCACATCAATAATAAGAAAGGCCTTCAAAACAATACAGCGCTTACTTCATTTGTTGATTCCAACAATAATCTGTGGCTGGGACTGGATAACGGCATTGCCTTCATCAACGAAAACTCTCCTTTCACATTCCTTGGTTCCAGTTACGACCTCAGTACGGTATATTCTTCCCTCCTCTTTCAAAATCACCTTTATGTAGCCACTAATCAGGGGGTTTTTTACCACGACTGGACCAAGGTATTTAAAGAGGAATCTTTCCGCTTTGTGCACGGGACCACGGGCCAGGCCTGGAACCTTCAGTATGTTGACGGCGAACTTTTTTGCCTTCATAACAGGGGAATTTTTACCATTAGCGATGGCAAAGCGGGAAAATTCATTGACGACAGGGGCTATCTGGGCCTGAAAGAAATGCCCGGCATGCCCGGATACCTGATAGGAGCCAACTATCATGGCTTTGCAATTTTTGAAAAAACCCCTGCCGGATGGAAATTTCGCAATCAAATTGAGGGCCTCAATATGTCGGATGCCAAATTTACCACCGACGGCAAGAACATCTGGCTCATCCGCGATGCGGTGGCTTATCAAATGAAACTCACAAGCGACCTCAGGCGCTTTAGCGTCATTGTAACACACGATAATCTCAGTAAAGGCTTAAAAGGCATCACCAGCGTGCAGCAAATAAATAATACGGTTTATTTCCAAACCGATAACCGGTTCTTTAGATATTCACAATCGGCAGATACCTTTATTGAAGATGAAAAGATGTCGGCCCTCTTTAAAAACCTGCCAAAAATCAGGAACTGCTTTGAAGACAAAATAGGGAACATTTGCTACTTTTATGGCGATTCATCCATGGGAATGCTGATAAAAGAACCCGGTGGCAGCTACAGGAATGTTCTTTCGCCATTCTCAACCTTAACAGGGGATCTCGTTTACTATTTCGAATCGATAAATGCCATTGATAATTCCAACATTTTCATCGGCCTTACCGAAGGATTGGCACATTATGATCCCCAACTGCAATACATAAGCACGGCCAAGCCAAAAGCCTTCATAAGGAGCTTTTCATATCCCGGCGATACACTAACAACGGGTAACATGGACCGTTTTGAGAAAATTGACATTGCCTACAAGCACAATAATGTAAAGTTCACCTTTTCATCACCTGTTTATGACAATCCGGAGAACATAAAATTCTCGTACAAACTCAAAGGGTTTGATGATAAATGGAGCGCATGGACAACAGTACCCGTAAAAGAATATACCAACCTGCGTGAAGGCGATTACGAAATGCAGGTAAAAGTAATTAACAGTTACGGTGTGGAGTCGGACCCTGTAACTCTTGGCTTCGCCGTTTCTCCCCCTGTCTATCGCCATCCGCTCGCTTATTTGGCCTACGTACTTATTATTGCATTCGGGTTCTTCTATATCCGAAGAAACATGAGGATCAAAATCCGCAAAAACAAATACTACGAGACCATAGAGCAACGAAGGCTATACCTTGAAAAGGAAACGCGTATAAAAGAAGAGCAGTACGAACTCGAGAAAGAGATTGAACGACTTAAAAACGAGCAGTTGCGCGTAAAAATCCTTACCAAGGACAAGGAACTTGTAAACAACTCGCTGCAGGTTGTAAAAAAGAATAAAGTGCTCAACGATATTATCCAAAAGCTAAAGGATATTGATCCTGAAACTATGGACGAAAGTTCCAAGGCACGTTTCGGAAAGCTGCACAAAACCATTGCGAAAGAGATAAGCAGCGACAAAAGCTGGAATAACCTTGAAAAGCACATCCGTAACGTGCATTTCGACTTCCTTAAGCGCCTCAAGGAAAAATTCCCGGCCATCACCCCGCGCGAAATGGACCTTGCAACATACCTACTCATGAATATGTCGACCAAGGAAATTGCAGAGATCATGAACATATCCGACGGCGGTGTGGAACTGGCACGCTACAGGCTGCGCAAAAAGCTGGAACTTACCCGAAAAGACAACTTAACGGGCTTCCTGATGAGTATTTAACTTGAAAATTATCTGGCTTTCAGCACCGGCAGGTACCATTTGAACCTTACCGCCATCAGCCTGAAAATAATGATGATCGCTGAGGAACAGGCATAAATAATATCCGTATTCAGGCCGGTGCGTCGCAATGCAAAGAACACAATCCCGCCAAAAATGCATACTGTCGCATAAAAGGTTTCCTTCCGGAAGAGCACGGGTATCTCATTGCACAAAATATCCCTGATAACGCCACCAAAACACGCCGTCATGGTACCCAATGCAATGCAGATAACCGGATGCAATTCTGACATCAGGCCTTTTTCGATACCGATCATAGTGAAAACACCCAGCCCGATGGTATCGAACAAAAACAGGGATACCCGCAGCTTTTCGAGCTTCTGCCAAAATAAGGCTGAGACAATAAAACCCAGCAGGATTGCATATACATGGTTAAGGCTGAGCATCCAGGCAACAGGAGTATTGCCGGTAAGCACATCGCGCAAAGTACCTCCCCCTACAGCTGTTACAAAAGCAATGGTAAGTACCCCGAACAAATCGAGTTTTTTATTAATGGCGGTTAACGCCCCGGATATGGCAAAAGCCACAGTACCGATAATGTCTAAGGCGTAAAACATTTTTGAGTAAGTCTGTGATGTATTTGAAACATCTGAATTTGGCACAAAATTAGTCCAAATCCCTATAACCATGCCATTGTAACAACGTTTCGTCACAAAAAACAAAGCCCTGCGTTATCCGCAGGGCTTGTAAACCATATTAAAGAATTTTATAACTTCTTAAGCCCTTTTATCTGGTCTTTAGTCGCCTCGGCAATGCTTATCGCAAAGCCACCTCCCGGAGCGCTCAGCTGGGCCAGTTTCGACTTACTGGTAACCAACACTTTACGAATGGTGTAGGCCTGCGGGTTGGTTTTATAATGAGCATCTTTATCATCGGCATAGATGGTCGCAATGTATGTTTTGCCTTTATCAAGGAAGTCAAAGTCAACGGTGGCATTGCGTGGTGTTTCGCCGTTTACGTTGCCCACAAACCAACTGCTTTTGCCTTTGGCTTTGCGCGCAACAGTAATATACTGCCCCGGCTCTGCCTCAAGGTATTTGCTCTGATCCCAGTCGATGGCCACATCTTTAATAAACTGGAACGCATCCATGAATTTATTGTAATGTTCAGGAACATCGGCCGCCATCTGCAACGGACTGTACAAGGTAACATATAATGCCAGCTGGTTGGCCAGCGTATTGTTTACATGTGAATTGTTATCAGGGTTCAGCTTATTGATATCCATTTCGAATATGCCCGGCGTATAGTCCATAGGCCCGCCCAAAAGCCTCATGAAAGGCAGCAATGTAACATGGTTGGGCTTCGAGCCGCCAAATGCCTGGTATTCCGTTCCCCGGGCCGACTCATTGCCGATAAGGTTCGGCCATGTACGTGCTATACCTGTAGGGCGTACCGCCTCGTGGGCATTTACCATCACTTTATACCCGGCGGCCTTTTCTATAGCGTATTGATAGTGGTTGATGATCCATTGGCTGTAGTGGTTCTCTCCACGTGGCAATATATCGCCCACATAGCCGCTTTTAACGGCATCGTAACCGTTGTCTTTCATGAACTTATATGCTTTGTCCATATGGCGCTCATAGTTGCGTACGGATGATGATGTTTCGTGGTGCATGATCATCTTCACGCCTTTCGATTTGGCATATTCATGAATGCCTTTTACATCAAAGTCAGGATATGGCGTTACAAAATCGAATACATAATCCTTAGAATGGCCAAACCAGTCTTCCCATCCTACATTCCATCCCTCTACCAAAACGCCGTCAAATCCGTGTTCAGCCGCAAAGTCGATGTATTTTTTAACATTAGCCGTATTCGCACCATGCTTGCCGCTTGGCCTGGCTTTGCTATAATCAGTAATTCCCAGTTGTACCGATGGATATTCTTCAGTGTAAGCCCAGGATGTTTTACCGGTGATCATTTCCCACCAAACGCCCACATATTTTACAGGCTTGATCCACGAAGTATCTTCAATCTTGCAGGGTTCATTTAGGTTATAGGTCATTTTAGAAGCAAGGATGTCTCGTGCATCGTCGCTGGCAATAATGGTTCTCCATGGCGATGTGCATGGCGCCTGCATGTAACCTTTATCGCCAATTGCGTCAGGCGTAAGCCACGATTCAAATACCATATTTTTGTCATCCAGGTTCAGGTGCATGCACGCATAGTTGATGAGCGCTGCCTCGTGGAGGTTGATGTACAGGCCATTATCGGTTTTCATTTGCAGAGAGGTCTGCACTCCTGTAGAAGCAAACCCTTTTTGCGAAAGGTTGGCCGTTCTTGACTTTTCTGCCAGGCCACGGATTTCCGATAGCTTTGAAGTTGTATAGTCGTACTCCTGGGTGTCATAATCTCCCGGTATCCAGAAGGCGGTGTGGTTGCCCGCCATGGCAAACTGCGTACGTTCTTCTTTTATTACAAAATATGCAAGGTTATCCTGTTGCGGGAATTCGTAACGAAAGCCTAATCCGTCGTTGAACAAACGGAAACGTATGATGATGTGCCGGTCAGTACCCTTTTGGTTCAACGTTACGGCAAGTTCATTGTAATGGTTACGGATGGTTTTCTGCTCGCCCCATACCGGAGTCCATATTTCGTCAAATGAGGATGTTTTGGAATCGATAACGGTAAAATCGTCGAGCAGGGATTTTTTATCGTTCTTCAGCTCAAGGCCGAGCCTGCTGGTTTTAATTACGTCCTTGCCTTTGTATACAAGGCTGTAAGTAGGTACTCCACCCGCCTGCAACGCAAACTTCATGGTAAATGCACCGTTGGGCGATTTGAGCTCCTGTGCGGCAACAGTACCGAATACGGCCAGCATAAAACAGGCCAATGCAATAACTTTCTTCATGTTTGTTGTTTATTTCTAACACAAATATAGGCTTTACATTCGCTCTTGCGCCTTTGTGGAAGCATAAACAACACCACTCCAACGTTGTAGTAACGGTTTCTGTTGAAAATTAATTTTTATATATTAGCCAAAATATTCCAAACCAGATGCAACAGCGCCCTGAATGCACTTACATGCTGGACAAACTGCGGGATGACCTGCCAAAGCACCTGAAATACCACACATTGGGGCATACGCTCGATGTATACAGTCGTGCAGAAGCCATAGCCAAAGCCGAAGGCCTGAACGGACGGATGCTGGATTTACTGCTGGTAGCCGCCGTTTATCATGATGCCGGTTATTTGCACCAACGTGTGGAACATGAAAACCGTTCCTGTACCATTGTGCGCGAAGTATTGCCCGGGTACGGGTATCCTGAAAAAGAGATTGAGGAAATATGCCGCATCATCATGGCGACACAGCTGCCACAAAATCCCGGTTCGCTGGCGGAGCAGATCATTTGCGATGCAGACCTGGATTATTTGGGGCGTGACGATTTTTTTACCACCGGCGAAGGGCTTTACTATGAAATGCTGCACGACGGTGTGGTTGCCAATGAAAACGAGTGGGATGCCATACAGGTAAAATTCCTCGAAAACCATCGCTTTTTCACGCCCACCAGCATCGCTTTGCGCAGCGCCAAAAAACAAGACAACCTAAACCGGCTAAAAGCCAGACTACAATGAAACAATTTTATTCTAAAAGCAACCTTGTCGACATTGCCTACGCCGTGGCAGGAATTCTTTTTTGCGGCTTTGCACTGAAGGGCTTTTTAGTGCCCAACAAATTCTTCGACGGAGGCATGACGGGTATCTCCCTCCTCTTCCATGAACTGTACCACTGGAACATTGCGTATGTAATTATCCTTGCTAACATCCCTTTTGTCATCATGGCATCCTACCAGGTAAACCGTGCGTTTGCCATCCGTACCATGACGGCAATTGTAGGGCTTGGGCTTTGCCTGCTATTTGTAGATTATCCGCAAATTACTTCCGATAAGCTGCTGGTATCCATATTCGGAGGGGTGTTTATGGGAATCGGCATCGGGTTGGCCATGCGGGGTGGCTATGCGCTGGATGGCGTTGAGATACTCGCCCTGTATACGGGAAAACGCGTAAGCTTTACTACAAGCGAGATTATCCTGGGCATCAACATTATCATATTCCTTGTTGCTGCGGTGGAACTGGGTATGCCAACCGCTTTATATTCGATACTTACTTATTACACCGCTTCCAAGACCATCAATTTTGTAGTTGAAGGGCTTGAAGAATACACCGGTGTAACCATAATCTCCGCAGAAAGCGAAAAAATAAAAGAAGCCCTTGTAATGCGGCTCGGACGTGGCATTACCATCTATAAAGGCGAAAGGGGCTTTATGAAGGAAAGCTACGACATCAGCCAGGACTGCGACATCGTGTTTACCGTGGTCACCCGAATGGAGTTACGCAGGCTTAACAACATGGTGCATGAAATAGATCCTAAGGCATTCGTGTTTACCAATATCATCAAGGAAGCTGCGGGCGGTATTTTGAGCAGGAAAGCGAGGCATTAACTCTTCCGATGAATACCTCCCTCCTGGCAATGACTACCCGTTAGATTTTGCTTAGTGTTGTAACTTTTAATCAATCACTTCATAGGTCATTACCGGATTGGCTTTGTTCTTTAGGGTAAATTCGCCAACGGCAGCACAGTTGAATGATTCCTTTGCGCGGTTGTATACTTGTTCGGTAATGAGTATCTGCCCGGGCTTTGCAGCCGACTGTAGTCGCTGTGCCAGGTTTACGGCATCTCCAATCACGGTATAGTCGAGACGTTTCAACGATTCAGAACCAATGTTCCCTGATACCATTTCACCGGAATTTACACCTATCGATATGGCAGGCTTGTAGGTTTTGTCGCCAAAGGCTATCTCCTGTACATCGGATAAAGCATGACGGATGGCAAGCGCTGCATCTATACCACGGTCAAGATGGAAATCACCACGGAACACTGCCATAACAGCATCGCCCATAAATTTATCTACATGGCCACCCTGGGCTATAACTTCTTTCACTATTTTATCAAAAAGGCTATTCAGGAGCTTTACCACCTCATTGGCAGGAATTTGCTCGGTAAGGGCTGTAAACCCACATACATCTACAAACAGTACGCTGGCCTCAAGCATTTCATTCTTCAGGAGTGTGTTCTCAAATTCTTTGTTGTTCATGAAGTTGAGCACATTCTCATCCACATACATTTTCAGTATGTTATTCTCTTTTATGGCTTTAATCGTTTGCTGTATCTGGCGAACATGCTCAATGGTTTTCTCCATAGTCACCTCGAGATCTTCAAAATCTACCGGCTTTACCACAAAATCGAATGCGCCGCGGTTCATGGCCGCACGTATGTTTTGCAGGTCGCCATAAGCCGAAACCACAACCGCCTTTACAGCCGGGTTGGCTTCGGGCAGGTGTGTCAGCAAGGTAAGCCCGTCCATTACCGGCATGTTAATATCACTTAAAATAATATCAAGATCCGGATGTTCCTTCACCCTGTCCAGGGCTTCCTGACCGTTTTGGGCAAATACAAACTCGTATATGTTTTCCCGTATCTTCTTCCGGAATTTCTGTTTTACCAATACTTCAAGGTCGGCCTCGTCATCCACTACCAGTATCTTCGCCATTATATGTCAAGGTGTTTAAGTTTATCTTTCAGCATATTAAAATCCAATGGCTTAGTCAGGAAGTCGTTGGCTCCCCTGTCCATAGCCTGCTTATGGTTTTCTTCATCGCCATATGCGGTAATCATCATCACTACAGGCGGCGGAGCGCTATAGTCGTGCCTGATTTTGCTCAGGAGTTCCAATCCGCTCATTCCCGGCATGTTGATATCGGACAGTATAAGCACTACTTCGGAGTGATGGCCACGGAGGTACTCCAGCGCCTCTTCGCCCGACTGGGCAAAGTCAAAATCCAGCTCATGATTCTTTATTTCTTTGCGAAAACGCTGTTGGAAAAGCGGCTGCACATCGGCCTCATCGTCTACTACCAGTATCTTCATAAGTAAGGATTTTTAGGTGCTTTATCTCTATGTTGCTAATGTAACAATTCTGTGGGATATAAAAATTGTTTACCCCGATTTGTGTTAAACAAAAATTACGGAGTACCAAGCGGTAAAACGATCTTAAATTCTGCCCCCTCGCCTTCTTCACTTGTAATATCTATGCTCCCCCCATGCCCCTTTACCACAATGTCATAGCTCAGCGAAAGGCCAAGCCCGGTACCTTCTCCTGTAGGCTTGGTAGTAAAAAAGGGCTGCAATATTTTATCCTGTATCTCTTCCGGGATCCCTGTGCCATTGTCCTTTACCCTTATTTCTATGCCATTATCTTTTTGTAAGGTGGTTACGGTAAGCTTCGGGCTGAATCCTGCTTCCGGAGGAGCGTTCTTCTTCTTTTCCTGCGTCGCATAAAAGGCGTTTGTAAACAAATTGAGCAGTACCCTGCCTAAATCCTGCGGGATGGTATTCACTTTGGGCAGGTTTTCATCAAACTGCGTTATCAGCTCGGCATTGAACGATTTATCCTTTGCCCTTAACCCATGATAAGCCAGCCTTAAATATTCATCTGCCAGCGCATTGATGTCGGTTGGCTCTTTTTGTCCGGAGGAAGCGCGGCTGTGCTGCAGCATCCCTTTTACAATGCCATCGGCGCGTTTGCCGTGGTGATTGATTTTTTCAAGGTTTTGGGTTACATCTCCGGCAATGGCTATGGCTTCTTCGGTATCGCCTTTTTGCAACTCCTCCTTTAGTTCCTCCAAAAGCTCAATGCTTACCTCACTAAAATTATTTACAAAGTTCAGCGGGTTTTGTATTTCGTGGGCAATGCCCGCGGTAAGCTCTCCGAGTGATGCCATTTTTTCCGACTGTATCAGTTGGTTTTGCGTTTGCTTCAATTCGGCCAATGACTGTGTAAGTTCTGCCGTACGTTCCTCCACCAGCTGCTCAAGTTCCTTTTTCTGTTCGGCAATCAGCCTGTTACGTTCTTCCTCACGCTCCAGTTTTGCGCGTGCATTGGTCTCCTGCAACGATTTAAAGCGGGCAAACATACCCCAGGACAACACCATGATAGTCCACATACCGCAGGTAGTGATAACCCAATTAAAAGGGAAAATCAAATTTATCAAAGGATCTATGATAGGGCTGAAAATAAACGGCACCGAAGCAATGACAAACAGCCTGGCTTCCTTATCTTTTTTGCGAAGGAAAGAAATGATCATTATTATTGCTGCGACGAGGAATACTATTGATGCCAAAACCGCTATTGCAATTACCACAATGAGGAAAACCACCCAGCGGTTTACAATGCCTAAATAAATAAGTGCCCCGCTGAGCCCAATATACACAGAGAAGTACACCAAAAATTTATCCCATTTGGGAAAGTGTACAGGCACCCTGAAAAAGAAGCGTACTGTATGGAGAAGCATGACTATAAACAGCGTGACTACAAAAGTCAGGAAGAATGGGTAACCACTTCGCCACTCGCTGAAAGCAAGGTATGAAATGGCATTCTCCGCCAGCAGGAATGCCGAGGCTGTAAGCATTAATGAAAATACCATATATACCCTTTCGCGGGTGACATAATAAAAAAACAGGTTGAATATTACCGCGAAGATCATAAAACCAAAAAAACCAAACGATATAAGGTCATCGCTTGTAAAATTGGGGCGGTCTTTGTAATACCTGTCGATTACTTTGTGATAATTACCCAGCCGCGGCGAGGGATTTGACCAAAAGGTAACGTCGCCAAAATCATGATATACACTAATCGTCTCATTAGGTGCGAGGGTGTATGGTATCTTAGACAGGTCCTTCAGGCCGTCCCGCTCACTCCAGGGCACCATATCTCCGCTTTGCAAGTGTTTCCATTTGCCTTTTTGGCTTATATAAATGTGTTCGTGACGCCTGCTTGCGGAAAATGTAATTGTTACAGGGATGTCCGACGTATTTTTGAGCTTGTAACGCGCCCAAGAATGAAAATCTGTACGCATGTCACTATCTATATCCTCAGGATTTTTAAACCAGGCGGTATATTTTGGCGTAAGCACTTTTGCAAAGCTTACCTCTTCCTCCCAGGTATTGAGCTGCTGCCAGTTTTCATCAGGAATATCTACATCTAAGGGTATGCTGTTGTTTACCGGAAAAGGTTCAGGCCACTGGTTTTGGGCGATTGCCGAAAACGTGATAAATAATAGAAAATATAATATATGTTTTTTCATGCCCGTACGTTTTATTCTGCCAATGGGATTGTGATGGTAAAGGTAGTAAAAACCTGTTCTTCGCTCTCTATTGTTATATGTCCGCCATGGCCCTTCACCACAATGTCATAGCTCAAAGAGAGTCCAAGCCCGGTACCCTCACCGGTAGGCTTGGTGGTAAAGAATGGCTGCAATATCTTATCTTTAATGGCATCAGGTATGCCCGTGCCATTGTCTTTAACGCTGATTTCTATTGAGTTGCCCACCTGCCTTGTCACTACCTCAACTGTCGGTTTATACAGTCCCGCATCTCCCCCTTTGGAGGTTGGGGGGCTTTTCTTTTTCTCCTGCGTTGCATAAAAAGCATTGGTAAACAAATTGAGCAGTACCCGCCCCAAATCCTGCGGTATCACTTTTACTTTAGGCAGGTTTTCATCAAACTGGGTAACAAGTTCTGCGTTGAACGATTTGTCCTTGGCGCGTAATCCATGATAGGCAAGCCTCAGGTACTCATCTGCCAACAGATTAATATCTGTAGGTTCTTTTTGTCCTGATGAGGCGCGGCTGTGCTGCAGCATGCCTTTCACGATACTGTCGGCACGCCTGCCATGATGGTTTATCTTTTCAAGGTTTTGCTTAATGTCCCCGGCTATTGCTTTCGCTTCTTCCACATCGCCTTTATCCAGCTCTTCGTCCATTTCATCCAGCAGCTCGATGCTCACATCGCTAAAATTATTAACGAAGTTGAGCGGGTTTTGTATCTCGTGTGCAATGCCGGCTGTAAGTTCACCCAGGCTGGCCATTTTTTCCGATTGGATAAGCTGGCTTTGCGTCTGTTTCAACTCTGCCAGCGATTGGGTAAGTTCCGATGTGCGTTCGGCGACCTGGTGCTCCAGCAATTCATTTTGCCTTGCAATCATCTCGTTGCGTTCCTGCTCCTTTTCCAGGGCCTGGCGTGCATTTTCTTGCTGAAGGTGCTTGTACCGCTGGAAAAGCGACCAGGACAGCACCAAAATCGCCCAAATGAACGAGCAATTAATAAGCCATGGATAATCTGCTATGTGCGTCAGCATCAAAATGAATACAATCAAAAACGGTATCATTGCCAATGCCAGCATGATTGCAAAACGCTGTTTCCTGACAAGGCCAATGACCAGTATAACCATTATACCCATCACTACGCAAAAACGTATCCACCATATCACTGTACCCAGCGCATCCGAAGATAAATCGGTGATGAAATAACGGTATGCTGATACCATAAAGAATACGATCGCAGAGCCTATAAGGATCCTGTTCCACAGGGGATAATGCTTAGAGGCCTGCATGAACCTGAGCGATACCAGGGTAAACAGGGTAAAATTTACCGTGGAGCCTATAAAACTGTCAATGATCCTAAAACCCGGATATTCTTTAAAAATTATGGTTACCAGCGGCCAGGAAAACACATCCAGCGCCAAAAATATCAGCAGCAACCCATACATAAGGTATACTTTTTCCCGTACGGTGTAAAAAAAGAACAGGTTGAAAATGGCGGCAAACAGGAAAAAGCCGAAAAGCCCGGAGGCGATGATTATATTGGTTATGTAGCTGTCATTTTCAACGTAGGCTTCCCTAACCACATTCCTATCTATACCTATGCTCACGTTCACAGATACTTTATACATTCGCTCGAAATTCCTTTCATAAACAGTGACAACCGAATTGGCCGGAATTGTATACGGAATATGCATGATCCTCTTATAACCGTCGCGTTTACTGTGCGCGATCTGAGTGCCTGTTTCAAAATGGCTCCAACTCCCGTCCGGTCCGGCTATGTATACAGTAGCATGCCCTACACTTTCAGGGATGGTTATGCCCAACGGCTTGCCGGTCGCATTTTTTATCCTGTAACGTATCCAAAAAGCCTCCCCCGGGAGTATTTCAACATTCGAACTGTCAGTAAGCGATTGAAAAGCCGATTGCTTTCCGGGCTTCAACACCTCCTGCAACGAAAGCGGTTTGCCTTTTTCTGTAAAATACTGCAGCCTGCTTTTCGGAAAAGGTATGCTTACTGCCGTATCGTTAGCAATCTCTAAAGCCGGCGGCATTTTATCCTGCGGATATACGCACAGGCTAACGAGCAAAAGAATGATATGTAAATACTGCTTCATATTATGCTATCGGGATGCTGATTATAAATTCAGACCCCTCACCTTCTTTACTATTAATGGCAATTGTGCCGCCATGGCCTTTTACCACTATGTCATAGCTCAGCGACAGTCCCAATCCTGTACCCTCTCCCGTTGGCTTGGTGGTAAAGAACGGCTGCAGTATCTTGTCCTTTATGGTATCGGGAATGCCGGTACCGTTATCGTTCACAATGACCTCGACCGAATTGCCGGCCTGCCTTGTAGTTAGCGTAATCGTGGGCTTATAGCCTGTCGCCTGTGACTGTGAATGCTTACTCTTTTCCTGTGTAGCATAAAAAGCATTGGTAAACAAATTGAGCAGTACCCGGCCTAAATCCTGCGGGATGGTATTCACTTTTGGCAGGTTTTCATCAAAATGGGTAACCAGCTCGGCATTAAACGATTTATCTTTTGCCCTTAACCCATGATAAGCCAGCCTTAAATATTCATCTGCCAGCGCATTGATGTCGGTTGGCTCTTTTTGTCCTGATGAGGCCCGGCTGTGCTGCAGCATGCCTTTCACGATACCGTCGGCGCGCCTGCCATGATGGTTTATCTTTTCAAGGTTCTGCTTAATGTCAACTGCTATTGCCCTGGCTTCTTCAACATCCCCTTTATCGAGCTCTTCGCCCATTTCGTCTAAAAGTTCAACACTGACCTCACTAAAATTATTAACGAAGTTGAGAGGGTTTTGTATCTCGTGTGCAATGCCTGCTGTAAGCTCGCCCAGGCTGGCCATTTTTTCCGATTGTATCAGCTGGTTTTGTGTGGTCTTCAGGCTTTCCAGCGAGGCATTGAGTTCTTCTGTACGAAGTGCCACTTTTTCTTCCAGCGCCCGGTTTTGCTTTTGCAATGCACGGGAGCGATACACAATGTACCCACGTAATGCAGCCGCAAACACCATCGCATAAATCAGGCAGGCCCACCAGGTACTCCACCATGGGGGCAGTATGGTTACAGTAATGCTGCTGCCCTTTTCATCCCATACACCATCGGCATTGGCGCTTTTTACCTTAAAGGTATAGGTGCCGGGCGAAAGGTTGGTATACGTAGCTGAACGCTGTGTTCCCGCATCAACCCACGCCTTGTCATAACCTTCCAGCTTATAACGGTATTGGTTAAGCGCAGGATTATCAAAATGAAGGCCTATATAGGCAAAGGTTAGCCTGTTTTCGTCGTGTGCGAGCTCAGGCGTTTCGTCCCCCTTAAGGAATAGTGTTTTTTCGTTACGGTCTTCACCCGGCCATGAAACCGATTGGATTTGTGTAGAAGGTGGCACGGGGTTCGTTTTTATCTCTCCCGGATTGAAAATTACCATTCCACGTTTTGAAAGCATAAAAAAATCGCCGCCGGCATCCTTGTAAGCAGGCCGTATAAACTGGCTTTCCGGCAATCCGTTCGCTTTGGTTACATGCGTGGAGCGCCCGGTTTTTGGGTTAAATTTAGTCAGTCCCCTTTCAGAAGCTATCCACAAATTACCTTCATTATCCTGGTTAATGCCCTGTACGTTATTGGCCAGCAAGCCATCTTCCTGTCGGTATACTTTTATTTTTCCTGTTTTGGTATCAATCCTGAAAAGCCCGTGCAGGTAGGATCCCGTCCATATGATGCCATTTTTATCTTCAAAGAACGAGGTAATGCACATCATCCCTATGGAGGCATCGTTGTAGGCAGAAAATTTTCCTGTTTGTTCGTCTAAAAGATTCAGTCCGCCAAAGTTGGTGCCAACCCATATCCTCCCTTTGCTGTCCTCGTGTATCGAAACCACGTTGCTGTCGTCAAGCTTGTCGGTTTTGGGCATTTCCTTGCCTTCCCTTACAATGTATGGATACCTCACAAACGACTGTGCAGCATTATCAAAGCGGCAGAGCCCTGCACCATAGGTACCTATCCAAACCCTGCCTTTACTGTCGCAAAGTAAAGTGTAGGCGTTATTAGCCGGAAGGCTTTTTGGATCAGCAGGATCATTTACATAGGTTTTAACTTTACCGGTTGCCTGATCGTAACAATACAATCCGCCTGCAAAAAGCGTGTACCATATTTTCCCATCCGGTGCTGCAACTACATTCCAGGCGGACTGTTTACTATCCTTATCAGGAATCGTTTCGAATGTATTGGCAGCCCTGTCCCATTTTATAATGCCATTTTTTGTTGCAAGCCAGTACAGGCCGTTTTGGCTGCGGGCTATTTTATACACCATCCCGCCGTTATACCCCTTTTCCTTTCCAGGGTCATCCTTCAGGAACGTATAGTGCGACTTCTGGTTATTCAGGCGCATAAGGCCCAGGTCGAGGGTTGGCACAAACAGCGTGCCGCTACGGTCCATGAGGGGTTGGAGGGTATAATTAAAAGAAAAGTGCTCCATGCCGCGGGCATTCCCATTATTAGCCGTATAGCGGGTAAAATTGCCCGTTTTGGTTTCAAACAGCAATTTTCCTGCCGGAGTAAGCAGCCACAAATTGCCCTCACGGGTTTCGGCCATTCCGCAAATAGCCGCAACATAGCTTAAATTTTGGGAGTCCGGAGGCAGGTAATTCTTTATAGCACCCGTCTTCTCATCTATAAGCGACAGGCCTTTCAATGTACCTGCCCAAAGCCTTTTACGGCTGTCTTTGTACAGGCTGAAAACAGTATCCGAAGCAAGGCCATTTTGCTCCAGGTAGCGCTTTACGGTATTCACTGAAGGGTTAAACCGCACAACGCCGCCGCCCGGATTATAAAAACCGCTCCTGGCAAGCCATAGCACACCTTTTTGCGACGGGGATTCCAGTATGAAGTTAATATTCTTTAAGCCTGATATGTCTTCATTTACAAAACGCGTAAACTTTTGCTGCCCGGCATCGTAGCCAAAAAGGCCGTTATCGGTACCAAGCCATATCCTGCCGGTACTGTCGGCGTTGAGGATGTTAAAAACCGAAGCCTCAATTTTATTCTTCCCTTTATGCGCAGCGCCAAACGCGACGGTTTTTTTCCCGGCAGGATCATATTGGTACAGGTCGTTGTTTTTTTCTCCGCCAAAACTTACCTCATTGTTCTCATTTTTTGTAATGAGCCATATATTTCCCTTGCTGTCGCTGCTGATTGCTTTTATCGATTTCTTTTTCAGGTTGGCGCCCTTGCCCATTTCGGCAAGGACAAATTTATCGAGAGTGGCGTCGTAACGGTAAAGCCCGGCATACTCTGTACCCACCCAAATAGTCCCTTTATTGTCTTCATAAAGGCAGTTGATGTAATAAAAGTCCACCCTGGCAGAAGTTCTTAGGTCATAAGGCTTGGTAGTGTACCCATCATACCGCACCAATCCGTTTTGTGTCCCTATCCATACATAGCCTTTTTTGTCCTGCAGCAGCGAGGTCACCCGGTTTTCCGGCAAGCCGTCCTCCATGGTAATATATTCGAAGGTTTTTTTGCCCTGTGAAAAGCAGGAGAAGGAAAGCAGTAAAAATGTAAAAAGCGAGAGATAATGTTGTTTCATAGGTTGGCCGGACAAGGAGTCCTTAATATAGTGTTAAATATATTAATTTTTTGGCGCAACCCAATCGCCAGTGAAAAAATTGCCTGAAATCTGACTGAAAAAGCTATAAAAAAGCTACTCCCTCTCCCTTTTTATCTCGGCAAGGCGCTTTTTGTGGTTGCGTGATACATCGCGCAGGTCGCGTACGGTATTTTTTGCACAGGTAGCCATTTTTTTGAAACGGATGGAAAAATCCTCAAGCTTTTCGGCATCTTTAGTATCCAGGCGGCTTTTCATTTCTTCTATGAACTTAGAAAAATCCTCCATAACACTTTCAACTTCAGAATAGTCCGACCTAACATCATCATACAGTTCATTTATTTCTTTAACAGCATCCTTAAATAGCCGCTCTGCACTGTAATCTTTTGTTCCCTTCTTTTTTTTGAATAATCCCATCAAATAAATTTTGTACGAAATTATCTTAACCACACTTTTTCGATGTTAAGAACCAATTACCAAATCATTATACTTTTAACTGTTCAGTTTGTTTTTATTAAGAAAATTCACAAAATATAAATGTTAAAAAACCATATAACGATAAAAATGGCTTAACACATACTTTAAACTAAAAAGCTTACTTGCCTTGCAATTTAAGTACACCTGACTGATTAAATGGTATGAGAAAACGAGAAGTAGACTTAGTTGTAATTTCTGACGTGCACCTGGGCACTTACGGCTGCCACTCCAAAGAGCTCCTGCGCTACCTGAAAAGCATTAATCCCAAACAGATCATCCTGAACGGCGATATCATCGACATCTGGCAGTTCAGCAAATCCTACTGGCCGGAGTCGCACATGAAGGTACTGCGCCGCATCATGAAATTCGTGTCCGACGGCGTACCGGTATACTACCTTACCGGCAACCACGATGAGATGCTGCGCAAGTTTGCCGACCTCAACCTGGGCAGCTTCCGCCTGCAGAATAAGCTCGTGATGAAGCTCGATGGCGAAAAGGCATGGTTCTTCCACGGGGATGTATTCGACGTGACGATGCAGAATTCAAAATGGCTTGCCAAAATGGGGGCTGTGGGCTATGATACCTTAATTCTCATCAACAGCTTTGCCAACTGGTGCCTTACCAAAATGGGACGCGAGAAGATGAGCTTTTCGCAAAAGATCAAGAAAAGCTTTAAGGACGCCGTGAAGTTCATCAACAACTTTGAGAATACTGCTGCAGAACTGGCCATAGACAAAGGCTACAGCTATGTTATCTGCGGGCACATCCACCAGCCCGAAATGCGTGAAATTACAACCCCCAAAGGAAGGGTGATGTACCTTAACTCGGGCGACTGGGTAGAAAGCCTGACCGCGCTGGAATATAACCTGGGGCAATGGAGCATTTTCAACTACAGGGAGGATTATAAAAAGCTTCCTGACGATGAGGAAGATGAGTTTGAAGATGCCTTCGATACCGAGGACCTCAACACCATGCTCGATGTAAAATCGTTGCTGATACAGTTTAAGCTGGATACGGAGTAAGCGCCCTGACTAATGCACCTAACCCCAAAGATGGGAGCTCCACTCATTCCTGATACGGTTTTCCATTTCGAACTTAGCCTGCGGAGTGAGAAATCCCATTTAACATCCGTAAGTAAAGTAGAGATTTCTCCCGTCGGTCGAAATGGAAGAGGAGCCCTCCTGCCACAGAGATGGATTTTCCATTTCGAACGGAGCCTGCGGAGTGAGAAATCCCATTTAACATCCGTAAGTAAAGTAGAGATTTCTCCCGTTGGTCGAAATGGAAGAGGAGCCCTCCTGCCACAGAGATGCGTTTTCCATTTCGAACGGAGCCTGCGGAGAGAGAAATCCCAATTAACATCCGTAAGTAAAGTAGAGATTTCTCCCGCCGGTCGAAATGGAAGAGGAGCCCTCCTGCCGCAGATATCCGTTTTCCATTTCGAACGGAGCCTGCGGAGAGAGAAATCCCAGTTAACATCCGTAAAGTAGAGATCTCGCCGCTCGTCGAAATGGAAGAGGAGCCCTCCTGCCGCAGAGATGCGTTTCCCATTTCGAACGGAGCCTGCGGAGTGAGAAATCCCATTTAACATCCGTGAATTAGAGATTTCTCCCGCCGGTCGAAATGGAAGAGGGGATTTCTCCTGAATCAAATGGAAAGACAGCTAACCGTTCAAAAAAGCTTTGTACCAATGCCCGGAGGATTTGATGATGCGCTGCTGCGTTTCGAAATCCACATGCACCAATCCAAACCTCGGGTGGTAGCCTTCGGCCCATTCAAAATTATCAAGGAGCGTCCACACAAAATAGCCCTGCACATCAACACCTTCTTCCTTAGCCCTGAGCACCTGCCTCAGGTGGCTTTTGATGTAGTGTATACGCTCAGGGTCATTTACTTTGCCGCCGACTGCCGTGTCCGGAAAGGCCACGCCATTTTCGGTAATGTACAGCTTTGGCATATTTTCATACTCAGCATATTTTTTCAGCATGTGGTATATGGCAGGCGGGTATATTTCCCATCCCATGGCGGTAAGCGGCACCTTGCGGTTTTCGGCTTTTACCAGCACCGCATTCAGGTAAGGCACAAATATGGAGTGCTTTACTATTTCGCGGGTATAGTTCTGTATGCCTATGAAATCGAAATCAAATTGCATTAGCCCGCTGTCTCCCGGCTTCATGTACTTTTTTAGTTTCTTCGCTACCGGCAGGTCCTCTTCAGGATACCCCATGCCGAGTATCGGTTCAATGAACAGCCTGTTGAGCAGGGCGTCTACCCGGCGTGCCGCCACTACATCCTTACGGCCTGACGTATACGGTTCTATGTGAGAGCATGAAAAGGTCGTGCCTATCTGCGCATCGGGCAACAGGCTCCGCAAAGTCCTGCCCCCTTCGGCCATAGCCAGCACGGCATGGTGCACCGCCGGAAGGAAGTTATTCAGGCCTTTTTTTCCCGGGGCATGCAGTCCCAAAAAGTAGCCCGCGCCGGTAAACACCATGGGCTCGTTCATCACCATCCAGTATTTTACCCGATCGCCAAACGCTTTGGCGCACACCTGCACAAACTCCTTAAACCATTCAACCACTTCCCTGTTGGCCCATCCGCCTTTAAGGTCGAGCTCGTGGGGCAGGTCCCAATGGTATAGAGTGACCCACGGCTCTATACCGTTGGCCAGGCAGGTATCGATGACCCTGTTGTAAAAGTCGATGCCATGTTCATTTACTTCGCCTGTCCCTGCGGGAATGATCCGTGACCATGACAGGGAAAACCTGAAGTTGGGGATGCCAAGCTCTTTGAGGACGGCAATGTCTTGGGGATAGGTATTGTAAAAATCACAGGCTGTATTGCCATGGTGGCCGCTGGGTATGGCACCGCTTTTGGCCGTGAATACATCCCATACCGACGGCCCTTTGCCGTGGGCATCGTGACCGCCTTCTATCTGGTAGGCGGCAGTAGAGACACCCCATTTGAAATCATCGCCAAAAAGGGCCCTGTTGAATAAATTATCTTTAAGCTCCATTTGTTTTCCTGGCGCTTTCATTGTTTGTAATTGCTGCCGGCCCGTGCTTCTCAACGAGCCTGTCTATTATCTCCCGGGTCATATCAGGATAGTTTACCTTAACACGCTTATCGTCTGCCAGCCAGGCCGAGATGACCGCCTGGTGCTTTTTTTTCAGGCTTTTCACCACAGGTACACCCATGGCTTTGAGCGCTGCAGCGTTCAGGTGCTGCTCATACTGGCTTTTCATGGGTATAACCAAAAGCTTTTTACCCAGGAAAAGCGCCTCGGCAGGCGTTTCGAACCCGGCGCCACACAATACGCCTGAAGATGTTGCCATGCTTTTGGTAAACTTTTCGCTATTGATGGGCTGGATGGTGATGGCCCCCGAAGTAAAGGGCTTTTTATTGTGCTTGGAAAAGACCTCCCAGCGGATGCCTTTGTAGGCAGAAAGCCTTTTGATGAGCCGCTTATCGTCATACGACGGAAGGTATACCGTATAATGGCCTTTGTCGGCCACTTCCTGTTCCCTGACCTGTTGGCGGATTACGGGTGTAAAAATAGTATCGCCGATGGCTGTAAAATGAAACCCGTAAGCGGCTGACGAGGGGGCATAGTTATTAAGTATCAGCTTGCCCATCATATCCTCATGCTCCGGGCGCGGCGCGCTGGGCGCGAGTACGGCCGACTGATGGCTGAGGGATATGCAGGGCTTGTTCTTAAAATAGCAGGCCCATGCCGATACCGGCTCAAAATCGTTGATTACAAGGTCATATTTTTCTACCGGCAGGTTTCTGATTTCCTTCCGCAACCGCCTGAAGTTGGTCTTCGCAAAAGTTTTCCACAGGCTTACGCCCCCGGTTTTCCCGAAGATAAAGCTTAGTCCCCTGAATTTGTACTTAACCGGAAACGGCAGTGAGAGATCGCCCTGGATACCGCTCACGATAACATCTACGTCACCGTGCTTCATAAGGCAGGGCACTACGTCCATCGACCTGCTCAGGTGTCCGTTACCGGTACCCTGGATTGCATAAAGTATCTTCATTTTACGATACAATAAGGTTATACCGCTGCAAACCGACCCGGTATTGCGGCAAAGTTTAGCCATCTTTAAATAATCGTTAGCAAAAATATGGGAGCGGAATCAGGAGGAGGTTTAGATGCCGTGATTTAATTGTTACTAAATGGTTATTATGGATTTAGAGCAGACCTCACCCCAACCCCTCTCCAAAGGAGAGGGGAGCAGCTTCCCCCGGGTGTGCTTACTCAAGCCTAAATATTAGAATCTATAACCGGCAGGAGTGTTACGTGCCGTCACCCTCTCCTTTGGAGAGGGCCGGGGTGAGGACTATACGGCATGAGTGCATTCTCCCCCTTTCCTTTGGAGAGTCCCGATAACTATCGGGGGGCGAGGTTTAGCCCTCCAACAAATAACTATTTCATAAAACTGTAGTAACGGGATGTTCTTGTAACGCACCTTAACTTGCGCCGCATTTGCACATAACCAAAAGAAGAACAATGCAAAAAAAAATCAAGCTATCCGTTTTCAGGATGTTCACATTCCTGATTGCTCTGTCAGGCACCCTTGCTGCCCGGGCACAATGCCCCTCAGTCACCACAATATCACCCTCTTCGGGCCCTGCCAATACGGTAGTGGCCATAACCGGAAACAACTTCCAGTCGGGTCCGGCCATTACAGCCGTGCAGTTCAACGGCGTTAATGCTGCGAGTTTTACGATAGTATCCAACACCGTTGTTACAGCAGTTGTTCCGGTTACTGCGGCCAATGGCGCCGTGAGCGTCATTTCCGGAGGATGCCCCGCTGCATCGGGAGGTAACTTTACCCTCATGAATTCAGACTGTAACCCACCCGCAGGCGGCGACGTATACATATCCGAACTTTATGACCATAATCCCGGCAGCTACGGGGTTATTGAGCTGTATAACCCTACCGACAATACCATTACCTTTGGCGGGCAGTATGTGCTGGAGCGCTATGGCGAAGTAGGTGACACTGACCCTACAAACGGCTACATCCTCACCCTTCCGGGTTCAATTGCGCCGCATTCTACCTACCTTGTTTCTAGCTACGGATCGGGTGTGCAGGGATGCACGGTAACCACGGTTGCTAACCTGGGCGGGGGGATCAACGGCAACGACGAGTTCAAATTGAAGAAGAACGGTACTATAATAGATATTGCCCGCGCACCTGTAAATGCATGGTACACCGTAATACGCAATCCTGATGCCACAGCGCCATCGGACAGCTACATCGCTTCGGACTGGTCCATCACGAGCAGCTTCAGCTGTGCCAACCTCGGTGTGCACAATGCCGCTGTAACCGATCCTCCAACGATTACAGCACAACCGCAGGACAGCGGCGACACCTGCGACAACGGTTTTGCCGTACTTTCGGTAGCGCTGGATGACGCCACAGGCTTCAGCTTCCAGTGGAAAATGCTGGACAGCTCAGGCAACTGGGTAAACGTAACAGGCAGCAACTATTTTGACGCTACCACATCAATGCTTATCATCGACCCTGTGCCTTATGCTTTCAACGGCAACCAATATTACTGCGAAATAGCTGCTCCGGGCTGTACCCTGCTGAGTAACAGCGTAACGCTTACCGTACTGCCCTCTCCTGTGGTTACCACCAACATTACATCCGACTGTACCCTCGGTACGGCAACCCTTACCATTACACCTGTACTGGGCGCAGGGCTTACCTACAAGCTGAACAGCGGGCCTTTCCAGGCTTCCAACACATTTACCGGCCTTACACCCGGCACTTATACCCTTACCATACAGTCGTCACCGGGCAACTGTACTGCTACCCAAACCGTTACCGTGAACCCGATAACCGGCGCACCCGATGTAGCGACATTTAACGTGGTGCAGCCTACCTGTACCGTTCCTACGGGAACCATCAATGTTACCGCCCCAACAGAAGCGGGAATGACCTACAGCATCGACGGGACAACCTTTGATACTGCCACTTCGTTTGCAGGGCTTGTACCCGGCACTTATACCATTACCGTGAAAAATGCAGCAGGATGTACATCGGAAACAGCCGGCATTACCATTAATGCAGTACCTAATGCACCGGCAGTCGCCGATGTAACGGTGACACAGCCCACCTGTACCGTACCTACCGGCACCATTACTGTAAATACGCCTGCGGGAATGACCTATAGCATAGACGGTGTGAACTTTGGCACTGCTACCTCATTTGCCGGGCTTGTTCCGGGGACCTATAACATCACCGTGAAGAATGCCGAAGGATGTACCTCCATCACGGGCAACATCGTCATCAACGCGGTTCCGGGAGCTCCTGCGGTAGCTACTTATGTAGTAACACAGCCGGACTGCGCCACTCCCTCGGGCACGATAACCATAACCAATCCGTTAGTGGGTGTAACTTACAGCCTTGATGGTACCAACTTCAGTGGCACCCCATCATTTGCAGGCCTGACACCGGGCACTTATACTGTAACCGTGAAAAATGCCGCAGGGTGTACATCGGTAACCGGAAACATCATCATCGATGCTGCGCCAACCGTACCTGCCATAGCCGATGTGACAGTGACCCAGCCGGACTGCACAACACCAACAGGAACCATAACGGTTGATGCGCCGGCAGGACTTACTTACAGCATCGACGGAACAAATTTTGGCACAACTGCTACCTTCAGCGGGCTGGTGCCGGGTACCTATACCATAACCGTGAAAAATGCCGAAGGGTGCACATCGGTTACCGGAAATATTACAGTCAATACCGTGCCAAATGCCCCTGCCGTAGCCGGCGTAACAATTACCCAGCCCACCTGCACCCTGCCTACAGGAACCATTACTGTAGATACACCTGCCGGAATGACCTACAGCATTGACGGGACCAACTTCCAGGCAGGGACACAATTTGCAGGGCTCCTACCCGGCACCTATACTGTTACCGTGAAGAACGCGGCGGGCTGTACCTCAATAACAGGCAATATCACTATCAATGCCGTGCCTAATGCTCCGGCACCGGCTACAGTGTCCATTACACAGCCTACCTGTGACGTGCCATCGGGTACCATTACCATCACCGATCCGCTTGCGGGCGTTACCTACAGCCTTGACGGTGTTAACTTCCAGGGGAGCCCTGTTTTTGAAGGACTTGTTCCGGGCACCTATACGGTAACGGTGAAAAATGCGGTGGGCTGTACCTCGGTCAGCATAAACCATATGGTAGACCCTGCACCTGCCGGGCCTGCCGTACCGATCCTTGCCATAACCCAGCCGACGTGTGCCGAACCTACGGGAAGCATTACTGTAACAAATCAGGGAACAGATATTACTTACAGTATCGACGGGTTGAATTTCCAAACCGGAACATCGTTCACCGGCCTTATACCCGGAAATACCTACACGGTTACCGCAAAAAACCTCCAGGGATGTACCACAGTTTCATCACCCACTACCCTAAATATCCTCCCGGCAGGACCACAAATCACCGGTACACAGGGGTGCAGGGATACCGTTTTTGGAAGCAATTATATTTTGGAAGCGCTTCCTGTTGATAATTCATTCGACATTGCAACCGCCAATTTCGAATGGCGAAATGAGGCAGGGATGATTGTAGGCGACAACGAAAACACATTCAACGCTAACCGATATGTGGCTGATAACAACATCACTATCAGCGACTTTCCAATCCAGATACGGGTTACAGTTACTACAGCTGCCGGATGCGAGGCCACATACAGCTTCACAGTTGACAATGCATTCTGCAGCATTCCTAGGGGGATATCGCCAAACAACGACACCAGGAATGACAATTTTGACATTACAAGACTGCAAGCCAGCAAGATAGCAATATTTAACCGCTACGGGCAGGAGGTATATGCCAAAAGCAACTATACCAACCAATGGCACGGCCAGGCCGACAATGGCGATGAGCTGCCAACAGGCACGTACTATTACATGATTGAAACCCAAGGCCAATCACTCACAGGATGGGTGTATATCAACCGCCAGGAGAACTAAAAATTAAGCTTTGTATTGTAAAGCCGCCCCAAAAGGCGGCTTTAACTTTTTGTTAACGTTGTTTACAATTAAATCATAATCAGGCAACTATAACATAACTTTTAAGAAATTAGGCTAAAGTCCAATACTTTTAACTTCGCCCTGTTAAACCCGCTATGAAAAATTACTAAAAACATGCAACAAAAAAACAAAAAGCACACAGGCCTCATCCCGCTGTTGCAATTTTTTTTTGTCCTTTTCTCCGGATATGCAGCCCAGGCACAGATTTACTACCATAACTTTGGTACTACTACCATAAACTCACATCCGTACACTGCTTCGCCTGCAACATTGGCCCCTAACCTTTCGGGCTCGTCATGGACAAACAGCATCGGCACATGGACCAGCAATACCGGCGCAACAGGCCAGGGCATCATGGTTGTCACTACTCCGGCAACTACCACCATTACACTGACTTTTAACGTTACATCGCCCTATCACGCTAATATCACTTCTTTCAATTTTTGGACACAGCGCAGCAGCTCAGGGCATTCGGCGTGGTCGATGTCCATAAACGGAATTAACGCCGGTAGCGGCACTATGCCAACAGCAGGAACATCTATGGGTGTTACACCTGTGGCCAATGCGGTCTCGGGGCTTACAGGCACTGTAACGGTAGTGCTTACCCTTACCGGCGCTACAGGCAACGGATTTTTCAGGCTGGACGACTTTACCCTGAACGGCAGTGTGGGCTGTACCAATTCTGTAACTTCTTATACTCCGCTATCAGGCCCAAAAGACACCATGATTACCATAACCGGATCGGGTTTTAGCGATACCGCTTCGGTAAAGATAGACGGTATCAATATGACGTATAATGTTATTTCGGACACACAAATTGAAGCTATGATTCCTGCCGGGGTAACAACAGGAAATATCTCCGTAACTTCTGCAGCCGGTTGTGTGGCCACAGCCGGAACACCGTTTACATTGCTTGCTTCAGATTGCACATCACCGGAAATATACATTTCGGAAATATACGACGCCTACAGCGGCACGCCCGGTTCGATAGAGCTTTATAACCCAAGCACGCAACCCATAAACCTTTCAGGATACCGGCTGCTACGCTATGGAGACATAAACCTTGCCTCACCAAACAACAATGCGCCTGATTACAACATGGCACTTACCGGAACCATCAATCCGCAGTCCTGCTATATGGTTTCGATAAATATTACGGCTGCTTGTCCCGGCGTAGCAACACATTTTCCTCTAACCAACGGTATCAATGCCAATGACGAATTTGAATTGTTCAACCCGTCTAACGAACTGATAGATAACGTACACATTCCCTTTGGCACCGGAGATAATTCTGGTAAAGGTTACACCATGATACGAAAACCCAATGCCGTTGCGCCAAAGGAAGTTTTTGCCCTGGCCGACTGGAATGCCTACGGCGATGAGTTTTGTTCTAATCTTGGCATTCATACCGCAAACGGCCCGAGCGCCCCGCTACCGCTTATTACCCATCCTGTACCAAGAACAATTTGCGTAAATGCAAACACTGCTTTCAATGTCATCATAACACCCGCTACAGGATTTACCTACCAGTGGAAAATGCTTACAGCCTCAGGCACCTGGGTAAACGTTACCAACAATGCTACCTATAACGGGGCCACAACGGCAACACTCACTGTAAACGGCGCACAGGTGGCCATGGATGGAAATCAGTACTATCTGGAAGCGACTTCTCCAGATTGTGTTGTGCGTACCGATGCCGCGCAACTGTATGTTCTGGAAAAACCTGAAGCACCGACAGTAACCGTTGTACAGCCTACCTGCACTACACCTACAGGAACTATTGAAATAACAGCCCCACTTAGCGATCCGGGTGACCCGAATGTTACTTACACTTATAGCATAAACGGGGTGACCTATGTCGAAAGCACAACCTTTGAGAACCTTACTCCGGGTACAACCTATAACATTACCGCAAAAAATGTTGCGGGATGCGTTTCGAACATAACAGTACAGGTAATAAATACTGTGCCGGGAGCACCGGCTGCACCTGTTGTTACAGCCGAACAGCCGGATTGCGATACTGACAGGGGCACGATAACTGTAACACCTCCTGCCGGAACCGGCTACACCTATAGCATTAACGGTACAGATTATTATACAAACCCTGTCTTTACCAACCTGCTGCCGGGCAGCTATAATGTATCCATACGCCAAAACGGATGTACCTCTGCCATAACTGTAGAGGTTATAGACGATGCACCGGAAATACCGGTAGCTCCGCAGGTAACACCCGTTCCCCCTACATGTACAACACCGGGCAGCATAACTGTTAACTCGCCTGTTGGGGCGGGTATTACCTATAGTAAAGATGGCATTAACTACCAGCCGGAAACTTTATTTGACAACCTTACACCCGGGACAAGCTACAGCATTACAGCCAAGAATGCTGACGGATGTGTGTCGGCAATAACAGTACAGGCAATAAATGCCGTGCCTGGAGCACCTGACCAGCCAACCGTTGTAATAAGCCAGCCCGATTGCGACACTGCCACAGGATGGATAACGATTACAGCTCCCATTGGCAACGGCCTTACCTATAGCGTAAACGGGACCGATTATCTGAATCAAACCGGCTTTACATTAAACCCCGGTACTCACAACATTACCGTTAAAAATACGGCCGGATGCATATCGGTTGCAAGGGTTGTGGTTATAAATGACCAGCCTGAAATACCAATTGCTCCTAATGTTACTGTCGATCAACCGGGCTGCGGGGAAGAGAACGGAAGTATAACCATAAATTCTCCTTTGGGAACCGGCCTGACTTACAGTATTAATGGTACAGATTATTTTGACACCCTTAATTTTGAAGATGTTCAGCCGGGAACTTATAGCATAACCGTGAAAAATACCGCGGGATGTATTTCGACCGTTACATCCGGAACCGTTAATTCCGGGACGGACATGCCAAGCCTCCCTGTACTGGATGTAACCCAACCGGACTGTGTTGACACAACAGGCTCGATTGAGGTAACATTTCCATCTCAAAGTCCGGGTATTACTTATAGTAAAAATGGTGTAGATTACCAGAGTAGCCCGGTTTTTGACAACCTTACACCGGGAGCCAGCTACAGCATTACCGTGAAAAACTCGAGTGGCTGCATTTCCACCGCTACAGTACAGAGTATTAACACCATACCAACTGCCCCGGCAACACCAACGGTTACTTTTACCAACCCGGATTGCGATACACCTACGGGAAGCATAAGTATAGCCACACCGGACGCAAGCCTTACCTACAGCCTTGATGGGGTAAACTATAATCCTTACCCTTCTGCTGCCTTCGCGACGGTGAATCCGGGCAACTACAGCATTACTGCCAAAAATGCGGCGGGATGTGTCTCGGTTGCTTTTGCTGTTGTAATTGCCGACCAGCCTGAAACCCCGGTAGCCCCAACGCTTAACGCAGAACAGCCGGATTGTGATACACCGAAGGGAACCATAATGATAACAAACCCAACTGGGACAGGCCTTACCTATAGCAAAGACGGTGTAAACTATCAGGACGAAGTAATGTTTACCAACCTTGATGCAGGCACTTACAACATTACGGTTAAAAATGCTGCCGGGTGTATATCACCAGTTGCAACGCAGATTATTAATGCAGCCCCAGCTACTCCGGCGGCACCGGATGTTGCGGTTGTACAGCCGGATTGCATTACTACCACCGGAACGGCTACTATATCGCCTGCCGTTGCCGGACTCGAATACAGTAAAGGTGATAATGTGTACCAAACGAACCCTGTATTTAACGGACTTGTTCCCGGACAGACCTATAATTTTACGGCAAGGAATGCAGACGGATGTATCTCGGCCATAACAGTACGTACCGTTGACAATATCCCTGATGCTCCTGATGCACCAACTCTGACTGTCAACCAACCGGGGTGTACTACGGCAGGAAGCATTACTGTAGCAAATCCAACCGGAAACGGACTTACCTATAGCCGTAACGGGGTAGATTACTCTTCTAATCCATCGTTTACAAACCTATCGGCTGGTACATACAACATTACCGTGAAGAACACAGCCGGATGTGTTTCGGCACCAACGGTACAGATGATTGATCCTGCACCTCCTATACCGGCGGCACCGCAGCTTATTTCGGGCCAGCCGGATTGCGAGACCCCTACCGGAAGCATTACTGTAACCAATCCTGCCGGAGCAGGGTTTACCTACAGCCGCAATGGGGTGGATTACCAAACGGAACACATATTTTATGATGTGCCGCCAGGCATGTACAGCGTAACGATAAAAAGTCCTGAAGGGTGTATTTCGCCGGCAACAAGCCATACCATCAACCCAGTACCTGCAACACCGGCTGCACCTGTGGTTACAGTTACCCAGCCTACGTGCATTGTTAGCACAGGTACCATTACCGTAACGCCTCCGGCGGGAGGTGCCCCTGAATACAGCAAAGATGGTATTAACTACCAGGCTAGCCCCGTATTTAGTGGCCTTACACCGGGAACTACTTACACCATCACCATCCGTAATGCCGCCGGATGTGTTTCTACGGCAACAGTGCGCACCATAGACCCGATACCGGCACCTCCTGCTCCTCCTGCGTTAACAGGCATTGATCCCGGATGTACCACTTTAGGCAGCATTACCATAACTTCACCAAGTGCAGGAAACGGATTTACCTTCAGTAAAGACGGGGTAAACTTCCAGACGTCGGAAACTTTTGGCGGCCTTGTGCCGGGTACTTACCAAATCAGGGTAAAGAATTCCCAGGGATGTGTTTCGGATTCGGCGACTTATGTTATCAATCCGGGGCCATCTACGCCCGCACAGCCAACAGTATCGATAGTACAGACCACTTGTACCGCAACTACCGCAACTATTACCGTTACAGCACCTTTAGCAGGTGTTACATACTGCATAGACGGGCTGCCGGGACAAACATCCAATATTTTCAATAATGTACTGCCGGGGCAACACAATATTACAGTGACCAATGCTACAGGATGCATTTCGCCGGTAAGGGTCGTGACCATCAATCCGGTGCCTGTTGCGCCCGATGTGCCGATACTTAATGTTTTCCATCCGGGATGCAATGCCACTAAAGGCAGCATTATTGTGAATTCGCCTGCCGGAAATGGAATCAGTTACAGCATCAACGGTGGCGATTTCCAGTTTAGCCCTGCCTTTGGCAACCTCGACCCGGGCACTTATACCATTGTTGTAAAAAATGCGGCAGGATGCCTTTCGACACCTGTTACCGTAACGATAAATATACCTCCGGCCACACCGGCAGCACCAGTTATAACTATAAACCAACCAGACTGTACAACTGCTACTGGAAGCATAACAATAGTGTCGCCAACAGATCCGGGAACAATGTTCAGCATTAACAGCCAGCCGTACCAGGCAGGGCCAACCATTGGTAACCTGGCACCGGGTAGTTATGTTATTACAGCACGCAACGCACAGGGATGTGTCTCGGCTTATACTCATTTCATCATCAACTACCAGCCCCTTACACCGGCCATGCCTGTAGTAACATTGACCCAACCTGACTGTACAACCGCAACAGGTACCATAACAGTAAACTCACCTGCCGGCATTGGATTGGAATACAGCATTGATGGTACCAACTTCTACCCCTCGAGGATATTTAGCAACGTACTGCCAAACACCTACACCGTTACCGTTCGCAACAGTGCCGGATGTTCGGCACAGCTGACTGCAGTAACCATAAACAACCCTCCTGCCCCGGCACCCGACCCCGGTGCAATAACCGGAAACAATGCTGTTTGTGAAGGCGGAAAAATACAGCTTGCCAACACCGTAACCGTTGGGGTATGGGGAAGCAGTAACACAGGCATTGCAACTGTGGATGCCAACGGACTGGTAACCACCCTTGCCCCGGGGACTGTGACCATAACCTATACTACAGGCACTGACTGTACGGATGAAGCCATTCATGTTATCACGGTATATGCATTGCCTTTGCCAGACCTGCGCGACATGCACCTTTGCGTAGACAACGAAACAGGAGAAATAACCCCTGCGCTGCTAAGCTCGCGCATAATAAGCCCGGGAAACACTTACGAATGGACGCACAACGGAACAGTGCTTACCTTTAACACCGCAGCCATAATTATAGATGAGCCGGGAGAGTATACCGTAAAGGTGACCAATATTGCAACGGGTTGCGAAGCTACCGATTCGGCAACGGTGGGTACCTCATCACTGGCATTGGGGTATGCCGATGCGGCTACCGATTTCCATTTTAACCAAACTATTACCGTACACATAACAGGCGGATCGGGCGATTATGAATACAGCCTTGATGGCGGGCCTTTCCAGGACGAGCCTTACTTTACAAACATATACGAAGGAGAATATCACATCTCGGTAAGGGATAAGCACCTGTGCGGTACGCTGGAGCTGGATGTATATGCCCTTAACTATCCGCGTTTCTTCTCGCCAAACGGGGATGGCACGCGTGACACATGGAACATAAAAGGACTTGGACTGCAGCCCGATGCAAAAATTTATATCTTTGACCGTTACGGCAAAGTGATTGCCGGACTTAAACCCGGAGGCCCGGGATGGGACGGTACTTATAATGGCGCGACACTGCCTGCCACAGATTACTGGTTCACACTGGAATACCGTTCTGAATCGGGAGCGCAAAAGGAATTTAAAGCGCACTTCTCCTTAATCCGTTAGTCCCATGAAGAACTACTTTTTTATCCTTTTCCCTTTCCTGTGTGCAGCTCAAATGCCGGCATACTATAACTCTATAGATTTTGAGTTGGAAGGCGACGCGCTAAAAGCACAGTTGGCAACACTGATAACCACTACCCATACCAATGAACTGGAATATACACCGGATGTATGGGATGCCCTGAAACAATCGGACCTTGATCCCGACAATCCTGAAAATGTTTTGCTTATTTATGGCTATGATGACAACGATGACAATGTAGCCAATGACCGTACACGGGACAAGGACCTGAGCTGCCATACATCAAACTGTGCCGGGTTGTGGGTACGCGAACACGTATACCCGCGCTCGTTGGGCGACCCCAATCTGGAATTTGAAGGGCCCGGTGCAGATGCGCACCACCTGCGATCTATAGACAACAGCATGAACAACAGCCGGAGCAACAGGCCGTTTGCCGACGGATCGGGTAATGCCACTACGCTTACAGGAGGTAATTTTTATCCGGGTGATGAATGGAAAGGCGATGTGGCAAGAATGATGATGTACATGTATGTACGCTACGGAACGCAATGCCTTGCCACCGAAGTAGGCATGGGCAGTACATCCTACAGCAACTTTGGCGACATGCCCAATATCTTTTTGGAATGGAACGCCGAAGATCCTGTAAACCAATACGAAAGAAACCGCAATACCATTTTACACACCATGCAAGGCAACCGTAACCCGTTTATAGACAACCCCTACATAGCCACTATAATATGGAACGGCCCTGATGCCGAGGATACCTGGGGAACACTGTCCAATGCAGACATACAGTTTACCAATATTCATGTCTATCCCACCGTCACTACAGGCACGGTAACTGTTGAAAACGCTGGCATCAACTATGTATATTCAGCCTACAATAGCCTGGGGCAACAGGTAAAGCTCAACATTACAGATAATAAAGTTAATCTTGAAGGTAATTCCGCAGGAATATATATCCTGAACATACAGCATGGCGCAAAACATAAAACCTTCCGATTAATTCTGCAATAACAATACATATCTGCACTGATATAAAAAGCGTCGTTCGTTAGTTTTTTGATCCGGATTCCCCTGCCAGCCAACGGCAGGGGTTTCCTTTTTAAGAACTCCAGAAGTTTTATGTTATTTTTAATAATTCATTTTTTGGTTAAAAAATTCACATATTAGCTAAATATTCAAAACATATTTACTAATTAACAAAATATTTAAATCCCTAACATTTATTTGAGGTAAGTATAACCACCTGCTTACAGTAAGACAACCTCTCTTTTAGTAACCGGTAACAAGTAGTAATTAAGTTTGTATTGCATTGATATTCAATGCGACAACTAACAAATTATTATTTTATGAAAACACAGTTACACAGGGCATTTCTCAATGCCTGGATGGTTGTTATTGCCCTGACGGCAACAACGGCAATGTGGGGCCAGGTCACCCTTCCGGGATCATCACCCTATTCAGAAAATTTCAACACCACACCGGGCACCTCGGGCACATCCTACCCAACGGGTTGGACAGCCTATAATGGAACCACTGTGGACAATGCCATGACAGTAGGCAACGCCTCTTCGGTTTCAGGAGGTAATTACAATTTCGGGTCGCGGATAGGCATCCTTGGCTCGGGAAGCACCTTCTCCCCTTCTTCAATTGTATTGAATATTGCCAACACAACTGGAAAATCGGGATTGACAATCTCTTATGATGTGATAAAAATCAAGGAAGAATCAAGGAGCAACTCCTTTAACCTTGAAATCAGCACCACATCGGCTACTACAGGATTTACGGCAGTTACCGGCGGCACCTATGCATCGGGTACCATAGCTGCGGGTACGACTACGGCCTATGCCAACCTAGATCTTTCTGCCGTGAATAATAACAGTGGCAACGTGTGGATCCGCTGGAGCTACACTGAACTTGGCGGTTCAGGAAGCAGGGATGCTATAGCCCTGGATAATGTTGTCCTTTCATGGAACTCTGCACCAACTGTAACTTCGTCTGCAGCTACCGCAATAACCACTTCGTCTGCGACTTTAAACGGCACAATCAATGCTAACGGTGCAACAGCTGCCGCTTCATTCAGCTACGGGCTTACTACAAGCTACGGGAGCAGCATTGCCGCAACACCATCATCAGTAACAGGCACTTCAGCTACAAGCATCAGCGCACCTATTTCTTCATTATCACCTAATACACAATACAACTTTAGGGCCGTTGCCACTGTAGGCAGCACCCCAACCAATGGCGCCAATGCAAGTTTTTATACCCTGGCTAATGTGCCGGGCATACTTACTGTAGATAACGCTGCTATTTATACTCTTGATGTGACCATCACGGCCACATCACAAAACAGCAACCCTGCTACCACACGCTATGCGATACAGGAAGCAGCCGGCCAATATGTACAGGCAAGCGGTGCCCTGGGCGCTTCAGCTGTATGGAGGACTGCAGCGGAATGGGGAACTGTTACCGTAACCGGACTTACAGCTGCTACAGATTATACTTTTGCAGCGAAAGCACGAAACAATGCAGGCACACCGGTAGAAACTGCCTTTGGCGCAGGTACCGACGCTTCAACGCTTGAAAACACGCTTCCTACACTTACAGCCGGTACACTTGACGGTTTTGGTTCAGTATGTGTCAATGTTGCCGAGGGTAAAGAAATGTTTACCCTAAATGGTATCAACCTTACGGCCGGCGATATTACAGTTGGTCCGCTGGATGGCTATACTTTCTCTACTACAGAATTTGGCACTTACACCGCAACGCTTGCCATACCTCAAACAGGAACCCTGACACAGGATATATGGGTAACTTTTGCCCCTACGATTGCAGGTTCATATAATGGCAATATCCCGGTAAGCGGAGGCGATGCAACATCCATCAATATAGCTGCAACAGGATCGGGCATTAACACGCAGGGCACCGTAACAACAAATTCTGCTGTAGCCGGATCGGCATCGACAGCTGCAATTGAAGGCGAAGTGACCGCACAAGGCTGTACTGATGTAACCGCAAGGGGCATAGTATACAGCGCCACAACAAACCCTGTACTTGGAGGCAGCGGTACAATGAACGTAGCTGATGCAGGCGAAGGCACGGGTGAATATACAGTTAACCTTACCGGACTTACAGGCGGTACAACGTATTATGCTAAAGCATACGCAACTAATGACGGGGGAACAAACTACGGCTCTCAACTGAGCTTTACTACAAGCCCTGTGGTTGCACCTGTTGCTACTGATGCTACCGATGAAAACCATGAAAGCTTTGTAGCCAACTGGAATGCTGCAGACGGCGCTGCAAGCTATAGGCTTGACGTAAGCACATCGCCAACATTTGGTACTCTTACGCCGGCTACCGACTTGTTCTTCTCTGAATATGTTGAAGGTTCATCCACAAACAAATACCTTGAAATATTCAATGGTACAGGTACTGATGTAAACCTTGCCGACTACAGGGTAAGGCTGTACTCTAACGGAAGCACTTCGGCTTCGGGAACTTCAAATGATGTTCAGCTTTCAGGAACACTTGCCAATGGCGCCGTTGTGGTGATCAGGAATTCAGGAGCATCTATCTATAGCGGCACTGCTGCCGTGATTGCCTCTGTAAACTTTAACGGTAACGATGCTGTAGCGCTTTACAAAATATCTACTGCCGCCAACGTAGATATTTTTGGAAACATCGGTAACGACCCGGGTTCTGCCTGGACAAGCACTTCAAACACAACAGTAGACAAAACCCTTGTACGTAAAGCTACTGTAACAGGCGGCGTAACTGTTGACCCATCAGGTTCAGGTTTCCCAACCCTTGAAGCTGAATGGACACAATTTGACCAGAATACAGTAAGCAATCTTGGTTCGCATACCTATGCCGGCACAACACCTTCTTTCCTTCCGGGGTATGAAAACCTTGCTGTAACTACGGGTACTTCGCAGCTTGTTAGCGGCCTTTCGCCTGTGACTACTTACTACTACAGGGTTAGGGCTGTAGGCGGCAACACAAGTGCTAATTCGAACACAATTACAGCGGTTACAACTGAAAATACAGACCCACAATTTACAGCCACCGAGCTTCCCGCTTTTGGCGATGTATGTATCAATGGTTCTGAAGGACCTGAATCTTTCACCATAACAGGTGCTTTCCTTACTGCAGATAATGTAACGGTTGGCCCTCTTGCAGGCTATTCTTTCTCAATTACAGAAGAAGGGACTTATACCGACTCGCTTGACCTAACCCAGGATGGCGACGATTTCGAGCAGATCGTTTATGTAAAATTCGAGCCGACTGCCGAGACAGCTTATGCAGGCAACATTGCCATTGCTGGTGGTGGAGCGGACAGCATAAACATTGCAGCTGCAGGTACCGGTGTGGATACGGCTCCTATAGTTGTTATAAACGATGCAGAAGCACTGACTGCTTCTACTGCAATTATTGAAGCCGAAGTTACCTTAAGTGGCTGTACGGCATTAACTGAGAGAGGGGTTGTATATTCTACCTTTGAAAATCCAGTAATAGATGGTGAAGGTGTTATAAAAGTTACTGATTCAGGTATAATCGTTGGTACATTCACGACAGAACTTGAGGAACTTGCAGGAGCTACAACCTACTATGTTAGAGCCTATGCTATAAATAATGCCGGCACTTCCTACAGCAATGATGCAACATTTGTTACTGGCAATGTAATTGCCCCCGTTGCAGTAGATGCTATAGATGTAACCGCAGAAGGCTTCATCGCATTTTGGAACAATGCAGAAGGAGCAGTTAGCTACAGGATCGATGTAAGTACTTCATCTACTTTCGGAACAACGGCAGCCGCAACCGATCTTTTCTTCTCTGAATATGTGGAAGGTTCTTCTACCAACAAATACCTTGAAATATACAACGGTACAGGAGCCAACGTTGACCTGTCTGACTACAGGGTAAGGCTATACTCTAACGGAAGTCCTTCAGCTACCGGAGTAAACGATGTACAGCTTTCAGGCACTCTTGCCAACGATGCAGTACTTGTTATCAAAAACTCAGGCGCGACCATTTATACAGGCACTGCAACCGTAGTATCTTCTGTAAACTTCAATGGTAACGATGCCGTTGCTCTATACAGGATCTCTACTGCAACTAATGTTGACATCATCGGAAAAATGGGCGAAGATCCGGGATCAGCCTGGACAAGCACATCGAACACAACGGTAGACAAAACCCTTGTAAGGAAATCTTTTGTAACAGGCGGTGTAACAACAAATCCTGCTTCAGGCTTCCCAACACTGGAATCGGAGTGGGAAGTACTTAATCAAAATGTTGTTACAGGACTTGGTTCGCACACTTATGCAGGTATAGCGCCATCGTTTGTTGAGGGTTATGAAGACTTTGAAGTAGCATCAGGAATTACCCAGGAAATAGAAGGCTTAGAACCGGAAACCACCTACTATTACAGGGTTAGGGCTGTTGCCGGAAATGTTTCGGGCAACTCTAACACAATAGTTGTAACAACAGGTGCCGCAGGTGGCGCAAGGATGGCAATGAGTGTTGAGGAGGCTAACAGCGAAGAGAACCAAATCATGGTTTACAAGCAGGATGGTGTTCTTACAATAACATCAATTGCTTCGGACATCAAATCAGTAAACGTGTTTGACATTACAGGAAAACAGTTGTTTGCTTCGGATGCTTTCAACCAAAAAGAAGTACGCCTGCAAAGCATTGCGTCTTCAGGCCAGATGCTTATAGTGAAAGTGGGTACTGTTACCAATGAAAACGTAACAAAGAAAGTAGTTCACTAAGCATTCAGATTTTAAATACAACAGGAAGGGGCTGTCTCAAAAGTGAGGCAGCTCTAATTTTTTAAACAAATAAGGGAGCCCGAGGGCTCCCTATATTCTGCAAGTTTGTTAACTTGCGGTGTGTATAATAAATCAAAAGTAGTC
>NZ_JAPCHV010000002.1 GCF_026107645.2 Flavobacterium sp. MFBS3-15 | reverse complement strand
TCACCTCATTCTTTTTTTATTTAAAAATATGAACAATCTTATTAAGTTATCAGTCTCCCCCGGACCCCCTCTTTTAAACATCATCATCAAGAGGTAATTTAATCTTTCAAATCTAAAGGAATCTTTGTGTCTCCTTTGCGTGACTTTGCGGTATAACTTAACTTCTAAATCATTATTTTCGTCATTCAAAAAATCACACTGTGCACATACAACCCGCTACCCCGCAAGACCTGGATACTATCATGCCCATCATCGACGAAGCCCGCCTCATCATGCGCGAAACCGGCAACATGACCCAGTGGGGCAACGGTTATCCTTCCGCGGAGGTTATCCTGAATGACATCAATAACGGGCACGGATTCGTATGCATTTCCGAGGGTGGGGTTGTGGGCTATTTCTGCTTCATTGCAGGCGATAACCCTGAACCCACCTACGATGTCATAGAAGGCGGGGCATGGCTAAACGACGAGCCTTACGGCGTTATCCACAGGCTGGCTTCGGGACGCAGGGCGAAGGGAATAGCCCGTGCCGCATTTGATTTTGCCTTTACCAAAACGGGTACCATCCGTGTCGATACCCACCACGACAACCTGCCTATGCAGAACTACCTGAAGAAAAACGGGTTTGCCTACTGCGGGGTGATTTACGTAAATGACGGTACGCCAAGGGATGCGTTCCAAAAATCCATCGCATAAAAAAAGCCCTCCGGAGAGAGCGATTCTATTTAGTTTACAATTACTGAATCGTATAATCCAGCGTGTCCACTTCGCCCAGCCTGAAGTAGCCGAGGGCATATTTGCTTTCGGTAGTCTGGTTCACGATGTTCCCACGCACATTGGCCGGAACGGTCTGGAAGGGCCCGCTGCCTGCGCCGCCTTCGGCAATCTCGATAAGCTGCTCCATGTAATTATAGTAACGTTGCGAGATTCCGTAAAGCCTGATGCCAAGCACATCGCCGTGATCCAGGTCTTCATGGCTGAAAATGCCAAACATTTCATTTCCCTGGAAAAACTGGTCGTCTATGGCATCATAATCCGGGTAAGGCATAACATCGGTATCGAACCGGTACATGTACCAGTTGTCTTCTGCGCCGTTGTCCTGGTAAAAAAAGCGTACCTCAATATCCTCATTCAGGAAACCGCCCTCATCGTCCTGCACTGTGTAGGTAATGTCCGGCGTAGCATAGAGCTTATCGGTAGCGGTATAGGTCTGCCCGTCGTGGATAACGGTAAGCAGATACGTTTCCCCAATTTGCGGCAAAAAGTCGGTGCAATTGTAATTGCCCGTGCCTAATTCTTCGGTAAAATTAAATACTGTGCCTGTGCTGTTTGTCACAAAAACGGTGGCACCGGATACCACAGGGACCTCGCTTTGGTAATAGCCTGTTGTTGTGGTAAGCCTTATGGTTTGCTGGCTGCCGTCGGTACTCTTGATCCAGTTGATGGATGCATCGATAACCAGTCGCGGTGCTGCCGTGTTCAGGTCGACATCGATGACTTCCTCGCAGGAAGCGAAGAAAGCTGCTACGAACAGTAATGCTATATATTTGAAATTTTTCATGATGCTTTAAAATTTAAAATTGTACGTCACACTTGGGATGATCCCGAAAATGGATAGCCTTGAGGCCTCATTCCTGCCGGTATCCTCATTCTGCCTGAAGTTGATGGAGGCGGCATTCATCCTGTTGTACAGGTTGTAGATGCTGAACACCCATTCGCCCTGCCATCCTTTTTTCTTTTCCGGCTTAGGGGTGTACGTTGCCGAAACGTCAAGGTGGTGGTAGGCGGGAAGGCGGTCTTCGTTGCGTGCCCCAAAGGTGGGTATCACGATGTCGCCATACTGGTACTGCCCGTTCGGGTACGTAGCAGGCTGTCCGGACTGTAATGCAAATATTGCCCCTAACGACCATTTGTCCGATAGTTCATACGACCCTGTAACCGACAGGTTATGAGTCTTATCATATCCGGTCTTATACCATTCGCCATTATTGATGCCGGTTTCTGCGGCAGTCCTGCCCGGTGTTTGCTGCTCTGAGCGTGATAAGGTATACGATACCCATCCTGTAAGCTTGCCCGTGTTTTTACGGAATAATACCTCGAGTCCGTAAGCCCTTGAGCGGCCTGCCAGCACCACCTGCTCAATGGCTTTGTTGGCAATCAGGTTGGCGCCGTCTATATAGTCGATGCGGTTCTTAATCTTTTTGAAGAATGTCTCCACCTCAAGGCTATAGGTATCATCCTTAAAATTCCTGAAATAGCCCACTGCCACCTGGTCCAGTAATTGCGGTTTTATCCAGTTATCGCTTGGCGCCCAAACGTCGAGCGGCGTAGGGGAGGAGGTGTTCGACAGCAGGTGCAGGTATTGTGCCATGCGGTTGTAGCTTGCCTTCACCGATTGGTTATCGTTAAGTTGGTAGGAAATGGCTGCCCTCGGCTCCAGGTTGCCAAAGTTGGCTATCACATCGCCGCTTCCGTAGTGCGTCGTACCTGTGGGCTCGGCCTTCTCGTAAATTTTAAGCTCTTCGTCAAACGTTACCGGCTGGTTGTTGGCATAGGTGTTCAGCGTCTGGCTGCCCATGCGGTAAAACAGGCTGTAGCGCAGGCCATAGCTTACCGTCAGGTTTTCTGCGAGTTCGTGTTCGGCATCTACATAAAAAGCAGGCTCTACAGCGTACTTGTTTTCCAGCTTTTCCGCGTTTACGGCAGAGTCGGGTCCGTTTGGCGTAATCTCGCCCGGATTGAAGTCGTAGTAAATGGCGTTAAGGCCGTAATTGAGCTTAAACTTATCCGAAAGGTAATGCTTCAGGTCATATTTGAAGTTGAAGTTCTTAATCCCCGAATCCCAGTTGAAACCGATAAAATCCAGTTCCAGCCCATAATAATAATCGCTGTAAATCATGCTCATGTTTGAGAACAGCTTGTCGCTGAACAGGTGGTTCCAGCGTAAATTCACTACAGCATTGCCGTAAATGTTATTAAAGCTTTCATTGATGTTAAAAAGGTCACGCCCAAAGTAACCAGAGAGATACAGATTATTATTGTCGTTTAGCTTGTAGCTTAGCTTGGTGTTGAGATCGTAAAAGTAAGCGGAATTTTCATTGTCGGTTAGCTTCAGGAACAGGTGCGCGTACGAGGCACGCCCGCCTATAAGGAACGAACCGCGTTCCTTTACTATGGGCCCTTCAGCGAGGAGGCGGCTGGAGATCAGCCCGATGCCCCCGTTCATGTGGAATTCCTTATTGTTACCTTCTTTCTGGTAAATGTCCAGTACTGAAGATACCCTGCCGCCGTAGCGGGCAGGTATGCCGCCTTTATAGAGTTTGAGGTCTTTTATGGCGTCCGAATTAAAAACCGAAAAGAAACCAAACAGGTGGGAGGAGTTGAATATGGTGGCCTCGTCCAGCAGGATAAGGTTTTGGTCGGCGGCTCCACCGCGCACGTTAAAGCCGGATGAGCCTTCGCCCGCATTGGTTACGCCGGGTAGGGTAAGTATCGACTTAAGTACGTCGACTTCGCCCAGTACCACCGGCATTTTCTTTATTTCCTGTACAGAGAGCCTGTTGACGCTCATCTCCGGTTTGCGGATTTCTGCCCTGGGCCTGTCGCTGTTTACGATTACCTCCTCAAGTTCTTCGCTGCCTGGTTCCAGGCTGAAGTTCCTGCGCACATTGCTTGTCAGTACTATGGTTTCTTCCTGAGTCGCAAAGCTTACGTAGCTCACCTGCACTGTGTAAGTGCCTGCCGGCAGCGAAATGGAGAAAAAGCCATACTCATTGGTGGCAACGCTCTTTTCAATTTCCTTAATGTAGACGCTGGCACCAATCAGCGTTTCGTTGCTGCTGCCATCGGCAATGGTGCCGCTAAGCGTGAATTTTTCCTGCGCAAGAGCATTGCCCAGAAAGAGGATCAGGAGTACCGTGACGTATCCTTTCAGTTGTAAAATCATGGTTGTTTTGTTTGTTCGTTTGGGTTGATGATTGATTGATGAATTTAGTTTGCAAAGTTGCGCATTTATATTGTTGCAGGCTTATGCAATTTTCGCCAAATGCTGTAACTTTTACAGTTTATTTTTCTTTTTCGGGTTCATAACGCTGTTATGACGATATAAATTGCCACTTGTTACAGAATTTACAGAAAAATAATACAACAATCGAAACTACTACAATAATATATTCAAGATCTCCTGCCACAGTGCCATAAACTGCGCTTCCTTATTAGCATCGATCAATGTGCCTGTATTGGTGCAAAGCGTAACGCTCATGTTTTTCGAGGGGAAGTAAAAAGCATAGGCCGCTGCCCCGGCTCCGCTGCCGTCATGGCCGATTGCCTGGACTCCTTCAGGTGTTTTATAAAAATGAAGCCCAAGCCCGTATATCGGTTGTCCCTGATAGCTTACGGTAGTTTTCATTTCGGCCAATGAAGCAGGTGTAAGCAGCGTGCCTTCCTTCAAAAGCTTGTAATAAAAGGCTGTAATGTCCTGTGTGGTGGCAACGATACCGTCATCGCCAATGAATGACTGTACTGTACCCAGTTGCAGTTCGCTTACATCAGTAAAGGTCGAGCCATCTGCCAGATAGCTTGCCGTAGTGCCGGTAGGGGCGGCCATGGTAGTGCCTGCAATGTAGTACGTATTAGCAAGCCCTGCTGCGTTAATCACTTTCGTCGTAATGTAATTACGGTGGCCATTATCGGTAACGCTGTCAATGATCAGCGCAAGAAGGTGGTAATTGATGTTACTGTACCCGAAAGATGTACCCGGTGTAAAATTGGCAGGCTTGCCATATACATAGCCAAGTACCTGCTCGCTTGGCATGGGCAGCGGGCCGGAAAGCACATCGTTAAAAAACTGGTCGTTGTCAATGTAATCCGGCAGGCCCGATGTCATGTTAAGCAGCTGCCTTACGGTAATGATATTGCCATTTGCAAGGTTATTGCAAACAGAGGCCGGGAGATAGGTGTTTATCTTGGCATCAAGGTTTATCCTGCCTTCTTCCTTTAGCTTCAGTACAGCTACTGCCGTAAACGTTTTGGAGATGCTTTGCATGTAATGAAGCGACGATGCCTGCATGGTCTGTTCGTCAGTTTCTGCATCTCCTGCGACCAGGGTGTAGCTTTCGTTGGCCGATTTTACGCTCAGGCTCAGTCCCGGGAATTTGGACAGTGCCGCATCCAGCTTTTCCTGAGCGAGGGCTTTGGTGTCAGTGGTTTGGGAGTTGGTGTCGTCGCTGTTGCACGAAACGATAAACAGTGATAATAGCAATGTACTTAATTTTGCGATCTTCATGATTTGATTTTTTTGATTGATGCCGCAAATGTATCTTATCCCAAATGAATAAAAATTGACCTAAGTCAAATGGCCGTTTTCGAACGAATGCGGCTCAACCGTTCCTGCGAAATGCCCAGATAGGAGGCAATGTATTTCAGCGGAATGAGCTTTACCTGCTCCGGCTGGCGTGCATGCAACGAATGGTACAGCTGCTCTGCCGTGTAGGTCTTGAACTCTATGTGCCGCTTTACCAGCACTTCAATATAGTGGGAGAGCAAGTTCTCGATAAAATCCTTCAATTCCGGGTAGGTGCCCTTCAGGCGTTCCAGTGTACTGCGGTGGATTTTGATGATAACGCTGTCCACGATCGCCTCAATGGTTTCCGTACTGTGGGCATTGGTGATAAAAGCATGAGGGGCGGTATCGATATCGCCCGCAAAGCTGAACCCTATGATCATTTCCTTGTCATTCAAAAGCCTGTATGCCCTGAAGCTACCCGAAACCACAATAAAGAAGAAATCACAACGCTGCCCTGACTTTATGGCCGGCTCACCTGCTTTCAGGCACATTTCCGAACCATTTTCCATCAATAGCTGCATGAGCCTTGCGGTAGCTGTATCGGTCGCTTTATCGAGCTGGTTTTGAGGGTTGATGTACATACTGATGCTTTCCGCAAATGTAGGATTAATTGTCAGGTGTAAAATTTTTCTGTAATAAAAAAAAGCCACCCTTCCGGATGGCTTCGTATCATAAAAACGAATCATTTAGTTCAGTTTTGAAAGTATGCTGTTAAATGTTTCGCTTGGCCTCATGGCTTTGTCGGTCAGTTTAAAGTCAGGGTGGTAGTAACCGCCCAGTTCCTGTGCTTTACCTTGTGACCCGATTAGTTCCTCATTAATCTTCGCCTCGTTCTCTGTAAGCGCTGCCGCTATAGGCTCGAATTTAGCTTTCAGCTCTGCATCCTTGCCCTGTGCGGCAAGGGTCTGAGCCCAATATAGCGCCAGGTAGAAGTGTGAACCGCGGTTATCGATCTGGCCAACCTTACGCGCCGGCGACTTGTCCTGCTCAAGGAATTTCTCATTAGCCGCGTCCAGTGTTTCAGAAAGTACCAGTGCTTTCTGGTTGCCCAAAGTCTGTCCCAAATGCTCGAGCGATACGCCCAATGCAAGGAACTCGCCAAGGGAATCCCAACGCAGGTAACCTTCTTCAACGAACTGTTGAACGTGCTTAGGGGCAGAGCCTCCCGCGCCGGTCTCGAACAATCCGCCGCCATTCATCAACGGAACGATAGAAAGCATTTTTGCCGAAGTCCCCAGTTCAAGGATAGGGAAAAGGTCGGTAAGGTAGTCGCGCAGTACGTTCCCTGTTACCGATATGGTATCTTCACCTTTGATGATGCGCTCCAATGTGAATTCCGTAGCCGCCACCGGATCAAGGATCCTGATGTCAAGGCCGCTGGTATCGTGGTCTTTAAGATAGGTATTTACTTTTTCGATAAGCTGTACGTCGTGCGCACGCTTGTTGTCCAACCAGAATACTGCCGGGGTAGCCGAAAGCCTTGCCCTGTTCACGGCAAGTTTCACCCAGTCCTGGATAGGCGCATCCTTGGTCTGGCACATCCTGAAGATGTCGCCTGCCTCAACAGCCTGCTCCATGTATACGGTGCCGTTATTATTGTCAATCACTTTTACAACGCCGTCTGCCGCAGCCTGGAACGTTTTGTCGTGCGATCCGTATTCCTCCGCTTTCTGTGCCATAAGGCCCACGTTCGGTACGCTGCCCATGGTTGCAGGGTCAAACGCGCCATGCTTCTTGCAGAAGTCGATTGTAGCGGTATAAATGCCAGAATAGCTCCTGTCCGGGATCATGGCTTTGGTGTCCTGCTGCTGTCCTGCCGCATCCCACATTTGTCCTGAGGTGCGTATCATGGCCGGCATCGAGGCATCCACGATCACGTCGCTTGGTACGTGCAGGTTCGTTATGCCCGCATCAGAGTTTACCATTGCTATTGCAGGGCCGTTTTTCTTGGCTTCTTCAATAGCCGCTTTTACTTCGGCTTCCTGTGCGTGGCCTGCAATTTTTGCGTATACGTCGCCAAGGCCGTTGCGTGTATCCACACCCAGCTCTTTGAACAGGGCTGCATATTTTTCGAATACATCAGCAAAGAAAACCTCTACTACGGCACCAAAAATGATAGGGTCAGAAACCTTCATCATCGTAGCCTTCATGTGCAGGGAGAATAGTACGTCTTTCGCTTTCGCGTCAGCTACTTCTTTGGCAACAAATGCTTTTAGCTTTTTAAGGCTTAGTGCCGACGAATCGATGATCTCGCCTGGCTTAAGCGCTGTTTTATCTTTCAGTACGGTAACAGTACCGTCATTGCCTGCAAATTCAATGCGCACATCGGTAGCCTCTTTTACAGTAACCGATTTCTCGCTTCCGTAAAAGTCGCCTTCGCTCATGCTGGCAACGTGTGTCTTTGAGTCAGCCGACCAGGCACCCATCGAATGCGGGTGTGCCTTGGCGTAGTTCTTCACGGCCCTTGGCGCGCGGCGGTCGGAGTTGCCCTCACGCAATACAGGGTTTACTGCCGATCCAAGCACCTTGGCATATTTTGCCTTAACGGCTTTTTCCTCGTCGGTTTTTGCGTCTTCAGGGTAGTCAGGAATAGCATACCCCTGGCTTTGCAGTTCTTTTATGGCTTCTTTCAGCTGCGGTACGGATGCCGATATGTTTGGTAATTTAATGATGTTCGCTTCCGGCGTGGTAGCCAGCTGGCCCAGTTCGGAAAGCGCATCGCCTATTTTCTGGCTGTCGGTAAGGTTTTCAGGGAAGTTGGCAAGTATCCTTCCGGCAAGCGAAATGTCGCGGGTTTCAACTTCTATCCCTGCAGGAGCGGTAAACGCCTGTACAATGGGAAGGAATGAATGTGTGGCCAGCATGGGGGCCTCATCTGTTATCGTGTAAAAGATTTTTGAGGTGTTGGACATTAGAATTGAATTTTTAAGCACCCTGACCCGATTGGGAAAGGCTGATTGTTACTAAGTTATATCGTGTTTGTTTGCATCCCTGCATTTGGTAAGGCAAGGCTCGCAAATATAGGAAAAACTGCCCAATTAGCGGTTTGCCAAATCGGTAAAAAAACGATTGAAATTTTATGAAATGTAAATAAAAAACGTAAGGCGGCAATAGGCGTTATTGTCTTATTGCTGCGCTTTCAGCTGGTTGATGCGTTCCAGCACCGCGTTGGCGTATTCCTTTGTAATAACTTTATTTACATGGCCTTTACAGTCGGGGATGGAATAGTACCTGATGTGGGTCAGTTTAGCCTTTGCATTCATTACTTCCTCTACCTCATAAATGTGTTTGATATTTACAAAGTGTACACCGCCTCGAATGTCGGCTATTTTTATAAAAATGGGATCCATGCCCAAATGTAGTGAATTTTTAGCTGCCGAAACTCTTTTTTGGATTGCAGATGCGCGTGAGGTCACCGGCTATATCGACCTGTGCCTCTCACAAACAAAAAAATCCCACCGCAACGCGATGGGATTCCTGTATGATCCGGAAAGGAAGATTATCTTCTTCTTTTTTCCTTGATTTTTGCTTTTTTACCTGTAAGGTCGCGGAAGTAGAATATACGTGCCCTGCGAACTTTACCTCTTTGGTTAACTTCAATTTTCTGAAGGGCAGGCATGTTAAGCGGGAAAATACGCTCTACACCAACTGCGCCAGACATTTTGCGGATTGTGAAAGTTTGCGTGATGCCGGCACCCCTTTTTTGGATAACTACACCTTTAAAGAACTGAGTCCTTGTTTTTTCACCTTCCTTGATTTCATAGTACACAGTGATCGTGTCACCTGCACCAAACTCAGGGAAATCTTTTTTAGCTACGAATTCGTCCTGAACAAATTTTAATAGATCTGACATGATTGTTAGATTTTAAATGATTGATCCAAAGCAACATTCACGAGTTTCGTCAGAGGTTGGTCCGAATGAGGGTGCAAATTTAGTTAAAATTCCGTATTTACAAAATATTTTAGGTAAAAGTTTAGGGTTCAGTGTTCAGAGTTCCGGGTTGAGCGGCAGAGTGGCAACACTGAACCCGAAACCCTGAACTCCGAACTATTCAAGCAGATCCGGCCTCCTGTTCCTGGTATGTTCCAGCGCCATGTCCTCGCGCCATTTCTCTATGTTGGCTGCGTGGCCGCTCATCAGTACATCGGGAACCTTCCAGCCCTTGTATTCTGCCGGGCGTGTGTAGATGGGAGGGGAGAGCAGGTTGTCCTGGAAGCTGTCGGTAAGCGCCGAGGTCTCGTTGCTCAACACGCCGGGTATCAGCCGTATTATGGCATCCGAAACCACTGCCGCGGCAAGCTCGCCACCCGATAGCACGAAGTCGCCTATGGATATTTCTTTCGTGATGAAATGATCGCGTACACGCTGGTCCACACCTTTATAATGCCCGCAAAGTATGATGATGTTTTTGAGGAGCGACATCCTGTTGGCCATCCCCTGGTTGAGGGTTTCGCCATCGGGGGTCATGTAGATCACCTCGTCGTAATCGCGCTCGCCTTTCAGTTTGGAAATGCAGGCATCTATCGGCTCGATAGACATTACCATCCCCGCACCGCCGCCAAACTGGTAGTCGTCTACGTTCTTATGTTTGTTGGTGCTGTAATCGCGAAGGTTATGAAAGTGTACTTCCACCAGGCCCTTGTCTATGGCACGCTTGAGTATCGAAGCCTCAAACGGGCTGCGGATCAGTTCGGGAAGTACGGTAATGATGTCGATGCGCATTTTTCTTATATTGATATGTTTATTTGTTTATATGTTGATTCGGGCTGCTATCAAATAAACAAATCAACGAATCAACAAATAAACCTTTAGACCCCAAACTGCCTCAAATGATGGTCCAGGTGCTTCCATTGGGCGTGGTCTATTTCTTCGTAGGTCATTTTACCAAACAATGGGTGTTCTGTTACCATAATGCCTGCACGCCCGTCGCGGCTGAATTTGGCCACAAGCTCTTTCAGTCCTGCTTTGGCCTCGTCAAAATTTGGATGGTAAGTTACTTTGAACTCTTTTGCCGTGGGCAGCCCCTTTCCGAATTTCTTCTCACCGGTAAACAATTTTTTGGCGCTTCGGCCAAAGCAGAACCTCATCAGCCAGTTCACTTTTATCTGCTTGGTGCCGTATACCACTTTCAGCGGCATCTGGCAGTGCTCCATCATCTGGGCAACGGTCATAACGCCCCATTCCGATAGCTTTATGGGGGTGAGCTGTTCAATGCGGTCTAATATTTTCTGGTTCCCGTGAGGGTCGAATAAGCTTTCCATGGTGGTGATTTTTAGCGTAACAAATGTAATAATTATATCGAAAATTATTACAGTTAGAAAGTGGCGTTTTAAACAAAGTTATTTCGGCGTTTTGAACAAAGTCAGTCGATTATCCCTAATGTAATTTTGCCATGTAATCTTAAACATATTGACAATGAAAATAACAGCGAACAACTACAAGGGTGCGCTACAGCAGCCCCTGCATTCAGGCTTTGGCGCATCGTCGACTGCAAATGACATTATTAAGGGTATCAGCCTTGCAGGCAAAACGGCCATAGTGACCGGCGGTTATGCGGGTATCGGCCTCGAAACTACCAAATCCTTTGTTTTGGCAGGCGCCAAAGTCATCGTGCCGGCCCGCGATGCGGCCAAGGCGGCTGCTAACCTTGCAGGCATTGATGCCGAAGTATGGCCGATGGACCTCATGGATCCCGATTCTATCGATGCTTTTGCGGAGCGTTTTCTAGAGACAGGCAGCCCGCTGCACCTGCTTATCAACAATGCCGGCATCATGTGGGTGCCGCTGCGCCGCGACTCGCGGGGATATGAGTCACAGCTGTCTACCAACCACCTCGGTCATTTCCGTTTGGTGGCACGGCTTTGGGAAGCATTAAAGAAAGCTAACGGCGCCCGTGTAGTGAATGTATCATCGTTCGGGCACCAGATGGCACCGTTTCATTTTGAAGACCCTAACTTTGAGCATAGGGAATACGAAACGCTGGTGGGCTACGGTCAGTCGAAAACAGCCAATATACTTTTTGCTACAGAGCTTGCCGTTCGTGGCGCGGAATTTGGCATACAGGTATTCTCGCTGCATCCCGGGGCTGTAGGGGGCACCGACCTGAACCGCGAATCAAGCAATGAGCTGATGGTAAAGCTGGGCATTATGGATGCCGATGGCAATATTGCCCCTGAGATACTGGCACGGTTGAAAACCATTCCGCAGGGTGCCGCTACCAATGTGTGGTGTGCCGTGAGCCCGCAGTTGGAGAACATCAGCGGGGTCTATTGCGAGGATTGTAACATTGCGCTATTGGATGCCGATGTCCCTGAAGATTTCAGCAGCAGGACAAAAACGCAGGGGCTTCAGCCGTATGCGGTGGATAAGGAAAATGCCCAAAGGCTGTGGGCATTGAGCGAGGAACTCAACGGGCTGGAGTTTAGCGCCAATTGATAACGTTTTGTATCTTCGTAACATGGCACACGAATCGATATACATAACCCCCGAAATAAAGCTGTCGGTGTACAACGACAGCTTTCATGTTGACAATGTGTTCTTTTCCGACCATATCCTCATATGGTTCATGGAGGGCGGGACAAAAATCGTGATGCCCGATGTTACATACACCCTCACGCCGGGCGATATTTTCCTTTTCCCGAGGAACAGCGTAGCCACCGTTATCAATTCACCGAAAGGCGGCAGGCCCAACCAGTCGGTAGTCATGCACCTGCGGCAGGAAAGGCTGGCGGCCTATTATAAAGAGAGGAATGTACAGCCAGGCAACGCTGCTCCACGCGAAATGCTTACCTTCAGCAACCACCCACTGCTAAAGAGCTGCCTGTCGTCGCTCATCCCGTATTTTGAGATAGGGCAGCAGCTGCCTGCGGAGGTTGCCGACATCAAGATTCACGAAGCGATTGCGATATTGCGAAGCATTAGCCCGGATATCGACAGCGTGCTCGCCAATTTTGAAGAACCCGGCAAAGTTGACCTCTCCGGCTTTATGGAAAAGCATTATATGTTCAATATGGAGATGGAAAAGTTCGGGTACCTTACGGGCCGCAGCCTTACAACTTTTCGCCGCGATTTTAAAAGGGCTTACGGCACTACGCCACAAAAATGGCTGACGCAGAAACGGCTGGAGCTGGCACATTTCCACATTAAGGAAAAGCGCCGACGCCCTTCCGACATTTACCTTGAAGTAGGCTTTGAGAACCTGTCACACTTTTCGTTCGCGTTCAAAAAACTTTTCGGGTATGCGCCTACAGAGGTGTTAGTTTGATTTATACAATGATACAATGTGATTAGTTTATTCTTTCTTCACCGCCATCAGCGTATACATCATCGGTACCTTGTTGCCAAAAGGAATGATTCGGAATTTCCCTGGTTCGAATTCCTCCGTATTGCTGAAACAGTTATAAGGTGAGTAGTCGAACTCATTAAAGGAGTGGATCTCCAGGCCTTTGGCCAACAGCGCCGTCACCACTTCCGATAGCGCATGGTTCCAGCTTACCATTTCATATTCGATCGGAGCGGTCACATCCGCATAGGTGCCAAACTCGGTTTCGATGATGGCGTTATCCTTAAAGTAATTGTACTGCACCTTTTCAAAATTATTGTCGAACATCCAAACCACGGGATGGAATTCGGCAAAAACGAATTTACCGCCGGGTTTAAGGAACTGCGAAACGACGCCAGCCCATTTAGCCAGGTCCGGTAGCCAGCCGATAGTGCCATAGCTGGTAAACACGATATCGAACTTCCCGTCCAGATGGTTCTGCAGGTCGTACACATCGCAGCAGACGAAGCGCGTATCGGTGCCTAATTTAGCTGCCAGTTCACGGCCTTTTTCAATGGCTTTATCGGAGAGGTCCACGCCGGTAGCAATGGCACCCATCCGCGAAAGTGAAATGGTATCCTGCCCGAAATGGCATTGCAGGTGCAGTATCTTTTTACCTGAAACATCCCCCAGCAGGGCAAGTTCCGGTGCGTTGAGGCTGTTTTTCCCGTCGAGGAATGCGGCCATGTCATAAAATGCCGAATCCACGTGCACTTCCGTACGCTGGTTCCAGCCGTTCCTGTTTATATCAAGGTAGTTGTCTTCTTTTTTCATTTTCTTTCATTTAGTCCAATGAGTGGAAATACTATTTGCCTTACATAATCCATTATTTCCCAATCTTTTGTTTCGGCTACAAGGTGTTTTCGAGGAATTAATTCGGTAATTACTTTATCAGCAGTCTTTCTTCTTCTGATGTTTTCTTGTTCTGTGTACTCTTCATCTGCGATGACATTGTCATACACTATAATACACAATGCAGCAAGGAGTGTATTTAATTTTTTTTGCGGATAATTTTGTTTATCTATAGCGTTTAAAAACAATGGCACGTTTTCTTCTTCAGCGAGTATAATATCCTCATCCTGATCCATAAAATAAAGGTCAGGATCATATCCCCAAATATTAAGCAATTCAATATCCAGATCAGGCTTGTTATGCCAATATGAACTCCATTTAACGGAACTACAATTTGTACATGCAGTCTTTTGGATCGTACTATCCTTTAGGGAGAATGCGGCCTCAATTTTAGTAAGCGTGAACACGTCGGTGTTCCCACAGTCTTTGCAAACTTTTTCAGATATGAATTCCATATTTATGAATTGTCCAAATTTACCATTTTGTTATAAAACCTAACAATGCCTTTAGGGATTTTATTTGTAAATTTGCGCTTCAAAACAAAAAAACAACTCATAATGGAAAACGGGATTTACGCAAAATTCAATACCAGCAAAGGAACCATCCTTGTAAAGCTGACTCACGATAAAACGCCGGGCACGGTAGGCAACTTTGTGGGGCTTGCCGAAGGCAACCTTGAAAATAACGAAAAGCCACAGGGCAAACCGTATTATGACGGCCTTAAATTCCACCGCGTTATACCTGACTTCATGATACAGGGCGGCTGCCCGCAGGGTACGGGTACAGGCGGCCCGGGTTACCAATTCGACGATGAATTCCACCCAAGCCTTACTCACAGCGGGCCGGGTGTATTGTCAATGGCCAATGCGGGACCGGGCTCTAACGGATCGCAGTTCTTTATTACCCACGTTGCTACGCCATGGCTGGACAACAAGCACACCGTTTTTGGCAATGTGGTTGAGGGCCAAAATGTGGTGGACGCCATTTCACAGGGTGATAAAATAGAAAGCGTGGAGATCATCCGCGAAGGCGAAGAGGCTAAGAACTGGAATGCCATCGAGGCCTTTCGCACCTTTGAGGGTTCGCGCGAAAAACGCCTTGCCGAAGCTAAAAAGCAGGCTGAAGAAGCTATGGAGAAGTTAGCGGCAGGCTTTGAAAAGACCGAAAGCGGGCTACGCTACAAAATGATCCAGAAAGGGAATGGCAAGCAGGCTGAAAAAGGAAAAAAAGTATCGGTACACTATCAGGGTTCTCTTGAGAACGGGATGGTATTCGACTCATCCTACAAAAGAAAGCAGCCTATCGACTTCCAGCTTGGCGCAGGCCAGGTGATCGAGGGCTGGGACGAAGGCATTGCCCTGCTTCAGGTTGGCGATAAGGCACGCTTCGTGATCCCGTCGCACCTTGGCTATGGCTCACGCGGTGCCGGCGGCGTTATCCCTCCGGATGCTACATTGATTTTCGATGTGGAGCTGATGGATGTGAAATAATTTCGAATTGTCAATTACGAATTACGATAGTAGTTCAATCCATAATCTAAACCCCAAAGCATTTTTGTTCTTTGGGGTTTTTTATTGGAATGCTTTTTGCATAATTCTCACTAACTTTGTACTTATGAAAACCATGCGTTACTTTATTTTCCTGTTTGTCCTTTTTGCTTTTTCTGCCAAAGCCCAGGTGATGCACTGCGGGTATGACTTTACGTCGTATGTTGTGCTGGATGTGCACGAGGCAGGCAAAAAGGAGAACATCAAGAACCTGAGGATTACCATTGTGGACAGCCTTGGCAACGATGTGGTGAACAAAGCCAATAAGTACAGCTTCAACCATGCCGATGAGGCTATGGTGTTTACTTTTAACTACAGGATTGGGGATGATAACAAACGCCTTCCTGAGGGTGGTACGGCCGCAAAAGAGCGTTGGTTTTTTCCCTATGCGAAAGACAATTACCTGCTTTCGGTGGCCAATACATTTCCGGCGGATAGTTTCCAGGTTAAGATAGAGGACATCGACGGCAAGGAGAATGGCGGTAAGTTTAAAACCCTCATATTGCCGCTGTACAGCTATAATATGTACATTTTATGCTCCAACGAAAGCCAGCAGGCAGGTATGAAGTTCGGGCGTAAAATGAACAAGCCGATAGATGTTGTTCTCGAACAGGAATAATGTATCAATTTGTTTAATGTGAGAATGTAGCAATTAACTACACTATGCTCAAATTGTTACATTAAAAAATTAATTACATTGCTACATTAATTCTTCCATTTTATGCCGCACCCCACACTTGGCTTTTGGTTTTCGGGTATAGCCCTGTTGTATAAAATACCATCAATCGCATTGCGCAGGTCGCTACCGCTTAACGGAATGTTGTTTCCGGGACGTGAATCGTCAAGCTGACCGCGGTATACCAATTTATCCAGATTATCAAAAAGGTAAAAGTCGGGTGTGCAGGCAGCATCAAATGCCCTGGCGGTTTCCTGTGTCTCATCGAACAGGTAAGGGAAGTCCATTTTATTTTCAAAAGCAAACTGTGCCATGGGTTCAGGTCCGTCCTGCGGATACTTATCGGTATCATTGCTGCTGATCGCTATGATCCCGATGCCCTGCACACGGTAATCGTTGGCAACCTTAACAATCTCGTCTATCACATGGTGCACATATGGGCAATGGTTGCAGATGAACACCACCAGTGTGCCCTTTTCTCCCTTTAAGTCTTCAAAAGAATAAAAATAATTGGAGTTGGTATCCTTTAGCCAAAATTTGGGTGCAGGTGTGCCCAGTGGCAGCATGTTTGAAGGTGTTTTTGCCATTGTTGATGAAAACGGTTATTTTAGCAAAATACGATATTTTATTGTTATCGGCTAATTTTGAACCTGAAACTTTAAACCTGTAACCAATGCTTACCTGGGAAGAATTTGAAAAAACAGAAATGCGCGTGGGAACCATCATTGAAGCCAATGATTTTCCCGAAGCCCGCAAACCCGCATATCAATTGACGATAGATTTTGGCGCTGCTGTCGGCATACGCAAATCTTCAGCACAAATAACCAGGCGTTATGCTAAAGAGGACCTTATCGGGCGGCAGGTAGTCGCGGTGGTGAACTTCCCTAAAAAGCAGATCGGCAAATTCATGAGCGAATGCCTTGTGCTGGGCGCGGTAGGGCAGGAGGGCGACGTAGTGCTGCTGGCGCCTGATTTTAAAGTAGAAAATGGATTGCGGATTGGCTAAAAAATTATAAATCTTTTCGGTAGGTCCTCCTACGCTTGTTTACAACGGGGTTAAAGTTTTTCCATAAATTGTGCATGGCGTAGTTGTCTTCCAGTTCAGGGGTACGTATGCAGTTGCGGATATTGTACTTTTTGAACACTTTGTAATACTCCTCAAAGATTATGGCTGTAACGCCTTTATTCTGGTATTCCGGCAGGATGCCAATGAGGTAGAAAACCACGTCGCGGCTGCTTTTTTTAGCTTTTAGCAGGTGGATGAACCCGAATGGGAAAAGCTTCCCGTTTGCCTTTCTCAGCGCCCCTGAAAAGTCAGGCATGACGATCGTGAAGGCGACGAGCCTTCCGTTTTCATCTTCAATGAATTTTATATAATCAGGATTGATGAGGCCAACATACTTCTTTTTGAAGAACTCTTTCTGTAGGTCCGAAACCGCGACAAACGACGACAGTTTTTCATACGTTTCGTTAAACAGGTCAAACATCCTGTCTACATACGGCATTACCTCTTTGGTCGATTTGAAATTGATTGGCTTCAGCCCGTAGCGCTTCTTTATAAGTTCGCTGGCTTTCAGGAAAGGCGCAGGATCGACGTCATTAAACGAAAAAATGCTCTCGCGGTATTCCTTTTCCATAACAAAGCCCAGCTTTTCGAAATGCTCTTTGTAATAGGGATAATTATACCAGGTAACCATTGTGCCCGGCTGGTCAAAGCCTTCGGTCAGTGCGCCTACTTTGTCCAGGTTGGAAAACCCCATGGGCCCTTCGGCATATTCCAGGTTGTGCCCACGGCCAAATTCATATACTTTTTCAAGCAGTGCTTTGGTCACTTCAATATCGTCAATAACATCAAACCATCCAAAGCGCACTTTCTTCTTATCCTGGTTATTGACTTCCTCCCAATTTACGATGGCTGCAACCTTGCCGGCTATCTTACCGTTTTTGTACGCCAGGTAAAATTTAGCCTCGGCGTTTGCAAACGCGGGGTTTTTGTCCTTGTCAAAACCTTCAAGCTCATCATTGATCAATGGCGGTACCCAATAGGGGTTGCCTTTATACAGTTCAAAAGGAAATGTTACAAAGTCTTTTATTTCCTTTTTTGTCTTAGCTTCTTTAATCGTAATCATCGCTTATTTTCCTCCGTCAGGGGCAGGTTCAGGTTCCGGTACTACAGCATCACGGCGTTTCCTTTTCCTTTCTTCCCTTTTCTTTTCTTTATCTTTTTTCTGTTTTTCCTGCTCCTTTTTCAGCTCGTCTTCACGGTCACCTTTTCCGGGCAGGAGAATATCGTTGTAATCGGCGTCAAATCGCCAGGAAAAGCCCAGGCCTCCATACAATATCATTGGGGTGTTCTTGATGTTGCCACTTACGGAAGCATCAAACTGCATCATGGGGCTGAACAGGTAGGCCGCCCCGGTACGGAAAATGCCGTCGGCATACCAGTCGCTCTTGTAGCCCTGGAACTCCAGGAAACCTGACCATTTGGCATTAAAGCCACGTGTTATGGTAGAAATGACACCATAACTCGGATAATCTGTCGTTACTTTGTCAGCAATAATGTTATTGATCAAAACCCACTTGCCGAAATGGTTGTGGGTTATCAGCATCACCTTCGGGCTAAAGCCGTCGGTAGGGAAGGTGTACGGATTGTTTTTCCCTATCAGGTTGGCGCCTGCGTAAACGCCCATTGCAGGAATAAGGTTACGCCACTTCCACTTTTGGTTGACTTTCCAGCTATAGATGTTGGGTTCGGGGTGATAATTTTTGTCGGGGTCATAAAACATGTATTTTGCCCCTATGGTTACCTGCCGGAAATCGTTGCGCATATAGGTTTCCAATGCATTGGTATAGGCATCAATCTGGTATTGCAGGTCGGCAACAAATTCCAGTTCTTCCATAAAGGCGCCGTAGCGAATCTGGGCATCAAACCCGCCGCCTTTGGCTTCATAATTAAGAACGTCGTGCTTTTCCCAAATGCCATATATCCCGGTTTCGAACTGCAGTACGGTTTCGCCGACGGCAAATGCCGACATCGATTTGCCGGGCCTGTTGCTGTTGATCTCATCCGTATATTGTGCTGTTGCCGTTGCCGCGGCCAGGGCTGTGACAAGCACGAAAATTTTTTTTATGACAATCATGTTGTTTGGCTCGTTTATTGGACGGATATTTTGGGTTTTTCAAATGTAGTATATTTATTATTATTTTAAGAGCCGCAATTCAATTTTAAGGGACAGATTAATTATTTTTGGTAAAATTTTAAGAGACATGGATACGGCATCTTTCAGCGGATTTTTAAGGACGATCGCAATTTTGATACTGGTTTATTATGCTATAAGAATAGCATTCAGGCTGTTGGCACCGGTACTGGTACAACAGGTGGTAAAAAAAGCACAGCAAAATTTTTATGACCAGCAGCAAAATATGCAGCAGCAGTACCAGCAGCAGTCCGGCACATCATCTGCGGAAAAACCCAAGGAAAAGAAAAAAGTAGGCGAATACATTGATTTTGAAGAGATAGAGTAGCTATAAAATTGACCCTTCCCTGTGAAGGGTTTTTTATTGGCGGCAGGTATTAATTCCGCTGTGTTATCAGGAATTATCAGGAAAATAAGTATCTTCACGGCGTTTTTACAAACCATGCTTTTTATGAAGAACCTGAACAGGATTTACCCGCATTTGCTGGCCATCATCGGTTTCATAACCGTTTCGCTCATCTATTTTTACCCTGTACTGCAGGGCAAGAAAATGTTCCAGTCGGATATTGTGCAATATACAGGCATGGCCAAGGAGCAAAACGACTTCCGTAAGGCAACCGGTGAAGAACCGTATTGGACCAACAGCGCTTTTGGAGGTATGCCTACCTACCAGATGGGAGCCAATTACCCGCACAACTACATCAAGCAACTGGACAGCGCCATACGTTTCCTTCCCCGCCCGGCCGACTATATGTTTGTGTATTTCCTCGGTTTCTACATACTGCTTTGCACCCTGAAAATGAATCCGCTCAAGGCTTTCTTCGGCGCGCTGGCCTTTGGTTTGTCTACCTACCTGGTCATCATACTTGGGGTGGGGCATAACGCCAAGGCCCATGCCATAGCCTATATGCCGATGGTCGTGGCCGGTGTGCTGCTGGTTTTCAGGCGCGAATACATCATAGGCGGGCTGCTTACCATGGTTGCCGCAGCGCTTGAGATCAACGCCAACCACTTCCAGATGACGTACTATTTGCTGATCCTGTTATTTGTTATCTACTTATATTACCCGGTACACGTCATTAAAACTAGAGAATACAAGCACTTGGGCATTTCTGCGGCTGTATTTGCGGTTGCCGGATTATTGGCACTGGGGGCGAACGCTACCAACCTGATGGCAACTTCTGAGTATGCCGACGCCAGTATACGTGGCAAGAGCGAGCTGACTACCAATCCGGACGGCAGCAAAAATACGACCACCTCGTCAATGGACCACGATTACATCACCGAATACAGCTATGGCAAGGCTGAAAGCTTTAACCTTATTGCCCCAAGGCTTTTTGGCGGTGGCAACGGGGAGGATGTTGGCAAGGATTCGCACATGTACGAATATGTGCTTGGCCTTGGTGCAGAACCCGCCCAGGCCGAAGGTTTTGTAAAAAACCTGCCCACTTACTGGGGCGAACAGCCTATAGTAGAGGCACCGGCATACATTGGGGCCATCATATTCTTTTTGGCGATACTTTGCCTTATTATTGACAAAAGGCAGCTTAAATATGCATTCCTGGCCGGTGCGATAGTGTCATTGCTGCTATCATGGGGCAAGAACTTCCCGGCACTAACGGATTTCTTCATTAATAATGTACCGTTTTACGATAAGTTCAGGGCGGTTTCGTCCATACAGGTCATACTGGAACTGTGCATGCCGGTGCTGGCGTTCATGGGGCTCCAGGCCTTCTTTAAGTCAGAAAAGGCAGAACAATGGAAAGCCCTGTGGGTATCGGCAGCCGTGGCATTGGGCACGCTTGTGTTCCTCATGCTTATCAAGGGGCAGTTCAGCTTTTCCGGCCTTAATGATGCACGATACGACGAAATGTTCGGCAAGCTGCCGGGCTTCATCGATGCGCTTGTACAGCAGCGCAAGGACATGTATTCGGCCGACCTGATGCGTTCCGGTATCTTCATACTATTGGCTGCTGCCGGTTTGTGGCTGTTCATCAAGGGCAAGATATCCAATACAGTAGCGGTAATAGTGGTAGGTGTACTAATAGTGTCCGACCTGTATTTTATCGACAGGAATTATGTAAACACCGAGAATTTCAAGGTGGCACGTGATGTAGATGCACCGTTCCAGCCAACAGAAGCCGACGAATTCATACTGAAGGATACGTCAGACTACAGGGTGTACAGCTTCCAGGGCAGGCTTCAGGGGCGCACGTCCTACTTCCACAAGGCAGTAGGCGGATACAGTGCCGTAAGGCCGCGCAGGTTCGAGCAACTGTTCAACTACATTGTAGAACCGGGCATAAGCAACATCGTAGGCTCGATCGACCAGCAGACATTGTCGTTCAACAAGCCGGTTCCTGTGCTCGACATGCTGAATGTGAAGTATGTACTGCTTCCTGCCAATGAAGAAGGGGAAATACCCGTAACCAATCCGTTTGCCAACGGTTCGGCATGGTTTGTAGATAAAGTGAAAGCGGTTGACAATGCCGATGGCGAATTGCAGTCACTTAAAGAAATCAATACCAAAGAAGTTGCCGTTATCAACAAGGCCGAGTTTGCCGATGCCGTTAAAAAGACATCTTTTGCTACAGACAGCACCGCAACTATAAAGCTGGTAACCGAAAAGCCAAACTACCTGAAGTATAGCGCCAACAATGCTAACGAAGGGCTGGCTGTGTTCTCTGAAATGTATTATGCCGATGGCTGGAATGCCTTTATCGACGGTAAGCCTGCACCTCATTTCCGCGCCGATTATGTGCTTCGTGCCATGAATGTGCCGGCGGGCAGGCATACCATCGAGTTTAAATTTGAACCGCAGGTAGTACAAACAGGCAGCAAGATCGCGTTGTTCAGCTTTATAGGCATGCTGTTATTGCTGGCAGGCGGTATTTATTTTGAAACGAAGAAAAAGTCTCAGTCTCAGTCCCAGTTCAAGCAGTAGTCTAATATCTTAAAGTCTTACATCTAATAGTCTTGAGAAAAGTCCTCATCATAACCTACTACTGGCCGCCTGCGGGTGGGCCTGGCGTGCAGCGCTGGCTCAAGTTCGTCAAGTACCTGCCGGAGTATGGTGTGGAGCCTGTGGTGTACATTCCTGAAAATCCAACCTATCCGTTGGTCGACAAAGGCCTGCTGGCAGAAGTGAGGCCGGATGTTACCATCATCAGGCAAAAGATCACCGAACCCTATGCATGGGCTTCGATGTTCTCCAAAGGCAGTACCAAAAAGATCAGTTCGGGCATCATCCCCAATAAGAAAAAACAGTCGCTCATCCAGCGCATGCTGCTGTGGGTGAGGGGCAACCTGTTCATCCCCGATGCGCGCGTACTGTGGGTGAAGCCCTCTGTTGCGTATTTATCAAAGTACATCAAGGAAAACGGTATTGACACGATCATCACGACCGGGCCGCCGCACAGCCTGCACCTCACAGGCCTGCGACTACAGGAAAAACTTTCTGTAAAATGGCTGGCCGACTTCCGCGACCCGTGGACAACCATTGGCTACCACAAGGAATTGAAATTGTCTGCATCCGCAGAAAAAAAGCACAAGGCGCTGGAAAAGCAGGTGCTTACTTCAGCGGATGCCATTATCGTGACCAGCCCAACCACTAAGAAAGAATTTGAAGCGCTTACGCAAAGGCCCATCCATGTGATTACTAATGGTTACGATGTGGAAAAGGTGCAAAAGCAGCCCCTGGATGATAAATTCACGCTGGCGCACATTGGTTCCTTCCTTTCAGAGCGCAATCCGGAGATATTATGGGAAGCTTTGGCAGAATTAATAGGGGAGAATGAGGCTTTCCGTGAAGCATTCCAATTTAAGCTCATCGGTGCGGTAAGCCAGGAGGTGCTGCGTTCCATATCTGAGGCCGGGCTCGATAGCTATGTTAACAGCCTTGGCTATGTGCCGCATGAAACCGCCATTGCTGAACAACGAAAGTCACAGGTGCTATTGTTAGTCGAAATTGACAGCCCCGACACAAAATGCATCATTCCCGGAAAATTATTTGAATACATGGTCTCTGAAAGGCCGATAATCGCTATAGGTCCTGAGGGCGCCGACTTTGCGGACATCATTAAATCCACCAACACAGGTGTGTTTCTTACCTATTCTGAAAAGGAAAAGCTGAAGCAAACCCTATCGGGTTATTTTGAGGAATACCAAAAAGGTACGCTGCGTTCGCATCCTATAGGCCTGCAGCAGTATTCAAGAAAAAACCTTACCGGGGAGTTGGTGAAGGTGTTGTAGTGTTTTTACTTAATTTTTTGCCTCATTTAGGGCAGTCATTGCGGGGGACGAACGACCCGGCCAACGTGGGTAAGCTAAAGCAATCTTTTTATTTCAATATCTCATAGCGCAGGAAAAATGCCGCGCTCCGTAAACTGCGCTCACAATGCTACTATAAGAAATATTAAAAAAATAATATTCAATCCTCTTTCTTTTCGCTATTATCTTCGGCTTCCCGCCTAAGGTCGGCGCTTTCCCAGGCATGGTCGTTCGCGCCAAGCTGTGCATACAGGTCATTCTTCAGCAGGTGCTCCTGTAGTTCTATCTCTTCTTTAGCAGTCATAAGGAATGCTTTTTTGTCGTGCCTTTTCTCAGCCAGCCTGTGTATGGACTGTTCGTCATACTTCATGAAGCGCTGCCCCTGGCGCGTGGCTGTATAGCGCCTGTGCCCCAGTTCTACCAATGCATCCACTCCAAGGTGCACGGCGCTGTAAAGATTTTCGCGGTAAAAGTCATGCACGCCCATATCCACAAGCTCAAAGGCATCGCTTCGGTTGCGTGCACGCGCCAGTATTTTGAGATTTGGGAAATGTTTCTTTATCATTTCCACTACCTGCAGGTTTACGCGCGGGTTATCTATCGCCGCAATGAACAGCTTGGCATTATCGCAACCGGCGGCTTTGAGCAACTCCAGCCTCGAGGCATCGCCATAATACACCTTAAAGCCCATTTTGCGGAGCGAATCCACCCTGTCGCTGTCCATGTCGAGTACGGTAGCCGGTATGCCGTTGGTTTTCAGCAGGCGGACGATAGTGCTCCCGAAATTCCCAAAACCGGCAATAATCACATCGTTATTCTCATCAATATCGTCATAGTCGTTTTTAGGCTGCTTTTCCTTAACGCCAAAGAACGGGTCGATGAAGCGTTCGTTAATGAGCAAAAGGAAAGGCGTGCCTATCATGCTCAGGGCTATTACAGCCATCATCTGGTTGGCAAGTTCTGTCTGCATCAGCCCCAGCTGTATGGCAAATGACAGTATCACAAAACCGAATTCCCCGGCCTGGCTAAGCGCAAAGGAGAATAGGATATTCTGGTCGGAGCTTTTTTTATAGATTTTCCCCACCATAAGCAGTACAAAGAACTTTATGGTGTTGAATATGGTAGAAAAAATGATGATAAATGCCGGATCGGCCATTATGAGCCGGAAATCGATCGATGCTCCCACACCGATAAAGAACAATCCCAAAAGCAAACCTTTGAACGGGGCTATATCGCCTTCCAGCTCATGGCGGAATTCGCTGTTGGCCAATACCAGTCCCGCCAGGAACGCGCCCAATGCGGGGCTAAGGCCGACCAGCTGCATCATGAATGATACACTCATAACCAACAGAAGCGCTGAGGCAGTGAAAAGCTCCTGCAGCCTCGTACGGGCCACTACATGCAGCAGCGGAATGATGATGAAGCGCCCCCCGAGGTATACAAAGCCTATGGTTCCCAATACGATGGGGGCCTGTATCCAGCCTAAATGCGATATGAGCGACTGTTCATTGCTTTCGTTTACTACGGTGGTGCCTGCAATAAGCGGGAGTATCGCCATGATAGGGATTACCGCTATGTCCTGGAACAGCAATACAGCGAATGAAGAGCGGCCCATTGATGTATTGGTAAGCCCTTTTTCTTTTAATGTCTGCATCACAATCGCTGTAGAAGAAAGCGTGAGCGCCAGCGAGATCGCCAGGGTTTCCTGCCAATGCCAGCGCAGTACGAACGAGCAGGCAATAAAAAGTACAGTTGTAGTAGCCAGTACCTGCAGGCTGCCCATGCCAATAATGATGCGCCGCATGCGCCAGAATTTATGCGGTTCGAGTTCCAGCCCTATGAGGAACAGCATCATTACAACGCCAAACTCGGCAAAGTGCATGATGTCCTGTCCTTCCTGCCCGATGAAGCCCAGTACGTAAGGGCCAATTATGATGCCTGCAAAAAGGTAGCCCAATATGGAGCTGAGCCCAAGTTTTTTGGCTATCGGCACACAGATAACCGCTGCGGCCAGGTAGATGAGCGCCTGAAAAAAGAATCCCTCTGCCATAGTTACCTGTTTTTAGTTTTAAACCAGTCGTTAAAGTAATGTTGCCCTTCCAGTTCCTTAGGGTTTATTTCATTGTTTTCAAGGTAATTTAAGACATCGGCATACAGCCTTCCGTTCTTCTCGTAGCCCTGCTCATCCATAGAGTGTGTTCCGTGTACCACAAAGGGCGGAAGGTAATGCATGCGGCATACCATAGCCGTTTGGCAAAAGGGTTCTAATAACTGCGCTATGGTAAAGCGGTCGCGGCCGGTTGGTGAATAGTTTTCCTTTTTGCCGCCTGTCGTGATGGCCTGCATAAGGAGTTTGCCCTTGAGGGCAAAACCTTCGCTGCCATAGGCCCAGCCGTGTTCCAGTACGATGTCTATCCATTGCTTGAGCAGGGGAGGGCAGCTGTACCAGTACATGGGATGGTGCCAAATTATGATGTCGTGATTATAAAGCAGTTCCTGTTCGCGCTTCATGTCAATGTCAAACTCAGGGTACTCCTGGTACAGGTCGTGAAAGGTAATGTTTGGGGATTTTGGTATGTGCTTTACCAGCACATTGTTGGCGTTCGATTTTTCGAACAGCGGATGCGCAAAAAGTATCAGTATTTTGTTTGGCATAAAAAATCCCGTTTAAATTTCCCCTTTCCCGCAATATACCAAATTTTATCGTTGTAGGAAAAACTTGTTAAGCGGGGTGGTGAAATTTAAACAGGATTTAACAATTTGTGATTTCGCCTACGGCTGTATGCCCAGGTAATTGGCCGGGGTAATCTGCATCAGCTCCTTCTTAACGGCATCGCTTACCTTTAGGTTACCGATGAACGATTGTATCGCATTCTGGTCGATTATCGTATTAGTACGCGTCAGGTCTTTCAGTGCTTCATACGGGTTCGGGTAGCCCTCGCGGCGCAGTATGGTCTGTATGGCTTCGGCAACAACAGCCCAGTTTTTCTCGAGGTCTTCGGCAAACTTGTCGGCATTCAGCAGCAGCTTGTTCAGGCCTTTCAGCGTGGCTTCGAAAGAGATGAGCGTATGCCCCATCGGTACGCCTATGTTGCGCAGTACGGTGCTGTCAGTAAGGTCGCGCTGCAACCTGGATAGCGGCAGCTTGGCCGAAAGGTGCTCAAAAATCGCGTTGGCGATGCCCAGGTTGCCTTCGGAGTTCTCAAAGTCAATTGGATTCACCTTGTGCGGCATGGCTGAAGAGCCTATTTCGCCTGCTTTTATCTTTTGCTTGAAATAATCCATCGACACATAGGTCCAGATATCCCTGTCCAGGTCGATAATGATGGTATTGATACGCTTTAATGCGTCAAAAAAGGCCGCAAAATGGTCATAATGTTCAATTTGTGTAGTAGGGAAGGAGTGCTTTAGGCCAAGGGTGCCTTCTACAAAATCATTCCCGAACTGTCTCCAGTCGTTTTTAGGATACGCTACAAAATGCGCATTGAAGTTGCCCGTAGCCCCTCCGAATTTTGCTGCAAACGGTATGTTGAACAGCAGGCGCATCTGTTCTTCCAAACGCTCCACAAATACTCCTATTTCCTTGCCCAGTCGGGTAGGCGAGGCCGGCTGCCCGTGCGTGCGTGCCAGCATGGGTACGTTGGCCCACTCCACGCTTAGCTCTTTCAGCTTTGCGATCACGGCAATGAGCGATGGCAGGTACACGTCCTCAAAAGCTTCTTTTGTAGAAAGCGGTATGGCGGTATTGTTAATGTCCTGGGATGTTAAGCCAAAATGGATGAATTCCTTATAGGCCTCAAGCGCCAGTTGGTCAAACGCTTTCTTTATGAAATATTCCACGGCCTTCACGTCGTGGTTGGTAGTTTTTTCAATTTCCTTTATCTGCTGCGCATCTTCTGCTGTAAAGTTCTTATAGATCTCCCTCAGCTGCCCGAACAGGTTTTTGTCCACACCGGTTAGCTGCGGTAACGGAAGTTCGCACAGGGCAATGAAATATTCGATTTCCACAAGCACGCGGTAGCGTATGAGCGCCTCTTCGGAAAAATAACGGGATAATGATGCGGTTTTGCCACGGTACCTCCCGTCAATAGGGGATATGGCATTCAGTTCGGATAATTGCTGCATTGTTGTTGTGTTGTAATGGAATGAACCGCAAATATAGGGTTTTAGGGGGAATATAAAAAAGGACATTTGTTACGAATTGAAGTAGCGTATGGATTTTGCCGGCTATGACTAGAAGGTGGATTGTACGCGTCCTCAGCTTCCTGTAATACAATGTTAATCCCGGCCGGTAAAGCCGTCGAAATGGCTCAGGTAAAAGATAACCTCCTCTTTGAGGTGCCAAATGTCTTTTGTTATATCTTTGACGGCGATTTCCGAATAGCTGCGCATATGCAATTAATTTGAAACTTGTAATTTTTGTGAAAATAGGCGTTTATGGGGAATCCAAAAACTAATCGCCTTAAAATCACGTAAAAATGTTAATTTGTTGATATATAATGTTTTGGCATTTTTGTATAGTTTTTACATACATACTTCTTTAGGGCTACAATTTTACCTTCCACCACAATTTTGCCTCAACAAAGCATCAACATTCGGTTGCCGTTAACGTTTTCGAAATTTTTTTATCCGCACAGCCTATACATGACTACACCCGTAGCAGCTATGTAAATCAGGCTTGATATTTTTGTAATTCACTATTCCTCAAAATTAAATCTAAAATTAAGTGAATAGTAAAAATAATTGGGATTAAAATTTACAACTGTATAACCAAACATCTAATTCTTATAATATGAAACACCTTTATCTATGTGCGGCCTTTTTGGCTGCCGGAATGTGGGGGGCATATTCACAGACACCTGTACAGGTAGGGTCCGGCAGCTATGCGTCCTTCCCGCCGGCTTCGGAAAATGTTGGCTATTTTGTCAACGACCGCCCTATTTATGTGTCGGATGGCGAAACCCGGCCGATTCCTACCAATGACTGGTGGACGAGCATCATTGCCGAACAGTACAGCGGCCTGTTGTGGGCCTATCCGTTAATGGTAGATGCCGAAGAGTACGGTGCACGCGTATTTTTTCCCAACAGCTTCGTGCCGGATGGCAGCAACATCGAATACGGTGGCGCCATCAGGATAAAAGCCACAGGTTATGCGCCTGTTAAGGCCATTGCTAAGGACTGGAGCGACTGGGGCGTGGTAATGGGCATCCCCGATGCTACGGGTGCTAAGAACATCGACATCACCATGGCGCACGGCGTACCGTTTACCTGGATCGAGACGCAGGGCATCAACCCTGAGTTCTCTTACGATACCGGCGCGACCTATCTTACCGGAACCGGTGCACCGCTCACGCTGCCTGCAACGGGATCGTTCGTTATACAGAGCAGCGGCCGTTATTTTGGCGTTCACATGGCTCCTAACATCACTGTAAACATGGAAGGCCAGCAGTTCGTGAAGATCGACCTCGGTTCGGCACAACCCATAACCAACCTGAAACTGCATTGGGAGGCCGCTTACGCCAAAGGCTATACGGTACAGGTGTCGAATGACAATGTAAACTTCACCACCGTTTTCCCGGAAAGTAACGGCAATGGCGGGCTTGACGACATCGCACTTTCCACATCGGGGCGTTATGTAAAGCTAAACCTTTTGGAAAGGGGCACTGTCTGGGATTTCTCACTTTTTGAAATGCAGGTATATAACGGCGCCACATTGCTGTCGCAGGGCAAGCCGGTTGAAGTGACATCGGTGCAGGGCGGCTTCATCGGCGCAAACCTTAATGATGGTAACCTTGCCACACGCTGGGCGAGCAACCCGGATGCAGAAGAAAAGCTGGTTTTGAACTGCAATGGTGCCAACAGTTACTTTGTAATTTCGGCTTTGCCATCGCCTTCGCACCTGGCAGAATATGATACATATGCCTTTAATAAGGTCATCAATACCGAAGTAGACTATGATTATGATGCCGCACTGGGCATGGTAGATACCGAATGGAATGTTACCACCCAAAACCTGAAGGGCCTCCCTGCAGGGAACACCATTCAGGGCTTCCTGCCGCATTTATACGAGAACACCACCCACAGTGTTCCTTTTACCGCCAACAATTACGTTACCCCGCGCGGTACGCTGAAAACGGCAATAGGCAACTCACATTCGTTCAGCTACAAGTTTACCGGCGTGCTGCCATCGTATAACTCTCCGTACAGCAACGGTACCGATGCCAACCCGTATGATGCCGACAAGATGTTTACCCTTATTTCGCAATATGCATCAAGGGAAGGCTATGGCGGCGATACGTACTGGGGTGGCAAGGACCTTGTAAACTTTGCGAAATACACGCTGATGGCCAAAGAAGTGAACCACCAGTCATACGATGCGTTAAAGACCAAAACCAGGAATGCGCTGGTGAACTGGCTGACCTATAGCCCGGGGGAGCCTGAAAAATATTTTGCACGCTACGACCGTTGGGGCGCCATAGTAGGCTTTAACGAGTCCTACGGCTCATCGGAATTTGTAGACAACCATTTCCATTACGGCTACCTGATACAGGCTTGCGCCATGTACTCGATGGTAGACCCGCAATTCCTTACGCAGTATGGCGACATGATAAAGCTGGTGGCCCGGCAATATGCCAACTGGGACAAAAACGACGATTTCCTGCCGTACCTGCGCACTTTCGACCCATGGATAGGGCATAGCTATGCCGGGGGCATGAGCTCGGCGACAGGCAACAACCAGGAGTCGACTTCCGAAGCGATGCAGTCATGGACGGGTCTTTTCCTTTTGGGCGACCTGCTTGACGACGACGAAATACGCAATGCGGCTGCTTTTGGCTACATCAGTGAGGCGCACGCTACCCTGGAGTACTGGTTCGACTGGAAGGTGCGCAACCTGCCTCCGGCTTATGCGCACAACATGGTAGGCATATTGTCTAACCAGGGATTTGCTTATGGCACGTATTTCAGCGCAAGCCCGCTGCACATCCATGGCATACAGTACCTTCCCGTTAATCCGGGCTTCAAGTACCTGGCCATGGACACTGAATGGGCCGAGGGCGAGTATGAAGACATGATGACCGAAACCCAGGCTGTAGAAGGATTCACCAGCGAATACCAGTTTGGCGACGACTGGGCGCATGTAGCGCTGGGCTTCAGGCTGCTTTTCGATCCGCAGTATGTTACCGATTTCCTTGACGATAACATGGAAATGGCAACTAACAGCCCGAACTATATCATGGATTATGATGTGGCCGGAATGACTTATTATTATGCCCATGCCAACCAGAACCTTGGTGACTTCTCCTTTGACTACCACACCGATTTCCCTTCGAGCAGTGTGTTCGAGCAGAACGGAGCCTTTAGTCATGCGGTGGCTTACAACCCTACCGCAGCCGCAAAAACCTGTACCATTTACGGTCCTACAGGAAATGTAGTGGGTACGTTTGTAGTGCCGGGCTACACACTAATGACCTATCCTGAACTGCCTACTACAGGCCAGGCGCCACAGGACTGCTATACGCTGGCCGCGGCTTCGGCTACAGCCACTTCGGGCAATGCTGCGCTGGGTATAGATGGCAACATGGGCTCACGCTGGGAAAGCGCCTTTGCCGACCCGCAGACCTTCACTGTAGACCTGGGCACGGTATCTACCGTAAATACGGTAACCATCCACTGGGAGGCTGCGAATGCAAAAGATTATACCCTTAGCGGCTCTGAAGACGGTGAGAACTGGGTGGAGATTGGCGCCTATACCGATATGGCAGAAGGCAACCGTACGGATGTTATCGACGATATTGATGCCGATTACCGCTACCTTCAAATGCACGGCACAGCGAGGAACCTTGTTTACGGCTACTCCATATTCGAATTCCAGGTGTGCGGCTCGTCGGGAACACCACCGCCGTGTACCGACCTTGAGGTGGTATCGGCAACCGCTACGACGGGCACAGCCGAGCAGGCCATTGACAATAACGACGGTACACGCTGGGAAAGCGCTGCTGCCGACCCGCAAAGCATTACCCTCGACCTTGGCGTGATAACCCACGTGGATAAAGTGACCATTGACTGGGAAACGGCCAACGCTAAAGATTATACGTTAAGGGGCTCATCGGACGGCCTTGCGTGGACAGATATTGCCATACTTACCGACATGGCTGCCGGCGAGCGTACCGACGTAATTGAGAATATCGACAACGACTACCGTTACATCCGTGTGGATGGTACAGAACGCAATACCATTTACGGTTATTCCATCTGGGAAATCGACGTTTGCGGCGAAGTTTCCGAAGAAGAGCCTGAACAGCCCGAACTAGTACCGGTGCCTATACCTGCATTGATACAGGCAGAAGACTTTACCGATATGTTTGGCATTGCCATGGAGGCCACCGGAGATGAAGGCGGCGGCGAGAACGTTGGCTGGATAGACGGCGGCGACTGGCTGGAATATTACATAGAATCTCCTACAGCAACGCTTTATGAAGTAGACTTCAGGGTGGCGAGCGCTGCAGGCGGCAACATAGTAATTTTGTCTGAAGATGCGGAGGTTGGTACAATAGCCGTTCCGAACACCGGAGGCTGGCAGAACTGGGAAACGATAACCACAACGGTAACGCTTCCTGCGGGCGTACAGACCATAAAGCTGAATGCAGCCGGGTTTAACATGAACTGGCTCGAGTTCAGGCTGCCGACATCAGGCACTGACGGCTTTGCTCAAACAGGCATCGCGGTTTACCCTAACCCTGCCCGCGGCACGGTGAACATCCGCAGCAATGCCGACTACCCAATGGCACTATACAGCATAACCGGCGCATTGCTGATGGAGCAGCGCATCATCGAAGGTGAAAACAGTGTAGACATCAGTGGGCTTGCCGGCGGAGTTTACCTTGTGAAAATTGGCAACAATGTATCACGCCTTATCATAGAATAGTATTTTATTTTCATAGCAATTTTATTTTTTTATGCCCTGCGTTGTATAGCGCGGGGCATTTTTTTTCATTTGCCACGAATTACCAAAATCAATTGTGTAATGTTTAAAGCAAAGGTGAAGCTTCACAAATCAGGATAAGCTCTATGCCTGTGTGTTTTAATGAATTGGTGAAATTGGTGTAATTCTTGGCAAAACCATTTTTAAAAGATAAAAAATTAATAATTCCCTTATCTTTGCGCAACAACAACACAATAACCATTACATGAGTTCTGATACCAGCAAACGCTACAGCCAGCGCGGTGTTTCGGCTTCAAAGGAAGACGTGCACAACGCCATAAAGAATATCGATAAAGGCCTTTTCCCGAAAGCTTTCTGCAAAATCGTCCCTGACTACCTTACCGGCGATAACGACTACTGCCTGATCATGCATGCCGACGGTGCAGGCACCAAATCATCCCTTGCCTATATGTACTGGAAGGAGACCGGCGATATCTCGGTATGGAAAGGCATTGCGCAGGATGCCCTTATCATGAACATCGATGACCTCCTTTGCGTGGGTGCGGCAGATAATATCATGCTGTCGTCAACCATCGGCAGGAACAAAAATTTAGTACCGGGTGAGGTCATCTCAGCCATCATCAATGGTACCGAAGAGCTTATTGAAGAGCTGAAAGGCTTTGGCGTGACCATCCATTCCACAGGCGGGGAGACGGCCGATGTGGGCGACCTGGTGCGTACCATCATTGTCGATTCCACCGTTACGGCACGCATGAAGCGCAGCGATGTGATAGATAATGCCAATATTCAACCCGGCGATGTGATCGTTGGCCTGGCTTCGTTCGGGCAGGCATCCTACGAAAAAGGCTATAATGGCGGCATGGGCAGCAACGGGCTTACCTCGGCGCGCCATGATGTATTCGATAACTACCTGGCGCAAAAATATCCGGAAAGCTTTGATGCGGCAGTACCGGCAGAGCTTGTCTATTCCGGCAAGGTAAAGCTGACCGATGCCGTAGAAGGCAGCCCGATAGACGCAGGGCAGTTGGTGCTTTCGCCTACGCGGACGTATGCACCCATCATTAAAAAAATCTTAGATAAATATACGCCTGCCGATATCCACGGGATGGTGCATTGCAGCGGCGGTGCCCAAACCAAGGTGCTGCATTTTGTAGATAACGTTCATTTAATAAAAGACAACCTGTTCCCGGTCCCGCCATTGTTCAGGCTGATACAGGAACAAAGCGGTACCGACTGGAAAGAGATGTACCAGGTGTTCAACTGCGGGCACAGGATGGAACTTTACGTTCCTGAAAGCATTGCGGCAGACATTATTGCCATTTCCCAATCATTTGGCGTAGACGCGCAGGTTGTGGGCAGGGTGGAGCCATCCGGTTCTAAAAAGCTGACAATAATGAGCGAATACGGGACTTTTGAGTATTAGGATTTACACTCATTAACCCTAACAGGCCGTCATTGCGAGCGTATTTACGGAGCGCGGCAATCTTTCTTCTACCGTAATAAAATAAAGAATAGTTAAACGACAGCAAATGAAGGTAAACCTTAAAAACGGTGTGGGCGAATTGCTTTTCGGGATGAAGGAAGGCGATGTAAAAAAACTTTACGGCGAACCCAGCCGGAAGTATAAGGACGAGGATAAAAACGTCATTTACCTGTATGATGATAAGAAGCTACGCCTTACTTTTTACCAGGACGAAGAGTTCAGGTTAGGATATATCATTACTTCAAATAAAGATGCTGAACTTTCTACAGGAAAGATTATTAACGAAAAATGGGATGATTTAAAGCCTAAGCTGGAAGGGCAGGGGATTAAGTCGTTCGAGAAGGAAAGCTTCGACACGGTAGACAATTACTTTAACGAAGCCAACTGGGTCATTTTTCAGGTAGAATTTGGCGAAGTGGTTCGCGTGGAGCTGGGTGCCATCATCAATGCCAAGGATGAATTTGACTGGAAATTTAAGGGCTAAACTCATAATGCTATTGCTTTAGCGCATAAAAAAAGGACATCATACGATGCCCTTTTTTTATTATATAACCAGCTGCTTACTGCGCCGGAAGCATCTCCACCTCAAAGATAAGGTTGGTGTTCGGGGCAATGCCGGCGCGCGGTTCGCCCATTTCACCATAACCAAGGTGTGCAGGGATGAACAATATCATCTTATCGCCGGGAACCATAAGGTTAAGGCCTTCCAGGAAGCCCGGTATCATGCCGCCTTTGGTACCTATCTTAAAAGGGAACGGAACATAAGCGCCGTACTCGTCTTTCTGCGGGATGTACTTCATGAAAGTCTTGGCGGTAAGGGCATCGCTTGAGTCGAACAGGCTGCCGTCTTCCAAAAATCCTGAGTAGGCAATGCGCACCATGGCACCGTCGGCAGGCTTGGCAGCCTTGCCTTTAGTCAGTGTTTTGTATTGCAGCCCGGAAGCCGTTTTTGTCGCCGTTGCCTTTTCTTTTTCAAAGTAGGCTTTCTTGGCTGCTTTGGCTTTTTCAAACCCTTCGGCAAATTTCTTTTGGTCGGCGGCAAGGGCATCGGCTTTTGCTTTTTGCTCGGCGGCCAGCTTTTCGTAATACGTCTTGAATACTTTTGGCGCGTCAAATTTCTTGGCATCGGCGCCTACGCGGATGATCTTTACTTTATCCATGCTGTCGCCCTGAACAATGGCATTTACCACATCCATGCCCTGAACTACATGGCCAAATACGGTGTGCTTGCCGTCAAGGTGCGGGGTGGCGTTGTGGGTAATGAAGAACTGGCTGCCGTTAGTGCCTTTTCCGGCATTCGCCATGGATAGGATACCGGCTTTGTCGTGCTTCAGCTCCGGTACGATCTCGTCGGCAAACTTGTAGCCCGGGCCACCCGATCCATCGCCTTTAGGGTCGCCCCCCTGGATCATGAACGGGTTGATGACACGGTGCCATTTAAGCCCGTCGTAAAATGCCCTGCCTTTAAACTCGGCCGCTACCATTTCGTTTTTGCCCTCTGCCAGGCTCACGAAGTTGGCCACTGTTAGTGGCGTTTTCTGGTATTCCAGTTGCAGTACGATAACGCCTTTATTGGTAGTTATCTCCGCATAAAGCCCGTCTGTCAGTGGTCCTGCCGGTTCGGCATCGGGCTTGCTGTTGCATGAAAAGACGATTGCAACTAAACTTAAAAAAAGACTTGTCATTGGTTTCATTATTAATTTAATTCTGCTTTGCTTGTTTTTCCGGTTTAATGTCATTGAGTGTCACGGTACAAATGAGCGGCTCATTGGTACCTATTTTTTTGTTGTCGCCGTGGTAGCCGTAGCCCATGTGCGACGGGAACAGGAACGTAACCTTTTCGCCCTCGTTCATCAGCTTGATGCCGTAGCGCAGCCCCATCATGATGTTTTCCTTGTCAACGTAATATTCCTGCGGGCGCAGTTCTACCTCGCTGTATATCAGGTTGCCGCTGATGTCCTTTACCTCATAGTCAAAGTAGGCCACGTCGCCTCGCTTGGGCGTAATGGTGTCGGTGGTCACCTCGGTTTCGTAGTGGTACCAGAAGCCTTTGTCCGACGCTATGTATTTTATCGCCGGGTTGCTTTTGATGATGGAGTCGATGCGCGATTCCTCATTGGCCACCAGCTTCTTGTTGCGCTCAATGGATTCCTTCATGAAGGTACCCGAACTCCTGTTGACAGGCTGGCGCGCCTGTTGCTGCTGCGAACAGCCGGTAATGGCAGCGCCCAGCAGGAGGAAGGCTATGATTGTCTTTTTCATGTATCAGTCAATTTTGGTGGTTGCTAAAATAGCAATAAATTTTTGTATGGTAGCTTCCAGCGACTCAGTACTTTTTCCGCCTGCGGCATTTATGTGGCCGCCGCCGCTAAAATGCTCACGGGCAAACTTATTAACGTCGAAATCGCCCTTGGATCGGAACGATATCTTTATGATGCCTTCGTCCTTATTCTCGCTGAAAAATGCGGTAAACACGATGCCTTTCATGCCCAGTCCGTAGTTCACGATGCCCTCGGTATCGCCCTTGCTGTGGCCAAAGCTGTTGAGCTCCTCCTGGCTAAGGGATGTGTAGGATGTTTTATAGGCAGGAAGCACCTGCAGGTTTTGGAGTGCCTGCGCCAGTATGCGGATGCGCGCGTGCGAATGGTTGTCGAACAGCAGGCTGTGTATGGCGCTGTTGTCTACCCCCAGGTCGATGAACTCGGCTACTACGCGATGCGTGGTACCGGTGGTAAGCGGGTAGCGGAAAGAACCGGAGTCGGTAACGATGCCCGTATACAGGCAGGTGGCAACGGTCTTGTCGAGGTACTGCTTTTCGTCTAAAGCGGTTATGAAGTGGTACACCATTTCACAGGTAGACCCGTAATTAGTGTCCGAAAACATATAGGTGGCATAATCATCCGGTGCCTGATGGTGGTCGATCATGATGAACGGCACGTCAAGCCCTTTCAGTACGGCTTCCATGGCATCGCCCAGGCGGCCCAGGGTATTGAAGTCGAGCGTAAATACGATCTGCGCTTCCTTCAGTAGTTTGGTGGCGGTTTCATTTTCGCGCTCAAAAACTTTTACGCCGTCTGCGCCGGGCAGCCAGGCAAGGAAATCGGGGAATTCATTTGGGGCTATTACCGTTACATCATGGCCTTTCAGCTTCAGGAAGCGGCCCAGGCCGAGGGTAGATCCCATGGCATCGCCATCGGGGTTGCGGTGGGGTATTATGGCAATCTTTTTGGGTGCGGCCAGCAGTTGTTTTACGGCCGCGAGGTCTCCGGGTGTCATCATTGTGCGAAGGTACAGTTTTTTATGACAATGCCCAATAATAGTGCCAAAGGGTGGAGTTTCAAAGTTTCAAAGTTCGAAAGTCGAAAGTTCGAAAGTCGCAAAGTGCCAAAGGTGAAACTCTAAAATCCAAAACACAAATTACAAATGAGCTTCCATTCCGAAATCAGGCACTATATTTTAACCCTGACACTTTTAACACTTTTGCGGTGATTACCTGTTTTTTCAAAACAGGTATTTCCTACCTGTGTGGCGTGAAAAATAATTTTTAAAATTGTGGTATGCGTTTCCAACCTTTTAGGTGAAAAAATGCTCTATATTAATAGCAATGGAATATTAATCAATAAATTGAAAGCAATCTTTATCATAGCGTTGTTGTTTGGGCTGGTCTGCAGGGCGCAGAACATAAGCCCTTTGTATAGTGAAAATTATGAAGAGGCTGCCGATGTTTATTACAAAGATACTTTCAATGACTTTGATAACTACACAGGAACATGGGAACTTGTAAGTGGAACTGCTTCATTGAGGATCATATTTGAAAAAAAGGTAGCCTATCATGATAGTTTTAGTGGAAATTATAGTGACCTGCTGATTGGCGAATACCGATATATCGAAAATGGCATTAAAAAGGTTAATACTTTGCCGCATTTAACCAATCCTCCTTCCAATCTGATCGAACATACCATTGTGGGAAGTATTATCATCAATAATGATAACTTTCCTGTTTGCAATGATTGCCCGCCCGGACAAAAAAGGGTTATTTTGAGTTTTGGTGATCCTTCGAGAGACACTATCGATGGTTTGTATGGAGCGCTTATAATCAGGCGTGCGGATGAAGGTGGTGTCCAAAAAATAAAAATACAGCTTGTGCAAAAAGGAAACGTCGTAATTATAGATGGTATCCAATCCTATAGGAGTTTTAATCTTCCTTGGGGAGAATATACATTAACCAGAGTGCAATAGTTTGTCACCGGTTTGGCGGGGCAGTTTTTAACACCATGAAAGCAATCTTTATCATATTATTATTCACATTGAGTTTATGTAAAGCTCAAATACAACCCATTCTTGAACAAGGAATAGGCCTTGAGGCTGGATTTTATTATAAAGACACTTTCAATGAATTGGATAAATTTACAGGTACTTGGAGATATGAATCTGGAAGTATACTTTTTGAAATAACATTACAAAAGAAAGAAAAGCTATTTAATGGTTCTAATAACAATTACTGTGATATACTTGTAGGAGAATATAGATATGTTGATGGTACAAATACAATTGTAAATACATTGCAAAACCTTCTGCAAAATCTTGGGCCATATGAAAACAATATTTCAGGGGCAAACATACAGGATTCAAATCATACTGCATCCGAAAGACGAGTAGAGCTGACTTTTAAAGATCCTGAAAGAGACTATTTATATCGATACATAGTAGTAAAACATTTTGTAGCGCAGGGTGGCACGCCTGAAAGAATAGAAATTACATTTAATGGAGAAATGTCGATAGTGCCTGAGGGTACACCAACGGAACTGAGAGTGCCGGAGCAGAATTACACACTGATAAAAGTACCATAACATATTACCTGCCCCGCTGCGGCGAGGCAGTTTTCACAACCATGAAAGCAATCTTTATCATAGCGGTCTTGGTTTTGGGGATTGGCTGCAGGGGGCAGGCAGTCCTGCCATTGTATGATAATGGCTTAGATATTGAAGGGGCTTATTATAAAGATATTAATAGTGATTTGGACAATTTTGTTGGTACATGGAAATATACAGATGGAACAACATCATTGATAATTAATTTACAAAAAAAAGATATGCAGCCTTATTCAGATAATGCAATAACGTGTTATCAGGATATCTTAATTGGTGGCTATAAGTATGTCGAAAATGGAGTTGAGAAAATAAACACTCTGCCATTAGTTTCGCAGAATTTACCACACAGTTATGATTATTCTATATTTGGCAATCTACTTTTACCCCCTACTACAGAATATTGTACTGGATGCGTTCCAAATATGAGAAGGGTACACCTGGCATTTAGAGATCCTGACCGTGATATTCCCGGTATGGAGTCGAAAATGGTTTTTGCGAGAGCCGATTCAGGAGGTGTACAAAAATTACTTTTACAGTTTATAGTAACATCCGGAGGCTATGATGATGTAACTGACCCAAGGCCGTATGATGAATACACAGTCCCTTTCGGGGAATATCTGTTAGTGAAGCAATAACTTAATGCTGCCCCGCTGCGGCAGGGCAGTTTTTACAACCATGAAAGCAATATTTATCATAGCGTTGTTGTTTGGGATGGGATGTAGAGCGCAGACCCCGATAAAATCACTGTATGAAGATGATACTGACATTTCGGGAGCATATTATAAAGATCTATATAACGACCTCGATAATTTTGTTGGTACATGGAAATATACAGATGGAACAACTTCGCTAACTATTACACTTGAGAAAAGAGAAATGCAGGTTTTCAATAATGGAAAAAATCATTACTATGCTGATTTTCTTGTAGGTGAATATAAATATATCGAAAATGGTGTAGAAATAATAAATACTCTTCCCCGGCTTACATCAAACATAATAAACCCATGGAACTTCAATATTGTTGGAAATATCATTGTCGGTCCAAATTCTCAATATTGTCTTAATTGTGGACCCAATGACAGAAAAGTCGTATTAGGTTTTAATGATCCTACACGTGATATATTTGGTTTTGAACCAGAAATGATCTTTCAGCGTGCCGATGATGGCAGTACCCAAAAGTTAAGGCTTATCTTCAGAAATCTTGGATCAAGGATGTCAAAGTTTGGTGAAACCACACTTTCGCCATATACAAGCTATAACATCCCTTTCGGGGAATATCTTTTAGTAAAACAGTAAATATTGCCTGCCTTGCCAAAGCGGGGCAGTTTTTATCATGAAAGCAATTTTCATCATAATGTTTTTGGTTTTGGGTATGGGCTGCAGTGGGCAGGCTGTCATGCCGTTGCTCTATACTATTGGTGAGGAACCAGGAGTGTATTATAAAGATACAGAGAATGACTTCGACAAATTTACCGGTACCTGGAGATACCAGTCCGGAAATACCATCTTTGAAATTACGCTTCAGAAAAAGGTAATGTACCATTATTCAACGTTGGGCTATTATTCAGATGTATTGGTGGGTGAATATCGCTACAGTGATTCAAACGGAATTGAGACGGTCAACACCCTTACTAATTTACAGGCAAGCCTTGAGCCACATCAGTATAACGTATATGGGGAATATATTAAAGATACTAACTTGCCGATGGCACAAAGGCGTGTAGAGCTCCATTTCACAGATCCTGAAAGAGATTATCTGTACCGGGATATAATAATAAAACATTTTGCGGCACAGGGTGGTACGCCCGAAAGGATAGAAATTACATTTAAGGGAGAAATGTCGGCAGTGCCTGAGGGTGCACCAACGGAACTGAGAGTGCCGGAGCAGAATTACACACTGATAAAAGTACCCTAACAGGTGGATGTCCCTCCATAAAGGGCAGTTTTATCTTTCATTAATAATTTAGGTAATATTTTATTATTTTGATTGGGATGACGGTAGGTAGCCCCGAAACATTAATCCATAAAAAAACCGCCGGCCACATAAATATTAAGTCCGGCGGTTTAATTGGGTACGTATGCGGACTTACCGCCCGTAATTTTCGCCTAAAAATATCATGATGCCGCCCACTACCATTAAAATGCTGTTTAGCCGCAGCGTGTTTACCGCTTTTTTAAGGTTGGCGTTGTTAACTTCTACCTGCTCGCCCTGGGCGGTCCATTTGTTGGCTCCCTTAAGGCCCGCATATACACTTGCCGCAAACAGCAAACGGATTCCGCTGCTAATGCAAATCAAAAAGCCTAGAATTTCGATAATGATCATCATACTGTAACTGGTTAATTTTTCTTGGCAAATATATACATTTCAGGAAACCTGCAAACAGGCAGCAGCAGTTTTACAGTAACTAGGAGGCGGTGCAAAGCCGTAGTGCGGGGCACCCTTAGTGCGGCAGGCCCATTCCTAATCATAAACAATCTCCCTTTTCCTCACATACAGCGGCTTCCCGTTGATGCTCTTGGTCTGCTCGGTCCAGTTGTTGTGGCTGTCGAATGCATAAGAGAAGGTAACGGTGGTGGTTTTGCCGTTTTCGGTGTAGAGGAGTTTGATTAGGTTGTCGCCTTTGTAGATGTATTTTGTTTCAATAGCAATGTCGCCATTTGAAATAAGTTTTTCTGAGGTCAGCCGCCCCTTATCATCATACGCCCATGTCCATGGCAATAGGCCGTTGGAATTAATAGTCGTTATGAGGTTGTCATGGGCATCATAAATGTAACGGGTAACATCAGGAGTTGTACTATCGCCTGCCATTTGCCCTGAATAATTTTTTACGGTTATTTTATTTCCGCGTTCGTCATACTCATATTCTTCGTAAAGGTAGGTTTCCCATTCGCCATGTATTTTCTTTTTACGCCCGGGATAGTCGCCCTCTACCAAAGTATATGGCAGAGTATAGTAAACCCTGACAAGCCTGCCCGACTCATACTCAAATTTCCTGTCGCTTGCTTTCTCGTTGTCACGGTATGCATTGGTTGCAATAAGTTCACCTGCTCTGTTATACTGGTTACCGTAAAAGAAATAGGTATCCGATTCTTTATATGACTTTAACCGTGTTGCTACACGGTTTTTATGATCGTAGCCCCGTCTTATTGTGATTATTTCGCCAAATTCATTACTTTCATTTTCTACGATCAAATTTCCTTTTTCATCATAAGTAAACTCATATTTTGTTAGGAAAGCATTGTCCTTATAATACCATGTCTCTGCTACAATCCGGTTCCTGTCGTCATATTCCCTGTAATAATTCATGTAATGTACTATAGGCATATGATACCAAAACGTATTAAATCGTTTTTGTGTAAATTCCCTGTCCCTGAAACCCGGATGGCCATATTCATCTTCAAAGTCATACAGCTTGTAACTTTGCCGCACCGAGTCCAAAAAGTAAAGCTTTTCCCTGACCGATTTTACATTGCCATATACCGTGTCCTTTATCCTGTTTTGGGAAAAGGCGGCGAAGGGGAGGAAGAGGAAAAGGATTTTCAGGGTAAGGTTTCGTACCATTGATAAAAGGGTAAAAGGGTTGCCTACGGGTAAGAGCATTTTTTTATATAAAAGGTTGGATTGGGTTTGCGGAAAATTTCCAGCCGGTTATTCCAGTAATGCCCGTTTTCGATTTTGTTTCAAATCTGCAATTTTTCATTATCCGGAAGATGAAAAAATGCCCACGGACCAAAAGTCATCGCAGGCATACCCTAAAATACCCTTGCACACACCCTGAATTCATAAGCTGATGGTGCAAAAATACCCCCAACATGATGAAAAAAAGGGTATATATTTTTTGATGTGGGGCCGTAATGCAAAAATGCATTTTTGTTTCATTTTCATTTTTTCATAAAATCCTTTCATTAAAAATTTTCTTACATTTTTTTTACGTTCCAAAAATCTGAAAATCCATTTTCCCATTTCGGCAGATTATCTTATTTTTGCCCATGCAACACAACGTACTTATTTTAGACTTCGGGTCGCAATACACACAACTTATTGCGCGAAGGGTTAGGGAACTCAATATCTTCTGCGAGATATTCCCCTATAATAACCCGCCAACAGATTTATCAACCTACAAAGCCGTAATCCTTTCCGGAAGCCCGTTTTCCGTCAGGGCTGAAGATGCACCGCATCCCGACCTTTCCGGTATCCGGGGCAAGCTGCCGCTGCTGGCTGTTTGCTACGGTGCACAGTACCTTGCCCACTTTGACGGGGGTGAAGTAGCGCCAAGCAACATCCGCGAGTATGGCCGTGCTAACCTGTCCTATATCAGGGAAGGAGAGCCGTTCCTGGAAGGTGTGTCAGCTAACAGCCAGGTATGGATGAGCCACAGCGACACCATCAAAAAGCTGCCAACAGGCGGTGAGGTGCTGGCCAGTACCAAGGATGTGGAGAATGCCGCATATAAAATAGAGGGCGAAACCACCTATGCCATACAGTTCCACCCTGAGGTGTACCACTCTACCGACGGCAAGCAGATGCTGGAGAACTTCCTTGTAAAAATCGCCCATGTACCGCAGAACTTTACGCCCAACTCCTTTGTGGAGGACATAGTAGCGGAACTCAAGGCTAAGATCGGCAATGACAAAGTAGTGCTTGGCCTTTCGGGCGGTGTAGACTCTACTGTAGCAGCCGTATTGCTTAATAAGGCTATTGGCCAAAACCTGTACTGTATATTTGTAAACAACGGGCTGCTGCGCAAGAACGAATTTGAAAGCGTACTGCACCAGTATAAAGACATGGGCCTCAATGTAAAAGGCGTGGATGCTTCGGACAGGTTCCTGTCGCAGCTTGCCGGTATCGATGACCCTGAGACGAAACGTAAGACTATTGGCCGCGTGTTCATTGAGGTTTTTGACGATGAGGCGCACCTCCTTACCGATGTTAAATGGCTGGCTCAGGGTACCATCTATCCCGATGTTATCGAGTCGGTTTCGGTAAAAGGGCCCTCGGCTACCATCAAGTCGCACCATAATGTTGGCGGATTGCCGGACTTCATGAAGCTTCAGGTGGTTGAGCCATTACGCATGCTGTTTAAGGATGAGGTAAGGAGGGTAGGAGCGACATTGGGTATTGACCCTGAGCTTCTTGGGAGGCACCCATTCCCGGGTCCCGGACTGTCTATCAGGATATTGGGAGACATTACACCGGAAAAGGTACGCATCCTGCAGGAAGTGGATCATATATTCATACAGGGCTTAAAAGACCATGGGCTGTACAACAAGGTTTGGCAGGCGGGAGCTATATTGCTTCCGGTAAATAGCGTTGGCGTAATGGGCGATGAGCGTACTTATGAAAAAGTAGTAGCGCTGAGGGCGGTGGAATCGACTGACGGCATGACCGCCGATTGGGTACACCTGCCGTATGACTTCCTCATGAAGATATCTAACGAGATCATTAACAAAGTAAAAGGGGTGAACCGTGTGGTATATGACATAAGTTCTAAGCCTCCGGCCACGATAGAGTGGGAATAATTTCTATAATGCCCCTGTATTTGCAGGGGCTTATTTGTTTTTTAGATTATTTTATGGCCTTTTCCATAGGAAATATTTATCGCTTTTTATTCTGATGGACTCTTACAAGCTATTTTGTTGCATTAAAAATGAGCCTCATTTCTTTTATAGAAATTTTCTCACATTAATAATAATAAAAAAAATGTACTTATTTCGAATATTTTTTAATTATTACGTGGTTTTTTTTCAAAAAAACTACAATTATTTAATTTAAGATTATTCTTATTAAATAATTGTAAACCATTGTGTTATCTGGCTTTTTTGTGTATATTCACATCAGTTTAACTAACTATTGCACCTAATGAAAACAATTATTTTAGTTATAATTTTATCCTTAACAACTTTTACGCCCTTAAATGCCCAAATGCGTCACGACGGTAACCAAAAGGAGACCGAAGAGAAAATAGTTTACCATACAGTAGCCCTTGGAGAGACTGTGGTGCTTATCGCAAAATCTTATAAAATCCGTCCACACGATATTTACGAATACAATGAAGGCACAACCCAGGGTATTAGCAGCGGCATGTCATTGCGCATCCCGTTGCACAGACAGGTTGAAATGGTAAATCATATTGAAAAAGAGAATGATAATTATGATCTGCTGAAAAAATCACTTACAAAGCCAGCTGCCGGAAACGTCAGGAAAAATGAAAACAATGCTCAGGGCAGTTCTGAAGGATTTGTTTCTGAAGCTAAAGAAGAAAGGGGAGTGTCTGTTGAAACGACAGTTCCAGAAACAAAGGAAAATACTGTAGCAGAGACGGCTGATATTGAAGAAGTGGCTGCAGTTATCAAGCCCGTTACACATAAAGTTGTTTCCGGTGAAAATCTTTACAGGCTTTCGCTTAAATACAACACAACAGTAGAAGACATTACCGCTGCCAACAAGAAATTGTTGATGCACGGATTGCAGGTGGGACAGGTGCTTACTATTCCTTCCGGATCAAAAAATGTAGGGACAACAAATGCTGATGGCAATAAGGTGATTGAGCACAAGGTAATATCAGGAGAAACACTTAGCAGCCTGGCAAGAAAGTATAATACTACTGTTGACGCAATTACTGAAGACAATGTTTCTGCTTTAAAAAGAGGGCTTCAGGCCGGGCAGATTATCAGGATTATTGAGCACTAAAACCCTTAAGAGGTTAATAATAAGCCTATTCGTACAACATCTTCTTATTTTAACTGAAAATTATAAAGTTTACTTACCCTATAAGCCGATACAAATTTTAACTTTGTATCGGCTTAATGCTTATAACATCCCTGTACCATGAAATATTTCTTAGCACTGCTTTTTTCAGTTGTATTGTTCAATGCTTCGGCGCAAGCCCAGGATTATAAGAAGCATACAGTAAAAAAAGGAGAGACTATAACAGCGATTGCTAAGCAATATCAGGTTACACCTTATGATATCAGCAGGCTTAACCCCGATGTGAAAAATGGCCTTAAGGAAGGTTCAACCCTGCTTATCCCGGCACTTAATAAGGTAGCTGTAAAAGCGAAAGAAACTCCAACCAGGGTGGCAAACACTATCCATACAGTTGAACCAAAAGAAACGCTTTACAGTCTTTCCAAAAAATACAATGTTAGTGTTGAAGATATTGAGAAGGCTAATAGCGCTGCAATAAAAGATGGGCTAAAGGAAGGCCAGCAAATAATCATACCCATTAAAGGAAGCGGTGTGGCTGCACAGGCGAAGGCCGCGGAGAAAGCCGATGCAAAAAAAGGTGTAAATGCTTATATATACCACATTGTTGAAGTCGGGGAGACTAAGTATTCCATAGCTAAGAAGCATGGTATAACGGTCCAGTTGATTGAAGAACTTAACCCTGCGGTTAAAGATACACTGCCGTTGGGCTTCAACCTGAAGCTGGTAGATAATAATGCGGTCAAGGGTCAGGTTGCATCTCCTGTTACAGAATCAGCTTATGCGGAATATATTGTACAACCAAAAGAAACATTATACAGTATCATAAAAAGATCGGGGATGACAGAGGCTGAACTGGTTAAATTGAATCCTGATCTGAAAGACGGATTGAAAGATGGCATGACTTTAAAATTACCTTCGGATAAAGTTGCAGCACTAAATGATACACCGGCAAGAACCGCTCCTACAACTATCACTGACCTCTCTAAGTCCATTAAAAAATCGGAACCAAGAGAGATAGCTTTGTTATTGCCTTTCAATATGTCAAGAATTGAGAGCGACACAGTACGCAGGCAATTGCTTCGTTCAGACCGCTTTCTTAACATGACACTGGATTTTTACGCGGGCGCAATGATGGCTATAGATTCTGCCAAAGTAATGGGGCTGCCATTGAAGGTAAGGATATACGATTCAAAAGAGAGTAAAAACGGCTCGGATGTAAATGGGCTGGCTTCATCGCTGTCAGCTGCCGATGCAGTGATAGGACCGTTTTATCAGTCGAATGCAGAGAATGCGGCAGCATTGCTGGCCTCAAAGAAAATACCGGTTATTTCGCCGCTTTCCAAAGATGAAGGCAAGCCTTACAACAACCTTTTTAACTCCATTCCACAGGGTGATGAAGTTAAAATGGTAATGATGGAGTACCTGAAGTCAAAACACGGCAATATCATAGCTGTTGTCGACCCTAAAAAAGCCAGCGCACGTGACTTCATTAAAGCCAATTGTCCCTCGGCTCGCTTTATTGATGGAACACCAACTGAGGCAATACTGCGCAGTTATCTTGTTGCAGGTAAAATAAATTATGTGATTTTAGAATCTGAAAGTACAGGCATGGTACTTACGACTACCAAATTGCTGGTATCTTTGCTGCCAGATTATCAGATACAACTGGTTGTTTCGGAAATTACTGATGCACTTGAAAACGACGAAATGCCGATGGAAAGGCTTGCTAAATTGAAAATGCTTTACCCTTCGGGTACAAGAGAGAACGATAGTCAGGAAGCAACAATATTCAGGAGGGTTTTCAAAGAAAAGAATGGCATAATGCCCAGCCAGTTTGCTACACGTGGCTTTGATGTGACATTTGATACCATACTTAGGATTTTCCAGGAAGATGGCTTTACTGAAGGCGCGGATACCATTGCTTCTGAACAGGTAGAAAATAAATTCAGGTATGTGGCTGAAAACGGTGGCAACTACAATACAGGGGTTTATATCCTACAGTATGATGAGGATTTTACTATAAAACAAGCGCAATAATGACATCAAAAGTAACTTATCTCGGAGATCTCAGGACCTCCTCAATCCATATCCAGTCGGGCAGCGAAATATTGTCTGACGCACCAAAAGATAACAGGGGCAAAGGTGAGGCTTTTTCGCCAACCGATACCGTAGCAAATGCATTGGGTAGCTGTATGATAAGCATAATGGGTATTAGAGCTATGGACATGGAGCTTGACATGGTGGGGTCTACAGTAGAAGTAACCAAAATCATGCAGGCCGAACCAAGGAAGATAGCCAAAATAGGCATTATCATAAACATGACTCTAAAAACGGATGAAAAAACCCGCACCATCATGGAGAGGGTAGCCATGACCTGTCCGGTATACCTTAGCCTTCATCCGGACATTGAGAAGGATGTGGTTTTTAACTGGCCTTCGTAATTTGAAACAGCATCCTGACCCTGACCCACAAAAAGAATTCCTCATAAAGCTCGCGCATGCCAAAATGCCTTTTGGCAAATATAAAGGCACGTACCTTATCGAACTGCCTGAGTATTATGTTGTGTGGTACCATAATAAAGGCTTTCCGCCCGGGGTTTTGGGACAACAGTTGCATATGGTGTACGAGCTTAAGCTAAACGGGCTGGAGAATATTGTTCGAAATATCAAGGCACAGTTTCCGAAATAATTTACCAATATACCAATTTCCTAATATATCAATTTGCAGTACGTGAATGTTTTGTAAATAATGGTTCATTAGCACATTATTGCGTATATCAATTTTATAATGCAGCAATTTGCCAATTATGAAAGATATTCCAATAATTGGTACATTAAACAATTGCTGTATTGATAAATTTCATTGATAAATTTTCGTACTTTTGCCACGTTTTTGGACTAACGAAACGCAACTACAACACAACAACAAAGCAACAATGAAGCAGACAAAGTATATTTTTGTTACAGGAGGCGTGAGCTCTTCCCTCGGGAAAGGTATTATTGCTGCGTCCCTGGCAAAACTATTGCAGGCAAGGGGCTACAGGGCCACAATACAAAAATTTGACCCTTACATCAATGTCGATCCCGGAACCCTGAACCCTTATGAGCATGGCGAATGCTATGTGACCGACGATGGTGCCGAAACCGATTTGGACCTCGGACACTACGAGCGTTTCCTTAATGTTCCTACCTCTCAGGCAAATAACGTAACAACTGGAAGGGTGTACCTTTCTGTAATCGAGAAGGAGCGCCGTGGTGAATTTTTGGGCAAAACGGTGCAGGTGGTGCCGCACATTACCAACGAGATAAAGGAGCGCATGCAGCAACTGGGCAATACGGGGGATTATGACATCGTAATCACCGAAATTGGTGGTACAGTGGGTGATATCGAGTCGCTGCCGTATATTGAATCAGTGCGCCAATTGATTTGGGATCTAGGAGAAAGCAATGCCATTGTGATACACCTTACGCTGGTGCCGTATCTTGCAGCCGCTGGCGAACTTAAGACCAAGCCTACTCAGCACTCGGTAAAAACACTCATGGAAAGTGGTATAAAAGCTGACATACTTGTGTGTCGTACTGAGCATGAGCTGTCGTCTGACCTGAAGCAAAAGCTGGCGCTGTTCTGTAATGTTAAAAGAGAGGCCGTTATCCAGTCAATTGATGCGTCCACTATATATGACGTACCGAACCTCATGCTTGAGGAAGGCCTTGACAGGGTTGCGCTTAAGAAACTGGATCTTGAGGAGAAAAATACGCCAGACCTGCAACAATGGAATGAGTTCCTGTTCAGGCTGAAGAATCCAAAACATACCATAAGTATCGGGCTTGTAGGTAAGTACGTAGAACTTCAGGATTCGTATAAATCGATATTAGAGGCGTTCATCCACGCCGGATCGGCCAATGAAACCAAAGTGAATGTTGTGAGCATACATTCGGAATATATTGATAAAGAAAATGCAGCCGAAAAGCTTGCAGGCCTTGATGGTATTCTTGTAGCTCCCGGATTTGGTGGCAGGGGAATTGAAGGTAAAATTGAAACTGTTCGCTATGCGAGGGAAAATAACATTCCGTTCTTCGGTATATGCCTTGGCATGCAAATGGCTGTAATCGAATATTCGAGAAATGTACTGGGCTGGAGCGATGCTAACTCAACTGAAATGAACGAGCATACCACTCACCCAGTAATCAACATTATGGAGGAGCAGAAGAACATTACTGATAAAGGCGGTACTATGCGTCTCGGTTCGTGGAAATGTGATATTAAAGAAGGTACGCTTGCCTACAAAATATACGGTAAATCGCAGATAGACGAACGCCACAGACATCGCTACGAGTTCAACAGTGCGTATGTTGCAGATCTTGAAAAATCGGGGCTTAAGGCATCGGGTATTAATCCGGATACTGGCCTTGTAGAGGTGATAGAAATTGATAATCACCCATTCTTCATAGGGGTACAATACCATCCGGAATATAAAAGTACGGTAGCCAACCCGCATCCGCTGTTTGTAAATTTTGTAAAGGCGGCTGTAGCTAAAAAAAGTGAATAAATGCCAATGGCATCGCCCTAAAGGGGATATTAAGTGAATTAATTTTAAGTAAATGGAAGAAAAAAGGTTAGATTTAAAAACGCTTCTTGGTTTCGGATTGATAGCCCTGCTGCTATTATGGATGATTTATAACCAGTCGGCCAACCGCCAGGAAGAATTACAGGAAAAGGCTAAAAAAGAGCAGATCGAAAAGGCGAAGCAAAAACAGATTCCTGAGCAAAAGACTGCTGCCGTGCCCAAGGATTCCATTTCGAATGATTCGATTACAAATGCCGCATTAAAAAGCTCTCTGGGTGCATTTGCTTATAGTGCTACATTGCCATCTGCAAAAGAGAATACTACTGAAATAAAGAACGAACTGCTTACTCTTTACATCTCCAACAAAGGAGGTTACATAAAAGAAGCCAATCTTAACTATGAGCAGTTTGAAAAAGGCTCAAACAAGAGAGTAGAGCTTATAAAGCAGAACAATGCTAACCTAAACCTTCAGTTTAAGACACAGGACAATCGTATACTGAACACCAAAGATTTATATTTTGAACCTGTTGTAACAAAGGAAGGTGGCAACACCGTGCTTACCATGAGACTGAAAGCAGGCGCAAACCAGTTCCTGGAGTACCGCTATGTGCTGAAGCCAAATGACTTTATGATGGACTTTTCCATTCGCACACAAGGTATGGCGCAGGTGCTTGACACCTCTAAACCGATTGACCTTGAGTGGCAATTGAAAGCCTTCAGGAACGAGAAAAGCGTATCCTATGAGAACAGGTATACTGAGCTTATTTATGAGTATGAAGATGGTAAGGATAATTACCTCGGACAAGGCAAAAGTGAATCGGAGAAAGTGGAAAATGTAAGCTATGTGGCTTTCAAACAGCACTTCTTTACTTCAATATTATTGACGGATACGCCATTCAAAACGGCTGAACTTACCTCAGAAAACCTTGTGCACGACGACAAGACCGATACTATATTCACCAAGAAGTTTACTGCCAAAATGCCACTTGAATTCAAAGGCGGCGAGGTAAGCTACAACATGAACTGGTATTATGGCCCGGCCGATTACAAGATACTGAATGGCTACGATAAAAATCTAGACGAGGTAATGCCGCTGGGTTGGGGTATATTCGGGTGGATTAACCGCTATATCTTTATTCCGGTATTTACCTTCCTGAGCACATTTTTACCTTACGGTATAGGTATCATTATCTTTACGATATTGGTAAGGCTTATCATGTCGCCTGTAACATACAAGTCGTACAAATCGCAGGCCAAAATGAAAGTGCTTCGTCCTGAAATACAGGAAATCAATGAGAAGTACAAGAAAGACCCGATGAAAAGGCAGCAGGAAACGATGAAACTATACAACAGTGCGGGCGTAAACCCGATGGCAGGATGCCTTCCTGCGCTGATGCAGATACCGGTATTCTACGCGTTGTTCCAATTTTTCCCGTCGTTCTTTGATCTTAGGCAGCAGAGCTTCCTTTGGGCAACTGATCTTTCGTCGTATGACTCGGTACTTCACCTGCCATTCTACATTCCGTTCTACGGCAACCACGTGAGCTTGTTCCCGATACTTGCTTCTGTTGCGATATTCTTCTATATGAAGATGACCACTGGCGACCAGAGCATGTCAGCGCCACCACAGGAAGGCATGCCGGATATGAGCAAGATCATGAAGGTAATGATTTATATTTCGCCAATAATGATGCTTATCTTCTTCAACAACTATGCATCAGGTTTGAGCTTGTACTACTTCATTTCCAACCTTATTACAATAGGTATCATGGTTGTGATTAAGAAGTACATTGTGACTGAGGATAAAATGCACGCCCTGATACAGGAAAACAAATCCAAGCCGAAAACACAGAGCAAATTCCAAAAGAAAATGCAGGAGATGATGGAACAGGCCCAGGAGCAGCAAAAGGCAAGAGGCAAAAAATAATATAACATCCGCTTCGGCGGATGTTTTTGTTAGTATGGCTTACTTTTGGATATACTAAACAGGAACTTTAAAAGTTATAATTAAAATTATATGCCATTTTATGAAAAACAGGTTTTTATCATTTATTATACTATTACTCATTTCATTTTCGGCATTTGCTCAGGAAACTAACCAAATGGACGCGAACGGCAAGCGCCATGGCCTTTGGAAGGGAACATATGACGAAAGCAAAAGGCCGCGCTATGAAGGAACATTTGAGCATGGCAAGGAAACAGGCACATTTAAATTCTTTGAAGATAATAAGAACTCTACACTAAAAGCTACCCGTACATTTGCTGCGGACGGATCGTGCTATACCACATTTTTTGACGAAAAAGGCGACAAACTGAGTGAAGGCCGTGAAATCAATAAACTGAATGAGGGGGAGTGGAAATATTACCATCCCGGCGGCAAGGCTATTATGTCGACTGAACGTTTCATAAAGGGCAAGCTTACAGGCCTCCGAAAGGTGTTTTTTCCTAATGGCAATATCAACGAGGAAACTACTTTTGTTAACGGACTAAAAGAAGGCATTTATAAAAAATACACAGAGAAGGGCATTGTACTTGAAGATTCGAACTATAAGAATGACCAATTGCACGGCCCTGCAACATTTAGGGATGGACAAGGCCAGATTGTGGCTGCCGGTAAGTTTTCTAATGGTAAGAAAACAGGTATTTGGAAATTTTATGAGAATGGAAAACTCGCGAAAGAAGTAAATATGAGCGCTAAAAAACCTGTAGCCAGTGGCAAAGTAAATGCTAAAATAAAACCCCGCGTAAATACTAAACCATAGTAGGATACAGAATAGTCAGGCCACGAATTACACGAATTTCACTAATTAAATTTGACAAAATTCGTGTAATTCGTGGCTCATTATTTTTTTACGTAATTTTGCGCCAAATTATACAAGAAAGGAATTAAAATGAAACGTGTTGTAGTTGGGCTTTCCGGAGGTGTGGATTCGAGTGTGGCAGCATACCTGTTACAGGAGCAGGGATATGAAGTAATAGGCCTGTTCATGAAGAACTGGCACGACGACTCGGTAACCATTGCCAACGAATGCCCATGGCTGGAAGACAGCAACGACGCACTGCTTGTGGCCGAAAAGCTGGGCATACCGTTCCAGACGGTCGATCTGAGCGAGCAGTACAAAGAGCGTATCGTGGACTATATGTTCAACGAGTACGAAAAAGGCAGGACGCCCAATCCGGACGTGCTGTGCAACCGTGAGATAAAATTCGACGTTTTCATGAAGATAGCCCTGAGCCTTGGCGCCGACTATGTGGCTACCGGCCACTATTGCCGTAAAGCGACTATCGAAAAAGACGGTAAAGAAGTGTACCAACTGCTTGCCGGTGTGGATGGCAATAAGGACCAATCATATTTTTTGTGCCAGCTTTCGCAGGAGCAATTAAGCAAGGCGCTTTTCCCGATTGGGGAGCTTACCAAGCCGCAGGTTCGCGAAATAGCAGCTAAAATGGATTTGGTCACTGCCGAGAAAAAGGATTCTCAAGGGCTTTGCTTTATTGGTAAAGTACGCTTGCCGGAATTTTTGCAGCAGCAATTGCATCCAAAAGAAGGTGTTATCTATGAAGTTAATGCCGACATTGAAGCCTACAGCGCTGACAAGCCACAATTCACGTCCATAAAAGAGCGGCTGGCCTACGAAGCTAAAAACATCGGCTACAAGCCTGAGATGGGTAAAATGGTAGGCAGGCATCAGGGCGCGCATTATTACACGATAGGGCAGCGCAAGGGGCTGAATGTAGGCGGTACCAAAGAGCCACTGTTCGTCATTGCGACCGATGTAGCTACGAATTCCATATACACAGGCCAGGGGCACAATCACCCGGGACTTTTCCGTAAGGCACTGTTCATACAGGAAAGTGAGATCCACTGGGTGCGCGAAGACCTGCAACTGAAAGACGGAGACACAATAGATGTAATGGTGCGCATACGTTACCGCCAGCCGTTGCAGCAGGCGACGCTACACAAATTTGATAACGGGATGTACATTTCGTTTGAACAGCCGCAGTCTGCCATTACCGAAGGGCAGTTTGCTGCATGGTATATAGGCGAGGAACTTGTGGGGAGCGGGGTGATATCGTAAATATGATTACTGCAGAAAAAATACAGGTGTATGATGCTTTTAACGGCAATTGGGATGGGTTGGCACTGACTGGTGATACCCATCAGAAAAACCTTTTTGAAGCCAGTGATGACTGGTATCATTTAACGAATTTCTATCAGGATATAGTATTAATTAATGATAAGCTTGCTTCAGCCGAATATGCATATGATATTCTAGCAAAGATGAAGGAATACTGTGATGAAGAAGGGTATAAAATATTAACTTTTAAGATCGTTAGACTTTAAAAGTTGGAAAGTATGCTCTACAACCTCCATACCCATTCATCATCCGGTAACACCAATGTTTTTGAGATAGTAAACCGCTATCCCGTTGAAATCATTGATGTGCACCACTTTTCTACAGGAATCCATCCGTGGCATATCGATATGGAAAAGCTGGAGGAGCATTTAGCAATAATCGAACAACGTTTACAACTGGCCAACTGCCTCGCTCTTGGCGAATGCGGACTGGATAAGCGTATTGAAATTTCGCTAGATGTACAAATAGACATATTCGAAAAGCAGTTGCTGTTAGCGAAGAAATATCAAAAACCCGTAATTTTGCATCTTGTTGCTGCTTTTCAGGAGCTGGTAGAAATAAAAAACAGGATACAGCCGGGCATACCGATGGTGGTGCATGGCTTCTCCAAGAACTGGCAGGTGGCTAAGCAACTGCTGGATAACGGCTTTTACCTTTCGTTTGGTAAATACCTGTTGCGCAATCCGGAACTTTCCGGTGTTTTGGCACAGGTGCCTCGTGACAGATTTTTTTTGGAGACCGACACGATAGAGGAGGGGATAGCAGAAGTGTATGCAAAAGCTGCCTTAGCACTGAATGTAGATATTAAGGAATTGAAAAATACTGTAAGCACTAATTTTAAAACCGTTTTTACTAATGGCTGAATGGACAGAGCGTGCCGAACTTTTATTTAAAAAGGAAGGCCTTGAGAAATTGAAGAATTCACACGTGATGGTGGTAGGCATGGGTGGCGTAGGCTCGTTTGCCGCCGAATTCATCGCACGTGCCGGTGTAGGTAAAATGACTATAGTGGATGGCGATGTGGTAGACATTACCAATATCAACCGCCAGTTGCCGGCATTGCATTCTACGGTTGGCAAACCTAAAGTAGACATAGTAGGCGACAGGCTCATGGACATCAACCCGGAGCTGGAACTGATACGTATAAAAGAATTCCTTTCACCTGAACGTGCTTACGAATTGGTTACGGAAGAATATGACTATGTGCTCGACTGTATTGACAGCATTACGCCCAAGCTGAACCTTATCATTTCCGCACGTAGGAAAAAGGTAAAGATCATCAGCAACATGGGAGCGGGAGGTAAGTATGAGGCCGGAAAAGTTAAGGTGACAGACATTAGTAAAACTGACGTATGCCCGCTGGCCAAAACGGTACGCAAGCGCTTGCGTAAAGAGGGTGTAAGCAAAGGGGTAAAGGTGGTTTTCTCTACTGAAGCACCCGACGAGACCAGCCTTAAAATGACTGATGGAACCAACTTCAAGAAATCATTTTTCGGTACAAATAGCTGGATTCCTGCTGTATTCGGACTGCATTCTGCAGAAACAGTTGTCAAGTACCTGATTAAGAAATAGAAATACAATTAATTGCTAAGGGCTTCCTCGAACTTGTCGTCCATAAGGTAGGTAAATGCATCTTTAATTGTACCTCCTGGATTCAGGATAATAGTACGTTTTATTTTTGTAATTACCCATTTATCCCTCAATTCGTTGAAGTCGGCAGCTCTTAATTGCAACACATTGGCAGAGTCATATTCACTGGCTATATTATCCCATTCATCATTCTCATCGACATTCACTGCAATAAAATCTACTGTAGGATGTGTTTTTTTCAATCCTCTTATTTTATCATATATACCTTCCAGTTGGCCTTTGGCACAGCTTGTCCAAAAGAAGATGACTGTTTCGTTTTCCAGATTTTTCCCAATTGATATTGTGTTGTTATTGCGATCTACAAAATCCACTTTTGGAAGTTGTGCACCTTTTGCCAGATTTTGTATTGCGTTACCAATCTTCCTTATTTCATTAGTTTTGCTATCATCAGTCGAAAACTTCATATAACTGTCCAGAAACTTTTTGTTATTCTCAATATTTTGGTCTTCCAGTAGATAAGCGAAAGCAATATTGTTGAGCATCTGGTTTTTAACCTGTTCGTTTGCAAACATCGAATCGGCTAGTTTAAGCTTTTCAATGTTATTTGAATATGAATCCTCTGAGACAGATCCTTTCTTATGCCATTTAGTTATTGCCATATTGTTGAGCAATGCCGAAAGATAACGCACATAAGGAGAATAATGTATCAGCTTTGCATCGTTAAAGTCTATTGTTTTACGGAAATTGTAAAAATCCTTTGGCAGCTTTGACATTACTTCCTTTCCGGTCCTACGTGCGTGTACATAAGGATAATACTCTTTTTTAGTGTAATAATTTAGATTTACCCTAGAGCTGGCATAAAAATCAAAATCATCGCTCCATTCAATAGCCTTCTTTCTTTCAGTATAGAATTTTTTTCGCAATGCATGTGTAGAATCTATCACCCTGCTAAACTTATCAAAATCGTAATCGTAAATATTATAGCTATTAGTCCTGTCAGATTCGTGCATAAGAAACAATTCCATCATGAAATTGTTCTTTTTTTCGCCACGTCCACTGAATACAATTGACTCATCAAATTCGTTTGAATCTACAGAAACCATGATGCTGTCATTCTTTTCAAAATAAATATACTGGTAATCAGCGCCATGTTTGAAGCTATACATACTTGGCGTAAGAGAATCAAACTTTACAAAAAAACGATTGTTCTTATCGAGGAAAATTGTATCGATTACTATATCTTCTTTGCTAAAAATCAAATACTTACCTCTTGGGTTTAGCACTTCACCACCAAAATAAGCGGTATAATCCTCATCTTTTCCGCACGAGGTGAAAAGCAGGAAAAAAAATAAGTAAAGACCGGCCTTGGTAAGATGTTGCATTGTTGTTTATTGAGCAAAAACAAAAATATTTTATTATGCACGTAAAAATGTTAAAAACTAGTTAAATTAAGAAATCATTACCCTAACAGGGTATGTTCAAGGATTACTTGCTTAAATTTTGTATTTTTGCAAAAATTTTTAAAATGCTATCAGTTTCAAATTTATCGGTACAGTTCGGCAAGAGGATATTGTTTGATGAAGTGAATACTTCATTTACCCAAGGCAATTGCTACGGTATTATCGGTGCGAATGGTGCCGGTAAGTCTACTTTCCTTAAAATACTTGCGGGCGACATTGACCCTACATCGGGCCATGTATACCTGGAACCAGGGAAAAGGATGTCGGTACTTAACCAAAACCACAATATGTTTGACGAGCACACTGTGCTTGAAACTGTGATGATGGGCAATAAAACACTATTTGCTGTTAAAAAGGAGATGGATGAGATTTACCTGAAGCCTGACTTCTCGGATAAAGACGGTGAAAGGGTAGGTGAACTGCAAATCATATTTGAAGAGATGAATGGCTGGAATGCCGATTCTGATGCTGCCGCGATGCTGAGTAACCTTGGCATAGGGGAGGAATTCCACTACACATTAATGGGTGACATGGACAGCAAGCTGAAGGTACGTGTCCTTTTGGCGCAGGCGCTTTTTGGAAGCCCCGATGTGCTGATCATGGATGAGCCAACCAACGACCTGGACTTTGAAACTATAGGCTGGCTGGAGAATTTCCTAGCCAACTATGACAATACCGTAATAGTAGTATCACACGACCGCCACTTCCTTGATGCAGTGTGTACGCATATATCGGATATAGATTTTGGAAAAATCAACCACTTCTCAGGCAACTATACCTTCTGGTATGAGTCGAGCCAGCTTGCCGCAAGGCAGAGGGCCCAGCAGAACAAAAAAGCCGATGAGAAGAAGAAAGAGCTTCAGGAGTTCATCATGCGATTCAGTGCTAACGTCGCTAAATCGAAACAGGCCACCAGCCGTAAGAAAATGCTTGAGAAACTTAAGGTGGATGGCATCAAGCCGTCAAGCCGACGTTACCCTGCTATCATATTTGAGCAGGAACGCGAAGCCGGTGATCAGATACTCAACGTGAAAGACCTGAGCGCTTCTGTAGACGGAGAGATATTATTTAAGAACGTTGACCTGAATATGGCCAAAGGCGATAAAATCGTGGTGTTCTCTAAAGACTCACGTGCAACATCTGCTTTTTATGAGATACTGAACGGCAACCTGAAGCCGGACAGCGGTACATTTGACTGGGGTATTACAACAATTCAATCCTACCTTCCTGCAGATAACCACGAATTCTTTGAGAATGACCTTACGCTGGTTGACTGGTTGCGCCAGTGGGCCAAGACGGAGGAGGAGCGTGACGAGGTATATATCCGTGGGTTCCTTGGTAAAATGATTTTTAGTGGCGAAGAGGCACTTAAAACCGGAAGGGTGCTTTCGGGAGGTGAGAAAGTGCGCTGCATGCTTTCACGCATGATGATGCTCCGTGCCAACGTACTTATGCTCGATGAGCCCACTAACCACCTTGACCTGGAATCGATCACGGCATTCAATAACTCGTTGAAGAACTTTAAAGGATCAGTGCTGTTTACCACGCATGACCACGAGTTTGCGCAAACCGTTGCCAACCGCGTGCTGGAGATTACTCCGAATGGTGTCATCGACCGCTACATGACGTTTGATGATTACCTTGATGATGAAAAGATCAAGGAGCTAAGAGCAAAGATGTACAACTAAGATAATAAATAAGGGCCTCAATGGCCCTTTATTATTTCCTGAACTTGCTTATCAGCCAAATGATCAGTACTACGACGGCGATCACTATGAAAATCCCCACTGCCATACCGGCCTGGAATATGTCACCGATTACCTCGCAGCTTGTAAGGGTTCCCAGCAACAAAGCAAAGATACCCAAATGGAAAATCCTGTTTTTCATTGTCTTGTTCTTTTAGGTTATACACATAAAATTAAGGGAAGAAAAACAGGATTTTGTTAAAATTGGATTAATTGGCAGGAGATTATGATTTCTTGAGCCTACACGTAAGTTTTCAAAATTTTCCCTAAATTTACCCTCCAAACACAACACCGCATTATGAGCCAGAAAATATTGCTCACTTCAACGGAAGTCAATATCATCCTACACCGTTTGGCCTGCCAGTTAATTGAAAAGCACCTCGATTTTTCCAATACCGTGCTCATTGGGCTGCAGCCCCGTGGCGGCTTTCCTGCCAGACGCCTTAAGCAGATATTGGAGGAGGAATATAATGTGCCGGGAATCCAGCTGGGCTTTTTGGACATCACCTTTTTCCGCGACGATTTCCGCAGGCACGATAAGCCTCTGGAAGCCAATCGCACCGAGATCGATTTTTTGGTAGAGGACAAGAAAGTGGTTTTCATAGACGATGTGCTCTACACAGGGAGGAGCATCCGCGCCGCGCTTACTGCCATACAGTCGTTCGGCCGTCCATCGGAGATCGAGCTGCTCGTGCTCATCGACCGCCGCTTCAGCCGCCACTTGCCTATACAGCCTGATTACCGTGGCCGCCAGGTTGATGCCATCAACGATGAGAAAGTACGCGTACACTGGAAGGAGAACGAGGGTGAGGACGGTGTTTATTTGGTCTAACATAACTACAGCAACAACACAATGAAAGAACTAAGCGTTGATCACCTGCTCGGCATAAAATACATTACCAAAAGTGATATCGACCTCATTTTTGAGACTGCCGACCAGTTTAAGGAAGTCATCAACCGGCCCATTAAGAAAGTTCCGTCACTGAGGGACATTACCATAGCCAACATTTTTTTTGAGAACAGTACCCGAACCAAGCTATCGTTTGAACTGGCACAAAAAAGGCTCTCTGCCGATATTATAAGCTTTTCAGCAGCACAATCATCAGTAAAAAAGGGAGAAACGCTCATTGATACGGTAAACAATATCCTTTCCATGAAAGTGGATATGGTGGTAATGCGCCACGAAAAACCGGGTGCGGCACATTTCCTGTCACGCAACGTAAATGCAAGTATAGTCAATGCAGGTGATGGTGCGCATGAGCATCCTACACAGGGATTGCTGGATTCCTATACCATCCGCGAAAAGCTCGGCGGGGTAGAAGGGAAGAAGGTGGTTATTGTAGGTGACATATTGCACTCGAGGGTGGCATTATCGAACATTTATGCCTTGCAGATGCAGGGTGCCGAAGTAAAGGTATGTGGACCTAAAACGCTTATTCCTCGCTATGTGGAATCTTTGGGAGTAAAAGTAGAGCCCAACCTTCGTAAAGCCCTTGAATGGGCCGATGTAGCAAATATGCTCCGCGTACAGAATGAAAGGCTGGATGTGAACTATTTCCCGTCTACCCGCGAATATGCACAGCAATATGGGGTAGATAAAGCTTTCCTTGATTCGCTGGAAAAAGAGATTGTAATCATGCATCCCGGCCCTATAAATCGCGGTGTTGAGATCACTAGTGATGTGGCCGACTCGCAGCAATCGGTAATACTGGAACAAGTAGAAAACGGTGTGGCAGTACGCATGGCAGTAATCTATTTGCTGGCCTCGAAGATAAAGCAGTAGGTAGATATTGTTGAAGTTAAACCAAGTTAGTTTGTCATAAAATATTGAAACGACCAGCTGAAATAAAAGCTAACTTTGTACCTTAGCGACTAAGAGCCTAAGCTGCTCAGCAACTAACAATCTAAGCACATCAGAACAAAAATGAAAGTAGAAGATAAAGGGCATACGGTAACGATAAAAGATACACAGGGTGATGTAGTTGCATTCCTTGCAAAAGTTACAGCCGAATATAATAGTTATAAAGAAAAAAACATCATACTGGACCTTACCAGTGATAATGACGTTACGCTTGATACGGTACTGACATTCCTTTCGCTATCTGATAAGCATCGCAAATCAAAGAAGTCGTTTGTATTGGTTGCCAATGACATTGACTTCGGCGAAGTGCCCGATGAGATGGTAGTGGTGCCAACATTGCTTGAAGCCAATGACATCATCGAAATGGAAGAGATAGAGCGCGACCTGGGCTTTTAATTGATTATTTTTTATTTTTAATTTTCTATTTCAGTGCAGGTGGCAGCACTGAACCCGGAACACTGAACCCGGAACTAAAATGAATCTGACGATCTTAGGCTGTTATGCCGCGACACCACGTACACTGACCAACCCTACATCCCAGGTGCTGGAAATGAAGGAAAGGATGTTCCTAATTGACTGTGGCGAGGGTACGCAGGTACAATTGCGCAAGAACAAGCTGCGTTTTTCCAAAATAAACCATGTGTTCATTTCGCACCTCCATGGTGACCACTTTTATGGGCTGATTGGGCTTATTTCTACATTTTCGTTGCTCAACAGACAAACTGACCTGCACGTGTACGGCCCTAAAGGCGTAAAAGAGATCATCCTTTTGCAGTTGAAGCTTTCGAACTCGTGGACGGGGTATAACCTGTATTTCCACGAGCTGAAAGGGAAGGACCCAGAGGTGATCTATGAGGATAAGAAAGTAACAGTTACAACCATACCGTTGAGGCACAGGGTGTATACCAATGGCTTCCTTTTCCGTGAAAAACCGGGCGAGCGCAAGCTGAACATTGAATCCGTGGAAAATTATGGCATCGACGTGGTGTATTACCAAAAAATCAAGAATGGCGGCGACATAAAGCTGGATGATGGCAGGATCATTCCGAATGCCGAACTGACGTTCGACCCGCCAGCACCGAAGAGCTATGCTTTTTGTTCGGATACCGTATACGACGATAGTATTGTGCCTTTGATAAAAGATGTGGATGTGGTATATCACGAAAGCACATTTCTTGAATCTGAAGCGCACCTATGCGAAAAGACGATGCATACCACCGCAAAACAAGCTGCCACAATAGCTAAAATGGCCAATGTCAAGCAATTAATACTTGGGCATTTTTCAACCCGCTATAGTTCAATCGAATTGTTTAAGGAAGAGGCGAAAACCATTTTTGAAAACGTGGAGTTGGCAGATGATGGGAAAGTTTTTGAGTTCTGAATTAGTATTTCGATTGTAGAATATGATCAAAAATTCAATAAATTTAATACTATATTATTTAAATTTATACAGACAAGCGATTAGTGTGAGTGTAGCCCAATCTCAAATCAACAATCTGAAATAAAATGACCGACCTAAGCAATTACCGCCGTTCCTACGAGAAAAGCCATCTAACCGAAGAGAACCTTCCGGAAGGCCCGATCACGCTGTTCAGGGACTGGTTTAAGGAAGTTGAGGACTTTGGTGGAAGCGCCGAGGTGAATGCTATGACGGTTTCTACCGTTGGGCTTGATGGCTTCCCGAAATCGCGAGTGGTGCTGTTGAAGCAATTTACGTATGAAGGATTTATCTTCTACACGAATTATAATTCGGAAAAAGGGAAAGCTATTGCGGCCAACCCGAATGTGTGCCTCTCCTTCTTTTGGCATGAATTAGAAAGGCAGGTGATTATAAAAGGCGTGGCAGAAAAAGTGGCAGACAACCTATCTGACGGTTATTTTGAAAGCCGCCCTGCAGGCAGCAGGCTTGGCGCTGTGGTTTCGCCCCAAAGTGAAGTCATTCCGTCACGCGAATACCTTGAGGATAACCTGAAGGAACTGGAAAAAGAATATGAGGGCAAGGAGATTCTACGGCCGGAACATTGGGGCGGATATATCGTAAAGCCTGTGGAAATGGAGTTTTGGCAAGGCAGGCCCAATCGCCTGCACGACAGGATACGCTATAAATTGCAGGACGATTACAATTGGAAGGCCGACAGACTGGCGCCATAAAATAAATTTAGTACCGAATTAACATTTCGTAGGGAATTCTGCTTCGTATTTTTTTGGACATTTAAATTTCTGATACACAAAACTTAAACATCAAGCGTATGAAAAATTTAATCCTGATCCGTCATGCAAAATCAAGTTGGGATGCTCCGCTGTCGGATAAAGACCGCCCCCTTTCCAATCGTGGGATTAATGATGCGCACATGATGGCCGGGGAGGTAGATGAATTCCTGCCAAAGTCATTTATAGTATGGAGCAGTACTGCGCAACGCGCCAAAAATACCGCATACATTTTCGCTGAAAACCTTTCCATACCTATTGATACAATTGTATTTAAAGATGATCTCTATACTTTTGACGAAAAAAAGCTTGCAAACATCATAAAAACATGCGATAACCAATTTGATAACTTAATTCTTTTTGGACATAACGACGCTATTACTAATTTTGTTAATACCTTTGGGAACCATGCTGTAGAGAACGTACCTACAGCTGGTTTTGTTTCGCTTTCATTTGAAGAAAATGACTGGAAGGACATACGAAAAGGCAAAATAAAGAAAACGTTATTTCCAAGAGAATTAAAAAAGCATGATTCACCACTCACCGGTAAACCGGTACATTGACAGGGAAAAAAGCTGGCTGGCATTTAACGCAAGGGTATTGCAGGAAGCCGGGGATGACAATGTTCCGCTATTAGACAGGCTCCGTTTTTTAGGAATATTTTCAAATAATTTCGACGAATTTTTCAGGGTACGCTACGCTGCCATCCGCCGACTTAGCCTTGAGGGGCAGACAGGTGAAAAAGTACTTGGCGGAATATCCGCGCAAAAACTCCTTAAGGAAATTACCGAGATAGTAATCGAGCAGCAATCCGACTCTCTTCGCATCCTCAGCGTTATCGAAAAGGAATTGGAGAAAGAGAATATCTTCATGGTGAACGAAACGCAGATTAATAAGGAGCAGGAGCTTTTTATAAAGGATTTCTTCATACAGAAGGTCAGCCCGGAGCTGGTAACCATTATTCTTAATGACCTCGATGAATTCCCGATATTGAAAGATACTTCGGGCTATTTGGCAGTAAAGCTTGTAATGCAGCCCCAGCTGAATGGCAACGGAAATACGGATCATGATGACGATGATGAAACACAGAAGAATGAGGTACGCTATGCGGTTATTGAAATACCTAAAACTATCAACAGGTTTGTGCAACTCCCATCAAATAGTGAAAAGAAGTATATCATTATGCTTGATGATGTTATAAGGCTTAACCTGCACAGTATCTTTAATATCTTTCATTATGAGAGCATTTCGGCGCACATGATAAAAATAACCCGTGATGCACAATTGGAAATAGATAGCGACCAAAGCAAAAGCCTAATGGAAAAGATATCCACGAGTGTTAAAGACAGGCGCATTGGAGAACCTGTACGTTTTGTTTACGACCAGGCTATTGAACCCGATACGCTCGAATTTTTCCTGACGAGGATGGAAATCGATTCATCGGATAGTATTATCCCGGGTGGGCGTTATCACAACCGTCGCGACTACATGGATTTCCCCAGCCTTGGCAGGCAGGATTTGCTTTACCAGCAAAATGTCGCCCTTCCGGTATCCGGGCTTAGTCTTGAAGGAAGCATTATACAAAGGCTAAAGCAGAAGGATTATATGATTAATACGCCCTATCAGTCATTTTCGTATGTTATAAAATTCCTTCGGGAAGCAGCACTCGATCCCAAGGTATTGAGTATAAAAATTACGCTTTACAGGCTTGCGAAGAACTCACAGATCATCAGTTCACTGATTAATGCTGCAAAGAATGGCAAAAAGGTAACAGTTCAGATAGAATTGCAGGCTCGTTTTGACGAGGCCAGCAATATATCGTATGCAGAGCTGATGCAGACAGAAGGGATCAGTCTTATATTTGGGGTTAAAGGCCTTAAAGTGCATAGCAAGGTATGTGTCGTGGAACGCATAGAATCAGGTAAACTCAGGCGCTATGGTTTTGTTTCTACAGGTAACTTTAATGAGTCTACAGCCAGGATTTATACTGATGTAACTTTGTTTACAAGCCATGCTGCGATTATGAAAGAGGTGAGTAAGATATTCGATTTTTTTGAGGTAAACTACCGAGTGCATCGTTACAGGCATTTGTTTGTATCGCCACACTATACGCGAAGCAAGTTTTACAAATTGATTGACAGGGAGATACTTAATGCAATAGCAGGAAAGGAAGCCTGTATAAAGCTGAAAATGAACAGTCTTACCGACTACAGGATGATCGACAAGTTGTATGAGGCAAGCAGGGAAGGGGTAAGGATTCAGCTTATCATTAGGGGCATCTGCTGCCTGATTCCTGGTGTGCAGGGGATGAGCGAGAACATTGAAGCAATTAGCATAGTAGATAATTACCTGGAACATTCCAGGGTATACATTTTTGCGAATGGCGGTGATCCCGAGGTTTTTATTTCTTCAGCAGACTTCATGACTCGTAACCTTGACGCGCGTGTAGAAGTTACCTGCCCTATATACGATAATGAAATTAAGCAGGAAATGATTGAAGTGTTTGACATTGGATGGAAGGCCAATGTGAAGGCTCGCCTTCATAGCGAAACCCTCGAAAACAAATACAGGAAAAAACCGGACCAAAAGCCTTTCAGGGCGCAGCTTGAAACCTATAATTATTTCAGGAATAAGCTGGAAGTTATTTACGAACAATTATAATCTGAGGTTCTTAGGAATGGGTTAAGTACTCAAGCATCTAAGCGCCTCAAGGCACTCAGATAGATGATTAATATAAAAAAATATGCCGCAATAGATATTGGGTCCAATGCCATGAGGATGTTGGTGTGCAATATTGTGGAACAGGAAGGAAAAGAAACACAATTCAATAAAAGCTCACTGGTGCGTGTACCTATTCGCCTTGGACAGGATGCTTTTACTGTAGGCGAAATATCCGACGAGAACATTGCACGTATGGTAGATGCCATGACAGCATTCCGATTGCTTATGAAGGTTCATAAAGTGGAGCGATTTATGGCATGTGCGACCTCCGCCATGCGCGAGGCAGAGAATGGTAAAGAAGTTGTAGACATCATTGAACGCGAGGCCGGGATAAAAATAGAAATCATTGATGGCAGGAAGGAAGCGGCCATTATTGCAGCAACTGACCTGCATGAATTCCTTAAACCCGAACACACTTATCTTTTTGTAGATGTAGGCGGCGGCAGTACAGAGTTTTCTTTATTTGCAGGAGGAAAGATCGTAGCAGCCAAATCTTTTAAAAATGGTACGGTTCGTTTGCTTAACAATATGGTTAATGATGTGGTATGGCTCGAAATCGAGAAATGGATTAAACAGATAGTCGAGCCTTATGAAAGCGTTACGTTAATAGGTTCGGGCGGGAACATCAATAAAATATTTAAAATGTCGGGGAAGGCACAGGAAAAGCCGCTGTCCTATTTTTATGTAAACTCACAATACCAGTTTCTCAACAGCCTGAGCTACGAACAGCGCATCTCCGAACTCGGACTCAACCCTGACCGTGCTGACGTTATCATCTACGCCGCGCGCATTTACCTCAATGCTATGAAGTGGAGTGGTGCACGCAACATTTATGTACCTAAGATTGGGCTCTCTGATGGGATAGTGAAGGCGATGTATTACGGGAAGATATAGATATGTCGAAAATAACACTCATAAAAGGCGACATCACTATAGTAGAAACGGATGCTATTGTAAATGCAGCCAATACATCATTACTTGGAGGCGGGGGTGTCGATGGTGCCATACATAGAGCCGGAGGAAAGGCAATTTTGGAAGAATGTGTTGCCATACGCAACCGCCAGGGAGGATGCAATACAGGAGAGGCTGTAATTACTACTGGTGGTAAGCTTTATGCGAAATATGTAATCCACACGGTGGGGCCGGTATGGAATGGGGGCAACAGCGGCGAAGAGCGGCTTTTAGCGAATGCCTATCGTAACAGTCTTGCTATTGCTGTGCAAAATAATATTGCTTCAGTTGCATTTCCTAATATCAGCACGGGAATATATCATTTCCCCAAGCAAATGGCCGCTGAAATTGCAATTACTTCGGTAAGGGAATTTTTAAAATCAGATGATACGATTACGCAGGTAGTTTTCGTTTGTTTTGATGATGAGAATTATGAAATTTATGAGGGTATCCTCAACTTATCTGATAGCAAATAATTATCACATTATATAAAACTCATCCTTCATGATTGGTTCCGGCAGTTCTTCTTCATTAAGAAGTTGCCTGATATTGATCTCGATGGTTCGTGCAATAGCGGTTACCGGAACATCGCTAGGCCTGTTGCGGAAAGGATCCTGAAGGTAGTAGGCCGATTTTTCAAGCGTAAAAAACACAAAAGATATTAGAAGCAGTAACGGAATTTCGTACACCAGCCAAATATCTTTGAGTGCTACTGAAAGGATAATGCAGAAAAGGTATATGGTAAAGTGCAGGAACATTCTGTAAATAGTTGGAAATACAGTGTTGTTTATGCGCTCTGCAGCTCCCATACTGTCGGAAAATCGGACACAAGTGCTGTTAAGCTGGATGTTTTCAAAATCGGATAATTCCTCCTGTAATCGTGGCCTTTTTATTTCATGAACATTAAGCTGTAAAAGTGCGAGAGGCTTATTTTTGAACATAAATATTCTTTTTTGGTCTTCAGTGGATAATACATCTTCACATTGACCCAGAGGAGGCAAGCCTCGCAGCGACTGCCCCAGACAATAGCACCATGCAATCTGGCGGTAAGCCATTTCCTTTATTACAGGCTTAAGGTCTTCGCCTTTAAGGAATGCCTGTAGCTGCAAAACAAAACTCCGTGAGTCATTTACTATTGCACTCCATATTTTGCGAGCTTCCCACCAACGATCGTAAGATTGGCTCATTTTAAATGACAATAGCACCGATATGGCAGTACCAAGAAAAGCAGCAATAGATAAGGGCATCTCCGGGATGAAAGATTGTGCTGCCCCTGAAAGGATATGTATGGCAACACCCAATGCGACAACAATTAGCATTTCATAGCGCACCATACGGAATATATATTTTAAGGGAAGTCTTTTATCTACGAGCATTATATGTATTATTTCACTTAAAAATAGAGAAAATTACTTTTGTTAAATGCAAAGGGTTAGGATTTTAAATAAATATTCACATAAGGTATTTAAATCTGAATATTTTTATAGTTTATTGTGTGCATAAATAATACCTATTTCAATATCGATATATTAAATAGCCTCAATCGCAAATCTTTATTAAAATTCTTAAATTTGTTGTAAAGCATTGATTCATAAAGTGATTTCATTATTTGTTAAATAAACAAACACGACAAACTATGGAAAATAATTCAAACGACATCAGTAAATGCCCATTCCATAATGGAAGCATGAAACCTAATACAGGGGGTGGGGGTACCCAAAACAGGGATTGGTGGCCTAATCAATTAAAATAAATATACTAAGGCAGCATTCTTCTTTATCAAATCCAATGGGAGAAAATTTCAATTATGCAGAAGCCTTCAAAAGCCTTGACCTTGAAGCCCTAAAAAAAGATTTGCATGAACTGATGACTGATTCTCAGGATTGGTGGCCGGCTGACTTCGGACATTATGGAGGATTGTTCATCCGCATGGCATGGCACAGCGCCGGTACCTATCGTGTATTTGACGGCCGTGGCGGGGCTGGTGCCGGACAGCAGCGTTTTGCACCCCTGAACAGTTGGCCTGATAATGTAAGCCTCGATAAAGCCCGCAGGCTGCTCTGGCCGATAAAACAAAAATATGGGAATAAGATATCCTGGGCCGACCTCATGATACTTACAGGTAATGTTGCGTTAGAGTCAATGGGCTTTAAAACTTTTGGTTTTGCCGGAGGACGTGCTGATGTTTGGGAACCTGATATGGACATATACTGGGGCTCTGAGCAGACATGGCTAGGCGGCGACCTTCGTTACGCCCATGGCTCTGAAGGTGTCCCTAAAGAACATGGTGTAGTTGTTTCTGATGACGATGCAGATGGCGACATCCACTCAAGAAACCTTGAAAAACCCTTGGCTGCCGTGCAGATGGGATTAATCTATGTAAACCCTGAAGGGCCCGATGGCAACCCAGATCCTATCGCTGCAGCCAGGGACATACGCGATACTTTTGCACGTATGGCAATGAATGATGAGGAAACTGTAGCCCTAATTGCCGGAGGACACACCTTTGGAAAGACACACGGTGCAGCCTCATCAGAAAATGTTGGCAAAGAGCCGGAAGCTGCAGATCTTGCAATGCAGGGCTTTGGATGGCATAATAAATTTGGTTCCGGCAAAGGAGCCGATACCATTACCAGTGGACTTGAAGTAACCTGGACAAAAACGCCTACACAGTGGAGCAACAATTTTTTTGAAAATCTTTTTGGGTTTGAGTGGGAACTTTCTAAAAGCCCTGCAGGAGCGCACCAATGGGTAGCGAAAAATGCTGAAGCCATCATTCCTGATGCATATGACAGTGGAAAGAAGCATCTTCCTACTATGCTTACAACCGATCTTTCGCTGCGTTTTGATCCTGCTTACGAAAAAATATCACGTCATTTTTTGGAAAATCCTGATGTGTTTGCCGATGCCTTTGCACGTGCATGGTTTAAGCTGACCCACCGTGACATGGGACCCAAAGAGCGCTACCTGGGTCCTGAAGTTCCCCAGGAAGAATTGCTTTGGCAAGATCCAATCCCGGAAGTAAACCATGAGCTGGTAAACGCGAATGATATAGCTTCGTTGAAACGGAAAGTGCTGGATTCAGGCCTGACCATTTCGGAGTTAGTATCAACGGCATGGGGATCAGCATCTACTTTCCGTGGTTCAGATAAAAGAGGAGGGGCTAATGGTGCCCGTATTCGCCTGGCACCGCAAAAATACTGGAAGGTAAACAACCCGTTACAACTCCAAAGAGTCCTGGATGTACTGGAGGGTATGAGGAAAGACTTTAATGCATCACAACAGGGAGGAAAGAAAATTTCATTGGCCGACCTTATTGTACTCGCAGGTAATGCAGCCATAGAAAAAGCAGCCAAAGATGCAGGAAACGATGTTACAGTGTCTTTTTCAGCGGGAAGGATGGATGCATTACAGGAACAAACAGATGTGGAATCCTTTGGTTACCTTGAGCCAAAAGCGGATGGTTTCCGTAACTACGGCAGGTCGCAATATCCTGTTTCTGTAGAAGAGATGCTCATTGATAAAGCGCACCTGCTTACACTTACCGCTCCGGAATTGACAGTACTTGTAGGTGGCATGCGGGTTTTAGACACTAACTTTGACGGTTCAGATTACGGTGTATTTACCAGCAGGCCCGGAAAACTTACTAATGATTTCTTTGTAAACCTTCTCGATATGGGGACTTCCTGGAAAGCAACTTCGGAAAGCAGGGAATTATATGAAGGTTCGGACCGGAACACTGGGGTTAAAAAATGGACAGGGACACGGGCAGATCTTGTATTTGGATCAAATTCCGAGTTAAGAGCTATTGCAGAAGTATATGCAAGTTCCGATGCAAATGATAAATTCATTACCGATTTTGTGGCTGCCTGGAGTAAAGTAATGAACCTAGGCAGATATGACCTAAAATAACATTTGTAATATGTAGAATGAGGCATCCTTTCGGATGCCTTTTTGCTATAAAATTTTAATCCTTAGGTATTGATGTACTTCATTAACCTCACCATCAGACCGCCAATATTGTGATGGGTGATTTATGGAAACATACAAATACCCATCTGTCCCAAAAAACAACTCCTGCGGCATCCAGTTAGTGAAGCTGGCACTCAATAAAGGAATAGCCCTGTCATCCCCAATCATTTCAATGCTCAGTTCACCTGCTTGCGGCGAATATATGTCCGCATAGAGCGAAACGATGTATTTTTTATCCGGCGAAATGAGCGGGAACGTCTGGTAGGTGGAGGTATTGTAGCCTGTATCCATGTCGAAAAGCATATAGCCGTAATCTTCATAATACGTTCCCAGTACTACAAAATGATTGATGACGGGCAGGCGGCCTTCATAACTAAAAGTGCGGTGTGTCTCGTTGTCAGTTGTATCATCAATGAACGTCAGGATCGTATCCCTTGCCTTTACAGTAAGTATAGTGTCTATTTTTACTGCGCCTTTGGCATCTTCTTCCCAAAAGTTTACGGCGGTTCCCTGCATTTTTTCAAACAATTCTTTTTCAATCATTTCTATTTGCAGATGTGAGGAAAGTATGCTGTCTTTATCAATTGTAACCTCATTAAAATTCATGTATTTGTCAGGAAGATACAGCGAAGCCTCCATTACATTTTCGGTAGTAACAGTATAGGTTTGGAGGGTATCTGTTGGAGTCGTGGACTCATTAGCTATAGGCATTTTACTCTTGCAGGCGATAACCAATACCAAAAAAATAAGCGCAAATATTGCTTTCATATTTATTAGAAATAAATGAAGTTCAATTTGGATATGAAATCAAATATCCAGATCAAACATCTTCCTTAACGTTTCTACTGCCGGGTTAATTGCTTTGAGCTTATCGAATTTTTCCTGCGGGGTAAAGGCATGGCGTGTAGCAACCACTTCATTTACATGAACATCTATCACAATATCGTGGTTGTGAAGTTTTCCGCGAAGGTAACCCAGCAGTTCGTGCTTGCTGTTATCGAAGTCTACTTTTGAACCTGAATTCGGCAACTCCAGTCGGATGGTCACGCCATCAGCATCCAACACAGGGTCGTTGATCTGCATATACGTTGCCATGATCTTTTGGCCGTTGTCGCTCAGGCGTTGGGCAAACTTATTCCATTGCAGGCGCATGTCGGTCTCGTTAAAGGCTTCGCGCGGCAACTCATCCACATTGCGTACCTGCGCGCGCTGGCTCTCCTGCAATTCCTTCTTTTTGCGAAGTCCGGCCAATGAAAATGCCGATACCTTCACTTCGCCGTCATCCTCTTTTTTTGGTGCGGGCGGCTGGATTATTTCGGGTGTATCTACCTCAAGTTCGGAAGTAGGCAAGGGAGTAATAGTGGTGGTAGTTTGCTCAACAGAAACATCCATAGTTTCTATTACAATTTCGGGGGTGGCAACAACAGTTTCCTCAACCCTTACTTTCAGCGCCGGGGCATTGTTCTTAAAATAATGGGGCGGGATTATAAATTGGTCAGCTTTTTTTTTTCTCCATCAAAGGTGATGGAGGCAAGCTGCATGAGGCAAAGCTCGACCAAAAGCCGTTGGTTTTGACTCACTTTATACTTCAGGTCGCATTCGTTGGCAATGTCAATTCCCTGTAAAAGGAATTCCTGCGTTGCCTTTTGCGACTGCACCCTGTAAAGTTGCTGTGCGGTTTCTCCTGCTTCGAGCAATACCAAAGTAGCCGGATTTTTACACACTAACAGGTCACGGAAGTGCGATGCAAGCCCTGCAATAAAATGATGGCCATCAAAGCCTTTTGCTAAAATGTCATTGTATGCAAGCAACAACTCGGGAATACGGTTTTCCAAAATAAGGTCGGTCACCTTTACGTAGTACTCATAGTCAAGTACGTTGAGGTTTTCCGTAACGGCCTGGCGTGTAAGGTTATTGCCGCAGTAGCTCACCACACGGTCGAAAATCGAAAGCGCGTCGCGCATGGCACCATCGGCCTTTTGAGCTATGATGTGCAGCGCGTCGTCTTCAAAGGTAATCCCCTGACTTTTGGCTACTTCAGCAAGGTGTTCCTTGGCATCCTTAACGGTAATGCGCTTAAAGTCGAATATTTGGCATCGCGACAGTATCGTCGGGATGATTTTATGCTTTTCTGTGGTTGCGAGGATAAAGATGGCATGCCTTGGCGGTTCTTCAAGCGTTTTCAGGAACGCGTTGAAGGCGGCTTGGGAGAGCATGTGCACCTCATCAATGATATACACCTTGTACTTGCCCGTTTGTGGCGGTATGCGCACCTGGTCGATAAGGTTACGGATATCGTCTACCGAGTTATTGGAAGCGGCATCGAGTTCAAACACGTTGAAGGCAAAATCCTCATATGGGTCGTCATAGCCTTCCTGATTGATTTTGCGGGCAAGTATACGTGCGCAGGTTGTTTTTCCAACACCGCGTGGGCCGGTAAATAGCAGAGCCTGCGCCAGGTGGTTGTTTTCAATGGCATTCAGCAGCGTATTGGTAATGGCCTGCTGCCCCACGACATCCTTAAAGGTCTGCGGGCGGTATTTGCGGGCTGATACGATGAATTGTTCCATTATGGCAAATATAGCAAATCCTTTGGAATTTTTATTCGTTATTTCTCATTTAAGGGGGCTAATAACCTTAGGAAATCCCATCCAATATTTCCCGAAATTTTCGTTATCTTTAAAAATCAAGAAACGCTATGACTAACCGCCGACACTACATCTATAATTACGCCTTTATTACAAGCCTTATCCTCTTGGCCCTTAATGACCATTTGTTGAAAGGCGCATTTGGAAACGCAATTACCGGCAAGCTGTCCGACTTTGCCGGGATGGTAATACTGCCGTTGCTGTTGGTTTTTGTCTTTCCTAAATTAAAGAATCATGTACTCTGGCTCAGTGCAATCTTATTTGCATTTTGGAAGTCGCCGTTGTCCACACCTCTTATAAATTGGTACAACACATTTGCATTGATCGATATCGAAAGGGTTGTGGATTATACCGATTTGGCAGCTTTCGCAGCATTGCCTTTACCGTACTTTATTATTAATAAGGAGTATTCAAAATTTCTACAGATTGAAAACATCAGGCTCTCGCCAATATACCTTGTTATACCCTGCATTTTCCTTCTGATGGCTACATCACCGCCAAAGAGTTATTATTATACCCAAACTACCGGTAATCTTCGGTTCTATAATACAAGCCTGAAAGTGAGGCTTACACGGGATGGAATTTTGGATAAGCTGCATAAAAACGGGATTGAACCCCTTAGGGATATGTCTGTAGATACCACGAGATGGCCTCGATATCGCGCGGATAAAAATGCAATTCATTATTATAAAGTACCTCAGATAATCTTTGATAAAGATACCCTCGAAAATTTGGAATTTTCATTCGAACCCGATGGCGACAAGACACGAATATATCTTAACGGTATAACTATAGAAAAGGATTTGAGCGACGAAAAAGTAGAAAAGAAGTTGCGGAAATATTTTAGAAAGGCCGCAAAAAAGTATTTCAAACAAACACTAAGAGAGTAATATGCTAAAAAAAGAACTTGAAGAATTATTCGGCGCTATGCCACAGATGGTTAAGGACAAGCTGCAACCGGTGATGGACAACCTGTTGGAAAGGGCTGCCGAACTGGATGAATATGGTTCAAAAGATCCGGACTATTATGAAGAAGAGCGCGAGGACATCATGAAGGAAGTGCATAAGGTGAAATACCTGAATGACCATTGGCAAATCATGAATGCAAAGAAAAATAATTAAGAAAGCCCCGCAATTGCAGGGCCCTCCAATCATCAATAGTTAATAATATTATTGTTTTACTATTTTCTTTGTTATTGTTTCATTGTCAGATGATACTGCTATCAGGTAAACTCCGCTGCTAAGTCCGGTAAGGTTAGACATTCCTATTTTTTCGCCCGCAAATTGCTTGTTAAATATTGTTCTGCCATTAAGGTCGGTAACTCTAACAGCATCAATAATAGCATTTGTACCTGAAATAGTAATGATGTCTGTTACAGGATTCGGGTATATTGAAAATTCAGCCAATTCATTCTCGCCATTGCCAAGAGCACCAGCTGCAACCCTCAGGTTATCAAATAATAGAATACTGTTTCCGGGGGAGTTATGCATCCTGAAAACAACAACGATTTCTTGACTTTCAAAATCAGTAAGTTCGATGGTAGCATCCTGGCTTTCATTGCCCAAGGTAGCTGAATCGACGGCAAACCTTCCGTCAAGCAATGTTTTTAATTGTGCCGGGTTCGCCCAAACGGCGTCAAACTCGGCAGCTGTGAGTATATAGATGGAATAATTTGATGATGCTACACCCCCAACAGAAAGGCTTCCCATTCGATAATGAAAGTGGCTTTCCCCTGACTGTAATGTAATAGGTGGTGAAACCACTGCAATGTCCATACCTGTAACATGGCTAGGGATTTGGTTTACCATATTAAAGCTTGCAACCCCCATAGATCCGCCTTGGATTCCGATGTTTTCGATAGATGGTATAGAACTGTAAACACCATAGTTTTCAGGATTTCCCGTTATCTCGACAAATTTCCATCCTTCGTTAATGATGTCATTTGGGTTGCCTTCAAAGTTTTCAGAATAAATTTCCTGCGCATTTGCGGCTATGGCAATGCCTGACACCAAAGCTGCTGTAAATAAATTTAATTTCATTATGATTGATTTGATTGATGATTGATTTTATAGACGCGATAAAATCAAAAACGTTGCAGGAATTCTGAATAATTTTTCAGGGATTTTTTATTTAAAAATATCAAGTTGTTGATTTTCAGAAAATTATTTTACTAAATTTGATGACCAACTAAAAACTTTGCCATGAAATATCCATTTTTATATTCTATTCCGGTATTAGCATTGTTATTATCCTGTAGTGTTGAAGAGAACGTTTCACAGGAAGACCTTATCAGGGAGAATATTAATGCATATTCTGAGGCAATTCCTAAATACTGGGAAAATCTCAATATTGATTTTTCAAAACTCTTTGACTATAATTCCAGACAAAATGCATCAGATGAAACTAAGCGTGCATTTGGCTTTATTACAAAAGATTTACAGGAAGAACTGGCAAAGAAGGCCGACAGCGACCACGCATATATAAATTTTGCTCTGCATGAAGGGAAGGCTTTAATAGGTTCGGTACAGTTTGGAAATGAAGTCGAAGGAATTTTTACTGAATACATTACACTTAACAGTAATGTTATCAGGCCATATGTTTACTTTACCCATAATCACGAATTGTATAACCAAAATAAAGATTTTAATAAGAAGTATTACAGGGAAATAGTAATGAGTACCAGTGAAAATAATCTATCGCTGGAGGAATTCATAAAGGCAAAACTGGAAAAACCGGGCAGCTCGGCTGACTTTAAGGTTTATGTTGATGCATCATCATCAAAACTATATGGTTTTGTCGAGTAGCTATAAGCTTAAATTCAGTTCCTTAAACGTATCCCCCTGATTAAAATCGCCTGACTCAAATCCTTTTTTGAACCAGTACATCCGCTGTGCCGAAGTGCCATGCGTAAAAGAGTCGGGCATTACGTTGCCCTTTTGTATGGCATCGTCCCCCACGGCATTGGCCGCGCTAAGAGCTTCCTCGATGTCGCCGGCCTCAAGGAAATCTTTCATTTCCTGGTTATAGTGTGTCCACAGCCCGGCATAAAAGTCGGCCTGCAGTTCTAAAGCTACCGAAAGTTTATTAGCACCACGCGTATCTGTTCCCTGCTGTAGTTGTGTAACTCGTTGCGAAGTGCCGAGAAGCGTCTGTACATGGTGGCCAATTTCGTGGGCAATCACGTAGGCAATGGCAAAATCACCTCCCTTAGCCCCGTAACGTGCTTGTAACTCATCAAAAAAAGCAAGGTCCATGTATACTTTGCGATCAATAGGGCAGTAGAACGGACCTGAAGCCGATGTTGCCCCGCCACACTCGGTCTGCACCGAATTACGGAAAAGAACAAGGGTAGGTTCTTCATAGGTAAGCCCGTTTTCCTCAAATATCCTGTGCCATACATCTTCGGTATCTGCAAGTATAGCATCAACCATTTGTCCAAGAGCTTTGTCTTCTTCGGTCAGCTCAACAGGCTCACCATTACCACCCTGCATCTGCTGCATCTGGTCCAGCACTGCACCGCTGTCGCCTCCCATAAACATATAGATGACCAATACTATAGCACCAATGATACCACCTCCTGCAACCATCCCGCCGCCGGACATTCCACGCCTGTCGTCAAGGTTTCCACTGGATCTTCTGCCTCCCCATTTCATAGTTTGAAGTTTTGTTGGTTGAAGTTAAACAATAAATGTTTCGGTTCGTAAATTTTACAAACAATTTAGCACTTATAAACTTCTTTAAAGTGTTGCGGCTATGGCAGCTATATGGATCAGGCAAAGCAAAAAACCCACAAGACAGGCACGGGTAATTTTAAACGCACTTGCATAACGGGAAATAAAGAAAGTAAGCAGGTGAAAGATAAGATAAAAAGGTGCGGTATAAAGTGTCATTATAAATATTTCAAATCATTTCCAGCCTGCCTTTCCGTAATAAATATAAAATTAAACCATAAGTAGAAATAAGAATACATAGTTAGCACTACGACTATATGAATCAGCCATACTTTGTTTAAATTGCTTTTATTCAATTATTATCGATTTGGTTTCGATTTTCTCCAATATCCCATCTTCATCCTCAGCGCCAACTACCCTTTCATAATAAATATTTAAAGGCCATCCAGATTCATGCATCATTGTTTCCGTATAATCTTTGAGACTGATATTTAACAAGTTAATATCTTTTTTTTTGATGTCTTTTTTCAAATCGGGTTCTTTCATTGCTTTTAAGGTTTTGTGAATCATTTCATTTACGCTTTCACTTTCAAAGTCCTGCCAGAATTTTACTATGTAGGTTGCGTTTTCCGTCTCAATATCCGAAAGTTCAACTATGCCATATGATTTTATATTTTTCCCGCCATAGGGGCTGGGTTCCTCTATGGAGTTTTCCAAAACCTGATCTTCAGAAATTTCTATCCCATGAAATGCATGGAACAATTGCACATCCTTCATGGAATGTGATTCAATTGCTTCACGAGTTACATAACGTGATTTAAGAAAGGCAAGTATTTTTTGATGCCTTTCAGCATCAGGTGCTTTCTCAAGGAGGGCGATTGCGGATTCATTATGTTTTATAATATCCTTCCAATTCAATAACTGCAAAAAAACACCAAATTCATCCGTGGTGTAGCGTAGGGTAAGGCCCTCGTTCAAAGCAGCGATTTTTTTAGAAAGGTCATTTCCAGTCTCCACCTGAATGTCGTGATACCGCCATTCAAATGTGTATGACCCCGACGTAGAGTCTATGACAATAATATCAGCTTTGCACCTGACATTTTCGATAATAAGAGTGTCATTTTTGCTTACTTTGCAATTCTTTGTAATAATTTCAAAAGCCTGCTTTTCATTTTTATCCCAATACCCGACTATCCGCACTGATTTTTTTGCCGCGTCGATTTGGCTGGATGCAAAAACTGGCAGTAAAAATACTGCCAGTAATAAATATTTTTTCATTCCACTAAATTATTACTATATAATTAAAACCCAAACCTAAAGCCAAAATAAGCATCAGCCTGGTCGGTATCTGTAAATGCAGCCGAAAGTATCGAACCCGAACCAATGAAGAACCCTCCAAGCCTTACACCAACACCTGCGGTAAACCCTGATATCTCATTATGTGACAGCGGGGTATAGGCTTCGAAGAAATTACCCGAATAGCGAGGCGTAACCGTGATGATATTTTGCATTGCCAGTTGTTGGTTGTCGTTATCTTCGTTCATTTTCTGCTGTATATAGGCCGAAGCAAACAATTTGCTGTGGAATTTCACATCGGCATAGGCCGAAATCATCGTTGGGAGCTTTACCTTAAAGTCAGACTGGGCTTCGGAAGCCGTAAAAAATTGTGGGTTGTCCAACAGAATATCCTCAAGTTCAGAAAGGCTTTCAACATCTTCGAACTGGTTCAGGTCAAGCGACTCGCCGGGGGCTACTTCCAATGCATAGTTGCGGCTTACATTATTATCATCCTTAAAGGTCATGCTTCCCAGGTTTCGAACCGCAAGCCCCGCATTTAGCTTATAGCCGGAATTGTCGATATCTTTCCATTGGTAATTTACGCCAATGTCTGCTGCCGAGCCACTAAGCCCCCCTGCAAAAAAGTCGGTGAAATTGCTGCTATCGGTAAAATCGTTAGCCAGCGAGCCTGAATAAGCCACATTAACCATTCCGCTGGCGTCGGTAAGGTTTACATCACCCAGGTTATTTTCGATCGTACCCCTGAAATTACCCGCCCCTATATTGGCATACGAGCCGGGGAAAAGTAATTTGAAAGTTACACCAGCTGAGACTTTATGTATCTCAGTATTATAAATATCGCGCGCGGCAGAGAATCCTATCTCACCCCATGTAGTCGCAGAAGTTCTCTGGTTATAGCCGGCAATGATGTTATCCACTTCAGCAACAGAAGTCACACCGTTGGTCAATGCCCTCCCTAACGCAGGGTTTACGTCAACTACATCAGCCTTTATCTTTGCGGAAGTTGAGATGGCAAATGCCCATTTTTCCATTTTAAATCCAAAAGCAGGACCTAAAATTTCCACGTCAGCCCTCATATTAACAGGTTCGCTGCCTGCAAACAACATATCTTCGAAATCCTCATCACTACCGGTAAGGTCTCCAAAAGTAAGTTTATTGTTAGCAATATTGGCACTGAAGTTAAAGATATTCACCTCATAGTCGTTTTTGAGGTTGGTAAGTTCGGCAGGGTTGATGTTTGCATTTAGCAATCCTGTCCTTCTGGAAGTATTAATTCCTGAAAAATGCTCCTGTGCAAACACGCACGAACCCAAAAGACTAAAAGTTAATAGTAAAGTGTTTTTCATATTTCGTGTTATTTCGAGTCTAAATTAAGAATTTTAAGATTTTGAACATTTATTTTAACAATTCAATATAACGTAAATTCTTTCATTTTTTTGCAATAGCAAATTTGGGGTATATATTACAAAATAAAAATACCTACAAATAGGTAGTTTTATGCAATCATAACGCTTTCCAAATTGGGTCATCAGGCACTGGAGCTGTAATAATAATGTCCTCCTTGCTAACGGGATGGACAAATTCCAGTTTTCGTGCATGCAGGTGTATGCCACCATCCGGGTTACTTCGGTCTGCACCATATTTCAGGTCGCCTTTAATAGGATAACCAATTGCGGAAAGTTGTGATCGTATCTGGTGGTGTCGACCGGTGTGGAGTGCAATTTCCAGGGCAGAATAATTGTTGAGTTCTTTAAAAGTGGAATATTCGAGGCTGGCTCGTTTACTGTCAGGCACTTCTTTCAAATGTGCTTTGGAGGTATTTGCCTTTTCATTACGTTTCAGGAAATGTACAAGGGTGTCGTTACTTTTAGGCAATTTACCCTTAACGATGGCCCAATAAGTCTTTTGGGTTTCCCTGTTCTTAAAGAGCTCGTTGAGTCTCGCCAGCGCCTTAGAAGTACGTGCAAAAACTACGATGCCTGTAGTTGGCCTGTCCAGGCGGTGCACCACACCAAGGAATACTTCACCAGGCTTGTTGTATTTGTCTTTGATATACTCTTTAACCACATCACTCAGGGGCTTATCGCCGGTTTTATCGCCTTGCACGATGTCACCAACGCGTTTATTTATTGCGATAATGTGGTTGTCTTCGTAGAGAACCTGTAAATTTTCTTTGGTAGAAACAATCTTCATGTGTTTAACAGTGAGAGATTTCATCTTCGTTAAATGACGCGGCACTCAAATCTGAAACCTACAGTCTGAAATAATTAATATTGTTCCTTCTCGCTTGGGAAATCGCTGGATTTTACATCGTCAACATATTTCCCGATGGCCCTCGTCATGCCATCATACAAATCCATATACCTTCTCAGGAAGCGAGGACTGAATTCATTGTTCATACCCAACATATCATGGATGACAAGTACCTGACCATCAACACCTCCTCCGGCACCAATGCCTATCACAGGTATTGAAATGCTCTCTGCCACTTTCCTGGCCAGTTGCGCAGGTATTTTTTCAAGCACTACAGCAAAACAGCCAAGGCGTTCCAGCATTTTGGCATCTTCGACCAGCTTTTCGGCTTCCGTCTCTTCTTTAGCACGAACGGTATACGTCCCGAACTTATATATAGACTGCGGCGTAAGCCCAAGGTGGCCCATAACAGGTATGCCCGCATTCAGTATCTTTTTAATGGAATCTTTTATCTCTGCACCGCCCTCAAGCTTCACCGCGTGGCCACCGCTTTCCTTCATTATGCGAATGGATGAGCGCAAAGCCTCTTTAGGGTCGCTCTGGTAGCTGCCGAAAGGAAGATCTACCACCACAAGTGCCCTGTTGGCCGCCCTAACAACACTGGAAGCATGGTAAATCATCTGGTCCAGGGTTATGGGCAGGGTGGTTTCATGACCGGCCATTACGTTGGAAGCCGAATCACCCACCAATATCACATCAACCCCTGCGATGTCCACAATTCTCGCCATCGTATAATCATAGGCGGTAAGCATTGAAATCTTTTCGCCATTAGCTTTCATATCGATGAGCGTGCGTGTAGTAATCCTTTTGTAATCTTTCTTTGCAACTGACATAAACGTTATTTTAGAAGATGTAAATGTAGTAATTTGATATAAGATTTGCAGGAATTTCAGATTTTATTGGGTTGCTATGTAACTTTTCGCCGTTGGCAGCCACTAATCTTTAAACCATGAATTATTGACCAATGAAAAAAATCGCGGTAATGGCTTTCTCCCTGTTTGCCGTACAGGTTCAGGCACAGGAAGCGGACATCAGGAAAACTATAAGTACTTTTTTTGAAGGGCTGCATACGGGAGATACGCTTAAAATCAAATCGGTTTGCTCTGATAAAATGATTCTGCAAAGCATCATTGAAAATTCAAAAGGTACTAAATTTAATTACGAAGATGTTTCAGAATGCTACAAATCCATTGCTTCAATTCCTAAAGACATGAAAATTGAGGAACGCCTGCTGGATTATAGGATTCAAGATGATAGCAGTATGGCGCATGCATGGATACCTTATGAATTCTACATCAACGGAAAGTTGAGCCACAGCGGCGTGAATTCCTTTCAATTATATAATGACAATGGTGTTTGGAAAATCGTGTATATAATTGATACGAGAAGAAAGCCCATTAAATAGCTGCCAGTCTCAGTCACAGTTTTCTGTCATAAAACATGTACTTACCTTCAGATTTGCAAAGCAGAAAACTGTTGACTACGGCTGAAAACTATTCTAGCAATCCGCATTATTTACTGTAACTGCAAGCCCGCCTTCTGAGGTTTCCTTGTATTTGTTGTTCATATCCTGAGCTGTCTGCCACATGGTATTTACTACCTTATCCAAAGGTACTTTGGCATTGGCAGGGTCAGTTTCCAAAGCCAGTTCAGCAGCGTTAATGGCTTTTATAGCACCCATAGTATTGCGTTCAATACAAGGTATCTGCACAAGTCCGCCGATAGGGTCACACGTCATGCCAAGGTGGTGTTCCATAGCGATTTCTGCGGCTATGAGACACTGCTCAGGTTTGCCGCCCATCAGTTCGCACAGCGCTGCAGCAGCCATGGCAGATGACACGCCAATTTCTGCCTGGCATCCACCCATTGCCGCCGATATGGTAGCTCCTTTTTTGAAAATACTGCCTATTTCGCCGGCCACCATCAGGAATTGTTTGATGTGGGTTTCATCAGCCTGGTGGTTTTCAATGACCATGTAGTACATCAGCACGGCAGGGATTACGCCTGCGCTGCCATTGGTCGGCGCAGTTACAACACGGCCCAAAGCCGCATTAACCTCATTCACCGCAAGGGCAAAACAGCTCACCCATTTTAGTATCTGCCTGAACTTTACTTCAGTTTTACGAATAGTATACAGCCAATTCCACGGCGAATCATATTCTGCATTGCCAATGAGCCCTTTGTGCATATCGAAGGCACGGCGGCGCACATTCAGGCCTCCGGGCAGGGTACCCTCTGTATGGCAGCCGGTATACATGCATTCCAACATGGTGTTCCACACGCGCATCAGTTCTTTATGGATGTCTTCTTCTGTGCGGATGGATTTCTCGTTCTCGTAAACGATTTCAGATATTTTCTTGTTTTCTGTCCTTGTATATGCCAACAGTTCTTCCGCCAGGTCAATAGGGAAAGGGAAGGCGCATTTAATCAGTTCCTTCTCCTTAGCTACCGTACGCTCTTCTTTAACTACAAAACCACCACCAATGGAATAGAACGTCGAAACATATTCGTTGCTTTCAGTAAACGCTGTGAATGTGAACCCATTAGCATGGAACGGCAGGAAGTTCTTGTTGAATACGATATCCGTTGCAATGTTAAATGGAATGTAACGTAGCCCTCCCAAAAAAATATTGCGGTTCAGGTTAATGTCGTTTATAATATTGGCAATGTCGTCTATGGGGACATATTCCGGATCTGCACCGCTGAGGCCAAGCATTACGGCAAGATCTGTAGCGTGGCCTTTACCCGTAAGCGAAAGCGAACCATACAGGTCGACACGCACCCGGTTTACGGCTTCAAAAAAACCTTCTTCACGTAATTCCTTCAGGAAACGCTCGGCACCACGCCATGGGCCAAGGGTATGCGAACTTGACGGGCCAACGCCGATTTTAAGCATGTCGAAAACCGAGATACATTCATTCATAGCAACTTACGCGATTTATTGTAAAGGTACTGTTTTTACAGCGCGTAAAGGTAAATAAATTGCTAATACTATAACGATGTAGGTGTAAAATTGTTGATTTGATAATTTAGTATTGCTGACCTATGTTTCCATCATTAAATTTTATCTATATTTGAATCCTAACCCAACTTATAATGAAATCATTATTTATTGCCGCAGCATTCGCATTATCCATAGCGTCTTATGGCCAGTGCATTAAGTGCAGTTCAATTGAAGAAGCCCTGAAAGACCCGGCTAAAGTGAAGTCCATTAGCATAAATCCAAATGTCGGCGGCGAATACCTCGAAGAAATTCCCGCAGACATCAAACTGTTTATTAACCTTGAAGAGCTGATGCTTACCGACCATGGCCTGATGGCAGTGCCAAAAGAGATCGGCACCCTGGCCAAACTGAAAACCCTTAGCCTTGCCGGTAACGCACTTGAGGAATTGCCTGAAGAAATTTTCCAGCTTAAAAACCTGAAGGAACTAATACTTTTTGATAATGCTTTTTCAGAAGAATACCTTCAAGAATTAAAGGAAAAAACGAAAAAGGAATTGCCGAAAGTTAAGTTGATGACGGATTAATAAATCCTAAGTTTTATCGTAAGACAGAGATACAGTGCCTGCGTCTGACAATAGTTGTCAGTTACGTGAGAGCCAGACAGTGTGTCTCTACATTGCGTTACGCCACCGCTTCCTTATACACCCTCAACGCCCGTTCGCGCGCCTCTTTATGGTCTAGAATGGGTTGGTAATCCAGCTCCTGGAATTCGGGCACCCATTGTTTTATGTATTCCAGATGCTTGTCGAATTTTTTGACCTGCTCCTCGGGGTTGAATATCCTGAAATAAGGTGCCGCATCCACACCACCGCCCGAAGCCCATTGCCAGTTGCCGATGTTGCTCGACTGTTCATAGTCCAATAGCTTTTCTGCAAAATAAGCCTCGCCACGCCGCCAGTCAATGAGCAGGTGCTTACACAAAAAGCTGGCCACAACCATGCGTACGCGGTTGTGCATGAATCCGGTAGCATTCAATTCACGCATTCCCGCATCTACAATGGGATAACCGGTTTTGCCTTCGCACCACGCATTGAAATCGGCATCATTGTACCGCCATTTTACATTGTCATACTTAGGGCGGAAACTTTTGCTTATGGTTTCAGGAAAGTGCCACAGTATCTGCATGAAGAACTCCCTCCAAATCAACTCATTCAGGAATGTCTCTTTTTTGCTTTCCAATGCCCTGCGTACCATCTCCCTGATGCTCACAGCGCCAAAACGCAGGTAGGGGCTTAGCTTCGAAGTACCGTCTATAGCAGGGAAGTTGCGGGTGTCCTCATAATTGTCAATCAGGGTTGGCGTAATATCGTAAGGCACCGGCCTGATTTCTGACTCCTCAAAACCAATATCTTTCAGGCTCAAAAAAGGGTAGGAGTGGGAGGCAATAGTATCAGCTGTCACTTTTGTATGATGCTGGTGAATAGCCTCTCTTTTAAACTTTTCCTTCCAGCGCTTCATGTAGGGCGTATAGACTACATACGGAGCACCATCATCCTTTACCACTTCATTTTTTTCAAAAACCACCTGGTCTTTAAATGTCAGAAAATCAATATCATTAATTTTAAGTAATTGATGTATCGCTTTATCTCTTTTAATAGCATATGGCTCGTAGTCGTGATTTGTATAAACGGCTTTTATTTTGTGTTCCGAAGCCAGTTTCTTGAATACATTTTCAGGTTCGTCGTGGAAAACAGCAAGCGACCTTTTGTGCTTTTTCAACTCCGACTGTATGCCTTCAAGAAGTGTCATGATAAAGGTTACCCGAGAATCATCCTTTGGCAGTTCGCCCAAAATGTTTTTATCGAATATGAAAATGGGCAGCACTTTGCACCCGGAAGCCAAAGCCTCGCAGAGCCCCGTATTATCATCCAGACGCAGGTCGCGACGAAACCAGAATATGTTTATTTGTTCTCTTTCCATTCTCCAAAAAGCTCTGTTAATTTCTTTTCCCTGTATGCAAATATCTCTTCAAGTTTTGGCTTTACCAAAAAAGGGTGTACCAGCCTTCCCAGAATCCCCATAGGTACTTTATAATGCACTATATCTTCCATTTCAACACCTCCAGGAATCTCCTTTAGAAAATGCTTGTGATGCCAAAAGGCGTACGGTCCGTAACGTTGTTCATCAACGAAAAATTGTTTATCGGCAACGTGCGTAATTTCGGTAACCCACTGCAATTTGATGCCAAGCATCGGCGTTACGGTATAGTGGATGATCTGGCCGGCAAACATTGGCCGGTCATCACCGGATAGCGTAACAAACCCCATCGAGGGTGGGGTAATAACGGCAAGATTTTTGGGGTTAGCAATGAAATCCCAGGCTTCCTGTAGCGATAGAGGGAGTTTTTGCTTTCGGTGCAGCGTGTAGAGCATAGGTATAAATAATTTTGTTGTGAAGTTAGGAAACCTAACGCCTGTTTTTTAAGAAACCTCAAGGATTTTTAACTTTTTTTAACAATCGTAAACTCATTAATCATTAATTTCGCAGGTACAAATCGTTAAAACAAAAAACAAAGAAAATGAAAAAAATATTGATTACCGCGGCCTTTGTGCTGGTATCTATGGTTAGTGGACAGGCACAGGTGGTAACACCGCAGGCAAGCCCTAAAGCAGTTATTGAGCAGAAAGTTGGCCTTACAGATGTTAAGATTGAATATTCACGCCCAAGCGCGAGGGGCAGGGCCGTTTACGGAGAGCTTGTACCTTTCGGGAGGATGTGGAGGACTGGTGCCAACGCCAACACAATCATAACTTTCAGCAGCGATGTGGTAATTGCAGGGAAACCCCTAAAGGCAGGCCAGTACGCACTTTTTACACAGCCCAAAGCTGACAGCTGGGATGTAATTTTCTATGCAGACACAAATAACTGGGGCCTTCCTGAAAAATATGATGACAAGAAAGAGGTTTTAAGGGCATCTGTAAAGCCGGAATTCCTTTCACGCCCTGTAGAGACATTGACCATTGGCGTAAACGGCCTTGACAATGATTTTGCATTCCTTGAGATCGCATGGGAAAAGACTATGGTGGCGCTTAAATTTGAAGTGCCTACCAGGCAAACAGCCATGAAAAGCATTGAGACAGCTATGAGCGGACCCTCAGCCAATGACCTTTTCTCTGCAGCGCAGTACTACTACCAGTCGAATGGCGACATGAATAAAGCCTTGGCTTGGATGAACCAGGCCCTTGCTAAATTCCCGGCCAACGAAGCGCCATTCTACTTCCTTAGGCAGAAATCGCTTATCCAGGCTAAAATGGGCGACAAGAAAGGCGCTATCGAGACCGCCAAGCTTTCCCTTGCTGCTTCTGAAAAGGCCGGAAACGCTGACTATGTAAAAATGAACAAGGACTCCATCAACGAGTGGAGCAGGAAATAATTTTGTTTATCTATTGAGAAAAACGGCTGCCGGAAGGTGGCCGTTTTTTTTGCATTCAATAATTTGATGCAAACAAAAATGAAACAAAAAATCCGGATTTTTTATTGAGGACATTCCAGGGATGTGGCAGGGTCCTTTTTTATACCCTTTTTTCATCATGTTGGGGGGATTTTATGGTTTTGACAAGGGTATTTTTGAGGGTATAGCTGATGATTTTAGGGTACTGCCGGTATGAATTTACAGCCGTGGCCATTTTCCATCAGGTTTAATAAAGAAAAATGCGTTTTTGAAACAAAATTGAAAATGTGCATTACTGAAATGTCCGGAGATGGTTTCAATGCCCAATCCTTTTTCCGGTTTGTCATCAGATAAAAGGCTCGCGGTAGCGGGGGGCGGAAGTTGTTCGATTTTTTGTTGTTCTCTGAAGGAATTATATATTTGCTTTGATTTAAGAAACAGTCATGCTCATCAAGATTTTATTTAGCCTTTTCGTTATTTTAATCAACTCTTTGATTTACATAAAAATCAATAGGCTATTCATAAAGCCGGTTTGGGTTGTGACCATAATACTTTACGGTGTACTCATAAGCTTGCTAAATTATTTTTTGGAGCTATTGCCAAACAGATTGATTTATTTTCTGATTGTCTTTTCCGCGGCACTCATCATCCTCAATATAATGGCGGTAAGACAAGGTGTAATGAGAAGAAGCAATTTGGCTGTAGCCGAAAAAATTCAGGCGGTCAAATATTTTATTGTGAAAAAGCTTTTTGTAGCTATGGTAACTATTTTTCAGTTACTGTTAATCTGGTCTCCAACACTATTTGAGAAAATAATTACCCGTCCATCTAATGAAAAGGTAATCAGTTATTAATTGCCGACGGCTGCCGGAAGTTGGCCGTTTTTTGTTTTAAGATTTGTCCTCATATTATCAATTTGTCGTTGGCTTATCTAAAAATCTTATTTGGTCAACATCACACTGCCTTAAAGTACCATCTTCCAATTCAACAATACCAAAAATACCTTTATTCTTTCCTTCTTTATAATGTTCCCAACAGTGGAAATATCCAGTGCCATAAGTAGCTGGAATAAATTTCCAAATCATCTTTCCTGTGTCATCAGACATTTGTCTTCGGTCAGTTAGTCGAACCTCTACCTTTCTTAATTGCATAATTTTTATTTTTTGATTAGATATCAAAAATAATTATTTTATCTATTAAAAAAAATAAAACAATAAAAAAAATCTATAATAAAATATTTTTAGATATTTAATGTTTTGTTTAAAACATGATTTCTAAATAAATATCTTTCGCCTTAGCCCCGACAGCAGCGGCATACCCGACGTAGGAGGGATAGAGCGGATGGCGGGAACGGCGTATAGCAGCAAGTCCTTTACACAACCGCTTCCAACGCTGTCTTGTCCTTCCCAAAAACCTTCTGCAACAGCAATCCGATTACAATCGTAAGCGCAGCACCAATAACATTGAGCCATAGGTAGCTCAATATTTCATTGCGGTACACGAATTGAATGTAGATGCCTATAACCAATGTTTGTGTAATGACAGCACTCCAGAACATCGCTTTGGCGCGGATGTATTTGATGTAGAAAGCCACCAGGAACACGCCCAGCACTGTACCGTAGAATATGGAGCCGATGATGTTGACCAACTGGATAAGGTTCTCGAATAATGTACCAAAGCAGGCAAACAGTATCGCCACCACACCCCACATGAACGTAAAGCGCTTGGTCATGTCAACGAAGTGCTTATCTGATTTTTCCCCTTTTACGTGGCGCTTGTAAATGTCGATGGTCGTGGTGGAAGCCAGCGCGTTTAGCCCGGATGCTGAAGACGACATCGCTGCCGAGAATATTACCGCCAAAAGCAATCCTATCAATCCCTGAGGCAGGAAGTTGAGGATGAAGTACAGGAATACATAATCCTTATCGTTGGTCTCGGCATTTTTGTCGACCGCTTTTATGAGGTCTTTAGCCTGGTCCCGCAGGTCTTTCTCGCGGCTGTTCAGCGCTATGAGCTTGTTATGCAGTTCCCTGTTATCATAATCCTGCCCCAACTGGTGTACATACAGCAGGCTGATCTCTTCTTTTTCTGCCTCAATATTTTTCAGCTGGCCTTCAAGCTTTTCATAATCGGCTTTATAAACAGAAGTATTGATGATCTTGGTGTTGTTCGGGTTAAAGTGCAGGGGCGCCGAGTGGAACTGGAAGAACACGAACACCATTACGCCAATCAATAGTATGAAGAACTGCATGGGCACTTTCAAAAGTCCGTTCATGATAAGCCCCATCTGGCTTTCGCGGATGGACTTACCCGAAAGGTAGCGCTGTACCTGCGACTGGTCGGTACCGAAGTACGCCAGCATCAGGAAGAAACCTCCGGCAATACCGCTCCATATTGTGTAACGTTCCTCAGGGTCGAAAGAAAAGTTGAGTATTTCAAGCTTTTTATTGGCCCCTGCAATGTGCAATGCATTAGAGAAGGTCAGGTCGTCGGGGAGGTAGTGGAGTATGGTGAAGAACGCGAATGCCATGCCCGTCATGATCACGAACATCTGCTGTTTATGCGTTACGTTTACCGCTTTAGTGCCACCCGATACGGTGTAGATGATTACCATTACACCGATAAGCAGGTTCATCAGGTTCAGATTCCAGCCCAATAGCGACGACAGGATGATAGCAGGGGCATAGATGGTAAGCCCCGTTCCCAGTCCGCGCTGTATGAGGAATATGACCGAAGCAACGGTACGCGTTTTCACATCAAAACGCTGTTCGAGGAATTCATACGCAGTAAACACCTTCAGCTTGTGGAAGATGGGGATGAATGTAATGCAGATGACCACCATAGCCAGCGGCAACCCGAAGTAGAACTGCACGAAGCCCATGCCGTCATGGTAGGCCTGCCCGGGCGTGGACAGGAATGTGATGGCGCTGGCCTGTGTGGCCATTACCGATAGGCCAACCGTCCACCACGGGGTTTCGTTGTTGCCCAGGATGTATTCGTTGACATTCTTGCTGCCCTTTGTTTTAATGACGCCATAGCCCACAATGAACAGGAGTGTTGCCGATAAGATGATCCAGTCGTATAACTGCATACTAGAATATTTGCATTAGGAAATAAAAAAGCACGATATAGATCACGTTGAGCAGCAGCACCAGCGAGTAGCTCTTTTTCCACGTTGACGGATTTTTCATATTTTTTATTTTCTATTTATTATTTTTTATTTCAACCACCCCGCCTTTCAGGCACCCCTCCAAAGGAGGGGAAGGGGAACGTAACCACTCTGCTTTCCCTCCTTTGGAGGGGTGGCCGTAGGCCGGGGTGGTTTTTAAGGGCGGCTTTACTTACCAAGGCCAATAATATTCGCCATCAGCCTGTATGCCCCGGAAACGCCCTCGGGCAGTTCGCGGAAAAAGCTCAGGCCGGTATAAATATAGTAACCTTTGCCATATTTCGCTACCAGCAGGCCGCCTTTTTTGGCTTCTTCGCCCTTGTCATGCGATGATAGTATCGGCGTAAACTCCGGCGCCCACTGGTCCGGATAGTACAACCCCTGTTCCTGTACCCAGCCCTTAAAGTCTTTATCCGACAGCTTGTTCGGGTAGTTCAGTACGGGGTGCGATGGTTCGAGGAACGTTACTTTAGCATTCTCTTCCGTTACCCTGTCGCGCGAAATGCGGAGCGGGTAGGGGGCAAGCTCTTTTATGCGGAGGTCGCCCGTTGTGTTGTACTGCACCACCATGTTGCCACCGTCCTTCACGTAATCAAACAGGATTTGCTGTTTAAACGCCAAAGCATCCAAAACATTATAGGCGCGTATGCCCAATACCACGGCATCAAAATCTTTAAGGCTCTCAGCGGAAATGCCTTCAGGGGTTAGCAGTGCAATTTCATAGCCCATCTGTTTCAGGCTTTCGGGCACATTATCTCCCGCACCCATGATGTAGGCGATCTTTTCGCCGCGTATCTTCAGGTCGGCCTTGGTGAATTTGGCTGTCGATGGCATCAATACCTGCTGCGACACAATGTGCGGGTAGGTAATCATGATGAGTTCCCTGTCGTATTCCTTCCCATTAATGGTTGCTACACTTTTTCCTGTAGCCTCGGTCGGTTCGGCAGGCGGAGCAACTTCAAAGGTTACGGTCGTCTCACTGCCTTTCCTCGCAAGGTCGAATGGGATTGAGGCCGGCGTTACCTTCCAACCGTTGGGCAGTTCAAACTTCAGGTCACCCTTGCAATTATCGATTCCTGCCTGTATGCGGATGCTTATCGTTTGTTTTTTGTTGTTCGTAAACAGCTGCACTTTATTCAATATTTTGGTGGTAACAGCGGGAATGATATCCAGCGGCTGGTACACCTCACCCATAACGGGGTCATTGTATTTGTAAACAATCTCCCTTTTGAAGGGGATCGAAATAGTGCCTATTCGAATGTTGAAATCAATGAACTGTTCCCTGATGATATCGGGTATTCCGATCTTTTGCAAATCATCAACCCGGTACATTCCTGAAGTTCCTTTTTCTGTAAGCCAGTAGGGTGAGGTATAATTGGCGCTTTCCTTTATTTTAATGTCGAATTCGCCCGACTGATTAACATTATTATCAAGCGGTGCTGCAATGTCTTTTTGTCCGGAAATTGACTCCAATGACATAGGGATGGCGCTCCTGTTGATGGCTTCCCATTTCACTTTCAGCGGGCTTCCCGGCGTAACCGCCTGGTGTTCGGCAACCGCTTCAAGATATAATCCACTGCATGCGGCAATGATATTTTTTACCTCTTCCTGCTTTATGGCAACCCAATGCTTGTCCTCCAGCTTGCCTATCATCACATACACATCGGCCAATGCAGGAACAGAAGCTGACGGATTTTTAAAGTCGAAATTTTTAAGGATCAGGGCAATCGCATCGCCAACTGGCTTGCCGCCTTTTACGCGGTTCCATGTCGTGTCAATGCCTTCAAACAGGTTTTGCTTGTCTTTCAGGTCGTCGCCTTTTATAAGCTCAAGGTACTCCATGTCATCCCCACGCTGGCCGGTCGACCCAAACCCCTGCGAACGGTGCTTGCTGCGGCTCAGCGCTGCTATCTCCTGGTTCGATTTACCAAGTAGCGGATTGTAAACGCCTGTCTGCAGGTTGATGTATTTCGATTTATCGGCTTTTTCAAAGTTTTCCCTTCCTCCAAAAAACCACCACGATACATTGAATAGCAGCCGCTTTGGCTGCCATGTTTTCACATATTCCAACTGCTTTGTTTCATATTTAGCATCGGCAGCCAGGTCCCACGCTTCCTGGGTTAACATGGCCGAGGACGTATGGTGACCATGGGTCGTACCGGGCGAGCGGTGGTCAAAGCGGTTGATGATCACATCAGGCCTGAACCTGCGTATCACCCAAACCATGTCCTGCAATACTTTTCCCTTTTCCCATATTTCCAGCGTTTCGTCCGGCATTTTAGAGTAGCCGAAGTCATTAGCACGGCTGAAGAACTGCTCACCGCCATCTACCTTGCGGGCCTCAATAAGCTCCTGCGTACGGATAACACCCAACTGCTCACGCAATTCAAGGCCAATGAGGTTTTGCCCGCCATCGCCCCGTGTGAGCGAGAGGTATCCGGTGCGTGCGTGCTTTTCATTCGCCAAAAATGAAATCAGGCGTGTGTTCTCATCGTCCGGGTGTGCCGCAATGTACAGCGCCGTACCCAGGAAGTTGAGCTTTTCAAGCTTGTTGTATATCTCTGCCGAAGTAGGCTTCGGCGGTTGTGCAAAACTTAGGGTAAAGGAAAAAAGGAAAATAAATGAAAACAGTTGCATTTTATAATTAACCACATAGGAACATAGGTCGGATAGGTTTTTTTGAGTAAGGCATATCACCACATAGTCTTTGAAGCTTTGCTTCAATCTCTGTGGACTTTCAATGCACAGATTTACCAATACTTTCTTCATTCGGAAAGCTATGTGCTTCCCGCTATAGCGGAACAAGTTATGTGGTTCAATTTTTAAAAAATTCTGCATGGTGTTTAATCGTAAAACTCTTTGTCCTCGCGGGTTATGGGCACAATGCTCACGCCCTTCTGCAACAGCAGGCTGTTAGGGTAGGTTATGAGTTCGCCCTCGCGGGTGCGGAGTATGGTATGGAATGTTTTTATGTCCTCAATCTGGGCTTCGATGGGGAAATCCTTGTCGTGTATGCGGATCACGTCGCCTATGCGGAAAGGATAGGTGAAAAAGATGATGATGCCCGAAGTGATGTTGCTGAGTATGGACCATTGCGCAAAAAATGCCACGCCTATTATGGTCAGCGCCCCTGTGATGAACCCGAACAGGTCTTCTGTCTTAATGCCCCATACCGCAATGATTATTACTGTAAAAAGCACAAACATACCTATGTCGATGTACTTGGTAATAAGGTTGGTGCGGTGTTCGGAAAGGTGGGCCGTACGGGCATACTTTTTAGTGAGCCGCTTTATCAGCAGGCTCAATGCTATAAATACTATTACAGTTATGGCTGTACGCAGTATTTCAGTATAATATACGTGCTTTTGTAATTCTTCCATTAAGCAAATTTACTTAAATGTTGGTAGACTTTATCTACCGGCATGCCTACAACATTGGCATACGAGCCCTCGATCCTGGCAATCGCCACAAGCCCAATCCATTCCTGGATGCCGTAAGACCCCGCTTTATCAAAGGGTTTGTAGTTGTCAAGGTAATATTTGATCTCGGCATCCGAAAGCGTGTTAAAAGTGACTTTGGTCGTTTCGTTAAACACTTCTGTCTTATCCGGGCTCTTTATGCACACCGATGTAATCACCTCATGCGTGTTTCCTGAAAGCGTTGTAAGCATTGCAAAAGCATCATCATAATCTCTCGGTTTGCCCAATGCCCTGCCGTTATGCCACACAATGGTATCACTGGTTATGAGTATCTCGTCGTTCGAAAGCGAGTCGTCCATGCTTTTGGCCTTCAGTTCGGCCAGAAAATCTGTTATTTCAGCTCCCTGCAGGTTGTCCGGATAAATTTCTTCCACCTCTTTCAGGCGCACTTCAAACGGCACATCGAGTTCTTTCAGGAACTGCTGCCTTCTTGGCGAACCGGATGCGAGTACCACCTTATGGTTTTTTAGCTTATCCCTTAGCATTGTATTGGATATTGAATGTTATAACCGCAATGGAAACGGATGTGAAGAACAACACAAGCTTCATAACGGTAACCAATTGCGTAAAGTCTTTCTGGGTTTTGGAATTCCACAGCTTAATGGCAAAATATATGACCGGCCCAAGCAGGAACAACAGGCAGAATCCCATTGCCCATAACAGGTTGAGCAGGTAGGTATTCACATAATACAGGACCATGGCAATGGGTATTATAGTAAGTGCGCAGACAATTTTAACTGTACGCTCTTTACCCAAAGCAATGGGCAGGGTGTTGATGCCTGCATTGTAGTCGCTGTCGGCATGGGCTAAATCCTGTACAAAAGTAAGGAGCAATGCAATGACAAATACGAATAGGGCATAATCGAGTAACAGACTGAAAAGTGTGCCCAACAGCGGTTTTGTCTCCGGTATCAGCAACGGGTAAAAATTGAAGATACCTATGGCTACGATAGGTAATGCCGTGGTAATTGCGATCAGGACGTTACTGATTAGCAGCGTCTGCTTCAGGCTTGTAGCATAAATGTAGAGCGTTGCCGCAGCCACCACCATTATACCGGAGTATAGGGGTATCCCGACAAGATTGGCAATGTAGTACCCCAGGCCGACACCTATTATGGTGAGCACTATATACAGGTTATAGCTCTGTGCTTCTGAAATATCGTACTCTTTATGCCCAATCCCGGCTGTGTTATTTATGAAGTAAGCCCCTGCAGCTATAAAAATGCATGAAAAAGCCAGCAGCGCGTATTGCCAGTCGTTTAGCGCTGGAATGACCGCCTCCTGTGCCGATATGAACCCATAACGGAAAATAAACAGTGACACGGCAAGGATGATAAGGTCGGGTATGTTGAGTAATTTGAAGATCTTCATTTATTGCTTATTCGGTTATTTGTGGATTTGGTTATTTGTATTGATGGTTTGTAATTTGTTATTTTAAACTTGGAATTTAAATCAATCATAACGTGCATTAAAATGCTCCATCCATTTCCCCTGTACTTTCATTACCTGCTCAATCACGTCGCGCACACAGCCCGTACCGCCATTTTTATGCGAAATGTAGCGGCTTATCTCCTTGATTTCAGGAGCTGCATCCTGCGGGCAGGTAGGCAGGCCAACCAGCTGCATCACGTGGTAGTCAGGAATGTCGTCACCCATATATAACACCTGTTCGGGCTTAATATTATAGATGTCGGTAAATTCATCAAATGTCTCCACTTTATTAGGCACACCAAGATAAATATCAGTAATGCCGAGGTTGCGCAGGCGTATGCGTACGCCCTCATTCAGCCCACCCGAAATGATGCATACGGTATAACCGTTCTCCACAGCGGCCTTCATGGCATAGCCGTCGCGTATGTTCATGTTGCGCAGCATTTCGCCGGTAGGGGTAACGTGTATGGTGCCGTCAGTAAGCACGCCGTCCACATCAAAAATGAATGTGGTAATGTTGTTCATCAGTTCTTTATAGCTTTCAGCCATGGGTGTCCTGTATCGATTGGGTTAATATTTTATAGATATTCCTTTGGTTGTCGTCCTTCAGGAAGTCAAGGTGCTTTTCAATGGTCTTTTGGTCGTGGCGTATGGCCGGCCCTGTCTGTGCCTGAACAGGGGAGAGGGTATTCACCTTGTCGGCAGTCTCAGCAATCAAAGGGTTCAGTATGCTGAACGGGATATCATTCTCCTGACATACAGCATCGCCCAACGCATACATATGGTTCGAAAAATTGCTCACGAAAACGGCCGCCACGTGCAGTGCCTGCCTTTGTTTGGAACCGATGTTGTAAACCGTTCGGGATAAGGCATTCGCCAATGTTTCAAGGACGTTATAGTCGGCTTCGTTCTCGCTTTCAAGGCACAACGGCACTTTGCTGAAATCAACAGTTTTGCTTTTGGAGAACGTCTGCAACGGGTAAAACACCCCTCTGCGATTTTTGCCATCCATCTGTTCCAGTGCCACGCTGCCCGAAGTATGCACCACCAGCTTTCTTTCAAACGGCAGCTTTGCAGATACTTCCGCGATGGCATCATCGGTCACCGAAATGATGTAAATGTCGGCATCGCCAAGGTCTTCCAAAGAGGAGATGATCTTCTCTTCAGGAAACAAATGTGCCAGCTTTTCGGGGTGCCGGGCATACAGCTGCACCAGCATTGCCTGCCCCGATGCATCGATGGCCTTTGCAAGGTGCTGCGCCACATTTCCCGACCCGATAATGACTGTTTTTAACATGACGGCTAAATTATAAAAAACTTTCAGGTTTAGGAAGCGCTACGCTTGAAGTTATTTCACAGAGATTCGCAAAGAAGGCGCAAAGATTCGAAGATTTCCCATGCTAATCATCGTTCCGGTTACTCAATAATTGGAGGGACTTAGTGTTCCTTTACGGTACTAAAACAAAAAAAGCGGCCGAAGCCGCTCTCATTATTCTTTAACCCATTTATTGTCTTTCAGGTCGATGTCCGGTACTACTTTCATCGGGTCGATTTCAACAGATTTGAGCTTTTTGTCCGATTTCACAAGGTATTTCCATTCCTTCGTGCGCATCCAGGTTTCAACCGGCAGGGTACGCATCTCGATGGTATCATCGTCATAAGTGATCTTGAATACTACCGGCATGGGAATCTCGCCTTTGTTCACAAACTTGATTATGGCGGAACCTTCTTCCTGCTCTACTTCCGAAATCCCCAGGTTGATGTTGCCATTCTCCATGAACCAGCCTTTCCAGAACCAGTTCAGGTTTTCGCCGGCGGCGTTGTCCATTGCATTGAAGAAATCCGAAGGCTGGGGGTGCTTGAATGCCCAGTTCTTTATATAACTGCGGAAAGCATAGTCAAAACGGTCCTGGCCCAGTATGTACTCGCGCAGCATGATCATTCCGGTAGCAGGCTTGTAGTAAGCGGTGTACCCCAGGTTCATGTTCTTGGCAACGTCAGGGTAGGTAGAGATGCCCTCGCGGCCTTTCCATTTAAAATAGTGTACGCGGTTCTGCGCCTTGGCAATGTCGGTTGGGTATTCGCCATTGTTGAAATCCAGCGTACTGTAATAATTGATAAAGGTATTGAAACCCTCGTCCATCCAAGCATAGCGGCGCTCGTTGGAGCCTACGATCATCGGGAACCAGTTATGGCCGAACTCATGGTCGGTAACGTCCCAAAGGCTTGCCCCAAAAGCTCCCGCCTCACAAAATGATACGCCCGGATACTCCATCCCGCCCGCATTCGACGCTACATTTACAGCATTAGGGTAAGGATATTCAAACCACATTTTTGAGTAGTGCTCGATAGATGCTTTGGTATATTCGGTAGAGCGGCCCCATGCAGTGTTGGCTTTGCGCTCAACAGGGTAGGCCGACTGCGCCATGCCTTTCCTTCCGCTTGGGAAGTTGATGCGCGCGGCATCCCATACAAATGCTTTCGATGTAGCAAATGCCACATCGCGCGTATTGGTCATTTTAAAATGCCACGTCGCTTTGCCGCTTTTCATTGGCCGCGTAATGGCGGTATTGCCTACTTCTTCCGGCGTAATCAGGTATACGGTCTTGTCGCTTTTTTCAGCTTCCCCCATACGGGCCAGCTGCTGTTTGGTGAGTACCTCCTTGCCATTGACAAGTTCGCCCGAACCCACCACGATATGGTCGTACGGTACGGTTACCTTATAATCAAAGTTGCCATATTCAACATAAAATTCGCCTGCGCCAAGATAAGGCTCTACGTTCCAGCCTACAACATCGTCATATACTGCCACGCGCGGATACCATTGCGCCAGGGAATAAATGGTCCCTTTCGGCGTTTTCAGCTGTCCCATGCGGTCCATGCCTGCTTTAGGCACCTTAAATTCAAAGTTCATAGAAACCACGGCTTTAGCCTTAGGCTTTAGCGGCTCGTTAAAATATACCTGCATCCTTGTATCGCTGATGAGGAACTTGTTCGAGGGGTTGCCTTTTGTCTTTGCCGAAAGGTTGGATATTGTAATGCCACCATCGGTATCTCCCGAATAGCGGTTGCCTGCAATTGGCGTGGTAAGCGTACCCCGCGAAGTTTCGGTAAATCGGTTCTGCTCCACATACATCCAGATATATTCCAGCGTTTGCGGGCTGTTGTTATGGTAGGTCATCGTCAGCTTGCCTTTCAGGATGTTGGTTTGGTCATCCAGTTCCACCTCAATGGAATAGTCGGCATTGTTCTGCCAATACTTAGGGCCCGGCACACCCGATGCGGCGCGGTATTCGTTGCCCCGGCGGTACATTACGTCATCAAATTCAGACTGGTTGTTCTTATTGGCGGGTTCCTGTGCAAAAGCGATGGTTCCCATAAGTCCCATGAGTAGTGCTAATTTGGGTAATCTCATGTAATCGTTACGTTTTTTGTTGAGTTAATTGTTTCTGGTAAACGTCAAATATACCTAAGTTCTGATTAATAATGAAAAATATTTAGAGGTCGTCCTTTTTTGCTGCGAATTGCACGAATTTCATCAATTTTCTTCATACTTGACAGGATTTAAACACAGGTTGTTTGGAATATTGTAATTCACAATAAATGACATGATAAAAGCTTGCTTATTCCATTTTCAGGCTTATTTAGTGTGCTTGTATCATTTATATGCCGCTCCTCCGGAGCTCAAGGGGATTGCTAACATTCTTGCTATAAACATACCGTCCCTCCGGGACTCAGCAGCAGCCCCCCCCAGCGGGGCGAAATGTTTATAGCAATATTGATGATGAGTGACTTATAGCTCCGGAGGAGCGGCATATAAGTAATTTAAAACTATTCCGAACACCTGTGTTATAAAAACCTGTCAGGTGTTGTAGCGGAAAAATATGCAGTTTTAAATTTATAATAATTAGCGGTTCTTTAATTTGTGAAATTCGTGTAATTCGTGGCTATTTTTTTACCGTGAGAGTAAATTTTCCAGTATTTTTGCACCAATTTATACTCAACGTTCCACACTCATGGATAAAATAATATCGTTCTTTTCCTCAACCCGTTTAATGGCAGTGCTTTTCCTCGTTTTTGCCCTCGCCATGGGTATAGGTACCTTTATTGAAGATGCATACAACACCGAAACCGCACGCCTTTTTATCTATAATGCATGGTGGTTTGAACTCATCATGTTCCTCTTTGTTGTCAACTTCATAGGCAACATCAAGCGTTACCAGCTCCACAAAAAAGAAAAATGGGCTACGCTGCTCCTTCACCTTTCGTTCATATTCATCATCGTTGGCGCGTTTGTAACCCGCTACATTAGTTTTGAGGGCGTAATGAACATCCGCGAAGGCGCAACCGAAAAACAATTCTACTCCGACAAAGCCTACCTTACCATTTGGGTAGACGGCGAATACCAGGGCTCCATGCAGCGCCGTACTTTTGAAGAGCCGTTGCTTTTCAGTGCCGCAGAATTTATGAATTCCAATGACTTCACCATCAAAGGCGATTTCAACAAGATACCTTTTGAAGTAAATTATAAAGATTACAAGATAGGGGCGAAGGACACGCTGGTGGCCGACCCGAAAGGCGATGAGTACCTGAAGCTGGTGGAAGCCGGTGGAGGCACCCGCCACGAGCATTACCTCAAGGCAGGTGAGGTGCAGAACATCCACAACATCCTGTTTGCCTTTAATGCGCCTACTGAGGGCGCCATCAACATTACCAAACAGGGTGACGGCTACACTATAAAAACACCGTTTGATGGCAGCTTCATGCGCATGGCGGACCAAATGAAGGGACAGGTTGCCAAAGACACCGCACAGCCGCTGATGCTGCGCTCGCTGTACACGGTAGGGGGCGCCATGTTCGTATTCCCGGAGACATCGCTGAAAGCCAGGAGGGACTATGTTTCTGATAATGACTTTAAGACCAAAGAACAATCAGCGCTTACGGTTACCGTGAAGTCGGAAGGGCAGGAGCGTGATGTAACGCTTTTGGGCGGCATGAAAAGGATAGGCACACCGGTATCCTTCAAGCAGGGCAACCTTGAGTATACGCTGCTTTATGGCAGTAAGGTGTATGAACTGCCGTTCAATGTTAAGCTGAATGACTTCATTGCCGAGAAGCAGCCAGGGTCTGAAACGACTTATAAGTCGTTTGAAAGCAAGGTGACCCTTTCCGGCCCTGAAAAAGAAGATAATTTTGATTACCACATTTACATGAACCACGTACTCGACCATAAAGGCTACCGCTTTTTCCAGGCTTCGTACGATGCGGACGAAAAGGGCACGGTGCTATCGGTAAGCCACGATTTCTGGGGAACGTGGATATCCTACATAGGGTATTTCTTTTTATACATTGGCCTGATGGCGATACTGTTCGACAAGAATACCCGCTTTGGCGACCTGAAGAAAAAACTGGATAAGGTAAAAGCGAAGAAAGCAAAGCTGGTAACGGTTATTGCATTGTTCATAAGTATTGGCGCATTCGCACAGGAGGGCCACATCCATGAGCGCATGAGCCAGAAGCAGATCGACTCGCTGCTTGACAAGTATAAGGTAAGCGAGGAACACGCGGCTAAATTCGGCCGTCTCGTGATACAGGACAACGGAAGGATGAAGCCGGCGAACACCTTTGCGTCAGAACTGCTGCGCAAGGTGAGCAAGAGCGATACCTACAACGGCATGAACGCCGAACAGGTGCTGCTTTCGATGGCGCTTATGGACAGGATTTGGTACAATGTCCCGATATTGCACCTCCAAAGAGGCAATGACAGTATACGCACGGTGCTTGGCCTTCCGAAAAATGCAAAATATGCCGCTTTGGCCGACTTTGTTGATCCTAAAACACAAAGTTACAAGCTGACCGGAATATTGGCCGAAGCCAACAGGGAAAAGGTACCCAATAAATTCCAGCAGGATTTCCTTGATATCGATAAGAGGCTCACATTGCTCAACTGGGCCATTTCCGGCGAGGTATTCCGGGTGATACCCGTGCCGGGCGACAAAGGAAACCGTTGGGTTAACTACCGCGAGGCTAACGAAGAAAGCATTAAAGGCCTTGACACCATTAAAAATATCATACCCTTTTACCTGCAAAGCCTGGGCCAGGCGGTAACAACAGGTGATTACAAGCTTTCCGACAGCATCCTGGAAGGACTGAACAAGATGCAGCACAAGTACGGGAAAGATGTCATGCCTTCTGATGACAAGGTAAAAGCGGAAATACTGTACAACAAATACGATATATTCAAGAAATTGTACACGTATTACATGCTTGCGGGGGTGCTGATGATGATCTTTGTGATACTTAAAATATTCAGGAACTGGAAATGGCTGCGTATCACAGTTAATGTTTTCTATGGCATCGTTATGTTTTTGTTGGTTCTCCATACGCTCGGCCTCATCGCACGCTGGTACGTATCGGGCCATGCACCGTGGAGCAATGCTTATGAGTCGGTTATCTACGTAGGATGGGCTACGGTATTGTTCGGGTTCCTGCTGAGTGCGTTCAGCTACCAGCCGGTATTCAAAATAAAGGCCGTATTGAGGGCATTTTTTGGCCTGTCTGAAAACCACCGGTCGGAGCTTACGGTTGCGTCGGCGGCATTCGTGGCATCCATAATATTGTGGGTAGCCCATCAAAGCTGGACTGACCCGGAAATCGGGAATCTCGTACCGGTACTCAACTCGTACTGGCTGATGATACACGTAGCCGTTATCGTGGCCTGCTACGGGCCGTTTACCCTTGCCTTTATGCTGGGCATCGTAGCCATGCTGCTAATGGTGTTTACCAACAAGGAAAACAAGGAAAAAATGGACCTGAACATCAAAGAGATCACCTATATCAACGAAATGGCGCTTACCGTAGGCCTCGTAATGCTTACCATAGGCAACTTCCTTGGAGGGCAGTGGGCCAACGAGAGCTGGGGCCGCTACTGGGGCTGGGACCCTAAAGAGACCTGGGCATTGGTGAGCATCATGGTATATGCCTTCGTGATACACATGCGTTTCGTACCTGCATTGCGCAGCCGCTGGACATATAACTTCTTCAGCGTATTGGCATTTGCATCGATATTAATGACCTACTTTGGCGTAAACTTTTACCTTACCGGGCTGCACTCGTATGCGAGCGGGGAGGTGAGGACCCCAATGTACTTCTTCTGGATGGCGCTGGGCGTGTTTATCCTCGGAGGCTTGGCATATGTCCAGTTCAGGAGGCATTTGAGGAAGTAGTTGCGGGCTATTTCGCAAAGATGCACAAAGAAGGCACAAAGATCCGCAAAGTTAAATTGTTGTTGAGAGCGCATAGAACCGTTCTAAAAATTTCTCTGTGTAACTTTGTGCTTCCTTTGCGAATCTTTGCGATAGTTCTTACTTTTATCGTAATTTTATATAAAAATAATCCATGAAAAAAATAGCAATGCTGGCCTGCGGGATGCTGCTGCTGTTCAGCTGCCAGAACCAGGCGCAGACCAAAGCCGCCAAAGCAACCGAAAAAACAAAACCTATGGCAAAAGAAACCATTTACCAGTATAAAGTGACCACCCTTGACGGCAAGGAATTTGATTTTTCGACCCTTAAAGGCAAGAAAATACTTATCGTGAACACGGCATCCAAATGCGGGCTTACACCGCAATACAAAGACCTTGAGGCACTGTATAAAGAATATAAGGACAAAGGACTGGTGATTGTGGGATTCCCTGCCAATAACTTTGCTTCGCAGGAGCCGGGCACGAACCAGGAGATTGCGGAGTTTTGCCAGATGAACTATGGCGTAACCTTCCCGATGATGGAAAAGATCTCGGTAAAAGGTGCAGACATGGCGCCAATCTACCATTTCCTGACCGAGAAAAGCAAGAACGGACTTCAGGATAGCGAGGTGGAATGGAACTTCCAGAAATACCTTATCAACGAAAAGGGTGAGCTTGAAAAAGTGATCGGCCCGCAAACACTGCCTACCGACCCGCAGGTGGTGGACTGGATCAAAGCCTAACCAATGGGCGGGAATAACAATTTTCCCCACATCCTCACGGCATCCTCTACGCTGCTGGGGCTTTGCTTCGTGGTGCTTACGTCTATGCACGTAACCAACTCGAGGGAGGCTTCCCTTATCGATGAGTTTACTGCCGGGGCTATCATCATGTTCATGGCCAGCAGTATCTTATCGTATCTTTCCATGCGCAGCAGCCGGGAGGCAACACCGAAGTATGAGAAGGTAGCCGATGTGGTTTTCCTTACCGGCCTCATCTCCCTGTTTGTAACTACAATGCTCATTGCATTTAACGTAATCAATTAAATGACCTACCCTAAAATACCTTTGGCTCAAAGTATTATCGAAATATGCCTTGCTAAAGGAGTCGGCCATATCGTTATCTCTCCCGGTTCGCGCAACGCACCGCTAACCATTGGCTTTGCCAACCATCCCGGCTTTACCTGCTACAGCATTGCCGACGAACGATGCGCCGCATTTTTTGCCATGGGCATTGCACAGCAGATCAAAAAGCCGGTGGCGGTAGTATGTACGTCGGGATCGGCATTGCTGAATTATTACCCGGCAGTCGCCGAAGCATTTTACAGCCAGATACCGCTGGTGGTCATTTCTGCCGACAGGCCGCACGACAAGATTGACATCGGCGACGGCCAGACCATACGCCAGGAAAATGTGTATGCCAACCACATACTTTACAATGCCAACCTGCTCGAGCAAGCGTCACAGGAAAATGACAGGTTAATTAACGAGGCCATCAACACGGCTGTATCGCAAAAAGGCCCCGTACACATCAACGCGCCGTTTGAAGAGCCGTTGTATGAAACGGTGAACGAACTTTCGGTTACGCCAAACGTAACCGAAGCCGCTGAGGAACTGCCTGTACAGGAAGATTTGGCACCTTTCATCGGGAAATGGAATGCTGCTAAAAAGAAACTGGTATTGGTAGGCGTGAATGACCCCAATACGATTGACAGGGCTATCATTGAGCAATTGGCGAACGACCCGTCGGTAGTTGTGATGACCGAAACCCCGGCCAACCTACACCATGAAAAGTTTTTAGGCAGCATTGATACGATAATAACACCGTTTACCCACGACGATTTTGAGGCGTGGCGACCGGACATACTCCTGACATTTGGGGGCATGGTGGTGTCGAAACGCGTGAAGGCCTGGCTCCGCAAATACGCTCCCGCAGAGCACTGGCACATCGATACCTTCAGGGCGTATGATACTTTTGGCGCGCTGACAAAGCATTTTGTGGCTGATGCCAATGTATTCCTTAATGATTTACTACCGAAAACACAGCCAATTGAAAGCGATTACAATCAAAAAGCGCAGGAATTAAAGGCCTTTCGTAAAGTAAAGCACGATGCTTATTTGGCGAAAGTACCGTTCTCCGACCTGAAGGCGTTCGACACGATATTGCCTGCATTGCCACAAAATTCGCAACTGCAGATAAGCAACAGCGCGTCAATTCGGTACGCACAGCTGTTTGAAATGCGTGGCGATGTTGAAGTATTCTGTAATCGTGGCACGAGCGGGATAGATGGCAGTACGTCGACAGCTGTGGGCGCGGCATTAGGCAGCGGAAAAGAAACCGTACTGATCACCGGCGACGTGAGCTTTTTATACGACAGCAACGCATTATGGAACAACTACATTCCGAAGGATTTTAAGATCATTGTTATCAATAACGGCGGGGGAGGTATCTTCAGGATATTGCCCGGCCATTCGGAGAATGCAGTATTCAACACCTATTTTGAAACGGCACACCACCTTACGGCAGAGCATCTGGCAAAAATGTATGGGTTTGGATACCAGTCGGCATCAGACGAAGAAAGCCTGAAAGATGCCCTACCATCCTTCATGGAAAGATCAGGGCAACCCAAGATATTGGAAGTCTTTACGCCTATGCGGGAGAATGACGGGGTGTTGCTGGGGTATTTTAGGGAGTTGGTTTAGTTAATCAATCCTGATAGTTTCTTCGTACCTTTACACCTTCAAATTACAACCATGATCCAGATAGGAAAATACAATACGCTGAAGATAGCGCGCGATACCAAAGTAGGCCTTTACCTGACCGATGGCACGGAAGACATACTGCTGCCCAATAAATATGTACCCAAAGAATTTGAGGTAGGGCAGGAGCTTATCGTGTTCGTTTACCTCGACCATGAGGAACGCAAAGTGGCTACCACGCTGGAACCCTACATATTGCTGAATGAGTTTGCATTGCTTCGTGTAAACTATGTAAACAAGTTCGGTGCTTTCCTGGATTGGGGGTTGGAGAAGGACCTCTTCGTGCCTTTCCGTGAGCAGGCAAGGCCGATGGAAAAAGGCAAGCGCTACCTTGTATTCATGTACATTGACCATGAAACGCAACGGCTTGCAGCCACCAGCAAGATCAACCAGTTTTTGGACAACAGCGAACTTACCGTTGCCGAAGGCGACGAGGTGAACCTGATCGTATCGCACATTACCGAAAAAGGAATCAATGTGATCATCAACGAGCTGTACAAGGGACTGGTATATAAGAACGAGGTATATGACGACCTTCGCACCGGCGACAGGATCACAGGCTACATCAAAACCATACGCCCTGACAATAAGATCGATGTTACGCTTCGCCAGCAGGGAGCTGCTGCCATTGAGCCGGATGCCGAAACGGTGCTTGACGAGCTGCGTGCCAGCCGGGGGTTCCTGCGCCTCAATGACGACAGCCACCCGGAAGACATCAAGACCGTGCTGAAGATGAGCAAGAAAAGCTTTAAGAAAGCCATCGGCGCGCTCTACAAGCAAAAGCTTATCGAAATAAAAGAAGACGGTATTTATTTGGTCAAGGAATAGTTTGGAGTTGAAAAGGTTGCAGAGCAGGCCGGATTCCCCCTTGAAAATTGGTTAATACACAATAATATGAAATTCACTAAAAAGTTCCTTTACGGGATCACAATTGCTTATTGCATTGGAACTGTTTTACTGATTCTTGTAATGACAGACCTTTTTCAGGAAAACCCTTTCCAAAAACGGTACATTTTACTATGGATACTCCTTATCGTAAACACCTTTCTGATAGCAAAAAGATGGCAGGCGTTCTGCAAATCTTCGCGTTCGGAATAAATACGGTAAAAATCAATATGCTACTAATTGGTAGAGTACTAAAAGTTAAAATTGTGAGCAGGGTGTGTTGATAAAGGATATTTAAATACAACAATAATCTTTTCCGATCAGCGGGAAAGTTTTTTTGGGTTTTGGTGTGTCGGAAATACTTTCAGGATCAGTATTTTATCTTCGAGTATTTGATAAACGATTTTGTAATTCCATTTTGGGATAAATCGTACCGAAGGATTAAAATAACTCTTTTCCAAGGGATATTTTTCTGAAAACAGATTAGCTGTTTCGGCCAGTTCCAAAAGCTGTTGATATACCATAGCGGCGTTTTGGGGACTCTCTTCGAAAATAAACAGGAAAATATCCTCTAAGCTTTTGATGGCTACAGGATGCCATTCAACCGGTCTTGTACCCATTTATCCATTCTTGCTTTAACTTCGCTATGCGGTATTGTTTTTTCATTGCTATTGATTATTCCCTCAATATCCGCTACATATTCTTTCCTTGTCATTGGCTTGCCGTCTACAGTATAAGCTACAATGTCCTCATCGGATTCTATCCCATACGTAACAGCGGGCTCAGCGGCGGCAGATTGATTATTAATAATATCCTGAATGTCAAGCAGCATTCCCAGATCATCCGTTTCCTCAATGCGGCGTATAATCTTTTCTTTCAGTTTATCGATGTCCATGGCGTATATTTTTTACTAAGTTACGAAATAAGATCCTACTTTAGTTTCTTAGGATTTTGGCGGGAATCGAAAATGTTGTAAATCCTGAAAACATCACCAGTGAATGTATAGATCACTTTGAAATGCCGTACGATTGCCCGTCGCTGTCCGTTGTTTAAAAATTCTTCATTTTGATATTGCGAAGCGAAAATGATGCTTTCAGCTTCTGAAATGATTTCCAAAACGATCTTGTCGGCAACAACCACCCCCGCTTTTTCAGCATAAAACCTCCAAATTTTGTTAAGTGAATTGACCGACCGTTTTGACCAGTTTACTTTTTCCAAGAGGCTACAATTTTTTTAACTTCATCGGTCGTGTAAAAATCTCCCTCTTCAAATTCTTTTTCGGCAGCCTCAATATCTGCCATGTATTCCGCCCGTGTCATTGGCTTGCCGTCTACCGTATAAGCTGCAATGTCCTCATCGGATTCTATCCCATACGCGACAGCGGGCTCAGCGGCGGCAGATTGATTATTAATAATATCCTGAATGTCAAGCAGCATTCCCAAATCATCCGTTTCCTCAATGCGGCGTATGATCTTTTCTTTCAGTTTATCGATGTCCATGGCGTATATTTTTTTACTAAGCTACAAAATTAGTTCAAATAAAATAGCCGGAAGACATTTTATCTTCCGGCTATTACCTTCATTATAATGCAATTACTTCCTGCTATAGGTAAGGTAGCCCCCATCAACGGCAATGTCCGCACCACTGATGAAGCTTGCAGCATCCGAAGCCAGGAACAACACGGTATTTGCAATCTCATCGGCTGTACCCAGGCGGTTAAAGGCAGTCGCTGCGGCCAGGTTGGTTTTAGCATCGCTATCAGCTACCGAATCCAGCCCCGGTGTTTGTATCGGGCCCGGACTCACGATGTTCACGCGTATTTTTCTTCCGGCCAGCTCGTTTGCCGCAATCTCAGCAATCTTGTTCAATGCTCCTTTAGTTGCTGAATATACGCTTGTGCCTATACCCGCCGATGTCGCCACTACAGACGACGTGAATATTACCGATGCGCCATCGGCCAGGTGTGGCAATAGCTTTTGCAACGTAAAGAAATGCCCTTTTACATTGGTGTTGAACTGCGCATCAAAGTCGGCTTCAGTAACCTGCTCAATCGGTCCAAAAGTCGCAATGGCAGCATTCAGGTAAAGTACATCCAGTTTGTTGCCGCTTTCTGTCACCGCTTTTTCCAGTGCGGCAATGCCTTCTGAATTGGAGGTATCTGATACGAGGGTTTTCAGGTTGGGGCTGTTGATCTCTTCGGCGGCTTTTTGCAGGTTGGCAATGCTTCTTCCTGTGATGAGCACATTGGCACCGGCGTTTATAAATGCTTTGGCGGTAGCGAAACCAATTCCTGTGGTACCGCCGGTTATGACTACATTTTTGTTTACTAAACTCATTTTACTATTAGGTTTTAATTTTATTACACAGCAAAATTAGTACAGGTTAATTAATTATTGTAACTTTGTTACTAAAAGTAACAGTAACTTTTGAGTAACAAGGTAACTTATGACAGAGAACGTATGCCATAAAAAAGAGATCATGGCGATACATGATACGATGGATGTGCTGGGAGGGAAGTGGAAGATATCCATCATATCGACCATGTGTTATTATAACCAAAGGAGGTTTTCGGACATCCTTAACGACCTGAACGGCATTTCAAACAAGCAGCTCAGCAAGGAGCTCAAAGAGTTGGAGCAGAACAAGCTCATTAAACGCACGGTTTTGGATACACAGCCGGTATCGGTACACTACAACCTGACAGAGTATGGCTGGTCATTGCGAAGCCTCATTAACGACCTTGCAGCCTGGGGAGTGAAGCACCGCCGGGTAATTATTGGGGAGTAATGAGTTTTTAGTTACAGTCTACTATTTAACCACATAGATACATAGCATTTATAGGTTGTAATGAGTTACACAGAGCTGAAGCTTCGCTTCACTATGTTTCGCTGGATCTGCTTTAGGGATTTAAAAAGCTATAAAACCTATGTTACTATGTGGTTAAATGAATTTTTATACTGTTGAATTATAAATCAGAAAGGAAACCTATGAAAAAAATAGGATTTTTATCGTTTGGCCATTGGGCAGAGCATCCTTCCTACCAAACACGTACGGCTGCCGATACGCTGCTACAGTCCATCGACCTGGCTGTAGCCGCCGAAGAGATCGGCATTGACGGCGCTTACTTCCGTGTACACCATTTTGCACGGCAGCTGGCATCGCCTTTTCCGCTGCTTTCGGCCATTGGCGCTAAAACAAAGCAGATAGAGATTGGCACGGGTGTGATTGACATGAGGTATGAAAATCCGCTGTACATGGTGGAAGATGCCGGTGCGGCCGACTTAATATCAGAAGGGCGTTTACAACTGGGTATCAGCCGCGGATCGCCGGAGCAGGTGATCGAAGGCTGGCGCTATTTTGGCTACGAACCCGACGAAGGTGAAAACGATGCCGACATGGGCCGTAAAAAGGCGTTGGAATTTTTGGAAAGGCTGAAAGGCGAAGGGTTTGCACAGCCCAATCCGTATCCAATGTTCCCCAACCCGCCGGGATTGCTAAGGCTGGAACCACATTCCGAAGGCCTGAGGGACAGGATATGGTGGGGAGCGGCATCGAACGCTACCGCAGTGTGGGCCGCGGAGAACGGGATGCATTTGCAAAGCTCGACCCTGAAGTTTGACGAGAGTGGAAAGCCGTTCCACATCCAGCAGGCGGAACAGATACGCCTGTATAAGGAAGCCTGGAAAAAGGCAGGCCATACCCGTGAGCCAAGGGTTTCGGTAAGCCGTTCGATATTTGCTTTGGTCAACGACCAGGACAGGTTCTATTTTGGGCAGCAGGGCAAGGCGGCGGATAGTTTTGGTTATATCGAAAGCGATAAGCGTGCGATATTTGGCAAGAGCTATGCTGCGGAGCCGGATAAGCTCATTAAAGAGCTTGCGGAAGACGAGGCCATTAAGGAAGCCGACACATTGCTGTTGACCATCCCTAATACCTTGGGTGTGGACTACAATGTACACGTGCTTTCGGCTATTTTGGAACACGTTGCCCCTGAGTTGGGGTGGCGTTAAGTACTGCTTGTGTTATAAACCAAACCGCCTGAAAAATGACTTTCAGGCGGTTTGTTGTTTTATTCAGGAGCATCGTCTTTGTCTTCCTTTATCGGGTACTTACCAAAGAGGGGCGACAGTTTCCAAGTTTTATAAGGCTTGTAGGAGAATTTGTTGGACAGCGCGATCATGGTTACAGTATCCTGCTTTAAGGTTACGTAGGATGAAGTATTGCCATGCCACCATCCGTTGTGGTAAAATACTTTTTCTCCGGTTTCCCATTCGTGCAGGCGTATGCCCAAGCCATAATTCTTCACGCCCTTGTGCTCATAGCTATAGCCCTGGAATACCTGTTTTTTCAGCTTCGGGTCGATGAATTTATCCGAGTAGGTGGCGAGGTCGAATTTCAGGAGGTCGCGTGGGGTGGAGTAGATGTTTTTATCGCCATATACATCGTCAAGAAAATCGAAGCCATACAGCACTCCGTTGCCTTTGTAGGACAGGCTTACTTTGTCCTTATCTTTTTCATAGTCAAAAACAAAGGTGTTCTTCATGTCCAGCGGGTCGAAGATCATCTTTTTCATAGCGTCCCTGTAGTTCATTTCGGTTACCTTTTCAATGATCAGGGCGAGGATGGCATAGTTGGTATTGCAATACCCGAATTTTTTATCAGGCTTAAAATACAGGTTGAATTTATGCTGTGCCAGCAGGTTGAGTATGTCCTGGTTGTGGAGCATGCTGCGGTCCCAAATCGCGCGGTCATCGCTGAAGTAGGCATAATTTGGAAGGCCGCTGCGGTGGTTGAGCAGCATTTTTACCGTGATCTCTTCATACGGGAACTCTGGCAAAATGCTGTTAACTTTCTGGTCGAGTTCCAGTTGCTTCCCGTCAACCAGCTTTAGTACAAGTGCGGCGGTAAGCACTTTACTTACCGAGGCAATGTGTATGGGCGTATCGGCAGTGATCTCTGTTTTATCTTTCCTATTGGATAGCCCGCCGTAAGTTTCAAAAAGTACCTTACCGTTCTTGGCAATCAGGAAACCACCGCTCAGGTCGTCCTTAGGCCAGTTTTTGTTGTAAAAATGTTCTATTTTGTTACCTTTTTGTTTGATGTATTTATCGCTAAGGGCATTAAAATCAACATGAAAAGGCGAAACGATTTCTATAGGGGTATTTTCGGCAATGTGCTTGTCTTCCTTTTTGCATGAAGACAATAGCAGCAAAGGCAATATATATAGTGAAGGTCGTAAAAATCTCATTTTCTAAAAGCGTCAAATCGCAAATATAGGCAATCAAAGTATTTTGAAGCGTCTTTTTTGTCAAGGTTAACAGTTAAAAACAGCAATAATTCCTCGCGGGAGGGATAAAGTTTTGAAATCAAATTATTTATGGCTGCAATGTTTCCCCGACGCACGAATCGCCATTGGAATTTTTATTGACGAATGCAAAAAATGCCTTATTTTTACGGGAAATAACTATTTCTGATGAACAAGATAAACTGGAAAACCGTAAAGGAATTTGAAGATATAACCTATAAAAAGTGTAACGGTGTAGCCCGTATCGCTTTCAACAGGCCGGATGTGCGCAATGCCTTCCGTCCGAGGACCACAGCCGAGCTTTTCGAAGCATTCATTGATGCACGTGAAGATACCTCTATAGGTGTGGTGCTGCTTTCTGCCGAAGGGCCATCGTCTAAAGATGGTGTATATTCTTTCTGTAGCGGGGGCGACCAAAAGGCACGCGGCCAGCAGGGCTATGTGGGCGATGACGGCATGCACAGGCTCAATATCCTCGAGGTGCAAAGGCTTATCCGTTTTATGCCGAAGGTGGTTATTGCCGTGGTTCCCGGTTGGGCCGTGGGAGGTGGGCACAGCCTGCACGTGGTGTGCGATCTTACCCTTGCCAGCAAGGAACACGCCATCTTCAAGCAAACCGATGCCGACGTGACCAGTTTTGATGGCGGGTACGGCTCTGCTTACCTTGCCAAGATGGTAGGGCAGAAGAGGGCACGCGAGATATTCTTCCTGGGGCGCAATTACTCAGCACAGGATGCTTATGAAATGGGAATGGTCAATGCCGTTATACCCCACGCCGAACTTGAAGACACCGCCTACGAATGGGCACAGGAAATACTGGCCAAGTCGCCGACATCCATCAAGATGCTCAAATTCGCCTTTAACCTTACCGACGACGGCATGGTGGGCCAGCAGGTATTTGCCGGTGAAGCTACCCGCCTTACCTATATGACCGAAGAAGCCAAAGAAGGCCGTGATGCGTTTCTTGAAAAGAGGAAGCCTAACTTTAAGGATGTAAAATGGATACCGTAAAAAGTTCCGGGTTTTGGGTTTTGAGTTCCGGGTTGCCTTTTAGTACCCTGAATTCGCCGCGCCAAACCCTGAACCCTAAACTCCAAACCCTTAACTGAATAATGGAAGATTTTACAAACGAAACCATAGACACCGCTTCGTTGCCACGCTTTGAGGATGTGGAGCTTACGCCTTTACAGCCCTCATATATCAACGTTATACGTTTGAATATCGGCATCACTTTTGGGATCATTGCCATGGTATGCGGTGCGGGTTTCTACTTTATTGAAGAATTGCAGCCGTACTGGCTCTATGTTGCCATTGCCTATACTGCCATATTGCTGCTCACGATAGTCATTGCCACGGTACGCTTCAGGAATAGCGGCTTTGCATTCCGTAAGCACGATGTGATATACCGTAGCGGTGCCATAGCGCTGACCACAACGATAATCCCTTATAACCGTGTGCAGCACGTGGCTATCGAAGAAGGCTGGCTTTCGCGGAGGCTGGGCCTTGCCGAGGTGGATATTTTCACAGCAGGCGGACAAAAGAGCGACATCCAGATACCGGGGATAGACAAAGACCAGGCCGAACGCATCAAGCAATTGCTGATGGGCAAGATCCTAAAAGAGGAAGCCGATGAACAATGATTTCAGCCGCCCGCAAAGGCAGTCGCTCGTTGGGGTAGTGGTAATGTTTGGCAATACCCTGCAAAAGATGGCTCGCGCGCTTTGGCCGATATTGCTTGGGATGCTCTTCAAGTTCCAGGAGATAAATAAGCTTTACCTGCTTATCGGCTCGGGGGTGTTTTTCGTTTTCATAGCGGTCATTGCCTACTTGAAATACCTGAATTTCACCTTTTACCTTGACGAGGAGAACCAGGAATTCATTGTAAAAGACGGTATCATCAACAAAAGCAGGCTGGCTATCCCATTAGACAAGATACAGCAGGTGAACATTAACCAATCCCTTGTGCAAAGGCTCATTGGGGTTCATGCTCTGGAAGTAGATACCGCAGGAACCGGTAAGCAGGAAGTTTCGATAAAGGCAATACCGCACGATTTGGCAATTGCACTCAAAGCCCGCCTTCATACAGGCAGCGTTTTAAAGAGAGATTTTACCGAAGAGACGCAGATGCACGATGCTGTGGACAAGAGGCAGTCGTTTATTGAAATTAGCCTGCTTAGTCTCTTGAAAGCAGGAGTCACATCGAATTACGCACGTACATTTGCGCTGTTGCTGGCATTTGTCATTACCACATCGCAGCACATTGACGAGTTTTTAGAATACTCCGGGTATGATTTTTCGGTTGATGAATACATTACCGCCGAGATGGTGCTTAAGTTCCTTACTTTCATAATTGTGGGGGTTATGGCGCTGATATTGGTCGTTAACCTGGCCCGCACAATCATCAAATTCTTTGGCTATCGCATTACAAAACAGGACGGTTCGTTGTTACTGTCGTACGGCCTCATCAATACCAAAAGCACCATTCTAAAGCCTGAAAAAGTACAGATTGTAAGGGTCACTCGCAACTTCTTCCAAAAGAAGCTCAACATACGCGACCTGCACATCCGCCAGGCCAGCAATATGGAGGCCAGCGCCAAGGAACAGAAAAAAACGGCCATAGAAATACCCGGCTGTGACGAACGGGAAAAGGACATACTCCTGCAATTCATCTTTGGCGGGATACCCGAGAAAGGCGTTATGCTCAAGCCCAATTTCAGGAAGATGATCTTCCCTGCGTTTTTCTGGCTGGTCCTTCCGTTGAGCGTTTACTTTTGGTCGGCATATAAATACGAGCCGGAGTTATATAACATCATCCTTATAATTCCGGTATATGCGCTGTTTGTCATGGCTGTCATTTATTTCGGGTTCAGGAACAGCAGGCTTTTCGTAAACGATGATTTCATCATAAAGCAGGGCGGGGCATGGGACATTGACAACGATTTCCTCGAGCCGCACAAGATACATACCGTTTCACTCACGCAGTATTTCTGGCAAAAAGGTTCGGATGTAGGCATCGTTTCGCTGCACACCGCCGGGGGAACCATCTCTTTCGGACTGGCCAATTATACCCGCCTGAAGCAGCTGGCCAATTACTGGCTGTACCAGGTGGAGACAACGGAGAAGCACTGGATGTAAGGCCATTTCAGATTTTTGATTTCAGATTTCAGATTGGCCACGATTAAACATAGACTTTTTTGATATTAGATTTTTGGATTATCAGAGGTACAAATAACCAAATCCACGAATCCACAAATAAACAGATTTTAAAGAATGTCAAACATAAAAGCATGGCTGCAGGCCGCACGTTTAAGGACACTGCCGCTGTCGGTTTCAGGGATATTGGTGGGGAGCTTTTATGCCTACTCACAGGATTTCATCAATTGGGGCATACTGAGTTTTGCATTGGTAACAACGTTGGGGCTTCAGGTTTTATCCAATTTTGCCAATGACTACGGCGATGGCGTAAAAGGCACCGATAACGAGAACCGCATCGGGCCGCAGCGCGCCATACAAAGCGGGGCCATTACCGTAAGCGCCATGAAAAAAGGCATCATCATTACGTCACTGCTCACACTGGCTGCCGCTGTAATTTTGATTTACCTGTCCTTTGGAAAGGAAAATTTTACCTACTCCCTGTTTTTTTTCTTTTTGGGGCTGGCCGCCATTGCCGCCGCCATTAAGTATACAGTAGGCAGCTCCGCATACGGCTACAGGGGATTGGGCGATGTATTCGTATTCATCTTCTTCGGACTTGTAAGCGTCATAGGCTGCTACTTTTTGTTTGCCAAAGAAGTCGACACCCTTGTGATACTCCCTGCCATTTCCATAGGGCTGCTAAGCGTTGCGGTGCTTAACCTGAACAACATGCGCGACCAGGTTTCGGATGCGCTATCGGGCAAAAACACGCTGGTAGTGCAAATGGGTGCCAAGAACGCTAAGGTGTACCATTTCGCAGTCATCATCACGGCATTGAGCCTAACGCTCGCCTTTGCCATCCTCAGCAATTTCAGTCCGGTACAGTATTTATTCTTACTTTCGTATGTACCGTTCGTCCTGCATTTGAGGACTGTAGCGAAAAATACCGTGCCGCGCGACCTGGACCCGGAACTGAAAAAGGTAGCGTTGGGTACATTTTTCCTGTCGGTGCTGCTTTGTATAGTACTGCAGTTTTAAAAGAAGTTTATTTGTTGATGCGTTGATTTGGTTATTTGCCAAAGACGTTACCAACGACCAACAAATAACCGAATCAATTTATAAACATATCAACAAATAAACTAAAAAATGAAAATTACCTATTACGGCCACGCCAGCCTCGGGATTGAGGTAGGGGGCAAAAACATCATCGTAGACCCGTACATTTCGGCCAATGAACTGGCTTCGCACATCGACATCATGCAGCTGAAAGCGGATTACATACTGATCACCCACGCCCACGGCGACCACATTCTGGATGTAGAGGCTATTGCAAACAATACAGGCGCAACGATAGTTTCCAATGCCGAGATTGCCGGATATTACGAACAGAAAGGTTTTAATACGCACCCGATGAACCACGGCGGCAGCTGGCAGTTCGACTTCGGGAAAGTGAAGTATGTGAATGCAGTGCACTCAAGCTCATTTCCGGATGGGACTTATGGCGGCAACCAGGGCGGTTTCGTGATTGAGGGCGAACACAAGAATATTTACATTGCCGGCGATACGGCGCTTACTTACGACATGAAGCTGATACCGTTGCGCACCAAACTCGACCTTGCCATATTGCCTATCGGTTCCAACTTTACCATGGATGTTGAGGATGCCATCATTGCTTCCGATTTTGTGGAGTGCGACAAAGTGCTTGGCTATCACTACGATACTTTCGGATATATCAAGATCAACCATGAGGAAGCCATCAGGAAATTTTTCAACAAAGGCAAAGACCTGATGCTAATCGCTATTGGAGAAGACATAGAATTATAATTTTCAACTTTTAATTGTGTCATCAAAAAGCATACTTCTAGCCCATCTCAAGACTATCATTTACGCACAAATATTTGAGAACTGAAATTAATTCCCTAACGGGAAAAACCGATCATAACGTCATTATTTCTACCGAAATTTAATCCCTACGGGATAATATAGGTGCTGATATTTCCCGTTAGGGAATTAATTTTGGTAGCAAAGTTTACGCCGGACGTTATTTTCCCGTAGGGAATTAATTTCGGTGGAGATGTGTCCGAACAATAGTCTTGAGAGAATTTAGGAGTGTGTTGATTTTTAATAATCAGTGCCCCAAACTCAATGAATGCGACTTATAAAAAATACACGCTCAATTTCAAACGCCCTTCAGGTACCTCCCGTGGCGTGATGACCGAAAAGGAAACCTGGTTTATTATCCTTGAAAAAGACGGGAAACGCGGAATAGGGGAGTGCGGGCTGCTGCGCGGGCTGAGCATTGACGACCGTCCGGACTATGAGGAAAAGCTCCGATGGGCGTGCGGGAACATCGGTTTGGGGGAAGAAAAGCTGTGGGAGGCATTGCTTGAATTCCCCTCGATCCAGTTTGGACTGGAAACGGCTTTCCGTTCGCTTGAAGCAGAAACACCCTATCTGCTGTTCCCTTCCGCCTTTACAAAAGGGGAGGAGGACATTGCCATAAACGGGCTGGTGTGGATGGGAGAGGAGGCCTACATGAAGCAGCAGATCGGGGAGAAGCTGGAACAGGGGTTCAATTGCATAAAGCTGAAAATTGGGGCAATCGATTTTGAAAAGGAACTGGGGCTTTTGCGGTTTATCCGGTCCAATTTTTCTGCTGAGGAAATCGAAATCAGGGTCGATGCCAATGGGGCTTTTGCCGAAAATGAAGCTTTAAGTAAATTAGATCAATTATCATCATTTCAATTACATAGCATAGAGCAACCGATAAAGCAACATCAACAGGACGCCATGGCCGATCTGTGCAAAAACACACCATTGCCCATTGCCCTCGACGAAGAGCTAATAGGTGTATTTTCCTTTGCAGATAAAGAAGCGCTGCTGCAAAAAATACAGCCGCAGTACATCATATTAAAGCCAAGTTTGGTTGGCGGCTTCCGTGGTACCAATGAATGGGTCAGCCTTGCCGAAAAATACAACATCGGCTGGTGGGTTACCTCGGCTTTGGAGAGCAACATCGGCCTGAATGCCATTGCGCAGTGGACCTACCTGCAAAATAACCCTATGCCGCAGGGACTGGGTACCGGCGCTCTATACACGAATAATTTCGATTCGCCATTAGTAGTAAAAAACGGAAGGCTGTGTTATGATACAATATTAGCATGGAACGTTAATTTCTAAATAACGTGAATTCGAGATAAAATTATTATTCTAAATCTGCAAGTTCTTTAATTCAAAAGTGTTCGGAAGATTCATTTAAAGATTTTACTACAAGGGTCACAAGGTTTTTCCACTATGAACACAAAACAGAAAGGACAAAATCTTTACGCTGAAAGGACACAAAGCTTTGTGAACTCCCGCCTTTTGACGGATTACATAGTGTACTTTGTGTAAATCTTCGTGCCCTTTGTGGTAAAAAAAAGGATAATTGTCTATATGAATGATTTAAACACAATAATTTGAGAAAAAGTGCTTATCCCGAGCTCTCAATAAATATGTGAGTTCGATATAAAATTGCAATAACTGACTATATACGAAATTAACTTATGTGTCCTGATATAGACGTTGCATTGCAACGTCTCTGCGCTCGAAACAAAATAATTTTCGGGACAAGAAGATTTTCATAAAACCACATTCTTTTCTTTTTACGCTTCGCCCTTTTTGTTGGTAACAATCGGCGCCAGGCAGCTTTCCGGAATGTTGAAAGCATCGACCAACGGCACTGCATCCTGCCGGATTTCCCAGCACAACTGGCTTACCAGCTTGCGTATGGCTTTGGTTTTGCTGCCCTCCATGTAGCCCTGTTCCAGGTAAAAGGCTTTGTGTTCGCTTATTTTGTTGAGCGCAAACAGGTGGTATAATTTTTCCAAAACTTCCTTCAGGCCTTCATCCTGCACAATGTCAAGCTGGGTCTGGAACTGCTCAAGGATCACGCGGTCCAGATAGGAACCGGCAATCTGTATCATGTGGGGGTGCATGACGTTGGCCGCATCAAAAGCATCCAGCCCGTCATCAACCAGCCTTTTAAAACGCCTTGCCGCCGAAGTTACAATTTCCTTTTCCCTGTATTTAAAAGCACTCAGGTGGAATTCACGGCTTTTGAGGTGTGCTTCGTCGGTATTCCGTGTGGCAAACGGATTCTTTTCCGTGACAGCGGTTTTGGCCTGGTCCAGTACGTAATTGAAAATTGTGGAAACATTCATTTCCCCAAACTCTTTACGGAATTCGCCCAGCCTGTTCTTGCCCGTAAGCTGCATCAGTACCGTGTTATCACCTTCAAAAGTCGTATAGATTTCGGTATCATTCTTCAGGTCGTCAATGCGGTTTTCGCTCAGGTAGCCCTTGCCGCCGCAGGCTTCGCGGCATTCCTGCAGCGTGTCGCGGGTATTCCACGTAGTGTAGGCTTTCATGCCGGCGGCCAGCGCCTCTATTTCCTGCATTTCATCTTCGGTGCGGTCTACGAAACGTTTGGTAAGATACTGTAAGCCAAAATGAAGCGCGTACGCATTTGCCAGGTACGGCATCAATCGTTGCTGGTGCATGCGGTAGTTCAGGATAGGGACTTCGCTGCCGCCTTCCGGCCCGAATTGCCGGCGTTTGTCGCCATATTTTATCGCTATGGCCAATCCTGTCTTTCCTGCCGCCAAAGCTGAACGTGGTATGCCGATGCGCCCGCCGACCAATGTGCCCAACATGGTAAAGAAACGCCTGTTGTCACTCGGGATGGGGCTTTCAAATTCGCCTGCCTCATTAACCTGTGCGAAGCGGTCGAGCATATTCTCGTAAGGCACAACCACGTTATCAAAATAAATAATGCCGTTATCTACGCCGTTCAGCCCCATTTTGTGGCCGCAATCTTCTATGGTAACACCCGGCACGGTCTGTTTCTCCTTGTCGCGAATAGGCACGATGAACGCATTTACGCCATAATCCTTCCCGTCAATGATGAGTTTGGCAAACACCGTTGCCATCTCGCCATGGTTGGCCGCATTGCCGATGTATTCTTTGCGTGCATATTTTACAGGCGTATGGATTGTAAACGAGCGGTCTGCATGGTTATAGGTAGCCGTCGTTTCAATGCCTTTAACGTTAGACCCGTGATGGGTTTCGGTCATCGCGAAACATCCGGGAAGCTCAAGGGTTCCCGCATCCCTCAGGTATTTTTTATAATGTTTTTCGGTGCCGAGGGAGAGGATGCTCATGCCCCAAAGCCCGAATTGCACGCCAAACTTGATAACGAGGCTCAGGTCGTGGTAACTGAGGGTCTCCATGATCGAAAAATACCCCAGTATATCATCTTTTCCTCCCTGCGCCTTAGGATATGCATAGGAACCCAGGCCGTTTTCAGCCAGTATTTCCGACCATTGGAATACTTTTTCACGGTATTCCTGAGTGTCGGTTGGAATGTCAAGCTTAAATTCAGCGGAGCCAATGATCGCTTTTACCTTATTTATTATTTCCGACTGGCTGCCATCGAGCAATGCCGTCATTTTAGCAACGTTAAAACTCTCTGCCGTGCGGTATTTATTGGTAATGGTGTCCCTTTTTTGGCGGAAGCCGCTAATGACCTCGCGGCTCATGATGCCCAATCCGGATTCCAATCCCGCAAAAGCAACAGCAAGGGATTCAATGTCTTCATTTTTAATGGCTTCCCTTTCGGAATTTGCAATGAGTATGCCTAATTCGGTAAGGTTGGACGGCTTGTTGTTCTCCATGGCTGCATTGATCTTCTCCTTCCAGTGGAAAAGCTCAGAACGGGCAGGAGGGGAGGCGGTATTTATTTTTGATTTCAGGAAGTCTTTTTCGGCTTTGGTAAGCCAATCCTGGCTGCCAATGAAATCGCTTATTATCCTGATTTCCTTACTGGTCAGCACATCGTCCTGCCACGCGAAATAAATAAAGGGGAACAGTATGGAAAGTTTGGGGTCGTTGTTGAAGGTAATATCCATCCGGTACGTATTTGAACTTAAAAATAAGCAATTACCTACAGAACGGATTGTAAAGTTATGTTAAACTGAGTTACTTAGTTGCTGATGGGCTTAGGCGCTTAGGCTCTAAGAACCTTAGTACCTAAGTACCTCAGTACCTTAGTCAGAACCCAAAAGCGAATGTATCTGTGCGTACTGCAAAAGCATAATGGTTTTGGCATCTTTAATTTCGCCTGAATATATCATTTTCAATGCTTTATCAAAGTTTATTTCAAGTACTTCTATATTTTCCTGTTCTTTGTCAAGGCCGCCGCCTTCGCCGGTTTTCATGGCATCGGAATAAGCAGCAATGAAGAAGTAAATGATCTCTGTAACCGAGCCGGGCGACATATACACTTCCATGATACGCTTTACATCGGTCACAGTATAGCCTGTTTCTTCCTCAGTTTCGCGGCGAATGCATTCTTCCGGATCATGCTCGTCCAGCAGGCCGGCAGGCGCTTCGATCATCATGCCGTCAGCATTACCGTTGAACCAGGTGGGCAATCTAAACTGTTCGGTTAATATTACAGTTTGTTTTACCTTATTATAGAGCAAAATCACAGCACCATTGCCGCGATTGTACACTTCGCGTTCCTGGGTCTGCCAGGAGCCGTCTTTCAAAAGCGTTTCGTATTTGACTTTATTGAGCTTTCCCCAGTTTTCAGAAAGCACTGCAGAGGATATGATCCTAACGGTATCGGACATATGAGTTGTGGTTTGTTTGAGGTAATCCAACGCAAATATCGCCCGAATATTTCAACGGGAAATTACAGCGGGTATATTTTTGCTGTAATTGCATGTAATCCCTGTAAGGAATTAAAATCTTTTTATATTTACGTCCTTAAATCAAAAAATTACCAAAATGAAAAAATTACTCGTTTGCTTACTGATGGCATTTGCAATGAACATGGCTGCACAGGATAAGCAGGTGCCGTTATCGATCAAGACTTTTGAATTGTATTCGATACTTAAAAAATCAAATTCCTTCAAAGATTTTCCGTCATTGCCTGAAACTGTTACCGAGCATTATGTTGGTGGCCAGCTAATGTATACCGCAGCTGAAACGGATAAATTTACGCTGCACATCATGCCTGATGGCGAATACCGCTTTAAGCTTAAAAAACCGGCGCCAACAATGGCTGACAGTACATATTACATACGTTTCCCAAATAACCAGGTTTTCGGGTATGTGATGCATACGCTTAAAACGGGGGTTGTACAGGTTACAGTGTACCAGGGCGAGAAATTCGTCTATACAGGTGACATCAAGAAATAACAATAATTACTGGGAATTAGCGGGTTTACTCCCGCTTTCCTGTATGTAAATTTTGAACTATAATTTACATTATGTAAAATAATAATTTAATTGGTAATTATATCAATCATCATATTATTGGTTTGTATTGTCTAATTTTTACTCCTATAAAACTCTATTTGTTCTTTTTGGCAATCACCTTTCCCCTGCGAATATCCAAAAAAATAGACACCGATTAAAATCCCGATAAACACTATAATCGTTATTGTAATTTTTATCAAACGGGATTTCTTTTCCTCCATGAAGTTTAGTATTGAATTTTGGTACTAAAATAAAAAATAAAATATCAAATCACTTACATAAATAAAAAAAGCACATTGATGTAGACAATGTGCTTTCATATCCTTAATGTGAATAATTATTTAATCTTCACCGGGATGTCTAAATTTTCCCACGTAAGCGTTACATTATCTTTATTGATGCTGTATACCAAACTTTCGGTCATCCTGGCCGACTTCTTTGTTTTTACGCTAACGCTTAACTGGTTATAGGATTCATCATACTTATTGAAACCAACTGAAGGATCTTTACCGAAAATCACTGTTGCAGTACCTTTTTCCGGAATTACATACAACGCATATTTTCCTGCCGGCAGTTCTTTGCCTTCAACCATCAGGGCTTTATCGGTTTCAAAAGTTGTGGGCTTGTTGGCTCCTGCGCGCCATAATTTGCCATATGGCACAAGCTCTCCCCAGATAACCCTTCCTTTTACAGACGGGCTGCTGTAGTCGATGGTAATGTTTGCGCCATTGATCTTACCGGTAGCGGTTGCCGGCGGGCTGGCCGGTTTTTTATCCTGGGCAGATGTTAATGATGTAGCTAACACAGCTACAAAAAGCATTACGGTTTTCGTAAATAATTTCATGGTTGTTTATTTATAAAATTGATACGGTAAATTTAAGCATTACAGGGTTGATTTGCTTTGTCGGGTCAATTTTAACAAACCTTTATGCTTTTCCTGTAAGCATCACTTTTGGGTGAATTGAAAAATCTGTACATTTAGGTTCCAAATAATTTGTATGAAAAACCCCGTAGCGCAAGGCATTGCCGACTTTCTTAAGCACTCCCCTCCTTTCAGCAGCCTCGACTATGCCGACCTTATGCATATTTGCGAGCAGTCAAAAGTCATTTATCTCGAAAAGAACCAGGTACTCTTTAAGGGCGGAGATGCTACCCACCCTGACTTTTATATAGTTAAGGATGGCGCCGTGGGCCTTTCCCTTACTTCGGATGCGGAGGAAACCCTTATCGACAAGTGCGACGAGGGCGATATTCTCGGATTGCGGCCTTTTTTTGCCAAAAACGATTATCTCATGACGGCACGTGCACGGGAGGAGTCAATTGTATATGCCATTCCTATCGAGGCTTTCCGCCCTTTCATCACGCAAAACCCAAAAGTGCTCGAGTTCCTGCTCGAAAGCTTTGCCTCACAGACACGCAACCCTTACGACAAGGAACGCAGCGGCAAGCTGATGGCAGAGAATGTGATTTTTAGCGACCAGGTTGCTGACATACAATATTTCCAGCCGATAAAATATACCCGCAACCCCATTACGGCCAATGCCGACGATATACTGAAGTTCATTGCCAAAACAATGTCCAACAGCGCCGTAGGCAGCGTGATCATCCATGAGGACCACCTGCCGATAGGCATCATCACCGACAGGGACCTGCGTTCCAAAATTGCTACAGGCCTGATGTCCATTGAAGCGCCGGCACGCGAGGTTATGACCAGCCCGGTGATCACCGTCCCTGAAAACATTTCCATTGCCGAGGCACAAATGCTGATGCTCAAGCACAATGTAGCCCACCTTTGCGTAACAAAGGACGGGACAGACAAATCCACGGTAAGCGGCATCATTTCGGAGCACGATGTGGTTGCAGCACAATCCAATACCCCGGGAGTACTTTTAAAACAGACGCGCAGGGCTGCCAACGCCAAAGAACTGCGTTATGTGCGTGAAAAGCTTACCGACCTTATCCAGAGTTCTATTGACAACCTTATACCTATCTCCCACATTTCAAATATCGTTGCCGAGATCAATATTGCCATAACGCGCCGCGCCATAGAGTTGGCCGTAGAAAAAATCGGCAGCCCCCCTCCTGTCCGTTTCGTATGGATGAATATCGGGAGCCAGGGCCGTAAAGAGCAGCTTTTGCTTACCGACCAGGACAATGCCCTGATTTTTGAAGATGTTGAGCCTGAACAATACAATAATGTAAAGCGTTATTTTGTAGAGCTTGCCGAAATTGTGATTGACTACCTGGGCAAGGTAGGCTATGAGCCCTCACCGGCCAAACTGCTGGCCAGCAACAGCCAGTGGTGCAAATCGCTGACCGACTGGATGAAGCAATACGATTCATGGATCAATACGCCTGCGGAAAAGAATGTAGAGCTAAGCAGCACTTTCTTTGATTTTGATTTCATCTATGGTGCGCCGGTAATTGAGGATGCCCTGTCGTCCCATATCGAAATGAACATTGCCCGGAATAAGAAGTTTTTTGCCTACCTTGCCGCAGATGTGCTTAAAAATCCGCCGCCACTGGGCTTTTTCAGGCAATTCCTTGTGGAAAGCGACGGGGAGCACAAAGACTTTTTCGACATTAAGAGCCGGGCTCTTGAACCCCTTGTTGATGCGGCAAGGCTGCTGGCGCTAAGCCACAACCTTATCGAAATAACCAATACGTACCACCGCTACAAAAAACTGGCTGAACTGGAACCCAAAAGCGCCGACCTTTATGAAGAGTGCGCCGAAGCCTATAATACCCTGATGAAGTTCCGTACTGAGGAAGGGCTCAAAGGCAGTTCAGACGGCAAATATTTGAACTTAAACGAGTTGTCGAAATCAGATAAAGTAAAGCTTAAAAACACTTTCCAGCCGATAAGCGACATACAGGACATGATCAAGAACCGATTTTCAATAACCTCCATCAAGTAATATGGCATTCGACTGGCTTACAGGCGGCAGCGCGCCCCAATTCTGGAAAAACTACCTCGCCCTGTTTGAAGGTGACGACAAAGAGCGCAGGCGCTATGTGATATTTGACATGGAAGCTTCCGGGATGGACTGGAAAGAAGATGTAATACTATCCATTGGCGCGATCGGGGTTACGGGAAATGCGATTGAAGTGGGCGATTTCATGCAGGTATTCGTGCAGCAGGATAAGTTCAATACGCAATCGGTCGCGCTTAGCGGAGGTGCCCTGAGGCAGCCGACGCAGGAAAAGTTTGTCGAGGCCGAGGCCATGATACAGTTCCTTAACTTTATAAAGGATGCTACACTTGTGGGACACAACGTCAACCTGGACATTGAAATGATCAACCAGGCGCTAAAAAGGCTCGATCTCGGCCGCCTCAAAAACCCTGTAATGGATACCAATACCCTGTACCAGCGCTGGAAGGACCTTCCTGAAGACGCCACCATTACGCTTGATGAGCTGTGCGATGCGGTTAAGATAAGCAAGAGTGAGCGCCTTACCGCCGCGGGCAACGCCTATACTACCGCCCTGGTTTTTCTTAAACTCAAAAGAAAGCTGGGCATCTGATTAAATGATCCCTTTGTCCAGGGCCAGCTTTATCAATTCGGCCGAGGTTTTTACATTGAGCTTGTGCATGATGTTCCTGCGGTGCGTTTTCACGGTATGCTCGCTGATGAACAGCACCCCGGAAATAGCCTTGGTATTCATGCCCTGCGAAACGCATTTTATGATCTCTTTTTCGCGCGAGGAAAGCTGGTCGGTGTTTACCGTATTTTTTCCGCGCAGGTAATTGAATACCTGGTCATTAATTTTAGGGTGGAAATAATTCTGCCGTTGGCTCGTGGTTTTGATGGCCTGCACCAGGTCCGATTTCGAGGCATCCTTGAGTATGTAGCCCTGTGCGCCTTTTTCCAGCGCATCCCGTATCATTTTGATGGATTGATGCATGGTAAGCATCAGTATCGGCTTGTCAAACCCCTTGCTTTTCAAAAGCTCCATCGAGGCAATGCCGTCTATGACCGGCATGTCGATATCCATCAGGATCAGGTCGATATCGGTAGTTTCCAGGATCGAAGCTATGGCATTCCCGTTCATGGTATGGGCCACGACCTCTATGCCGTCGGCGGCATTAAACATGGATTTTACCCCTTCGGCAAACAAATGGTGGTCATCTACTATGAGTACTTTAATCATCTCTGTTCAGTTATTGGTTATAACCCTCTGCATCAATCGGCAGGTCAATTATAACAGTCGTACCGCTTGTGGCATTACTGTCTATCTTAATGTCGCCATGCCTTTCGGTAATCATTTCGGCAAGGGTATTGAGGCCCATCCCGGAGCCGGCCTTCATTTTTTGCGCTACGTCAAAGCCTTTCCCGTTGTCTTCAATGATGATATTTATGAGGTTATCCTCATCAAAGCAAATGATGGTTATCGACAGTTTTGTGGCTTTTGAATGCTTCAGGACATTGCTTACCAATTCCTGTATGACCCTGTAAATGAAGAGTTCCATTTCTACCCCCATCTCTTCATCCCCGACAGAGGCCGACAATTCAACCTCCAATTTGTTCGATTGCTCAATGTTGGCCACCAGTTCTTTAATGGCCGGGATAAGCCCGAAGTCCTCCGAAACGCCCATGTTCAGCGTATGCGAAAGGTTCCGGATGTCACTGCAGGCCTGGTCTACCAGCGTAGTCAGCGTGGCATGGTTGGAAATGGCCTTCTCATCAATGGCGTTAAGGTTCACCTTTATGGTCGCCAGCAGGCTGCCAAAATGATTGTGGAGCTCGCGCGCTATGTGCTTGCGTTCCTTCTCCTGCCCTTCCACCATCGACTGCAGCGCTTTGGTTTCCTGCATCTTCAGCAGGTTTTTTATTTTCTCGTCATGTAACTTTCGCTCATTGCCCGCCAGGAGCCTTGTGTTTACGAACCTTTGCCTGAAATAGAGCAGCAGCAGTATGGCAATGAGCAATAACGATACGGCAATGATGATGTATATACGGCTCATAAGCTGGTTCTTTTCCAGTACAGCAATTTCCTTTTGCTTTTGGTTGACTTCAAATTCGGTTCTGAGATTGGCAATTTCTTTGGTATTTTCCGTATTTTCAATGCTGTCGCGATAGGCAACGAATTGTTTGTAATAGGCAAGCGATTTTTGGTAATCGCCCTTTTCTTCATATATTCCCGACAGGAGCTTGTTGGCATCCCTTACCTGGCCTTTCAGGTTGAGCCCCTTTGCCATCTTTTCAGCCTGCAGGGTATGTCCGGCCGCCTTTTCCGGCTGCCCCTGCTCGAAATAGAGCCTCCCCAGCTGGTTGTGGTAATCGGCCATGCCAAACTGGTCGCCCAGTGTTTTAAGCATTGCTATTGCCTTGAGCAGGTCTTTTTCGGCCACACCGGTTTTACCATGTTTCCAGTATACCAGCGCCCGGTTGCCTATGGTATAGGCCGAGCCTATCGTAAGGCCAATGCTTTCGAAAATAGGCTCCGCCTCATTGTAGCACACAAGGGCGGAGTCCATTTGGTTCAAAATGTAATAGTTATAGCCTGTATTGAGCAGGTTTACTGCCAGCCTTTCCTTATTGTCCTGGCGACGCATTATCGTTACCGCCTTTTTATTGTAAACAAGGGCATTTTTATTATCCTTGTTGGCGGTATAGGTATTGGCAATCTCGCCGTATGCCTCGGCCTCCTCGGTGTAGAGCTTATGATTGGCTGCCAGCGCCGCACTGGCAAAGAGGTTTTTCAGCGAAACCTTCAAATCGCCCTTCAGCCGGTGCGCTACACCCTTGTAGTGATAGGCCGTAACCATATACGGGTAAGCCTTCTGTGCGGAAGCAAGCGCCAAAAGCTTATCGGCATACTTAAGCACCTCTTCAGGCGAAGCGGCATAGGTGGAAATCTGGGCCAATACTTCCATTTTTTCCACAGCAGTAAGCGAGCCCCCCTTCGCCAGTACGGCTTTCAGGCTGTCTGCTTTTTCCTTATCCTGCGCAAAAGCAATACCGCTGCACAAAAAAAAGAAAAAGAGTATGGCTGTTTTGTAAACCTGTCGCTTCACTAAATGTATTATTTCTGTCTTCTTTGGATTACCCTGAGCACCGGGTCTATGTCCATGTCTATTGTAAGGATGTTGCCATCGCCGTCAGAATATTCCAGTACGGCTTTAAGTCCAAAACGCTCCTGCGCGCCAACATGTGCTTCAGTGTCAACATCTAAGCTAAAGCTAACGACGTGCGAATTAAATTCAGGCAGCTTATTTATTACGCTGGAAGGAGATTCGGGCACAAAATCAGTAAAATACACTTTGTGATAGCCATACAGCATCAGCGGAAGTATGGTAATATAAAGTTGCTGACCCGGTTCCACATCAATATAAAGCTCTTTTATAGGGCTGCCCAGCACCATGGAACCCTGGTCGTATATTATGGTTTGGTCCAGCTGCGCCCCTTCCGGGAAATTGCCTTCATATTTCCTGCTGATGTCGATGATGGCATCCGTGTTTACCTGAACGAAAATGTGTTTAGAATTTGTTGGCATATTTAGATTATTTATTGGTTACTGTTTGTATATGATGCAAATATAGCTACCTGTTTGATGCAGGGACTACCCCAAAAGAGGTATTGTAAACTTACTTCAAAAATGTCATCCTGCAAATGCACCCCCGTTTTTCCGGCCATACCTCTTTTGAGGCATCCATAAAAACCATCCTTTAGGGGCATGATACAGCAGGCTATAATTTCAAACTTTGTAATGCCTGTTAGCGATGCGCATCACCGAAGGCACATTAACTAAGTTTTAACCAATATACTAAAAATTATGAGTACAACTAACTATTACGTTCGATGGGCCGTATACGGTGCATTGAACACTAACACTAACATCAACAATTATACTGTTATAAATGTAACAGATGCATTACAGGATACCCTTGACGGCGGAACCACGCAAGTTCAGATGGGCAATGGCATTTTTGGCGATCCGTGCTTTGGCATACATAAGTGCTGGTCGGCCTGCATAGAGGTTAACGGCCTGCGCTACCTCTTTGCCGGACAGGAAGACGAAGTGGTTGACTTTACCAACCTTCCGGCTCCCGAAACTGTTCCCGGGCTCCGGATTGCAAACCTTGCAGCCCAGATGGTAAACGGAGGCTGGCCAAACTCGCAGAACAACTACCTTTTTTCCGGTTGCAGCTTTACCGTTATAAACCAGACGTCCAATCCCTTCCCTCCTTCTGTAGACATCAGCCAATGGGTATCGCTGGACTTTTACTTTGCCACCAGCAATGACATGAACCAGCAGCGTTCGCAGCTCATATCAATCGGCGACGCGCCATTAAATGTAAACCTTGGCCCCAACCAGCAGATAAATTCAAGCATTCTTCCAAAGGATCTTTATAACATCGGCAGGTTTGTAACGGGCAATCCGGGACTTATCACAAAAGGAACCCCGTACTACCTCTATGCCCAGGTAAGGAGCCAGACCAACAGCCAGCAGCTGACAGGCGCATTCTCCCAGGGAACATTTACCCCAAATATACCGTAATCCCTGGCAAGCGCTTTATCCGGCAAGGCTGTAATACATAGTTGCAGCCTTGTTTTATTATGCTTCCTGCGCTTCCGATACCTCTTTTGGGGTATCGGTCAAAATCATCCGATAGGGTTATAAAACACCTTATGGGAATGTCAAACTTTGCAATGTCTCCAGGCGGGACAGGTAATAAAGGAAAGAGTCAGGCAAATAGTAACCAATATGCTAAATCATGGATGTTGCTAATTACTACGCAAATTTGGCAGTAACAGCACCGGAAAAAGAGACCGGGCTGAAAACAGTCAGGCTGCAGGCGCAGATGATAAACGGCGGATGGCCGACACCGCAGGAAAACTATCTGTTTTCAGGCTGCAGTGTTTCGCTTGAGAATCAGGGACCGCTTCCTTTTCCGGCTTCCGCTAAGGATAGTGAGTGGGTAACGCTCGATTTCTATATTGCTGATGATAACGACATGAATAGGCGGCTTTCTGACCTTATGCACATAGGCGATGTAGCTGTGAAGGTAAACCTGGCAAGCAGGGAGCGGATGGTGCACAACTTCTCTCACAATGACCTTTATAACATGAGCCGTGGGGTTACAGGCAGCCGGAAGTGTGTTATTCCGGGGCATCCTTTTTACCTGTACGCACAGGTGCGGAGCGAATGCGACAGCCTGCAGCTGGCAGGGTCGTTTACAGAACAGGCATTTATTCAAATACCTCATAATGCTGGGCAGGGGCGCTCAGTTGCAGGCAGGGCTGCAGCCACGTTTGTTGCAGCCTTGTTTTTTGTTTCAAAATTATTCTTTGCGGGACTTGTTAATATCAAAATAACAGGTTAAAAGGAAAGTATACCCTAAAATCATATTGGATATCCTGTTTTATCCTCCTTGCCACACCCTAAATACCTCTTTTGGGGTATCTAAAATCACCCATAGTGGCTACAAAATCCTCCATAAAAATTTGAAAATTTGTAATGTCTTACAAAGTAAAATAAATGCATATAAAACCTTTCCCTCCCCTATCTTTATATGCAGTACAAGTGACCCGAAAGCAGTAACTTATATTATTTTACACCCAAATTGCCCTCCTGCTAAGCCGTGCTTAGCTGATTATCAGAGCTGTAGCAAAACACTACAGCTCTGTTTAATTATAAAATAGTGATTGTCTGTCAATTATAACGTTCTTCAGAAGGAAAATAGAGACTCATTACTGCGCCCTTTCCCGGAACTCCCGAACCGGTTATGTACCCATTATGGTTTTGCATGATCTTGCGGCAAAGCGCCAGACCTACCCCGGAACCTTTATATTCTGATGAAGCATGGAGCTTTGTGAAGATGTTAAATATGGATTCAGCATATTGTTTATCAAACCCTATCCCATTGTCTGCCACATTAATAACCTTGAAAAGAGTCTTATCTTCCGGTAAATAGCTTTTAAGTTCCTCTGCAGCAGTAATTCTTATAACAGGTTTTATACCCGGCGAAGCGTATTTAATTGAATTTGCAATCAGATTTGTAAATAGCTGCCTCAGCAAAAACGGTATCCCATCAACAGAAGGGAGGTCTTCAATAATTACTTCTGCAGATTGCTCAGATATCGTTTCGGTCATATCTTCCACAACTTCTCTACAAAGAGTTTCCAAATCCACTGTTTCAAAAGAATCGTCAGTATGCTTTAACTTGGTATATTTCAGGATGTCCACCAGCAAGGTCTGCATACGCTGTGCAGAAGCATTCATGCGTTTAAGCGAATCGTGTACATCGGGCGACATATCTTCCTCTTTGCTTAATATGCGTGAGGATATCAGCTGTATTTTCCTGAGCGGCTCCTGCACATCATGTGTGCTGATCCAATTTATGTTTTCCAGTTCTGAATTGGTTTGCCTGAGCAATTCGCTCAACTTTCTGTATTTTTCTTCCTCCAGTGAAATGATAAGAAGGTTAATATGGCGTTGCAGACTGTTAGCATAGGCAGCCGCTGTATCTATTTCCGGTTGCAGCCAGGGTTTGCTCATACAGCTAACAATTTCCTTCCACAACGAAAATGAATTTCTTGGCGAGAGCCCCTTAGCATCTTTCATAATTGATTTTGCAGGATCACCGGCCCAATGTACCTCAGTAATAGTTTCGGGCCTGAACCAGATGATGCAATTGTCGCTCTCTATGTCTAATGAATGATAGATTATGCCTGAAGCAGTGCTACACAAGCTCTTGGTTTCCGGTAAAAAATCTACCAGCTTATCTGTATTAAAGGACGTGCGATTGCTATAGGCCGCAAGCCAGTTTGCAATCTGCCTTACCTCGTCATCAGACGGAGTAAGCCCTCCCTTATATACTTTTTCGTTAAAAACTATGGCAATCCCTGCCGCATTGCAAAGTTTAAGTATTTCAGGGGTATTGGCAATATCATTCAGGTCAGACTTGCTTCCAAGTGCGTAACTATTTATTTTTTCCAGCGCATTGGTAACTTTTCGTGCCTCATCATATTCTTCCGAAGCCTGGCGCACATCAATCTGTGAAGTTATGAAATGCCCCTGTAGTTGTGCAGCAAGCCTCACTTCAGGACTGATATTCTTGGGTGAATAATGATGGCAGGCTATAAGTCCCCATAATTTCTTTTTATATATAAGCGAAATAGTGAGTGTAGCCCCAACCCCCATATTGTGCAGGTATTGAACGTGAATCGGCGATGTGCTGCGAAGTATGGAGAGGCTAAGGTCAAGATTTTTATTTTGGCCTTCATCTATAGTATAAATAGGCACAGGTGTATAATTGACATCCACAATAAGCCTAAGCAGATTTTGCATGTATAACTGCCTTGCCTGTGGGGGAATATCAGTATGAGGGTAGTGCAGCCCAAGAAATGGTTCCAGGTCTTTCCTTACACTTTCGGCAAACACTTCTCCATTATAATCTTTATCAAACCTGTAAATCATTACCCTGTCATATCCCGTAATTTCACGGGTGCCATTTGCAACAAGGCTACAAAGTTCTTTCAGCGTATGCGTGTCATGCATATAGCTTAAAAATTGTGATGTCTGGTCATATACAGCGCTCGCAGGGCGAGAATCGTCATTTACTGGTTCTGCTTCAAGCACATATACATTGTTGCTTTTATGTACTGTACACAAAAAGTTACTGCCTCTCATCTCCAATTTTAGCAAAGATGATGACAGCATTTTTTCATCAAATATATATTCCTTGAGCAACTTTAGGGCTTCAACACCAAATACCGCATCAAATGCAGCACCCAGGAGTTCTGAATAAGTATATCCTGTTAAATCTCCGCAATTACTACTGCAGTAATCAATTACAAATGAGTTTTCCTTCAGGCCGAGCAAAAAGCCATGTGGCTGGATACTTCCCGGAATATGGATAGGCTCCTGTTCGCAATTGGACAGGTTGACTATGTCGCGGTTAACAATGTCTTTTATCTTCATGCAACTATACTGGTGAATTTTCTGTGAAATAATCGTTTATAGCATCAAAGGCAAAGTTAGCACCTGCTATTATTTCATCTCCTGCATCATGTTTACTCTCATATTCAGTCATTACCGCCAGAAAATTTCGCCATACACTTCCTGTTTTATCTCCATAACCGGCAAAATAGGACGCCCCTTTTATACCATCATAGCCCAAAGCCGTTGTAATGTTTTTAAGGATTACTCTTCCGCCTAACGAAGATCCTTCCAATACGTACATAATGCCTAAAGCAAATCCAGGTGAGATTTCATTAAGGTTTTGGGTTATAGGACGACTTTTCGGTGCCAAAATATTCCTGTCCAATACACTAAGATCGGATAGGATAAGATGTGCCTTCGTGCGGTGATTTAAATCGGGAATAATATTTTCCAATAGTGGAAATATATTCTGTTCAGCATCCGAAACCACATCGTACATCAGGCTAAGATACAAAGCATATTGTTCATCAGTAATTTCGGGGTTAATAATCGATTCAGATAAGGGCAGACTCTCGAGATCTTTATGTGATTGGGCTGTAGTTAGCCGCAAATTTTCTAAAAAGGGGGCAAGTTCAGTATTCATTATAAAAGATTAGTAGCTGTAAACAAAATTGTTTTCAGTTGGGATAAAACTACCCCAATTTATAGAAATAGCATGTTCAATTGATTTTTTAAGCTGTTCAAATATACCTGATTTAGTTACATAATAGCTGGCGCCCAATTGCCTGCTCTTATTTATGGTTTCATCATCACCCGAAGTTGAAAACATTACTACAGGCAGGCTATCATGCGACTGACGTACTTTTTTGAGCACTTCAAAGCCGGTCATTCCAGGCATATTAATATCCAAAAATACAAGATGAGGTTGTGGTGGCGGATTATTGAGTGCATGAAGCAACTGGTCTCCGTTAGTATGGGTTACCAAACTTACGTTGGCATCAATACTCTCGATGATCTCCCTGAAAAATTCCAGATCATCCTGGTCATCATCAGTATAAAAAATTGTGAATCCGGCTTTCATAAGTCTTCTTTTTTATAAGCGTAAGGAGATCATATCAAAATTACTGAATTTTGCCATAAAAACAGGTAGAAAAGAAATATTATGAAAGTTTTAACGGATAGTTTAAATCATAAATTCTATATCTTATTTACAATTTTTATCTACCATAATCATCTTTTTCAAAGGGATATATTGAATGAGCCGGGTACGGCCTGTTATATTCCCTTCAAAGTCAGTAACAACAGATTCTTTTAAAAGTCCATTAGGAATTTTCTCGCCTTCATTATAAAACCGATGTGCTGTATCGTCGGGTGTAAAAAACGGAAATTTTAAGCCAAGAGTATTATCCATAATAATTTCTCTTGCTGACAGCTCTCCTTTTTTGAATTTCTTTTCATTAACCGGCAATAATTCGACCCTGCTGAATGAACGGCTGTTAATTATCGTATCGCTTTTTGGCACAACAGCATAATTATTTAGCTTTGTTTCCGTCACATGGCCTGTTGCGGGACATCTCAGGCTGATTGCCTCAACTAAAAAATCTTCTTCAGAGATTGTACTGTGATAAAACTGGCCGCCTTCTGTAATCAAACGCATGGAAACGACTTTTTCATCAACATTTATGAGTAAAATATAGCTGTTATCAGATGAATTGATAAACCTGTAATGCGTATGAGCGTGCACCTTTCCGTCATCCGCAGGATGCTCATACTCATATTCAAGTACATAATCAAATTTATATGCCTTTTGACTATATCCTTGTTTAGGAGAAAACAACACAGCTAATATCAAAATAAATAATACTTTCATACATAATACTTTGTTATTAATGTAAATTATGAAGAAAAAAAAAGGCTTCGAACATAAAGTCCAAAAGCCATTTCTTATTATTGACATAACAGTTGCTAGACTCTGGCTTCCTTGATTTGATCTACAATCTCAGGATTGAGTAATGTAGAAGTGTCACCAAAGTTGGAAAAATCACCTTCTGCGATCTTTCTCAATATCCTTCGCATAATCTTGCCTGAACGCGTCTTTGGCAAACCGGATACAAACTGTATCTTATCCAGCTTGGCAATAGGCCCGATGTGGCTTGAAATATGCTCATTGATCTCCCTGCTAAGATTATCCCTGTCCCTGCCCTCTCCGGTTTCTTTTAATATGATGAAGCCATAAAGGGCATTGCCTTTAACGTCATGCGGGAAGCCTACAATTGCCGATTCGGCTACAGCAGGATGCTCATTAATAGCATCTTCTATAGGTGCAGTACCAAGGTTGTGGCCCGATACAATGACCACATCATCTACCCTTCCGGTAATGCGATAGTAGCCCACTTCATCACGAAGCGCACCATCTCCGGTAAAATACTTGCCCGGGAAAGTAGAGAAATATGTTTCCTTAAAGCGCTGGTGGTCACCCCATATGGTGCGTGCCATGCCAGGCCACGGAAACTTGATGCAAAGACTGCCAACCACCTGGTTGCCTTCAATTTCGTTACGTTTCTCATCCATTAGCACAGGCTGTACACCTGGTAAAGGCAGTGTAGCATAAGTTGGTTTTGTAGGGGTAACGAATGGTATCGGCGATATCATTATTCCGCCAGTTTCTGTTTGCCACCATGTATCTACAACAGGCGATTTCTTTTTACCAACGTGGTCGTTATACCAGTGCCATGCCTCCTCGTTTATCGGTTCGCCAACAGAACCAATTATCTTTAGTGACGAAAGATTGTGTTTGTCTACCCATTCCCAGTTTTCTTTAGCAAGCGAACGGATAGCCGTTGGTGCCGTATAAAACTGTGTTACTTTATGTTTGTCTATTACTTCCCAAAAACGGCCAAAGTCAGGGTATGATGGAACGCCCTCAAAAATTACGGTAGTCGCACCGTTCAATAGCGGGCCGTATAATATATAAGAATGTCCGGTAATCCACCCGATGTCGGCAGTACACCAAAACACATCATTCTCTTCGTAAGCAAATATATTCTTAAACGTATAGGCGCTGTATACCATATAGCCGGCAGTGGTGTGAAGCATTCCCTTAGGCTTGCCGGTTGACCCGGAAGTATATAGTATGAATAACGGATCTTCGGCATCCATGATCTCGGCCACATTGTTGGCTTGGGCTTCATCAAGAAGCGGCTGGAGCCATTGGTCGCGGCCTTCTTTCATTGTAACGGCAGACCCTGTACGCTTAACAACAAGTACTTGTTTCACCGAAAGGCATTTTTCAAGCGCTTCATCAACTATACCTTTGAGATCAATGGTTTTACTCCCTCTATAGCCTCCATCGGATGTTATTACCATAGAACACTGCGAATCCTGTATCCTGGCTGTAACAGCCGAAGCAGAAAATCCTGCAAATACCACCGAATGTACTGCGCCTATGCGTGCGCAGGCAAGAACCGCAATAGCCAGTTCCGGAATCATGGGCAGGTATATACATACCCTGTCTCCTTTTTTTACCCCTTGTTCACGCAGTACGTTTGCCATCTTGCATACACGGTCATAAAGTTCGTTATAACTGATATGCTGTGCGTCTTCAGGGCTGTTAGGCTCAAAAATGATTGCAGTCTTATCTCCTCTTTTGGCCAGATGCCTGTCGATACAGTTTTTTACGATATTAACTTTTGCATTAAGAAACCATTTTACTTCGGCTTCCTGCATGTCAAATTCTACAACCTTATCCCACTTTTGGTACCATGTAAAATTTTCTTCTGCTATTTTATCCCAAAATTTACGGGGCTCACGAATAGACTTGTTATAATGCTTAAAGTATTGTTCTAGGCTTTTTACCTGATAGTAGCTCATTGTGTTTGCTTTTTGGAATTGTAAAGATACAATCCTTTATAAATTATTGTAAATTTTCTTAAATATTTTGACGTTAAACATTGTCATATTCGCCTTTGAGGGCATAATAGCCAAATATGCCTAACCCCAGGACAATTAAAGGTGTCAGTACAAAAAGTATGATGATGCCAAAAACAAGGTCATCCTGCCTGCCTGTATCGAACTTTGGGAGGCCAAATTCAACAATACAGAAATAGGCAGCAGCAGCAGCCAGCCAAATCCATACGATTCCGAGCATTCTTTTAAGTAATTTCATAAATCAGATTTTAATCATGTTCTGTATTATTTTTTGACTTGAGGTACACCATCCCTATGACAAAGCATATTCCCGCTATGATAATCGGGTACCACAGACCCTCCAGGTAAAATTCGGGATTGCCGCTTTTTTCGGCATTGGTGACTAAGTACGTAGAGATAGCGGGCAGCAATCCGCCAAAAATACCGTTCCCTACATGGTAAGGCAATGACATGGAGGTATAGCGAATCTTTACCGGGAACATTTCTACAAGAAAGGCAGCAATGGGCCCATAGACCATGGTTACAAAGATAACCTGGATGAAAACGAGGAAGGTAAGGTAAAAATAATCATCAGGAGGAATTTTTATAACGGTAGCTACAATCTCATTGCCTGTCTTTTCATTAATTGTTTTACGATTATATTTTATTGTCCCATCTTCATAAATTGTATAAGAATCGATTTGATTTTGATTATGGCGAATATCTTTGCTCATTTCGATTTTTAAAGAAATATCAGCAGTTTCGTACATTTCTGTATATAAATATCTATAAGAAATTATCGCCAGCAATAATCCAAGCATCATGATCGGCTTTCGCCCTACCTTGTCACTCAGCCATCCGAAAAAGACAAAAAATGGCGTACCGAATAGCAATGCTATTCCTAACAGGCTATCCACTTGTGAAGACTCAACGTGCATAACTGTTTTCATGAAACTCATGGCATAAAACTGCCCGGTATACCACACTACCCCCTGTCCCATTGCGGCACCGAATAATGCCAGCAATACAAATTTCAGGTTGTATTTGTTCCCAAAGCTTTCCTTCAGCGGGTTCTTTGTTATTTTCCCTTCTGCCTTAGCTTTGGCAAACTCAGGCGATTCATGCATTTTTTTGCGTATCACATACGATACCAACACCATTAAAATTGATATCCAGAACGGTACGCGCCATGCCCATTCATCAAACTCTTCAGCAGATAGTAATTCGCGTGTTGCCAATATCACCATTAAGGATATAAACAGGCCAAAAGTAGCTGTAGTCTGTATCCAAGAAGTCCAATACCCCCTCTTGCCTTTCGGCGAATGTTCCGCCACATAGGTTGCCGCGCCGCCATATTCGCCGCCCAACGCGAGTCCCTGCAGCAAACGCAAAAGCAATACTAATAATGGGGCAAAAAAACCTATAGTTTCATAAGTTGGTACACAACCGATAAGAAAGGTAGCCCCTCCCATGAGCAGCAGGGTAACCATAAAAGTATATTTTCGGCCTATGACATCACCCAAACGGCCAAAAAACAAAGCTCCGAAGGGCCTTACAACAAAACCGGCCGCAAAGGTTGCCAGCGTTGAAAGGAATGCCGCTGTTGGGTTGCCGTCAGGGAAAAACTTTGTAGAAATAACCACTGCAAGGCTTCCGAAAATATAAAAATCATACCATTCTATAAGTGTTCCCAGCGATGAAGCGGTGATTACTTTCCAAATGCCTTTGGTTGAGTTACCTGCCATAAATTTATCGGTTAATAATTTTTATAAATATAAAAAGCCTTATTGGAAATTAAAAAACACTATATGTATAAAATCTGATACTTTTTTGTCACAGCAATTAAAAATTCAATCAATTCCTGAACATATCACAAAAATCATAAAAACTAATCCATAATTTTTCTTTTATTTGTGGAAACTAAACAACACAGCCATGCAGATCGATCCGGCACAAACCAGCCAGAAAGATATATACAAGATACTGACGGGTGCTGTGATTCCGCGCCCTATCGGATGGATATCATCCATAAGTGAGGACGGCATCACCAACCTTGCGCCTTTTTCCTTTTTCAATGCCGTTGGCGAAGACCCGCCGCACGTAATGTTCTCTACAGTGCGTAGTGGCAACACCAATAAAGACACACTGAATAACGTGCTGGCTACAAAGCAGTTTGTAGTGAATATGGCTACCGAGGAATTAGTGGAGGCGATGAACAACACTTCTGTTAACCTCCCTCCCGACGGGAATGAGTTTGAGTATGCCGGACTAACCGCTAAACCTTCTGTTTTAGTAAAAGCCCCGCGCGTAGCAGAAAGCCCTATACATTTCGAATGCGAACTCGTACATCACTACAGCCTTGAAGACCATAAGGACGGCGGTGCAACCATAATGATAGGCCGGATCGTGATGTTTCATGTGGACGAAAGCGTATTGCTGCCTGATTATAAGATTAACCGGGAAACCTATAAGCCTATAGCCCGCCTCGAAGGCTCTAATTATTCTAAACTGGGTGAGGTTTTCTCCCTTAAACGACCTTTTATAAAAGAATGAAAATAACAGTAATAGGCGGCGGCCCCGGCGGATTGTATTTTTCGATCCTGCTTAAAAAAGCAAAGCCTGACTATGCCATTGACGTATTCGAACGCAACCGGGCCGACGATTCCTTTGGGTTTGGCGTGGTGTTTTCAGACGAAGCGCTGAGCGAGTTCCTAACCCGCGACCCGCAGTCGTACGACCTGATACGCACCAAATTTGCCTATTGGGATGAGCTTGACGTAGCCCGTGACGGTGAGAAGGTGCGGATTACCGGAAACGGCTTTTGTGGATGTTCACGTAAGACATTACTTCAATTACTACAACAACGTGCCCGGGAAGAAGGAGTGAATCTGCATTTTGAAGCAAACGTAGATGATTTAAGCCAGTTTAAAGATTCTGACATTATCGTAGCTGCTGACGGCATTAACAGCAGCGTACGCAGCCATTTTGAGCAGGAATTCGGCACCAACATCGAAATGAAAAGCAACCGCTTTGTATGGATGGGCTCTAGACGCCCATTGGATGCGTTTACCTATTTCTTCAGGACCACTCCATTCGGGACGTTTGTAGCGCACACTTACCAGTATGAGGAAGGCATGAGTACCTGGATATTTGAAACTACCGATGAAACCTGGCAGAAAGCAGGATTCTCGGTAACGAATGAGGAAGATACCATCAGTAAATTGTCTGAATTATTCAAAGAAGAGCTCGACGGCCACGGCCTGATATCCAACCGTTCGCACTGGAGGCAGTTCCCTGCGATAACTAATAAAAAATGGAGCCATAATAAAATAGTATTGCTGGGCGATGCCAAGGCTACAGCCCACTACTCCATCGGTTCCGGAACCAAACTTGCGATGGAATGCGCAATTGCGCTCGCCGATTCAGTTATAAAATATGAAGACGATGTGCCTGCTGTTTTTGAGAATTATGAAAAGCTGCGCCGCAACCGCGTGGAAATGATACAACATGCGGCCAATGTATCGCTTGACTGGTTTGAGCATATGGACCGCCACATACAGCATCCGTTCCAGCAGTTTGCCTTTAGTGTAATGACACGTGCCAAAAAAGTTACGTTTGAGAACCTCGGCCTCCGCGACAGGTCGTTCACGCAAAAGGTACTGGCGGAATTCAATGCGCATTTAGCCGACAACAAACCGGATACGCCTGCTGCGTTTACGCCGTTTTCACTTCGTTCGATGGTGCTGGACAACCGTATTGTCATGAGCCCGATGGAGCAATATTCGGCAAAGGAAGGACTCGTATCCGACTGGCATCTGATGCATTACGGGTCGAGAGCGATAGGCGGCGTAGGTTTGATAATTACCGAAGCTACAGCCATTTCCCCTACCGGAAGAATTACTTTAGGATGCCCCGGTATATGGTCTACAGAACAAACAGTTGCATGGAAACGGATAACCGATTTTATCCACCAAAACAGCGCCTCAAAAATCGCGGTGCAAATAGGTCACTCCGGCCGCAAAGGTGCGATGCAATTCCCTTGGGAGGGCAGTAACGAACCTTTGAAAGATGCCTGGGGGCTGCTATCAGCGTCCCCTATCCCATTCAACGATAGCATAGCTGAGCCGCATGAAATGACCCAGGAGGACATGGACATCATCACCGATGAGTTTGTGAACGCCGCTAAAAACGCCGACGAAGCGGGATTTGACATGATCGAGCTTCAGGCGCATCACGGCTTTTTGCTCGCATCGTTCCTTTCGCCACTAACGAATATAAGGGAAGATGAATTTGGCGGACGTATAGAAAACAGGCTGAAATTCCCTATAAGGGTGTTTAGAGCAATGCGTGAGGCATTTCCTCCTGAAAAACCGATGAGCGTGCGTATCTCGGCATCCGACTGGGCAGAAGGGGGCATTACCGATGATGACGTTGTACTAATTGCCGAAGCCTTTAAAAAAGCAGGTGCAGACATCATTAATGTTTCCACCGGGCTTACCGTTGCGCATCAAAAGCCCGCAGTGGGCAGGATGTGGCAAACACCTTTCAGCGATATGGTGCGGAATACTGTGCACGTACCAACCATCACAGCCGGTTACATACAGGATATCGATCAAATAAATACCATATTACTAAATGGCCGCGCCGATCTTGTAGCATTGGGCAAAACATTACTACTTGACCCATCGTTTGTGCGTAATGCACAGGCGTATGAGCAATATAGGGCAAACGACCTGGATTCGGTTGGCATACCGAAGCAATACATGTCGGCCGCGTCGCATTTCTACCCCTATAAGGGCGGCGAACGTAAAGTTATGGAAGGTATGAAGAGAGCGTTGAAACCTGTGACACATAAAAAGTAATAACCTTACGGCAATGAAACATTACGAAGATAATTTTGCGCACGACCACCTGCCCCACGCTTCGCTACAGGCGGAATGCTTTACCGGGCATTCGGATTTTGAGTTCCCGGACAACTTGAACTGTGTGGAAAAGCTGCTGGACAGGCATATAGCCGAAGGCAATGGCGACAGGATCGCAATTCACACGTTTGAGGGTAATTGGACGTTTCAGGAACTTTATGAAAAGTCCAGCCAGATAGCCCATGTATTAAAAGAAAACCTTGACTTTGTACCGGGCAACCGCGTACTGATACGCTCTGCAAATAACCCGATGTATGTGGCCTGTTGGTTCGGCATCCTGAAAGCGGGCGGCATTGTAGTGGCAACCATGCCTCTATTGCGCGAAAAAGAACTTAACGTAATGATCGATTGTGCGGAAATATCGCATGCCCTTTGCGACTACACTCTGGAAGAAGCGCTGATCAAAGTGGATTCGCCATTCCTGAAGCATATCATCACTTTCGACGGCTGTGGTCAGCACATTTCGAAACTGGAAACGCTGATGGGCAACAAGCCGAGGACCTTTGAAAATTATCCTGCTAAAGCTGATTCGTTAGCCATTATAGGCTTTACATCGGGCACCACCGGCAAGCCGAAAATGACCTCACATTACCATAAAGATATATTGCTTATCTGCGAGGCATTCCCTAAATATTCATTGCAGCCAACACCGGATGACATCTTTACAGGAAGCCCGCCACTTGGCTTTACCTTCGGGTTGGGCGGATTGGTGCTGTTCCCGTTCTATTACGGGGCATCGACATTTTTGATAGAAAAACCATCGCCGGACCTGTTACTGAAAGCTATTGAGGAACACAGGGTAACTATCTGCTTTACTGCCCCAACGGCATGGCGGATATTGACTACCAAAGTAAAAGACTTCGATATTTCCTCGCTCCGCAAATGCGTATCGGCGGGAGAAACATTGCCGCTAAAAGTATGGGAAGACTGGTACGAAGCCACAGGGTTAAAAATCATCGATGGCATCGGTTCCACCGAAATACTCCATATCTTTATATCTTCGAACGATGAAAACATGCGCAAGGGCGCTACAGGATTGCCTATACGGGGATATGAGGCAAAGATAGTGGACAGCAAAGGCAACGAAATTACCGATGCCAGTCCTGGACGGCTTGCAGTACGCGGCATTACCGGCTGCAAGTACCTGAACAGCCCGGATAAGCAAAAGGAATATGTAGAGAATGGCTGGAACATCACCGGCGACATTTTCCGCAAGGATGAGGACGGGTATTTCTGGTTCGTGGCCCGCGGTGACGACATGATCATCTCATCCGGCTACAACATTGCGGCCATCGAAGTTGAAAGCGTACTGCTGGCGCATGCGGACATAGCTGAATGTGCTGTTGTAGGGCTTCCCGACGAGAACCGCGGGATGTTGGTGTGCGCCTACGTGGTGTTGAAGGACAAAGAAAAAGCTTCGGATGACCTGACCAAAGCGATACAGGACTGGTTCAAGAACGTGGCGGCCCCCTATAAATACCCAAGGGAGATACGCTATATGGATGCATTACCGAAAACGGAGACCGGAAAAATACAACGATTTAAACTAAAAATACAGTACAGGCCTAATGGAAAAAGCATTTAAAAAAGATGAAACTGTTCGTTTCCAGCACGTTGATTTTGCCGGGATTGTGTTCTACCCACGCTTTCTGGAAATGCTCAACAATATAGTTGAGGACTTTTATGACGAGATACTTGACATGCCTTTTAAAAACATCCATAAAACAGGTGGAATACCCACGGTTGACTTAAAGATACAGTTTAAAAAAGCAGCCCGATTAGGCGATGTATTAACGAAATACATTTGGGTAAAGAAAATAGGCGTATCATCAATGAAGTGCGGGTTTAAGTTTGAGCATGCCGACGGATCACTGTGCCTGGAGGGCGAAGTATCTCTTGTAAGGGTAGAATTCAATGAAGGGCGCGACGATATAAAATCGAGTCCCTTTCCTGATGAAATGAGGGAAAAACTGGAGGAATATTTCATCCCGGATCCGAGATTTTAGGGTATCGCTAAGAGGAAAAAAGGGTACTGTAAGGAGGATATTTGAGACTAAGCCTGAAATGCCCAAAAAAAGTACATCAATAATCGATAATCCAGAATTAAAATATGTTTCATTTACCAAAATTCAAGGCTGCCGCAGTACAGGCTTCACCGGTTTTCCTTAACGTGGATGCCACGGTGGATAAAGCCTGCTCGATAATTGCCGAGGCTGCCAATAACGGTGCTTCACTCGTGGCCTTCCCTGAAGTCTTTGTGGCCGGCTACCCCTACTGGAACTGGATCATGACACCGGTACAGGGCAGCAAGTGGTACGAGAAGCTGTATGTGAACTCTATTACCGTACCCGGGCCGGAAGTTGATAGGATATGCCAGGCGGCAAAAGAACACAACTGTCATTTGGTCATCGGTGTAAACGAGCGCGGACAAAGCTTTGGAGAGCTGTACAATACCAACCTGATAATCGACAATAACGGCAACCTTGTGGGCAAGCACCGCAAGCTGGTTCCTACCTGGGCGGAAAAGCTCACGTGGACCGGTGGTGACGGGTCGTCACTGAAAGTATATAACACAGACATTGGCCCGATAGGCACTTTGGCCTGTGGGGAAAACACCAATACGCTGGCACGCTTTACGCTGCTGACACAGGGCGAGCTGATACACATTGCCAACTACATTTCCCTCCCCGTTGCCCCCCCTGATTACAACATGGCAGAAGCGATAAAGATAAGGGCGGCAGCACACTCGTTTGAAGGGAAGCTGTTTACGATTGTGTCGTGTTCGACAATCACCAAGGAGATCATTGACATCATGAAGGAAGATGTGCCCAATGCCGAAGAACTGCTGACACGCAAGAACAGCGCGTTCTCGGGTGTCATTGGGCCGAATGGCGCGGTAATCGGCGAGCCGCTGATCGATGAGGAAGGGATCGTGTATGCAGACATTGACCTCTCTAAATGCATACAGCCCAAGCAGATGCACGACATCCTGGGCCATTATAACCGCTTTGATATCTTCGACCTGCGTGTGAATACTGCCCCGAGGAAGAACATTACGTTTACTGATACGCAGGAGGATTTTTGATGTTTGGGAAGTTAAAAGGCCTGACGATTGTAAGCCTTTTGATGATGGCTGGGGCACTTTGGCTTACCAAGCTGAAGTACGATGATTTGGATGTTCTTACGACAGGCAGGGAAGTAATTGTAAATATTGTTGATGTGCCAACACGATGCGGTGAAGGCTCAAGAAGCAACAAAGCTCGTTTCAGGTTTAACTACCTTGGAAAGATGCACGTTAAGAATTTCAAGGGATTACATTGTGACGAAATATTTAGAGGAGGTACTTTTATTTTAATGACGGATTCGGAACATTCTGTCTTTTTGTTTAAAGATGAGGGTTCAGAAATAAAATCAGATGTAGCTGCCGGTATTGGCCTGGCTCTAATGTTTGGGATATTCGCCATCATAGGCCAACGTCAAAAAGATAAGTCGCTCATTCCAAGAGTAAGGAATTATAAAAAAGAGAAAAAGCCGAGACAGCCAAGAATGGGACGTTACGGAAATAAGATAGAATAATACGAAACAGTAGGAAAAGCCTCCAAAAATAAAAGTAGATAGCCGTTAGCCCTGACTGAAGCGGCATCCCCCGCTTTTTCGGCGGGGATACAGCGGAAGGCAGGAACAGGGATAGCTGGTTTGAAACTGGCCATTCCGCTTTAAATAAAACAAATTCAACTAAATAAAGTTTAGTATGGAAACAAAATATGACGACAGTGTTTTAGGCCGTGCGCGGGTGCAGGACACCCCGGAGTTGGAAGCCTATTACAAAGAGTTGGAAAGCCTTGGCGCGGGTGCCTTATGGACGGTAGCGAACGACATCGAGCCATGGGAGCCGCGTACCTCGTCGGTGCCGATGCTTTGGAAGTACGAGCAACTTCGGGAACTGGTACTGAAATCATCGGAACTGGTTACGCCCGAGCAGGCAGGCCGCCGCGTGGTATATTTAGTCAACGACAAGCGCCGCGATGTGAGCGCCGCCGTGGGCTGGCTGTACACCGGAATCCAGGTGACAAGGCCGGGCGAAAGCACGTCGGCGCACCGGCATAAGGCTTCTGCCCTGCGCTTCATTATGGAGGGTGAAGGCGGCTACACGGTGGTAGACGGCAACAAGATCATGCTGGAGGTCAACGATTTTGTGATAACGCCCAACAGCACGTGGCATGAGCATGGCGTAGAGGAAGGCGGTAAAACCTGCATTTGGCAGGACGGGCTGGACATTCCGCTTGTGAATGCACTGGAAGCCAACGATTATGCGGTATTTGACGGCAAGCAGCCATTAGTTGCTCCGGTAAACCATTTGCCCATGACATACAGCGGCGTGGGACTGGTTCCTGCCGACAGCGGTTGGGACAAGCCCTACTCTCCCCTATTCAAATATTCGTGGAAGCAGGTGTACCCGGCGCTTTTGGAAGCTGCAAAGGTGAATGAAGGTTCGCCCTACGATGGCATACTCATGCATTACACCAACCCGCAAACAGGCGGCCACGTGATGCAGACCATGGGCGCTTCGATACAACTGCTTCGCCCAAGCGAGCACACGCTGGCACACAGGCATACGGGGTCGTTCGTGTACCAATGCGCGAAAGGACACGGCTACTCCATTATTGGCGGCAAGCGTTTTGATTGGAAAGAACGGGATATTTTCTGCGTACCGTCGTGGGCGTACCACGAGCATGTAAACCTGAGCGAGACCGAAGATGCTTGCCTGTTCTCTTTCAATGACCTGCCGGTGATTACGTCACTGGGGTTGTACCAAGAGATGGAGCATCCGGACAAATACCAAACCGTTTAGTTTTCAGTCGCAGTCGCAGTTTTCAGTTAGTAACGATTGTCAGTTCGAGCGCAGTCGAGAACAACAATTGTATATCGTAAGCATCTCGACTGCGCTCGATGTGACAAAAAATGTGGAATTAAAACAAATAAGATAGACAAACAACCAAAATAAATGAAATTAGTTACCTACCGAATAAACCATGCGCCGGAACGCCTGGGGTTTTTAGAAGAAAACATGATCGTGGATGCGCACAAGCTGGGACAGCTGAAAAGCAGCCACCTGCCCGACAACATGCTCGATTTTATCGACCTGGGCATGGAAGGCCTTAACCATGCGGTGCATTTGATGAATACAGCGACCAAAGAAGAACTGTTGGACTGCTCGATACCCTTGGCGAATGCCACATTGTTGGCCCCAATACCAAGGCCGCGCAAGAACATCTTTGGCATCGGCCTGAATTATACGGAACACGTGGCAGAATCTGCAAGGACACTGGACACTGCCAAAGAACTGCCGCAACAGCCTGTAATCTTCTCGAAGCCGCCAACAGCGGTTACAGGAACTGAGACAAACATCATCCATAACCAAAAGATCACGCAGCAGCTGGACTGGGAAGTAGAGCTGGCTGTAATCATCGGCAAACATGGCAAAAACATCGCGAAAGAAAATGCGATGGACTATGTGTACGGCTATACGGTGATCAACGATATCAGTGCGCGCGACTGCCGCAGGGCCGGGCAATGGATCGTTTCCAAAGGGCAGGATACCTTTGCGCCTATGGGCCCAATGATCGTGACCCGCGATGAGATCGCCGACCCGCACAACCTGAACCTCTCGCTAACAGTAAATGGTGTTGAGAAGCAGAACTCCAACACAAAATTCATGCTGTTCAATATTGAAGAGCTGATACACGACCTGAGCACGGTGTTTACACTCGATGCAGGCGACATCATTGCCACCGGAACCCCTGCAGGCGTTGGCGCAGGCCGTAGCCCACAGGAATGGATGTGGCCGGGTGATGTGGTGGAAGCTACGGTTGAGGGAATTGGGACGTTGCGGAATACAGTTGTTGATAGTGAAGAAGTAAAATAGTAAAGCACCAAATAACAAATCTCAAATTCCAAACAAGCTCCAAATCTCAAATTCCAATCTTAGAGAACGGTAGCAGAGGTTTGAAATTTTGAATTTAGGAATTGGAATTTGTTTGTTATTTGGCTTTTGGAACTTGGAATTTAAAATAAACAATGAAAAAAACATACAGAATTGGCCAGATCGTGCCGAGCTCCAATATTACCATGGAAACGGAGATACCGGCCCTGCTGCGTTCGCGCGAGACGATTGCGCCGGAAAGGTTTACCTTCCACTCCAGCCGCATGCGCATGAAGAAAGTGACCAAGGAGGAACTGGAGGCCATGGATGCCCAAAGCCTGAAATGTGCACAGGAGCTTAGCGATGCCCGCGTAGACGTAATGGGCTATGCCTGCCTTGTTGCCATCATGAGCATGGGTCGCGGCTACCACTGCGTATCGGAAACGAACCTGCATGAGGAGACCGTTAAGAATGACTGCCCCACCCCTATTGTGACCAGCGCGGGTGCATTAATTAACGGATTGAAAGTGCTTGGCGCGAAAAAAGTAGCGGTGATCACTCCCTACATGAAGCCGCTTACACAGCTTGTTGTTGATTACATCGAGCATCAGGGCTTTGAAGTGGTAGATTCCATTGCACTTGAAATTCCTGACAACCTGGAAGTCGCGGCACAGGACCCTATGAACCTTTTGGATATTTACAAAAGGCTGAACCTTGAAGGCGTTGAAGTACTGGTGGTTTCGGCATGTGTGCAAATGCCATCGCTGGAAGCCATTGATGCCATTGAGAAAGAGATCGGAATTCCCGTAACCTCGGCAGCGGTTTGTACTACGTATGAAATGCTAAAGAAATTAGGGCTTGAGACGAAGGTGCCTATGGGCGGGGCGCTGCTGAGCGGAAAATATTAGTCCTCTATTATTCCCTAATTTTAACCACATAGGTACGTAGGCTTTGGTTTGTGGCTAAAAGTTACTCATAGTATGAAGCGATGCTTCAACTATGTTTCACGCTGTTTTGAGAACTTTCTAAAACCTATGTATTTATGTGGTTAAATTAATTGTGTTGGGCATTGCCTTTACAATATCTTCTTTTTACAATCTTCACACAATTCCGGCTGTGCATTATAAATGGTGGCGATCTTTTCCACAGCATCGGTCATTACACACTTTTTATTTGGGCAATGGGGCAGGCCAAAATTATGGCCGAGTTCGTGTATCGCTACCTTTTTGAACCGCCCGAAATGCACCTCCCTGTCCTTATGCTTTAGGCGAAAACCTGAAATGATGCAACTTTTCCCGGGGCAGTATGCCAGCCCCATGATGCCGAAGTCGTTGTACTTCCATTCCGGTTTTTTTACGGCGCCATCAGCATCTTTTTTGGTAACCGAAATATCGCTTTCGGTCAGCCCCATTACATAATCTACGCCTTCGGGCATAGATCGCTGCTGTAGGGCAATGAGGCTGTCAGCGCGGTAGCGTGGCGATTTTATATTTACGAATGCCGTTTTGGTCGGGACTGCTTCAGGCAGTAATTTTGTCTCCACGCCATAATATTCCGTAATGGATTGCCTGAGCATAGCTACTTTTTCACTGCTGATGCCTTTGTAAGGGATAACACCCACGACGGTCGCATCGGAAACAGGTTTGTCGGCGCAGGAAAACAGCAGGAAACAGGCGAATAGCAGGGTAAGTGTTCTCATATCCAAATGTATGAAATTCCTTTATACTGATGCAGTAGTTTATTTTGCGTGCCGCCCCGGTACCTACTAACCTAAAGCATAGCGGTAAAATCCAAATCATATCTGTAACTTTGCAGGATACAGTTTTTGCATCTACATGAAAAATATAAAAATAAGCGTGCTCGACCAGTCGCAGGTGGCACGTAACAGTACTGCGGCACAAGCTTTAGCCGATTCTGGCAAACTCGTACAGCTGGCCGACGAGCTGGGCTTTGAACGTTATTGGGTCAGTGAGCACCATAATTTCAAGCTAGTCGCTGGTACAGCCCCCGAGGTGCTCATCCCCTACCTTGCCTCAAGGTCGGAGCGCATCCGCGTAGGGTCCGGGGGCATCATGCTGCCCAACCACAGCACATTGAAAATGAGCGAGAACTTCGGACTTTTATCTACACTCTTCCCGGGGCGCATCGATTTTGGGATTGGGCGTGCGCCGGGCGGCGACAGGCTTTCGGCCCACCTGCTCAACCCATCCAACACCTTTAGCGAGAAAGATTTTTTCCAGCAGCTGAAAGATGTTCAAACCTATCTTGGCGGGGACGGCACCGAGGCTTCGGAAGGAAGGGTAAAAGCCTACCCTGCCCCGGAAATATTGCCCGAATTCTGGATACTGACCTCAAGCGGGGGCAGCGCACAGTTTGCAGCCCATTTCGGGATGGCGCTGTCGTTTGCCCATTTCATCAACCCCTTCGGCGGGCCGGAAGTAGCAGCCATTTACCGTGACAGCTTCAAGCCGTCGGCAGCATTGCAGGAACCGAAAGTGAATGTGGGCATATTTGCCTTTTGCAGCGAAGACGACCAAAAGGTTGAGGACTGGATAACGGAGTTCGACTACCGCATGCTCCACATTGAGATGGGTGCTACGGGCGACCTGCCTTCACTCGAAGAAATCAAAGCCATGGACTACAGCATGCAACAGCGTGCGCGCATTGCCTACAACCGCAACCGCTTCATTGCCGGATCGCCAAAGTATGTACATAAAAAGCTAAGCCAACTGGCAGAAGATTATAATATAGATGAGATCATGATTGCCACTTGGGCTGATGATTTTGCCGACAGGAAGCGTTCGTATGAATTGATTGCTGAGATGTTCGCGACTAAATAATAACTATTTAGGCAACGAATTGCACAAATTGCAGTAAGCGACTATCTAAAAATTCATTTAACCACATAGGTACATAGGTTTTATAACTCTTGATAGTCTAAAAGCGCATATAGTTAAAACATAGTGAAGCGAAGCTTCACACTCTGTGTCACTTAATTACATTCTGTACCCGACCGCTAAAAGCTATGTACCTATGTGGTTAATTTTTTAATTCAGCAAAATTTAGACTGTTACTATTTACCCTGTCTAATTGGTGAAATTCGTGTAATTCGTGGCAAAAATTTCTAACCTTTCAGCATCTTCCTCGCCTTTTCCAAATCTTCAGGCGTGTCGATGCCTATTCCGGCATGGGCGGTTTCTACCATTTTTATCTTTTTACCATATTCCAGGTAACGCAACTGCTCCAGCTTTTCGGTAGCCTCCAGCGACTTCATGGGCAGCTTGTAGAAATCCAGCAGCGCGTGCTTGCGGAACGCGTAAATGCCTATGTGGCGAAAGTACCGCACCCCCGCTTCCTTATCTCTCGGGTAAGGTATTACCGAGCGTGAAAAATACAGCGCAAAATTCTTCTGGTCAACTATTACCTTCACATTATTAGGGTTTTCAATATCATCCCAATCAGTGATGTGCATCATTACCGAGGCCAGGTCAATCTCGTGGGCAGCATCGCCCTTGAAAACCTCCAGCACGTCGGCCAGCGGCTCTTTATTGATGAACGGCTCATCGCCCTGCACATTGACCACAATGTCCACGTCGAGGTTTTCTATGGCCTCCGCAATGCGGTCGCTGCCGCTTTCGTGTTCCTTTACGCTCATAATGGCCTTGCCGCCATTAGACACGATTTCGTCATAAATAATATCAGAGTCGGTTACAACAAACACGTCGTCAAACAGCCCTGTATTGAGCGCTGCCTGGTAGGTTCGGGTTATTACGGTCTTGCCCCCCAGGTCCTGCATCAGCTTGGCAGGGAAGCGGGTACTTGCATATCGTGCGGGTATAACGGCTATTGTTTTCATGGTCATATAGGCCTCTCCTGACTCCTCTCCAAAGGAGAGGACACTGTTGGAGCAGGGTGTCTTATTGTGTTATTATTAATTTGTCAACGTTTTTTTGTGTCTGAGTGTAGCTGCTCCATCTCCTTCGGAGAGGGCTGGGGTGAGGCTATTCAAAAAACTCATCCTTAAACCCTATCAAATATAATTTATCTTTTGCCCTTGTAATGGCCGTATACAGCCACCTGATGTAATCCTTTGTTATTCCTTCCGGCAGGTACGGCTGTTCTATGAAAACCGTGTTCCATTGTCCGCCCTGCGACTTGTGGCAGGTAATGGCATAGGAGAACTTAACCTGCAGCGCATTGAAATGCGGGTTGTTCTTTACCTTTACAAACTTGCGATACTGCGGCTCGCCTTCGTAATCCTTCATCACTTCATTGTACAGGCGGTTGGACTCTTCATAGGTGAGCGATGGCGATTCACTCTCCACGGTATCCAGTAGCAGTATGGTTTCTAACGGCTTTGCGTCGGGATAGTCGACCATGCGGACTTTTACCCTAGCAAATTTAAAACCGTACAGCTCTTCTATCCTGAAAATTTCCAGTACCTCGATAATGTCGCCATTGGCAATGAACCCGGCCTCACTCTTTTCGTCAAGCCAAAAATAGTTATTCTTTACGACCATCATGTAATCGCCGGCAGAAAGTTCGCTTTCGCGCGATAAAATGCGGGTGCGTATCTGCTGGTTGTACTGGTTGGCGCGCTTGTTGGACCGCACTATGAAAGCCGTATCCTCAATGCTGTAATTGCTGTAGGCATGGTTAATGGCATCCTGTATGTCATACCCGTCCACAAGGCGGATGATGTCCTTAAAGCCCTTCAGCTTAAACTGGAATGCGTCGAAAAATGCGGTCTTGAGCAGTTCCCGCAGTTCGGTTGCATTGTAGAGTATGCCCGAATTCTCCTCCTGGCGCATTACTTCATCCAGTTCGATGTGCTGAACGTCCCGGAAGAAATTTTGCGCAAGCGACTCAATGTCCAATGCCGGGCTCAGGTCGGAGTTCACGGGCGGCAGCTGTGCGGTGTCGCCAATGAGTATCATGCGGCAATTTTTTCCTGAATACACATAGGACATCAGGTCGTCCAGCAGGGAGCCATTCTCGTACATCTTTGACTCCTGGATGCTGTCGGAAATCATAGAGGCTTCATCGACTATGAAGATAGTATTGACGAACTTGTTTTGCTGCAAGGTAAACCCAACCATGCCGCCACTCCCCTTTTTAGGAAAGTAGATTCGCTTATGGATGGTAAAAGCGGGCTTATTGGAATAGCCAGCAATTACTTTTGCAGCGCGGCCTGTGGGCGCCAGCAGCACATACTTTTTTTGGGCATCCGCCAAATGGTTTACTATGGTGGAAATAATTGTGGTCTTCCCTGTACCGGCGTAGCCTTTCAGTACAAAAAGGCTGTCATCATCCCTTGTAATGAACTCGGCCGCCTTTTGCAGGAAAATGTCCTGTTTTACGGTAGGATTGAATGGGAATTTCCTGCGGAGAAGTTTGTAGAAGTCGGTGGGATTCATTTTTCAAAGATAAAATTTTAGCCACGAATTACACCAATTTCACAAATTAAAGCAACGCGGATGACACGGATCGAGCGGATTTTCACGGATTGATTTATCAAAGTCGGGAAAAGCAATTATAAAATTGACGTAATTCGTGCAATTCGTGGCTAAACCCTAACCAAAACAATGTAAATTTGTAACCCAACCACAGTTGCCAGATGAACGAAACCATTACCGCTAAAAATTACAAGAAACTCACATTGCAGATTGCTCAAAACGGCATGTCATTCTGTTGTTTCGATACGCTCAACTGGGAGGTGACAAGCTTTAAATCAGTAGCGTTTTCAAAGTACAGCCCCATTGAGGAGGAGCTTTGGAAGGCGTTCGTGAACCACCCGCAGCTTACCCGTCCGTACGATGAGATAGTGGTGCTGCACGACAACAGCTTCAACACCTTTGTACCCGGTGCGCTGTTTGATGAAAACTTTTTGGGCAGCTACCTGCAATACAACACCAAGGTTTTTGAAACCGATTTTTTCGCGTTCGATGCCATAGGCAGCTATGAGCTGAACAATGTGTATGTACCCCTGATGAATGTGAATAATTTCCTTATCGACCAATTTGGAGTATTTGATTATAAGAACGTAAATAGCGTGCTTGTAACCAGTTTGTTAGATGCTTCGAGAAATATTGATGAGAAGCAGGTTTTTGTGCATGTAAAGGAAACTCACTTTGAGATTGTAGTGGTGCGCAACCAACAGCTTTTGCTGTTCAATTCGTTCGAATATAAAACACCGGAGGACATTTTGTACTACCTCCTGTTTACCATGGAGCAGCTGTTCCTGAACCCCGAAACGGCCCGGGTACAGTTGATTGGGAAAATTGACGAAAGCCATCCGTGCTTTCATCTGGCCTATACGTATATAAGGCACCTTGCATTATATGATACTTCGGCATTACAGGAAAAATGGGGCAAAACCCAACAGGAAGCGCTGGAACACTTTATACTATTCAACTCATGAGGATCATTTCCGGAAAATACAAGGGCCGCAGGATAAGCCCGCCCAAAGGATTGCCTGTACGGCCAACAACAGACATGTCGAAAGAATCGCTGTTCAATATCCTGAACAACCGGTTCGACTTTGAAGGCCTGAAAGTGCTCGACCTGTTCTCCGGCACGGGCAACCTGAGCTATGAGTTCGGGTCGCGCGGCGCGGCAGCGATAACGGCTGTGGATGCCGACTTCGGATGCATCAAATTCATCAAGCAGACGGCAGCGGATTTTGACTTCAACATCTCTGCCGTAAAAAGCGACGTGTCCAAGTTCCTGAGCGGGCATAAATCGACCTACGATATTGTTGTCGCCGACCCACCCTACAATTCCACCCAAAAGGAATTCGAGGGCGTGGTAAACCAGGTATTTGAAAATAATCTGCTTAATGAGGGTGGCATGATGATTATTGAGCATTCCAAGCATACCCCGTTGAACCATTTAGAGCATTTTTCGTTTGAGAAAAAGTATGGCGGGAGTATTTTTACGTTTTTTGAGGTGGAGAACAAGGATAATGAAACAAATTAACATGAAAAGGATTATTACGATTATTACGATTTTGAATTTTTCAATTGCATTTTCACAGATTGGTTTTGAACCTGAAAATATACTTTTTAGCAGGGATTATGCTCCTTCAGATATTACGGATGTAATTAGCGCCGACCTCAATAATGACGGTTTTAAAGAAATGATCATTTCATCCAATTATGCCAATAATATTATTTGGTATAAGAATGTAAATGGGGATTTATATCACAGCAAGCCACTTCTAATATCAGAAGATTTAAATATTCCTAAAAGTTTACATGCTACAGACCTGAATAATGACGGGCTTGTTGATATAATTGCTGCCAGCCAGTTTGATGATAAAATAGTTTGGTATCAAAACCTTGGAAATGACAATTTCTCTACAGAAATAATTGTTGGGGCATCTGTAGACAGTCCGCAATCTTTAGCAACCACGGATGTAAATAATGATGGTTTCCAGGATATTATTGCCGGGATATATAATGACCAGCAGGTGGTTTTGTATATCAATAACGGAGATGGCACTTTCCAGGATAAAGATGTGATCAGCGAGTTTAATTATAATGTTAAAAAAGTAATGCTTAAGGATCTGGATAATGATAATTTACCAGAAATCATCACGCTTTTAAACTATTCTAATAATATTTACTGGAATAAAAACAATGGCAATGGCAACTTTTCACAACCAATCCAGATCAATGCCTATGTTTATAATGAAAAAATAGATTTTGCAGATATTAATAATGATAGCTATCCAGACCTTATTTATAATTCAGGGGAGGCTAAGTTAAGCGCCATATTAAACCAGGGGGGTGAAACTTTTGACGGGGACATTATAATCGATAATATCCCGAGTAATCCATCAATGATAATTGTAAAAGATACAGATGGTGACGGCCTCATTGATATTGTCACCAAAAATAGCTTTGGAATCGGTATTAATAAAAATAATGGCAATGGATTTGATCCCCTGACAAGCATAACAAATGAGTTTACAGGAGCTAAAACATTACTTACCGAGGATTTAGATAATGACGGGATACTAGAAATTTTTGTTTCCTCATTTACAAATAATCAATCAAATAAATGCAAAATATCTTATTTTACCTATAGCCAGCCTGAAAACAATTATCAGGAAAACATACTGGATATATATTTGGGAGCAACATCTGCAATACGTATATTTGACATTGATAATGACGGATTTAATGATATTTTGTCAGGTTACCGAACATTAGTTTGGAATAAGAACATGGGAAATGGAAATTTTTCCGCCAATAAAATACTGACAAATATATTCAATGACATTTACGCCCAAAAAATAGAAATTGCAGATTTAGATAATGATGGCTTTACAGATATAATTGCGTTCTCAACTACCAAAATAGATCTTTACCGAAATATGGGAGATGCATCATTTTCTCTTGTAAATACGTTAAATTTTACTTCATATCCAGTTGATGTTGAAATTTCTGATATTAACAATGATGCAAAGCAGGATATACTTGTAACTTTTACATCACCCCAACTTGGAGTAGGAAAAATTATTAATTCAGGAAACTTTAATTTTGAGCAAATCACATATATTACAACATCCATTTACGGCTTTAGGCCAAGCGCTATAGCCGCTGGGGATATTGACAATGATGGTGATATCGATATTGTTTCTGTTTCTGATGATACTTCGCGCATACATTTATGTATTAATTTGGGTAATGGCTTATTTACAGTGAGTTATATAGCAACGATGTCTACAGAAGTAATAAAGTTAGCTGACCTGAATAACGATAGCTATTTGGATATTATCACCTCTTCCACATACCAATATAGTCCCTATGGTGTTCATAGAATAATGAATACTAATGGCACTTTTTCTACATCTCCATCCGTAATAGGAATAGAAAGCTTAGATACATTTTCGGTAAGTGATATCAATGGCGATGGATACAATGATATAGTAGGTGTTTCAATCCGTTCTTATGGAGGAGAATTTGACGAAGAACTTATAGCATTTATATATAACGGAAGTACATACACCAAAGTTGAAATTGACAATTTGGGGGAAACACCCAGTCTCTCCCGCGATATTGATATTACAGATCTTAATAATGACGGCAAACCGGATATAGCGACAAGCTATTATTTTATTGGCCGTACAAGTATTTATCTCAATAGTTCAACACTTGGTTCAGAAGCTATAACGGTTGATGACATACCGGGAACATTATTTTACCCGAATCCGACTTCCGGAAAAATTTACTGGTCGAAGGAGTATGATAAGTATGGTATCACAATTTATGACAGACTTGGACAGCAAGTATTCTCGGGTGTAACAAGTGAAGAGTATTTTGACATTGGTTTTTTAAGTAAAGGAATTTACTTTTTACAATTAAAAAAGGGCAATGAAATAATAACTAAGAAAGTAGTTAAAGAATAAGATACTTCTTTTGGATTCATAAAAAATAAAGCAGGCCTGTAAGCCGGATTCTGTACCCCCGCGGGGTCCTTATCATTTATCTGGATGCTGCATTACTGCAAGCACTCAATCTGCCTACCCCCCGGCATCGGGCGGGCCGCCCTACATATAGCCGGTATACATGGCATTTCACCGCATAGAGTTTACCTGGTTTCACTACAGCATGACCTGTACATACTTTCTGTTGCACTTGTCCTCCCGCGGCTCTGCAAACCACGGTGACGGGCGTTACCCGCTATGCTGCCCTCTGGTGTCCGGACTTTCCTCGCTCGTTAGAACGCGATAAGGCGGCCTGCTGGCGCAAAAGTACGTTATTATTTCAGATTTCAGATTCTAGATTTCAGATTTACCAATCATTCCCTTAAACCTTGTCACTAGCCATTCCCGGGGAAGCTCAATCTGAAATCTGAAATTTACAAAAACCTTAAGAAAAACCTTAACAATCCGTTGGCGTAATAAGAAGATTGTATTGGGTAACTTTAAATTAAATAAAACAGCTAACATAAATCAAAGAAATCATGGACAGACAGATGTATCATTACGCCACCGTATCGAAGGCGTTACAGGACCTGAACGAAAAGGGTTATACGACCGACTTCAATCTTGAAGAGGAGCGCATTAAAAACCATTGCGAAGATTTTACCATCGAGCATATTTACCGCTATGAGGGCGAAAGCGATCCGGGCGATGAGGCTACCGTATATGGGATCAAGTCGAAGGATGGCGAAAAAGGCGTGTTTGTAGCAAGCCCCGGCGCTTACAACGAGAATAGTGCCGCAAAGGTACTACTCGACATGACCATTAAAGGAAGGGCCGGGCAGCAGTCATGAACCGGTTACAGCAAAAGCTCGAAAAAATAGGGAGCGATCCCAAAATAACTGCAAAAGCCGTTGGACTTCGCTATTCTCTAAAGTCAGATAAAGGCTTTTACAGGAAACGGAAGGGCAGCGGCTTTTACTATGCAGATGAAGAAGGAAAAACGGTAAAAGACAAGGATACGCTTGACAGGATTAAAAAACTGGTAATTCCCCCGGCCTGGAACGATGTTTGGATATCGCCCTTTGAAAATGGCCACCTGCAAGTTACCGGAATCGACGCGAAAGGCCGTAAACAATACCGCTACCACCCGCATTGGAACAAGATACGCAACCAATCAAAATTCTTCCGCCTGCGGAGGTTTGCCGAAGCGCTGCCGCATATTCGCGAACAGGTGGATAAGGACCTGGCACGCAAAGGACTGCCGTATGAGAAAGTTATTGCCCTTGTGGTAAAGCTGATTGAACTTACCAACATCCGTATTGGCAATGATGCCTACAAAAAATTATATGGTTCCTTTGGACTGACAACGCTTCGCGATAAACACGTAAAATTTGACGGTGCTACAGTCAATTTTGAATTTGTAGGCAAAAAAGGCGTAAAGCACAAAATTAAGCTGCAAAGCCGCCGCATGGCCAACCTTGTAAAGAAATGCAGGGATATACCCGGCCAGGAACTGTTCCAGTACCTGGATGATGAAGGCAGGCGCCATACTATCGGCTCAGGAGATGTGAACAGCTATATTAAGGAAATATCGGGAGAGGACTTTACCGCAAAGGATTTTCGTGCGTGGGCCGGCAGCCTTAATGCCCTCTGTGCTTTCCATGAGTGCGGCGAATTCGTAAGCGAGTCTGACTGCAAGAAGAAAATTGTAGCCGTGTTGGATTCCGTGGCTGAAAAGCTGGGCAATACACGGACGGTATGCAGGAAATATTATGTTCACCCAACTGTCATAGCTGCATTTGAGAACGGAAGCATAGCCAAGTACAAATGTGACGATAAACCACTAAAAGGTGAACTCAACGCCCAGGAAAAATCATTACTCGAACTGCTTTCCAATGAGGCTATTGCGGAAGTTGTCGCTTAGTAATTTTAATTTCAGATTTCAGAATGTAGATTTCAGATTGAACTTCACTCAAATCTTTAAACTTACAGCATTGACGACCGAGTGTAGCTCAATCTGAAATCAAAAATCTGAAATAATCATCCAAGCCACCCTTCCCTGTCCAGGCTCCTGTACTGTATCGCTTCGGATATGTGGTGTGGTTGTACATTATCCACGCCTTCCAGGTCGGCAATGGTGCGCGACACCTTCAAAATCCTGTCATATGCACGTGCTGAAAGGTTAAGGCGTTCCATGGCTGTTTTTAATAATTGCAGTGATGTCTCGTCAAGCTGGCAATACTCGCGTATCTGCTTGGTGCTCATCTGGGCGTTATAGTGTATGTTTTCAAACTGCTCAAAGCGTTCGGTTTGTATCTCCCGGGCTTTTGTTACACGTTCGCGGATGGCCACGCTGCTTTCTGCCTTGCGGTTGTCGGACAGTTTTTCGAACGGTACGGGCGTAACCTCTATATGGATGTCAATGCGGTCTAAAAGTGGACCCGAAATCTTGCTTAAATAGCGTTGCATTTCGTGTGGCGAGGAACTTACCGGCGCGTCAGGATCGTTAAAGTACCCGCCAGGGCTTGGGTTCATGCTCGCTACCAGCATGAATGACGACGGGTAGGTTATGGTAAACTTTGCACGGCTGATGGTCACTTCACGATCTTCCAAAGGCTGGCGCATCACCTCGAGCACCTCCCGCTTGAATTCGGGCAGCTCATCAAGGAACAGCACGCCGTTATGGGCCAGCGAAATTTCTCCCGGCTGCGGAAAGCTCCCTCCTCCTACCAGCGATACACTACTTGCCGAGTGGTGCGGGCTCCTGAACGGCCTTTGGTTAAGCAGGCCTACATTCTTTATCTTTCCGGCAACACTATGTATCTTGGTAGTTTCGAGTGCTTCGCGCAAGGTCATGGGCGGCAGTATGCTTGGCAGGCGCTTGGCGAGCATGGTTTTACCCGCGCCGGGCGGCCCTATCAGGATGATGTTGTGCCCACCAGCCGCGGCAATTTCCATACATCGTTTGATGCTTTCCTGTCCTTTAACATCGCTGAAATCAAATTCGGGGAAGTCAAGGGTTTTAAAAAACTCCTCACGGGTGTTGATGACGGTAGGTTTCAAAGTCCCGCGACCTTCAAAAAAGTCGATGACCTCCTTTACATTCTCTATACCGTACACGTCCAATCCGGTAACAATGGCGGCTTCCTTTACATTTTGCTTCGGCAGGAAAAAGCCTTTAAAGCCTTCCTCTTTAGCCTTGATGGCAATGGGCAATACGCCTTTTACGGGCTGGAGGCTGCCGTCGAGCGAGAGTTCGCCCATGATGATGTATTTATCCACATCATCGGGTTTTATCTGCCCTGTGGCTGCCAAAATCCCTACGGCTAATGTGAGGTCGTATGCTGAGCCTTCCTTGCGCAGGTCGGCGGGTGCCATGTTGATGGTGAATTTCTTTACCGGCATCGCGTAGCCGTTGTTCTTGAGCGCGGCGGCAATGCGGTAACTGCTTTCCTTGACGGCATTGTCCGGAAGCCCTACCAGGTGGTAGCCCACACCTTTATCAACATTCACTTCAACGGTAATGGTAGTGGCTTCTACCCCAAACACGGCACTCCCGAAAACTTTTATCAGCATATAGAAAATTTTAAACGTGAAAGTAAAGAAAATTTTCTAATAACACCGTCATAAATTTTAGCAAAGACGCATTCTTGTTTGAAAACATTTTTATAATTTAACCTCTTCAACCAAAAACAAAGCAAAATGGGATTATTCAACGCCATACTGGGCAATGCCTCTGAGGTATCTATCGATAAGATCAGGGACGAATTCAAACCGATACTCATACAGGGAGAGAACATCGAAAAGGCATACAAGCTGATACGCGACATGTTCGTGTTTACTAATAAAAGGCTCATTTTGGTCGACAAGCAGGGCATTACGGGCAGCAAGGTAGATTATGTTTCGATTCCTTATGCCAATATCAATAAATTCTCCAAGGAGAGCGCCGGCCTGCTCGACCTTGATGCCGAGCTGAAAATATGGGTGCGGGGCGAAAGCGTGCCGATCAAAAAGCAATTTGGCAAGGACAACAACATCAACGAGGTGTACCAGATTCTCAGCCAGTACATATTGAAGTAATTATACTAAACCTGTTTATTTATTTTTAGCCGGAATACGCAACATTCCGGCTGTTTTTTTTAACTTACAATCATGCCTGAATTTCTAAAATCAAATCCCCATATTTTGCTGCTTCTCATAGCAGGAATTGTTGCGTTACTGGCCGCAGTAGTACCTCCGTTGTTAAAAAAAATGTACATATCGCCACCGATAATCTATATTTTTATAGGTATAGTGTCTTGCCTGGCTTTAGGGGCTAAGGTTATAAAGCCTTTGCAGCAACTGGAAGAAATTGAGCATGTGACTGAATTTGTAGTCCTTGTGGCCCTTGCCAATGCAGGGTTGCGCATAAAATACCCTTTCAAATGGTCAACATGGAAATATTCTTTCCGTTTATTGCTCATAGCCATGCCTTTCACTATTCTTGCTGCGGGAATATTAGGCTGGTGGGTAATGGGTTTTGCGCCTGCTACGGCAATGCTCTTTGGTGCCTTAATATCTCCTACCGACCCGGTACTGGCAAGTGAATTGCAAACATCTGATCCCGGTGAAGAGGATACATCCAAAGTAAAGCTTGGGCTTACCTCTGAAGCAGGGATTAATGATGGCCTCGCTTTTCCTTTTACATGGTTCGCCATACTTTTTGCAACCAGTGGCCCAGACTATACTGACTGGTTAAGTAATTGGTTTTTGCACTACTTTTTGCTTAAAATAGCTATAGGCATTACCACAGGGCTCGGATGTGGGTGGTTACTCTATAAAGCAATTTTTTCAATTACAATGGGTCATGTAATCGGCAGGATCAGTCGGGGGGTGCTATCGCTTGCCCTGGTTTTGCTTCCGTATGCAATATGCGAAATTTTGGGTGGATACGGTTTCCTTGCCGTTTTTTTTGCAGCCTGCATATTCAGCAATTTCGAGAAAGATGTTGAACACATGAACAACCTGCACGATTTTAATGAAGAACTTGAAAGTTTTGTTGTAGCGCTCATATTTATTGCTACCGGTGTTTTTATAGCCATGCACTACGATAAGCTTCTGGTCTTGCCCTTACTTATTGTAGCCTTAACAATGGTAATAGTTATAAGGCCGGTCGCAGGTTATATAGCATTATTAGGAACCGGCCTTAACCGCTTTCAGCGTTTTTCGTTGTCATTTTATGGCATGAGGGGAATCGGTTCCATATATTACCTGGCTTATGCCCTTAGCGCTGCTAACTTTGATGACGCTAAAACACTAATTTCACTGACGATAGCTACAATTTTCTTCTCTGTACTTATACATGGTATAACAGCACGTTCGGTACAAAAAAAAATACATAAATATGATTAGTGATACACTTGTAATAATTGGTGGCGATGCTGCCGGGATGTCGGCAGCTTCAAAAGTACGCCGCGAACAGCCCGACCGCGAGATCATCGTGTTCGAAAAATCGCAATATACCTCCTACTCGGCATGCGGGATACCCTATTATATTTCCGAAACGGTTAAGACTGTGGATGAGCTCATCGTACGCAAGCCGCAAACCTTCAGGGACAAATACAACATCGATGTGCGTACCCTCCACCTTGTACTTGAGGTGGATACCAACAAAAAGCGCATCAGGGTACAGGACAAAGTAAAGCAGGAGGAATTTTGGCAGGACTACGGCCAGCTATTGATTGCCACAGGCGGGAAAGCGTATTGCCCGGCCGACATAAAGGGCTATGATGCCGAAAACATCTTTGGTATTTCGACACTCAAAAGTGGTATTAACCTCGAGAAATATATTGAGGATGTGGCACCCAAAACCGCAGTTATAATAGGCGGTGGATACATTGGGCTGGAAATGGCGGAGGCACTGCTCATACGGGGATTAAAAGTGAGCCTTATAAACCGTGGCGAACAGGTGATGAATACCCTCGACCCCGATATGGGCGAGATCGTATCGGATGCCATGCGGAAACTCGGCGTTACGCTGTACCTGGGTGAAGAACTGGTTTCCTTTGACCTGGAAGGCAACTGCATTAAGGCCGTGGTAACCAACAAGCAATCCATCCCAACAGACATTGTGGTGCTGGGCATGGGAACATCACCTAATACGGCATTCCTGAAAGGGTCGAAAATCGAGTTGGGCGTAAAAGGTGCCATAAAGGTAAACGCCCACATGCAGACTAACATTCCCGATGTATGGGCCGCTGGCGACTGTACCGAAACACTGCACCTGGTGAGCAAGCAGCAGGTATACTTTGCCATGGGCACTTTGGCCAATAAAACGGGTCTGGTGGCAGGAAGCAACATTGCAGGTGAAAAACTGCTCTTCCCGGGCGGTGTGGGCACAGCAGTGTGTAAGGTGTGCAGCTACGAAATCGGTCGCACGGGGCTACAGGAAAAGGAACTCAAAAAGCTGGGGATTGATTACGTAACAGGCATTATTGCCAGCAAGACAAGGGCTCATTATTACCCCAACTCAAAAGACATAACCGTTAAACTGCTGGCTGAAAAGAATAGCGGCAGGCTGCTCGGGGGGCAGATCATAGGCGAGGAAGGCGCGGCCAAACGCATCGACGTACTGGCGACGGCGCTCACCCACAACCTGACATTGCAAAACATCATCGACCTCGACCTGTCCTATGCCCCACCCTTTTCTCCAGTTTGGGACCCGGTGCAGACGGCGGCACGCAAGCTTATCAATGAAATATAGATATTAAAAAGGGCGCTTAATTGCGCCCTGATTTTTATTTATTGAATTTGGAAACACCGTCCTTCAGCCATTGCAGGTACTCTTCTACATCGGGAGTGTAGCCTACAGGTTCGTTCAGGTTGTTCTCTTCATGGTCTATTACAACATACAAGGGCTGTGCGGCAGCACCATACTTCTTCACCTGGAATTCAAACCATTTGTTACCCACGGTTTTTACTTTCCTTCCGGTTGTTTCCGACCGGTATTGCTGGGCTTCAGGAAGTTCTTCGGTAGCGTCTACATAAAGTGATATCAGCACAACCTCGTCCTTCAGGATGGTATGGATACGGTCATCAGACCATACATTATCTTCCATCTTACGGCAGTTCTCGCAACCATACCCGGTGAAATCGATCATTACCGGTTTTCCTACTTCTTTGGCGTAAGCGAGTCCTTTATCATAATCTTCAAATGCCATGATGTCTTTACCAACCAGCTTTGCTCCCTCCGGCAGGCTTCCGCTTACATTGATCCTGCCCACCCCGTCTGGGCTTTCGCTATAGCGCAATGGTGGTGGAAATCCGCTGATCAGTTTTAATGGCGCACCCCAAAGTCCGGGAATAAGGTAAATGGTAAACGAAAGCACTAGCAGGCCTGTAAGCAGCCTTCCGACCGATATGTAAGATACAGGAGTATCGTGTGGCAGTACCAGTTTCCCGAAAAGGTATAAAGCCCATGCGCCAAATACGGCAATCCATATTACAAGGAATATTTCCCTTTCCAACAAGTGCGATTGTGTAACAAGATCGGCTTTGGATAGAAATTTAAATGCAAGCCCCAGTTCAAGGAAACCAAGCGATACTTTAACCGTATTGAGCCACCCGCCCGATTTTGGCAGGGAGTTCATCCAGCCCGGAAACATCGCAAACAGCATGAACGGCAAGGCAAGAGCTGATGAGAACCCTACCATCCCAATCACCGGTGCAAGCCCGCCTTTCGATGCAGCTTCCACAAGAAGCGTACCCACGATAGGGCCTGTACATGAGAAAGAAACAATTGCCAGGGCAAGGGCCATGAACAATATCCCTACAAATCCACCCCTATCGGCCTGGCGGTCTACTTTATTTGCCCATGAATTGGGCAGCATGATCTCAAACCCTCCAAGAAATGATATGGCAAAGAATACAAGCAATGCGAAAAAGGCAAGGTTAAACCACACATTCGTAGATAGCCTGTTGAGCGAGTCTACCCCAAAAATTGCGGTAACTATCGAACCCAACAATACATATATGATGATGATGGATAGTCCGAAAAATATGGCATTACGGATGCCCTGAGCCCTTGTTTTACTTGCTTTGGTAAACACGCTTACCGTCATTGGGATCATTGGGAAAACGCATGGGGTAAGCAGTGCCGCAAACCCCGAAAAGAATGCCACAATGAAAATTGTCATGATACCTTTATCGCCATCCTTAGCCTTTTTTGTTGGGGAGGCAGGCGTAACCTCCTCAGCCTTTTTTGGCGTTTCGGTTTTAGCGGCAGTTGTTGGGTCGCTGAACAGCTTAACCTCTTTAGCAGTAAGGTTTTTCAGGTCATATTCAAAAAAGAAATTTCCTTGTATGCACACTTCCTTGCAAACCTGATAAAATAAATCAAGCTGCACAAGGTTGTTGTCAGCATTGGTTGTCTTAATTGTCTGTTTCAACTGTACTTCATGGCTCCAAAAATATTCGTCTACGCCAAAAGTTTTATTAAAAGCCTTTTCATACGGGCTTTCTTCTGCCTTGCCAACAGCTTCAAAATTACCTTTATCATTATTAAAGGTAATCTCCAGCGGAAGAGCGCCACCATCCGGGGTAAACTGAGAATATACATGCCACTTGTCTTCAATGACGCCGTCGAGGGTAATTACATATTCGTTATCCGACTTCTTTTCGATCTTCGAAGTCCATTTTACGGGGTGCTTATCGGGTGCCTGAGCCCATGAAGTTACAAAAGCAAATAGCAGGAATAAGGTGAATGCTAATTTTCTCATTATTATAAAACTTCTATTTTTAAAATTATGTTTGTTGTTTTTGTTGCTTTAAAACGGTCATCGGCACGGTGGCCCACCACCCATAAAATATCTTCTCCGGAGCACAGCAGCCAGGTATTTTCCTTTTCGCTAAGATTGAATTTCTCATCCTTAAAGAATTTAGAGATTTTCTTCCGTTGCCCATTCATACCAGTAGGGCAAAAGTAATCACCATCACTCCATTTACGAAGAATTAACGGGAATTTTATTAATTGATTATCAACAAAAACAGTTTTTTTTGTTGTATTTTCATTGATTGCATGAGTTCTTGAGAAGGTCAAACTTATGGGATCATCAATTTTATGTTGGCTTTCGGCAATCTCAAAAACTTTATCTTTCTCTTGCGAAAGCGGTTCCAGTATGAGTACTGCCCTGTCTTTCAACAGCCTGAAATTTTGCGACAGAATATACTTTCCCGATTGAGCATCAGCAAGTGCATAAATATCGTCCCATGCAGTAAATCCAAACGGACTGAGCCATTGGTACAGATAAGCCCTGTAGTTGGGCAGTCGTTTCAATTGTACAATATCAAAATGCTTTTGATTTTCCTTTTCGGAAACCACCTGTTTGTAGATCAATACTGACGCATCCTCAACCAATGACTGCGCTTGTTGGAGATACTCCAGCGTCTGCCTGAAAGAATCTGCAAAACCGGAATTAAGCTCTTTCAGCAACGGAACCACATCGTGCCGCAGTTTATTGCGCAGGTATTTGTCGGAAGCATTGCTGCTGTCCTCGCGCCATTGTATATTATTCTCTTTGGCGTAGGCCAGGATCTCATCACGGGTAAAAGGAAGCAGCGGCCGCACGATGTTGCCATTCTGCTGCGGGATACCCTTCAGCCCATCAAGCCCTGTCCCGCGGGTCAGGTTGATTAAAAAAGTCTCTATGGAATCATCAAGATGGTGTGCGGTGAGGAGGTAATCAAGGTTGTTTTCGCGTAATAATTCGTCAAACCAAAGATAACGCAACTGCCTTGCCGCTACCTGAATTGATAGTTTATTATCAGACGCGAAACTTTTTGTATCAAAGCGGGTTACAAAAAAATTAAAACTATTTTCTTTAGCATATTGTGTAATGGATTCCTCATCGCCATCGCTCTCATTTCCACGCAAGTTGAAGTTGCAATGCGCTATTGAAATGTTGTAATTCAGTTGCTGAAGGAGATGTACAAGAACCATACTGTCTAGACCACCCGAAACCGCAACAAGGAGTTTGCTGTCTTTTAAGAACGGGAGGTTTTTTGATAAATGATCTTGCAATTTCGAAAGCATCTTCAAAAGTACGAATTTTTCCCGAAAGCTACTCTTCCAGTACCTTGCGCATGGCGCGTGCTTTTAATAAACATTCTTCGTATTCTGCCTCCGGATTGGCTTTGGCCGTAATAGCACTTCCCACTGAAAATGAAATATACTTATTATCAACATTATAAAGAATGCTACGGATAACCACATTAAAATCGAAATCGCCATCGGGGGTAAAATAACCCACCGCACCGCTATACAGACCGCGCTTTGTTTCCTCGAGTTTTTCGATGATCTGCATGGCCGAAATTTTGGGTGCGCCCGTCATGCTGCCCATCGGGTATGTGGTGCGGATGGAGTCTACCGGCCTGCTCCCCTGCTCCAATTGTGATACTACGGTCGAAATGAGGTGGTGCACCTGCTTAAAGGTATATGCCCCGCAAAGCTCCTCCACGGCTACCGAACCTTTGGCTGCTGTACGCGACAGGTCGTTACGCACCAAGTCGACGATCATAATGTTCTCTGAACGTTCTTTTTCATTAGCGGCCAGTTCCTTTTTAATGGCATTGTCCTCATCTGGATCGGCGCTGCGCCTGGCGGTGCCTTTTATGGGCTGCGAAATGACCATATCACCCTCCTTGCGTAAATATCTTTCAGGCGAGGCAGACATCAGGTACTGCCTGTAATTTTTAAAGTAAACGGCAAACGGCGGTTCGGATATGGTATTAAGTTTTTCATAGGTTGCAAGCGGGTCGATAATTGCATCTTCTGCATAAAATTCCATGCAGAAGTTAGCCTCATAAATATCCCCACGGTGGATGTGCGCCAGCATCTGCCCAACTTTATCCAGATAGCTTTCTTTCGAAATGCGCTGTTTTATGGTTATAGGTACAGGTTGCCGGTTGTCGGTTGCCGGCGTAATTCGTAATTCCAAATTCGTAATTTCATTAAAGTCTGAATCAATTTCATCATCGCACATCAGCAAATACTGTACTTCCAGTTCATTCCCTTTCAGCAAAAAAAGTTTCTTCGGCTGGAAGAAAAAAAGGTCGGGAAAGCCAAGCCCGTCATAGTTCTTCGATTGCAGGTCTTCCGTATCGTTTTTCAGGTCATAGGAAAGGTAACCAAAAAGCCAGTCCTTTGTAACCTGCTGGTATTCGTTCAGCTCTTCAAAGGCGTTGTGGTAGTCGGTTTTTATAGAAGTAAGCGCATCCACAGCCAGCACGGCATCATAGGAGGTATATTTTTGCTCATAGCTGTTGCTGTCCAGAAATACCGCTTCACGGAACTGCTGTGCCCATTGCAGCAGCTGTTTTTTAAAGGTTTCGGTATTTTGTATGGTAAACGTTGCTGTAGTTCTCAATCGGGTTTATTTAGATCGTCAAAAATACTCATTAAACCCGCCTCACAAAAATTTTATTACTTTTGAAACAATCACAAAATGTTTGATAAATGAAAGGATTTGAAGAAGACGGCAATGTAAGCATTATCGATTATTTAAATACTTATAATCCGGCGCTCAGGGTAATTAGGACGAAAGGCTATAAGGTGTTTTTATTCCCTGATGACAGGGAAGAATTTGTTGGTAAGTACTGGGCTATTAAAAATAACAGGCAATTTATTGCTGATGATCCGTTGCGATTGCTTGGGATTATCTCAATATGGGAAACTTATGGTGACGAATGGTATGGGGCACGAAATCTGCGAACACAAACAGCTTACGAAGATCGCAATCTGTATGACGAGATCATCACAAGGGCTTTCCCTGAAAATGTAGAAGAGATTGAAAACCTCAGTCAGGAAGAATTTAGCGAATATATTTCAGATTACAGGCTGTTTTTCAGCTCATTTACATCGAAAGAAATAATCCCTCTAAATATAACCCGACAGGCTTTTTACAACATCATTGATAATTTTTACAAATGGGATCCTGAAGGGTTCTATGAATGGGAAAAAATATAAACACAAAACCCATCCTTGCGGATGGGTTCGTGTTATATTTATACTTACAAGGTTTTCAAAACCTTGCAAGAATATTATATATGTATCGCCCTGTTATCGGTAGCAGCAAGCGCCGCTTCCTTGATAGCTTCCGCATAGGTCGGGTGCGCGTGGCTCATCCTTGATATATCCTCGGCAGATGCCTTGAATTCCATTGCGGTTACCGCTTCTGCAATAAGGTCGGCGGTACGTGCGCCTATCATATGGATGCCCAATACTTCGTCCGTCTTGGCATCGGCCAGTATTTTTACAAACCCGTCAGTGTCCATGCTCGCGCGGCTGCGGCCCAGTGCCTTGAACGGGAAGCTGCCCGATTTGTACTCCACGCCTGCTTCTTTCAACTGCTCTTCGGTCTTGCCCACCGCGGCAACTTCCGGCCATGTATATACTACGCCCGGTATCAGGTTGTAATGGATGTGTGGCTTTTGCCCGGCAATCGTTTCAGCAACAAATACGCCTTCTTCTTCCGCTTTGTGGGCAAGCATTGCACCTTTGATAACATCGCCAATGGCATAAATGTTCGATGCGGCTGTCTGAAGGTGGTCGTTTACTTCTACCTGTCCCCTATCTGTTATTTTCACTCCGGCAGCTTCGGCATTCAGCCCGTCTGTAAATGGACGGCGGCCAACTGACACCAATGCATAGTCTCCGTCAAGCGTGATGGTTTCGCCCTTGGCATTCTCGGCCTGCACCTGCACGCCTTCGCCGGCACGCTCTACCGACTTCACTTTGTGCGATGTGTAGAATTTCATGCCCTGCTTTTTCAGCACTTTGGTCAGCTCTTTGGAAAGGGCAGCGTCCATGCCCGGGATGATACGGTCAAGGTACTCCACCACCGATACCTGTGCGCCAAGGCGAAGGTACACCTGGCCCAGTTCCAGCCCGATAACCCCACCGCCGATAACGATAAGGTGTTTCGGAACCTCTTTCAATTTAAGGGCTTCGGTAGAGGTGATGATCTTTTCTTTGTCTATTTTGATAAATGGCAGCGACGACGGCTTGGAGCCTGTAGCGATGATGGTGTGCTTCGCCTCAACGGTTTCCGACGATCCGTCTGCCTTGGTCACCTTGATGTGGGTCGCGTCTTCAAACGAGCCTACGCCTTCTAGAACGGTAATCTTGTTTTTGTCCATAAGGTACTTGATGCCGCTAACGTTCTGGTCTACAACGCCCTGTTTGCGCACTATCATCTGCTCGAAGTTCACCTTTATCTCGCCGGCAATGTCAATGCCGTGCTCCTTAAAGTGCGATGTGGCATCGTGGTAATGGTGCGACGAATCCAGCAGCGCTTTCGAAGGGATACAGCCTACGTTAAGGCAGGTACCGCCAAGGGTTGGATATTTTTCTACGATAGCGGTGTTGAAACCCAATTGCGCGCAGCGGATGGCAGCCACGTAACCACCAGGGCCCGAACCTATTACAACTACATCAAATGAACTCATGGTATATGTTTTATTTTGGTTGAAAATTTAGTCCCGCAAATTTAGGCAATATCATTTATATGCCAATGAAAAAAGAGGATTTTGGTGTCCTCCTTCCTTAACATAAATGAAACAAAAATGCTTTTTTAAGTTACAACCCGGCACTTTGCCTAATATACCCCTTTTTTCATCCTGTTGGGGGTATTTTTCCTCCCAGGATGTATGATTTAGGGCACCAGGCTAGGGTATTTTAGAGTATTCCTTCGATGACTTTTTGTCCTTGGGGATTTTTTGACCCACTAAATAATGAAAAAATGCAGATTTGAAACAAATTTAAAATTTGGCATTACTAAAATAACTGGTTGGAAATTTTCCGGGAACCAATCCAACCTTTTCGTAAAAAAAAATGATTTTATCCTTAGGCACCTATTTATCAATACTACAACTTATCTTGAAAATTCTGCTCCTGCTACTCACTTTCATTGCTTTTTGGACTGGCTGTGGCCGACATACAAATATTTAAATGATAATGTAGTTATGACCACCACGAATTCAGAAGTAGGGAGAATGAGGTGCACAGGTTCAGGGTTGTGCACCATTTACCTACCAATTGTTTTACATTTATAGAAATAAAAGTAACAATAAAAAGTAGCTAAAATATAAAATCTATGATAACTTTCAGTTATGGCAAAAATACAATGCTATTATGAGCCACACTACATAGCAGCAGTGTATCTACTGTTTTATAATCTTTTCAGTTGTTACCCTTCCTGAGTTTTCCGCAATAAGAAAGTATGCACCGGCATTCAAATCACCCAAACTCAACTGTATACTATTGCCTGAAAATGTTACATTATAAACAACCTGCCCTGTAACGGTCAAAATCTTGACAATTGTGTCTTCAGCCGGAGACATAACAGTAACTGAAAGGCCTTCTATAAACGGATTTGGATATACGCTAATATTCAGGACATTTTTATCAACCGACAAAGGATCGAAAACAGTCACATATTGTTTTACAAAAGGAGAATTCCCACATTCATTACTGTTTCGTACCATCAGTACATGTTCTCCTTCCTCCAACCACTCAATGGCAGCGGACTGCCCGTCGGCTGCAACTGAAATTGTACCGCCTGTAGGCAACAGCCATTCCGGGTTACTCATACCCTGCGAAATGAGCGTATAATTTGCAATTGTGCCAATTTCAACAGACATACTCTCCGGGATGTTAATTACCGGGATGGCAGGAAGCCCGGTTTGTATGCGTTCTGTACCTTCTGTAGGAGAATAAGACAATAGCTCGCCTGTCTGAGGATTATAATCCAGTTTTGGCCCACAAATGATGCAAGGCAATTCAGTCCAGGTACTGCCATGATCAACAGAAACACCTATATAACCTTGTCCTGACCACCCTCCAATTTCAAAAAGCCAAAAGTCATCATTTACAAATGTCAGATGTCCTTGGGGAACATACGAAATACCATTGTTAATAATATTATTAAAATCTAAAAGTTCATAATTGCCTTCGTCAATATTAACAATATAATATTTATTGCCTCCTGTACTCACAAATGCAATTTCGTCACCAATTACCGTCGTTTGTGCTATTGCACCAAAGTCCTGCCCATTATTATCAGGTATCGCTACGATTTCTTCCCATGTTTCGCCACCATTTAAAGATCTGTACAAATGGTAATCATAATCCTGCGGCCAATTATCGTTTTGTCCCCAACAGTATAATTCTGAAATACTTTTGTATGCTGTGCCACTAATTTCTACTCCCGCAATGTTGGGCAAGACAATCTGAGGTGTCCAAGTCTGCCCTTTATCAGTGGAAAAATACATTTCTGTATTCAAGCCAAATTTAAAAGTATTTTCATCAAGTTGGAAACAATAAGAAGGGCCCCACCCCCAGTCGCTCGGATCCTGAAACGGTGAGACCTGCCACGTTAGGCCAAAATCATATGATTCATATAAAGAAAGCCCATCAGATACGTCAGCAATATTACTATATCTTAAATAACTTATGTAGTCTCCGTCTGCCCGAAGTAAAAATCCGCCAACCGAGGCTTCGAAGGCTCTTTGCTGCCATGTAGCACCGTCATCTGAGGACGTGAACAGGTAAAAATTTGAGAAGAATTCTCCAGTGCCATCCTGTTTGGAAAGTGTGTACCGATTTTCTAAGTTCTGCAATATTTTTATATTATTTGAGCTATCCGGATTAATCATTATGAATGAGTCGATTTCCGCCCATGTCGCACCTGAATCCGTTGTTCTGAATATCTTCCTGCCGGGTGTGTCAAACCAGAATGCAAAACCGCGATCAAGCACAATACCTGAATTTTCGTCAAACATATTTATATCGCTGATATATCGCACTTCGTGATCTATAAGTGAAGATGTGTAAGTTTGAGTTTCCAAATCATATTTTATAAAACTCATGTCAGGACCGCCGCCAATTGAGCCGACTAAATACAACGTTGTGCCTATTACGTCAAATACAGGGTCACTCGCATAAACATTCTGATTCCAGGTTAAGGCTTCAATCATCTGCCATGTTTGCCCATTATCCGATGAAGTAAAAAATGAACCCAATGTGTCGTAAAATGACATAATTAATACTCCGGAACCATTGCTTTTTATTGTACCCACATGATCTTCATCCCAGGAATTTTCCCCACTTGGATTATCAAAAAATTCCCATGTTTCACCACCGTTCTCCGTTTTGGCTATATTTTGCGATGACCATGCGAACCCATGCGATTCGTTGATAAACTTTAGATTGATATTATTCCAAAAACTGAAACCTCCACCAAAATAGTTATTTATTTCTTCCCAGGTTTCACCACCGTTAATGGTTTTATAAACATATCGCTCTCCATCTGTAGACCCGACAGTATCAGTGTATCCTGTCAAATACCCAATTTGGGAATCTACAAAGCTAAGTCCTGTAAAGTTTATAGGCTGGTCAAGTCCGGTGGACAGCAATGTCCAGTTATGCCCTTTATCAGATGTTTTATACAAAGAACCCCGATGACCACATACAATTGCGGTGTTTTCATCTAAAACTTCACAATGCCCTAATGTTTCAATTGAGTTTTCTGCGGTTGGCAATGAAACGAATGACCAATTTAAACCACCGTCGTCACTAACTATCATAGTTCCCATGCCAAATGCAATTACATGATTTTCATCGAAATATTTGGTCTTAGAAAATCGCGCATTTAACATCTGTGACGGCTCAAAGCATTGTCCGAAAAAAAAATTGGTAAAAATTAATGCACAAAGAAGTAAAAGATTTCTCATTGATTTAGTTTTGTCCACAAATATAAATATTTTTATATAACACAATTATTGAACATTCCTTATCGTATCCTACCACCCATCAAGAAATCGACCGCCCCGCTGATACTTACTCTTGCAGGCACGAGCAGATTGCCAAGCTGGTGGGGGTGCGAAGTGGAGAAATCTATAAAAGGAACACGGATGACACGGATTTGGCGGATGGTCGCGGATTTTTAGCATGAGTGTAGCTCATTTAGCTTCGCTGAACCACTTAGTTAGGTTTCTGAACGCAAATTGCGGAGTGGAAAAATCTCTAAAAATTTTAGCTACGAATCACACTAATTTTCACTAATTGTTGGAATCAAAATAGCGCAGAGTTGCAATCCCGTGCTATCATATTTCGGATTCTACGCTCCGGAATTTAAAAAATTAGTCCTTTATGTAAGCCCTTAATACATTTTCTAATGCTTCTTTTAAAGTTTTTTTATCCGACCTGATAATTTGTCTATCTTCAGAAGGGAAGGAAATAAAAACTGTATATTGATTACTAATTCTTTCCCCATCAAACTTTATAACAGCAACATTACCATTTTCTTTAACTATTTCGAAGCATTGAATCAATTCTTCAATTGTATGTGATGATTGATCTAAAACTCTTTTTATGTCCATATCTTTTAATTAATGTTTGAGCAATTTTCCAAATATCTGCTCAACCGACTTCGTAGAGGTTGAAAGGTCTACGATCTTTTTATGTATGTCAGGAGACATGCCATCGCTTCCGCAAAGTCGGGAGACTTTGGGGAAAGGAAAATGATACAAATGAATTATGACTTTAATAGTAATATCATTATGATTATAGCCATTGGAATTGTAAATGAAACAATAATCGTTCGAACCCAATTTCTTTTTATGTCATTGGGATAAGTGCTTTTAATAGAACTCATAATTATAATAATTAAAGGCAGGCTTATTAAATATCCCAAAGGCTTATATTTTCCTCCCAGGTCTAATGGTTCAGCAGAGATAAAAATTTTATAGAGTTTTCCAAAAATCCCCAACCATACTAATAATATAATTAAGGCTATCATTCCCTTGGCATTTCTCGCAGAATCAATATCTGATTGCCATAGTTTAAAAAATTTATAATAACCTGTATAATAATATTTGACTATTTTTCTCATTTTACTGCTTACCATTAAGCGCCTGCGCGAAGTCCGTTGCTCCACAAAGTCGGAGATTTTGAAGAGCGGGGAACAAAGAATTATTTCTTCCCAAAATACCCATCCAAAAACAAATATCTTTCCCTGTGCGGCTCTTTATACGCCTTGCTTTGCGTATTAATATCCATTATCGTCATGTCGCCATCCGGCTTGCTTACCGGCCATTCCGGTAATTTTTTATTGTTCGGGTTGCCCGTCTTTATGAAATTGGCAAAGTACTCCTCCCCGATCTCTGAAGCTTTGTAATCGTCCTTCGTCCAGTCATAAATGGTATTGGTCGCCAGGTTGCCCAATAGGTATTCAATGTCCGAAGCATGGTTGGCGCCCACCATTGGTTCCGGCATTTTATTCTCTTCCTTCTTTTTACCATCATCCTTAATGATGCCGCCAGCAAGCCCCTCCCTTGCATTCCCCATTTCGGCCTTCATTTTCGGGCGCTGTTTAGAGAAGATATAGGCGTACGTTGGCTGTTTCGACGTTTTGCGGTGCAGCTCCAGCCATTTCCAGGTGCTGTACACGATAAAGCCGTCGCTGCCCAAAGCCGTCGCCGATTCGATAACCTGCGCTTCCGTTGTCCCGGGGTATAATTGTAAAACTTCATCCGCTTTATCGCCATATACGGCTTTTACGCGGGCTGCATAGTTTTCAGGATTGGGGTATTGCCCCTGCATGAACGCCATGTAGGGTGTTTCGGCTGAGGTCCAGCCTGCCAGCAATGGTACTTTGGCCTGCTCCCCTGCCGCAAATATGTCAGCGGGCGCTTTCGGCAGGAAGTAGCCGTCAATAGTCGCACGGGTACTGAAAACTCCCCATTTCGAAGCTTCCTCAAGCAAGTCTGTAGCAGACATTGCCCTTAATGCCGCCAGTGAACCTTTCTTTGCTTTTTCAGCGAAAGCGGCGCCATGCTTTTCGTTTTCAGCCAGCGGAACGGCCGCCAGTGTCGGGTTGATCATGGCCCCGCTCTGCCCTATCGCGCCTGCAAAAAGTTTTTTGGACAATGGCGATGCCATTTGTGCCGATACGGATATCGACCCCGCCGACTCCCCCGCTATGGTTATTCTATCGGGGTCGCCGCCAAAGGCCGCGATGTTCTTTTTAACCCATTGTAATGCCATGTTTTGGTCCAAAAGGCCGTAGTTGCCCGATGCGTTGTGGGGTGATTCCTTAGTCAGTTCCGGGTGCGAGAAGAACCCGAATATGCCCAGCCTGTAGTTGAGCGTTACCGTTACAATGCCTTTTTCAGCCAGGCTTTCGCCGTCGTACCGGTACTCCGACCCATCGCCCGCAATGAAGCCGCCCCCGTAAAAGTAAACAAGTACCGGCAGCTTTTCACCTGCTTTCTTTGCGGGTGTCCACACATTAAGGTACAGGCAGTCCTCGCTCATTTGCGGCGCCCGGAAGTTCATGTCGCCAAACACCGGCTTTTGCATGGGGTTGCTGCCAAAGGCATCAGCCTTGCGGGTTCCGGTCCAGCTTTTTGGAGGCTGTGGGGCTTTCCACCGCAATTCGCCTACAGGCGGCTGTGCAAACGGGATGCCCCGGTATGTATTTATACCCGATGGAAGCGTTATTCCTTCCAGCATTCCCTGTTGCGTTTTTACAACCGGGCTTTTTTGGGCAAACGTTATTGAGGTAACTGACAAGACGATTGCCATTGCAAATTTTTTCATGTAGGTGTTTATTTGGTAAACCAAATATAATCATTAGAAAAGAAATGTTTAGCCACGAATTACACGAATTTTCACCAATTGCCACAATCGAACCTTCATTTTCCAAAAAAAGAAATTTGTATAATTCGTGTAATACCGCCTGTCGCGGTACAGGTTTCGTGGCAAAAAATTAGACCGTTATCACATTCGTGTTCTTCACCTCGCCTATCATGAAGGTGCTGTGCGTACTGCCAATGTGCTGTAATGTAGTTAGCTTGGTCACCATGAATTCACGGTATTCCTCCATATTGGCCACATAGATTTTCAGGATATAATCATAGTCGCCGCTCACGTGGTAGCATTCCAGCACTTCGTCGAGCTGCTTTACTTCCTGCTCAAACTTGGTCAGGTATTCCTTAGTGTGCTGTATCAACTTTAAATGGCAAAACACCACAAACCCCCGGTCGACCTTATTCCTGTCCACTAACGCGACATACCTGCTGATTATGCCTTCACGTTCCAATTTTTTCACACGCTCGTATACAGCTGTTACAGAAAGGTTCAGCTTTAGCGAAAGCTGTTTTGTCGTTGGGGTGCTGTCCTCCTGCAACAAGCGGATCAGCTTTTTATCGGTTGCATCTAATGCCATCTGAAAAATTTTCGGATTTGTGTGATGATATTATTTAATGCTAAATTAAAAATCTAACATAAATTAAAAATACAGATAATAAAACTAATTATTTACCTTAATGTTGATTTTAGGTTTAAATTTTAGTCTATTTGGCTTACAAACAAGCAAACTACAACGCATGAAAACATTCAATCCCGCAGACAAAATTCAGGATTTACAATACTTTGGCGAATTTGGTGGTGTCAATCCATCCATTTCCGATTCGTCCACTTATACTTTCCTTACCGCAAAGACCATGTTCGATGCGTTTGAAGGCAATGCCGAAGGATGCTACCTCTACTCCCGCCATGCTTCGCCAAGCAACCTATACTTAGGCCAGGCGCTTGCCGCAATGGAAGGTACCGAGACGGCCAATGTTGCCGCATCGGGCATGGGAGCCATCACTACAGCCCTGCTTCAGCTTTGCGGCGCGGGCGACCATGTGATCTCGAGCCGTACCATCTATGGCGGAACCTACGCATTCCTTAAGAACTTCACGCCAAAACTGGGCATCACCGCATCTTTTGTTGATATCACCAAACTGGATGTGGTGGAAGCTGCAATCACACCAAACACTAAAGTCATCTTCTGTGAAACCGTGAGCAACCCGCTCCTTGAAGTGGCAGATATTGAATCACTGGCCAAAATTGCCAAAAAACATAACCTAAAGCTATTGGTCGACAATACGTTTTCCCCGCTTTCGGTAGCTCCTGCAAAACTGGGCGCTGATGTCGTTATACACAGCCTTACCAAGTTCATTAACGGCAGCAGTGATACCGTAGGCGGCGTAACGTGCGGCACACAGGAGTTCATTGATGCGCTGCGCAATGTAAATGATGGTGCGGCAATGCTGCTTGGCCCTACAATGGACAGCCTGCGTGCGGCCAGCATACTAAAGAACCTGCGCACCCTGCACATACGTATGAAGCAGCACAGCCACAACGCGCAATACCTTGCAGAGCGTTTTGAGAAGGACGGCCTTAAAACCGTATACCCTGGACTGAAGAGCCACCCGAGCCATGAACTGTATAAGAGCATGATCAACCCGGAGTATGGCTTTGGGGGAATGCTGACTATAGATGCCGGTTCGCTGGACAAGGCGAACGAGCTGATGGAGCTAATGCAGCACCGCAACCTGGGCTACCTTGCCGTGAGCCTTGGCTTTTACAAGACATTATTCAGTGCCCCCGGATCGTCTACATCAAGCGAAATACCTATGGAGGAGCAAAAGGAAATGGGCCTTACCGACGGGCTAATCCGCTTCTCTATCGGCCTTGACAACGATATTGAGAGGACGTACCAAACGATGAAGGAATGCATGGAGGCCGTAGGTGTACTGGCAAGAGCCGAAACTGTTTAAATAAACCATCCTTTATATGAAAGATCCGCCGATTGTGGCGGATTTTTTTGTTAATTTGAAGTACTCAAAAATGTTAAGAAAAAATTATGAGAGATAATCGTTCGTGGAATCCAAACACAAAATATGGAAGACGAAAGAACAGAGAACGAGCAGCAAGAAATTATAGAAATGCAAGTCCTAAAGAAAAAGCAGAACTAGATAGTATGGGATGTATCGCCGGTATAATTCTTTTTATAATTGCAGCTGTTGTGATTTTAGCAAAGGCAGCAATTAATCAAAAGTAAAACAATTTAAAATTTAAAGAGTTCTTTAATTACAATGTCCGCACCAAATAAACAATCAGCAATGCACTTACCAAAAGCACGCCTGCAGTTATGAGCGAAAGCATTTTTGAGGAATGGTCATAAACTCCCAGCCGCAACTGTTTTTTGCTTTCCTTATACCTAAGATAGGATGCAGTAGTTATGAGTGTACCCGCTACAACCAGTGCAATGCCCACTACAGCTGTGAACAATTCACCCGGTATAACAACCTCCTCAACACCTGTTAAGGTCTTGTCTTCCACAAACATAGATGATTTTACCACTACAAAACCAAAGGCCATTACAGCAATACCTGTACGAACCCATGCAAGGAAAGTCCGTTCGTTGGCTAAATGTTCGCGGGCAAGGGTTTGGTCGTCGATATTTTGCATGGTGTGAAAAAACTTTGTGCTATTTGAAACGAATTTACAAAAACAGCTACAAATACCATTATAAAAAGTTGGGCAATGCTTAAATTCGTCCAACAAACAACAAACATACTTATGAGAAAATTAGTCTGCGCCTTCCTCCTCGCGGGAGTGGCAGCAACCGCACAGCAAAACCTGACCATCCAGCAGGCCACCTATGGCACCTACCAGGAGTTTGCCCCGAAAAGCCTTGTATCGCCGCTTTGGCGCAAAGACATAAAGGCCATTACCTACCTTGATGACAGTTATCAAAAGCTAATGCAACGCACCGAGGCGGGCAACTGGACCGAATCGGTCCTGGTTACAAAAGAGGAACTGGCGGCCGCCATGGAAAAACAATTTGAAAACGATACGTTTGCTTTGCAGATATTCCCGTACAACTACCAATGGAGGGATAGCAGCACGCTACAGTTGGAAGTGGCAGGAAAAAAGCAGGTGTACATAGTGCTTTTCGATGTTACTGCAAAAAAGGTCAAAAACGGTATCGACTTTTCACCGGAAGCCAAGAACCAGGTACTTTCGCCTGACGGTGAATATGTAGCGTGGCTAAAGGACAATAATATCGTAATTTCAGGCCATGATGCAGTTATGCAATCAAAAGTCGACCATATACTGACAAGCGATAACGACAAAGGTATCGTGAACGGAAGCGACTATACGCACCGCCAGGAATTTGGCATTAACAAAGGGATGTGGTTTAGTCCTGATAGCAAAAAACTACTGTACTACCGCAAGGACGAAACCATGGTTGCCAACTATCCGCTGACGCAATGGAGCACACGAATTGCAGAGAACAACGACATAAAATACCCTATGGCAGGCGAAAAAAGCGAAGAGGTGACGCTTTGGATTGCCGAGCATACCAAAAACAGATACATTCCTTTAAAAACAGGTGAGCCTAAGGAGCAGTACTTAACCTGCGTGACGTGGTCACCTGACAGCAAATATGTATATGTTGGACTACTGAACCGCGGGCAGGACCACCTGAAAATGAACCAATACAATGCCGCTACAGGTGATTTTGTAAAAACGTTATTTGAAGAGAAGGCAGAAACGTATGTAGAGCCGTTGCACGACCTGACATTTGTTCCGGGTAACGATAACCAATTCCTGTACCGCAGCGAGAAGGACGGGTACGAGCAGCTGTACCTTTATGACACCAACGGAAAGCTGCTGAAAAAACTGGGGTACAATGATGTGGTAGTACAGCAGTTATTGAATTTTACAGCCGATGGCAAGTCGGTATTCTACATTGGCACGGCCAATAAAGGGCTGGACAGGCAACTGTATAAAGTGGAGCTGAAGTCGGGTAAGACGACGCAGCTAACCACGGCATCGGGTACGCACACGGCAATCGTGAGCACGGATGGTACACTGGCATTAGACAGCTTCAGCAATACCACCACACCAAATGATGTGAGCATCATCAACCTGAAGAATAACAAGGCTACTTCGCTGCTTAAAGCCGAAAACCCCTACACCGGGAAAACAGTACTGCCTAAAATGGAACTGGTAACGGTAACATCGGCCGATGGCAAGACCCCGCTAAACGGAAGGCTCATTTATCCTGCTAACTTTGACGCTTCTAAAAAATACCCGGTAATGGTTTATGTATATGGCGGCCCGCACGCGCAGTTAGTAACCAATGACTGGCTTGGCGGAACAGGCCTGTTCGACTACTACATGGCACAGCAGGGCTATGTGGTGTTTACGCTGGACAACCGTGGCAGCGATGCCCGTGGGCGCGATTTTGAGCACGTAGTGCACCGCAACCTCGGCGTGAACGAAATGGCCGACCAGATGAAAGGCGTGGAGTTTCTTAAAAGTAAATCATTTGTGGATGCCGACAGGATTGGAGTGTACGGCTGGAGCTTTGGCGGGTTCATGGCGACTTCGCTGATGCTGGACCATGCCGATGTGTTTAAAGTGGGCGTTGCCGGTGGCCCTGTGGTAGACTGGAAATATTACGAGGTCATGTATGGCGAACGCTATATGGACACACCGCAGGAAAACCCCGAAGGCTACAAGTCGACCGCGACAACAGCCAAAGCCGGCAAGCTCAAAGGCCACCTGCTCATGATACACGGCGCACAGGACCCCGTGGTTGTACAGCAGCACAGCATGGAATTCATACAGGCGTGCATTGCGGCTGGTAAACAGGTAGACTACTTCCTCTACCCTACCCACGAGCACAACGTACGCGGCAAGGACAGGATACACCTGAACCAGAAGATTGCTGATTACTTTAATACGTATTTGAAGAAATAAGGGAACGGGAGCTAGAAAGGCTCCCGTTTTTTTATATCTCTATTGCTAATTTGAATTTTATGGATAAGCAGAGGATATTTTTAATCATTGTCTCAATAATTGCTGCAGGCTTATTGGGTTTATATCTTGATATACCTTACAGGACAATCACAAGAAATACTATTCTTTATTTCGCAGATTATAATTTGGACTTCTACCCTGGTAAAGTTTTCAGGTTTTTCCCTTTAGATTCTGCAATCCTTTCAATCTTTCTTCCCGTCGGATATTACATTGTGATATGGAAAATCAGGAGTTTTACCCAACAAGCAATTTTAGCTCTATTATATTCAACTTTTCTGGTATTATCATACCTATTGTTTTGTAAACTTGAGAGCATTTATATTTATAAAACAGCACCTTTTGGCGCACTGCGCGAAGGAGTTTTGTCCTATCATATAAACAATGTCAATTACAGATTAATATTTTTAGGTGCAACTGCGCTTTCTTTCGTCGGAATATTGACTGTACAAAGGAAATTTCTATATAAATTAGACAAAACCACCGCTCCCTCCTAGCCCTGATTGCAACGGCATTCCCGCTTTTTCTGCGGCAATATAGCGGAAAGCAGGAACGAAGACTGCCGAAAAGCCCATGCCTTTCGCTCCTGCAAATTAAAATTCCGTAAATTAGTGTTATCAACTAAGTTACCATGAAACTGTACCTACTACTTATTGCCTGCATGCTGGGAGGGCTGGCAGGAAACGCGCAAACCAAAAAAGCACAGAAACCTTTGGGGATGTTCATTATGGATGGGGCATCATGTGCGGGGCTGAAGTTCAACAGTGAGACTTCGGCAACGTTCATTAATGAGATGGGCTGCTCACCGTGGGAACTTCGTTTAAAGTGGATTGATGACAAAAAGTTCTTTACCGTGGAGAAGGAACGGAAAGACCCCAACCTGCCACCGCGCGTAATGATCTTCGAAATACTAAGCTATGATGGAAAAACGCTGAAGCTTAAGGAATACTGGACCGGATGGGGCGACCTGAAGGATGAGGTTGTTACTTATGTAAAGGAGAAATAATCTGTTGCACAATGGGTGTACATTATCTATCAGGGTGTTAGGTCATTATTTAGCATTTATGTCATAACTAATTCGATTTACTCTACAAAACCTATAGATTAATATTTGTAATATATTGATTTACAGCAATTTATTTTTATCAAGCTATTTTTTTTGTAATCAAAAATCAGTAGTATTGCAAAAGCAAAACCAACTGGAGAAAGTACATGAAAAAAATAGGGATAATCGGGGGAGGATTTACGGGAATGATGACCGCTGTACACCTCATGCAGCAATCGGCGGCATGTGAGGTTACCATTTTCAATGATGAAGCCACCTTTGGCCGCGGCATTGCTTACAATCCGTATTCCGACAAGCACCTATTGAATGTGATCACTTCTAAAATGAGCGCTTTTGCCGCCGATTCCGATCATTTCCTGGATTGGGTAATGAAGCAGCCGGAATTCATGGATAAAGACAGGAAAATCATTGCGAATGCCTTCATGCCAAGGAGCGTGTTTGGGAAGTACCTGATACATGTTTGGGAAACAGCCAACCGCAATGCTAACGGCAAATGCATTGTAAATAAAATACAAAGCCAGGTGACAGGGCTCGACGTAAACGAAAATTTTGTTAGCCTTACTCTGGATAACGGCGCGCAAATGGAATTTGACTATTGCGTGATTACCTCCGGAAATAACGTCCCGCGCAATCCCCGTATCAAAACCCCCGGTTTCTATAATAGTCCTAGTTACTTCCAAAACCCATGGAAAGAAGAGTCGGTACTTGGCCTGGCAGAAAAACCCGTACTCATAGTTGGTAACGGACTCACCATGGTTGACACAGTGCTGAGCCTCATGGAACAGGGGTTTAAAGGGCAGATATATTCCATTTCACCAAACGGGTTCAACATATTGCCGCACAGGCATATCGGAATTAAGTACAGCAAGCTGGCTGAGGAAATTTCGATGAACATGACGCTTTTGGAATTGGTTAAACTTGCCAACAAGCATATAAAGATAGTAAGGGAATATGGCATTTCTGCCGAGCCGGTAATTGATTCGTTCAGGCCGTATACCCAAAAGCTGTGGCATAATTTTACTGATAGGGAAAAGAGTATTTTCATGGGCAGGCTCAGGCATTTATGGGGCGCTACCCGTCACAGGATACCTCTGCATTCCTTTGAAAAATTGCAAAAACTGCAAGAAGACGGTAGGCTGCACATACATTCGGGCAACCTTACCGACATCAATGAAACTTCAGATGGGATTACAGTATACTACCGTGACAGGAAAATTGGCGAGGCCAAAACAATGCTTGTGGGCCGTGTCATCAATTGTACCGGGCCGGAAAGTGATTTTACAAAACTGGAAAGCGGTTTCCTAAAAGACTGCATACTTAACAATACGATGAAGCAGGATGCCCTGAAGCTAGGCATTGTAACCGATGTTGCAACTTATGGCATCATCGGTCCCAATGGCAGGCCATACAGCAACCTGTTTACCATAGGCTCTAACCTTAGGGGCGAATTATGGGAAACTACTGCCGTGCACGACCTGCGCGAACAGGCCGAAAAACTGGCGAGCCAGCTTGCATCTAAAGCTTTGCAAGAAGCCCCTGCCCTGCTGTAAAGCGGTTAAATATTAGCTAAATTTCTCGACCATTGACGCATAATGCGGTAACTTCAGGGTAAAAAAATACCATGAATGTACCAGCGCAACTTAAAGTGACAGTGTTTTTGCTGCTGTTCACGCTGTTTTCCTGTAAAGAAGCCCCAAAAGAAGACACGGTTACAGAATCAACCGCTGACTCGGCCCGTGTAATCACCGATCATCCGGGTGAAGAGGCCTTGCCGGTTACAGATAGTATAGATACAGCAAACCCGATAGCGGTTATTAAAGGTGAATTTGCACGTATTAACGCGGCTAAGCTCACTAAAAAGTCCTATACTTACCAGTGTGACGAATTGATGAAGATTGACTATTATTACGATGGCGATGATGTAGTGAAGGCTGTTGTAGATTACGGCACTGTGGGCGACCACTACCAAAAATCGGAGTTTTATTATAAGGATGGTAAGCTGTTTTTCTTTTACGACTTTGTAGAGGGCGGACCGGCCTGCGAAGGTTGCGAAATGAAGCTGGAACGGCGTTATTATGTAAAAGACGACCTCGTGATTAAATACATGAACAACCAAACAACTGAAAAGTGCACTACCTGCAGCTTTTCACAAAAGTCGATGCCCTACCGCGCTTTGAAGGCAGCAAAGACAAAGGATTTTAAAACCGCATTTTGCTCTTAAATGAAAAATACTGAAAAAGGCACCGTTACCGAGTTTACGCTCGATGCCCCGCAACTGGGCCGTACAAAAACGATTTGGGTTTACCTCCCCTACGGCTATGGTGGGGACAGGCGCTACCCGGTGATATACATGCATGACGGCCAGCGGGTGTTTGACCATGGAGAATCGCCTAAGCGGGAATGGCACGTAGAGGAAAAGCTGAACGATCTGCATTCGGAAGCCATAATCATAGGTATTGAGCACGGTGGCAGCACACACCGAATTGATGAAATGACACCTTATTCCAACGAAAAATACGGTGGCGGCCACGCCAATGATTACCTGGATTTTATCATTAATACACTTAAACCTTATGTTGATGAAAAGTACGCTACCTTAACTGATAAAAAGCATACTACAATATTTGGAAGTTCTGTTGGCGGGTTGATTTCTTTTTATGCGTTGCTAAAATTTCCGGAGGTATTTGGCAACGCCGGGGTTTTCTCGCCATCGTTTTGGTTCAGTGAGGAAATTTATACATTAATGGAAACTGTTGACAGCATCGAGGGCCGGGTATACCTGATGGCAGGTGACCACGAGAGCAGCGCGATGGTACCCGATTTAGAACGCATGGAGCAGCTGCTATTAGGCAAGGTAACAAGCAAAAGTAATGTACATAAAAAGATAGCGCACGGCGGGCATCATAATGAAAAACTTTGGAGAAAGGAGTTTAAGGAGGCATATTTGTGGTTGCTGAAATAATCACTTGAGCAGGGGCACTATCCTCTTTTCTACCATTTTGGAATCATCTCTCCAGTCGTTGCCCTGGTTATCTTTATAGTTTGTCACCATTATTACTTCACCTTGTTGATTAAGGAGTATGTATTTAGAAAAATCATCTATGTTCTCAAACCCTGCCGGAGTAATTTCACTAACAAATTTAGTGTTTCTTTTTTTTGTTTTAATTCCGTATTCATTATCACTTAATACAGCCAATTTTATGCCTTTATCCAATTGTGATAAATAGTCAAATGCCTTTATGGCATTATCGCTTGACAATGCATCAACAACAATTACATAAAAATCCAGGTCATAATCCTTTGCAAGTTTTATAGCTGTGGGTAAATGGAGACGGCATGGTTCACACCATATACCGAAAGTATAAAAAAGTGTATTCTTTTTATCTGATGAAGAAGCCACATTTTTTACCGATGCTGAAGTAATTATCTTTATCTTATTTCCACGGACTATAGTATCCTGGGAAAAAGCTGAAAGCGATGCAAAGAATAAAATTAAGAGATAAATTTTTTTCATAAATATGTTATTAATTCTGCTGTGCCCTGAATAGCGCTAACAGCATTTCCGGGTCAATTAACCCTGTTGGGGAGCGCTGCATTTCGTTCAGCACGCTTTTCATCGCAAATGGGCTCAGGCCCATATTTATCCCCATTTCGCGTATGGCTACCTGCTCATTATCATGAAGTACGCCGTCAGCATGCATAAGGAGTGCCAACCTGTAAAATTGCAGGATGCGCTGGTGCTCGGTCTTGAGTACGACTTTATCAGCGGGATTTTCAAAAAGGCTTTCAAAAACAGGTTTGTCAATCTTAAGCTGTGATGCTACTATCGAAAGGAAAGCGAATTCCCTTTCATGTATTTGCCCGTCAATCTTCGCAAAGGCAATCATCTCTGACAATAAGCTTAATTTTTCTTCGTACGTGTTCATTGAATTACTATTTTTAGCTAATATATTTCATTGACCCTAAAAAAACAAGCTAAATATGAAGCCGTATCTTTTTTTGATGATATTCCTTGCCGCATTCGCGATGAAGGCACAAAGTACCGCATCGGCCAACGTGACGACTTTTACGCTGTATTCGCCGCAACTGGATACCGAAAAGAAAATCTGGGTCTACCTGCCTCAAGGTTATCAAAGCGACCTCAAAAAGAAGTATTCCGTGATCTATATGCATGATGCGCAAAACCTGTTTGATAAGTCTGCCTCGTTTGCAGGCGAATGGCGCGTGGATGACACTCTCAATAGCCTGAAAGCGCCCGTTATCGTGGTAGGTATTGAGCATGGCGGCGACAAGCGTCTGAATGAGCTTACCCCCTTCCCTAACGAAAAATACGGCGGCGGCGATGCCGACATTTACCTTGAATTCATAGCCGGGACATTGAAACCCTACATCGACGAGAACTACCGCACAAAGCCTGATAAAAAGGATACAGCTATCGGTGGTAGCTCATTGGGTGGATTGGTGTCGCTGTATGCGGTACTGAAGTATCCCGAAGTGTATGGAAAAGCCATTGTGCTCTCCCCTGCTTTTTGGTTCTCCAAAGAGATTTATGCTTTTGTGGAACAGTCGGATAAGATTGATGCAAAGGTCTATTTCCTGGCCGGAGACAGTGAGGATGAGAATATGGTGCCCGACCTCGACAGGATGTTTGGCATCATTTCAGGAAAAATAAAGAATAAAAAAAACTCATATAAAAAGTTAATTCCCGGTGGCAAACACAATGAAGCGCTATGGGCAAAGGAGTTTCCACAAGCTTTTTTATGGCTATTTGAGTAAGTTAATTTGGTTATTGTGGATTTGGTTATTTGTCAAATCTAGGCATCCGAATAAACAAATTACCAAATCAACATATCAACGCATCAACAAATAAACCCTACTTTTGCGCTATGAACAACAACGATATATTCAAAAAGCTCCGTGTGGCATTGCAATTGCGTGATGACCAGATTGTGGAGATACTTCAACTGGTTGATTTCAGACTAAGCAAGGCGGAGCTGGGCGCTTTTTTTCGCAATGCCGACCATCCCAACTACATGGAGTGCGGTGACCAGGTGCTGCGCAATTTCCTTAACGGGCTGGTAATTCACCTGCGCGGGACGAAAGAGAATCCCACCAATGCCATGGATGTGATAGAAAAGAACAGGCAGGCTATAAAACAATCTTCAGGAAAACCGGAAAAAACAACTTCAGAAAAGAAACCTGCGGCCGCAAAAGAGAAGCCAAAAAAGCCACCGCTCAAAGGCCCTAAACAGCATAATAACAATAAGCCTAAAAAGGCTGCCCCGATAGTTGAAAAGGTAAAATTCAACAACGGTAAAAACAAAAAAGCTTAACTATAAAACCGTACACCTGTACGGTTTTCATTTTCATATGCTTCCATTCGATACAATTGATTACCTTAAAGACGGAACAACTGTACAGCAGAATGCCCGGAAAGTGCTTGATGAAAACAGAATTATGTTGTCATTACATGCTTATACTCCCATTTTGGCAGGCACCATCCCCCTCAATATCAATGTCGATGGAAGCGACCTCGACATCCTTTGCTGTTTCGATGATGAAGGTGAATTTGCAGCATCTTTGGAAACCTCTTTTTCGGAACATGAAGGATTTATACTCCACAGAAAGAAAATTGCCGGGATTCCTACCACCATAGCCAACTTTTTTGTGGGTGGTTTTGAGATTGAGGTTTTCGGTCAGCCGATACCGGTGAAAGAGCAGAACGGTTACCGCCACATGATCATTGAGCATCAAATATTGGAGGAAAAAAACGAGGCTTTCCGATTGGAAGTGATTAGCCTTAAAGAATCAGGGATGAAGACTGAACCTGCCTTTGCCAAGCTGCTGGGGCTTGAGGGCGAACCTTATCAAGCGCTTTTGCGGTACAAAATCTGAATCATTTTTTGTTTTCCATATTTATGGTTATATTTAGGTTTTTAATTACAAGCCATGAAAAACACTCTGTTTCTGTTGCTTCTCGTTCTTACTGCAAACATAGTTGCTGCACAAAAAACCGAATACACAACACAATCCAATATACGCTACTATCCTGAAGTTGTATACAAAAATAATGCGTATGCCGCCGAGCGCTGCATACTCGATATTTATTACCCAAAAAACGTAAAGAATTTCGCTACACTGGTTTACTTTCACGGCGGTGGCATTACCGGTGGCAGCAAATGGATTCCCGAAGGGTTGAAAGATAAAGGATATGCCATAATCACTGTGGGATATCGCCTCCACCCAAAAGTAACGGCCCCAACCTACATTGAAGATGCGGCAGCTGCCATTGCATGGGCATTCAATAACGTGGCTAAATACGGGGGCGACCCGTCGTCATTATTTGTTACGGGGCATTCGGCTGGGGGCTATTTGGGAATGATGGCGGTGCTTGACAAAAAATACCTTGCCAAACATAACATCGATGCCAATGAAGTTGCGGGGCTTATACCCTTCAGCGGGCAGTGCGTAACGCATTTTACCATCCGCCAGGAAAAGGGAATTGGGGAGAAGCAACCGACTATAGATGAATATGCGCCATTATTCCACGTGCGTGCCGATGCGCCACCCCTTCTGCTCATTACAGGAGATCGTGAACTGGAACTGTTAGGCCGATACGAGGAAAATGCCTATCTGGCACGCATGATGAAAGTAGCTGGGCATAAAGCCACCCGCCTCGTCGAAATTGGCGGCTATGGCCACCAGATGGAAGAGCCTGCAATTCCGGTTTTATTAAATGAGGTGAAGAGGATTTTGGAATTGAAGAAATAATCCTCAATTACAGCGAATAGAATGAAGATACCTTTTCCTGAAAGTTATTTTTTAAAAGTCTGGTAAGCTGACCAGCAAACACTGAACAACCCAAAAGCAATGTTTATAATACCCAGGGAACGAAAGGCTTTATTGGCCAGCGTTTTTCTGCCATTCTTTTTCCTCCGCCACAAAGCCCAACCTAATGCAACGGCACCAATAGCTATGAATATCAGCCCGTCTAAAAAAATTTCCTGTATAAGGGCTTGCGATACCGTTTCTTTTTTCATGACGAATGGGTTTAAGAAAAAGATCCCCCCGTTTATGGCGGAGGGATCGGCATTACATATTTAGTAGTTTATGTTTTCTTAGCTAAGGGCAGCTTTTACCTGGTCTGCAGCTTCCTGGAACAGGGTTGCAGAAAGGATTGGCATACCTGAATTATCGATAAGCTCTTTAGCTATATCGGCATTGGTACCCTGAAGGCGAACAATGATAGGCACTTTAATGCTGTCGCCCATATTCTTATAAGCATCGACTACACCTTGTGCAACACGGTCGCAACGAACGATACCACCGAAAATGTTGATAAGGATCGCTTTTACGTTCGGGTCACGAAGAATGATTCGGAAAGCTGTTTCTACCCTTTTGGCATCAGCTGTACCACCTACGTCAAGGAAGTTAGCCGGCTCAAAGCCTGCATATTTTATAAGGTCCATGGTTGCCATGGCAAGGCCTGCACCGTTTACCATACAGCCAACTGTACCATCTAGGTCAACATAGTTAAGACCTACTTCTTTAGCCTCTACTTCAATGGCAGCTTCCTCGCGGATGTCGCGCATATCTGCATATTTCTTTTGGCGGTAAAGGGCGTTGTCATCAAGCACTACTTTAGCATCTACAGCTAAAATTTTATTGTCAGATGTTTTAAGTACAGGGTTGATCTCAAACATTGAGGCATCACTATCGATATAAGCATTGTAAAGGGCGGCCACAAACTGTGTCATTTCCTTAAAAGCGTTACCGCTTAGCCCAAGGTTGAAGGCAATCCTCCTGGCCTGGAAACCCTGAAGGCCTACAGCCGGGTCAATTTCTTCAGTAAAGATAAGGTGTGGCGTATGCTCGGCAACTTCTTCGATATCCATACCGCCTTCAGTTGAATACATAATCATGTTACGGCCACGGCCTCTGTTCAGAAGAACAGACATATAGAATTCTGAAGTTTCACTCTCACCAGGGTAGTATACATCCTCGGCAATAAGCACTTTATGCACCTTTTTACCTGTAGGAGGCGTTTGAGGCGTGATAAGATCCATACCTATGATTTGTTCTGCAATCTCCTCAACCTGCTGAAGGTTTTTGGCCAGCTTAACTCCACCGCCCTTACCGCGGCCGCCAGCATGGATTTGCGCCTTGATAACATGCCATCCGGTTCCCGTTTCGGCTGTAAGCTGTTTTGCTGCGGCTACTGCCTCTGCAGGATTATTGGCAACGATGCCGCGCTGAACGCGAACGCCGTGGCTTGCCAGAATTTCTTTTCCCTGATATTCGTGTAAATTCATGATTAATGCATTTATCTTTTTAAAAGTGCAACAAAAATAGGAAAATCCATTCAACCGCAGAAAGATTTTTAAGTTTTTTATCCCAATAAATTTTACAGGATTTGTGTTGTTTTTGGTTAAATAGCACTTCATCACATAGGGGTTTTGATTGTGTTGCTGTTATCAGAATGTGTTAATTATGAAAGTAGCACGCAACCTTATCATTGGGCATCCGTCTATTAACAAAAGAAAAGCCGAATAAAAACCATCCAGCTATGAAAAATTATTTATGCCTTTTAGCAGCAGTCTTTGCCATTATGTTTATGCCTTTTGACCGTTAACGGATTTGTAAAAATTTAATCCGGTTCCACGCAACTCTTTGGTTGAATTATCATCTTTTAGTAAAATCATTTTGCTATGAAAAGAAAACTATTTTTACTGGTACTGCCTGCTTTATTTTTAATGTCCTGTGGCGACGACGACGAAAGCGGTACCATTTATACCATTCCTGAAACATCTGCACCCTACAATTTGGTAAATGTTAGCGGCAGCATAGTCGGGGTTAGCCATGATTTTGAACCGAGAACTATAACCTGGAAATTCAATACCGACCAGACTGTGACCGTAGTTAATAATAATACCAACGAAGATGCGGAAGATTTCTTTGAATCAGGAACGTATGAATTAAGTTACCAGCCGGCAGAATATACACCAGCCCCATGCGAAGAAAACCTCTTTATTGACAATATTGACTTTGGCTGTGTGAATGCTACCGATAGCGGACTAATACTTACCCAGGCTGTTGCCGACGGGTACGTGCTCACTTTCATTAAATAAGGTTGTTACTTGCCTTTAACCGGGTTACTATCGCAATACCGCTTCGTCACCGGTGTTGTGAGTAGCCCGGTTTTTTATTTGATGATAGTATTAGTTGTTGTTTTAAGTTTAAAATAGTAAATTATTTGTTTTATTTACAACAAAATGTTATATTTTGTTATTCTTCAGGTATTCATTTGTTTTGACTTACTTTCGTATATAATTTTGCAGCAAAATAAGGATGGAGGATTATGGATACTAAACAATTGGTACAACTCGCAGACGAGTTTGGCAACCCGCTGTATGTGTATGATGCAGCAAAAATACAATCGCAATACCAACGCCTGGAGAAAGCGTTTTCTAAGGTTAAAAGCCTGCGCATCAATTATGCGGTTAAGGCACTCTCAAATATTTCGATATTAAAACTTCTGAAACAGATGGGTTCCTGTCTTGATACAGTTTCAATTGAGGAAGTACAGTTGGGCATTCACGCCGGTTATTCTCCGGATAGGATCATTTACACCCCAAACGGTGTGTCCATGGAAGAGATTGAAGACGTGGCTGCGATGGGTGTTCAGATTAATATAGATAATTTATCCATATTGGAGCAGTTTGGCGCCAAACATCCGACAACCCCCGTATGCATACGTATCAACCCGCACGTAATGGCCGGTGGCAATAGCAACATATCTGTTGGCCACATCGACAGTAAGTTCGGTATATCCATCCATCAGATGCCACACCTGCTTCGCATCGTAGAAAATACAGGAATGCATATTAATGGCATTCACATGCATACAGGCAGCGACATCCTGGACATAGAGGTGTTCCTGTATGCTGCTGAAATATTATTTGAGACTGCCAGCCACTTTAAAGAACTGGAGTTTCTTGATTTTGGCAGCGGGTTCAAAGTGCCTTATAAAAAAGATGACATTCAGACTGATGTCGAGGAATTGGGTAAAAAGTTAAGCAAACGCTTCAATTCATTTTGTTCTGAATATGGGCGCGAACTTACACTTGCCTTTGAACCCGGTAAGTTCCTCGTGAGCGAAGCCGGCTTTTTCCTTGCCAAAGTGAATGTAGTAAAACAAACGACATCAACTGTATTTGCGGGGATAGACAGCGGTTTCAACCACCTTATACGTCCTATGTTCTATGGGTCTGAGCATTATATAGAAAACATTTCCAATCCTAAAGGCAAGGAGCGTTTCTACTCTGTGGTGGGTTACATCTGTGAAACCGATACCTTTGCCAGCAACCGTCGTATTGCCGAGATTAAGGAAGGCGACCTGTTATGTTTCCGCAATGCCGGGGCCTACTGCTTTTCGATGAGCAGCAACTACAATTCGCGCGTACGCCCTGCCGAAGTGCTTTGGCATGAAGGCAAAGGCCACCTGATACGTGAACGCGAAACATTTGAAGACATACTTAGGAACCAGGTGGTTCTTGATTTTGCGCCAGCCGAAACCACAGTTTAAATTATAATAATTGTTACTTTTCAGTTGAAAACCGTGCTTGAGAGAGTGCGGTTTTTTTTATTCTCAAATCATTTCCCTAAAACATCATAAACACTCTTTGCCGCTTTAAGCTTATCAAGCGCCGGAGCCTTATCCTTCGGCCAGTAATGTTTGGCAATGCCATAGCCTTCAAAAGTTTTTATTTCTCCTGTTGCAGCATATTTCAGTATTTTCAGGTATTGCTCTGATTCTTTATTACCCAATCCGAAAAAATAGGAACTATCCTCGCCGTGCAGCATAAAGCCATAATCACTGAAAGAAACTCTTGAAATTTTGGGCAGCTTGCCTGTGTCGGGCTTTTTGTTGGCCTGCATTGTCATAATTGTAATGCCCTCCTTTGTTTCAAAATAGGCATTGGCTTCGTTAGCAGCATTTACCCAAAATACAGGCTCAGTTGCAACGACAGTCATTTCGAAGTTGGTACCTGGCGTGAACAGGCCGCCTTCATATTCCTGTGCCATTGCGGGCAATGATAGTGTTAGCAAAGCCGCAGCTAACAGCAAACGTGTAATTATCTTCATGGTAATTTTAAATTGGTTGTTACCAAAGCTACAAAATTCTGTCTATTTTAGCGACATCTGTTTTCCATTAAACCCATGAAAAAACTCAAAGCCGTAATTTTTGACCTTGATGGCACCATTGCCAATACCCTCCCCCTTTGCATCACTTCATTCAGGCAGTCGATAGAGCCGCTGGCCGGGCGTGCGGTTTCGGATGCCGAGATTATAGCTACCTTTGGCCCTTCGGAAGAAGGTACTATCATGGCATTGGCCCCAAACCATTTTGATAAAGGCGTTAGTGAATACCTCCACATTTACGAAGAAAGCCACGATATGTGCCCCGCCCCTTTTGAGGGCATGCCGGAGCTTATAGCCTCTTTGAAAGATAAAGATATTCGTGTGGCTATGGTTACAGGAAAAGGCAGGGCAAGTGCGGTGATTACATTGGATAAATTCGGCATGTCACACCTTTTTGAGATTCTCGAAGCGGGAAACCCTGATGGCAACCGCAAGGCAGAAGGTATTGAATCGATTCTGGAAGCCTGGAGTGATGTAGATAAGGATGAAGTAGTATATGTGGGTGATACTACCAGCGACATCCTTACCTGCAGGCAGGTTGGCATCCCGATAGTTTCTGCGGCTTGGGCCGAAACAGCCGAACCCAATGCGCTAGTAGCCATGCATCCCGACTATATTTTTTATACCGTGCCCGAATTTGCAGATTGGATGAAAAGACAGGTATAAATCTTACAGAAAATTTCATTACATTTGGTAGTCATCAATCATAACCACCTGAAAATGAAATATTCAATAAATTTATTAATCTTATTGCTTTGTGCAATGCAGGCATCGGCACAAACGGCATTACAACCATCTGACCGGATTTGGAAAACCATTGAGCTGGCCAACAATGAAATGTCTAAAAAAATAGTAGCGGGAGATCCCGCCTCCGTGTCGCGAAGTTATACTGAAAATGCTGTAATAATGCCCGAACATAGCGAGGTTCGCCATGGCAAGAGCGAAATAGAAGAATATTACAGGCTATGTTTGGACTCTATAGACGTCACAGCCTACCAAAAGAACATCGGGGAATTATCCAACCTTGGCGGGGAACTATTGGAGGTTGGTAATTTTACCCAGACTTTTACACGAATAGGAAAAGCCCGATATGTGTATGAAGGAAAATACCTTACGCTTTGGAAACAGGATAAGAAAAACAATACCGTAACGAAGACCGCCGAAATATGGGGCGCCAATGCTTCGTTTGACCGCGCAGCCCTGCCTGAGATCGGGAAACTGTCTACTATCGAATATGATTTCCTGAGCAATACTGCTTTTGAAAACGAGCTGGCCGAGCGTAACGGATTCATAAAGAAATGCGTTATTGAAAGAAAAGGTGGTGAACATGCTACAATTTTCCTGCCCGATGCTATGTACCTCACCTATTATACCCCATCGCTTAAGGGAATTGCTGCAATCACCGCCTATTTTACCGAGCACGAAAAACCCGGCAATGTGGTTATAGATAACCTGGACCTAAGGAGCGGAGATATTTACGGACTAAATAATGGAAACATTGTAATTGAGCACGGCTACTACACCGTAGATTTTACAGCCGGTGATTATAAAGGCCGTGTCACCGGAAAAAGCATCAATATTTGGAAACGGGATAAAAAGGGCATACTGATGCTGTACCGTCAAATGGTAAACCATGATTAAATAAGGCTAATGTAGGCATCGTTTTTGCTAAGCCAATGGAAAAACTTATTTTTGCACAATGGAAAAAACCGGGACGACATCATTACTGGGCAGGTTGTTTTGCGCTTTCATGGCGCTCTACCTGCTCAATTGCAGTGTCGATTCGCCTGATACCCAAATTGACGGTTTAGCCGATAACCTTGCCATAAACGACCAGGAAAGCCTTTTGGAGATACTCATCGAAAAAGTATTTGGCTATAATGACGCGATTGCTGAGTATGATGATGATGACAGCGAAAACCCTTCTGTAAAAAAGACGGTGTCGCTTGACTTTTATGTTTTTCCAAAAACAGATTCTCCAGTTATTACTTTTGAAGAAAGCTTTCTGAAAATACCACACCCGGTAGCGCAACGCTTCGAGCCTGCCGATTTTGCGATAGTCTCCCCTCCCCCGGAAGCCTGATTTTAATATAATGATGACATTGCTTTATCCTCTTCAGGGTGAAGCAAACCCTTTTGTATTTACTTTAAAAAATCAGGAATGAAATTTATATCGTTAAAGCCGGCACTGACTGTTGCCGCACTATTTTGCACACTATTTATCGCGAGTGCCCAGGACCACAGGCTAACCGACAGCCTTTACATTGAACATGAGGAAAACAAAGACCAGCCTGTAAAAGTACTTCATGCAGAGCCTTTGTATATCGACCTTATACGCGACCTCGGGGCGCGCAAGGGTGAACGCGAATGGAATGTTGGCCTTGGGCTTACGGATAAAGAAACTTATGATGAATATACTGGCTTGGTAGAGTACGAATGGGCACCCGCCGACCGCCTTGGCCTTGAAGTGGAACTACCCTTTTCGCTTCACTATCCGGTTAGCGGAAACACCTCCGCACCGGGCAACACACTCAACAGCCTTAAAATGGCAGGGCAGTATTCTTTTTTTGTATCCGAGAGGATAAGTACCTCCATGGCGATAGGCTACATCCACGAGTTTGAGCTTACCGATTTTGATGGGTATGATCACCGCCAACTGGTTACCGGCAATGTTTACAACCCGTTCTTCATCGCGGCTAAACGTTGGGGGCAGAATTTTCATACACTGCTATATACGGGACCGCAATTTTTCCACCATTTCGAGGGCAATGCCGTCCACACTGTGTGGCAGGTGAATTCAAATGTGCATTACATGATACCGGGAACGCGAAATTTTGTAGGTATCGAGTTCAATAAAGAGTTCCATGATAAGGATTTTGATATGACCATACGCCCACAAATGCGTGTAGGCATTGCCGACAACCTCCTGATAGGTATTGTAACCGGTATACCTGGAAAACGGGAAAATGAGCGTTTCAGCACGTTTCTGAGGCTGATATATGAACCGGGACACTAATACCCAGGGCCGTACGATTGTGCGGCCTTATTTATTTTTCGTACCAATGAAAAGCAATTTAAAAATCAGATATATTTGATTCATGAAATATCCGATTGTACTATTATCTGCTGCCCTGCTTGCCGTATTTTCATACAGCCCGAAATCCTTTGGACACCAGCAATCCGCAAATTTGACTACTACCGATACCCTCATCGTTGGCGACATTAACCACGATAGAATAATCGACACCGCTTTTATCACAGACCCAAAATGGATTAATGATGACGAAGGCTGGGGAAACCCTGCTCAGACGCCCTATGAGATAGACATCACTTTTTCGTGCGGTCTTGCTTCAATACACGATGGCAATGCAGTAATGGGCTATGTGGAAGACATTGGCGACATCGATGGAGATAAAATTTCCGAATTGATTGTAGTGCCATATGGTGGATAGGATGTTGGGGAAGGATGAAATTTTACACTTACAAAGAAGGGCAATGGCGTAATTTTGGAGAAGCGAAGTGCCACATTTGTACGGATGAGATATACTCCGGACGCATTACCAAGCTCAGCAAAAATAAAATCAGTGTTATTGAAGATGTGTGGGATGAAGACCTTGCCGAGAGGGTAAAAAGGCCAAAAAAAAATTAAACTGAGTGATTGGAAAACATACCGATAAAAGTAGTAATGGCAAAATTTTGCCCTGAGTGACACCCTATGACTTTAAAGAAGCTTCTTACACTGCCCATTATTGTTCTATTATCTGTTATAATTGCTTCTGTATACGGCATATTGCATGACCAGCTTACGTATTGTATCTCGCCTGAATACTATACAAAGTTCAAATTTCCGATGTTTGGCCTGGTAAGTGATCCTAAAGAAACCCTCCAAAACCCCAGGCTGGCGGTAGCCCTCACAGGTATTATAGCCACATGGTGGGTTGGATTGATTATTGGGATTGCTTTTGGGATTATAGCGCTTGTTCTTAAAGATGACAGGCAAATGTTCCAATCTGCTTTAAAAGCCCTATTGCTTACAATTGTCATTGCGATTGGTGCCGGACTTACAGGTTTAGGGTATGGCTGGATGACACGCACAATTCAAGATGTTGAATCGTATAATAAATATGCATCGGGTACAATTGAAGATATTACATCATTTTATATTGTGGCCTGTATACACAACTTTAGTTACCTTGGTGGCGGCATAGGTTTCGCAATAGGCATCATTACCATTTACAGGCATAAGAAAACAAGAAATATACAGGCCTAAAAAAAGAGGCTTTTGGCCTCTATTTCTTAATACTCCTTAGAATATAATTAATTTTTTTCAAATACAATACGATCGGTACCGCCATTACCCCCACTTACATCAACAAGAGTAATTTTTATTCCTGAACGAGATTCCACGTCCCAATCATCGGTAAGCTCATCTGCAAAAATCGCCGGCGATGTAAAACCAATGTTAAAGTCGATATCGTCACTGCCATTGTCATCATCACTGCTGCTGTCGTCATCGGTCACGCTCCATACCCCTGTATAAGTATTTGTGCCATCGGTAGCTGTGAGGACACCATTTTCTCCAAAAGTAAAATCGTAGTTAGCAAAGTGATTTGTTTCATCCACACCGTCATCCGTGTAACTTGTAATGCTCCAGGTACCCGACTTCATGTTATTGCGGATGGCTGTTGCATTGCCGTTTATTGAAGTGGAATCACCATCGTCGTCAGAGCACGACGCCAATCCTAAGGCCATAATCCCGGCAAGTAAAAAATTCAATCTTTTCATAATTCTTGTTGTTAATTGTTGATCCTGCTACTAAATTATTATTATTTGAACGAAAAGGAATCAAGTTTATGATTTCTTTAATCCCATTTGTGTGGCAAAGAAAACAAAACGGCATATATTCCTAAAAGGTAATCGAGCATTTGCATTGTATTGCCTATTATATTTCAAGGGGCATTTAGTATCTCATATTTATTTTGGTTCGCAATACATAAATAACATTCAAAAAATAATGTTTTAAGCATAGTTTTTTACCTTTGGGCAAACAACATTTTTTTCAATGGACAGGAGAAGATTTTTCAGAAACGGGTCGCTGTTTACGCTTGGTGCAACATTGGTGAGCCCATTCGAAGGCGCTGCAAAGATATTTGACGAAGGGACTTTAGATAAAAATAAGAAAGCAAAGAATATCATATTCCTTGTGAGTGATGGCATGAGCACAGGTACGCTTAATATGGCCGACCTGTACCTGAACCGTAAATATGGCAAAACCTCTAATTGGATACAGCTATATAAAGATCAAAGAGTGAGCCGCGCACTTATGGATACTGCGTCGGCAAGTTCTATAGTTACCGACTCTTCCGCAGGAAGCTCTTCATGGGGAGGTGGCGTGCGCGTAAAGAACGGTGTGCTAAACATAGGGGCAAATGGTGAAAAATACCTCCCAATCTGGCAGAAATTCAAAAAAGCAGGAAAAATGGCAGGTTGTGTAACGACTGTACCCATTACACATGCAACACCTGCTGGTTTTTGCGTAAACAATGACAGCCGCAACGCACAGGAAGAAATTGCCGAAGATTATCTTAAACTTGGGTTTGACATAATGATGGGAGGAGGTGACAAGTACTTTAATGCTGAAACCAGAAAAGATAAAAAAAATATTTATGGCGAATATAAAGCCAAAGGCTGGCAGGTGGTACGCAATCGTAAGGAAATGATGGATGCGGGAAATGACAAGCCCATATTGGGAGTTTTTGGTGATGATGCCCTGCCTTATTCCATCGACAGGGCCAATGATAAAACTTTAGGCGAGGCCACGCCCACCCTTGCCGAAATGGCACAGAAAGCCATTGACCGAATGAAGGGCCACAAAAACGGTTTTGTACTGCAGGTTGAAGCCGGCAAGGTAGACTGGGGAGCACACGCGAATGATATTGGAGCCGTACTTTACGACCAGGTGGCTTTTGACGAAGCAGTTAAAGTGGCTATTGATTTTGCCGAAAAAGATGGCAATACGCTTGTGATTATTACTACTGACCACGGGAATGCCAATCCCGGCGTGATTTACGGCAAAAATGCTAATGACAACTTTGACAGGGTGCAGAAATTTACCCATACCAATGAATGGATATTGAACGCCATAACTCCACAAACTACAGTTTCGCAGGTAAGGGAAATTATAAGCATGAGCAACGGACTTACTATAAGCGAAGAGCAGGCTAAAACTATATTGGGCTTTTACACCGGAATTGAAAAGACCGAAGACGGCCTGTATAACTATAAAAAACTTCCCTTTAAAACATTCTGTGAAATGCAGAAAGATTACACATCAGTGGGTTGGATAAGCATGGACCATTCGGCAGATTATGTGGAATTGGCAATGTTCGGGCCGGGCAGCGAACTGCTGAAGCCTTTTGTAAAGAATACCGACCTGCACTACCTGATGCTCCGGGCAGCTGAGGTCGAAAATAAGTTTTAATTAATTATGCAGAAGCTTTTATTATCATTCTTCTTTGCTTTTGTATTATTTTCCTGTAAGCCTTCAGCTGAAGATGTCCCTAAAGATAATCCCTCTGAAATTTTGCAGGATGGCGACATTATTTTCCATGAATCTACTTCGGCACAGAGCAAGGCGATACAACTGGCCACTCATTCGAAATATTCCCATTGCGGTATCATATTTAAGACAGCTGATGAATGCTATGTTTTTGAAGCTGTTCAACCTGTAAAGTCTACCCCGCTTAAAGAATGGATAAAACGCGGCAAGGATGAGCACTATGTGGTAAAAAGACTTAAAAATGTGAATGACGTGCTAACCAGCGACATCATACACAAAATGAAAGCCATCAGCGGTAAATACAATGACAAAGATTATGACTATTATTTCGAATGGAACAACAAGAGAATATATTGCTCAGAGCTGGTATGGAAAGTATACAAACAAAGTACCGGCATAGAACTTGGCAAATTGCAAGAATTAGACGATTTTGACCTTAGCAATCCTATTGTTAAAGAAAAGCTGACAGAGCGATATGGTAAAGAAATACCAAAGAAAAATAAGGCTATTTCACCGGCTGCCATTTACAACAGCCCGCTTCTTGAAACAGTTATATCCAATTAAGACTTTAAAAAGTAAAGCCGGAAACCTCTTTTTTAGCAGTTTCAAAATCGGCCACCATCTCCCTGAGAATGTCGCCGGCAGGTTTTATCTCATGAATAAGCCCGGCCACCTGCCCTATTTCCAGTTCACCCTCCTCAAGATCACCTTCAAACATCCCTTTTTTCGCACGGGCGCGCCCCAAAAGTCCCTTCAGGTCATCCACGGTTGGCGATTTAGCATACAATGCCACTACATCATTGAAAAATTTATTCTTGATAAGACGCACAGGAGCCAGTTCCTTAAGCGTTACGTGGGTATCGCCATCCTGCGCATCGATAATGGCCTGTTTGAACTTATCGTGGGATGACGATTCTACAGATGCAGCAAACCTGCTGCCCACCTGCACCCCGTCTGCGCCGAGTATCATAGCAGCAAGCATACCGCGGCCTGTAGCGATACCCCCTGCTGCTATAAGCGGAATGGATAATTTTTCCTTAACCATCGGTATCAACGCAAAAGTCGTAGTTTCTTCCCTTCCGTTATGCCCGCCGGCCTCAAAGCCTTCGGCTACAACGGCATCGACACCGGCTTCTTCCGATTTAAGCGCAAATTTCACACTGCTTACTACATGAACCACTGTGACACCTCTTTCTTTCAAAAAACCCGTCCAGGTTTTAGGGTTGCCCGCCGAAGTAAATACAATTTTCACTCCTTCGGCAACTATAATGTCCATGATCTCTTCAATATTCGGATACAGCATGGGTACATTCACGGCAAAAGGTTTATCCGTTGCTTTTTTGCACTTTAGGATATGTTCCCGAAGCACTTCAGGATACATTGATCCTGCACCGATAATCCCCAGTCCGCCTGCATTGCTTACGGCACTTGCTAGTTTCCATCCGCTGGCCCAAATCATTCCGGCCTGTATAATTGGGTATTGAATGTTAAATAGTTTAGTGATTTTATTCATGTCGTAATTTAAGTAATTATTCCCTTACAATCCTTCCGGACTGTATTCCATGCAAACTTTCAATAGTATAGACGTAGATGCCTTTTACCAATTGTGATATATCAAAAGATGCTACATCCTGAAAAATTGACTTTTCTAAAACTTTCTGCCCAAGACCATTAAAAATTACAATTTTGGCACTAAGTATGTTTTCAGGAAAAGAAAGGTTTACAATATCCTCAGAAGGATTAGGATACAACTTAAAACCCTGTTTTGCATCCTCCTGTACTCCAAGACCTATATTGAGTGCAAGTGCAAAATCAGGAATGCCATAACCAAACTGGGCATTAGGAAAGTTATACCGGTCTGCCGACTGGCGGACAATCTGTAATATTTCGGCATTACTTAGTTCTGGCAGAGCCTGCCACAAACATGCAACGAGCCCTGCCGTTATAGGGCTGGAGAAAGATGTACCATTGGCAGCCGTTATTTCCCCCTGTGTGTTGCATATGGCTGAAGCAACTCCGCGAGCCATTACGTCAGGTTTAACCCTTCCGTCTGAAGATGGGCCAAGTGAGCTGAAAGTCGCATAAAACTCGTTTTGGTCTACCGCTCCCACCGTTAGTGTATTGGGAGCATCGGCAGGCACACCTATGTTTGGGTGTGATGTATTGGCCGAATTTCCGGCTGACGTCACGCAAAGCATGCCACGGGTAAAGGCAACATTGGCACCGCGGGTAATGAATGCCGTCTCACCATCGATGTCAGCATAGCTATAGTTGTAATTTTGATTGTCATACACAAAATAACCGAGCGAAGTGTTGATTACATCAACCCCGAGGCTATCGGCCATTTCGGCAGCTTCCACCCAGTAGGATTCCTCAACAGGATTCTCCCCTGCTGTATCTTCGGTCACGAAAAGGTAGTAAAACGCATCAGGAGCTGTGCCTACCAGTTGTCCTTCGGTATAGCCGCCAATGGTAGAAAGTACCATTGTACCGTGGTTGCCACCTGTATATACTGAATCCGAACCGTCAACAAAATTATATCCTCCCAGTATAAGATTATTATCAAAAAGTCTTTGAAAAGGCTGCCCTGTATTTACACCCGGAAAGCCGTTATCCAAAACAGCTATGGTCATTCCGTTCCCGGTAAAATCCTGTTGGTGCAGCAAATGCCCATTAAGCATCTGGATTTGGTTGGAGGCGTTGCCGTAACTAAAATCGGCTGAGGTTTCCATTATCTTATTAACGGATCCTGAAATATTTATCTCAAAAGGCCTTCCCGAAGTATTAAGCTGGTGGTTCGCAAAATCAATGCTGGCAACAAAATCGAGCGTTTCAAGATTATTAATAGCCTCTTCTGTGCCGCGAACATGTACACAGTTAAGCCATTTCGATTTTGCCATTACTGTTATCCCTGCCGACTCTTCAACCGCTGTAATGTAAGCTTCATGCACAGGTACATCAGTAACATCCAGCCCGATTCCATGGGCAGCACGCCTGTCGAGTGCCTTTTGCGAAAGCATTTCTAATGGATTGGCAAGATAAAATTCAGTGCCAGGCTTATTTGTAAAATAAACCCATGCATCTTCCTGCTGCCCGAAAGCAATTCCCGATGCCAGTAATAATACTATATAACACAGCTCTTTCATAGGCGAAAAATACCATATTTTAAAGAATTACGCAAGCAAAGCTTGGAATTGCTGAATTAAATTTAAAGCCTAATTTTGCAATCCGGGAATGACTAACTAATTACCCAATTATTTATGCTATACTTACTATTGAGCATAATTTGCAGTGTAACCGTCGGGGCAATCTTTAAGGTTTCCCGAAAATTCGGCACTATCGCCACGCAAATAATATTTTACAATTATTGCATAGCCATACTGCTATGTTATTACTTTTTCAAACCTGATGTTACCTCTTTTGCCATCATGGGGCATTGGGATTTATTTGCTCCCTTATCACTGCTCTTGCCAACAGTATTTGTTCTTTTGGCTCTCTCCATTAAGCACATGGGAATCGTAAAAACTGATGCTGCTCAACGGTTATCCTTGTTTATCCCCATACTCGCTGCATGGTTTATTTTTGGCGAAGAATTCAATGTCCTGAAGCTGGCTGGCCTTGCAGTTGCATTCCCTGCCATTCTGCTCCTGCTGGCATACCGCAAAGACAAAAACCATGAAAAGCAATGGATATACCCGGCTCTGGTATTATTAGGTTTTGGCGTGATCGATATCCTCTTTAAAAGAGTTGCCCTTTTGCCTGACGCCGCTTTTACTACGTCACTGTTCTTTGTATTTTGCGGAGCGGTAGCCATTACGGCAATAATCTGCCTGTACGAAATCCTGTCAGCAAAAAAAGCGATTAACATGATGAGTGTCGCATTTGGCACTCTGGTAGGGATTTTTAACTTCGGAAATATTCTTTTTTACCTAAAAGCACACAAGGAATTTTCACATAATCCATCAACCGTTTTTGCAGCGATGAACATGGGAGTAATAGTACTGGGCAGCCTTGTTGGGATCCTGATCTTTAAGGAAAAACTTAATGGTAAAAACTATCTGGGAATTGCACTTGCGTTAATTGCAATTGTACTGATCACCCTTTCACAAATTTATACAGCACACTAAAAAAAAACAAAGCCATGCAGCCCGGACTACATGGCTTAAAATATTTACCAGGAATTTACTCCTTAAGTTTCGATTTATAATTTTTCTTCAACTTAGCCAGTTTTGGCGCAATGACAGCCGCACAATAAGGCTGATTAGGGTTTTGCGAGTAATAGTCCTGATGGTACTCTTCTGCCGGGTAAAATACCGTGGCCTGTGATACCTTTGTGACAATCTTTTTATCGAAAATCTTTTGGTCGGCAAGCAGCTTTATGAAATTCTCAGCTGCTACCTTTTGTGCCTCTGATGTATAGAATATTTCACTGCGGTACTGGGTTCCCACATCATTCCCCTGCCGGTTAATGGTTGTAGGGTCGTGCGTTGCAAAAAATATTTCCAAAAGGTCTTCATAGGCCACCTCATCAGGATTAAATGTAATCTTTATAGCCTCAGCATGCCCTGTGTAGCCCTCGCAGACTTCTTTGTAGGTGGGGTTTTCAGTCTTTCCACCAATATATCCCGAAACAACCTTTTGCACACCTTTCAGGTCGGTAAAAAAAGCTTCGGTACACCAAAAGCAGCCACCTGCAAAAATGGCAGTTTCTGTTTTGTCATTCATTGTAATTTCTCCTTTATTATCTGTTAATTGAACATCTTTTTTGCCTTGATTTCCTTCTCCCTCCGGCTTGGGGCTCCCCTGGCAGGATGCTGAAACCACAGCCAGCGCTATTGCTATCAATTTATTCATGATGGTAGTTTTTCAAAGTTAAGGTATAAGCCAGTCACTATTGTGCAGGTTAACGAAACTTTACCTTCAATACATACGAAATATTGTGCCAAAATGATTTCTGTATCTTTTAAATTGTTCGTTTCTTTGTGAAAACTGCATAAATGATACAGGCAACAAACATTCACAAATATTACGACCAGCTTCACGTGCTCAAGGGTGTTGACCTACATATAAAAAAAGGTGAAATAGTATCCATTGTGGGCGCTTCGGGTGCTGGTAAAACCACATTGCTGCAAATACTCGGTACACTGGACATTCCCACTAAAGAAAACGACACTTCGCTTACCATTAACGGCGAAAATGTACTCGGGCTGAAAGATAAGGCACTTTCAAAATTCCGTAATATACATTTGGGATTCATTTTCCAGTTCCACCAACTGCTGCCTGAATTCACCGCTCTCGAAAATGTATGTATACCAGCCTTCATTTCGGGTAAATCAAAAAGTGCCACAGAGACGGAGGCCAAAAGGCTGCTGGAGTACCTTGGGCTTTCGCACCGCATTAGCCACAGGCCGGGCGAAATGTCAGGTGGGGAGCAGCAACGTGTTGCTGTAGCGAGAGCCCTGATCAATAAGCCTGCCGTGATTTTTGCAGATGAACCATCGGGCAACCTGGATACTGCATCGGCTGAGAACCTGCACAAGCTGTTCTTTCAACTGCGCGATGAGATGGGGCAAACCTTTGTTATTGTAACGCATAATGAAGAACTTGCCAACATGGCTGACCGCAAGCTCATAATGAGCGACGGGCAAATTGTTTCGTAGTATGTTACTTATCCTGATAAGCTGGATATATATAACTATAACCACAGTTATTCTGGGCGAAATTCTAAACAGAATATTGCGCCTTCATGTAAAGAATATTACAATAACGATAGTACTTGGGCTTTTCGCTATAACTTTATTAGCATCTGCATGGGCAATTTTTGGAAGGATTAATTGGGAATTCCATATAACACTACTGATAGTCAATTGCATATCTTTCGTTTTCCTTCGCAAAAACATTGCAGGGCTATACAGGCATTTCCTGGACGACTTAAAATCAATGGGAGGACCTCTCAGACTTTTTGTAGGTGTAATTGCCTTGCTAATACTGTCACAATGCGCTGCTGCACCAAATATCATTGACAATGAATCCTACTACATCCAAACCATAAAGTGGCTCAACGAATACGGATTTGTTAAGGGTGTCGCGAACCTGCATTTTTACCTTGCGCAAACAAGCGGATGGCACATTACGCAAAGTGCGCTAAACTTTTCCTTCGTTTATGGTAGTTTTAACGACCTTAGCGGATACTGTCTCCTATTAGGCAATGTTTTCGCGATAACCCGGCTATCACAGTATTTTATAAACGGCAAAACTCACTACCTCATTGTAGGGCTGTTGCCTGTAGCCAACGTATTATTATTTCAGTTCGTTACTGCTCCGTCGCCTGACCTGCCCATCTACGTCTTTTCCTTTATAGTCTTCTTTTATTTCCTGGAACGATTCAGGGACATTAATGCACAAACATTTACACTTGTAACATTGCTTGTGATCTTCTGCCTTTATATTAAGACAACGGCTGCAGGTTTACTTATAATACCGGTATTCCTTTTAATCAAAAATTTTAGAATAGTAAAACCCGTTCTTATGAGATGTGCTCTTTTGGGTAGTATTGTACTGGGTTTATTCCTTGCAAAAAATACTTTCGTAAGCGGACATCCTTTATTCCCTATCACCGGATATAAATTTGCGGATACGGATTTCAGCCTGCCAAACCACATTGCTAAACAGTATTACACAACAACTAAACTTTATGCTTATTTTTTGTCACAGGAACAATTTGATTCAATGTCGGTATGGCAAAAATTTTTGCGTTGGAGTACATTGCCTAAACTACACGGATTTTTCAATAAAACCATTACCGGACTTACCATCATTACCCCCTTGATACTATATAGGTATTTTAACCGCCGTGAATTATGGCTTTTGTATGGGGTAATGTGTATACAGATAGCATTGTTGGCTGTGTCATCACCACAATACCGATTTTTTCTTAATTTTGTTTTATTGTTCTCCTTCTGCATTATGGCGGTAGTCTTAACAAATCATAGAGCCATTTTGGTAATACTTTGGTCTTCAGTTGGAGCTTGTATATTTGCATTGTTTGTACCTCTTAATCTTTCAAGCTTTACAAACAATAAATACGTAACACACAACAGTACATTTTCAATAAATAATATTATTAAGCCTTACAAGAATTCTAAATACACAACTGACTTCAAAAAAATAACAGACCACAACCTACACTATTATTCGCCTGTAAATATAGATTTTTTCTGGGGCTCCGGTGATGGGCCACTGCCCTGCATCAATGAGAGGCAAATAAATTATTTCTCAAAAAAATACAAGGTACTGCCCCAACAAAGGTCTGAAAACATTGCCGATGGATTTTATGCAGAGGACATTACCCGATATGAATGAAAAGATTGAAAAAAAGGAACTAAAAGCCTTCCTCGACGAAAAAGTACTGCTTTATAACAAGCCTGGCTTTATTGAGAGCGACCCTATACAGATACCCCACCTATTTACACAAAAGGAAGACATTGAAATTGCAGGTTTCCTGGCTGCAACGATAGCATGGGGAAACCGTAAAATGATCATCAATAACGCGAAGAAAATGGTAGCACTAATGGGCGACAGTCCTTATGATTTTGTATTACACCATAAGGAGCACCATCTCGAGCAACTTGAGAGCTTTGTTCATCGTACTTTCAACGGTTTGGACTTTATTACCTTCATCAAATCTTTAAAAAATGTTTACCAAAATCACGGCGGATTGGAGGCCGTTTTTGCAAAGCATCGAAAACACAACAGCCTGCAGCCGGCCATCCACGAATTCAAGAAAGTGTTTTTCGAAATTGAACACCAAAACCGCACGCACAAGCATGTTAGTGACCCTCTCACCGGATCGGCGGCTAAGAGGATTAATATGTACTTACGGTGGATGGTACGCAACGATAACACAGGCGTTGACCTGGGTATCTGGAAAAGCGTTTCGCCGTCCCTCCTTTCCTGCCCGCTAGATGTACATAGCGGAAACGTGGCGCGGAAACTGGGCATACTTACACGTAAGCAAAACGATGCCAGAGCTCTTGCGGAACTTGATGCTGCACTACGCGAAATGGACATAACCGACCCGGTAAAATATGATTTTGCATTGTTTGGGCTGGGTGTGTTTGAAGGGTTTTAACAACTACTTTTAGCTGTCAGAAAAAATTATCCTAACTTTGCTTCTTCTAAAATTCGATGTCCATAGCAACACACAACACCAACGTTGAAAAAGCAATCCGTGCAACCTGGTTCAGTTTGGCAGGCAATGCCCTATTGGCCTTAATCAAAGGTACTGCAGGGATTCTTGGCAACTCATACGCATTGATAGCCGATGCAATTGAGTCTACAACTGATATCTTTTCGTCATTCCTGGTTCTGTTTGGCATAAAATATTCCAACAAGCCCGCCGATGAAAACCACCCTTACGGCCACGGGCGTGCCGAAGCGTTAATTACTTTTATAGTAGTCGGCTTCCTTATCACATCAGCTACGATAATTGCCTACGAAAGTATTTTAAATATACAATCTCCGCATGAGCTGCCTGAAAAATGGACACTTATAGTGCTGGGAGCGATTATAATCTGGAAAGAGATATCTTTCCGCATCGTGATGGCAAAAAGCCGGGAGACCAACAGTTCGGCGCTCAAAGCCGATGCCTGGCACCATCGTAGCGATGCCATAACATCAGTAGCTGCATCTATTGGCATTTCCATCGCTGTTTTTTGTGGTCCGGGTTATGAATCCGCCGACGATTGGGCTGCTTTGTTCGCCTCATTCTTCATCCTATACAACAGCTATCTCATATTCAGGCCTGCTTTGGGCGAGATCATGGATGAGCACGTATACGATGACCTTGCCGCTGATATAAAGCGGATATCCATTACTGTACCCGGGATATTGGATACCGAAAAATGCTTTATACGCAAAGCCGGTATGCGCTACCACCTGGAACTCCACGCTGTTGTCGACTCGAATATCACCGTAAAGGAGGGCCATCGACTGGCACACGAACTGGAAGATGTCCTGCGCCTTCAACTTCCGGAGTTAGGGCATGTGCTGGTGCATATAGAGCCGGACGATTATTCATAGCAGATTCACAGGCGATGATATTTTAAAATCCTTATTTTTACAGGAAAAACACACCAAATATGGCCGAAATTCGACAGTTGCGTACAGTAAATGTTACGCGCTATGTTACCCCGCTTCGTGAAGGGGGCTCGCTTCCAGCCATTGCCGAAGCCGATGATAGTTTTAATTATGTCCTTAAATTCAGGGGTGCAGGCCATGGTACCAAAGCACTCATTGCCGAACTAATAGGCGGAGAAATTGCCCGTATATTGGGACTTCCTGTTCCTGAATTGGTTTTTGCTAACCTGGACGAAGCCTTCGGCCGCACCGAAGCTGATGAGGAGATACAGGACCTGCTACGGACCAGCCAGGGCCTCAACCTTGCATTGCATTATCTATCGGGTGCAATAAATTTTGACCCTGTAGTTACTACCGTCGAACCTAAGATGGCTTCGCAAATTGTATGGCTCGATGCATTTATAACCAATGTAGACCGGACTTTCCGCAATACCAATATGCTTATCTGGCACAGGGAACTTTGGCTTATTGACCACGGAGCAAGCTTGTATTTCCATCATTCCTTCGAGGATCCCGCAGGCCATGCCAAAAGCCCATTTGCAATGATAAAGGATCATGTCTTGCTTCCTCAGGCATCGCTGCTTGATGAAGTTGACAAGGAATATAAAATTATGCTTACCGATAATAAGTTGCGCACCATAGTAAGTCTACTGCCCGACAACTGGCTGCAATGGGAAGGGCTTGAACAAACTCCTGATGAAGTACGCGAGGTGTATTTCCAATTTCTGACAACCCGTTTAAATAATTCACAAATATTTGTAAACCAGGCGCAAAATGCAAGACAAACACTTATATGAGTATGCCGTAATACGGGTGGTCCCTCGGGTAGAGCGCGAGGAATTTATGAATGTGGGCATTGTTGTGTTTTGCAAGAGGGCGAAATTTATAAAGGTATTATATACCCTTAACGAGGAAAAGTTACATATGCTACACCCTGAACTGAACATTGCGCAGATTAGCCTCAATCTTATATCTTTTGAACGAATAGCCCGCGGGGCAAAGGATGGAGGCCCAATAGCACAATTAGAAACTTCTGAACGTTTCAGGTGGCTTACGGCTATGCGGAGCTCTGTCATCCAAACATCGAGACCGCACCCGGGATTGTGTGAAGACCTTGAATACAATGCAACAAAATTATTTAAAGACCTTGTGTTGTAGCATAAATCATATTTTGAAAAGAAATTAAGACTGTGTTATATATTTTACTAACTTTACATCCCTTTATTAAACCACATCTATTAGTTTAATGAAGCCAAAAGAATATAATACCCAACTAATGCTTTAGTCCGTTTCCTGCGCCGCCATAGGAAACGGATTTTTTTATGATTTTTCCTTACCTGAGTCGTTTGTATTAATGCTATAGATATACCGGAACATGCAAAACGCAGCTATAGCCCCAAAGGTATGCCAAAGGAAATGTGTTCCCTGCGACATCCATCCCCAACCATCGGCCACGCGAAACGTAAGAGCCAGTATAAACGCAATAAGCGATAAACCAACCCAACGACCGTATAGGAAACGGGTACTTATTAGATAAGCAAGTACCGGCAATAATACCATTCCGGCCAAAACCGCATAATTGATATTGATAAAGAACTGGATGCCACCCGATTTCAATATCTGGTGCCTGATATATAATTGAAAGATACCATAAAGCACTACAAGGCCAAGAGCATAATACCACTTTGTCAGTTTACCCAGGAAATAAATTCCGGCAAAAACGCACATAAGCATTATGGGAAGCCAGTCCATCATAATAAAGAAACTCCATTGCCGTAAACCGTGGTATATAGTGCCACCTATGCCGCCTATGTAAAGAAGCGCCAAGACTACGGTAAGAAATGTGTGTCGCTTCCATTGACCGCGTAACCTAAAAGTCCAATAAACAGCTATTGCCAAAAAGAAACAGGAAGTTATGGCATTCAGCGGTTCAGGGAAAAAACGCATTAAATCAGTTTCCGCATAAAGCATGCCTCCATCGGGAGGATTTTGTAAAAGCATAATTTTAATTTATAGTTATAAATTGTATGGCAATTAAATATACTACAAAATCAGTATTATATGAATGAACAGATTGGATTTATCTTCTGCAAATTTCTTACAATTTTATATTTTTTTAACCATCGCTTAAAAAGTAAGTATATTTTTATAATTTTACTTTCAGATATAAAACAATCAAAATGGAGCTTTACTTAAAGTATAACATTGATACTATGTGCAAAGTACTCCTGCAGCAGCAACTCGACAAATTTGATATCAATTGCCGTGTTACTGAACCCGGTTATGTTAAATTTAGCGAGAACATACCTATGGAGACGTATGCCAGGTTCATAAAGTCACTTAGTGAATTTGGAATTGAAATAGTTGATAATCAAAAAAATATTCTTGTACAGAAAATCAAGAATGTCATTATAGAAATGATATATGCTGACAAAGGTGTACAGGCTTTAAAAATTTCCTCCTATCTTTCCGAAAAGCTTGGAGAAAACTACCGCACTTTATCACAAGTATTTTCAGAGGTCACTTTCATATCTATCGAAAATTTCATTATTTTGCACAAAATTGAGCGGGTAAAGCAATTGCTTACAACTGAAAATTTATCTCTTACAGAAATTTCTTTCATGATGAATTACAGCAGTGTCGCCTACCTGTCCCAGCAGTTCAAAAACATAACCGGTGTAACGCCTACTTCATTCCAAAAAATAATGAAGCAAAAACGTTACGCCTAATACGAGAAGAGAAAGACTAAATGCAGCCAAAGTCCCTACACATAATGCTTGCTGATGACGATGAAGATGATCGCTTATTTTTCAGGGAAGCTTTTGAAGAAGTTAAAATAAATTACCAATATTCAGCATTTAATGATGGTGAACAATTGATGGATTACCTCAATGCACCTGAAAACCCCTTGCCTGACATTATATTTCTGGATCTCAATATGCCCAGAAAATCCGGTCTTGAATGTTTGAAGGAAATACGTAATGATGAACGCCTGAAGAAGATATCAGTCGCTATTTACTCTACTTCTTCATCAGAACAAGACATAGAAGACACCTTTACCAACGGCGCAAATGTTTATATTAAAAAGCCTAACGATTTCAACATGTTGAAAAAGATCCTTAGTGATGTGGTGCATATCAACTGGCAGTATATTACCGAGGGCCTTAGTAAAGACAGTTTTATCCTGAGCCTTTAATTTAAAATGAAAAGATTACTTTATATTATAATCGTGTTATTCCTGATATTATGGGTACTTGGCCGTTTTATTTGGGAAATTACAAGCGCGCTGATACATTTGCTTCTAATTGGAGCCTTGGTATTTGCATTAGTTTCGCTCATTAAAAAGAAACCTTCATCAGACAAATAACCTGATTATTCAAAATAAAAACTCCGGAGGATAGCTCCGGAGTTTTTAATTATATGTACTCGTTATTTTACGGCATCTACTTTTTCTTTTGCCATTTTAGCATGTTCAAGATGTGTTCTTAATGTTGGAAGCATATTAGCAGCCCACATCCTGATGTCTGCATCAGAGGCCTTTTCGGATGCTTTTTCCATTTTTTCGATCGTTTTTTCATGCCCATCAACCATTTTATCGGTATAAGCCTTATCGAAATCATGGCCGGTCTTTTCGTTTAAATCCTTGTAAGCTTCCTGTCCTTTATCAGTAAGTGTTTCAGGAATGCTGATGTTCTTTTTAGTTGCAGCAGCTTTCAGGTCGGCAAGTGATTTGGTATGCTGGTCAACCATCATCTTACCTAATGCCTGTACATCGGGATTGGTACTTTTTTGTTGTGCGAGCTTGCCCAGTTCTATTTCTTTCATGTCTACTTCGGCTGCAAATATGAGGTAATCGGCGTCTTCTTCCTTATCATCATTTACATCGTCATACTTGGCTTCGTTTTCTTCTTCAGCTACTTCTTTTGAATCTTCCTGCTTATTTTCATCTTTGCAGGCAATGGTCGACATCGACATTGTTACAACGGCTGCACCCAGGAGCGCTTTACCAAAAAATGAAGTCTTTTTCATAATAAGTCTGTTTTAAATTTGTATAAGCTAAGATAAAGCTTATAACCGGGCAAGGGTGTTACCATTATCACAATAAACGTTATCAAAATGCTAATGCTTAACGCTCAAAAGAAAACAATTCCAAATCTTTATTCTCTTTCCCCAATATAAGATCGGTAATGATTTCGGCCGCAATCAGGCTAAAAGTAATCCCATTACCACCAAAGCCGAGTGCGAAATAACTGTTAGGCAGCTTATCATATGGGCCAATATAGGGTAATCCATCCTTTGTTGTGCCGAATGTGCCTGTCCAGCTAAATTCCGGCTTAAATTCCAATTCAGGAAACATTTTATCAACATCTGCAGTAAGTTGCTTTGTCTTTTTATCGATAAGCTTGTCGCGCTTTACAGGGTCACGGAAGTCCTCATCCCTACCCCCTACCAGCACCCGATTGTCAGGGGTTGTACGAAGGTAAAGATACGGGTCGGCAGTATTCCATATAAGGACATCGTCCTTCCAGAATTTTCTCTCGTTGTACTGCTCGCTCACTACGGCGTAAGTGGAAAGTAGCTCAACAATTTTTTTGTCAATATAGTTTACAACCTCATAACCTGTTGCATATACAAGCTTCTTGCAACGGATGGTATATCCATTCTCCGTTTTAAGCACTACACCATTTTTGGAGTGCTTGATATCAATTATCGGAGTACGGTCGAAAATATCATTGGCTTTCCCCTTTTGATGCTTGTGTTGCAATAGGCAATGCGCGAGCATGTAGGCATTGGTTTGTGCACCCTGGTCAGATAAAATGGCTCCATATCCCTTAAAACCAAATTCTTTTTCCAATTCATCTGCTTCAAGATACCTTACTTTAAAGCCAGCCAGCTTTCTGGCCTCATATTCCTTCTTCAGGTTATCCACATCTTTCTTATAAGCTGCATAGTAAAGGCTTTTCTTTTTTTCAAAATAATCAACCCCACGTTTCTTTACAATCTCTCCAAGAACATCAATCGCGTGGCTGCATAATTGATACGCTCTCTCCGCCTTATCACGGCCTATCATTTCGGAGAGTTTGTGCAGTTGCACATCAATCTCATACTGCAGCAGTGATGTACTGGCACTCGTACTGCCAAGGCCAATTGTGCGTGCATCAACTGTAACGCACTTTACTCCGGCATTTATAAGGTAATACCGTACAAGGGCACCTGAAATGCCAGCACCCATAACCACCACATCAGTGTCAATATCATGGTCGAGCTTCGGAAATGTAAATGGGAGACCGTCTTTTACCAGCCAGAACGGGTAACCTGCTTTTAGTGTCATAATTGAATGATTACATACAAATGTATCGGTTTTGGATGGGTGTTATTTGACAGTTATTTAATTATAGGAATAATTTAACTGTTGTTCCATCCCCAAAAAAATGCATAGCTTTGCGGTAATTAACCTCTACAATGATCAACCCTTCTGCCAGTGGCTGGATAGATAAGTTTTTTGGACTTCTAAAGAACACGCGCCCAATAGCCCAGAATTCACATGAATTTTACAGGGCTGTACGGGATACAGGGTTCATTTATGGCCATGTAGTTTCATTCAACAATATTGATAAAAAAGAGACTAAAGGCTGGACAATAGAAGAAACAACAAAAGCAGCACTATTAAACACATTGTACAATGTACATGTAAGGGTTACTAATGAAGAGGACACGAAAGCATTTATCAGCAGGGCTATAGCATTTTACAAGCAGATGACACCCGATGGATTTAGCCTGCTAAAAAAAGTATTGCCTACCTCTCCAAGGAGCCAGCAACTGGAGGAAATTCTTGAGGAACGCATCAAGACCAATGACAATGTGTTCAGCAGAAGTTTTTCACACATACTGACTAATGCGCTCATTGTTATGGATGTACTGGCCTTTCGTCAATATCTGTTAAACAATGAAATCCCTAGTGAATATCTGAGAAAGCTGGAAGAAGCTGTACTCAGCATCGTTTCGCTTGCACTAAAAAATAAAAGCAAAACTACTGACTATGATGATCTTTTGATTAAGCTTTTCGAATCATCAGTTCGCTACACAAAATTTTCAGCTATAAAAGCAGACGATTTCAGTAAGCTTGAACTAGGATATTTCGAGTCTAAATCCGAAAAAAACTACCTTCTCGATATGGCAGGTATGGCTATATGGACGGATGGTACTACTGAAGAGAGTGAAATTGATTTCCTGTACCGCCTGGCATCTGAACTTGGCCTTGGAGAAGATATAGCTGCAGAGAGTATAGCATCATTTGATGTATTTATCCGTCAAAACAAAAAAAATATCCCCTACTTTAATTATTCAAACCCTGTAAAACATTTTTATGACCACGCGGCCCAAAGCGTAAAACTGCTCATTAACCGCAACAAGGCCAGATTTATAAAAGAGCTTTCCAACAATGGTGAATTGATGCTGCTCCTAACCCATTCTACCCATCGCACACTCGATGCAAAGGAGAAGAAAAAAGTAAAAAAACAGCTTTTGGAAATATGTAAAACAGTGCCCTCACTTACTATTTTTCTTTTACCCGGAGGAAGCCTGCTACTACCGTTGTTGATCAAGTTCATTCCGCAATTGCTACCTACGGTGTTTAACGAGAATCTGGAGGAGAATGAGTAAAAAATGACCGCCCTTTGGAGGCGGCCATTCATCAATATCAAGATTAGAACTTTAAGCGGCTTACCTTTTCCAGTTCCGTATTGTCGCAATAATTCACTTCAAGGTCTTTTACCACACCTGTATCAAGGCCGTATACCCAACCATGCAGGCATAGTTCCTGCCCATTTTTCCAGGCATTTTGCACAATAGATGTCTTAGCAAGATCACTAACCTGCTCTTTTACATTCAATTCGACAAAAGCATTGAATCTGTCATGCTCATCAATAATAGAATCAAGGTATTGCCTGTGGTGCCTGTACACATCTTTAATGTGCCTTATCCAGTTATCAATCAACCCTATTGAATCATTCCCCATTGCCGCTTTAACCCCACCGCAACCGTAGTGGCCACACACAATAACATGCTTTACCTTAAGCACATTTACAGCATAATCAAGTACACTTAGCATATTCATATCACTATGTACTACCATATTGGCAATATTTCTGTGTACGAACACTTCGCCCGGCTGCGCGCCGATGACCTCATTGGCAGGTACCCGGCTGTCAGAACATCCAATCCACAATAGCGGCGGAGACTGGCCCTTCGCAAGCTTGTTGAAATATTCGGGATCTGCAGCCAACTTTGTTTCAGACCATATTTTGTTGTTATCTAGTATCTTCTTATAAAAATCATCATTCATTTTCATAATTAACTCATTCTTATGTTTAACCCAAACGGGAATTAATTTTCTGTTTTATTGTTCTTTTCTTTATGCTCTACAAATACCTTGCTTGTATCTGTATTTTGAAGTTCGTAAGCTTTTTTAAACCCTACCAGCTTCACTTTTATATTCATCTCTATCGCTTTTATGTCCCTGAATTCCTGTATCAGGTCCAGCACATCATGCGCAATATATACAGTGTCAGATGCATCAACCACAACTTCCGAGTTTTCAGGAAGATCATTCAGGGTCGACTTGATTGCTGCCTTATTAAGAAACGATACTTCCTGAGCAAGATCGATATGGATAATGTCTCCTGCGGCATATTCTTCTTTCCTGAAGTTATAGGCCCTTTTCAGGTTACCTCTCAGCACGAATATAATGCTTATTATCATACCTAAAGCAACCCCTTTTAAAAGATCGGTCGCAACAACAGCTATCAAAGTCGCTATAAATGGTATGAACTGGTATTTTCCCTTGTCCCAAAAATGCTTCAGCTTTGCCGGATTTGCAAGTTTATATCCAACTAAAAGCAATACTGCGGCGAGCGTAGCAAGCGGTATCATATTCAATACCAACGGAATTGCAAGCACACATACAAGTAACAAACTACCATGTATTATAGTAGACATTTTAGTCCTTGCACCGGAATTTGCATTTGCCGAAGAGCGTACTACAACGGATGTGATGGGCAGGCCGCCAATAAGACCGCTAAGGATGTTGCCTATACCCTGCGCCCGCAATTCATTATTGGTATTAGTATAACGCTTTTGCACATCCATCCTGTCTGAAGCCTCGATACATAATAAAGTTTCGATAGAAGCTACAACGGCAATAGTTACTGCAGTAATCCAAACCTGCGTATTGGATATTGCGGAAAAATCCGGCATGATGACAAAACTCTGCACATCGGCAAATGAAGTTGCTACAGGCAAAGTCACCAAGTGTGCATTTTCCAACGCCAAATGGCTTCCTGTAGAAATAAAGAGCTGATTTATAACTATTCCTGCAACTACTGCAACCAGTGCTCCCGGCAATATTTTAAGCCTCTTTAGCGCTGGGATTTTGTCCCACAATACAAGAATTGCAAGAGAGACAATCGAAATGATAACAGCACCTCCTTCGAATCGGCTGATGATGTCGGGTATATCTGAAAAAAAATTGCCCCCGTCATGCCTCAAAAGCGATTCATCACCTTCATTGCCTTTATCATACCCTACGGCATGCTCCAATTGATTAATGATGATAATTACACCAATGCCTGCAAGCATCCCTTCTATAACATTGGAAGGGAAATAATTTGATATGCTTCCCGCTTTAAGGAAACCTAAAACAAGCTGGATAATACCTGCAAGAAATACTGCCAGCAAAAAAGCCTCGAAGCTGCCAAGTGTAGCTACTGCGGTAAGGACTATCGAAATAAGCCCGGCAGCCGGTCCGGAAACACTAATATGGGAATTGCTTATAGCCCCAATAACTATACCGCCAATGATACCTGCTATAATACCGGAAAGCGGCGGCGCTCCAGAAGCAAGGGCAATACCTAAACACAATGGCAATGCCACAAGGAAAACCACAAGCCCTGATGGAAAATCGGACTTTAGGCTACCTAAAAGATTTGTTTTCTTTGTCATATCCCGAATAATATATATATATATAATGATGTGCCGAACACAATAGTGTCCGGATGCCAAATGGCAAATCTGGATTATATATATATTTCGGGAGGTGGAGAGAGTATTTCTCCGGCAAGATTATTGTGCTTTTGAAGATTAGCCGATTTTATAATGGCCGATCTTTTTGCCTGAATGAAAAAAGCAACACTGAATTCTGTATACGGTGCTGCTTTTACTTCTTTTATTTCTTTTTGTATTTCTTCTTCTGTGAGACTGTAAACCACAGACACATCTGCATCATCTTCAATCAGGCTAACTAACGTAGGAGCTGCCAAAAAAGAGATAAATAAGAAAAGTACTATGTTTACTACGAATTTCATCGTAGCGAAGATAGGGATTTTTATTTATTAACTATTTTATCAAATGTTATATTTCTTCCTCACTCCAGGCTTTCATCATCCACATGGTTTTTTCCTGCTCTTTAATGAAATCACCCATCATAGAGTTGGTGCCCTCATCATTAATCTTCGCTGATTCATCCAGGATAACTCTTTCAATTTTAAGAAGGTCTGCCAATGAAGTCATTATCAGATTAACTGCATCGGTATCCTTCGAAATATTTTTGCCTACCTCGAGCCTGTTATTTGCTATATAATCATCAAAAGTGTGCAACGGTATACCTCCAAGAGTAAGTACCCTTTCAGCAATCATGTCAATTTTCAGCTGGGCATCATTATACAATTCCTCAAATTTCACATGAAGATCAAAAAAGCGTTTCCCTCTAATATTCCAATGAATACCCCTCAGATTTTGATAGTATATTTGAAAATTTGACAAAAGTATGTTTAGTTCTGCAGCAATCACCTCTGCCTCTTTAATGGGTAGCCCTAAAATATTTATCTCTTCTTTTTTTTGTTTGGTTTTCATAATGCTTTTTATTTGTAAGTTTTTACATTCATAAAAGTAGAGTAAATTTAATTATAAAAATTATAGTCATTATCAATCGTTTTTATAATTTTATCATAAAATCTATACATGACAATTACACAGTTACATTATGTACTTGCCGTTGCCGAGAACAAAAATTTTACCCTTGCGGCAGAAAAATGTTTTGTTACGCAACCTACTTTAAGTATGCAGATCCAAAAGCTTGAAGAAGAGCTAGATGTTCAAATATTTGACAGGGGAAAAAAACCGATACAACTTACCGAGGTTGGACAAAAAATTGTCAATCAGGCCAAGAGCATTGTAAGCGAATCGGATAGAATAAAAGACATTGTAGATCAGGAAAAGGGTTTTATAGGTGGAGAGTTTAGAATAGGCATCATACCCACCATAATGCCAACACTGCTACCTATGTTTATAAGCAACTTTATCAACAAATACCCAAAAGTACACCTGATTGTTGAAGAGCGCACCACGGAAGAAATCATAAAAATGCTGAAAAACGGCCAGCTTGACGCAGCGATTGCAGCTACGCCGTTGGAAGAGGAAAGCATTAAGGAAGTTGTATTATACTATGAGCCATTTGTAGCATACGTACCGGAGAATAACGCAGCCTATCAGAAAAAAGATTTTGAAGTTGAAGATCTTGAAATCAACCTTAGCAGCATACTCCTGCTACAGGACGGGCATTGTTTCACTAATAATGTACTAAACATCTGCAAAACCTCAGTTATGCCGCAAGACAGTCAATTCCGTATACAAAGCGGAAGTTTTGAAACCATGGTAAAACTGGCTGATGAAGGCCTTGGCATGACTCTACTTCCCTATCTGAATACAATAGACATGTCGGACAAAGCGAAATCAAAGTTACGTCATTTTAAAGACCCCAGACCTTCGCGTGAAGTTAGCCTGATCTATTCGAGAAAAGAATTGAAATTACACATTATCGATGCACTCCGCAGTACTATAGCAGGGGTTGTGAAAGGAGCTATTACCTTTCAGAATGTTGATATAACAAGCCCTCTGCACAAGAAAAATTAATCCAAAAATCTAAAACAAGAAGGAGCCGTTTATGGCTCCTTTAATTTTCTATTGTTCAACGTACACAAGACAAGCTTTTAATTCAGGCTTCCCAATCGTAAAATTGTTGAGCCAGTCAATCAGTTGTTCAATCTCGTAAGGCAACAAGATTTTTACGGCCTTTTCTACTTCTTTACAAAACAGTTTTGGGTCAAAGCTTACACTTTCCAAAACTTTTTTTGTATAGCTAAACATAGGTCTTGGCATATTCCTTTTTAAAGATTATAAGTTAAAGGTGATAAGAACGAATATGTAAAAATAACAAATAAAATGATTCAGCAATAAAAATTTTATATAATTAAATCTGATTAAAATGATAAATTATTAATTATTTAACATAGATTTAGATTTTTATTGCGCGAAGCATTTCGCGTTTGCCTGGTGGACCCGGAAGTTTTTCGGTTTGGAAACCTACTGATTGCATGGCTTTCTTAATAACTGTTCTGCATGCATAAGTTATTAATATTCCATCCTTTGTGAGTGCATTGTACATTTTTCTAAAAATTTCTTCACTCCATAAATTCGGCTGCGCATGATAACCAAAAGCATCAAAATAAATAAGGTCAAAAGCATTTACATCTTCAATATCACTAAAGAACTGCCTTCGCTTAGTTAACTTAAATTTATTATTAAGATAGGTCTTTTCACCCCATTTAGACGTATGCATGGCAGTAAAGACTTCTGAAAATTCATCGGCTTTCAGTTCGGCAACATAATTAAGCATTGCAGCTTCTGCAGCATCAATAGGAAATGCTTCAACTCCTGTATATTCGATTTCCTGCCCGCTTTTTACCGACTCAAGATATGTAATGAAGGCATTTAGGCCTGTGCCAAAACCAATCTCCAAAATAGAAACAGTCCGTCCCTGAATAAGGGACAGCCCGTTATGTATGAATACATGGTATGCCTCTTGTATGGCACCAAATCTGGAATGGTAGGTCTCCTTCATCTCGGGAAGATAAATTGTTACCGATCCGTCGTTTGTAGTAATGATCTGCCTTTCCAAATTATTATTTTATGTATAGCTTTTTTATTCTCGGTATAGGTCCTTCACATTTCTGCTCATGGCAAGCGACACAGGCCGAAACGGCATTATTAAAATGCGATTTTGCATTTACAGGATCTTTATAAATCATTTCCTGCGCTTTTATGAATACTTGTGCCTGTTCCTTAAAAAAAGCATCATTATCACTTTCATCAGTCATTGCAGAAGCATGTATCTTCAGGAAATGCTGCGGAAACCTTCCTATGGTGTCTCCATTGGCAATGCGGTTTTTAAGTTCCATATTTTCTGCATACATACGCTCCATGAGACCTGCCATTTCAGACATCTCATACATTTGGAATTCCTTATCTTTTTTAACAGTCGGTTTTTCTTTTGCTTTCATATCAACCGCCTCTCCATCTTTCTTACAGGAACCCATAACAAGCAACCCTGCTGCAAATAATAGTGAAACCCTCATTATTTACTTATCAATACGCCGTCGGCCATAAATTTATATTCAATTTTGGGTTCGGTAATCTTTGCGATTTCAGCGTCCGACTGCCCACCGTCTTTGGCGTAATGCTTAAGCTGTGCAACCGAAGTTTCGCTCACAAATGCCTTCCCACTTACAATAGCATCAGAATTAGAAGCGTTCAGGGGGACGAAGAAAGCGTAATCTTTAAATTTTACAAAAGATTCCTTGCCATTTGGAAGTTCCATAGCCATCCAGCAACCTTTTTTCTGGCAGACATCTTTTATCCTTGATTTAAATTTTACAGAAACGGTATCGCCCGGTTTCAGGTTTTTATATTTAGCGATCATCTGCTCTTTGGTAAGGGCTTTATCTGCCGAAATTTTACTCCCGAAAGATGCATAATCAACCATAACAGCCTGTACAGGCTCAACAATCTCTATCTTTTTCAGGGGCTCTGTTTTGCCGGAAATTGAAGCTGCAGTTTCTTTTTCTTCTTCCATTAAGGCTTCTGAAACTGTATCAGTATCAACATGTACAGTATCTTTTGTGGTCTCAATTACAGTTTCTTCGGTCTTAACCTCAGTTTCTTTATTTTTTTGGCAGCCAATCATTACTGTGAGGGCGGCAGCCATAATTATTACTTTTCTCATTTTGGCTAAATTTTGTTTAGAGGCAAATTTATACAGAAAGTTGAAGCCCGCAAATGTAATGGCCCAATATTTTGCTTATTCTTCTTTTATTCAGCCCATTAATTTTTTTAATTGCTATTATTTCTTACTAAAGAGGCTTTGCGATGATTTTTTACTAAATTTGTTTAACACAACTAACCTAACCTATACTGCTGATAATGGGCGAAAACTACACTGACATTGTTATTAATAAGGCACTTTCAAGCCATATTGGAGATGTCGATTTTGAAAACCTTTCTTTTGGGAATATTTTTACTGACCATATGCTGGTGTGCGACTTTAGGAACGGTGAATGGGAAACTCCTGTGATTAAACCTTATGAACCTTTTCTGATCGACCCTTCTGCTAAAGTATTTCATTACGGGCAGGCTATTTTTGAGGGAATGAAAGCTTATAAAGACGAAAATAATGACGTCTGGCTTTTCCGCCCCGACCAAAATCTTGACCGTTTCAACAAATCGGCCGAAAGGTTGGCAATGCCCTCTGTTCCTGAGGAAATTTTTATCGGAGGGATGAAAAAACTCATTAACCTTGAAAAAGAATGGGTGAAAAAAGGCAAAGGTAATTCATTATACATAAGGCCCTTTATGATAGCCATAGGTCCGGGTGTTATAGCCGCCCCATCTACTCAATACCGTTTCATGATTATCCTCTCTCCTGCACGCTCCTACTATTCGGGAGAAGTTAGGGTAATAATAGCCGAACATTATAGCCGTGCAGCCAATGGAGGAATTGGCGCAGCAAAAGCAGCAGGGAACTATTCTGCTCAATTTTACCCAACGAAACTGGCCAATGAAATGGGCTACCAGCAGATCATCTGGACCGATGATGCAACACATACCAAACTTGAAGAAGCAGGCACTATGAACGTGTTTTTCAGGATAAATGATACTTTATATACGGCTCCCACGAGTGAGAGAATACTGGACGGAGTAACACGTAAAAGTATTATTGAGCTTGCTGCCAGGGAAAACATTAAGATTGAGGTACGCTCAGTATTAGTTACTGAACTTATTGAAGCTGCTGAAAACGGATCATTAAAAGAAATTTTTGGCGCAGGAACCGCAGCAGTTATCAATCCCATAGTGGGTTTCTGCTACCAGGACAAGTACTATGAGCTTCCTAAACTTGAAAATCCGATAGCGCTCGAACTTAAAGAAAAACTTACAAATATACAGTACAAACTGGCCGAAGATACTTTCGGGTGGACTGTGAAAATATAGTCAATTTTGAGCCAAAACATTGATACCGTGTTGCAATTACTAAAATAAATGAAGCCCAAAATTTAAACTTTTTGGGCTTCGTCATGTATCATGGGGTAAGCTCAGTAAATACTGGGCTTGAGCTAATATTCAAGTATTTTAGTAAAATCGGGCTTAAAATAATCCGGCCCCTTCATTACCTTGCCGTCTTCCCTGTAAATAGGCCTGCCATCGGATCCAAGCTTGCTCATGTTGCTGCGCTGAATTTCCTCGAATACTTCTTCTATCTTATATTGTAGGCCATGCTCTATAATAGTGCCACACAAAATATACAGCATGTCGCCAAGTGCATCTGCTATTTCAACTATGTCGTTATTTTGGACAGCCTCAAGATATTCTTCGTTCTCTTCTTTCATTAAATTGTATCTCAAGAGGTTAACAGTATCCCCAAGGTCACCTTTAGGTATCTCACTTATTCCAAGACCAAATGAGGCATGAAACTGTTTTACTGAGTCAAGTTGTTTTTTCATGGTAATATAAAATTTATCTTTCCAAATTAATTAGAAATAAAACTCCAAACCCTTAGCTTTGTAAAAAGATTTCAACATGTTTACAACAGGCCAATTGGTATTTGCAGGATTATTCATTGTAGCATTTGTCATAGCAATGGTATATGTATACCGTAAAGACCTTGCACTACATAAAAAATATTATAAAGGCAGCTATTGGATATTGATCGCTTTCATAGCGTTTATAGGTATTTTGTTCTTTATCAAATATTTTACAAAAGATAATTCTTAAAATATTCTTAATAACTCTTTATCTAAAATCCCCATTAATGGGGATTTTTTATTTACTTTATGTTCCTGAAATTTGTAATCATAACCAATAAAAATTCATATTATGCCTAATTTAACTTACACTGTAACTGGTGAATTTAGTGAAACCGAAATTGAATTGTTTGCGAATCTTCCGGCACTAACGAATGACGATTATGAGTTTGGCCACATCCACAATATATCCTGTAAGGATGAAGGAGGCGGGCAGATAAATGCATTACTGATACACATGAAACTGAAAAGTGACGATGATTCAGAACTTTCCTGGAACGGTTCTGACCCGGGAATTGCAATTCCTGTAATTACCCCAACAACCTCAATGACAAACCATCCGGACGCATCTGATTTTGATTGGGAAGATTCAGATGTACTCATAATCCTATATCATGAGCCTCCTACAGCCGCTGATGTTTCAAGTATGCAAAAAGAAGCGCATACCATATATAATACTGTCAAATATGCCGGCCCCTTCTCTGTAACCTGGGCAATGAAGAAGCTTGAAAAAATTTGGGACAAATCGACTGAAAAAAATGAATTGTTTGAGATTGCTTCAAAATTCTTTAACCCGAGAAAAGCGGGTATGACCATCATTACAAAATCGTGATAAATTTTAAACACACTTTTTTGAATCTAATTATAATCCTGCCGGCAATGTTACTATGTGCCGGCATGGTTTATTCTCAACATACAGGGCAACTTGAGGACATAGAGTCTGATATTGCTGCCTACGACTATAAAACTGCCAAAACATCGTTGGAAAGAATTGTGGAGCAAAAGCTTACCAAACCTGAAAAAGCTTATTATAATTATCTGTTTGGTAAATATTATGACAACAACAACCACGAAGAGCTTGCTTATAATTACTATTTAAAGTCCAAAGCACTCTACAACCAGATTGACAGCACCGACCGTGCAATGGAAATCAACTACCATCTGGCTTTTCTGCTCAGTGCACAGGAAAAAAACAAAAGTGATTATCAAAAATACCTTAATGAATACATGAGTTATGGAGAAACTCTTGACGACCCAAAAAAACTTGGGCAATACTATGCAAGACTGGCAACCTTCAGCATAAATTCAAAAGATTATAAAAAAGGGCTTGGGTACTTTAAAAAAGCAAAAAACTACCTCAAAATTGCAGATAATCCAGAAGTGGAGGCAACTATAGATGTTAACCTCGCTTCATTATATATAAATGATCTTAACAAACCTGACTCGGCTCTTTATTACCTAAAAAAAAACCTGGCTTACCTAAACTCTATTACTGGCAAAAAGCGCAGGGAGACTACAATATGCCACAATTTTGTAAACCAGGCTGCCGCATATTACTATCTGGAAGATTATAAAAACGCAATAACATCGCTAAAAAAAGCCGACAGTGTGCCTATTAAAGGTAATGTTATAAAGAACAAACAATACATATACGAATTTCTTTATACCAATTATGAGGCTGCAGGTGATTATCCCAATGCTTACAAATTCCTCATTCTGAACAAAAAATTTTCGGACAGCGCAAAAACAGAGGAACAAAATATTGCTATCAATGACATACAGGTAAAATACAGGACTAAAGAGAAAGAGTTAGAAAACATAAAGCTGAAAAATAAAAACAAAACAAAAACAATTTTGCTTTACACCTTTACAGGGTTGCTTATTGCTGGCATTGCAATAGGGTGGCTAATCCTGAAAAATGCCAGACGAAGAGAGAAAATATCCCGACAGGAAAAACTTATTGAGCAACAAAAGCTTGAAAAAGCACTTAAAGATTATGAGCTCCATAGCATCGACCTCATGCTGGAAGGCCAGGAAAAGGAAAGGCAGCGCATTGCCAACGACCTGCACGACAACCTTGGTAGTATGCTGGCCACACTAAAAATCAATTTTGAAAACCTGAAGCTTCGCAAAAACGGAATGAAAGAGGATGATAACAGGCTTTATGACAAAACGGACGAACTTATTGAAGAAGCTTATCAAAAAGTCCGAAGACTTGCACATGCTAAAAATGCCGGTGTATTTGCTAATGAAGGTCTTATTCCGGCCATAAACAAACTTGCAAAAAAAGTATCGGTACCGGAAAATCTCTCTATTCAGGTATCTGCATTCGGTTTTAATGACAGGTTAGAAAATACTATAGAAATAACTATATTCAGGATGGTACAGGAACTCACCACCAATATTGTAAAGCACTCGAAGGCAACAGAAGCAGAAATAAGCCTGACGCATCATGATGAAAACATAAACATCATGATTGAAGATAACGGCATAGGAATGAATGCTGAGAAAACTAAAATATCCGACGGAATGGGATTGGATTCCATAAAGAAAAAAGTTGCTCAGCTTGGCGGGCAATTCAATATAGACAGTAAACCACATAACGGGACAACCATAATTATAGACTTACCAATATGATAACAGTAGCAATTGCAGAGGATCACCAATCATTGATAGACGGCATAAAACTGTTTATGGAATATGAAGACGACATAAAAATAGTTGGTGAAGCTAACGATGGCGAAAGGCTTTTGGAAATTGTTCGCCTGAAAAAACCTGATGTGGTGCTAACCGATATCAGGATGCCAAAAATGGATGGTATAACTGCTACACGCCAAATAAAGAAGGAAATGCCCCAATGTAAAGTGATAGCTTTCAGTATGTTTGAGCAAGATGAAGCCATTGCACAAATGGAGACGGCAGGAGCATCAGGCTACATTCTTAAGAATTCATCCCTAAAAATGGTGATTACTGCAATACGTTCTGTCATGAATGGTGAAACTTTTTTTGATACTTCCCTCAAAAAAAGCAATTTAATAAAAAAGGAAAGCAGCGATGTGCCGCTAAGCAAAAGGGAACAAGAAATCGTAAAACTCATTGGGGAAGGAAAAACCTCACAAGAAATTGCCGATTTATTGTTCATTGAAAAATCTACTGTGGACACACACAGGAAAAATATCCTGAAAAAACTGAGCCTTCAGGGAAAAAGCGAGTTATTGAGGTATTCTATGGAAAAAAAATACGACTTCTGATTTTTTAAGATTTCATTAGTAGTAAAAATACCCTTTAATAGGTATTTTTTAATAGTGTTAAAAACGTGAAATTTGCGATAATAACTTAATTATCAACCTTCAAATTTTCTACTAATGAAAAAAATTAAACAAATTTCAGCAGCATTCGTGCTAATCTTTGCCGGTGCTTTTGCAGTATCATGTGAAGAAGAAGAAACATCATCAGTAAGCGACGACTGCTATGATGACCTCATTGAGCTTTCAGATATACTGGTAGCAAGAAGCAATACTTTTTCAAACAACCCTACTTCTTCAAACTGTAGTTCACTAAGGACTGCCGCACTTAACCTTCTTGATGCAGCCCAGGATTGCGATGAATACGGCTACCTGTATGAAGAAACAGCACAGTACTGGATTGATCTTGACTGTAGCGACTTTGATTAATTATGTAATTAACCTTTAATGGTTAGTTTGGGTTTGAGGGGGAGAAAATACCCATAAATAGGTATTTTTTCCCCTCCTTTTTAAAAGTAATATTGTGTAACTATTTTAAGAATAGCTTAACAAAGCAAATATTTAATATTTTTGCCCTTATTAATCAATAAAATGAAATTATGAAAACCAGTCCTTTTAAATTTATTGCAGCACTTGCTTTAGGATTTACCCTTATCAACTGTGGTACGCCAAATGTACAACGCGTAAGCGAAAACACAGTTACCGACCTTAGCGGAAGGTGGAACGAAACTGACTCAAGGCTTACAGCCGAAGAGATCACTGCTGAGATGATGGAACACTCATGGTACAGCACTTATGCAGCTGAGAATGGCGGAAAGAAACCCGTTATCATAGTAGGCATCATCACAAACAAATCGCATGAACACATTGCCTCTGAAACTTTTTCTAAAGACATTGAGAAAGCGATTATCAATTCAGGAAGGATGAAACTGGTACAAGGCGCCGACAAGCGTGAGGAAATCAGGGCTGAAAGGGCCGACCAGCAAAACTTCTCATCTCAGTCTACCATGAAGAAATTCGGACTTGAAAATGGAGCCGACTTCATGCTTCAGGGTACAATAAACTCTATTGTAGACCAAGCAGGAAAAGAAAAAACAATTTACTATCAGGTTGACCTTGAGCTCACCAATATCCAGACAAATGATAAAGTATGGATTGGCGATAAAAAGATCAAAAAATATCTTGGAAACAAGAAAATGTAATTTCACAACCCAATTTGTACCAATCACCTAATTATTTATACTAATGAAAGCATCCAAAAACATTATTGCTGCTTCCCTTCGCATAGGGGTGCCGGTACTGTTCTTGATTGCCCTTCAATCCTGCGGGACTTATAATTCGAAGACGTCAGAGATCGAGAACGACCTTTTGACCGGCAATTTTGACAATGCCATAGCAAACATCGACAAGAACAAGTTTTTGCAGAAGGACAGGAACAGGCTACTTTACCTGTTAGAAAAAGGCAAGCTGGAACACCTGAAAGGCAACTATGAGGCCAGCAATAACCTCTTGGAGGAGGCTTACATTATGATTGACGACAAAATCAAAACCAATGTAGGGCAAGCCATCGCCGGAAAGTTTACCAACCCGATGGCTGAGCCTTATAAAGGGGAAGACTTTGAAAAAGTTACAATCCATTACTATAAGGCCCTGAATTATTTCCAGTTGGGAATGCCGGATGAAGCTCTTGTTGAAGCTAAAAGGATCAACATAAAGCTTCTTGAATTCAACGAAAAGTATTCGGAAAACAAGAATAAATATACCGAGGATGCTTTTTCGCAAATACTACAGGGAATATTATATGAAAGTACCGGCGATATAAACAACGCCTTTATCGCTTACAGGAACGCTGAAGAAATTTTCAACAGAGACGGCGGGCGCTTTTTTGGTGTAGCCATGCCGGAACAACTTAAAAAAGACCTGTTGCGTACCACTAAGCAACTTGGATTTATCCAGGAGCACAATGATTACCGAAAGAAATTTAATGTTGACCCTGATCCGGTTCCTGTAAAAAAAGAAACCGCAAAAAAAGGTAAGGGAAAAGGCAAAAAGGAAGTTAAGGAAGAAAAAATTCCTGAACCGGTTGTAGTACCGCAACCAACCGGAGAGGCCGTAGTTTTTTGGGAGAACGGCCTTGGCCCTGCCAAAGATCAGATTGTAATTACCGCGTCGGGCGGAAGTGGCGTGTTCTATGGCAGTTACATGGACGGCGAGGAATTTGTTGAAATACTTATACCCATACCTCCCGGAACTGACATTGGCAGCATCAACGCTATTGCCATTCCAAAATACCGGAAAAGGGATAACTATTACAGCAAAGCAGCTATTGAAGTTGATGGCAAGGAGCAAGTGTTTGAACTTGGACAGGACTTTTACCCTATTGCCAAACAATGTCTTAAAGACCGTATGCTTAGGGAAACAATTAACCTGGTACTTCGTTTTGCGACTAAAAAAGCAGGAAGTGCTTTCCTTGGCGCTTTGGCAGAACAGGCCCTTGGCAGTACAGCCGGACAAGTGACCAAGCTTGGTGCAGATGCAGCAGGTGCGGCAACAGAAAAGGCAGATACCCGAAACTGGCAGTCGCTACCGGCAACTATTAGTTATGCAAGAGTTCCGCTTAAAGAAGGTGATAATAAATTTATACTGAGAAAGTACGGGCCACAAGGCATAGACACCGACACATTGACAATACCTTACAAAAAAGGACTTCAGATTGTAAATTATTTTGACCTTGGGCGAACACAGGTAGTCCCTGTTGACCCTGCAGCTCTTCAGGGAATGGTTAGCATGTTAGCCGACAGGAAGGAAAATTCGAACTCTACAGTGCCAAGCACTACTTCTTCAGGCAATAATAGTACATCCCTAGGGCTTTTTGGAGGCAATGCTACACAGCAGAGTACTTCAACTACAACTGCTGTGACACAGTCTCCGGTAAGCTACAAAGCCACTCCGTCAGGAGTTACATTGCTTAGCGTTATAGACAAGTATATTGCGGCAATAGGAGGTGTAGAAAAGGTACAGGGCATTAAAACACAATACATGCGTGCTACCATGACTTCATCTTATAAAAATACGCAACAACCTACCTCTAGTGAAGTTCTTGTAAAAATTAGCGGAAACAACAGCTACAGCACTGTCACAATGAACGGTAAGAACATAATGACCAGCCTTATAAATAACGAAGGGGCATATACAATTACCGAAAGAGGTAAGCGTAAAAAAATGAATAAATCCGTTGCCGACGTATACAGATCAAACTACAGGGACATCTATGAAACATGCATGTTGCCCGTACAAAATGGAGGTACACTGGAAGGCGTTACAAATTTTGGGAATGAAGATGCCTACGCCATCAGCTTTACGGATCCGGCTTCAGGAGTTATTATTACAAACTTTTACAGTGTTAATAGCGGATTAATAATCGGCTCCGCTTCAATTGTGAAAGCGGTAGGCATGAAGATGTATTCTACTAACCTGTTTTCAGATTACAGGAATGTCAATGGTGTTATGTTTCCATTCAAAATGACATCTGTCAACGAATATGGCACTACGGAAATGGTGTATAATGAAGTAAAATTCAACGAAGGCGTTAACGATACTGACTTTCAATAAAAAGATATGAAAAAACTACTTGCATTACTATTCATTTTAGCCGGCTTAACCATGAATGCCCAACAAAATAAGGGTGTATGGGATAACTGGCAAAAAACAAGCTGCTACAGCAAAATTTCCTTCAGGCTGAAATATGAAGGGAAAAATGGTGAGCAATACAAATGGAAGGTTCAGTTCAGGAATGATTTTCCCGAGCTTATATCTTTCAATTACCACATTACAGACAAGCTCGGTGAATATAACCTCACCACACACAGAAAAGCGCTTGAAGCCGGGCGGACCAGCCCCGAAATTGAACTTTTTACACAGGAAGAGGATATCTACCTACTGGTAGATAAAGTAAGCCTCTCCCCCTACCCGCAGGATTTTATTGACTGCGACCATAAATAATCATTAGGCCTTCGGGCCTTTTTTAATTGTATACCAATGAAAAGATTTCTCATCCTTTTGCTTTCTTTAACGGCCATATGCTCAGCACAGGAAAAAAAGAACTACAGACCCTTGCTAAAGGATTTGAACAAAATGCTTAAATCTGCTGAGGAATTCAGTTGGATGTACGAACCTGACTTTACTACGGTACAATCCTACGAGGTGGATGAGGATGGAAAGTTATCAGTAATAATTAAAGGGAAAGCCGGTGATGCGGAGGTCATCCACAAATACGAAGCACCTTTAAATGAAATTTACGATTTTGTTATGGATATCTACTATGTAATCTCCTTTAAATCAAAATCTGTAATCATATCTGAGTTAAAAGAAGGCAAATGGATTGAAATTGAGCGAAGAGATTTTTTTCATCTCGGCAAGCCAAAAGAGGAAGACGCCCACAAATGGTCCCACAAGCTGCGTGCCGATTTCAATGAACTTTATCCCCTCGAAAATGAGTATGAAGACATGGATTAATGCATAAAAAGTAATTAGTTTGTTAAAATAAATATTCCTATTTTTACGACAAACTAAAATTTTTCATTTTCCATGAAAATTGTAAAATACGTATTTCTCCTGCTGTTGCTTTCAGCCATTGCAATTACTGTTTTTATTGCTACACAGGATGGAAAATATGATATTACAAAAGAACAGGTAATAAAAGCACCCAAAGCGGTGCTTTACAATTATATAAGTGAGTACCGAAACTGGGAAAACACAGAAATAATCAGTGACAGCACTGCTACCTATACTTATCCTGAAGTTACTTCAGGCAAAGGTGCTTCGATGGCTTGGAAGAAAGACAACACTGAAGGCCGAATTACTACTGTAAATTTAATGGAATCTGACTCCATCATTCAAAAGGCAACTATCGACGGGCTGGACTCTGAAATGGCCTGGAGCTTTAAAGATACCTTAGGAGGTACAAAAGTTAGGGTAAGGATGCAGGGAAAGCTCAGTTTTCAGGAAAAAGCCTACGCTTTACTAAAGGGGCATGCTGGTGAAAAAATGGAAAGCGTGCTTGAGAAGGGATTAAAAAACATAGGTATATTCCTTGTGGATGAATTGGCTAAATTTAACGTCGAAGTTAAGAATCAGGTTACTAAAACTGGTGGTTTTTATATAGGACAATCCGTAAACTCAAAAACAAGTGATGTTCAAAAGAAAGCCTTGGAAATATTCCCTAAACTTGCCGCATTTGTAAAAGAAAACAAAATCGCTACCAATGGCGCTCCATTTATTTTGTATAAAAAATTCAGCACACAAAGGGACAGCGCATATTATATGATTTGCTTTCCTATAAAGGAAGAAATGTACACAGCACCAGGAAGCGAATATGAAGGTAACAGGCTTGAAGCGTTCCAGGCACTGAAAACTACTTTGAAAGGAGACTATTCCCATCTGCCTAAAGCCTGGGCCGCAGCAAGGAAACATATGGCTGAAAAAGGTATACAGGAAAATACCAGCAGCCAGTATGTCGAACTTTTCAGTAAAGGAACAGCTCAAACCAAAAGGCCTTCGGAATGGGTAACTGACATATATATTCCTATTGGAGCCCCTGCCCCCACCACACCTGAAGCCGCCGAAAATAACCTGAGTCCTGGTGACATTCCGGTTCCTACAGGTAAACCGGTCGCGAAACCTGCTGAAGGTATTGCTAAACCTGCATCAGGATCAGCAGGGGCGACTAACCGCCCGGCAGTAAAGCCTACAGGTCAATCAACAACAAAACCACAGCAAAAGCCTGCTACCAATCCTTAAAAAAACGTTACACATATATTTCATAAAAAAACAGCAAGGATAATACCTTGCTGTTTTTTTATAATTGTATACGATTAAGAATTATCTCGAATAATTGGGTGCTTCTTTAGTAATCGTTACGTTGTGAGGGTGGCTTTCAGAAATACCGCTTGACGTAATTCGCACAAATCTTCCAGTTTCCTGAAGCGTTGGAATGTCTTTAGCTCCGCAGTAACCCATACCCGCACGAAGCCCGCCCACAAACTGAAGCATGCTTTCAAAAAGTTCGCCTTTATATGGTACACGGCCTACAATGCCTTCGGGAACCAACTTCTTCACATCGTCCTCTACGTCCTGGAAGTAACGGTCTTTAGAACCCTCCTTCATGGCCTCTACAGAACCCATGCCACGGTATGACTTGAATTTTCTGCCTTCAAATATGATAGTTTCACCAGGGGATTCCATTGTCCCGGCCAATAGTGAACCCAACATCACACAATCGGCACCGGCAGCAATTGCTTTCGGTATGTCGCCTGTATAACGGATACCGCCATCGGCTATTACCGGTACACCAGAGCCCTTAAGCGCGGCAGCTACTTCGAGTACAGCCGAGAATTGTGGGAAGCCGACACCTGCCACCACCCTTGTAGTACAAATGGAACCGGGGCCAATGCCCACTTTTACTGCATCAGCCCCATTTTCTGCGAGGTATAGTGCTGCTTCAGGAGTAGCAATGTTACCTACCACTACATCGAGCTGCGGGAATTTGGCTTTTACTTCTTTCAATACATTAACTACACCCTTGGTATGCCCGTGAGCCGTATCGATGATTACTGCATCTACTCCGGCATTTACGAGTGCTTCTGCACGCTGTACAGCATCGGCAGTAACGCCAAGGGCTGCAGCAACCCGAAGGCGGCCAAATTTATCTTTATTGGCAATGGGCTTTTGTGTCAGCTTGGTAATATCGCGGAAAGTGATAAGCCCTACCAGCTTATAGTTAGCATTTACCACAGGTAATTTCTCAATCTTGTTCTGCTGCAGGATGCCTTCGGCAACATTAAGCGTAGTACCCTCACCTGCTGTTACCAGATTTTCGGAGGTCATCACTTCCAGTATGGAACGCTGGTTATCCTTTTCAAAACGAAGGTCGCGGTTGGTTACTATTCCTTTAAGGATTCCGTCAGCATCTACCACAGGAATACCTCCGATCCCGTACTCGCGCATTACATTCTTGGCATCGCCAACATTGGCACTAAGCGGCAACGTAACCGGGTCTATGATCATCCCCGACTCAGCACGCTTGACTTTACGAACCTCAGTTGCCTGCTGTTCAATAGTCATGTTCTTGTGAAGAACACCTATGCCTCCCTCCCTGGCCATTGCGATAGCCATGGCACTTTCGGTAACGGTATCCATTGCGGCAGAAACCACAGGAACGTTGAGTGTAATGTTGCGTGAAAATTTAGACTGTATGCTTACTTCGCGGGGTAAAACTTCAGAGTAGTTAGGAACAAGGAGAACATCGTCGTAGGTAAGGCCTTCTCCGATGATCTTGGTTGTGTGTGCTTTCATCGTTGCAATTTGTAGTTAAATTGCATGCAAATATAGTGATTTTTAATATACAAATATCAAATAGGGAAACACAAAATTGAGTGGGAGGTAAAATGCACTTGTTTATTTGTGCAAATTAAAATAGGTTGTTTCATGAAAACAAGATCACTCTCTATCTAACTAATCGAAAAAGTGTTGCACATCCTTTTGACGAAATGCCATCGTTAAATATGTTCAAATACATTTCAGGATACTTTCAAAAAACTGATTTCATTGTACTTTTGCGGCATGAAGCAAATTTTGAACCTGTTTGATTTTTCCCAAAAGATAAATTATAAAAATGAAGTGTTAGCTGGGCTTACAGTAGCCATGACCATGATACCTGAATCGTTGTCCTTTGCCATACTTGCGGGGCTTCCACCCCTCACCGGCTTATATGCTGCGTTTATTGCAGGCTTTATTACCGCAATCTTTGGAGGCCGGCCGGGTATGATATCAGGCGGTGCAGGTGCTACAGTAGTAGTACTCATTGCGCTAATGCGTTCAAACGGCATTGAATATGTCTTTGCTGCTGTAGCTCTGGCGGGTATTATACAAGTACTGATCGGGCTGTTTAAATTTGGCAAATTTATAAGGCTGGTGCCGCAGCCAGTAATGTATGGGTTCGTTAACGGACTGGCAATTATTATTTTTATGTCGCAATTGGAGCAATTCAAGACTATTGTTCATGGCAGTACAGAATGGCTTTCAGGTAATGCCCTATGGACGATGCTCGGCCTTGTTGCGCTAACCATAGCTGTTGTTCTGGTGTTTCCTAAAATAACAAAGGCCATTCCCGCATCCCTCGTTGCCATTATAGCCGTGTTTGCGGTGGTTGTATTTTTTAATATCGATACACGTACTGTGGCCGACATTGCTTCGGTGGAAGGTGGTTTCCCTCCTTTTCATATACCCCAAATACCTTTTACTTTGGAGGCGTTGCAAGTCATCGCACCATATTCGCTTATAGTTGCTGCCGTTGGCCTGACCGAAGGTTTACTGACACTAAACTTAGTTGATGAAATAACAGGCACCCGTGGCAACAGTGACCGCGAATGCCTTGCTCAGGGCGGTTCAAATATTGCTAATGGTTTCTTTTACGGAATGGGAGGCTGTCCTATGATAGCACAAACACTGGTGAACCTTTCAGCCGGTTCGAGAGCGAGGTTATCAGGGATCATTGCCGCAATGACAATATTGATTATTATATTATTCGGTTCGCCAGTCATTGGAAAATTACCGATGGCCGCCCTGGTAGGTGTAATGATAATGGTAGCAATAGGAACTTTTGAATGGGCAAGTTTCCGAATAATAAATAAAATGCCGCGCCATGATATTTTTGTGGGGATTCTGGTAGCGGTTGTTACCATATTGCTGCATAACCTTGCACTTGCAGTGCTTATTGGTGTAATAATATCAGCATTGGTATTTGCCTGGGAAAGCGCCAGGCGTATACGGGCAAGGACTTACATTGATCTAAATGGCATCAAGCATTATGAAATATACGGACCACTTTTTTTTGGGTCAACCTTAAATTTTATTGAAAAATTTGATGTTGCCAATGACCCTCAAAACGTTGTAATAGATTTCAAGGAGAGCCGCATAACCGATATGTCGGCAATTGAAGCGCTAAATAATATTACAAAAAAATATGCAACGGCAGGCAAAACAGTCGAACTAAGGCACCTGAGTCAGGATTGCCGGGTGTTACTTAGAAATGCTGAAGCAGTAATTAGCGTTAACATCCAGGAAGATCCGCATTATATTGTTGCAACTGAGGATGAAGTCCCTATTTAGAGTTGCATCATTTTAGCACTTCGCCATAATCTATAATAGCAAAGTCCGGAATCTATAGATTCCGGACTTTGCTATTATAACGAAAATGAGCTTCTAAATATCGTCGAAGTCAACATCGGTAAAGCTTTCAGTAGCTGTAATAGTAACTCCTTCTTCGCCCTTTTCACCAAACAGCTTTCTAAAATCTTTCTGGTGCCTTTCGGAAATTACTTCTTCCCCTTTGTTGGAAAGAACATACTCGGTCATTTCATCAAGTATCTCCCTGAATGCTGTAAAATCTTCTTTGTAAAGGTAGATTTTATGCTTTTTGAAGTGGAAAGAGCCATCCTCTTCCGTAAACTTCTTGCTTTCAGTAATGGTTATATAATAGTCATCGGCTTTGGTGGCCCTAACATCAAAAAAATAGGTCCTTCTCCCCGCCCTCAAAACTTTAGAAAAGATCTCTTCCTTTTCCAACATGTCATGTTCTCTCATAATCCTTCTTTTATGTTACCTGGTTTATGTGCTACCAAAAATCTAAAAAAAATATAAAAAAAACAAAAATTATTGTAATTCTTTTTCTGAAAGCTGTTTCAGATACAGTTCTTTATAATACCCTGGTTCGCTTATGAGCGCATTATGAGTACCTTGCTGTATTATTTTACCATCTTCGAGAATAATTATCCGGTCTGCGTTTTTAGCCGATGAAACCCTGTGGCTAACGATAATAGTTGTCTTATCCCTGCAAAACTCAAGGAGGTTATTGAGTATCGCTTCCTCTGTTTCGGTATCTACTGCGGAAAGGCAATCGTCCAGAAGCAATATTGGCGCATCCTTTATCATAGCGCGCGCAATGGATACCCTCTGTTTTTGGCCACCGGAAAGGGTAATACCCCTCTCCCCCAATATCGTTTCATATTGATTGGTAAAGCTTGTAATGTTATTATGCACTACAGCTTTTTTGGCTACAGATACCACTTCATCATCGCCTGCGTCCTCATTACCGAATTTAATATTGTTCTTAATGGAGTCAGAAAACAGGAACGCATCCTGAGGTACAAAGCCAATACTGTCCCGAAGGTCATTCAGGTTTACCTGCCTGATATCTTCGCCGTCTATGGTTACTTTGCCGGTTTCGGTATCGTACAGCCTGCTTATCAGCGAAAGTATGGTCGACTTGCCGGAGCCGGTACGCCCCAGTATCGCCAGCGTTTCACCTTTATGTACTTCAAATGATACATCCTTAAGCGCGGTGATGTTGGTATCGTCATAAGTGAAAGTCACATTCTCAAAAGCGATTTGGCCCAATACAGGTGTATGTGCCGTAGTGTTGTTTTGCACTTCAGGCTTAATTTTCAGGAATTCATTGATGCGTTTTTGCGAAGCTTCCGCCTCCTGTACCATCGATGATATCCAGCCCAGCGATGCTACCGGCCAGGTAAGCATGTTGATGTACAATATGAACTGGGCAATAGTACCGATCTTATCGATACTGCCATTTATGTACATCATACCGCCCACATATATCACCACGAGGTTACTCACACCTATCAATAATATCATCAGCGGGCCGAACTGTGCGTTCACTTTAGCGACACTCATGTTTTTCTTTACACTGTCACGCGAAAGCTCATCAAACGCGGCCTGCTTCTGACCTTCAAGCGCGTAGGCTTTAATAATGCGTATGCCTGAAAACATTTCCTGTGTAAAACTCGACAGTTTTGAAAGGTTCTGCTGGTAGGCTGTACTGCGCTTGTTGATTTCCTTGCTTATTTTAAAAATGCTCCATGCAAGAAGCGGAAGCGGTATAAGTGTATAAAGAGTCAATTTGGGCGATATGATGCACATGTGCGTAATAACTACCACTGTACGTACAATGGTATTGAGCGAGTACATAATGGCCGGGCCAACATACTGGCGTACCCTGTCGACATCGGTACTGATGCGGTTCATAAGGTCGCCCGTGCGGTTTTGCTTGTAAAAACTCTGCGTAAGATTCTCATACTGGCGGAAAATCTCATTCTTCAGGTCGAATTCTACATGCCGTGACATTACAATAAGCGTTTGCCGCATAAAAAATGTAAGTACAGCACCGATTAAAGTAGTGCCAATTATAAGAAGCAGGTTTTCGCCAAGCAGTGTATACAATTCCGAAGCCTCGCTTTCTTTATTTTCCAGGAACTCCTGTGTTGAGTCGATTGAGCGCTTAACCAGCTCCGGGGTAAAAAGGGAGAAGATTTGGGCAGCAATTGTAATCAAAATCCCTAACAGAAATTGAAATTTATATTTTACAAAATATTTGTTTAAATACTGAAGTTCTTTCATTGTTTAAATGGAAAAGCAATTTTATTTATTGGCTTATATGTTAAAACAAAGGCATTAAATGTGTTCTGTATACATTAAAAAAACACGCTCTTAATTATTGATTACGTAAAAAAATACAAATATATTGCCTTATCTTAATTATATGTTTAATTTTGTATCACGTTTTTGAATAATTTCAAATTTTAAAAGATTCTATTATGATAGCAGAAGTTATTAAGGCTAACGACCTTATAAAGGTTGATCCGGTTTTTGGACAGGCATCTTTCAACGATCATGAGCAGGTTGTTTTCTGCCATGACAAAGATACAGGTTTAAAAGCAATAATCGGTATCCATAATACGGTTTTAGGACCTGCGCTTGGCGGTACCAGGATGTGGAAATATGCCAATGAATGGGAAGCCTTGAATGACGTATTGAGGTTATCACGAGGCATGACATATAAGTCAGCTATTTCAGGACTTAATCTTGGAGGAGGTAAAGCTGTTATCATAGGCGACTCTAAATTGGACAAAACCCCCGAGATGATCACAAGGTTTGGACAGTTTGTAGATTCGCTTAGCGGAAAATATATCACTGCTGAAGATGTGGGTACAACCACTGCCGACATGGACCGCATTAATGATGTAACCAAGCATGTAACCGGCATCTCTGAATCTCGTGGCGGCTCAGGAAACCCTTCCCCGGTAACTGCCTATGGCGTTTACATGGGCATGAAGGCAGCAGCTATGCACCAGTTTGGATCTAACAACCTTGGCGGCAAAAAAGTACTGGTACAGGGAACAGGCCATGTGGGCGAAACCCTTATCGACTATCTTACTAAAGAAGGTGCGCTTGTAACCATATCCGACATCAACGAAGCAAGGATGGAAGAAGTTGCCATCAAATACGGTGCTTCAATCTATACAGGCGATGACGTTTATACCGCAGATGTAGACATCTACGCACCATGTGCCCTTGGCGCTACGGTTAATGATGAAACCATCAATAAGCTAAAGGCTAAAGTTATTGCAGGTGCTGCCAACAACCAGCTTGCTGTTGAGCAGGTACACGGCCGCATACTTATGGAAAAGGGCATTGCTTACGCTCCTGACTTCCTTATCAATGCAGGCGGCATCATCAATGTGTATGCTGAAATCGTAGGCTACGACAAGGCTGAAGCAATGAGGAGGACTGAAAACATTTACAACACTACCCTGGAGATTTTCAGCCACGCAGAAGCCAACAACATCACTACGCAGCAGGCCGCAATGTCTATTGCACAGAAGCGCATTGATGACAGGAAAAAAGAAACCGCTAAATAATTAGCGTAAAACGATATTATTTTTAATTTTGCGAAGCGAAAGGATGTCCTTTCGCTTCGCTAATTTTCTAAAGGTTCTTAAAGACGGATGTTAAACAGAAGACACATACGGGTGAAGGTGATGCAATCCATATACGCCATGCATCAAAACGATTCGGATAATATGGAAAGGGAAGAAAAATTCCTTTTTAACAGTATCGAAAACATCCGCGATTTATATTTAATCATGGTCTCGGCCCTTGTAGAGATCAGGAACGCTGAAGAAGATTACATAGACAAATCGCAAAAAAAGCACCTTGCCACTCCCGAGGAGCGCAATCCAAACAGGAAATTTATCCACAACCAGGTATTACAGCTGCTGAATGAAAGCAATCCGTTAAGCATTGCCATGGAGGACCGCAAAATTGACAACTGGAAACGCAACGACGATTACATCCTGCTTTTGCTTGAGGATGTAAAAAACAGCGAAGTGTACCAAAAATACATGCATAACAAGGAGAATGACTGGGAAGAAGACCGCCGGTTTGTACACGACCTGTTTACTGAAGTAGTTGCACCCAACGAAAAGCTATACGAATACCTTGAAGACCATAAGCTTACTTGGGTAGACGATATTCCATTGGTAAATACATACATTGCTAAACAGCTGAAGCAGCTTACACAAGAAGGTAAAGATGCTTATTGTGTACCCAAACTATATAAAGATGCCGACGACAAGGATTTTGTGCGCGACCTTTTCCGTAAGACTGTACTCAATGAAGTAGAGCTGGCAAAGGAATTCATAGACAAAACCCCAAACTGGGATACAGAGCGAATTGCCGAAATTGATGCAATCACTCTCAAAATGGCAATATGTGAGTTTCTTAAATTCCCTTCGATACCGGTTAAAGTTACAATAAACGAATACCTTGAAATCGCAAAGGAATATTCTACGCCAAAAAGCAGTATCTTTATCAACGGTATCCTTGACAACCTGGTGAAGGATTACCAGACGAATAATAAGTTAATAAAGACCGGAAGAGGCTTAATGTAAAACCACTAAAATTTACTATAAAATGATCAACAAATCATTCGCCATGCTTGCCATAGCAGCAATAACACTTACATCATGCAAAAAAGAGAATGCTGCACTTCGCATTGATGATGCGACGGCAAAAAAAGCCGAGCTTGCCCACGCGGAAGCAGGAAAGCTCCCAGTAATAAAATTTGAAAACCCTGAGCACGACTTTGGAACCATCCAATCGGGCGTAAAAGTAGAGCACACCTATAAATTCACCAATGAAGGGACTGCCGACCTTGTAATAAGCAATGTAAAGGCAAGCTGCGGGTGTACCGTACCAAGCTACACACAGACTCCTGTAAAGCCGGGTGGCCAGGGTGAGATAAAGGTAACGTTCGACTCAACCGGAAAAAGCGGTAACCAGTCTAAAGACGTAACAGTGACCTTAAATACCGAAAAAGGTACCGAAATACTTAAATTTAAAGCCAATGTTGCAGCAGGCGGCATAGGCGTTGTTAAACACTAATACATGGAACAATTACAAACGTTTTTACCGTTAATCTTAATGTTCGTGGTTATCTACTTTATGATGATAAGGCCACAGCAGAAAAAGCAAAAACTCGAAAAGGAATTTGAACAGGCGCTAAAGGTGGGCGACAAAATCATCACCAAAAGTGGTATACACGGCAGGATAGCCGAACTGGCAAGCGATACCGTAGTCATAGAAACTATGGCAGGCAAGCTGAAACTGGAACGCAGTGCGATATCACTCGAACTGAGCCAAAAGTTAAACGCACCGGCTAAAGCATAACAAAGTCCCCATCACACGATGGGGATTTTTTTATATTTACAATATGAAAACAGTGCACTTGGAAAAAGGCAAAGACAAGCTGTCCTTATCTATTTATGCCATGGAAACCTATGAGGATTTTGATTCCATAGCGGATTATCTTATAAAAAAATTCTCCGCACAGGTAATTGAAACCCTTGATGGCCCTGCTGAAAGGGTTTGGACATTTTTAGTACCTAAGAAAAACGCCAATGCAGGCAGGTTATCGGTATATGACCGTTTGACATTGCAAAATAATCCTTATAGCAATTCGCTTTATGGGGCACCCGGAACACTAACTACAATGGAGCGCATCTTTTTCGATATGCAAGCCCGATTTGATAACATAAAGGTAAACCCTGTAGATATAGTGCCAAGGATTGAAAAAACAGATACTCTCATAACTGCGCTTTCTGAGAAATACCAGCTCCAAACTTCTAACCCTAAGGAAACCATACGCCCCTATCTCAATGACGCTATCTCTATAAAGACAGATACACCATATATCAATGATGAAGGGTATTATTATTACCTGAGCCAGTACGGCGACATGAGTATCGCATCGGAAGAATTGAGTATTTTGGTTTATGGATTTGGCTACTGGGACGGAAGCGCTATAAGGGATTATCCGCTGCTCAGTCCTAACGGGTTTTATGCTGTAGCCGACCAATGCGACGAAGACGGCAATATGGTTTATGTAGCCTATAATGCTTCGGTTGAAAATGGATTAAAAATATGGCTCTCAAAAGAACTTGATAATGGATTCATTCCTGTATATGACGACTTTACCCAATGGCTTGAGGCGGTACTGGATGGATCATTTTTGCATTACGTTAACAATGAATTGTAAACAGGATAATTAGAATAGTATCAATTAGGTTCACATTTTCAATACAATACCATCTTATTTTTAATCACTCTATTTATAAACTGCTGTTTAACAATTATTTATAATTCTTCTAAAAGCAGATCTCCGTAACTTTATGATATAATCAAAACTATAAAGCCATGGACATCAAATTAGCAAATTGTTGCGGCAACTGCGATCACCATATTAAAGGCCAGGTGTGCAACATACACGAAGTAATCACAGCAGAGACACAGGCATGCGGTGCTTATGAATTTCGCGCTGTACTAAGCAGGGAAACCGATTGCCTGAAATGTTCAAAATTCCAGACCCCACACTGCCCTCATTCCGAAAAGGCAAGCGAAGGCATGATGTGTACCGTTTTCTATCCCCGGATAGTGGCGTAGTTAAAAGAAAGCAAACTAGGCCTGTACTTTAACAACAGCTTAGGCTTGCATTAAGAAAAGCATAGTAAAGTATTATGTAACTTTACATCATAAACAGGCAACAATTGCAATACACGATGTCGAAGCGAAGATGACGGGTAGTCAGTTTTGCCGATGGAGGCTGTAAGGGGCGCTGTACTTTCCACCCGTTCGTACAGGGCAGCAACCTACGCCGGCGCTTTATGCGGAAACCGGTCAGCAACACGGCAAATATCGGCGAATAAGTGTAATGTAGTGAAACCTGCGCTGTAATAACAGCAATATAATCCCCATCATGGAATTCTGAGATGGGGATTATTTATTTTGTCAAACGCTAACTGAAAACTGAGACTGAGACTGACAACTATCTGTATTTATCATTCAGCCCCCGTCCTTCCAATATCAATGGCTTTACTTTTTCCAAACGTGAAATTTGCGTTTCCAGCCGTTTGGCAGAACCGACATATTCCAAAAATTCATTCTGTTTATATGGCTTGAAGGCTGCAAAGGCTGCAGCCAGTTCTGCCGATGCATCCAGTTCCTTTTGCAGGACTTCGGGTATGGAAAATTCTTTTTTCTGTGGTTTGATTGCCATTCCTGCCTTTTCTACTTCAATGGCTTCAGCAGCATATTGCAGGATCAGTTTTTCATTGGCATCGTCTTTTGTTTCGAAACGCCATTGCCTCAGTGACTTTGTAGTACCCTCCTGTGCATTGACCAGCACATTGGCAGGATCTTTCAGGAAAACACCTTTATAGAACCATATTGTAAAATAATTGGTAAACCCTCCTATGCCCAAAACATTCTTGCCATTGAGCGTATAAGTTGGAGCACCCCATTTTACAGTTTCTACCAGTTCGGTTTTAGCAAGTATAGCTTTAAGCGCCTCGAGCTCTGTCTCCCAAAGATGCATCTTGTCCCAAACTTTCTTTTCCTTTTCCACAGGTTGTTACTTTTGCGCTGTAAGCTCAGCAATCCGCACAATGACTTCGACCGCCTTCTGCATGCTTTCTACAGGAACGTACTCATATTTGCCATGGAAGTTATGCCCCCCTGCAAAAATATTCGGGCACGGCAATCCCATATAGGATAACTGGCAGCCATCCGTACCGCCACGTATCGGCTTAATGAGCGGCTTAATACCAAGGTCTTTCATGGCTTGTTCAGCAATATCCACAATATGAAAGACAGGCTCTACCTTTTCCTTCATGTTGTAGTATTGGTCTTTTACTTCCGCCACAGCGATGTCACCGCCAAATTGCTTTTCGTATTTACGGTTAATGCCATCGACAATCTTCTTAACCAGTTTTTTGCGCTTCTCAAATTGCTTTTTGTCGTGGTCGCGGATGATGAGCTGCACCGTAGTTTCTTCTATGCTCCCGCTAATCCCTGTAACATGGAAAAACCCTTCATAGCCCGAAGTCTTTTCCGGCACTTCCTCTTTCGGTAATTTCGAAATGAACTTATTGGCAATAAGCATGGAGTTGATCATCTTTCCTTTTGCATAACCCGGATGCACGCTCTTGCCTTTAAAGGTTACTTTTGCACCTGCGGCGTTAAAGTTCTCGTATTCCAGCTCCCCTATCTGGCTGCCGTCCATAGTATACGCCCAGTCAGCACCGAATTTTGCTACGTCAAACTTATGCGCGCCACGGCCAATTTCCTCATCAGGTGTAAAACCGATGCGTATTTTTCCGTGCTTTATCTCAGGATGTTGTATCAGGAATTCCATTGCAGTGACAATCTCGGTAATGCCGGCCTTATCATCTGCACCCAGCAAGGTCATGCCATCGGTAGTAATTATGGTCTGGCCCTTGTATTGCAGGAGATCTTTAAAGTAATTGGGAGACAGCACAATGCCTTGTTCTTTATTCAGGATAATGTCTCCGCCATCATAATTTTTAATTATCTGCGGTTTGATGTTAGCTCCTGTAAAATCGGGAGTTGTATCAAAATGCGACACAAACCCTATAACCGGCACATCATGCTCTACATTGGATGGCAGGGTCGCCATGATGTACGCATTATCGTCGATGGTTACATCCTCAAGGCCAATTTGCTTCAGCTCTTCGACAAGCTGCCTGGCAAGGTCCCATTGCTTTGCGGTGCTGGGGGTTGTATCAGAATTAGGGTCAGATTCGGTGTCAACGGTTACATAGCTAATGAACCGGTCAATGATATGCTGCATGTTCGTTTATTTGTTTAGCAACAAATTTACGATTTATTAATTATCCTGAAACACTTATAAGTTATCGTATTCAGCCTACCGATTAAGTAAAGTCACTACTTGCTCCTGTTCAGCACCTTATATTCCTCATAACAGCCGCTTATGGCATCCATGATCTGGAGGTCGTTGGCGGTTGTTATGAATTCCTGCGAATAATTGCAATGCTCGAGTATGTCAGCAATGTCTTCCTTGGTCACACCCAATAATGCTGCAAGGGTTTCGCGGTCAAATTTGGCGGCCAGCGCATTGCGTACAGTATCATCCTTTTTCATGTCGCGCAGCCTGCGCATCTCGTTGCCTTTTTTACCAAACAGGTTGTGCAACAGGTCGGCCGGGTTAAACATGTTGCTAAGCACGCGCTTAAAGGCACCCGGCGAATTTTCGCCGCCCTCGTAGCCCTGTGTAAGCCCCGCTATGTTATAGCGGTAACTCTCCTTTACGGGAATCAGCTTGGAATCAACAGGAAGATATCCGGTAAGGTGGTATTTGTCTACAACAACTTCATTAAGCGTGTAGGCGCGTTCGGTAATTGGAATTTTGGCTACAGTTTTGTATTTGATCCAGTCATTGGTTACGCGCACTTTGATGGACTGGAAACCTATGTAGGAGATATGCAGCGTATCGTTGGCAACCGCCTCAATGGTAAAGTTACCCTTTGCATCGGTTACTACGCCCCTTACTTTATTGATGTTAATCACGTTAACGCCCTGTACGGGCAGCTGGTCCACATCAGTGAGGATCGTCCCCGACACAGTCCCGGCATTTTGGGCATCCTGTGCGCCGGATATAAGGGTAAAAAATAAAAATAAAAAAACTACAAAATATCTCATCGGCTGCTTATCTGATGTAAAAGTAATAAACAAACGGGATATTTTGTAGTTAGTATATAATTATGCGAAATTATTTCGCTTAGCTCCTCCTCGGCTTACGCGATCCTGTCGAATCACTGCTCCTGCGCGGTGCGCGTCCTGCCGGGCTTTGTGTCCTGGCCCCGCTCCTGCCGCCTCCAAACGATTCGCCCCTGCGTTCACTTCTGGCATTGCGGTCGGTGCTCCTGTCGCCTCCGGCACGCTTAAAGCCACCACCGCTCCTGCCGTTGTGGTCCCTGCGGTTGTTGTTGTCACGTCCGTCATTCTTGGATATTTCAACATTCAGCCTGCGGCCTTCAAGGTGCATACTGTTCAGGGTTTCCAGAACGACCTCACTGTGTTCGGCATCTGTATTAAAGAAGGAAAAGCCTTCTTTTACATCCACTTTAAATACATCGTCGCGTCCAAGGCCAAGCGTATCACGAAGGAAATCCTTCAGGCTCATCCAGTCGAAGTTATCCCTCGACCCAATGTTTACAAAGTAACGCACCGCGCCGTTTCCGCTTCCGCCGTCATTTGAGGCAAAGCTTTCCCTGCGTTCCGAACCTGCTTTTTGTGCCGAAAGGTCCCTGTTCTTTTTATAGTAGTTGATGAAGCGGTTAAATTCAACCGATACCATCTTCTTGATCAGCTCCTCTTTAGTAAGGTCTTTCATTACCTCATAGATGGCAGGAAGGTATGAGTCAATCTCATGGTCAACTTCAACATCCTTAATCTTGTTAGCAAGGTGGAACAGCTGTATTTCACATATCTCAATGCCTGAAGGTATTGTTTTTTCTTCAAACTTTTGTTTGATAATCCTCTCAATGGCAGATATTTTACGCAGTTCACTTTTAGTAATGATTACGATGGATGTACCCAGCTTTCCGGCACGACCCGTACGTCCGCTACGGTGGTTGTAGGTCTCGATCTCGTCCGGCAGCTGGTAATTGATCACGTGCGTAACGTTATCTACATCGATACCCCTGGCGGCAACGTCGGTAGCCACAAGCATCTGTATCTGCCTGCCACGGAAGGATTTCATAACACCGTCGCGCTGTGCCTGGCTAAGGTCGCCATGCAGTGCAGCGGCGTTGTACCCGTCCTCGATCAGTTTTTCGGCAACTGCCTGGGTATCCCTTTTTGTACGGCAGAAGATAACCGAGAAGATGTCCGGGTTGGCATCGGCCAAACGCTTCAGCGCCTCATAGCGGTCGCGTGCATTCACAAGGTAAAACTCGTGCGATACTGTAGATGAACCCGAATTCTTATGGCCCACAGTGATCTCAAGCGGCTTGCGCATGAATTCTTTGGCGATACGCGCCACTTCCTGCGGCATGGTAGCCGAGAAAAGCCACGTGCTCTTATCGTCCGGTGAGGTAGAAAGGATGTTTACGATATCATCATAAAAGCCCATGTTCAGCATCTCATCTGCCTCATCAAGGATACAGAAGTCGATTTTAGAAATGTTTACCAGCCCGCGATTAATCATGTCCTGCATCCTTCCCGGAGTAGCCACGATGATCTGCGCACCGCGCTTTATTTCCCTGGCCTGCTCTGTAATGCTTGCCCCGCCATATACTGCAACGGTGTTAACACCCTTGATATACTTGGAATAAAGCTTAATTTCGTTGGTAATCTGCAGGCAAAGCTCACGTGTCGGTGAAAGGATAAGTGCCTGTGTTTCCCTGTTTTCAGGGTTTATTTTTTGGATAAGCGGAAAACCAAAAGCTGCTGTTTTCCCTGTCCCCGTTTGCGCAAGCGCTACAATATCTGTATCTTTTTCCAATAATAGGGGAATCGCTTTTTCCTGTACTTCTGACGGATTCTCAAATCCTAGATCGTTTATCGCCCTCAGAAGCGATTCATTCAATCCTAATTGTTCAAATTTATTCATGTATATTTTTAAAATTGGTGCAAAGGTACTGTTTATTAGCGAGATAATCTAATATACAGAACACATTTCTTACAATTAAATAAATTGAAAATCAGAAAGTTATGTTTCCACTCCCCTGCAGGGGTATTTCCGGGGTTTCGCAAAATGTCGGATAGCCGGGGTAACCGTGACGAAATTGATGCAAAATAAGGGCTAATCCTACATCCTGATGTCGCGCAGAAATATGTTGAAATACCGGTGGCTTAATATCGTTTCAAAAATGTAACCAATTGTGCTACTGCCCTCCCCCTGTGGCTCATTTGTGCTTTTTCATCCAGCGACATTTGCGCAAAGGTCACATCCAGATTTTCCGGCTTAAAGATGGGGTCATACCCAAAGCCCCCTTCGCCAGCCTTCTCATAGGTAATATTTCCTTCTACAAGGCCGGTAAACAAATGCTGCTGCCCATTAAGATTCAGCGCTATTACAGTTTTGAATCGGGCACTCCTGTCAGGGTTATTGCCGAGCTCGAGCAAAAGCCTGTGCATATTATCGCCGGCGTTTTTTTGCTCCCCTGCATAGCGGGCCGAGTATACACCCGGCGCACCGTTCAGCGCATTGACCTCCAGCCCCGTATCATCGGCAAAACAATCGTAGCCATATTTCCGGGTCACGTAGTCGGCTTTAAGAATGGCATTCCCTTCAATGGTATCAGCAGTTTCAGGTATGTCTTCATGGCACCCGATGTCCTCCAGGCTCAGCAGTTCGATGTCTGCCGGCAACTGGTGCTTTATCTCAATGATCTTATTCTTATTGTTGGAGGCAAAAACGATCTTCATCATCAGATTTTATAAGGGTCGCGGTTCTTCCTGCTGCAAAGGGCATCGGTAATGTCCGAAATCAGGAACCAGCGCACATTGTGGCCTTTGCCTACCCGGCCGGCCGTATAGATTACGCTGAAAAATTCAACAATGTTAAGAAATACTATTATGGAAAGGTACAGCCAGTAGTAGAGCGACGCAGAAGAAAAAATTTCGTCGAAAGTTACCGGGCCTTCAATAGCATGCCTGCCATGGCGGCGCGGAAAGCGCTCCTCACTGAATAGCAATGATACTGTCCACCAAAAGAGGAAGCTGTTAAAGGGCAGCATGATAAGCTGTACCAATATGGCCTGGATAGAATGCCAGCGTACAAAGTAGCCCGACTTCCGGTGTGCCAGGTAATATCCTGCCGAAGCCAGCACGTTGACGATAGGAAGCGGCAAGGCAGCAATGACGGCTACCACGGCCATGAGGTAGCTTTTGGATGCCTGCTCATATTCATACGGATGTATGGCTTCTGCGCCATTTTTTAAAGTCCCTTGTGAATGTTCCATGCCCAGTTTAAAATTATGAGGACCACCAAGACGATGGCTACCCATCGGATCCCGGCCGTCTGCTCAAATTTACGGAAACTTTTGTAAAAGGTGTCTTTTTTTGCAGCAAGGTCATACACAATCCAAAACGGCAGTGCCATCATAAGCAATGCCAACAGCAGCCCCAATGGGTTTATCAGCAGCGCGTCGGCAAAGTCCCCGTGCGCCACAGCCAAAACCGACCGTGTATTCCCGCAGGAAGGGCAGGCTATACCCGTGGTGTTCTTAAATATGCAGGGGGTAAAATCGCTACGGTGCGCCTTGTCCCACGCATACAGCAGCCAGCCATAACCGGCAGCCAGCAGCACACCTGTTATCAGGTATAGCCTGTTCCTTGTCATTTTAGCCCAGGAATGGCTGCAGTTTTTCCATGTTTTTCTGGCGGGTAAGGTCCATAATAAGGAACCAGTCGATTATCGTCCAAATACCTACTCCACCACACGTAAGCAGCTTAGCCACTCCAAGGCCTGTGTCGCCGATCAGGAAACGGTCAATGCCAAGCCCTCCGGCAAGGATTGAAACGATAAGTATTGTTGTAGGGTCCTTCAACTCTACCGACTGGATCATACCCCATTTAGAATCATCCATTGCAAGCAGCCTTTCGCGTACATAATTAAGATGCTGCGGCTGGAAAAATTTTGCATTGGTCATCAGGTACATGTCAACTCTTTGTGAATCCATTTTGGTTTATTTTTGGTTGTTATTGCCGTAAATATAAAAATATTTTATTGAGTTTAACAAACACAGTAATAATATCGGGCAATTACAGGCTAAAGAACCTAAAATGAAAATAACCTTCTTTTAATATTATGACAGAACATATTTAATAGTTATTTTTGGGGCGTTTTAAAACGCAAAATGAATTATGGTAAAAGATCTTTTTGAAAGGATACAGAAAAATAAAGGCCCGCTTGGAAAATGGGCTTCACAGGCTGAAGGCTATTATGTTTTCCCTAAACTGGAAGGGCCACTATCCAGCAGGATGATGTTCCACGGCAAGGAAGTACTCAACTGGAGCATCAATGATTACCTGGGGCTTGCCAACCACCCTGAAGTACGTAAAGCAGATGCTGAGGCCGCTGCCGAATATGGTGCTGCCTACCCTATGGGCGCAAGGATGATGAGCGGGCACACCACCTTCCACGAGCAACTGGAGCAGGAACTGGCTTCTTTCGTTCAAAAGGAATCGGCTTACCTGCTGAACTTCGGTTACCAGGGAATGGTTTCTACCATTGATGCTTTGGTTTCAAAAAATGATGTGATCGTATATGATGTAGACTCCCACGCTTGTATTATCGACGGCGTTCGCCTCCACATGGGCAAGCGCTTTACCTATAAGCATAACGATGTGGAAAGCCTTGAGAAGAATCTTGAGCGCGCTACCAACATGGCCGAGACTACCGGAGGCGGTATCCTTGTAATTACTGAAGGCGTTTTCGGGATGCGCGGCCAACAGGGCAAACTGAAAGAGATTGTTGCACTTAAACAAAAATACAACTTCAGGCTTTTGGTGGATGATGCCCACGGCTTCGGTACGCTTGGCAAAACAGGCGCCGGCGCCGGTGAAGAACAAGGCTGCCAGGACGGTATCGACGTATACTTTTCGACTTTCGCCAAATCAATGGCCAGCATTGGCGCTTTTGTAGCAGCGGATAAAGACGTGATCGACTTCCTGAAATACAACCTGCGCTCACAGATGTTTGCCAAGTCATTGCCAATGATTCTCGTAAAAGGGGCTTTGAAGCGCCTTGACATGCTGCGCACCATGCCGGAGCTGAAAGACAAGCTTTGGGAAAATGTGAACGCATTGCAGAACGGCCTTAAAGAAAGGGGTTTCAATATTGGCGATACCAACACCTGCGTTACGCCGGTGTACCTGGAAGGCAGCATCCCCGAAGCAATGGTCATGGTAAACGACCTGAGGGAAAATTACAGCATCTTCCTTTCAATAGTAGTGTATCCGGTTATCCCGAAAGGCATTATCCTGTTGAGGATGATCCCTACCGCAACCCACACCCTGGAAGACATCAACCAGACACTTGCGGCCTATGAAGCTATCCGTGAGAAATTACAGAACGGTACGTACAAGCAAATCGCTGCCGCTACAACGGTGGATGTATCTGCGGAGTAAGTTATTCATACAATATTGGAAAAGCTGTCAGGGAAACCGGCAGCTTTTTTTATGGCCCCACCTCAGTTACCTGTAACGCAGCGGCAGACTGCCATTATTTTGGAACGAATTTAAAAAACACCTAACCTTACTGACAAGCATCAACCGACAACTGACAACTGAAAACCGACAACCAATTAATGATACTCCCCAAAAAGCTTCGTAGCTTCATTGTAAGCGCTTTCAAAGCTCATGGCGCGCAAGTTATGGTCGGCTTTTACAGAGGTAAAGTAGGATAGCATTTTCTCGGTCGGCATGTTGCCTGTTAGGTCATCCTTAGCCATCGGGCATCCGCCGAAACCTTGTATCGCACCATCAAAGCGGAGGCACCCGGCTTTATAGGCAGCATCTACCTTTTCGTGCCATTTGTCGGGGGTGGTATGCAAGTGGGCACCGAACTCGATGTCTGGGTATTTCGGAATCAGGTTGGAAAACAGGTACGTTATAACATCGGGTGTTGAACTTCCAACAGTATCGGACAGGGAAAGAATCTTGACACCCATGCGGGCCAGCTTTTCGGTCCACTCCCCTACTATTTGTACATTCCACGGGTCGCCATAAGGGTTGCCAAATCCCATGGACAGGTAAGCCACTACCTCCTTACCCGACTTATCAGCAATATTAAGTATCTCCTGTAAAGTGACTAATGATTCCGCAATGGTTTTGTGGGTATTTCGCATCTGGAAGTTCTCCGAAATGGAAAACGGATAGCCCAAATATTGTATCGGTGCATGCTGAGCGGCATCTTCAGCTCCTTTGGTATTGGCAATAATAGCAAGCAGCTTGCTTTCGGTGGCCGAAAGGTCGAGGTTGGCAAGTACCTCAGCCGTGTCCTGCATTTGCGGAATGGCTTTGGGCGACACGAAGCTGCCGAAATCAATGGTATCAAAACCCACCCGCAGCAGCGACTGGATGTAGCTTATTTTCCTTTCGGCGGGAATGAATGCCTTGATGCCCTGCATGGCATCCCTCGGGCATTCGATAATTTTGACTTTGTCCATAGAAGCCCAAAGATAAAAAAGAATTGGGGTTTACGAAATCGATTTCTTTTAAAAAGTTCCAAAGTCGTAAAGTCATAAAGTTGCAAAGTTTTTTATGTACTTCAGGGCTTTACGACTTTCCAACTTTACGACTTTGAAAGTAAGATTTTCTTACAGATCGCCTTTATCAGCCCCGGCCCCTCATAAATAAAACCGGTATATAACTGCACCAGGCTAGCGCCTGCCTCGAGTTTCTCCATGGCATCATCGGCAGAATGGATACCTCCTACACCTATAATAGGGAAAGCCTTATTGCTTTTCTCGGAGAGGAAGCGTATCACTTCGGTAGAGCGTTTGGCTAAGGGTTTGCCGCTCAGCCCCCCTGCTTCTGCCTTATTTTCAGATAAAAGTCCCTCACGGGAAATGGTGGTATTGGTCGCAATGACCCCGGCTATCTTCGTCACCTTCACAATGTCGATGATATCGAGCAGCTGGTCATCGGTCAGGTCGGGTGCAATTTTCAGGAGAATGGGTTTGGCCTTAGGTTTGCTGTTGTTTCTGTCCTGCAAAGTCTGCAAAAGTTTCGTCAGGGGTTCCTTATCCTGCAGCTCACGAAGGTTGGGTGTATTTGGCGAACTCACATTGACCACAAAGTAATCAACATAGTCATATAAAGTCTCATAGCATATCTCATAATCTCCTACAGCATCATCATTAGAAGTCACCTTATTCTTCCCTATATTTCCCCCTATCAGCACATGGTTTTTCCCTTTCGGATTTTTTTTCAGGCGTTCCACAGCAGCAGCCACTCCCCCATTATTGAACCCCATCCGGTTGATGATGGCGCTGTCCTCCCGCAGGCGGAAAAGGCGCTTTTTGGGGTTGCCTTCCTGGGGTTTTGGCGTAAGCGTACCGATTTCGATAAACCCGAAGCCCAGCCCTGACAGCTCTTTATAGAGCTTGGCATCCTTGTCCAACCCTGCCGCAAGCCCAACCGGATTCTTGAATTTCAATCCGAAAACTTCACGTTCAAGCCGCGGATCTGATACTTCATAAGCCGAACGCAAAGCCGACGGGATTCCGGGGATGTTATTCAGGAAACGTATTGATGAAAATGTGAAGTGGTGTACTTTTTCGGGGTCGAAGCGAAAAAGCAATGGCCTGATGAGTGATTTGTACATAATAGTTGTGTTGTTGCTGCAAATTTATGACTATCCTCCCTTATTATAAAAAGTTTGCCCAATTAGTTTTACAAAGTATAAAACAGGCTGTTAAACATATAGGGTTAGCTACGCTCAAAATACTGCCGTTTAATGAAGTCAATATCTTTTATCGTCTTCTCTGCCCAGTCAATGCGTTTTTCGAGTGTTTCTTCTTCATTTAAACCCCACCCAATACCCGATTGCCTGAGCCTGTGGGTAATATCCTGAATTACAATTGCCGCGGATGATGATATGTTCAGGCTTTCCGTAAAACCTACCATTGGAATTTTAAGAAAACCGTCAGCGTGCTTGAGAACCTCATCGGATAGGCCATCTCTTTCAGTACCAAAGAACAAGGCGGATCGTCGGTTAATGTCAAAATCCTCCAGCAGGCAGGAACCTTCGTGGGGCGATGTAGCAATAATTCGGTAGCCATCGGCCTTTAGCCGGGCAATGCAGGGAGCGACCGAATCGTAGCGGTGTACGTCGACCCACTTTTGAGCACCCAGTGCGATTTCCTTATCTATAGTTTTGCCATACTTTTCTTCGATAACGTGCAAATCCTGGATTCCAAAAACCTCACAGGTACGCATTACGGCACTGGTATTATAAAGCTGGAAAATGTCCTCCACTGCCACGGTAAAATGACGTGTACGGCGCGAAAGCACATCACGGAAACGTTCGGCCCGGCCTTTGGTCATAAATCCTTCGAGGTAATTAAGGTATTCGATATCTGTTGTATTTTTCATAAAGGGCTGATAAGTTAAAAATTCTTCCTATATTTAAAAACCAAACCGGCACTATGACACAAGAAGAATTACTTGAACAAATCTACAAAAAAGATGGGAGGGCGTTTACAACCCTATATGACATGTATTCCAAAAGCCTCTATGGAATTATCTTTAACATACTGAACGACAGAGAAGAAAGTGAAGATGTTTTACAGGAAGTCTTTATAAAAATCTGGAAGAACATCGATTCGTATAACGACACAAAAGGGCGTTTTTTTACCTGGATACTCAATATTGCACGCAATGCCTCCATTGACAGGCTGCGTTCAAAGAGCCATAATAACAGCCTGAAAAACCTGTCCGTTGATAACTTCGTACATATACTTGACCAAAATGGCAGCGCACCCGCAAAGATTGACGCGATAGGCATAAGGGAATTCATCAAAAAGCTAAAACCCAAATGCATCCGTATTATCGACCTGCTTTTCTTTAAAGGCTACACGCAGCAAGAGGCTTCGGAAGAGCTGGAATTGCCCCTTGGAACGGTGAAGACGCAAAACCGAAGCTGCATTAAAGATTTACGAACACTATTACAAGTATAATGGATACAAGGGAATATATAGAATCGGGCATACTGGAACTTTACGTTTTCGGCAGGCTTTCTGATGAGGAAAACCTTGAGGTAATGAAACGCGCCGAAGACAGTCGCGAAATACAGGAAGAGATAGTGTCTATCGAAAAGGCCGTAATAAGCCTGTCATACAGTTTTGCCCCTTACCTTTCAGCAGAGGTTTATGACCGCATACGCCAACAGCTCATCGAAAAGCATGGTGGAGTAGTTGAAATTAAACAGCGACAAGGTATAACGTTATGGATAGGCTGGGCCGCGGCCGTCATACTTATGTTCGGGCTGGCCTACCAATACTACGAATACAATGAGGTAACCAAAGAAGTAGAAGCGGTGACCAAAGAACGTGGAAAATTTGAGCAGATGGTAGCTGAACTCAACGTTAAAAATACGGAAAATGAGAAAGCGCTTGCCGTAATCAGGGATCAGTTCAATACCGTAGTAAAACTCGAAGGACAAGCTGTAGCGCCACAAGCCTATGCCAAGGTATACGTAAACCCTAACAAAAAAGAAATATACGTGGATATTGCCGGATTGCCGGAACCTCCTGCCGGTAAGGTATACCAGGTTTGGGCACTGAAGCTAGACCCACTTACACCGACCAGCATAGGCGTACTTGACAACGCAGCCAACAGCAACGGCATACTTCAGGTAGAGAATTTCGACCAGGCAGAAGCCTTCGGAATCACGCTGGAACCTGCGGGCGGCAGCGTAACCCCTACATTGGAGCAGTTGTATACACTGGGTAAAGTGTAGTCCTGCATTGTATTTTTATTAAGCGTCAGCGATAATATTTTCTTTCCTTTGTCATAAATCATTTATTTAACGAGAAACAAGCACGACAAAATGAAAAAGAAACTAGTAGTATTATCAGGTGCGGGTGTAAGTGCCGAAAGCGGTATCAGAACCTTTCGAGATGCCGACGGATTGTGGGAAGGCCATGACGTAATGGATGTCGCCACACCAGAAGGTTTCCGTAAAAATCCCGCATTAGTACTCGACTTTTACAATCAGCGACGCAGGCAGCTTTTTGAAGTACAGCCCAACAAAGCACATATCATCATTGCCGAACTGGAAAAAGATTTTGAAGTAACAGTCATCACACAGAATGTGGACGACCTGCACGAGCGTGCCGGCAGCACCAACGTGCTGCACCTCCACGGCGAATTGTTAAAAGCTCGGAGTGTAAACAGCTCTGATTTTGTTGAATGGAAGGATGACATCAATCTTGGCGACATGCATACTGATGGCCACCAGCTCCGCCCGCATATCGTATGGTTCGGCGAAGCCGTTCCTGCTATTACCGAAGCAATAATTATTGTTGAGAAAGCAGATTATGTTATTGTTATAGGTACTTCTTTACAGGTATATCCGGCTGCAGGGTTAATGGATTACGCAAGGCCAGATACATCAATCTTTTATGTAGACCCAAACCCTGCGTCTATTCCCTATATGGCCAACCCAGTGCAAGTAATCGCTAAAATTGGCAGCGAAGGCATGGAGATTGTGAGGGAAAAATTGCTGACATAAAAAAGCCACAAATTCCAATAATTTCACCATTAAAATAGTGATAATATTAGTGTTTGTGGCCGGTTGCTTTTTATTAAACCCTATTTAGCTGCATACAAGAACTGCGACAGCCTGCCATCCCTCTCATAAATATCATCATAGAAAGCTACATTGCCATCTTCATCGGCAAGGGCCGTAAAATAAGTCAGGTATACCGGTATTTTCCTTTTCAGGTTAAAGTAGGTTTCCGTGGTTCCATTCATGGCGGCATCAACTTTGCTTTCGCTCCAGCCAGCCTGGTCTTTTGTAATAGCCAAAGCCAATTCACGCGCTTTTTCAACCCTTACGCATCCATGGCTAAACGCCCTGTCATCAGCATTGAAAAGACTTTTAGCAGGCGTATCATGCAAATAAATATTATTAGAGTTAGGGAACATGAATTTCACTTTACCCAGTGAATTCTGTCCTCCGGGCTTTTGCCTTACGCTTTGCCCATTCCACTCCATGTTATGTTTTGCAAGATAATTAGCATCTTTGGCTATTCCCGGCTTGATTTCCTTTTCAAGGATGCTTTTCGGTACATTCCAGTACGGGCTGAAAACAAGATAACTCATCTGCCCGCTGAATACTACGGTTTTGTTAAGCTCCTTACCTACTACAACTTTTGATATAAGGAATGGCTTTCCGTCCTTTACATACCGCATACGATAAGACGGTATATTCACAACTATATATTCCTGCTGCTTGTTGATGGCTGTCGGGACCCAACGGCAACGCTCCATATTTACGGTAATCCTCCTTATGAGTTCAGCAACAGGCACATTAAGTTCCTTTACCATAGCAGGGCCTATTTTACCGTCAAACTCACGGTTATGTTTTTCTTCGTATCGTTTCAATCCTGCTGCAAGATCGCTGTCATATATCGCGCTTTTGGAGTCGCTTTTCAGATAGCCTTCCAATGCAAGACGCTTCCGTATCTGCACTATTGCGGTGGCCGAATCGCCTTCTTTAAGCGACTTTACTCCTTTTTCAAGTGTAATTTCGCCCCAGCCCCCCTTCTTTTCAATCTCACGGTATTTTTGAAGCGCTTTCTTTAATCCAAAGTACATTGCAAATACTTCTGATTTATCACCTTTAATTTTTTGAGGCTCCTTCATCAATGTATCAAGATAGGCAACATAATCCAGTTTTTCCCTTGGCAGGAACCAGCCCGTTTGACGGCTTTTTTCGTCATCAAGGCCATTTAATGTCTTATTGGCATAATACATGTACATTGAACTGATAAGCAATTCCGACTCCATATTAGGTTTTTCGCCCCTTCCTGCATCCTCAAAAATTTCGTCCAGGTTCTTTTTATATGGTATTTTCATTGGCAATCCTTCATCATCTAATTGGTTCACGCGATTATAAAGGACTTCCGCAAATTCGATAAGCCCACGTTTTTCGTGCCATATATAATGGTTGTGCTTTTGGTATAGCTCGCGGATGTCCTTTTCATATTCTTTGTATTGCGGGAATTTAGCAAAGAAAGGGTCAAAACCGGAAGCATCTAAAGGTATATCTGCTCCCTCATGATCATGGACTTCAGTGCTAGCATCAGCTTCAATTTTATCTTTGTCCTTTTTACAGGAGATGTTGGTAAATGTAAACCCAAACAGTAGGGCAATTATAATATGTGCTTTTTTCATGGCTGTTATTCTTTTGATTAAAAGTAATCATTTTAACATTTGACTATCTGCATTTCTTGTCAGATTTAACTAACAATTATGAGCTTACAATGTGTTATCATAATTTTGTGTAAAAGGTTAACGCGCCATCCAATGGTTTATTAACTTTATACTTAAAATGTAAAAATTATGGACAGTTTCAATACCCTTATCAATGGCAAAGAAATGATATTGATCGATTTTTTCGCCACGTGGTGTGGCCCTTGCCAAATGCTCGCACCCATACTTAAAGACGTAAAAGATACACTGGGAGACGAAATAAAAATCTTTAAGGTGGATGTTGATAAAAACCAGGTATTAATGGGCAATCCCCGTTTTCAGGTAAAGGGCGTGCCTACGCTGATGCTATTCCAAAATGGGAAAATGCTTTGGCGACAATCAGGGGTCGTACCTAAAGAAGAAATAATCAGGACTATAAAAAATTTTAAGGACTAAAGAGTTTTTATCTTTTCAAAATCCAATTCCTTAAAATCGCTTATGACCATATCGGCCAGTGAGGTATCCTGCCCCATTGAATGCTCACTTCTATATCCGATGCAGTACACACCGGCGGCTTTTGCAGATTTAATACCATTTGTGCTGTCTTCAATAATGATGCATTCATCTTTCGAGAACCCGGATTGCTTTACAGCTTCAAGGAATATATCGGGATTGGGCTTGGAAAATTCAAAATCCTCACCGCTTATTTTAGCATCAAAGTAGGGATGCAGGCCAAAGCGTGTAAATACAGCCTTAATTTTACGCTTTGAGGCAGACGAAGCCAGTAATAGTTTTATTCCTTTGGCATGAAGTTCAATAATCAGGTCTTTTACACCCGGAATCAACTCAAGGTCAGATGCATTATCAAATGCCTCAAAATAAAATCTATATTTTTCTTCCAGCAGTTCTTCGTGTGTCTTTTCTATTTGGTAAAGGCCTTTCAGTTTCTGGATTATGTTCTTGTCAGAATTGCCGATAAATGTACTGTATATCTCATCAGGCACTGTAATGCCTAAAGCTTTGTACATTTTTTGGTTGGCACTATAACCAATGGGTTCGGTATTCACTACTACCCCATCCATATCAAATATTACGGCTTTTCTCATAATCAGTTTTGGTTAGGCGTTTAGTGGCATCTATGCACGGAATTATTTAATATCTCTTATTTTACTGTAGTCCAATTCATTAAAATGGCTAATGATCATATCCGCTTCAGCCAGTTCCTGCAGTATGGCATTTTCGCTTTTATAGCCGATGCAGAAGATGCCGGCAGCTTTGGCAGCTTTAATGCCATTGGTGCTGTCCTCGATTATGATGCATTCATCCTTTGGTGTTCGGGAAAGCTCAGCAGCTTTTTCGAAAATGGCGGGGTGAGGTTTTGATTTTGGGAAATCCTCTCCGCTAACGATGTGAGAGAAGTAAGGGTACAGGCCAAACCGCGTAAAAACCCTGTTGATTGTAACTTTAGCAGATGATGACGCTAAAACCAGTTGCATGCCATTACTATGAAGGTCAACGATTAGATTTTTTACACCTGGCAATAGGTCAAGATCCTCCTTTTGGTCAAAAGCGTTATTAAAAAGTTCCCTCTTATAATCTACCAGACCATCCACTTCATCAAGCAACTGAAAGGTTTCTTTCAGTTTTTGATAAACATTTTTGGTAGAATTACCTGTAAAGGAACCATACATTTCATCAGAAACTTCAATATTAAGGTGCTTAAAATGCTGGTTGTAGGCAAAATAATGAACTGGCTCGGTATCAACGATCACGCCGTCCATATCAAATATTACGGTTTTTATCATAGCTATATCTAAAGTTGCAAAAATACGCTATGATACTGTAACAATAAAACAGCAGAACTTAAGATATTGTTATTTTATGCTGCTTTACACACTTCAGCACAATCACGGCATGCCTCGGCACAGGCCCTGCAATGGTCGTGGTGTGCAGCAAATTTTTCACACTCTTCAGCGCAGGCAGTACATATTTCTGAGCAAAGCTGCATGATTTTATGAGAATATGCCGAATCTCGTTGCTCCATTTTTATACATAATGCGCATATATCAGCACAATCCCTACATAATGCAATGCACTGCAGGTGGCTGGCTTCAACCATTTTAATACATTCGGAAGCACACAATTCACAAGCGGCAAAGCAAGCCAGGCAGGCATCAATCATATTAGATTTTTTCATGATAGTAAATTAAATTAATACTTACAAAGTTACCTATCATTAGCCCTCCTGACTTCTAAAAGCCTGTTAAACGTTTCAGCATAAAAATATAATGTGACGGGCCATTAAACCTTTTCCTTTACCTTTAGTCCTATAAACAAAAGCATTGCAGTTGCAGGACGAAAAGGCATTTATAGCAGAATTGCTCAACCCAAAAACGCAGAACGCAGCGTTCAGGCAGCTTGTATCACAATACAGCAGGCCACTATATAGCCATATCCGTAATATTGTACTGGATCACGATGATACCGACGACGTACTGCAAAATACATTCATCAAGGTTTTCCGTAACCTGGAAAGCTTTAAGGGCGAAAGCAAACTGTTCTCCTGGATTTACAGGATTGCGACCAATGAAGCGATAACATTCATTGGTTCCAAAACAAAGAAGAACAATATAAGCAATGAAGAGCTGCAACAGAAAGCAATAAATAACCTGCAGGCCGACGAATATTTTGAAGGCGATGCCCTCCAGGTAAAGCTCCAGCAGGCTGTTGCAACACTGCCTGAGAAACAGCAGCTTGTTTTTAAAATGAAATATTTTGAGGATTTGAAATATGACGACATTTCTGAAATACTGGGCACATCAGTAGGTGCTTTGAAGGCTTCCTACCACCATGCCGTAAAAAAAATTGAAGATTATATCAATACCCATTAAACCATCTACAAAAAAATACGTCTTATAGATATGAGCGACTTCAGATTAGATAATGAACATAAGATAACTTCAGGATTTAAAGCCCCTGATTCCTATTTTGAAAGCTTTACCGATAGGCTGATGGAACAGCTTCCTGAACATGAAGAGCCCAGGGTAATACCGCTGTACAAAAGAAAACCGGTATGGATGTCAATGGCAGCTTCGTTTGTAATCCTTTTGGCAACAGGCATTTTCCTGACTACCAATACCAGCATAAACGATATTGCCCAGCCTGATAATGCAGCTATTGAACATTATCTTGTATATCAGGCCAATATCAACTCATATGACCTGATGCAAAATCTTAATACACAGGATCTCGCCGAAATGGAACAGTCTATCCCGGTGAGCAATGAGGCAATTGAAGAATACCTTTACGATGAAACCATAGACTTAAACGAATAGCCATGAATATGAAAATAAAGATGTTACTGCCACTGTTGCTATTATTTTCTGTAAGCCTCTTTGCACAGGGAGACAAGGATAAAAAAGAAAAAAGGGAACAAATAAAAGCGCTCAAGGTGTCTTTCCTGACAACTGAGTTAAAACTTACTGCAGATGAGTCAGAAAAGTTTTGGCCGGTGTATAACGCATACGAAGAAAAGCAATACAAGATACGTCATGACAAAATGCGCCAAATCATTAAAAAAATCGATGAAGTCGGTACTGATAAAATGTCTGATAAGGATGCGTTGTCCTACCTGAACCAACTCGAGGACGCTGATGAAGAACTCTTTAATCTGCGTAAAAAGCTGGTAGCCGACCTGAAACCCATAATTGGCCCTGCCAGAATATTAAAGCTGAAAAAAGCAGAAGATGATTTTAATAAAAAACTTCTCCATAAGTACAAGGAGAATAAGAAAGGTTGATTGATGATTGAAAGGAGCTTAGGCTCCTTTTTTATTGGATGCTTTTGATCGCGTACGGATTCACTTGTTGCAGGATTTAGTATTCTATTTATATAAATTACTTGAGCCTAAGCCTTACCACTTTCTTCTGCCCGGCAAGGATAACTGTTTTATTATCAATGAACCTTAACGTATGATAGATTCTTTCATCCAGTATTTTTTTCCAGGAGGCACCACGGTCATACGAATACCATATCCCTGAAGGCCCCGCTGTCATCAGCTCATCGCCATTGCTTCCGGGCACGAATTGAACGCAGGAGGCATAACCAAAGCCCTTCCCGTCAGCAATTGTTTCCCATGTTTTGCCTCCATTTTCGGTAAGTATTTTATTCCCTGTATTGCCATCAGGCTTTTCATAGTTTCCTCCTACTGCAAAGCCAATGTTCTCATCGTAAAAATCTCCAGAATATATACCGTCAGCCCCACCGCCCTGAACGATAGGCGTATCATATACATTCCAACTTTTGCCTTTATCTTCCGAATGGAATACCCGCGATTTTTTACCCCCCGACACAATCCACGTATCATTGCCCTTTATGATAAGGTTTGTATTGCTGGCTGCAAAAGCCGCCTCGCCCTCTGCAACTTTTGGCAGACTGGCACACTCCGTTTTTATCCATGTGTTGCCTCCATCTGAAGTCGTAATAACTGAAAGGCACTCATCTGTTGGATCGCCCATCGCGATACCCTCTTTATCATTGTAAAACTGCATGCTGTCATAAAAAACCTTCTCACCTTTTTCTGAATATACTTCCTTACTTGTTTTTCCATCTTTGGAAATCTTGTACAACATGGCTGGGGTGCCAACGTTAAGTATGAAAATATCATTTTTCGTCTGTGCAATGGCCCTGAACTCCGGGAATAATGTGTCTTTTGCAATAACACCGTTGAAATCCTTTCCGCCGTTAAGCGATACCCAACCATACTTCCCCATGCTACCTGCATACCATACTTTATCCCCATCGATAGCTATGGCACGAATGCTTATCTCATCGCTAAGCAATGTATCAGCTTCTACTTTGGCAAATGATGGTTTATAATCTTTCTTTTCGTCTTTTTTACAGGAAAACAGGATGCCGGCAAGCAAGAGTATTATGAGGCTTTTTTTCATGATTTGTATTTCTAATAGCTAAGATAATAATTTAGCAACGATAGCTGCGTTAAAGGATTTTATATATTTACCAAAAGTATTACGATGAAACTCCTTGCTTTTTTTGCCCTTACCTTGTTCTCGCTGCCTTGTATAGCACAAACGGCAACAATAAAATTCATGCCCGGGATTGGAGAGGAACCCAATGGCTACCGTACGGAGTTTGCGCTATCCGTAAATGGCAAACCATTAAAAATTAAGGATAGCCTTCCGCAAAAGATACACCTTGCTAAAAAAGGTTTTGACCGTTGCACTGCCATTATCGGGAAGGACACACTGCATTTTTTAGCAAAATTCAGGAAGGATGAAAAATATATCGTTCAGCCCGGATGCTGCTGTTCCTTTTTTATCCTTAAGCCGGAAAACAACCCTCAACGCGGTACAGTGAGCTTTACAAACAACACAAAAGAAAGCCTGTTGCTTATTGCCGGCGAAGCCAATATTGAAGAAGTAGCACCCGATGAAACCAAGACAGAATTTACGTATGAGTCGGCGATGTGTACGTTCAAGCCCTGCTCGATAGTCATTGCCAAAACGGCTTATAACGACCCGAAGTACGATTATGATGGTAACGGAAAAGATTATGATACGCTGTGGGCCGAACAGGAAAAGTATATTGTAGATGGTGTGTGGTTCCACTTTATGCATGGCGAAAAGATAACCGCGGAACTTAACGAAGCCACCGGAAAAATAACACTGAAACCCGATGGATACCTTAGCCGGAGAGAACATCAAAAATTTTATACCGAATGAAACACGTATTACTCGAAGATATCAAACGCCTGAAAGCCATGGCCGATACCGGCCTGCTGTACGCTGATAACCAGTTTGACAAAGAACGGTACAATGAACTTATTGCAATGAGCCATCGCTTGCTGGCTACAGTAAGCGGCAACGACGAGGAAACCATAAAAGCCCTTTTTCTGCCTGTTACTGAATACCCTACGGTAAAAACGGATGTAAGGGCACTGGTGCTTTCGGAAGATAAAAAGAAGGTATTGCTGGCACGTGAGAGTGTCGATGGCAAGTGGACACTGCCCGGTGGCTGGGCCGACATTGGGGAAACACCCAAAGAGGCTACAGAAAAAGAAGTCCGTGAGGAGACCGGATTGATTGTAGAGGCTAAAAAATTACTGGCTGTTTTTGACAAACGCAAGCACCCACACCCTCCCCAGCCCTACTATATTTACAAGCTCGTATTTTATTGCGAGGTAGTATCAGGAGAACTGCAAAGCGGTTTTGATATGCTCGATGCCGGTTTTTTTGATATAGATATGCTGCCTGAACTATCACAGGACCGAATACTTGAAAGCCAGATAAAACTGTTACACAGAAAAGCAAAAGATAATGACTTTGAAGCCTATTTCGATTAGCTACAGCAATTTAAATATCTCTGTCTTTTCCGTCGAACATATAAATCCATATCATTCGGGAGATCCTGAAATTAAATGTACTAAGCAAAATCGACATGATGGCTATCATAACGATAACGCCTACAATACTATCCAGGAAAAACCAGGTCAACCCTAAAGTAATAATCATTTCCGCTACAGTCAGGGCATAGCTTACATACATTGACCCGAAGAAATAACCGGGTTCTTTCTCAAATTTATGATGGCATACCGGACAGTGTTCATTCATCCTCGGCATCTGAAACAATAGCGGATTGCCTTTTTTACTGAATACTTTTCCTTTTCCACATTTCGGACATTTTTCTGTAATGATACCTGCTAAAGCTGACATATTGTTTTTTTGACAAATTTACTTCATATAAGTGCATTCCTGCAATAGATTATTTACGCAGAAATTTGTACTTTTCGGACATTCAACACCAATACGATATTAAAAATGAAACAACCTAAAGTTCTCCGTATTGAAGAATTTGATGACAACCATGCATCAGAAGAATTTTACGCAAATACATTGGAGAACCATCTTGAGACCCGGCATAAAGACATTGCCCACCCCCACTCGCACGATTTTTACCTGGCCATCCTTTTTACCAAAGGTTCGGGAACACACGAGATTGATTTTAAGGAGTATGAAGCAAAGCCCGGTGCGCTGTTTTTCCTGAATCCGGGGCAAACACACCATTGGGAACTTTCTGAAGATACCGAAGGCTATATTTTTTTCCACTCACAGGCTTTTTACGACCTCCACTATACCCACAACTTACTGGGACGCTTTCCGTTCTATTTCAGCATGCACCAGCTGCCTGTTATATATACCGAAAGGGCGCAATTGGATATATTAACGCAATTATTCCAAAATATACTAAGTGAATATAACTCCGGCTTCCTGCTGAAAAAAGAGGCGCTGCTTTCCCTGTCAGGCCTCGTTTACATAACCGCCACCCGACTATATCCCGAGTATGAAGACGAAACGTTTATAACACAAAACAACTATTACGGAAAGTTTCGTGGATTTGAAGCATTGGTAGAGCAATTTTACCGTGATACCAAATCGCCATCGTCGTATGCATCAATGATGTACATAACGCCCCGCCATCTGAACCGAATCGCGCAGTCGGTTGTAGGTAAGTCGGCATTGGATGTAATTCAGGACCGGATACTGCTCGAAGCCAAGAAAATGCTGGTAATGCATAAAACGAGTTTCAGCGAAATTGCAATAACACTGGGATTTGCAGATTATGCTTATTTTTCACGGCTATTTAAAAAGAAGGTAGGTCAAACACCCTCTGAATTTTTGGAACGGTATGGTAAGCGGTAGTATTTTGTGCTCTTACTTGCATAATAATTAATGAAATTCATAGCTTAACGAATAGCACAACGCCCGAAAATATAGTAAATTTGCCGCTCTATAAATCCTTATCACTTCGGCCTGCTATGCATAAAGACAAAAAAAAATGGTTTGCTTCCTGGTTTGATACGCCCTACTATCACATTTTATATAAAGACCGGGACTATGAAGAAGCCCAGCTCTTTATGGACAACCTGACCAATTACCTGAACCTGCCGGATGATGCCAAGATACTGGACCTTGCCTGTGGTAAGGGCCGCCATTCGGTTTACCTGAACAAGCTTGGCTACGATGTAACCGGTGCCGACCTTTCTGAGAACAGCATCGAGGAAGCCTCTAAGGAAAGCAACGAAAAGCTCCACTTTATGGTACACGACATGCGGGAGCCGTTCGACCAGAAGTTCGATGCGATATTCAACCTGTTTACAAGCTTCGGTTATTTTGAAGACGATGCCGATAACATGAAGACCCTTAAGGCAATGTGTGCGAGCCTAAATGAATATGGATTTGGCGTAATAGACTTTATGAACGTGAATTACGTCATCAATAACCTTGTCGCTGAAGAAGTAAAGACTGTGGATGGGATTGACTTCCACATAAAACGCTATGTGAAAGACGGCCACATAGTAAAGGAAATAAACTTTGAAGCCTGCGGGGAGCAACTTCATTTTACCGAGAGCGTGCAGGCCCTTACTCTTGAAGACTTTGAGAAGATGATGGAAGAGGCGGGCATATACCTGCTGGACATTTTTGGTGACTACAAGCTGCGCAAGTTCTTTAAGAACGAATCGGAGCGATTAATTATGATCTTTAAATAGCCATGATATATTTACTACCCTTACTATCGGTCATACTGGGTTATGGCATGGCCCTTATCCTGAAGCCGAGCAACAAAAAAAGCCTGAAGCTCCTGCTGGCCTTCAGTGGTGCATTCCTGCTTTCCCTAACCGTAATGCACCTTTTGCCTGAAGTGTACGAAAGTTCGCTGCACGGACACGAAGGCCACGACCATGGCCATGAGCACGGGCACAACCACATCATTGGCATTTATATTATGGCGGGGATTGTATTCCAGATCATACTTGAATATTTTTCAAAAGGTGCCGAGCATGGCCATGTGCACTCATCCCCGCACGATCATGACCACGGCCACTCGCATTCTATGCCCTGGCTGCTGTTCATCAGCCTTTGCATACATGCATTGCTCGAGGGCATGCCGGTAAGCCATCATCACGATCTGGCGTGGGGAATTGCCATACACCACTTCCCCATCGCGATCATACTGACAGCTTTCTTTATAAATTCAGGACTCAACAAAACAGCCATATTCCTGTTCATGATCGCCTTTGCAGCCATGACGCCACTGGGCACATTGGCTTCAGGGCAACTGCATTTCATCAGCCATTATTATACCGAAATATCAGCCATAGTGGTTGGGATATTGTTTCACATATCATCTACCATCATCTTCGAGAGCAGCGAGGGGCACAAATTCAACCTTGCCAAGCTGCTGGTCATCATACTTGGGGTAGTTATGGCTTATTTTCTTTAATTTTACCTAAAAAAACCATGCCTTTTACCCGCACAACAGAACAAACCTCCAAATATGAGCATCTTGAAAAAATGCCTGTAGGCGAGCTGCTTGCCAACATCAATAATGAAGACAAGACTGTTCCCCTCGCTGTAGAAAAGGCGCTTCCGCAGATAGAAAGGCTGGTTGAAAAAACCGTACAGCAGCTGAAAGCAGGCGGACGCTTATTTTACATAGGTGCAGGAACCAGCGGAAGGCTTGGTATTGTAGATGCATCGGAATGCCCGCCAACATTCGGGGTGCCTTTCGATTTGGTGATAGGAATCATTGCAGGCGGCGATACTGCCATTCGCAAAGCTGTTGAATTTGCCGAAGACGATGACGAACAGGGGTGGGCCGACCTTGAGGTATGGAACATCAATGAGAATGATATTGTAGTAGGCATCGCGGCATCGGGCACAACGCCTTATGTCATTGGTGCACTGGAAAAATGCAACCTCAATAACATACCTACAGGCTGCATAACCTGCAACGCCGGAAGCCCGCTGGCTGCCCTGGCCAATTATCCTGTAGAAGTAGTTGTGGGGCCGGAATTCGTTACCGGAAGCTCGCGCATGAAAGCCGGAACTGCACAGAAACTGGTACTCAACATGATATCGACCGCTACCATGATTCAGATGGGCCGCGTAAAAGGGAACAAAATGGTTGATATGCAGCTGAGCAATCACAAGCTTGTCGGGCGTGGTGTCCAGATGATCATGGATGAGCTTGGCATACCGCAGGAAGAAGCAGCCGCATTGCTGGAGGAACATCAAAACGTAAGAAAAGCCATTGAAGCCTATGCCAACCGATAAAAAGATACTGATGAGGGGATTGCGCTACCTGAGTGGGGCACTGCCATTGCTTTTTTTGGGCCCGGTCGTGATACACAACTCGTTCATGAATAAGGAGCACCCGTTCTTTAAAATGGTGCTGGGAGTCGGCATAACATTTTGTGTAATAGCAATCTTACTTATGTTTAAAGGAATACGTACCATAATGAAAAGCCTTGTTGACTGATGAAAAAATTAGCATACCTACTATTCGCAGGCTTATTGCTTACAGCCTGCTACCAGCAGGAGCGCAACTGTGCCGACTTTAAAACCGGGAAATTCCGCGCCGAATTTGAGGTAGACGGCAAAAAGCACGTCTCTGAATTTGAGCGCACTGAAAACCTTGAAATCGAAACTGTTAACGGCAAGGTCGATTCTACGGCAATCCGTTGGGTGAATGAATGCGAGTACATCGGCACAAAGGTCAACCCAAAAAACATGCAGGAACAAAAGGCCGTGCAGATAAAAATCCTTACCACAAAGGACGATTCCTATACTTTTGAGTTTTCGCTTGTAGGCGACACGCAAAAACAAAAGGGTATTGTTACGAGGGTTGAATGATTGGGCGAAAAGATTAGATAGTAATAACGGAATTGACTTGTTTAAGTTAAGCTTCTTCTAAAAAATCCAGGTCGAAAAAATAGTCGCCAGTGGCATTATCGTAGTAAATATAAACCTCTTTCTGCATGTACAGCTTTATTTCGAGCACTTTCCTGTCGATGGAAAAGCCGTTGCTCTTAAACTTTTTGCCTTTATGCGAGCATTCCAGCCAGGTTGTTTCCGTCACCACATATTTTTCGACGTTCGCACGGTCGTACAGGTAGTTGTGCGCCTGTTTACGCATTGATTTCGAAGCCGGTACGCTCCTGCTGTTAATGTAGGAGGTTGGTATTGCAATCTTTTTGCCGCTGGAAACGACCCGGTTCCGATAAGCATCATCCTTTGCCCTTTGCTGCCTGTCGCGATATTTCTTGTGCAGGTGCAATATTCCTCCCACCGCCAGTATCACGATGAGTAGCGGGAAAGGTACGTGAGCGTATAATGATGATATCGTATGCATTATGCGGCTATTTTACAGGTTCAAACTTCAGTTCTTTTTTTGAAAGCGGCCCAATTTCCACCCTGAACTTTTTATACTTCAGGAGATCGGGCTGCAGTCTGCTCGCAATTATTACCGGCTTCAGCCCAAACGGCTCCTTCTCAAAAGTCACCTTAAAGTCGAACATCCCGAAAAAGTCTTTGCGCATCTCAAGAGGCAGTCCCTCGACTTTTTTTACGCTAACTATACCAATTTTCTTTTTATTGCGCTTCATGTCGAGCCATAATTTATACGGCGCGAAATACACGAACACGCCAATATAGATTACAGCTACGGGAAGGACAAAAAACAATAAATACATCTTAAAAATGTAGTCACTGTGCCGACTTCCTGAAACTATCGGCATCACATACAAAAATACCAACGCGCCAAATACATACATCGCCCCCTTACCAAACCTGCGCATCATGAAGCTGTAGCTGTCTTTAAGGACCTGGATGTCGTGTGAGGTGAGCGGGGCCTCTGTAATAGTCATGTCAACCGGTGAATCCTTTAGCTTCCTTAATTCCTCGTTTACTATTTCTTTAATGATTCCAGTACCTATCACATTTGCCCCTTCAACAAATATAAACTCCATGCCTTCTTCCAATCTCCCTGCAAAGTATGGCACGGAAATAATTTTTATCTGAGCGTCAACAGTCTCTCCCGGATACACCTTTTCTATATCTATAAAAGTCTGTATCCCGCAAGTGTACATTCCATCAAAAGGAAACTTGATATCAGGACGGTAACCAGAGCATGCAGGAGTTTCACGCCCACCTTCTTCAGGAGTTTTGTAATAGAGGGTTGCGATAAAATCTAGTGGCAGACGATTCATTGCGACAATTTCTAAAATTTACTCAACAAATCATCTTCACTATCCGGCTTATCATAAGCATCTGCTTCGGTTATATGCCCATCCTGCTCGCTGATACGGGTCAGTTTCCTGCCTTGCCTAAAGACCATCTGCAATCCATGTTCCTGCTCCCAGTCGCATTCGCAGGCAACCATGATGTAAATGTCCTCATCCCTCCTATGCCTCCTTGACACATAAACTTCACGCGGAAAAACGTACTGCCAAATATCCTTTTCACTCTTAATTTGCCTTAAATGATCATCGCCTTCATCAAATTCCACCGCCTCCAAAAAATCCATGCAGTTTTTATAAACATGCGTAGAAATACTATCCCTGTATTCAATATCAAGGCTAAAGAAATTACGCAGCGCCTCGTCCGCTTCGGGAACAAATTTCGCGTCATGCTCCGGTACAAGATCCATAAAAATTACAGGCAAAGCTTTATCTTCAAAAAAAGGAACTGCAACAGGCCGGCTATGCCACCAGTCTTCAAAGTTGTTGTCCTGTGTTAGTTCTCCGAGTATTTGGGAATGAATGTTCATATTCTATGCGTTATAGCTGTTTCAAATATAATCAATTCCTAAAACCCTATCCTATTGATAATGCCCGTACTGATATTGCTGTGCAACCGAAAGGTCAAAATGCGTTTGGATAAGGCTATCCAACTGATTGACATAAATCAATACACCTTTTTTATATTCTTCACGCTTATCCTTTTTAAGCCTCCCATACTGGCTGTATTTCTCGGTTGACATTTCCTCCAGTCCATCGGCAATTTTCTGCTTTAGCATCTGGAGGTATAAACTTTTCTGTTTACCAATCGGATATTTCTTTTCAAAAGCATAAGGATAAGTTTTATAATTGTTTATGGCATATTCCGCATAAGCTGCAATGGCAGTCCGTTGAAAGGAAAAATATATACCACAATCATAATCCAATTCACAGTTAATAGCATTAATCCGTGAAAATATCGCCACTGTTTTTTTCCGCAATTCAGCATAGGTTTCAATGCCATTCCTTTTTTGGATGAAATGAGCATAGAGATAATGGAATTTTTGATCTGATGCAACTTTATATTCAGCGTTTGATTTATCGGCCGCAATCTTTTCCTTTAGATAAATTTCCTGGGCTACTCTAGGCGCGGAGATGTAGTTAGGATTCAGTTTATTGAACCATTTTTTAAAGCCTTCATACGCCTCTTTATCATAATAAGTACCCCGATCATTGTTATAGACTACTTTCACCAGCTTAGAAGAATCCACCACTGTTTCAGGCCGAATACCAGCCAGGGAATCTGTTACACCAACCGGCTTTTCAGGCGTTTCCTTATTCGATTTAGCACAGCTAACGCAAAGTATCAGCAGGATCAATGAAAGTATTCGCATCGGTAAAGGATTGGTGGTTACGTTAATGCTAAACGAAATTTTAAATTGTTCAGTATTCAAATATAGATTAATGGCAGGAAAAATCTGCACTTATCCGCAAAAATCGGTAGCCTGCCCCGCAACAGGCGGGATCACCCGCATCCCTTTTTACTTCTCATTCCCTTAACAAAAATCTCCCCCAAAACCCGTATCTTTACCCATTCAATTTTTGCCATGATAAAGACCGATCTTTCGACATTAGAGCCTAAGAAAAACATACTCATTAAAGGCGCGCAACTGCACAACCTCAAGAATTTGGATGTGGCCATTCCGCGCAACAAGCTGGTGGTGGTTACCGGGCTTTCGGGCTCCGGGAAATCGAGCCTTGCCTTTGATACCCTTTACGCCGAAGGCCAGCGCCGCTACGTGGAGAGCCTTTCGTCCTACGCGCGCCAGTTCCTCGGCCGCCTCGATAAGCCCAAGGTGGAATACATCAAGGGCATTGCCCCCGCCATCGCCATCGAGCAGAAGGTGAACACCACCAATGCCCGCTCGACCGTGGGCACCAGCACCGAGATCTACGACTACCTCAAGCTGCTTTTTGCCCGCGTGGGCCGCACCTACTCCCCTGTTTCGGGGCGCGAGGTGAGGAAGCATACCGTGACCGACATCATCAACGAAGTAAAAACCTTTGAGCCGGACAGCCGCTGGCTGCTGCTCGCGCCCGTACATACCGAAAAAGGCCGCACCATCGACGAGAAGCTGGGCGTACTCCTGCAACAGGGTTTTGCCCGTGTTCTGGTCGATAATGAGACCCTTCGCCTCGACGAGCTTGCCGGCGCCGACCTTGCCAACAAGGAAGTCCTGTTGGTGGTCGACCGTATCGTGGTAAAGGACGAGGAGGAATTTTACAATCGCCTTGCCGATGCCGTGCAGACCGCTTTTTACGAAGGCAAGGGCGAAGCGTACCTTCAGGATGTGGCAACGGGCAACCGGTTGGTTTACAGCAATAATTTCGAACTGGACGGCCTCACTTTCCCCGAGCCGAACGTGCACCTGTTCAGCTTCAATAACCCCTATGGCGCGTGCCCGAGCTGCGAAGGCTACGGCAGCATCATCGGCATCGATGAGGAACTGGTAGTGCCCAATACCGCCCTTTCCGTTTACGAAAACGCCATTTTCCCGTGGCGCGGCGAGAGCATGGGCTGGTACCGCGACCAGTTGGTGAACAACAGCCACAAGTTCGATTTCCCCGTGCACAAGCCGTATTTCCAGCTATCGGAAAGCGACAGGCAGTTGGTGTGGAACGGTAACAAATACTTTACGGGACTGAATGATTTCTTTGCCGAACTGGAAGAAAAGAATTACAAGATACAAAACCGCGTAATGCTGTCGCGCTACCGCGGCAAGACCAAATGCCCCGACTGTAAAGGCAAGCGCCTGAGGCCGGAAGCGAATTATATCAAGGTCGGGGGCCGCACGATAAGCGACCTGGTTGACCTGCCGATAAAGAACCTTGCCGAGTTTTTCAGCGGGTTGGAGCTTAACGAATACGATACCACGGTAGCCAAACGCCTGTTGGTCGAGATTAAAAGCCGCCTGAGCTTTTTGCAGGAGGTCGGACTCAGCTACCTAACGCTCAACCGCCGTTCCAACACGCTTTCGGGCGGGGAGTCGCAGCGCATCAACCTGGCGACATCGCTGGGCAGCAGCCTGGTAGGGTCGATGTACATTCTCGACGAACCGAGCATCGGCCTGCATCCCAAAGATACCGAAAGGCTCATCCACGTGCTGGAAGGCCTGCGCAACCTGGGCAACACCGTTATCGTGGTGGAGCATGATGAAGACATCATGAAGGCCGCCGACATGATCATCGACATCGGCCCCGAAGCGGGTTCGTTCGGAGGTGAGTTGGTGGCACAGGGCACTTATGATGAGATACTTAAATCCGACTCGCTTACCGCGAAATACCTCAACGGCGACCTTGAGATTACCGTCCCAAAAAAACGCCGCAAGTTCAAGAACCATATCGACGTGATCGGTGCACGGGAGAACAACCTGCAAAACATCGACGTGACGTTCCCGCTGGACTGCCTTACCGTGATCACGGGCGTTTCGGGCAGCGGCAAGAGTACGCTCGTCAAGAAAATACTGTTCCCCGCACTGCAGAAAAAGCTGGAAGGCGTGGGCGAAAAGGCCGGACAGTTCACCGAATTACAGGGCAGCTACAGCCACATAAAGCACATTGAGTACGTGGACCAGAACCCGATTGGGCGCAGTTCGCGTTCCAACCCGGTGACGTACATCAAGGCGTATGACGATATCCGCGACCTATTTGCGAAGCAGAAACTGTCGCAAAACCGCGGCTACCAGAGCAAGCATTTCTCCTTTAATGTGGACGGCGGTCGCTGCGACACCTGTAAAGGCGAGGGCGAAGTGACCATCGAGATGCAGTTCATGGCCGATGTGCACCTCGAGTGCGAGGCCTGCAACGGCAAGCGTTTCAAGAAAGAGATACTCGAAATTACCTACGAAGGCAAGAACATCGACGATGTGCTGACCATGACCGTGGACGATGCCGTGGCATTCTTCAGTGAGCACAAGCAGGCCAAGATCATGACCAAACTGCAGCCGTTACAGGATGTCGGCCTGGGCTATGTGCAGTTGGGGCAGTCCTCCTCTACCCTTTCGGGTGGCGAGGCGCAGCGCATCAAGCTGGCGTCGTTCCTCGTAAAGGGTGCGACCAAAGACAAGGTGCTTTTTGTTTTCGACGAACCTACCACTGGGCTTCATTTCCATGACATCCGCAAGCTGCTGGCCTCCTTTGAAGCACTGCTCGACAAAGGGCATTCCATTATCGTGATCGAGCACAACCTCGACCTCATCAAGTGCGCCGACTACATCATCGACATCGGCCCCGAAGGCGGCGAGAACGGCGGGCATTTAGTGGCGTTCGGTACACCGGAAGAAGTGGCGAAGAATAGTAAGAGTGTTACTGGGGAGTATTTGCTTTCTAAACTGTAAAACTATAAAACGACATGATACTATTAGGTTGGGTTCCATTCCTGTTGTATTATTTTTATTGGCTTCGGAAAAAGAAGCCCTATAAAAGGAGTAGCAAGTAGTTTTTGGCAGTATGCCTTTTTGATAGCGCGAGCGTCACACTCATGCCTAGTTTAGCAATTGCTACCTGCACGAGCTGGAAGCTCGCGCTGGCGTGGGGATTTCATCTCCACTATGCCAAATAATGTAAAAATAAAATTATACAAATCATAGGTATTTTACTACTAACGTATATCTTTGCCCATTAAATAATTAGCATATGAAATATTTATTGTTTGCGTTCGCATGCATTTGCCTTTCTTGTAAAACTACAAATGAAGATGAAATTGAAGCTAATAATATGACCTCTGAGAGAATGGGTGAAATGGTACATGCATATATGGATAATGAATACGAAGATGTTATAGACGAAAATGGTATTTCCCGAAAAATTACATATAAAGAATATGTTAAATCTGAAAATATCTATTATAGATCAAAACCCATATTAATTAGTGAAAAGGACGATTACAGTTGCGTGCTATTTGCTAGAAAATATAACATTCAATTTAAAGGATTTCTTGATGATGAAATTTCAGTTGATTTTCCTTTAACCAAGCATGAATATAAGATTATATATTTTAGAAAAGTTTATGAAAATGGCGATGAAAACAACAAAGATGTAATTTTAGGAGGAACTGCCTCGCCAGATTGGTTCAATTACTATTTAGAAATTGACGACAAAAAAAAATTTATTAGTGAGGTGACATCACTTAAAATGTACTGGGGTATTGACAAGGATCTTGAAATGAAAAAAGAAATAATACAAGCCCTTAAAGTTGGAGGTATTTTAGATTAAAGCATACTTTACTCGAACACCTTCCCCCGCTGGCACGAGCTTGAAGCTTGCGCTAGCAACCATTAATGGATATGAAAAAACTCCCCCCGCTGGCGCGAGCTTCCAGCTCGTGCAGGCAATGATACAACAACAGCCAAATTTAACCGGCACGAGCGGGACGCTCGCGCTAGCGGCAAAAGCCAAAAGCCTGCATAAACAGGCTTTCAGGTAAAGGCTCAAAATTTGCCTCTTAATGTTTTATGAATGTCTACATCCGCTCCAGCATCGCATTGAAGAAGTTCTTCCATAGCTGGATCTCGCCTACGTTGCTTTTGATTACCCACACCCTGTCTCCTGAAACATCGGCCTCCCCCATCCACACTTTCGGGGTCAGGACAAGCTTGGTGCGCTCCGGGCTTACTGCTTCGATTGTCGCGGTATAGCCACGGTAGGCGTTACGGTATTGCGCGGCACCTGGGGCAACTGCCACACCCGATGCACCGATCATCTTCCTTTTGGTAATGATTTTGCCTTTTTCGGCGTTCTCAAAATCTATTTCGTAGCCACTGCTTTCCAGTACATTTTTTGTCAGCGCAAAAATTTCAGCTTTTGGCGCGTCGAACACTTTTGTGCCGTGTTCATCGATGATTTCCTGGGTCATTTTCTTTTGGGCAAATGCCACGGTAGATGCTACTACAAGCAGCGCGATCGTAATTATTTTTTTCATACGGTTGATTTTAAAAGGTTTGCAAATTTAGCATTTCCTGTAAATAATCAGCCGTATCACAATAAATTTATCTAACGCATCAATGCCATTACCGGCACGAGGTGGAAATCCGGTGTAGTTTCAGTTTAACTTCTATTATTTTTACAAAAGCAAACAACCCATCGGTATATTGACTTAATTTAAGAGGGCCTTAATAGCAGGATGCCTCCCCGGCTAATGTAAATATCAGGATTTTTCGTTGTAGAATTTTTCAAAAACTTCTTCCAATATCTGCTTATCCAGGGGCTTGGTCTTAAAGCCTGAAAGGATATTGTTCTTTTTTGCCATCTCCATGTCGTCCGGGTTTTGAGAGGTGGTAAGCATCACCACGATCATTTCGCATTGAAGTTCTTTATCCATCAATTCATACTCTTCCAGGAATTCCCAACCGTTCATGCCGGGCATATTGATATCCAGGAAAATAAGGTCGGGATGGCTTTCATTGTCACAAACTTTATTGCGTAAATGCTCCAGTGCTTCTTCGCCGGATTCTTTTACTATTACCTTAATTTCAGGGTTGTATTTACGTATTACCCTTTCGTGAAAAAAGTTGTCGTTCCTGTTGTCATCAACAAGCATAATGCAGTTAAGCTGTGGTTTCATATTCTAAGGTTGCTATTGTAAATTTAAATGTGCTGCCGGATCCGGGTATCGATTCTACCCATATCTTACCGCCGTGCATTTCTGCTATTTTCCGGCAATTGGCCAGTCCTATACCGTGCCCTTCATACTGGTCCTGTTTATTTAGCCGCTGAAAGATATGGAAGATCCTGTCGTAGTATTTATCGCTGATGCCTATACCATTGTCTTTTACAGAGAACTCATAATCCCTGTCTTTCTTTGTGCTGCTTATGGTTATTTGTGGCGGTACGCCTTCCCTCCTGAACTTTACAGCGTTGTTTATAAGGTTTTGAAACAATTGCCTTAACTCTGTTTCATAAACATTAAGGGTGGGCAAATCGCCTTTAATTTCCACTTTCGCGCCCGTATTTTGAATGAGGCTGCCGAGGTCTTCAACCACATTCAGAACAATTTTGTTGCAGTTTACAGTGGTAAGCACCTTGTTGCGCCCCAACCTGCCAAAATCCAGGATGGAACGTACCAGCAGGCTCATGCGCGATACGGCATTATCCATGGTTTTCAGGTGTAGTTTCACGTCACTGTTCAACTCCTCATCATAGTCTTCTTCGATAAGCATTATATAATTGGACAGCGTCCGCAAAGGTTCCTGAAGGTCGTGTGAAGCGATATAGTTAAACTGCTCCATTTCCTCATTTTTCAATTGCAGTTCTATCATTTGCTTTGCGATTATATTTTCCTGCTTTTTCCGTTCGGTGATGTCTATAATAGAAGCCAAAACCATCTCCCCGTTTTCGGTAGTTATCGGGTTAAGGCCTATTTCTACGGGAAACTCAGAGCCGTCGCTTCGCGTGGCATGCAAATCGCGGCCGGCGCCAAAAAATCTTGATTCCGGCTTTTTATTGTACGATTCCCTGTTCATATGGTGATGGGGTGAAACGCCGCTGGGAACGAGTACCTCAATTTTTTTGCCTACAAAATGCTCGCGGTCGTACCCAAACATCTTTTCTGCCTGTTTGTTGACCATCACAATGGTACCGCTCCTGTCTGACTTTACCAATGCGCTGGGAACCGACTCCACAACCAGCCTGAAATTCTCTTCAGCAAGCCGTTTTTTTACATCCTTTTTATTGAGCATATCCGTTGTCTCCCAAATAATGAATATGTTTACAACAATTGATGCTACTGCAAACAGTGCCATGCTGAATTCATTAGTCACCACATTGTATTTATGCCCAAAATACTGTAAAATGCTAAAAATTGAAGTAGCCGCGAACATCAACAGAAATAACCTTTTGGCCATAATGTTGCCCACCTGTTTTCCGGTAAAGATGCCGGAAAGCCCCAAACGGAAATTTATCAGGGAGGCACTTACCGACAAAAGCAGAAATGCTACCGAAGTGTGGACAGCCATAGAGGTTACAAAATTCAATGTATAAAAATCCGGTGCATGGAATATGTAGCCAATGGTTGCAATAAGCGACATCAAGGTGACAGAATGGAGGACATATTGTATAAAAAGAGGCTTCACTTTCAGCTTTATGAGGCTTAAGCTAAATGCAATCGCTATAAATAAAATTGAAGTTATCGGCGACATACGGCCCGGATAAGGGTCGTCGGCCATTACGGCATCAGCATCCGGCATCAGAAGCTGGTCTATCCCCAAATCTGCGTCAAACAGCTCCTGGGCATAGGAGAATGCTGCAATTGAAGCTACCGTGGCATTTAGCAAAAAGGAAAGTAATTTTATCTTCCTTGCTTCCGCGTGCTGTATCATCACAGACAGGCTTAAAAGGATAAAGCACAGGGCTGTGTTGAATTTCATTGAAATGTAATCCGGCATTATGCTCTTCAAAGCAGCTACATTGAAAAACCAACCGTATATGACCAGGGAAGCGATTAAAAATACAATAAAAGCTAAAGTATTTTTTAAGTTTTTAGGCTCGTTAAAAGCGAACATGGTATTATTGTTTTAGTAAGGTAAAGTTACCGTTATGTACGCAAATAGTTAAGAAATGGATGGCGAACCTTATTTTTTTGTCGACGAAGTGCGTTTTACTTTCGATAAGCGGATATTATTGAGGTTGTTAATCCTTGCTTATACCGCGATTTTGAAGCTAAATATGCAGCACGCCGTCATTCATGAAGCGATAATGCAATAGCCAGGCTGTGCAAACGCAATATACCCGCAAAATAATTGTTATAGTTAGAACCAACCACCTGACTATGAAACGACTGCTACCTTCCATGCTTCTAATACTTGCCCTCATGGCGTGCCAATGGGACAAAGCTACGCAAGCCGATCCCGCGCCTAAAAAAGACCCCGCCGATTACGAAGATTTCAAGACTTCAGTCACAAAGCATAAAGCCGGGCTCGCCGGAAAGCCGCACAGCGAGGTTTCCAATTACTTTTTCCATTTGGTCAACGACAGCCTCCCCGCCTACTGGAACGGCACACCCTGGGACTTTTACGGCATGACGCGCACCCCACGCGAGGGCAACATCGCGTGCGGGTATTTCGTGACCAACACACTGGCCGACCTCGGATTCAAAATTCAGCGGGTTAAGCTGGCACAGGTAGCTTCAGGTGACATGATAAAGGTGCTTTGTACCGATATCAAAACCTGTAACGGCATAAAGAATTTTGAGGCCTACATGGAAAAACAGCCGGTAAATTCGGTGTATATTGTGGGGCTGGATTTCCACACCGGCTATATTGTGAAAGATGCATCCGGGAGCTGGTTCCTGCATTCCAATTACATCGGAAGAAAAGGCGTAATGAAAGAGAAGATAGGTGAATCAGCGGCATTGTCAAAGAATAAATTCTTTATGATCGGGAGTTTGTCGGGGAATAAAAAGCTGTTGGGGGAATGGGCTAAGGGATAAATTCAAAAGCTATTGTTATGTGTAAAAAGCTATTACATACCGTTTGCCTGTTCATGGTTTTACAACTGCATGCTTTTCAGAACAACGAGAAAGAAAGCTCAAAACCAGAAACCTATGAGGAGGCGGTAGATTATATCTATAAATCCATGCATAAAGACTCATTGGCACGACTTAAAAAAATGCCTTTGTATTTGGCCCGGCGCTCGGTACAAAATCATAGGAATTTATTTGATTTTGCAGTGAAAACTCCCGCAATGGCAGAGTCCTGTTATATAGCCAATGAAAAAAAAGGAGTCCATTTTGAAGACCGAGCAGGATTTATCCTGCAAGGAGTCTGGAAAAAAATGAATCCTGATTATATTGACTTTGATAAATTGACTCTTGCAGAAAGCTTTGATACCACTTTGGAAATCCTTCGCAAGAAAAGCACAAACAGGACCGTCGACATTGCATCCCTACCAAATTGGATATTTGATGATGTTATATTTTATTGGTACGCAGAAAAAAATGATACGCTCTCAAATGAAGCCGAAAAAATACTCCTGAACAATTCTGCAAATGCACCGGTCGCGGCTCTTTATCTTGCACATGCAAAGTTTGACTCTGAAATTCTTAAAGTTTGGCTCGAAAAAAACTATCCCAACAAAGCAATGGCAATTGCGTTACCTGAATATTTACCGAATAACAAAGAAACCTATAAATGGAAAGATCTTTCTTTTCAGCAATTGGCAATACATTGTTATGGCATCATATATGAGAAAAATTTTCGGGATGTAAAGGACTATAAAAAGTTCCTGAAATACTGTAATAAAAACTACCTTGCATATTGGAGATACCTGGATGTACCGAATGAAGCGGACTATAAAGAGCTTATGAATGACCCAGGAAAACTTATAGAGATTTTTATATTATCAAGGGGTTATTATGGTGTGAACCACCATAATGACCAACTAATTTATCATTCGGGTTATAATACTGTTAATCTCGTAAATTACATTGAATCTATTGATGCCATTTCATCGGAACATCCTTATCCGGATTGCTTTAGAAAATATGAATACCATACATTAGAAGAGACTGAAAATCGTAAACCAATAAACGCTTTAAAATATGTTGCTGATAAAATTCCAATTGAAAAGTTAATAGCCATGCTTGAGCCGCAGGCCAGGAAAAAGTACAATAAAACTTTGAAAACTGATGATTTTGAAGACTATGACAGTGTTTCGGCTTTTTTGATTGCTACACAATATAAAAGGCTCCTTACCTATCCTGACAAAGAAAGGATATTCAACCTTTTTTGGTATTATTGGGATGAGGAATTCATAACATGGCCAATGCAGTATTTTATTGGAGAGCTTTTAATTCAGGCAGACAAAATCAAAGCACTAAAGATATTTGAAAAGTATTTTAACGGTGAAATTGATAATGATTCTTTTACCAGACAGGCTATTTTAAAAGCTTTTATAAAGTATGACTTCTCTAACCAAAGGGAGCTAATTGAAAGTTGGTATTGGAAAATTAAAGATGTCGACTTAAACCACTCTCCCAGCGAACAAGAAACAATATTGACATATTTGAAACAAACAGACGAAAATACATTACTGCTATATAACAAAATAATTTCTGATCCCCGATTTAAAGAGTAGCCTATGAAAACTATAGTCCTCCTCCTATTGCTATCCCTCTCCGCTTTCGCCCAAAACCCTGAAAGCCATCCCGTCGAAAACCTCGTCTTTGAGGGGGCGGGCATACGGGGCATTGCTTATTCGGGTGTGATAAAAGAGCTGGAAAGCCACGGTATGATGGGCAGCGTCCGGAAAGTAGGCGGTACCTCGGCGGGGGCGATAACGGCCATGATGGTATCACTCGGGTACGACTCGCAGGAGATTTATGCCATCATTTCGGAAACCAAGTTCCAGAAATTCAACGATGGGGAAACTGATGTTTGCCGGTGGGCTGTACCGCCTGTGCCGCAGGTTTGGCTGGTACCGTGGTGATGCCTTTACGCACTGGGTGGAAAAGATAATCGCAGCCAAAACGGGCAACTCCGACATCACTTTCAGGCAGCTTGGGAAGAAAGGCTTTAAGCAGCTGTACGTTACCGGCACCTGCCTCAACAGGCAAAAGCTGGTAGTATTCTCGGCTGAAACCTACCCCGACATGAAAGTGAAGGATGCGGTGAGGATCTCAATGTCGGTGCCGCTGTACTTTGAGGCGGTGTTCATTGACAGCAAAGGCACCGTTTACAAAAACCCGAAAAAGCAAAAAGGGCTGGACATTGTAGTAGATGGCGGCATCACCGGCAATTTCCCGATATTCCTTTTCGACAGCATTAGCACCGACGCATCAGGCAAAGAGGTGCGCCTGCCCAACCCCAAAACCATTGGCGTTCGCATCGACTCCGATGCACAGATCGCCAACGACAACAGCAATGGAGAACTGGCAGAAATTGACATCGACAACCTAAGCGACTACATGCAGGCATTTTACATCCTTACGCTGGAAAACCTAAACCGCAACCAGCTGGTGCCCGAAGACTGGGACAGGACGATTTCGGTGTCGGATGCGGGGATAGGGCCAAAAGTAAAAAAAATGTCGGAAAAGCAGAAGCAGTCGCTGATAAAGAGCGGCGAAACGAGTGCGGCGCTTTTCCTTGGTAAAACAAAGTAACCGTTTATTCTTTTACCACATAAATACATAGGATTCATAGCAACTTATTGCATGAAAAGGAAATATATGTCCACTTAGGGGAAACAAAGCTTCCACACTCTGTGTTACTCTGATGGAACCTGATATTAACCTCCAAAAGCTATGTATCTATGTGGTTAAACAAACAGCCCCTTTAATTTAGTTTTGCAGAATGCAGCGATTGCATTATCTTAGTCGTTTCAACTTTCCTGATGAAGGACTACTACAAAATATTGGGCATTGCACCGGCCTCCTCTTCCGCTGAGATTAAAAAAGCCTACCGCCTGCTGGCCCTGCGGCACCACCCGGACCGCAATGAGGGCGACACTACCAGCGAGGAACGCTTTAAGGAGATTGCCGAGTCGTATGAGATACTGGGCGATTCGTCGCGCAGGCAGGATTACGATTACCTGCTGGCCAATCCCGGCAAGGCAATCCATACCGACCCGCACGCTAAAAAAACCGCTGCGACCTTCCTCATCATCTTTAAGGACATCAAGTCCAAGGTATTCAATGCCGGCGGTTATATCAACAAATATGCTTTGTACAAAGTGATGGACGACGTGCTCTCGGAAGAAAACATCAGGTTTTTATCACGCACCGGCGACGTTTGCACCATCAACCTCATCATCGACGAGATACTCATAGCCGGCGTGTTCCTTAGCGATACCTCCCGCCACGCCATTCACGACAAGCTGCTCCTGTTAGCCAACGGCGACACGCGTACGCTGGAAAAAATTTCCGTGATGATCGAAAAAAGAGGCCATGCATATGATGTGCCCAACACTTCAAATGCTTCAGAAAATCAGGGCAGGGCTTATTTTTTCATACTGCTCATCGTAATCATCATCCTGGCATTGGCATTATAAACGTATTTCATACATTTACGGATAAAACCCTTGCTATGAAATCTTTACTCCCCTTACTATTACTGGTAATCTGCAGCTGTGGATCAAAAATCATCACCACACCGTCGGGACTTCAATACAGGATTCTTCAAAAAGGTTCCGGTGCTATGGCCGGGCCCGGCGATGAAGTCTTGATTTATGAAACCACAAGCTATCGCAACGGTACCGTTTTATATTCAAATTACGATTCCACATCGCCTGTAAAAGTCCTCATTGGCGGCAACCAGGCTACACAAGCAGTTGACGAAGGGCTTCGTGGCATGCGCATTGGCGAAATCAGGGAGTTAACGGCACCGCCCTACCTTGTAAAACGAAAAGGATACCCGGCAAATGTTTCCCCGGATTCTACACTTGTCATCAGGATAAAGCTTGACAGCATTTTAAAAAAATAAAAGCTCCTGAGCCTGTACCACACATTATTCCTACAAATTTTGCGTTACAAATATTATTGCCTATTTTAGGTTGAATATTCCACGGATGAAGGACCACTACGAAATACTTGGCGTTAGCCCCGGTTCCACGCAGGACGAAATAAAAAAGGCCTACCGCCTGCTCGCCCTGAGGCACCACCCCGACCGCAACGGGGGCACCCGGCAAAGCGAGGAATTCTTCAAGCAGATCGTGGAGTCCTACCAGGTACTAAGCGATGTCTCCAGCCGGAGATCCTATGATTACTGGCGCTTCCCGAAAGACAGCGATCCTTATGAAAATACAGAACCGGGCAAAGTTACCCCCGCTACCTTCCTGCGCATCTTCAAAACCATCAGGGAAAAGGTGGTGAATGCCGACATCTATGTAAGCGAATCCTCTCTCTTTGAACTCATTAACGGGGTGCTTACTACCGAAAACCTCAACTACCTGGTGGGTACCGCGGACATCCGTACTAATGGCTTTATCATCGACGAGATCGTAACAGCCTCGGTATTCCTTGAAGACTCCTCCAAAATGGTCATCTACCGCAAGCTCATACGGCTGGCACACGGCGACGAGGGTCTAAGAAAAAAGGTTTCGGCACTGAGTAATGTAGAGTATGCACCCCGGCCGCATGTGACCAAAGAAAAAGAAACCGAAGAATTGTCAGATTATGTTTACTTTTTTATCGCTATGATGATTGCAATCGTGCTATTTGCGGTGATTTCAGGGGTAAATTAGGTCATTTTTGTATGACTTTTGCACCTGATGATGATGATTTTAGGGTATATTGCACGGGAAAAAAGAGGTATTCTACTGGGTATAAAAGAGACTTTTGGAAACCCAATCATTTTTTTTTGCATTTGAGGGGCTAATATCTATCTGAATTTTACATCTGCTAAATTTTAACCACATAGGTACATAGCCGCTAGATAATGGATATAGGAATGCAACTAAGCGACACAAAGCTGAAGCGTCGCTTCACTATGCTTAGCTATATACACTGCAATCATGAAAAAGCTATAAAACCTATGTCCCTATGTGGTTAAATAAATATTTAGGCAATTACTTAAAAATGGTACATTTACAATAACCAATCAATATAAAATGCAGCACAACGGCAAATCCATACGCCCGTTCATCGGGGCAAAAGACTTTGAAATTTCACGCGCGTTTTACCGCGACCTCGGCTTTGAGGAAAACCTCCACGCGCCCGACTTTGCCGTCTTCCACAGCGGCAGCCTCACCTTCTACCTGCAGGGCCATTATGTGAAAGACTGGGTAGACAACACTATGGTGTTCATGGAGGTGGACAACCTGGACCAATTCTACGCCGACCTCGTCGCACTGGACCTGCCCGGAAAATATGAGGGCGTACGCGTGGTACCCATCCGTACGATGGACTGGGGCCGGGAGTGCTTTGTACACGACCCCTCGGGCATATTGTGGCATTTTGGGGAGTTTTTTAATTGATGATTTTTTAATGTCTAGTTATTAAAATACTGAAAATGAAATATCTGTATTCGATAGTCGCACTGCTATTAATGACCCCGATACTTTACGGACAAGCTGATCCTGCCATAAAATCTACAGATGATACATGCAGGGCAATCAGGAAAAACCTTTCCGCATTCCGTGTAAAAACAGTCGATATTCCTGATGAGTCTACCGATGGTGGGGAAATGAAGGGATATTATGACGGGACTGTTTTAAAGTACATCGAAGCAACCTGGTTCGGCGAATCGGGAAAAAGAGTAACGGAATACTATTTTGACAAGGGCCGGCTAATTTACGTCAGCGACCGCAATTTTGAATACAATGTACCGTATTACACAGATGCTGAAACGGCAAAAGAAAATGGTACCACTGAAACTTTTGATCCTGAAAAAACCATTGTAACCGAGGACCGGTATTATTTTAAGAATGAAAAGCTATTCCTGTGGCTCGATAACAACAAAGCAAGCGTTGACCTTTCTATGGGTACAAATTCCATCACGGGCCAGGGGCTGGTGGCCCATACTCACAAATTAATCGATAAATTAGGCAAATAATTATATTTTCAAAGCACCTATGAAAGTACTTTTACTATCCCTGTTCAGCCTCCTCTCCCTCACCGCATTCGCGCAGGAGCAAAATGCCGACTCGCTCTACATGCGGCAAAACTATGAGAAGCTGGAATTCAACATCCCGATGCGTGATGGCGTAAAGCTGTTTACCATTGCCTATGTGCCGAAGGAAAAATCGAAAACCTACCCGTTCCTGCTCAACCGTACGTGCTATAACGCTTCGGGTTACGGCAATTACAACACCCACGGCCACCCTTCCAATTACCTGGTACAGGACAAATACATCCTCGTGTTCCAGGACGTGCGGGGCCGCTACATGTCCGAAGGCGTGTTCGACAACATGACGCCCAACATTCCCGGCAACGATAAAAAGAACAAAAAGGCCATCGATGAAAGCTCGGATACCTACGATACCATCGAATGGCTGCTGAAGAACGTAAAGGGCAATAACGGCAAGGCGGGCATTTACGGCATTTCCTACCCGGGCTTCTACTCGGCAGCGGCGCTGCCCGACGCCCACCAGGCACTGAAGGCCGTTTCGCCACAGGCCCCGGTATCGGATTTCTTTTTTGATGACTTCCACCACATGGGCGCGTACCTTGAAAGCTACACTCCTGCGTTTGCCGTATTCGGCTACCAAAAGCCGGGCCTTACTAAGGACAACTGGTTCGAAAAAGAGATCATGCGCTTTTATGCCGATCCGGCCAAAGATGCCTACGACTTTTACCTCCGGCTGGGGCCGCTGAAGAACATTACCGAAAAGTACCACTATGATAACTTCTTCTGGAAGCAGATCATTGACCATCCGAACTACGACGACTTCTGGCAAAAGCGCAGCATCCTCCCCCACCTGAAGAATATCACTCCCGCCGTGATGACCGTGGGCGGCTGGTTTGATGCCGAAGACCTGTACGGCCCGCTGAACATTTACAAAGCCATTGAAAAATCGACGCCAAAGGCGAAGAATACTATAGTCATGGGCCCATGGTCGCATGGAGGCTGGGCGCGCGAAAGCGGCAGGCTGGCACACAACCACATCTACTTTGGCGACAGCATTTCCACTTTCTACCAAAGAGAGATTGAAAGGAAATTCTTTGACCATTACCTGAAGGACGGCGCCAACCCCAACCTGCCGGAAGCCTATATGTTCGATACCGGCATAAAGCAATGGAAAACCTTTGACGTTTGGCCGCCGAAGGCCGCAGCCAACACGAAATTGTATTTTGGTGAAAAAGGAAGATTGGGCATCAACAAGCCGCAAAATGATAAAGCGGTATTTGAATATACCAGCGACCCGGCAAAGCCTGTCCCCTATACCTCACAGACCGAAGGGCTGGTATTCACGCCCCGCAACTTCATGTCGGACGACCAGCGCAACGCCTCGCGCAGGCCGGATGTACTGACGTTTGAGTCGGAAATACTGACGGAAGACATGGTGCTTTCGGGCGAGATACTGGCGCGGCTTGACGTATCGATGACCGGTACCGATGCCGACTTCATCGTGAAGCTGGTTGACGTATACCCTGACGATGAACCGAATTATGATGGCAATCCGGAGAACATCGTGATGGGCAGCTACCAGCAGCTGGTACGCTCTGAAGCCTTCCGGGGGCGTTTCAGGAACAGCTTCGAAAAGCCGGAGCCGTTCGTGCCCAACAAGGTGACGAGGGTCAACGTACCGCTGCAGGACATACTGCATACCTTTAAAAAAGGCCACCGCATCATGATACAGGTACACAGCACGTGGTTCCCGTACATCGACCGCAACCCGCAAAAATATGTGGATAACATTTATAAGGCCAATGAGGAGGATTTCATAAAATCGACCATCAGGGTTTATGGCAGCTCGGTGATCGAGATCGGGGAAAGGGAGTGATTTATTTTTTTATTGATTATTTTCTATTGATTATTTTCTATTGGCTAATGTAACCCGTAGTAAGATGAAAGTCCTCTCAATCCTGATTCTTTGCGTCCTTATGTTTTCCTGCAAGCCAAAGGATACTGAAGTGGCTGTGAAGAAAGAAAGCGATACCATTATCGTGTACGATGTCAATACCTACATTAAACTGCATGGGTATGCAAAAGAGAAAGGCAAAACCCTGGTAGCCGTTGACACTGCTTGCCTGACGCAGAAAAAGCGTGCTGCCAGAGACATAGCCAAAGGTAAATATATTTTCTATATGGGTATGGGCATAGGCACTTCTGAAGCAGAAATGGAGCATGTCAAGAAAACATTTTTGAAAAAGGGCATTATTATCGACTATATGCTTTCTTCATGCATCCCGACACCAGGAGGGTTCAGCGATAACTGTTACGAACAGGCCATGAACGAAACCATTGCGGATAAATACGGTAGGTCGTTGGTGGATTCGATATACTTAACAGAGATGGAATTTCGCAGGAACAACTAAACCTACATCTTATTCTTGTACGCCAGGGTATTGGTAAATATCCTGTTGAAATAGGCATCGATGCAGTTGAGCCCGGTTTTAGTGGCCTCGTCATTTTTCAATACACCTTTGCTTAGGAAATATTTCTCCGCGGCGGTTTCTTTTCCTTTCGCAGTATGGTACACTATATTATAAACAGTTATCCTGTATTTGCCCGCGCCTGTTTCAATCTCAAAATCGAAGCTGAAATCATTTTGCATGAATTCGGGCGACCCCGGACAGTTGATTTTCAGCAGGCTGCCTTTGCCTTTGTAGATGGATTTGTCTGAAGAGATTATGCTAAGCCGTGAGTGCCTGGCGATCCGTTCCGGAATGCCGGTTTCATTGGTAATGATCACATTTTCCCAAATAAGTTCTTTATGGCGAACGGAAAAATCATTGGCCTGCGACCAGCATGAGAGGGAAAACAGGAAAAAAAAGAGGAAAAACTTCATTGAAACCGGTAAATTACAGACTGTTGAGTGCTTCAAAGATAAAAAAAATCCGGATGCACGGATATTTTTTTCAAAGGCGTTACAAAGTTTATGCAATCCTGCACAATTTCACACGTAAACAGGGGAACTTTACCGTTTAGAGTTAAAATGGTTGCGGAAATTAAATATCAAAATCTGTAAACTAATTCTGATTTGTTAATGAAATCATAATAAAACTCGATTCAACAATGTAGAATCATTATTTATAACACTAAAAAAATAATCATATTTAAAATAATTATGTTAAATTTCAGTACATTAGCATAAGTGAACTAAATAACAAAACTTTAATATTTATTTAATTGTAACTACCCATTATTTTTTGAAACTTGCCCCTGATTATTAACAAGGACTAAAACTAATGTTATGAACTGGACCAACCTCAAAAACAGATTGCGGCATTTCATACATGCAGGTATGAAAAGCTACAGGCAAAGACGGTTACGGAGGTATTTTACCTCCTGAAGCTGAAAGAACTACCATTCTCACAAAAACAAAAAAAATCCTGCCCGTATCATAATGCCGGCAGGATTTTTTGTTGCCACACCTCCAGCTTTTGCGCAAATGGCATTGTAGCATTGGCCCCGCTGGGCGACGGCAGTGTATCGTAAGCAATGCCTTCCCTCCTGCCCACGTATTTGTCATAATAGGCAGCAGCATTTTTACTGGAAAAGAACACATGGGTTATTTGGGGATGGCTTTTATAAAAGCCCGTAAAGTCATTGGGCACCTCATTCTTTATGTTGCTGTCGAGGCTTCCCTCACGTTCACAGCCTTCCAGCACATCCCACAGGGCAATGCGGTGCGTTTTAAGCAGCGAAAGCTTGCCGGGATAGTCGTGCGTAGGCTCGTAATTAAAAATTGCAAACAGCAGCTTCCAGAACTGGTTGCCCCGGTTGCCGTAATACTCTTGGAGTCGTAGTGATTTTTCTCCGGGCATGGTGCCAAGGATGAGTATTTTGGAATCGCTGTGCACTACAGGCGGAAATGCTTTTTTCATCAGGATGTAAAATTTATGTGGAAAACCATAACATCTGCAGGTTATTTTAAGACCATTGTAACACAGGAGGTTAAAGTATTGTTAGCGGGTATTGTTTTATGTTTTAATTAATACACGCCGAGTATTGCATTGGGTAAATTTGATGGAACAAAAAATCAGTTTAATCAAATTTACTATAAACATTATGAAAACGGCAACTAAAACAACAGCTAAAAAAACCACATCGACATCAAAAGCAAAAAGTACACCATCTGCAACTGCGACAGCTAAAAAACCTGCTGCGCCACGCGGACAGGTAAAAGCGAAAAGCACCGCAGCGGAAGGCCTGCGCGAATTATACATCGACAGCCTGAAAGACATCTACTGGGCAGAGAAGGCGTTGACAAAGGCTTTGCCTAAAATGGCAAAGAATGTTACCACGCCTGCCCTGAAGGCCGCCCTGGAAGACCACCTTGCGGTAACGGAAGAGCAGATAGCCCGACTTGAAAAAGTTTTTGAGCTGGCCGGCAAAAAAGCCGTAGCCAAAAAATGCGAAGCGATGGACGGGCTGATCAAAGAAGGCCAGGACATCATGGAGAGCACTGAGCCGGGCCCTGTGCGTGACGCGGGCATCATTGCCGCATCGCAAAAGATAGAGCATTATGAGATCGCTACATACGGCACCCTTTGCGCCTTTGCCAAAACACTGGGCGAAGAGGAATCTGCCGCACTGCTCCATGCGACACTGGAGGAGGAAAAAGAAGCCGATACGACACTTACCGAAGCCGCCTATAACACCATAAACTTTGATGCTGCTGATGCAGATGAGGGTGAAATGGAGTAATGCAGCAGCATTGGTGAAAGATGGGGTTCCGAAAAGAACCCCATTTTTATTTATAGCCTGAAAATCCCGCCTACCGAAAGCATTTTCTGGAAATAGCTAAAGTGCTGCGAAGCCCTGTCGGCACCCTGGTACGTGGTGCGGATGTCGGGCATGTTGATGTAGCCCGACCTGAACTCTCCCAATATGAAGAAGTGCTTAAAGAGCGTGATGTTAATGCCTGCTTCAACGGAAATCCCATACCCGGAAACATGAAAATCATCATGGCGGCGCTTGCTCAGCACGGTGGCATTCGTCTTGGGGTAAAGGAAGCCGCCGTATATGCCTTCGGTAAGGTTGAGCTGGACAATGTCGGTATTGGTAATCCCGATGTACTTAGAAAAGTCATCGATGCGCGATACGCCCACGTTCACGAAGTTGAGCCCGTCGGTATGCTCAAAGGTCAGGAAATCTTCCGTAAGCACTACAGGCACGTTGTTGTAGGTACCGTTGAACGCAGCCCCGGCTTCTCCTTCCGGCAGGTCTATATACCCGTTCATCCGTACGGTTTTCCCCTGGGTCATTACGTATTTCATGTGGTCTACGCCCAATCCGATGCTGTAATGGTCGGAGATGTAGTAGCCGATACGGGCATTGGTTTGCGGAATGGTCATGCGGCACGGGTTAACGTAATCGATGTTCCACCCCTTAGGCTTGTCGTGCGCCTCAACATTATACAGGGTATAGTTATAGCCGTTGCCTGAAAAGTTGATGTCGGATTTAGTATAGCTTTCGCGGTTGCCGCCCCAGTAAATAAAGAATTTTCCTTTGTTATGTGCAGTATATCTTTCGGGGTTTGCCTTTTGTTCTTCCTGGGCAAAAACAGGAGTTGTCAGGACACATAAAAGCACAAGTGCTTTTAAGATTTGTAGTTTCATTTCAGATGTAAAAAAAATAACACTCAGTTAAGATATTAGCCCTCCAACCGGTGCATTGCTTTTTGGGTAAAGCTCCGTGGTCGGCCTCCCTGCCTTCCTTAAATGGACATGATAAAATACCGGTGCAAATTTCGCACATTTAAATCATATTTAACGAAAAATTATGAATAATTAACTTACAACGTTTGAATAATCAGCCATGTTAATCCTGATTAATGGAAACAGCACAGTGTTTTAGGGCTGTTTTCTGTGAAAGTAGTATTAAATACATTGGTAAACCACTACATAGTTTTTAAATTTAATGTGCATTATAACTTAACTACAGCAATATGAAAGCATTATGGAAAGGCAGCATCTCCTTTGGGTTGGTGCACATCCCCATCAAATTATACAGCGGCACGCAAACCCACCGCATTGCCCTCGACATGGTGAGGGAAAAGGACAAATGCCCCATCCAGTACGTGCGCGTATGCAAAAAGGACGGCAAGGAAGTGGCATGGGAAGACATTGCCAAGGGCTACCGCAAGGAGAACGGCGATTATGTAATACTCGATAAGGATGACTTTGCCAAAGCGGCACCCGAAAAAACCCAGTCCCTGGACATATTTGAGTTCATCAACGAAGAGGAGATACCCTCCAAATACCTGGAAAAGCCCTATATCACCGAACCGGCCAAAGAAGCGAAGAAAGTGTATGCCCTGCTGCGCGAGGCCCTGCGCAAATCGGGCAAGGTTGGTTTGTGCAAATTCGTGATGCGCACTACAGAGCACCTCGGGATATTGAAAGTGGAGGACGATGCCATTCTCCTGATACAGATACGCTTTGAGGATGAGCTGAGGGATCCTGATGAAGCCGGACTGATCCCGAAAGACATAAAGATCACGAAGAAAGAGCTGGACATGGCCATGAGCATCATCGACCAGCTGACGGATAAATTTGACCCGTCGAAATATAAAGACACCTACAAGGCCGAACTCATCAAAATGATCAAGAAGAAATCAGCGGCAAAATCGGACAAGAAAGAACCCGCGCCCACAAAACGCAGGAAAACGCCTGCCGCCAAAGACGACCTGCTTGAACAGCTGAAAGCGAGCCTGGCCGCGATAAAAAATTAAAAAATAAACCACATAGGGACATAGGTTTCATAGTTTTTTATAAATATAAAGTAGATATAGTGAAGCAAAGCTTCAGGCTCTGTGCCGCTTAATGGCACTCTATAGCCGATATCAAAAAGCTATGTACCTATGTGGTAAAAATAAAATCTTCATGAAACTAACCGAATACAACCGCAAGCGCGATTTCAAAAAAACGAAGGAGCCACAGGGCAAGGTCAAAAAATCTGGCAGGGAGCTGCGCTTTGTAGTACAGAAGCACGACGCCTCACGCCTGCATTATGACTGGCGCCTGGAGATTGACGGTGTATTGGTTAGCTGGGCGGTACCCAAAGGCCCCATTGCCGATACGTCGGTAAAGCGGCTTGCCATGCACGTAGAGGACCACCCGATGGATTACATCGATTTTGAGGGTACTATACCCAAAGGGCAATATGGCGGCGGCACCGTCATGGTGTGGGATACCGGCACCTACCTGGCAGAAGGCTCGGATGATGTGGCCGAAAGCGAAAAGCTGCTCAAGAAAATGCATAAGGAGGGGAACATCAAGGTGGTGATGCACGGCGAAAAGCTGAAGGGTTCCTACCACCTGGTGCGCATGAGCGGCAAGCAGGACGAATGGCTGCTGCTGAAAGGCAAAGACGACTATGCCGACAAAAAGGAGTTTGACCAGCATTCGGTGCTTACAGGGCGTACGCTGGAAGAGATCGGGAAAGATGACAAATCGGAGGTTTGGCAAAGCGATAAGGAGGAAAAGAAAAGCTTTCACGGCGACCTTAACCATATTTTGGAGGATGAACCTAAGAAGGGGGCTCAATCACCGGCACGGCCGAAATCAAAGCCGAAATCGAAATCGCAGGCACCAACATTCACCGCTGAGGATGTAGCCGATGCCAAAGTGCGGAAGACCTTCCCGAAAGACTGGAAACCGCAGCTGGCGACACTGGCCGACGAAATATTCGACAGCGACGAATGGGTGTTCGAGAACAAATATGACGGCTATCGGGCACTGGTACAAATACATAAAGGCAAAGTTGAACTCATGTCACGCAACGGACTGTCATTCAATGCAAAATATAAAGAATTAGTTGAGGCATTCGGCATCATAAAAGACGACATGATACTGGACGGGGAGATTGTTGTGGAGGACGAAAAAGGATTGAGCCATTTCCAGTGGCTGCAGTATTATGCCGAGAATCCCGGGCGCGGAAAGCTGAAATGCTATGTGTTCGACATCCTCTATTTCAACGGGTATGACCTTACCCCCCTGGAGTTGCTGCAGCGCAAGCGCATACTGGAGGCTGTGCTGCCGCAAACAGATGCGATACGCTATTCGGGGCACATTGCGGGCGATGGCACCAAAACCCTGAAAGAAGCAGAGAAAAACGGCGGCGAAGGGCTTATTGCCAAGAAGATCGCCTCGCGCTACCATGTGAACAAACGCTCTAAGGACTGGCTGAAAATAAAGGTTACCAAAGAGCAGGAAATGGTAATAGGCGGGTTTACGGAACCAAAGGGCTCCCGGAGTGGGTTCGGTTCCCTCCTGCTGGGATATTATGAAGGCGGTAAACTGCAGTACTCCGGAAAAGTGGGCACAGGATTTAATGAAGACTCGTTAAAAGACCTGCACGGAAAGCTGAAAAAACTGGAACAAAAAGAATGCCCATTTGCGACAAAACCCAGAGAGCCAAAGGTACACTGGATAAAGCCCGAACTGGTAGCGCAGATAAAATTCTCCGAGTGGACAGAGACCAACAGCCTGCGTCACCCCGTATTCATCGCGTTGCGCAATGATAAGAATCCCGAAGACGTAAAAAAAGAAACACCCCCCCTGAAAAACAAGGTTACAGATAAAAGTACTTCGGCAAAAGCCAAAACAAAAAAGAGCATGGAAAGCAAAGCAGGATGGGATACGGATAAGGTGGAAGTGAGCAACCCGGACAAAATATTCTGGCCAAAGGAAGGCTACACCAAGGGCGATGTGATTGCCTACTACGACACCATGGCTGACTATGTGCTGAAATACATACAGGACAGGCCGCAATCCCTGCGGCGCACTCCTGACGGCATTAAAAGCGAGGGTTTCTTCCAGAAGGACATGGGAGGCAAAGCGCCATCGTGGGCAAAAACACGCAAGATAAGGTCGTCGTCCAAAGGGGAATCCATAGAATACCTCATTTGCAACGACAAGGAAACGCTTATCTACATGGCCAACCTGGGGTGCATTGAAATCAACCCGTGGAGCAGCCGCGTGGGCAGCATCAACAACCCCGATTACATCATCTTCGACCTCGACCCCAACAAGGCTACGCTGAAAGACCTCATCACCACAGCCAATAAGGTAAAGGAGGTCCTCGACAGCCTGGGCATCAAAGGCTACCTGAAAACGTCGGGCGGCAAGGGGCTGCATGTTTTCATTCCGGTGAAACCAAAATACACCTACGGCCAGACACGTGATTTCTCGCACATCATCAGCCAGGCGGTACATAAAGCATTGCCAAAAATTACCAGCCTGGAGCGCATGCCAAAGAACCGCGAGGGCAAGGTATATCTTGACTTCCTGCAAAACGGGAAAGGCAAGACCATGGCCTGCGCCTACTCCCTCCGCCCGCGCGAAGGCGCCACGGCCAGCGCACCATTGGAATGGGAAGAGCTGAATGAAAAAGGCTTCGACATGAAAAACTACAACATCAAAACCCTGCCGGAACGCATAAAGGAAAAAGGCGACCTGTGGGAGGATTTTTTTGATAATGCAGTCGATTTGAAGGCAGTTTTGGATGAATTAGGGTGATTTCGTGGGGTATAGGTTGCGTCCTTAAAGGGTTAATAGCGTGTGCCCATCCCGAGGAACAACCTGAAAATCCATTGCCATCAACACACATTTACAGCATTTCCTTACATTTGCTAAAAAAGCTATGCGCCATACAAAACATTTTGTTTTCCTTTTACTCCTGTTATCCCAGGCCATCTTTGCCCAAAACAAATACCGCGAGGATTTCCTTGAATTTTGGAACGATTACAACCAGCACTATGCCTATTTTGAAAAACAGGGCATCGACTGGAATAAGGTAAAGGAAATTTATCTCCCGCAGGCCGACACCATTTCGCACGACTGGTATTTTGTACAGTTTTTGGAAGGAGTGGTAAACGAACTCCACAACGGGCACGTATCGCTCAACCTGACCCTGCCCATATCCAACAGGATCATTCCCAGCGGGGCTGATGTTTTCGCCGAAAAGAGAGGGAATAAATTTTTCATTGCCGATGTAAAGCCCGGCTCCAGTGCCGAATCCTGCGGCCTGAAGCCCGGCATGGAGGTAGTAAAATTTAATGGCAGGCCCATTGCCCCCCAGTTACAGAGATTCCTGCCAAAGTTCACCAATACCCACAATGATGCCATGTATTCATATGCGCTCAACATGCTGCTGGCAGGAAAATACGATACAAAAAGGGTATTCACCGCAATCGTTAATGGGAAGGAAAAAGAGTTCCATCCTGATAATAGCCCGGAAAAACCCGCTGCTACCCTCCTGCTGCACTACGAAATACTGGATGGCAACATCGGCTACATCAAAATCAACAATTCATTGGGCAACAATGAGCTCATCAAAGAATTTGACACCGCCCTTGATGCCCTTATGCAGACCAAAAGCATCATTCTCGACCTGACGGATACACCGGGTGGTGGCAATACCACCGTAGCACGCGGCATCATGGGGCGCTTTACCGATAAGGAACTCCCCTACCAGAAACATGTAATTGATGAGAAGGAATTTGGTACAGTGCGTTCGTGGATAGAATATGTAAGCCCGCGCGGCAACACCTATAAAGGCAAGCTCATCATCATGGCCGGCCACTGGACAGGCAGTATGGGCGAAGGCATGGTAATCGGGTTCGATGCCATGAAACGCTCCCTGACGGTGGGGACTAGAATGGCGGGGCTATTGGGAGCCATTTACACCTTTAAAATGAAGAATACCGGTTATGGCTACCAGATCCCCTACGAAAGGCTGTACCATGTAAACGGCACGCCGAGGGAGAATTTTGTACCGGTCTATCTGACAGCGAATAGTACGGAAACAAAGGATAAAGCGTTACAACTGGCGAGGTGATTACTTAAATTCGTTTCCTCAAATCCATCATTCCGTGCAGTATCCTATACACTAAAATTTCGTTTTTAGAAACCTCCCGGAAAAAGATAATGTGCTGCCCACACTTGTACCCTAAAACATTCATGGCGAGAATGTCATAAGGCTTTCCAAGTTGCGGATTCCCTGCTAAATCGGCACAGGAAGCCAGTATAAGATGATAGTATTTTTCAGCCTGGCTTTCTGACCATTCCATAACAGTATAATCCCAAATGGCCGTCAAATCTTCCAGTGCTTTATGGGAAAAACGGTATTTCGCCATTACTTGTTACGCGCTTTTAACGATGCCAAAAACGCTTTGGGCTCAAAATCACCGGCAATGCCACTATCCATTCCTTCCTGAATGGCTTTTTTTAGCGCCATGATCTTATTTTCTTCATCTTCCAATAGCCTTAAACCCGCGCGCACAACTTCACTGGCATTGTTATAACGGCCTTCGCTAATGGAACTTTCGATGAAATCTTCAAAATGGTTTCCTAATGATATGGATGTGTTTTTGCCCATGACAGAAAGTTTATTTCAAAGTTACCAAATTTTGGTAATTATTGCAATATATAAAAACGTACATACGTAAACAAAAAAGGCCATCCTCTCGGACAGCCTTTTATATCTTGAATCAGGATTAAATTATCCTAATACTTCTTTTACTTTTTTGCCTATTTCAGCAGGAGAGTCAACCACGTGGATGCCGTTTTCCCTCATGATGCGTTTTTTAGCTTCCGCTGTATCGTCGGCACCGCCAACGATAGCACCGGCGTGGCCCATGGTACGGCCTTTAGGGGCAGTCTCTCCGGCAATGAAGCCAATTACAGGCTTGCGGTTACCGTCAGCTTTCACCCATTTCGCAGCATCAGCCTCAAGCTGTCCGCCAATTTCACCGATCATGATGATGGCTTCTGTCTCAGGGTCGTTCATCAATAGTTCTACAGCTTCTTTGGTCGTAGTACCGATGATCGGGTCACCACCGATACCGATGGCAGTCGTAATGCCAAGGCCCTGCTTCACCACCTGGTCGGCAGCTTCATACGTAAGGGTACCTGATTTTGAAACGATGCCCACTTTACCTTTTTTGAATACGAAGCCCGGCATGATGCCTACTTTAGCCTCTCCCGGAGTGATTACACCCGGACAGTTAGGGCCTATCAGGCGGCAGTTTTTGCCTTGTATGTAATCATAAGCCTTGATCATGTCCGCAACAGGTATGCCTTCAGTGATGGTAATGATCACTTTGATTCCTGCTTCGGCAGCTTCCATAATTGCGTCGGCAGCAAAGGCCGGCGGAACAAAGATGATGGTAGTATCGGCGCCTGCGATCTCAACAGCGTCCTTTACAGTGTTGAACACCGGACGGTCAAGGTGCGTAGTACCGCCTTTACCCGGGGTAACACCACCTACAACGTTAGTGCCATACTCTATCATTTGGGTAGCGTGGAATGTACCTTCGCTTCCTGTGAATCCCTGAACAATTATTTTGGAATCTTTATTTACCAGAACACTCATGATATGTTTTTTAGATTATTTTTAAATGGTGACGCAAAAATAGGGTTTTTGCAAAATATAATATAGCATTTAAGCCGATTTTTATAAAGATATTTTTACGAAAATGAAGTTTCGCTATCCGAGCTGGCTCATCAGGAAGCCATTGTACAGCCTTCCGTCCTTCACTTCCCAAATAACTACAAAATGTGCCAGCACCATCTCTTCGTGCGGGTTCTCAAATGCATTGACGTAATGGGTATAACGCACGGATACCGTGTCACCTTCGCCAATGATATGGCTTATGTCCAGCCTTGATGCGCAATAGGATTTCTCCAGTTCGGCGGTCAAAGCGAGTACATCGCTTTTTTCAAGCTGCAGGTAGCCTTTGGAACTGTGCCATTTCAGCGACATTTCATCATGCAAAAATCGCCTGATGCCTTCGGTGGTCCTGGACGCGCCGGACTCGTAATACTCCGTTACAAGTTCTTTAGCAGTCATGATTATTTCAGTTTTTCGAATAATTCCGGAATGCGTTTTACATTGGCCAGCTGTTTCATGTGTTCCCTGGCTTCCTGTGCAGGGGTACCCCAGTATACTTTGCCGCCTTCGAGCGATTTGCTTACTCCCGACTGCGCATGTACAATGGCTTTCGTACCTATCGTGATGCCGCTCGTGCTGCCCACCTGGCCCCAAATGGTTACTTCATCCTCAATCACCACACAGCCGGCAATACCGGTTTGCGCCGCGATAAGGCATCGTTTGCCCACTACGGTATCGTGGCCAAGGTGTACCTGGTTGTCGATCTTTGTGCCTTCTCCAATGGTGGTATCGCCCGTAACGCCTTTGTCTATCGTACACAAGGCGCCAATCCCCACATTGTCGTGCAATACTACGCGCCCGCCCGAAAGCAGCTGGTCGAAGCCCTCAGGGCGTTTTTTGTAATAAAAGGCATCCGCGCCAAGCACTGTCCCGGCATGGATGATGCAGTTGTCACCTATGATCGTATTGTCATAAATGGCTACATTGGAATGGATCAGGCAGTTTTTGCCGATCTTCACATTATTGCCCACAAAAGCATTCGGCTGTATCACCGTACCCTCACCTATTTCTGCCGATGGCGAAATGGATGCGTTAGACGACATGAAGGGCCTGAAATGCCTTGTCAGCTTGTTGAAGTCCCTGAAAGGGTCATCCGAGACAAGCAGCGCTTTTCCCTCCGGGCAGTCCACCTCTTTGTTGATAAGCACAATGGTCGCTGCCGACTGCAATGCCTTGTCATAATACTTCGGGTGGTCCACAAACACGATATCGCCCGGCTCCACCACGTGGATCTCGTTCATGCCGTGTACGGGAAAGTTATCATCGCCCACATAGCTTGTACCGATGATTGCCGCAATTTCTTTTAAAGGATAGACTTTTGGGAACTTCATTTTTAATTCGTGGATTTGGTTATTTGTGGATGCGATAATTCGTTTATTCGTGGATTTGGTAATTCGATTATCTGTAAGCAGACATGCTCAAAAGCCAAATAACCAAATCCACAAATAACCAAATAAACTATTCTTTTACGCGCTCCATATAGTGCCCGGTAGCCGTATCGATCTTGATCTTGTCGCCTTCGTTGATGAAAAGCGGCACGTTAACCGAGGCGCCCGTCTCAACCTTTGCAGGTTTGGTAGCATTGGTGGCAGTGTTTCCTTTTACGCCCGGCTCGGCATACGTCACTTCAAGGACAACTGAAGCCGGCATGTCTACAGATAGCGGTGCGTCGGTTTCGGTATTCCATATCACCATTACGTTCTCGCCTTCTTTCAAAAGGTCCGGGGCGTCAAGGATGTCTTTGTGAAGCGAAATTTGCTCATACGTCTCCACATGCATGAAGTGGTACTGGTCGCCTTCAGGGTAAAGGAACTGGAACTTGTGCGTTTCTACCCTTACGTCCTCGATCTTGTGGCCCGCAGAGAAGGTATTGTCCAGCACTTTGCCGTTGGTAAGGCTTTTCAGTTTTGTCCTTACGAAAGCAGGTCCCTTGCCCGGTTTTACGTGAAGGAATTCGATGATCTTGTATATATCGTTGTTGAACTTGATGCAAAGGCCGTTCCTGATATCTGATGTACTTGCCATTTTTAGTTTATTTGTTTATTTGTTTATTTGTTTATTCGTTGATGTGTCGATTTGGTTATTTGTGGATTTGGTTATTTGGCCTTTGAAGGCGTTTTTACAGATTACCAAATCCACAAATAACCAAATAAACCTTTTACTCTTTATTACCTCCCGTGTACCCTTTCATTACGCCACGAGGCGAGTTGCGTATCGACATGATGATCTCATCACGCTCCGGGGTTGCCTCCATCTCGGCCTCGATGATCTCAAGGGCCTGCGAGACGTTGTAGTTCTTTTGGTACAATATGCGGTAAATGTTCTGTATTTCGGTAATTTTCTCCGATGAGAAACCACGGCGGCGAAGCCCTACAGAGTTGATGCCCACATAGCTAAGCGGCTCGCGTGCTGCCTTTACATAAGGCGGAACGTCTTTACGCACCAGTGAGCCCCCTGTTACAAAGGCGTGGTTGCCGATGGTTGAAAACTGGTGCACGGCTACCATGCCCGCAAGCACCACATAGTCGCCCACGGTAATGTGGCCGGCCAGGTTGGTGTTATTGGAAAAGATACAGTAGTTGCCCACGAGGCAGTCGTGTGCCACATGCGAATAGGCCATCACAAGGCAGTTCTTGCCGATTACGGTCTTCATCCTGTCAGAAGTCCCCCTGTTGATGGTTACGCACTCCCTGATGGTTGTGTTGTCGCCAATCTCAGCAGTGGTATCTTCACCCTGGTATTTAAGGTCCTGCGGCGGCGCGCTGATCACTGCCCCGGGGAATATATTACAGTTTTTACCTATCCTTGCGCCTTCCATAATGGTAACGTTGGAGCCTATCCACGTTCCCTCGCCTATCTCCACATTATTGTGTATGGTGGTAAAAGGCTCAATTACCACGTTTTTGGCAATCTTTGCGCCCGGATGTACGTATGCTAACGGTTGGTTCATTTAGTCTTGATTTAGTTGGTTCTGGCAATCTGGGCCATTAGTTCTGCTTCGGCTACAAGCTTGCCATTGGCATAGGCATGGGCCTGCATGTGGCAAATTCCACGGCGTATCGGGGATATAAGGTCACACTTGAATACAAGCGTATCGCCCGGAAGCACTTTATGTTTGAATTTTACATTGTCAATTTTCATGAAATAAGTAAGGTAGTTTTCCGGATCCGGCACTGAGCTCAGGATAAGGATTCCGCCTGTCTGTGCCATGGCTTCAATGATAAGCACACCCGGCATAACCGGCGCCCCCGGGAAGTGGCCTACGAAAAAGCTTTCGTTCATGGTCACGTTCTTAAGGCCTACAACATGGCTGTCGCTCATTTCAATGATCTTGTCGACCAGCAGGAATGGCGGGCGGTGCGGCAGGATGCTCATGATCTTGTTTATATCCATCAGCGGCTCCTTGTTCAGGTCGTAAACCGGCACCTGGTTGCGCTGCTCGATCTTGATGATCTTAGACATCTTTTTTGCAAACTGCGTATTTACAAAGTGGCCGGGCTTGTTGGCAATTACTTTTCCGCGAATGCGTGTGCCGATAAGCGCAAGGTCGCCAATCACGTCAAGCAGTTTGTGGCGTGCGGCTTCGTTGGGGTAATGTAGTGTAAGGTTGTCCAGTATGCCGTTGGGCTTTACTGTGATGCTTTCCTTGCCAAAAGCCTTTTTAAGGTTCTCCATGGTATGCGCAGATATTTCCTTATCTACATATACAATGGCGTTATTTAGGTCGCCGCCCTTGATCAGGCCGTTGTCCAGAAGGGTTTCCAGTTCGTGCAGGAAGCTAAAGGTCCTTGATTCGGATATTTCCTTTTTGAAATCGCTGATATGCTTCAGGGTGGCGTTTTGCGTACCCAGCACTTTTGTACCGAAATCAACCATGGCGGTTACCTGGTACTCATCTGCAGGCATCACGATAATCTCACTGCCGGTTGTTTCGTCGGTATAAGAAATCACCTCTTTAACGATATATTCAACGCGTTCGGCGTCCTGCTCCTCTACCCCAACTTTCTCTATGGCTTCGACAAAGAATTTGGACGAGCCATCCATTATCGGTGGCTCGGAAGCATCAAGCTCTATAATCACGTTGTCTACGTCGCAGCCTACAAATGCGGCCAAAACGTGTTCGGAGGTTTGTATCCTGACACCTTTCTTTTCAAGGTTCGTTCCCCTTTGGGTATTGACAACATAATTGGCATCAGCCTCAATAACGGGCTGACCTTCCAAATCTACCCTTACAAAAGTATATCCGTTGTTTACAGGAGCCGGCTTAAAGGTCATTGTAACTTCCTTGCCTGTATGCAGGCCGACACCCTTCAGGGATATTTCGCTTTTGATTGTGGTTTGTTTAACCATTACCTATACTGTTTATTGTTGTTTTATCTGTTGCTTGAGTTCTTCTATGTCCGACACGATCTTAGGGAAGTTCCTGAAGTGGACATACGATTTGTTGAAATCGGAATATCCTAGCGCCGGGCTGCCCTGTATGATCTCGCCGTCAGGGATGCTCTTGCCCACACCCGATTGCGCCTGTATGCGCACATTGTTGCCAATGGTAATATGCCCTACAATGCCCACCTGCCCTCCGATGACGCAGTTCCTGCCTATCTTGGTTGAACCCGCCACACCGGTTTGCGAGGCGATAACGGTATTTTCGCCGATGGTCACGTTATGGGCTATCTGTATCTGGTTGTCGAGCTTAACGCCTCTTTTAATGATGGTCGACCCTAATGTTGCCCTGTCTACCGTGGTGCAGGAACCTATGTCTACATTGTCCTCAATGATGACATTGCCAATCTGCGGGATCTTGGTATAGCTACCGTCTTCGCCCGGGGCAAAACCAAATCCGTCAGATCCGATTATCGCTCCCGAATGTATGGTGCAGTTATTCCCGATCTCGGTTTCGGAGTACACACGCACGCCCGCGAACAATATGGTATTGTCGCCAATGGTCACGTTGTCTCCCACAAAGCTGTTTGGGTAAATTTTTACATTGTTGCCAATCCTTACATTCTTCCCAATGTAGCAAAAGCTGCCCAGGTACAATCCGTCGCCGTACGTAGCGCCTTCGGAAATGACCGATGGCTGCTCGATGCCGCTTTTCATCAGCTTTACCTGGTTGTAGTATTCCAAAAGTTTGGAAAAGGACTGGTAGGCATCATCCACCTTTATAAGGGTGGTGGTGAGTCCGTTTTCAGGCTCAAATGTCCTGTTCACTATGGTGATGGTGGCCTGGGTAGAGTATATGTATGGCAGGTATTTAGGATTGGCCAAGAAGGTAAGGGAACCATCGGTGCCCTCTTCTATTTTAGCCAGCTTGTATACTTCGGCCTGCGGATTTCCCACAATGTCGCCTTCCAGTATTCCTGCTATCTGTTCTGCTGTAAATTTCATCCCGACAAAAATATAAAATTAAATTAAATTGCTGTCCACTTTTAAAATTAACCACATAGGCACATAGAAATATAAATTGATCAAAAAGTACATTGATTATGTTATAGTAAGAACTCATAGAATTTGAAGCTTTGCTTCACTATGTTGACTATAAAAACTTTATCATTTACCACAAAGATAATCCTATGTATCTATGTGGTTAAATCGTTTCTTCCAAAAGCACTTTTGGAAAACACAGGTAATACTTGGTCACGGGCTTGGAGAGCGCCTTTAGGTTCAGTTGGTCCGAAGCCTCCACAACATCCTCAATCGTCTTGTCCTTCTTTAATATATGTATCGGCTCACCGGTCTTGGTATACGCCTGGTTCTTTATCTTCCCTTTAAATACGAAATATTCAGCTTCCTTTTCGCTTATGCCCAGCTTTGCGGTGAGCTGCTTGCGCAAAACATCCACCTGTGCCTTGTCTACCTTTTCCGCGCGCATCTTTATTTTCAAAAGGTCCCGGTTGATGATCATCCGGCTCAGTTCGCCCAGCACATGGTCGTCATGGAACTGCCACGACTTGATGGCACACATGATGTCAAAGTCGTCCAGGTAAGAAAACTTCTTCAGCACATCATCATCGAAATCCTCAAGGGTTATTTTGTTCTCAAGAAAAAAACGGAGCGGTGCGCTGGCGTCCAGACGTTCCCCCCGTTGGGTGAGTTCTTTGGCCCTCTTCAATATTTTTGTAAGGATAAGCTCTGCAGCCACGCTGGTTTTGTGCAGGTAGCACTGCCAGTACATCAGCCTGCGCGCTACAAGGAATTTCTCTACCGAATAAATCCCCTTCTCCTCTATCACCAGGGTATCATCGTGCACGTTAAACATCTGGATGAGCCTTTCGCTATTAATGTTGCCCTCGGCCACGCCACTGTAAAAGCTGTCGCGCTTCAGGTAGTCCATACGGTCCATATCCAGCTGGCTCGAAATGAGCTGCAGCATGAATTTGCGGTGGTATTCGCCCCTGAATATCCGGATGGCAAGAGTCAGTTTTCCACCAAACTCCTCATTCAGCCAGTCCATGAACAGTAATGATATGGACTCATGGCTTACATTCTCGACTATGCTGTGTTCCATGGCATGCGAAAAAGGCCCGTGCCCGATGTCGTGCAGCAGTATGGCAATGTCGAGTGCGGTTTCTTCCTCAGGAGATATTTCTATGCCTTTGAATTTAAGCACCTGAACGGTCTTCTGCATGATGTGCATACAGCCCAAAGCATGGTGAAACCGTGTATGGTGCGCCCCGGGATATACTAAATAGGACAATCCCATTTGCGATATGCGGCGCAGGCGTTGAAAGTACGGATGCTGGATAAGGTCGTACACCAGCGGATTGGTAATGGATATGAACCCGTAAATAGGGTCGTTGAGTATTTTAAGCTTGTTGATCTCGCTCACTGTAAGGCAATTTACGGCAAAGATAGTGATTAACACTGCGTCGTGGCGTGGCAGGGTACGGATTTTTAACACAACGCGTAGGGATTGTTAACTTAAATTATTAATCATCGTTAAACTCAGGTTAATCAACAGATTACGCTATGAAACTTCTGTACAGAATGCCTAATTTTATGAAACAAAAGTGCTGCACCATGAAAAAAATCATATTCACATACACAATGCTTATTGCTTTTACAGCACTCGCAGCAGCACAGGAAAAGGAGAACACAACCCAGCGTATGCCGCCTGTAATCACACAGCAACAGGTGGAGCTGCACGAAAAGCAGGCCCTTGAGGAAAGGCAAAAGCTAGAAGAGGAGCGCCATGCAGAACTGGAAAAGCAAAAACGCGAAGAGCACATAAAAATAACAAGTACAGACAATAACAGGAAAGCTGCCAAGAAAACTTCAACAAGTACCGGAGAACAATAATAACGTTATTTTTTGTTACTTAGGTTATTGAAGGAGAGCCTTGCAAAGGAATTTGCAGGGCTTTTTTATTTCAGATTCCAGATTGCAAGTCAGGCTGGCTATCCGGCCCTTTCTTTTTGACCGGACCACAGGTTGGGAAATTTCGGGATAGCGAATAAAAAAACGGAACCCTAAGGCTCCGTCTGTATAGAAGATTACTTCTTTTTTCCTTTCTTTTTAGCTTTGGCTTTTTTCTTTTCCTTCTTCTTAGCTTTGGCCTTAGCCTTTTTCTTTTTAGCTTTTTCCTTTTTTTTAGCCTTGGCTTTCTTCTTCTTTTTCTTGTCCTTGTCCTTTTTCTTATCTTTTTTACCGGACTTATCTTTTTTAACCTTTACTTTTTCAGACTTTTCCACGGTTACTTCGGCAACAGTTTCCTGTGCGGACTCTTCAGCAGGCGCCTCTGCTTTCTCAACAACTTCCTGCGCAGCCACTTCAGGCTCCTCTATTTTGGCAGGGGCAGGCCTCCTGCGCACAGGTTTTGGTTTTTCCTCAGCTGCAGGCATGGTTTCCTGTGCAGGAGCATTATTTGTTTCAGCTACGGGGGCTGTATTTTCTGTTTCCGGGGTTTCGGGCGTCTTCTTTGCGGGCTGTCTCATTTCTGTTTTATTTTTAAGTATTCCTTTTGGGTTAAAGGCTATTATTAACCTATTGTAAATTAATCGTTAACAAAATTAATCAATAAAACAATCACCCAATGTTAAGTTTTACGTATGTAAAAAACACCCTACACAATTGACAGTCAATAAAAAAGCACGACAGTTGCCGTGCTTTTTGTATATTACTCAAATGCAAAAACTACCATATATAGGTGGCTACCGCCCCGCCCTCAAGGCTTGTTCTTACCCACTCACCATTATGCTTTATATTGAAAAATTCGATACCGGCACCATCATTTTCAACAATGAGTACAATTTTTCCTTCCGGGGTTTTAAAAGCTACATTTTGCAGGTTGCCCGAAATGTTGCTGCCAATGCGCACCGAACCTGCCGGTACAAATTTTGAAGCATGGGCAATTACATAATAGGCTACATTCCGTGTATAGTTATCGCTGCTTATTATAGTTATCGCTCCTTTACAATCAGAACATCCGCCATTGGTGTGCGGGTCCCAGGTGCTGTTGCTGGCAAGGTTCCACTCCAGCGTGTTCTTGCTCCAGTTGCGCATTGACCCTATCAGCACATTTTTAAGGTGCCATTTCAGGTCGCCGCCAAAGTTGCCGGTCGCCGCAGTGTACTGTTCGGTAAAATATACATTCTTGTCAGGATGCGCATTGTGTACTGTTGTCATGGCACTTATGTCTCCTGCATAGAGGTGAAAGGCAGACCCGTCTACAAAAGCCTTGGCTGCACCGTCATTCAGTATCGAAATGGGATAGGAAGGCTGGTCGCAGTTATGGTCGTAAGTAATTATTTTTGTCGTAATGCCGGCCGACTGGAATGCCGGGCCCAGGTTGTTTTTTATAAAGTTAGCCTGCTCAGTTGCCTGCATCAGCATGCTTGGGTTGTTATATGGGTTCAGTGGCTCATTCTGGGGCGTAACCGCTGTAATGGCTATCCCCTGTGCCTGCATGGCCTGGATATATTTTACAAAATACTGGGCATACTCATCATAATATTGCGATTGGAGACTGCCTCCTACGAAGCTCCCGTTGTCTTTCATCCACACCGGTGCGCTCCATGGAGTGGCAACAATTTTTATGTTGGGATTTATAACCAGGATGTCCTTTAGCAGGGCTACCAGGGCACTGTCATTATTTATGCTGAAGTTGGCAAGCGCCGGATCGGTTTGCCCGGCAGGCATGTCGTTATAGGTAAACGGCGCTGTATTCAGGTCGGATGCACCTATGCTGATGCGCAGGTAGCTTACCCCTATACCGGCAGTAGTACTGAAAAGCTCCTGGAGCAATTCCTGCTTGCGTGCAGCGTTCAGGTTATTGATGACCTGTACACTGCCTCCGGTTAGGGTATAGCCGTAACCATCTACCGTCTGGAACGTTGATGCTTCATTCACCTCTATTGTAGGGAGCGTATTGTCTACCGTACCAAAATCGAGAACCGTATTTTGTTTTGTAAGCCTGATGGTTCCGGCATTGTTGGTAAGCCAGAAGTCAACCTCATTGGTACCCGGCCCGGGAGTATCGTCAGTGGTATCCGTCGGCGGATTGTCACCATCGGACGATGAGCAATTGAACTGTAGTAAAGTAAGTGCTGATAAACCAAGAATGGCAAATAATTTCTTCATTGATGTATTTTGGATTAAGGCGCTAAAAATAGCACTTTTACACTATTGCACTATCCGATACATCAACTTTAACAGGGTGTCAGAGCCATTTTTGCCATCCTCGCAACTATCTGTAAGTTTCATCTTATATTTGGCAACTTTCGGACGATTCCCTGTCACTTTATGTAAACCGTTTTTACATTTACAAACTCTTTAAGCCCGTTCTCTGCAAGCTCACGCCCGAATCCGGACTTCTTTACCCCTCCGAAAGGCAGGGCAGGATCTGACTTCACCATTGCATTGATGAATACGGCTCCCTCTTCAAAAAGGTGTATCTTTTTTCGGATGCCCTCAACATCCCGTGTAAATACAGTAACACCAAGGCCGAATTCGGTAGAATTGCTTAACGCTACCGCTTCTTCAAATGTATCAAAAGGCATTACGGCGGCGACAGGCCCGAAAACTTCCTGCTTAAAAATCGGCATATCTGTTGTAACCCCTGTAATCAGCGTAGGCTCAAAAAATGCATCCTTCCGTTTTCCGCCTGAAAGGACCTTAGCTCCCATCGCGACAGAATCGTTAACCTGTTTCTCCACTTCCACCGCCAGGTCTTCACGCGCCATGGGCCCAATTTCTGTTGCATCGTCCATAGGGTCACCCACCTTTTGCGCTTCTATGCGTTGTTTAAAACCTTCTGTAAATTTCTCAAACACGGATTGGTGTACTAAAAACCGTTTGGCAGCAATGCAGCTTTGTCCGGTATTCTGCATGCGGGCATTCACACCTACCTCAATCGCTTTCTCCAAATCAGCATCACTGCAAACAATAAATGCGTTGCTTCCGCCCAGCTCCAAAACCGCTTTTTTTACCTGCCGGGCAGCCGCCGAAGCTACAGCCGTGCCGGCCTTTTCGCTGCCGGTAACCGACACGCCTTTTATGATGGGGTTATTGATAACGCCCTCCACCTGATCACCGGAAATAATAAGGTTGGTATATACACCTTCCGGAAAACCTGCCTCGAGAAAAAGATTTTCAAGAAGTATTGAGCACCCGGCAACATTGGACGCATGCTTTACAACTACTGTATTACCTGCGATAAGTGCAGGTATGGCAAACCGGAATACCTGCCAGTAAGGGAAATTCCAGGGCATCACACCCAGTATTACCCCCAAAGGTTCATAAGTAACATAACTGCTTGAGGCATCTGTATTGATTTCCTTTCCGATGAGAAAACCTTCTGCATTCTCAATATAAAATTCGCAAAGCATCCTGCATTTACTTACTTCTGCGACAGATTGGGCAATAGGCTTCCCCATCTCCAAAGTGCATTTCTCGGCCAGTAAATGTTGTTGTTTTGTTAAGGTAAATACTAAAGTTTTTATAAAATTAATCCGTTGATTAACTGATAGTTCACTCCATCCGGCATAAGCTTTACCGGCCAACCCCAGTTTTGTACTCACCTGATATTCAGAAAAATATTCGTGATTTGACAAAAAAGTTTTGTTAAAAGGATTAGTTATAGAAAACATTTTTTACTTTTGTTAAAATTTTCGTCATAAAAGTAATACTATTTCTTAAAATAAAAATCTTTACTTTTGCCCCGTTCATATTATCTATACCAGATAATAGCCAATAATACTGATAAACAATAAACAATTATTATGAAGAAAGTTGTACTCCCATTATTAATGCTATGTCTCGCTCCTGCTGCCTTAAGAGCCCAGGAAGAAGGCTCAGCGGTCAATGAATACAATAAGTGGTCCATTGACGCTGCTTTTGGTACCAATAAGGCTGCCAATCCGATGACTCCGGGCTACCACATGCAGGTAACCAATTTGTTCCATGCTGACCTTGGTTTCAGGTACATGTTCAACAACAAATTTGGTCTTAAATTACAAGGTGGATACGACGTTCTTAATGACGATGGTAGCGGAAGCCTTGAATTTGAAACCAAAGTAATGAGCATTAACCTTCAGGGATATGCAAACCTTGGCCGCATCATGGATTTTCAAACATGGACTAAAAGGCTAAACCTTTTAGGGCACATGGGTATAGGCGTAGGCCAGATCAAGACTGACACACGTGAAGGCGGGATTTTAAATCCTGATGCAAAAGACAGGATCGGTAGCTTTATTATAGGTATGACCGGCCAGTTCAGGATAACTGACAGGGTAGCCTTCAATGCCGATTTTACCATGTACAATAACTTTTCCCAGCACAGGACCTGGGATGGCGGGCCATACAATAATGAAGACGGAAGCCAAAAGACCTTTCAGGGTTTTGACAGTACACTATATACCGCTACGTTAGGCCTATCCATTTACCTGGGTAAGCACGAAAAGCATGCTGACTGGTATGTTGAAGAGAAATCAAACGAGCTGATAGAGATGGAAGACCGTCTTGCTGAGCTTGAGACCATGATGAACGATACTGACAAGGACGGCGTGCCGGATTACCTTGACAGTGAGCCTAACACTATTACAGGTGTAGCAGTAGACAGCAAAGGAAGGACTATCGACAGGAACCAAAATGGTGTGCCGGATGAGCTGGAGTCGTACATTGAAAATAACAACAAGCAGATGGAGCAAAAAATCCAGCAGGTTGGGGCCGGTGTTGAGCAGCTTATCAACGATGGTTACGTGAATGTATACTTCGACTTTAATAAAGATACACCAAACGCACAGTCTGTAAACGGTATTAATTTCCTTATCAAATACCTGAAAGAGAACCCGAACAAATCGGCTGACGTAATTGGATATGCTGACGAAGTTGGTAACTCTGATTACAACAAGGATCTGTCTGAAAGAAGGGCTAAAAACGTTAAGCAAATACTTGTTGACGCAGGCATTGAAGAAGGCAGGCTTAATATCGTAGGCAACGGCTCACAAAGCCTTGGCAACGATACCAAAGCGGTACGCCAAACAGTTAGAAGGGTAACTTTCGTACTGAAATAACAGAATAGTTAATAACTATATATAAAACCTCTGCTTAATGCAGAGGTTTTTTTTTATCTTTAAAAGAAAACAAGATGAACGATCGCGATAATGGGCTGCTGGCCCTGCGGGGGGAAGCCATAGGCGAGATACTCCCCCAGTCAGGTAAAGAAGAAATATTTCAAAACCAAACCATAAGACCTATCCTGAAGCTCCAAAATGATATTTTTATAGAATCTTTCCTCAATTATGTAAATAAATCCAAAAGCGATTTCTACTCATTTTCTATCGAAAAGAAAATGCAGTTTATCGACAATGCCGTACATAAGGACATCAAATTCCGTAATGCGTTAAAGGGAATGGTAATGGCAATGTTTACCATAGAGGAGTTCAGGGAATACATACTCAACTCGTCCAACCTGAACAAGCGCATGATGAACCTGCTTATTGAAAGGCTGAAAGACCAGGTGCAACTGCTTGCGCAACCCGAATGAAAAAAGAGGGCTCATGCCCTCTTTACTCTATTATGCTTTCCCCGTTAAGATTGGTAGTAAGCACATCGCTCATGTAGTCGAAGAAAGGGCGCATCGCCTCAAACGTTGCAATCACTTCTTCCTTAAAGTTTTTGGACAGTACTTCCTTATCGGTAAAGTTCCGCACTAATAAAAACTGCTTCTTTTTGATCAGCTCAATGGCGGGGTGGTCCTTATCAAAGCCTTTGGGTGAAGTTTTCACCCCTTCCCCTCTGAGCGCTCCAAAGTATTCAATGAATTTTGGGTGAGATGTAATACTTTTGATTTCACTGTCATCCATCTCAAATTCTTTGCGTATGCGAAGCAAATCGGGTGCATCTGGTTCCCAAAAACCTCCTTCCATAAAGCTGTTGCCTCCCGGCTGGATATGCAGGTAATAGCTGCCGCGTAGTGCCGGTTTAGTACGGGAAAACCAAACACTAAAATGGTTCTTATAGGGAGTCTTATCCTTTGAAAAACGGATGTCGCGGTATATGCGGAAAATCTGCATCTTATCAATCGAGTCCAGCTTGCGCAGCTCTTCATACACTTCATTAAAAAAAGACTTTGCCAGTGCGTCATTCGCCTGGAAAGCCTTTTTGTTATCTGCAAACCACTCGCGGTTGTTGTTCTCAGTTAAGTCCTTTAAAAAGTCGAGGACAGGTTTTGTAATCATAATTATTTTTTAGGCACAAAAACAAGGCGCTCATCCACACCTTCCATCAGGGTAAGTTTGTCCTTGTCTACTTTGGCCGCGTTTATTTTTTCAAGTGCTTTAAAATATTCGTTCTCTATGCTGCCCTCACAGTACATCTTTGTTGACATGATCTCGCTTATGTTCATGCCTCCTTCGTCATTAAGGTTGTACGAGCCTCCGTAGCCATTGCAGCTGCTGTTGCCCGAAATCTTGTGCTCCTTGTCAAATGTTGCAGTCGGAACGCCGTTAGGGAGGCTTGCTGCATCTACCTTTTTACCGTTAATGGAGGATAGTTCCCATACGGTAGCGGTAAGCATATCCGTTGCGTGTACAGATTTGGCTCCGCCACATCCTGTAAGGCCTAAAACCGCTATGCTGAAAATTGCGATAATCTTTTTCATGTTTTCAAATTTAGTGTTTTACCAAATTTAAAAACAATTACAGTAAGAAAAATAGGATTTATAATAACTTTAGTACTGCTTACAGCAGTCCGTTGTATTTGCGCACAAACCATTCCGCCGCAAGCGATACTGCCAGGATAACCAATAGCCACACCCAGTCAATGAGCGGCGATTTTTTGATGATTTCCTTCTGTATGGCTTTGTAGTCCTCATTCTTCAAAAGGAAATTCGCCAGCTCATCCGCCTGTGAAGGATAATACACCGCCCCCCCGGTATTGGCCGCCGTTTGCTTCAACCGCGCAAGGTCAGGGTTCACAAACTGCTTTTCAATCTCAAAGTCCAGCACTTCAAACGAGTCGTTATACGAGGTATTAGATGAAGCCTCTTTTACCGTAAAGCTATACTGCCCCGCGGCAAGCCCGTCAAGATTTACCTTATACTCATTGCTGCCTTTCAGGAAGTCGTAGCTTTTGGAGGCACCGGTCTGTTTGTTCTTTAACTGTATTGACAGGCGGGCATTCTCCTCAAACTCATAGTTCTTGTTGAAGTACTGTGCCGTAATTTGTATTACCTCTCCCGAATTGTAGAAGCTTTCATGGTTTACGACCAATGATTTTCTCTTAGAGTTCGATGCCAAAAACTGTATCGTCTTATCCATGAAAATATCGAACTGCTCAAACGACTTAGAAGTTTGGTGGCTTTCCATCCTCCATTTCCAGATGTTCTCCCCTAAAAGGAAGGCACTGCGCTGTCCACCGTTCTCCGAAAAGACCATTAGCGGGTTCTCGGTACGCACATTGCGTATGCGAGCCTGCAACAGCACGTTCGTATTCTCCTTTGGTGTGATGGTCCCGAACGGGTGCTGCAATGGAGGGAACTGCCCAAAGCCTATGTCCGTAGCCGCAAACAGGTTGAACTGGCCCTCAAAATCGGCAAGGTAATCCTCCCGCTGCGAACTCATCCTGAAGCTGAGCTGGTTCTGTGTTTGGTTCAGTAAATTGAAATCGGTCGAAAGTCCGGTAATGGTAAAGGTATTTAGCCCCGCGCCCTTATTCATTTCCAAAAGCTGGCGGAACGAAGCATCCGGTTGGTACAGTATCAGCACATTGTAATCCTGCAATGACTTTAACTCGTTAGGTTTCAGTATCGTGACCTTGCGCTGCTGGTTAGTCTCTATGGAACGCTTCAGTGCGCCAAGGTCGGGGTGGTTGACCGACGCCACCAACACCACTTCCGAACGCTGGTCGATAACCTCCACCGCAAAGTTCTTCGTGTTGTTGTATTTGTTCTTTTCAGCTTCCGCAGAAGAGATAACGGCTTTAAAAGTCTGAACGCCCGCTTTGGAAGCATCCAAAAGGACAGAGAGCGACTGTGCTTTCTTATCTTTTGAGAAAGCAACGTTCTGCCTGCTCAGTACAGAATTGCCCTGCATGATGCTAAAAACAGCATTCACATTCTTGTTGCCGCTGTATTGCAGGAATACTTCAACAGGGAACTTATTCTTTAAAAAAGCATACTTGTTCACATTCACCTGGCTTACCCGAAGGTCAAGGAATGTGGTGGTATCACCTAAGACTAATGGGTAAACTGAGGTATTTTCACGGAAGCTGTACACATAGTCATTGCCTATGGTCTGGTTGCCATCGGACAGCATTACCACCGGATAGGCCGCATTGCGGTACAATTGCGTCAGGTTTTGTGCCGCCTGGTCAATATGTGTTTGCTTTCCGGTAAAATCAGGGGCTTTACCCGACTCAAACCCTTCATCGAATGTATAGAGCTGTACATCGAATTTGTCCTTTAAAGCACTGTTCGATGTGAGTTTCTCAGCCAATTGCTTTGCCAGTGAATCCTGCCCGAGTTCTTTTATGGACTGCGAATTATCCAGCAGTATAGGCAGTGGCGTTTTTACCGTTTCAAGGTCTTTGTGCGTAATCACCGGATTGATGAGCAGTACGAAAATCGAGAACAAAGTTATAAAACGAAGCAAAGCCAAAAAGATATGCAGCCTGCTTCTCTTTTTGGCTTTGAAAAGATATTGGTAAAACGATAATGCAAATGCTGCCAGTGCCGACAGTAGTAGCCATAAAACAGTGGATGCAGTCATTCTATAGTATCGCGTTTTTCAGATTTTTATTATGTAAGCATTCCGCCATCCACATTCAGTGTCTGTCCTGTTACATAGGCAGCCATGTCCGAAGCCAGGAATACACAGGCATTCGCTACATCTTCAGGCGTACCGCCGCGCTTCAACGGAATCGCTTCGGCCCAGCCCTTAACCACGTCTTCAGGCAGCTTGCCGGTCATTTCGGTCTCAATGAAGCCCGGTGCAATAGCGTTGCAGCGGATGTTCCTTGAACCCAGTTCCAGCGCTACCGACTTTGTAAACCCGATCACGCCGGCCTTTGAAGCCGCATAGTTGGTCTGCCCGGCATTGCCTTTCACACCCACTACCGAGCTCATGTTGATGATCGACCCGCTGCGTGCCTTGAGCATCGTGCGCTGTACGGCCTTGGTCATGTTGAAAACCGATTTCAGGTTCACCTCGATCACTTTGTCGAAATCTTCTTCCGATATCCTCATCAGGAGGTTATCCTTGGTGATACCGGCATTATTGATAAGTATATCCACAGTACCGAAAGTCGCCACAACATCGTCAACCAGCTTCTGTGCCTCGTTGAAATCGGCCGCGTTGCTTTGGTAGCCTTTCGCCGATATGCCGTATCCTTTTAGTTCTTCCTCCAGTGCCTGTGCCGCCTCAACCGAAGCGCTGTATGTAAATGCCACATTGGCACCGTGCTGTGCGAAAACAACAGCAATGCCACGGCCTATGCCCCTGCTCGCGCCGGTTATGATAGCCGTTTTTCCTTGTAATAGTTTCATGTTTGTTACGTTAGTTTTGTCTGTAAGAACAGCAAATATAATAAGAGTATATTTAATTTACCTATATAGGGATGTTAGATTTCCTGATAAACTTACGAGTTAAATCTTTTCAGACCTTACCCCCAACCCCTCTCCAAAGGAGAGGGGAGTCGGATGCCGACAATAAAATCGTTACAAGACTCACTGTAACGATAAGAATTAGTAATTTATATCCACAGCTTCCGCTCGAGTGAAGCTTGCCCCTCTCCTTTGGAGAGGGGTTGGGGTGAGGTTAAACATTAAAAAACCTGACAGGTTTTTAACATGTCAGGTTAATCATAGTTATAAAACTCCTGTAGTTACTCCGCAGTTTCTTCTTTTTTGTCCGGGAACATCAACGATGCGATAACCGAAAGCACCAATACACCGCCAACCACCATCAACGAATGGATGGATTCGATATGGAATATGGGTGCGATGACCATTTTCACGCCGATGAACGACAGGATAATGGCAAGGCCGTATTTTAATTTGCTGAACAGGTGGATAAAGTTCGCCAACAGGAAGTACAGCGCCCTTAGCCCCAGTATCGCAAAAATGTTCGATGTATACAGGATGAACGGGTCGTCCGGTGCAATGGCGAAGATAGCCGGGATCGAATCCACTGCGAAAAGAAGATCGGTAAACTCGATAACCCCCACTACCACCAATAGCGGCGTGGCCAGTTTTTTACCGTTCTCAATGGTAAAGAATTTATCCTTATCGTAGTTTTTGCTTACTTTAAAGAACTTGTGCACTACCCTTGCGCCGGGACTTGTGTTGAAGTCTTTTTCCTCATCGTCATCATCATCGGCAAACCATGATTTGATACCTGCATAGATCAGGAAGATACCGAACAGCGTCATTACCACATTGATCTTCACATCGTAACCAAAAATGTTCATCTCCGGTAGATAGGTAAGCTTGATAAGCCCTACGCCGCTGAAAATGAATACCGCACGAAGCACCAGCGCTCCAATGATACCCCAGAACAGTACTTTGTGGTGGTTCTCTTTCGGTACATTAAAAAAGCCGAATACGAGTATGAATACAAAAAGGTTATCTACCGATAGGGCTTTTTCAATCCAGTACGCCGATTGGAACTGTGAAAACTTTTCAAGGGCCAGTTCCGGCGATTCAGCACTAAATACCCAGTAGATTACCCCGCTGAATACCATTGATAAAGAAATCCATACGAGGGACCAGATAATGGCCTCTTTGTTTGTAACGGCATGGCTCTTCTTATTGAAAACGCCAAGGTCAAGCAAAAGCATGATGATGACCACTACCGCAAAACCGGCTATCAGTCCCGGGTGGTTAAAAAAACTGTCTGTCTGCATCTCAAATGTTAGTGTTAATTGTTATTATTAGTAATGGTGATCAGTGCAAGCCTGCCTCCTTCCTGCGAAGATAGCAGTATTTTCTTTCCGTTCGTCAGTTCCACCATCGATCCTGTCGGAACGTCTTTTCCTTCGGTCACATCCTTCATGTGTTCCAGTTTTTGGTTTACAAACACCCACTTGCCTTCAAAAAAAGTAAAATACCCTACCGGGATCTTCTCCCTCGGGTCGAGCCTTTCGTTTCGCACAATATTGCGGTTCACGTGCCAGTTGAAAAGGTACTGGTTGTTGTACACCATCAGCCTTTGGTTGTCCGGCTTCCATACGCCGGGGCTAAATTCGTAATAAAAATCGAGCATTGGCAATGTTCCCTGATGCTTTGTGCCACAAAACGGGCATTTCGGCGCGCTCGAGTTGTCGAATACATACCATTGCTGGGAGCAATTGGCGTTTTCGCATTTCTGCATCAGGTCTACCGTTTTCAGCAGTACCTGTTCCCAGGCCTCGGCAGGCGGGCGCAGTTGCGGGTCGTGCAGCCCCTCAATAAACGCACGGTTAAACATCTCCGTCAGGTATGGTCCTGTAATGGTATACGGCAATGCATTAATGTCCGCCCATGGCATGTCCCATTTCGAGAAGCGGTTGGGTTTTGGCCTGTTGGTCTGGTCGGTCGGGTGCTCAATGAACAGCGCCTTCTCCCCCATCGACAGCAGGTCGTCTTTTTCGGTGTCCAGGTCATGCACTTTCCCGCCCTTCAGCGGATGGCGGTGCAGCAGGAACATGTATATCAGTACCGGAAGCGCGTGCAGGTCGGTCAGCCTGCTGGGCAATTTCCGGTTAGGGTCATTCTTGTCCAGATGCTTTGTTGCCAAAACTTCGGGTGCGATGAATTCGGCTGTACCGATCACTTCCGCGGGGAATAGTCCCGGCACTACCAACCCGTCCAGGTCGATCATGCAGGCTGCTTTCTCCACAGGGTCAATCAGTACGTTGTTGTAGGAAAGGTCAGAGTGCGCCAAACCCATCGCGTGCATTTTCTTTACGCCGCGCACCAGGTTCACGCATATCTGGAAATAGCTCAGCCAGTTGCCCAGCTCCGATTTGGCCACCCTGAGCGGGAACTGCTCATTCCGGAACTTCGCGGCGGCAAACCATTTCCCATTCTTTTCCTTGCCTTTGATAAGGTCACCCGTTTCATGGCCTTTGGCAAAAAAGAACTTGCCTTTGTAAGCAGGTACGATGATGCCCGTCAGCCCCTGATAATCGACAACATCCGTTGGCCAGCGGAACACCTCTTCAAGGTAATAGTCCGCGGCCTCCTTATTCTTAATCTGGGGCAGGTAGTAGCTGGTAATGCGCTTGAGGCGCTCCTTTTGGTTATCGTCGAGCTTATCGCGGAAAAACGCCACCACATACGACTTATCCGGGCTGAAGTACACATCCTTCATCCCGCCGCGCATCGGCTCGCCGTTATCGACAAGCTCATAGGTTTTATTGGGGTCGTTCACCGAACGTACAGTCCTTATTTCCATTTATACTTTTAAAATGTGGCTCCGATCAGGCCACATGTTGAAAACAATTTAACCACATAGGTACATAGCCTATGTTTCTCAATATACATTATTGTCCATCAATCAGGACACATACGTTTGAAGCTTTGCTTCATTCTATGTATGACTATTCAAATGTAATGCCTGCTTAACTTTTTAGCCGCACAAAAAGCCTATGTCACTATGTGGTTAAAAAAGTTCAAGCGTACAAAGCCATAAACAAATCAACACATCAACAAATGAACTTAAAATAAAATCGCCAGCGTCCGGTCATCATGGTTGCCGGGACTCCAGAAATCCATCCATTCGGCAAGCCTGTCCCGTATGTCATCATTGCCTCTCCTCATGCCAGGCAACGCTTCTCTGCTTTTTCGTTCAAGGTCAAGGTCTTCAAAAAAGCGCTGCCACCTTTCTATTTTATCAAGGTTGGCCTCCACTTCAAATTTCGGGTCGTATATCCCGTCAGTCATTAGTACAAAATAAGAGAAATCCGTTACCATTTCAAAGGTAAATCGTTCCTCAAAATCGTCCGCCCTGAAAATTTCGGGCATCGTCACAAAGCGTGTCCCGCCGCCAAATTCGCCCACATCCAGCTTGTTCATCAGGGTCACTCCCGTCATGTCTTTATTTACCAAAGCCATCGGGCAGTCGCCAATGCTGAACGTCATGAAAACCGATCCCTGCGGATAGTGCTTCACTAATGCAAAAACCAGCGTGGCATGAAAGCTATTCAGGGGCATCTCCGCCTCACGCGAAAAGTTCTCTATTTCTTCAAAGGCATGGTTTGCTGCCCCCAAGAGGTATGGCAGTGCCAGCTCCTTTATTTTCTCTTTGGCATTCGCCGAAACCGCTTCGTCTATCGCTGCAGACTGTGTTGCAGTAAACCTGTGCTTCAGGTAATATACCACCGCATTGCAGGCAATCTCCGAACCTTTACGGCCTGCCAGTGCCGAACCCGCCCCGTCTGAAACCGCGATCACGCTCCAGCCGTTTTCCAGTTCGGCATAGTCGTAATCATCATCGCGGTAGCCACCGGTATTGGCGTGCGACCTGCCGCGGCGCGATGCCACCACAAGGGTTTTCCCGCCCAGCTGCACGGTCTCGGCAACGTTATCGGGTTTGGCATACAGCCCATTGGCATCGCTGGGAATATCCTTCCATAGGGACTTCGGGTCGGCATTGACGATGATGGAAAGCTTTTTGACATTAGGCTCAGCGCCTTCGTCCTCGCCTTCAAAATTGTAGGCAAATTCAAGCGTAATGTCGCCTGCCTGTTCCGGTGTACCGGATATGGTTCCGGATGCCGCGTCATATTCCAACCCCGTGCTTTCAAAGCCGGTAAGCGTATGAAAGGTAAGGTCGGTGAGATTCAACGCTTCAAAATCGAACACGGCAGTGTATGGCTTGCCTGCCATCCCGTTGGGGAAAGTAATGTATTGCCCGGCTATCTCCAGCCGCCTTGCCCTGATCTCCCAAGCCTGTGTCATTTGTATCTGTAATTGCCTTATGAGACTTACGTTTTTAATATTTTCTTCCCGCGCGGCAAACTCAAGGAATTCCTTTTCAAATTGCTGCGGACTGTGTATGCCCTGATTGCCCAGGAGCGTAAAAATGTATTTTTGGATGTCGTTCATTACCCCTGCGCCCTGCCTATGTTGAAGCCGCCGTTATTACCGCCGCCAGAGGTATACCGGCCCTGCGAACCACACCAGGGGCAGGTGCTTACTTCCTCATCTCCTATGCAATGGATTTTGCGGCATGAGCATACAGCCAGTCCGTACTGGTTGCCGCAGCACGGGCACGTAGGTGCGCCTATCAGCTCTTCGCTGCTCACGTTGTTCTCGTAGGATTTGTCGGCCAGCTCGTAATACGAGTTATCCACAGGATAGGCCCCCATGAGCCTGAAGGCGCGGGTCTCGAAGTTCATCCCACCGAAATTAGAAGGCTGCGAGACCTTGCCATACTTCATCAGGTACGGGCGCTTGGTGTTTTGGCATTGTGCCGCGAATACCACAAAGTTATCGTCAACATACCCTCCGCGGTCATAGTCGCCAGGCTTGCTCAGGTCGATTTTCGATATGGTCTCATCGTCCGTTTTGGCCAGCTCAAAGCCTGTAGAATTATTCTCAACGCTGATGCTGCTCGTCTTGATGGAATCGGTAACCCACCTGAAGAACTCCTTATACGACTGCGCGCTGGTGTTCTTAAAGTGCATTACGTCGTTGCTCAGCTCGCCCAGCAGCCTCATGTCGGTCTCATCCCCAAAGGAAATGGCAACCATGTTGGCCGTGCGCGCCCAGTTCTGCTTCCATTCGGCAATGGCCGCAGAGGTGTCATCGGTAGGAACGCCGTCCGTAAACAGGAACACGATGGGTTTCCAGTCGCCTTTCTGCTCGTAGGTCGTCTTTACGATATTGCTCCGCAGTTCGTACATCAGGTGCCCCAGGCCCTTACTCAGGGAGGTGCCGCTACCAATGGGAAACTTCGGCGGGTAAAAACTCACGATCTCCTGTAGCGGAACCAGTGTTTTGGCCTGCCCGGCAAACACAATGATGGAAACCCATACGGTTTCCAGCGCATGCGGGTCAGATTTTAATGCCTGTATAATGGTGGCAAGCCCCTCCTCCACTTGCTGGATGGGTTCGCCTACCATGGACTCAGAAATATCAATCAAAAAATATATCGGTAGCCTTCTCATGATTTTAAATTTTGTCCTCGTGTCATTTCGAACGCAGCTTGCGGAGAGAGAAATCTCGATCAATTTTTGAGTTTTCTCCTATCGTCGAAACCTAACGAAGTGGTTCGACACAGTCAAATGACAAATCAGCACGTTAAAAACAAAACGGATTATTAAAAATTAAATAACAACGGTAATCTCGTCCGGTGGCGGCGGGAGGCGGTTTTCCTCACCCGTTCCCTGGCTCCTGTTGCCCTGCTCTATGGTTTCGGACACCCATTTGAAGAAGGTCTTCAGGGTCTGGCTGTCAGCCGAATCAAGGTGTACCACATTATCTGTAAGCTCCCTGAGCATGGCATCGTTGGCTAAATGCCCGGCCGCACAGCCCACCACAGCACCAAAGTTATACGCACGCACTTTCGGAGTCATTTCACGGTACAGCTGTACATCCGAAGGCTTGCCGTCGGTAAATACGAACAGTAGCGGTTTCCAGTCGCCTTTTTGGGTCTCTGAACTTTTAATGATGTCCTGCTCCACTTTATTAAGCACAAACTCAAGCGCGGCACCGGTATTGGTCGGGCCGCTTTGCGGACAGGTAATCTCAGGCAGGCGGAACTGCACGAGCTCCGTAAGCGGAACGACTTCCTTCACCTCACGGTCGAATGTGATGATGCTGAGCCATAGCGAATCAAGCGCCTGCGCATCGCTGCGAAGGGTATTTACCATCCCGCTGAGGGCGTTATTCAGGGCATGTATGGGTTCGCCGTACATGGATCCCGATGTATCAAGCAAAAAATAAACCGGTAATCTTCTCATAGTCGGTGTATTAGTTCCTTGGAACGTTATAGGGAGATTGGCTGTCGCCCTGCGGCTGCGTATTGTATGAAACGGTGCCGTTGATATTGTATGTAGATGTATTCGCTTCCGGATCGTTCTGTATCAATTCGCTCATCACGGCCTGCGTAACATCCTTGCCTCCGCTAAACTGGTTGTACATGGCGCCAATGGTATAGATAGGACCCCAGGGGATGCCCCACCAGCCCAATACGCCATTGACAGCCACATGCTTGTAGGAGTACCTGAAAGTACCCTCGCCCGGCCTTATGAAATAGATGGACGACGGCCTTTTAAAAGTTGCAAGCACAATTGAGATTGTATAGGGAAAATAAACGAACTTCCCACCCTGGCCTACCATTTCCCTGATCTCGGAAACGCGAAGGCCTTCAATATTTTTTACCTTCATGGCTTACAGGTAGGACTGAACGATCCTTTTGATGGTCTGCCCGAGGAATACATCTTCTGTAGGGTCGCCTATCGCGCTGAATTTCCACTCACCGTTCCTTTTATAAAGCTTGCCCATGATGATCGATTGCTTGCCTGCATATTGCCCTTCGGCAGAAACGTTATAGGAAGCAAATACCGAGTTCACCCTTGTAGGCGTCCCTTCGTACATCCTGATCTTTGAGTAAGGTATCTGTGAGAAATCCTCACGCCCGGCATTGTTCAGGAAGAAAAATATCTGGCTTACGTTCGGATTAATGCGGGTAAGGTCTACAGTAATGATTTCGTTGTCAAGGCCGTCATCACCACCGGTATCACCCTGGAGGTCGTCGCCGGTGTGCTTCAGCGCATTGTCTACCGATACCAGCTTGCCTTTAGGAAGGCCAAATTGCTGCAGTACCTCAACACGGTAAAGCGGAGAGTACAGGTGGTCGCAGATATTGTTTTGCTCATCGATCATGATGCAGCTAAGGTCAAGATCGATATTGGTTACTTTTTTGCCAAGGCCAAGAAAACCGCCTTTCGTCTCGATAGCGCCCCAGTTTACACCCACGCAGAAGTTAGTAAGGCTTTCGCCCGAAGTTTTCCTAAGGTCGATCTTCTGACCTTTAGTTAAATTAATTGCCATTTGTATTATGTTTTATTGGTTGATAATAGCATTGTTATTACATAGGTTCCCAAGCGGGAATATTCTTTTAAACACCGTTAGAGACGTTGCATGCAACGTCTGCCATAATTTTATGAAACAGACGTAGCAATGCTACGTCTCTACATCGTAATTAATTGTATTTACCCAAAAAGTCCTGCAGGCCGCCTTTCATGCCGTTACCTACAGCCTCGAATTTCCATTCGTCATTCCTTTTATATATGCGGCCAAACTCCACTGCTGTCTCAATTGAAAAATCCTCATCCAGCTCATATTTAACAAGCTCAGTACCGTTGGTATCCACGATCCTGATGAACGAGTTGCGTATCTGCCCAAAGTTCTGCCTCCTGTCGGCCGCTTTGTGGATAGTTACCACGAAGCATATCTCAGCCACATCAGCGGAAATTTTCGAAAGGTCTACGTTTACCGTCTCGTCGTCGCCTGCACCTTCGCCGGTTAGGTTATCGCCAGTATGTACGACTGCGCCATCCGGGGATGACAGGTTATTATAGAAAACAAAATGGCTGTCGCTTACCAGCTTGCCGTTTGCTCCCAAAATGAATACCGACCCGTCGATGTCATAGGCTTCACCGCTGCCGGTGTTAGCGTCCCATCCAAGACCCACGGTAAACTTCGGGGCCGCTATATTTTGTCTTTGTCCTTTTTCTAAATTAATTGCCATTGTTTTATTGTAATTGGTTGGTTATTTCGAATTAATATTAATGTTAAGCATTGCCCTTAAAATGTTGGTCTGCTCGTCTACGTTTTGCAGCTCATCGAGGAAATCCACTCCCGAGATCTTCTCCAGGTAGCCTTCCAGCACTTCCTCCACATCCGGGGGAAGGAATGTTTTTACCGTTGCCTGCTTTTCCCTGAGCGCATCGGTCTTAGCCTTCAGGTCGAATATAATCCTGCTCTTTGACGAAAGGTTCTTCGACAGGTCAAATCCTTTGGCCGTTTCACTGTCCAGGAAATAAAATGACTTGGCGCTGGCTATGAAAATGAACTTGTCATTCGAATCCATAAAATCAAACACCTCGATAATTTCATTCCCGTGTACCAGACCGCAGGCAAACTTTACCCTGAATCGGTTAATGTTCAGCCGGCCGAGGAGTTTTTTCTCAATACTGGCAAACTCATTGCGGTAGGCGCTGCGGGAGTCCATTTCGGTCAGTTCCAAAAACTGCGACGCATCGATTTCCCGATAAAATTCCCCTGCCCTTTTAGCGGCAAAAAGCATAATGTCGCCCCAGCCGAAAATCGCCTGCTCACCCGAAGCCAGCATGTTATACAACTGCTTCAATTTGGCAGCCATATTGGCCGAATGGTCCCTGACTTCGGCAGTGAAGTCAACAGCAACCGACTCGCTTTCAAGCTTGCGTACCAAATCATCATTTATGTAAATTTCGTCCGAAATCAGTAAATATTGCTGCTCTTTTGACTTTTTCAGCTTTTGGAACAGGTCGATGAGGCTGCTTGTGTACTGCACATGGAACAACTCCAGCTTGTGCGGGTCGAGGTTCCTGTTCGTATCAAACAGGTTATGTATCACCTGAGTACGGATAAAAACGGCAAAGAGGTCCTTGTGGCTAAAAAAATTTGATAGTGTTTTTAAAACCCTGAGCCTCTTGCTGCTGTCTTTAATTATCTGTACATATATTTCGTCCTGCTCCTGCGTCATCTACATTAAAATCTTCCGCTCATTTAGCTTACCACATTCTTCTTCAGCTCGGCCTCCAGGTTTTGCAGCCCGGCATCGAGTTCCCTTCGTGTCTGGGATCCCTGCTCGTGTATCTGCTTCACTTCAGCAAGCGTATCTATAAGCGATTTTGTTGTTTCCCTAAGCGTTTCAAGCGATACGATCGTGTTTTCATTCTCCCTTGCTACTTCTATGCTGTTCTGCTGAAGCATTTCAGCATTTTTCCTGAGGATGGTATTGGTCGTTTCCGATACCTTGCGCTGCACCTCAATATTCTGCCTCTGCCTTTGCAATGCTACTGCAAGCGTAAGCTGGTTTTTCCAAACCGGCATGGTGGTAGTCAGTATCGACTGCGCCTTTTCGGCCAATGAGGTGTTGTTGTTTTGTACTACCCGTATTTGCGCCAGCGACTGTATCAGGATAAAGCGAACCACCTTCATGTCGGCCAGCCTCTTGTCGAGCCTGTTAATGAAGGTACGCTTGTCCGAAATTTCATAATCTTGGTACTGAGATGGATTGGCCTCCATTTGTGCCAGCTCCTCATTCAGTTCCTTGTATCGGATCTGCCCTGCGATGATGAACTTCTCAATTTCCTTAATAAGCTGCACGTTGCCGTCGAACATGGTTTGAAGCGAGGTATTGTCTTTAACCGAATTGATCATCCCGGCTTTTACCTTGTTGCTTATCCTGTCTACATTGGCAGTGATCTTGTCGTATTTCTGGAACAGCTTCTTTACATCAGTCACCATCTTGCTCAGCAAAGGTATCTTCGAAATGAAACGCTGAAACGCATTTTGGTTCAGCTCATCTACGTCAATGTAGTTTAGCTCAGCCAAAAGCTCGTTGATAAGCGTGCCCACATCTCCTGCCTGCTGCGCCCTTACATTGCTTAAGAACGTATCGCTCTGCTTGGATATGGTGTTTTGTATTTCGGCGCCATAGTTCAGTATGGAGTTGGCATCGCGCTCATCCAACTGGTTGGCAATCGGCCTGTAATCGGCCATTTGCTGTTCGGTTATAGCAGCGAGGTTTACATTACCTTCCTTATCCATTGGCCCCGAAAGGGCTGTTACCGTAACTTCATTATTTTCCATTGTTTTGGTATTACAGGTGGTTTTGCTGTATCGTAACCACGGTTTCTTCAAGTTTCCTGTCGCGTGTAGGAACGCCTACCGCATTGAATTTCCAATCGCCATTCCTTTTGTAGAATACACCCAGTACCATCGACACACTGCCTTCAAAGGCTTTATCGTTAGCAATGTCATATTTGGCAAATACCTCCTGCACGCGGGTTGGAGTACCCTCATAAATCCTGATGGAAGCGAAAGGTATGTCCTTAAAGTCCTGCCCGCGGAAACTGTTGATGAAAAAGCCAAGGTAGTGTGCATTCGGTGAAAGTCTCGAAAGATCTACTGTAATTACTTCATTGTCCAACCCGTCATCACCGTTAAGGTCGCCCGTAAGGTCGTCACCGCTGTGGCGGATTGCCTGGTCGTTGCTCTTCAGCTGCCTGAAGCTCACGGTGTCAATTACCCTTTTATTTTCGTCGTATACGGCACAGCTTGCATCAAGGTCTACCGGTTCTTTTTTTGTACCAAATAATCCTTTTTTCTCAATAGCGCCCCAGTTGATGCCCACGCAGATGTTCTGCAATTTGGAACCGTTACTCTTCTCGAGGTTAATGCGCTGTCCTTTTTCTAAGTTTATAGCCATTGGTTTATATTTTGTTCTCGACTTCGCTCGAACTGACAACGGTGCAAAATAACAATTACGTTAAATAACATGTTTATCGTTGCCACATCGTGTGAAGTCAGGATACTTTATTAGTTATACTTATTCAAATATTCCTGAAGGCCGCCACGCTGGCCAACGCCTACCGCTTCAAATTTCCATTCGTTATTCCTCTTGTAGATACGGCCAAATTCCACGGCAGTCTCTATAGAGAAATCTTCTTCCAACTCATATTTTACGAGCTCGGTGCCGTTGGCATCTACAATGCGTACAAAGGAGTTCCTCACCTGCCCGAAGTTTTGCTTGCGCGTTTCGGCATCGTGAATTGTAACTACAATGCATATTTCAGTAGCCCTTGGGTCAATTTTAGAAAGGTCTACATTAATCGACTCATCATCTCCGTCACCATCACCGGTAAGGTTATCGCCTGTGTGCTGTACAGCCTCATCAGGAGAAGTAAGATTATTATAAAATACAAAGAATTCATCGGCAACAAGCTTGCGGTTCTCGCCCATGATGAATACGGATGCATCAAGGTCGAATGCCGCTCCTGTTGATGATGTGTTGGTGTCCCAGCCGAGGCCTATTGTGAATTTAGGTGCATTTAGCGTTTCACGCTGGCCTTTCTGTAAATTGATAGCCATAACTATTCGTATTTTTATTGGTTAAACTGTGGTTAATATTATCAAGATTGGTTTTATACTCATCAATAGTGTGGTAGTTGTTACTTACCGCAAGGGCAAACAGCTTCTGCCGCATTTTTTTGTTCATGGAGGATAAAAGTAGCGAAAAATCGTTTTCCTCCAACTTCAAAATATATTTTACGATGCGTGTATTGAACTCAAATGAAGGGGAGCCGCTTACCTCCATGAGGCTTTGTACATCTTTCACAAAGAAATAATTGTAGTAGTTTTCTATATTGGGATGGATGTCTTTGTTTACCAGTTCGGCATAGTAAAGGAATACAAAAGTCCCCTCTACCTCGTACTGGTTGAGTATTTTTTTCACAATGTGCTCATGGCTGCCGGTTATCTTGATATCATCCAGCAGGAGGCACAGCTTGTTGCCTATGTAATTCCTGTCGATGTAATAGGTATCGTTGCCAATCAGCTTTACCCGCTCGGCATAGTCAAGGTTACCATAATCGGTGGTATAGGTCTGGTTGCGGTAGATCTTTGATTCCGATACCGCCTTCCTGCCATTCTCATACAGAAAATGGTTGATGCGTAATTTAAAATAATGGCACAGGAAGTTGGAAGCCGTAGGTATGGCGTGGTACGGGCTTGGCAGGATCACAATTTCGTTATGCGAAAGGATCAGGTCCTTGTGCTGCGCAATGAAGCCTTCGAAGAGCTCATCGGCAAATTTTTCGGCATAGGCATTGTCGCCGAACTTGAACCTGCTGTATTCAGCCTCACTGAATGGGCAACTGATCGTATCGGTAATTTTATGCAGGCTGTAGGTGTGGTTCATTAATTGGGGTATTGATTAATAAATAGGCATTGAAGCCAAAAGCAAGTGCACCATTGTAGTCAGAAACTTTATTATCTCCCACATGAAGGACTTGCGATTTTTCGATATTGCCAATTTTCCTGATTTCATCATAGGCCAATTGATACATCTGCGGCGCTGGCTTGGAAAAGCCCGTCTCGTCAGAATATAGCTGGAAAGAGAAGTACCTGTCCAATCCATGATGTGCAATGACCTTGCGTAAGGCGCTCCCCTTGATGAAGGCGGTATTGCTCAGGATGTTCATTGTAATGCCTTCCGAATGAAGCTTCTCAAATAAAGACGGAATATAATCGTGCAGCAGCACCGGCTTATATTGCATTAGCAGGTCTTCGGTAAGGGTGTAGAATTCACCAAGGTGAGTTCGATCAAAAAAAGCTATATCGATACCAAGGTGGTCCAGTATAAGATAGTAGATCTCGAAAGTATCGAAGTTTTTTCCTGCCTTTTCATTGATGCTGTTGGTAAGTATATCAAATTTACGGATTGCGGCAGCAACCACGTCAATCGGCTTATCGATATTGAAGTACTCTTTGAATAAGAGGTTCCTCCTGTTCTTAAATTCGGGATTTGACTTTATCAGTGTGAGCCACAGGTCAAAAGATATGTGTTTGTATTTATATAGTTCCGGTATCCGCTCCATCTAATTATAACATTTCGATATATAAACGATGGTAAATATAAAAATTTAATCTTTTTACAACAATTTAAAATACGATTTACGGGGGTTAAGCGAAATAATTTAACTTTACGGTAATCAAAAATCAATGAAAATGAAATCAACTATACTCGGGTTACGAACAGTGGGCTACAAAGTAAGCAACCTTCAAAAGGCAAAGGAATGGTATGCTCTGGCTTTCCAAACCGAACCTTATTTTGACGAACCCTTTTATGTGGGATTCAACATAGCAGGATATGAACTTGGCCTGCAGCCGGATGAAGCTGTGACAGGCGACAACATCGTAACCTATTGGGGAGTAGAAGACATTGAAGCAGAATATCAGCGTTTCCTGAGCCTGGGCGCTACGGAGCATGAAGCACCTCAAAACGTGGGCGGCGAAATCGTAGTGGCCTCGGTAAAAGATGAATGGGGCAATATCATCGGATTGATTTACAATCCTGAATTCAAATTACCTTAATGAAGCTAAAGCCCGTTACCCGTTTTACCGCTGACAGCAAAGAGATCATCGTTCGCGAAGCAACGGAGGAAGATGCACTGGCCCTCATTGAACTCAAGAAAAGTTATATTAAGGATACCCGCTCCATTCCGCTGTATGAGTTTGAATACAGGAACGACATTGCCATGGAAAAGGACCTGATAAAACGTTTCCGTAACGAAGAGAATAGCCTGCTGCTCGTGGCCGAACACGGCAACCAACTCATTGGCAACATAGATCTGTCCGGCAACCAGAGAAAGAAGCTTTTCCATACCGGTATGATAGGAATGGGCATTGCGCACGAATGGCAAAACCGAAAAATCGGACGCTTCCTTATAGAAACTTTGATGAGTTGGGCACAGGAAAGCTCACCACTGAAAATCATTTGGCTGGAGGTTTATTCAACTAATACGGGCGGAAGGAAGCTATATTCCAATTTAGGATTCAGGGAATGCGGTATCATTGAAAACTTTTTTGGAGATGACAGCCCTGCCGATAAAATAACAATGGTGAAATATTTATGATCAAATCAATATTACTTGTCGGATTGGGCGGCGCGATAGGCAGCATACTGCGTTACCTTTCGGCGATGCTTGTCAATAAATATTGGCACAGTACTTTTCCGCTTGCTACATTCCTCATCAATATGCTGGGCTGCCTTTTGATTGGGGTCTTTATGGCCATTATTGAAAAACAGCCTGGCATCAGCGATAATTTCAGGTTACTTTTTGTTACAGGTTTTTGCGGCGGCTTTACTACCTACTCTGCTTTTGCTTACGAAAATACCACGCTCATGACCAGTGGCCAAACCCTCATCGCTTTTGCTTACATAGCCGCAAGTGTGCTTGCAGGGCTCCTGTTTGTGTGGCTGGGTATAATGCTGGGCAGATGGTTTTAAATTTCATTACACAAAATTACCTTTTCACTGCAAAACAGGTGTTTAAGTATTAAAATTTTACTAAAAACGGTTTGCAAATATTTCCTTATATGTAATTTTACCTCAGGAAATGGCTGATTGATTAACAAATCGCCAAAAATTGCAACCTTTAAAATTATACACCATGAAATTGCTTAAATTTTTACTCGCAGCGTTAGCCGGATTCGGAATTGTCAAGTTAGTCGGTTATGTTACCGAAGCAGAGCTTGAAGAAGGTGTAGAGTATGATATTTATGATGAAGAGGACCACCCGCTTTTTGTATAATGATTAGCGATCCGGCCCTATAGCATTCGATCTTTTCCGTAAAGCAGCTTCTGTTCATTTGCTTTACCAAAATAATATTGACCTGATCCTCCGCAAAAATGCGGAGGATTTTTTTTAATACTAGAAGGATTAAAAAATCCTAAGTGGAGGTATATGTGGTTTAGCTTTTATTCCCGAATAAATGGTACGATTGCCAATAACTTTAACATCCATACTGCCTTTTGCCAACTATACTATAACGTTGCGTTAATTCCTTGTTACAATCACCAAATTTAAGATAACCTTAGCAGACACAGCGATTTACAATACCTAACTTAGTAAAAGAATTCAGGACATAACATTAATTATAAATGGAAAAAGCCATGGAAACGACACATCACGCATCGAACTGCACAAGGGAAAAAGGCTGCATCGATCACAATGATTCAGCTGGCACCAAGCCAAACAGGAATAATTATGAACCTGCAATGTACAGCTCTTATAAGCAAAATTTTACACTGGTGCCCAACAACCATCCGGAAGCTGCAGAAAGGCTGCTGCACCCGGACAAAGGAGAATTGAATAACTAAAACATAATATCATGATACAATCAGATAACAGGGAGTATATTCCGGGAGAACAAGGCAGTGAGCCCGGAACCCCGGCGCCTCAGCACAACATGGGAAAAGGCTATGAGGAAAAAGCTAATGTAAGCCGTAATAATGCAGAAAATATGGCTGAAAACGAAAGACGGAACCTGAATCCCGACCAGGAAAAAAGAGCAGGCAGCCGTGACAGGAAAGATAAATAATCGATTCACAATATTCACTAATTCTAATTTATACAGCTATGAGTAACAAAAAGTTAATTATAGGGATTGCAGCCGGAGTTGCAGCCCTTGCAGTAGTAGGCATTATCCTTAAAAGAAAAGGATATCTTGACGGAGTAATCAGCAAAGCGGAAGAACTTGGAAGCGACCTTGCAGACAAGTACAATACCGTTAAGGAAACTGCAAAAAAGAAATTTGACGAGGTAGTGCAAAAAGGTGGTGAAATTGCCGATAAGGTAACCAACCATGCTGCTGACACAGCTTCTAAAGCCAGCACCAGCACTCCCACACCTGCAACAGGCAGGGCATAATTAGTTCCGTATGGAAAATGAGAATAAAGGCGCCAAATAAAACATTGGGGCCTTTATTTTTTTAAATTTATATCCTAAACAGTCCAATGCCATGAAAACATATGCCATAATCATAATAACCATACTGGGCATAGCCATAGGCTGTGGTGCAAAAAATGACGCCCTATACCCTGCCAACGCAAATGCTAATGCAACAGAAACAGGTATTGCGGGTACTGCAAACGACACTGTACGTATTGCGAACGACTCATTAGAGTATGAAATCATCATTATCGATCCCGGATTTAACAGCTGGCTCGTTTCGAGGGCACGCCAGCGCGGTTATTACGGACAGCCTTATCTGGAAAACAAAAACCGCCTCTGGGTCATGGAGTGGAACAGCCGCGTACTGCAGGCACAACGCTACGGAAACCTTTACCAAATGCGCATTGAATATGATTCGAACATTGACTATGGTTACGAAGTGAATTACCTGCTTTATAATTATTTGGTCTATTTCCAGATAAGTAACAACCAAAAGCTCGGAGGTGTTGTCCCATTCCCATAAAACCGGTATATTTGCCTCAGCAAGGCCAACATGGAAAAACTAAAAAAACGCTGGGGAATAACAAGCAACTACCAACTGGTGGTTGTTTTTATTGTATTTGCTGTCACCGGGTCGTCATCAGCTCTGGTTTCAAAACCAATATTGGCCTATTTTGGCTTTACAAAAGACCTGCTTTCGCCATGGCTATACTGGCCACTCTACCTCATCCTTATCTTTCCAATATACCAGGTTTTGCTGGTTTTTTTCGGCTTCATTTCGGGGCAGTTCAAATTCTTTTGGGCCTTTGAAAAAAGGATGCTGAAATCTTTAGGGTTTGGTTTTCTTTTTAAAGGCTGATTTTACTTTTTTTATTCTTTTTTGTAACCTTCGTGTCTATTTGCCAAACGCCAACCAATCACAAAATATTGAAAACAAGCTGTTTGTAAATTTTATTTCAAAAAATTTCAAAATAAATTTGGAAATTAAAAACATTGTCACCTACATTTGCAGCAAGTTCTTTAAAAAACATTCTTATCCAGAAAGACCGAGGGAATTGACCCTATGACGTCTTGGCAACCTGTCGCGTTTTGCGTGATAAGGTGCCACATTCAACCCCTGCATTGCGGGAAAGATAAGCTTAGAAAATAGTAGATAATACATCAAAATATTATATGCTCTTCTGACTTATCGGGAGGGCATTTTTTGTTTTAATGCCCTTTCGATAGACTGGTTTAGGATTTTTTTACGGACGAGAAAAAAGTTAAACATCTAAATCAGAGAAAAAATGAAAGAGCAGACCCAAATTTTACACAGCATTCCCGTAGACCCTTTAACAGGAAGCATCTCCACCCCTATTTACCAGACATCGACATTTGTGCAGGGCGCACCCGGCGTACACAAAGGTTTTGACTATGCACGCAGCAACAACCCAACCCGCAAAGTGCTTGAGGATACCATTGCCAAACTGGAAAACGGTACCAGCGGTTATGCCTTTGCCAGCGGCCTTGCTGCCATAGATGCGGTAATAAAATTGCTGGAGGCCGGCGATGAGGTAATTGCAGTGGATGACATTTACGGTGGGGCCTTCCGGCTGTTTACCCACATATACCAAAAATTCGGCATCAGCATAAAGTATGTGGATACGACTAATGCTGCCAACGTAGCAGATGCCATAACAGCTAAAACGAAACTCATCTGGATTGAATCGCCTACCAACCCGACGCTGAAAATATCCGACATTGCCGCGATAGCAGAAATTGCAAAGGCAAACAACGTGCTGCTGTGCGTAGACAATACCTTTGCGTCGCCGGCATCGCAAAAACCGATTAACCTTGGCGCGGACATCGTGATACACAGCGCTACCAAATACATTTCCGGCCACAGCGACCTTATCGCAGGATTGGTGGTTACATCAACACAGGAACTGGGCGACAAGATAAAGTTCATCCAGAATGCATCAGGAGCCATATTAGGGCCATTCGACAGCTGGCTGGTGATACGCGGAATCGAAACACTTACCCTCAGAATCAGGCAACACTCGGAAAATGCACAAAAAATCGCTGAATTCCTTTTGGAAGAAAAGCTCATTAAAAATGTATATTACCCCGGACTGCCCACCCACCACAACCATGAGGTGGCCAAAAAGCAGCAGAAGTACTTTGGCGGCGTGATTGCGTTTGACCTTGTGGTAGATGATAAAAAACTGGCTTCGCAGATCGTTTCCTCAACCAAATTATTCAAGCTGGCCGAAAGCCTTGGCGGCGTTAAGAGCCTGTGTTGCCTGCCATGCGAAATGACCCATAAATCTATTCCTGCAGAAAAGCGCTACCAGTCAGGTGTAACTGACAGCCTAATCCGCCTCTCTGTTGGCCTTGAAGATGCCGACGATCTTATAGCGGACCTGAAGCAGGCTTTTGCCCTTGCATTCGCCGAAAATACCATAGCCGATTCTGTAACAGTCTAACATAGCACCAATGTCAAGAAAAAATTTAAATATCGGATTGTTTGGGTTCGGCTGTGTCGGACTCGGCCTTTATGAAGTACTGCAAAAAACACCTACACTTCAGGCCAACATTAAAAACATCTGTGTAAAGGACCGTGATAAAAAAAGGGCAATCGGCAAGGAGCATTTTACCTTTGATAAAAACGATATACTGCACGATGAAAGCATCAATGTGGTCGTTGAACTCATTGATGATGCAGATGCCGCTTTTGAAATCGTTTCGGCTGCATTGAAAAAAGGCAAGGCAGTGGTATCAGCCAATAAAAAAATGATCGCTGAGCATTTTACCGAACTCCTTGAACTGCAAAAAGAATACAATGTGCCATTGCTTTATGAAGCTGCCTGCTGTGCCAGCATGCCTATAATCCGTAACCTTGAGGAATATTACGACAATGACCTGCTCGAATCGATCGAGGGCATTGTGAATGGTTCGACAAATTACATCCTGACCAAGACATTCAGCGAGAACCTTTCCTATGATGAGGCCCTGTTGCAAGCCCAGGAAAAAGGCTTCGCCGAAAGCAACCCAATACTTGATACCGGTGGTTTTGATGCCAAGTACAAGCTGACCATACTGCTTGCCCATGCGTTTGGGCACGTTGCAAAACCAAAAGACATTTTTAACATAGGCATTGACGGCGTAGGGGAACTTGAACTTAAATATGCCCGTGAAAAAAATCTGAAGATAAAGCTTATAGCCCAGGCATTCAAAAATGAAACCGGCAGTATCTCTGCTTTTGTGATTCCAAAATTCGTCACACCGGATGACCGCCTGTTCAATGTAGACGATGTCTTTAACGGCGTGATCACAAAGACAAGTTTTGCCGATACGCATTTCTTTGTAGGGCGCGGTGCAGGTTCACTGCCAACAGCCTCGGCAGTACTCTCAGACATTTCAGCGCTGAGCTACGATTACCGCTACGAATACAAGAAGATATACCGCGAGGAAGACACTGCCCTTACCAATGAAGCATTGCTAAAAGTACTTCTTCGCCATAAGAAATCGGACGCCCCTGCCCTGAAACATTATTTTGAAGAAGTTGAGGAGTCCTATAGCAATGCTGATTCCGGATACATTACAGGCACTATCACCCTCAATAACCTCATTGCTATACAGGCCGGAAATACAGGTGACAGGTCGTTTATCCTTATCAATGTAGAAAAGGAAACGACTGTAGGAAAAGCTTTTGCATTGGCTGAATAAACAACAACTACTGACCCGCAACTTTTTTATTCCTCCCTAAATCCCAAACGCTGTAATGGTGTTTGGGATTTTTTTACCTCACCCTGCCCTCTCCAAAGGACAGGGAGGGGTTTGGCTCAAGCGTACTTACTGTTAATTTCAAGGGAACCTAAAATCCTGATATTTCACAAGATTAGAATTTGGAGCTTGTTATTTGGAATTTTTCATCCTTACCCCCGCCTTCACCTCAACCTGAAGGTCATTTTGCTTTGGCGGAATCGGGCACGAGTAGCCGTGATTGTAAGCACAGTAGGGGTTGTAAGCCGTATTAAAGTCAATGTTCATGGTATCACCCTGTGGTATTTTCAGGTCGATGTACCTCCCGCCGCCGTAACTCCCGTTACCGGAAGTAAGATCGGTAAAGGCCAGGAACAGGTAGTCTTTATATTCGTCCAACTTAGAGAGGTCAATGCTCTGCAATACGTCAAGTTTGCATTTTTTACCTTTAAGCGTAAAATGAAGTTCTCCATACTTTACGTACATCGGCTTCCTGCTTCCCGTGGTAGGCATTTTGAATGGCTTTTCATCTGGCGTACGTACCAACTTAGCCTCAACACAATAACTAAGGTCAACCGGATAAAAATCGAGAGATTCAAAAGCCGCAAGATCCTCTTTCAGTAACGGTGACTTTTTGGGGTCGGCATACTCTTCATTCAGGTTTTGCTGGTACTTTTTGGAATTTTCAACAGAGCATTCCTGGGCATTTGTATATAAGCAAACTGTAATCGCAAAAGCGGTAAGGATAATTTTCATATTTGATATTTTTACAAAAGTACGGAATATTGGCTTCTTTAAAGTATTCACCAGACGTTCACTCTCCTTTGAGAATCTCTGAGGATAACTATTATATCATGTAAGAATTATTGCCTAAAATTACATAGCACTAAAAGGATTTGTACCTTTGAAGCAAAACAAACCCAACCATGTTCCGGCAGGCCATTTCACGCTATATCAATAACTTCCGCGGTTTTCGCAGGGAGATATGGATATTGGCAATCATTACCTTCATCAACCGTGCAGGTACCATGGTGCTGCCTTTCCTCTCCAAATACCTGAAAGAAAACCTGCACTTTAGTTATAGCCAGGTAGGCACTGTAATGGTATGCTTCGGCCTTGGGTCGCTGCTGGGTTCATGGCTCGGCGGAAAGCTGTCAGACAAGATAGGCTTTTATAAAATAATGGTATTCAGCCTGTTTACCAGCGGGCTAATGTTCTTTGTGATACAGCATATCACTTCATTTGAAGGGCTTTGCATCGCAATGTTCAGCATCATGGTCATTGCCGATATGTTTCGCCCGGCCATGTTCGTTTCGGTAAGTACCTATGCGAAGCCTGAAAACCGTACCCGTGCCATGACACTCGTAAGGCTGGCCGTAAACCTTGGCTTTGCAGCGGGGCCTGCAATGGGAGGGCTTATCATTGTGGCCATAGGCTACAAAGGCTTGTTTTGGATTGATGGTGCATCCTGTATCATATCCATCCTCATCTTCCGCCTTTTGGTAAAGGAAAAAGAGAAAGTAGCCTCACCGGAAACCTTTACCGACGAAACAGCTAACACACGCACATTAAGGAACGACAAACTTTTCTGGCTGTTCCTGTTTTGCAGTTTTGCTACTGCCATGGTCTTCTTCCAGCTCTTCACCACGCTCCCGCTCTACCACAGGGAACAATATGGGCTTACGGAATTCCACACCGGGCTATTGATGTCATTCAACGGCTTGATGGTTTTCGCTCTCGAAATGCCGCTTGTAAGCATTTTCGAAAGAAAACACGTACCTAAACTCAGGGTTGTGGGCTGGGGCGCATTCCTTGTAGCGCTAAGCTACCTGGTACTCATCTATGATGGCTGGATAGGCATGCTCATCATCAGCATAATTTTTGTTACGTTCGGCGAAATGTTCAACTTCCCCTTCTCAAACTCCTTTGCTTTTGGCCGTGCGCCACGCGGGCAGGAAGGGCTGTACATGGGCTGGTACACCATGATGTTCAGCCTTGCCCACATTGCCAGCGCCAAACTGGGCATGACCATCATCGGCAAATGGGGCTACAATGCTAACTGGCTTTTCATGGGGCTTTTCGGTGTATTTTCTTTTGTGTGCTGTATCGTGCTACAAAGGCTTCTGCTGAAAAAAGAAAGCTAATACAAATCTATTTGAATAAAATTTTATTTAATTTAGTAGCATAAGCTTAAACTACTTATGAAACTTTCCATAATCTTTTTTATAGCAATCATTATACAATCTTGCAATCGATCTGAAAAATCGCATAATAGTGAAACTTCGGCTATAAAGCAACATCAAACCGATACAATTAAGGTTTCAAATAAAAATTCAAAACACGTCGTTTTCACTCCTGAAAGAGAAACGGAAATCAAAAAAGACAGTCTTTCAAGGATTAAAAAGGCATTCCCATATATGCTCAAACATTCATTTGGCCAATATAAAGCAGCCGTCTTTTCAGGGAAACCAGCATCGCCAAACTTTAACAGCAATCCTTATGCCGATGATCCGGAATACGTAGCATTCATAACACAAGGCTGTAAGCGTGGAATAAATTTTGGTGGACATTACACTATTTTCGAGAAGGGATGCGGTACGTTTTGCCAACAACTCTTTATAGTTGATCGGAGTAATGGTAAAATATTTACGGATCCAATAGGCCTTAAGCAACAAGATGGTTATTATGGTTTTACTTATAAAAAAGACAGTTTTTTACTGATTGCAAACTCGACATCACTAATAGACGCATCAAATGATGAAATGGATGAATTTTCTACGTCACTTAAACCGGAAATATTCAGGTGGACAGATGAAAAATTTATCCAAATAGAATAATTAGGTTGGTATCCCTGAGCGATTTTATTTATCCGCACAATAAAAAACGACATTTTTAGTTTTTAAACTATAAAAATAGTTGCGTAACTAAAAAAATAGTTTTAGTTTTGGATCATACAAATTCGAAATCATGCAAAAACTGACCAATAAAGAAGAAGAGATCATGCACATACTATGGAAGCTGGAAAAAGCTTTCGTAAAAGATGTGCTGGAGGAAATAAAGGATGATAAGCCACACTACAACACGCTATCTACTATCATCCGAAACCTTGAGGATAAAAAGTATGTAGGCCACAATGCATACGGCAACACGCACCAGTACTTTCCTGTTGTGACCAGGGAAGAATACAGGAAGGGTTTTATGAATACCGCTATTGAAAACTATTTCAATAACTCTTATAAGAGCATGGTATCCTTCTTTGCGAAGGAAGAGAAAATCAGCGCCGCCGAGCTCCGTGAAATACTTGACATGATCGAAAACAGGAAATGATATGGAAAATTTTATCATCTACATGGCTAAGGCATGCGGGTTAATTGCCCTGTTTTTTATTGCATACCATGCTTTGCTTAAAAAAGAAACTTTTTTCAACTCCAACAGGTGGTTCCTGTTGGCAGGATTGTTTACAGCAGCAGCCATGCCCCTGCTGGTATACACGAAAACAATATGGGTAGACCCTGCGCCTTTTGCCGAAACCGCCTCGCGCACGGTAACTCTGGAGCAATTGATGCTGTATAAACAGTATCAGGAGCAACTCACCGCCGGGGCCATTTCGCAACCCGAAACCATAACCATCAACTGGTTTGATGTATTGGGGGGCATCTATCTGGCAGGAGTGGCACTTTTTGCCATACGCTTTGTACTCGATTTTTTAGCCATAAGGCGTATACTGGGCGGCAACATCGTTGTAAAAGACGGCCGTTTCAGGCTCATCGACTCGGAAAAAGCACAGTCGCCATTCTCGTTCTTTAATTATATAGTGTTCAATTCGGCACAGCTGAAACAGGAAGAGCTGGAAGGCATTATAATACATGAAAAAGTACACAGCAGCCAGAAGCATAGCCTTGACATGATTATCAGCCAGTTGTTTTGCATCGCCTTCTGGTTCAACCCACTGATGTGGATGTACAAAAAATCAATTTCGCAAAATCTTGAGTTCATCGCCGATGCAGGCGCTATAAAACTCATGGAGGACAAGCAGGCCTACCAAAAGACATTACTCAAAATTACAGTACAGCCTGACTGCATTAACCTTACCAATCATTTTTATCAATCATTAATCAAAAAACGTATAGTTATGTTAAACAAAAAACGATCAAAAAGCCTAAACTCATGGAAGTATGCCACTATGCTTCCGCTCCTGGCCGCCTTCATGCTGGTGTTTCAGGTAAAAACTGTGGCACAGGAAAAACAATCGGTTAAACAGGCTGTTAAATTGGCTGACACGCAGGTAAAGTTTGCCATTGAGATTAATAAAGACACCCAGGACGATGAGCTTGAGCAAAGCAAACAACTCATAAAAGATGAGTACAATGCCGATGTAAACTATGAAAACGTAACCAGAAACCTCGACAAAGAGATAACGGGGATTAAAGTTACCGTAAAAGACAAAGGCCAGTCGCAGGTATACGAAGTAGCAGGCCACCAGCCTATCGCTCCGTTTACCATTGAAATCGAAAAAGGCAACTCAGGCCGCAACACCATTACTTTCGGCAATAGCCTTGGGCAGGGAAATTTTGTAAGGGCACAGGCATTCCGGATCGACTCTGACGGCGACTTTGAAGATTTTAAAAAAGACAGCACACGAGTACAAAAGCATAAAATTATTAAATCGTATGGCATGAATAGCGACATGATGCCTCAAATGCCACAAATGCCAGCATCACCTGAAGGCCATTGGTCTGTGAACAGCCTGAAAATTGGCGATACCGACATGCTTATCGTAATCAATGGCGTGAAGCAGAAAAAAGGCAATCCTATAAAGTTGCCATTGGGCCAGGAAATAGCCGAACTAAACATGCTAAAAGGGAAAGAAGCTAAAAAGAAATACGGGAAAGAAGGAAAAGAAGGCGCTGTGGAAATTATCACTAAAGCCACCGGACCGTTCCAGATGAAAATAGGCCCCGAAATGCACAGCTTCGTTATGCCTGAGGGTAGCATGGATTTTAACTTCGACATGCCGATGGATTTTGACATCAGGATTGAAGACTTTCCAAATATGCAGCAATTTATGGGAATAATAAAAGATGGCGACTTCCAGTTTTCAGGAACCTTTGACTCTGAAACCATAGAACAGTTGAGAAAACATGCAGAGGATATGAAAGCGCAGGGATTTGAAAAATTCCGTAATAAGGAAATGGCCGAAGAAGACCAGAAAGCAGCTAAGGAAGAACTGGAAAAGGCTAAAAAAGAAATTGAAGAGTCGCGCAAGGAACTCGAGCAATCAAGGAAAGAACTTGAAAAAGCGAGGAAGCAGCTTAACAAAAAGGCATAAATATTTAGGGTTAGTTATGTTAAATATGAGGTCGCCGCAAGGCGGCCTTAATTTTTTTTGCGACAACAAATAACAATTTATTATGAGAAAACATGAACTCTATAAAACCTTGTTTTGTAACTTAGTAGTTAAAACAATGCGCCATGTTTAAACTTTTAGCAAAACTGAACAAATGGCTGCTGCCCAATTACACCAAAGAGCAGCTTGACCTAGCCAAGGCTACCAAATTCCAGCAAGCCATTATAGCCTGGAAATATTGGGTAACCACAAGGGCGTTGGATTAATATAATCCAACGTTTCGACAGCCCAGACTAATAAACCAGGGGAGAGTATACCTCATGGCCTGCCAGTTTTTCCCTGCCATTAAGGAATGACAGTTCCATGAGGAAGTTACACTGTACGATTTCACCTCCTAATTTTTCCACGAGTTCGCATACAGCCTTTGCAGTACCGCCCGTAGCAAGTACATCGTCGTGAATGAGTATCCTGTCACCCTTTTTAATCGCATCTGTATGTATCTCCAGGGTGTCAGTGCCATACTCCAATTCATAGGATGCAGAAATGGTCTCAAAAGGCAGTTTCTTCGGCTTGCGTACAGGTACAAATCCTGCACCTAACTCGTACGCCAGCAGGGTAGCAAAAAAGAAACCCCGGCTCTCCACGCCCACTACTTTATCGATGTTTCGGTCACGCAGGTTATTGATAAGCAGCGCCATGCATTCTTTTACGGCTTTTGGGTTGGCCAAAAGCGGTGTAATATCTTTAAATATAATTCCGGGCTTCGGAAAATCCTGAATGTCACGCACATACTGGTTCAGTGTCATTTTTTTGTGGTTTTATGTTGATTTAGGTTTGCAAGTTACGCATTATTATGTATATTTGCACCCGCAAACAAGTTCTACGAACACCTTGTAAAAAGGAAGATTTGCAACCATAACGGCCTCGTGGCGCAACTGAATAGCGCATCTGATTACGGCTCAGAAGGTTACTGGTTTGAATCCAGTCGAGGTCACTACTCGGGACAAAGCGAAAAAATCGTCTTTTGTCCCGTTTTTATTGACTTCAACTCCTTGTTAACCAGATATATAAAATTCGTAATTTCGTTAACTCTAGCGGTTTTGAAACTGTTTCCGCGAAACGTGAAATTTTCGGGATAAATTAAACCAATCATCTCACTCGCATCGGCAAGTGTGCCGTTATCATAAGCTGAACCCAAGAAAATCAAGTTGTTAAGTCCCTTGCCCATTAAATCTTCAATGTCTCCTTTTCGAAATTTGTATCGCCAAGTTGTTTTTCAAGTTTATTGATGACTGAGTTGTAATCGGACATCATCAGATAGTAATCTTCCACATCGTTTTTTTCGTTTACAAGAAGATTTCTGGCATTGCAAAGCTTTTTTACATACTCGGTAATTTGGGTAAGCGCCTTCCTTTTTTTCAATTGCTACCTCATCGGCCAGCATCTTGTGGAGGGTTTTACGCATCCAGCTTTAATTAACCTTATTCCTGATTGGTGTTCGATTTTCAGCAAATATCATTTAACGACTGACTAGTCCTAAAATAATGATACAGGATTAATAATAGTAAAAATAAAAAAAGAGGCTATCTCAATTCGAGACAGCCCATTTTGCAACTTTTGATCAATAGGGTTATCGCTTGATAAATTTCACATGTGTCCCTGAGATGGACTTTACAAAGTACATTCCGGCGCTTAATGAGCCTGTGTCAATTGTGTTTATACCTGAATTCAAAGACTGGCTGCTAACCGTTTTCCCTGTCATATCGGTTATCACGATATCGGTAGCCTCTTCTGTCTCAATAAATAATTGATCGACCACGGGATTTGGATATACCTTCCACCCCTTTTGTACAAATACATCTTTGGCTAAATTGGTTATGGAAATGCATTGAGAAGTTTCAGAGCACCCATTTTGCGTCACGATAACTGCATAGGAGCCATTAGTCGTTGCAATGAACGATGTTCCAGTAGCGTCATTTATAGGCTGGTTGGTTTCACAGTTTATCCATTGGTAACTCGCTCCTGTAGCACTTGCTGTAATTGTAGCGTCTGCAACGGTAACACCTGCATTTATAATATTTACAATTACCGTCATACTAGCCTGAGCAGCACATTGCCCTGCATTTGGGGTAAACGTATAAGTTGTTGTCGCATTGCTGTTTACTGCCGGGCTCCAGGTTCCGGCAATACCGTTATTGGAAATCGTTGGGAGCGTAAATGAACCTCCCTGGCATACCGGTGCAATTTGGTTGAATGTCGGCGTCGTACTGCTGTTCACCGTTACCGTCATTGTCGCAGTCGAAGCGCACTGGCCTGCATTTGGGGTAAAGGTGTAGGTGGTTGTAGCATTGTTGTTTACAGCCGGGCTCCAAGTTCCTATAATACCATTGGTTGAAACCGTTGGAAGCGTGAATGACCCTCCAGGACATATTGCCGCAACTTGGGAGAATACCGGTGTAACATTATTATTTACCGTCACCGTCATAGTGGCTGTAGTCGCACATTGGCCTGCATTTGGGGTAAAAGTGTAGGTGGTTGTAGTATTGTTGTTTACAGCCGGGCTCCACGTTCCTGTAATGCCGTTATTGGAAACCACAGGCAATGTAAACGTACCTCCCTGGCATATTGCCGGAACCTGTGTGAAGGTTGGTGTAACACTGTTCGTTACATTTACAGTCATAGTGGTGAAAACGGCGCACTGGCCTGCATTTGGGGTGAATACATACGTTGTTGTAGCAGTATTATTAATTGCGGGGCTCCATGTACCGCTTATACCATTAGTCGAAGTAACTGGCAGGCTGAACGATCCCCCTTCGCAAATGGCAGGTACCTGCACAAAAGTTGGAGTTACGTTGCTGTTCACAGTTACTGTCATGGTAACCGGAATGGCGCATTGTCCCGCATTCGGTGTAAATGTATAGGTTGTCGTGGCTGTATTATTTACAGATGGACTCCATATGCCCGAAATACCGTTATTGGAAACAGCAGGTAACATAATTGTGCCTCCTGAGCAAATGGCCCCAATTTGTGTAAATACAGGTGTCACATTGTTACTATTTACAGTTACTGTCATACTGGTTGCAACCGCACATTGGCCCGCGTTCGGTGTAAATGTATACGTCGTGGTTGCTGTATTGTTCAAGGCCGGGCTCCACGTCCCGCTGATGCCATTATTAGAAGTAGAAGGCAGATTGAACGTTCCGCCTGTACAGATGGCAGGGACTTGTGTAAATGTTGGTGTGATGCTACTATTCACAGCTACGGTCATTGTGGTTACAGACGCGCACTGTCCTGTATTGGGCGTGAATGTGTATGTGGTAGTAGCCATATTATTTATAGCGGGGCTCCATGTTCCAGTTACACCGTTATTTGACGTCGCAGGAAGCGAGAATGTACCTCCGGTACAGATAGCCGAAACCTGGGTAAACACAGGCACTACCGGAGTGGCAACAGTCATTGTAATTATATTGCTCGCTACTGTTGGAACAGACGGGCATTGCACGCTGCTTGTCATAACAACCGAAATGTTATCTCCATTAACAAGGTTGGAAGTTGCATATACAGGGGTGTTTGTACCTACATTGTTGCCATTGCGTTTCCATTGATATTGCGGTGTTGCGCCGCCATTTACAGGTGTTGCTGTAAAAGTAACTTCGCTACCCGCACAAACCTGACCTGTGGAAGCAACTATTGATACCGAAGCATTACAAGGCTGAATCGCTCCATAAACGCAAATCGAGAAAGTATCGGTTGTAAGCCCCTGGTACACATTGAATACCCTGATGTAGTATTCCTGGCCCTGGATAAGGTTGGAAGCCGTTCCGGTCTCGCTGAGATTTACCCCAACACTGTTGATACACGCGATTGGAGTCCCGGAGCATCCACCATCAAACACCTGGAAACCAAGGTCACGTCCAGACATAGGTCCGACGTAAATATTTGCAGAAGTTCCTTCGGCGATGAACCTGAACCAAACATCCTGCCCTGCCTGTGGCGCGCATGAAATTGCAGGCCCATTAAACATGGCGCCGCTCATCGTGGCACCCACCTGCGAACAAGTGGTATTCTGGTAAAGAACCCTGGCATTTTCACAGGTGTCATTGGCCGGTTTAGGATATTTTGTAATGCAGAATGAAATATTGTCCGATGAATATCCATTCAAAGCGTTGAAAAAGCGTACGTAATAGGTTTGTCCTATAATAAAGTTGTTGTTAATATAATATTCAGATACATTGCTGCCAAAGTTATTCACGCAGGCAATTGGAGCAGCGGAGCAGCTTCCTTCGAAAATCTGGAAACCGGGGTTAAAGAAAGAAACCGGGTTAAGGTAGATGCTATAGGTCTGCTCTGTAGCTACAAACTTGTACCAAATGTCCTGCGTTGTTGTTCCCGAAGGACACATTGCTGCTGGTCCATCAAGTGTTGATCCTATGAATGTTCCGCCCACATAGGTGCATGTAGTTCCGGGGAATACTTCTGTCGCATTCGCGCAAAGGTCATTGGCAGGTGTTGGATATTTGGTAAGGCATATCTTGAAATTACTAAGAGGATGCATGTTAGTGGCATTGAACACTCTAATGTAGTATTCCTGCCCGGGCACAAAATCATTACTGTAGTAACTCTCAAATGCGCCTGCCCCGCCTGAATTTACACACGCAATCACTGTGCCGTTACATCCGCCTTGTATGATTTCGAAACCATGGTTCAGGCTGGTTGTAATGTCGAGCGTAATACTGTTGGTAACATCGGTCGCGGTAAATTTGTACCACACGTCCTGTTGGGCTCCCGTGGCGCATGTAGGTACGAGTCCGTCTAACACAGATCCTTTAAAAGTCCCGGTTATGTAGTTGCATCCTGTACCCGGAGTGAGCTGTGTTGCATTGGTACAAAGGTCATTGGCCGGTGGCGGGTATTTTACTACACATAACTCGAAGTTTCTTTTCTCTAAGTTACTTATTGGATTAATAACGCGGATATAGTATTCCTGTCCTATGATAAAATCGTTGGCGAAATAATATTCAAGATTATCATTGGCAAAGGAGTTTTTACAAGCTATCAGCGTTCCGTTGCAACCGCCCTGGTAAAGCTCAAAACCTACGTTAACATTTGTAGCACCCGCAATATCAATCTCCATCATAACGTCGGTAGCGGTAAATTTATACCAAACATCCTGTGAAGCACTGGCTGCACAAGATGGAATGCCGCCATCTTTAAGAGATCCTCTAAAAGTGCCTGTAGTGTTTGTACAACTAAGCCCCGGGGTTAACTGTATGGCATTCGCGCAAAGGTCGTTTGCCGGTGGCGGGAACTTTACTACACATAACTCGAAGTTTCTTGTATCTAATGTACTTAACGGATTAATAACCCGTATATAGTATTCCTGCCCTATTATGAAATTACTGGCAAAATAAAACTCAAGATTATCATTGGCAAATGAGTCTGTACAAGCTACAAGCGTTCCGTTGCAGCCGCCCTGGTAAAGTTCAAAAGCAATATTCACATTGGATGCTCCGTCAACATCTATTTCCATCATAACGTCGGTAGCTGTAAATTTATACCAAACATCCTGGGAAGCATTAGTAGCACATGCAGGGACACCACCGTCTTTGAGCGCCCCTTTAAAGGTGCCTGAAGTATCTGTACATGTGAGTCCGGGGGTCAGCTGTATTGCATTGGCACAAAGGTCATTGGCCGGTGGCGGGTATTTTATAACACATACCTGGAAATTTCTTGTATCCAGTGAGCTTAACGGATTAATAACCCGTATATAGTATTCCTGCCCAATTATGAAATTACTGCCAAAGTAATATTCGGTACTGTCAGTGGAATAAAAATTTTGACAGGATACCAGCGTCCCATTGCAACCGCCCTGGTAAAGCTCAAAAGCAATATTCACATTTGATGCTCCGTTAACATCAATTTCCATCAACTTATCGGTAGCGGTAAATTTATACCAAACATCCTGGGAAGCATTAGTAGCACATGCAGGGATACCACCGTCTTTCAGCGAACCGCTAAAGGTACCCGATGTATTTGTGCAGGTAAGCCCGGGAGTCAGTTGTATCGCATTGGCACAAAGATCATTGGCCGGCGTAGGATAGTTCTTGACGCAAATATTGAATGTGCGGGTGCTTAGATTCTCTGAGGTATTAATAACCCTTATATAGTATTCCTGCCCTACTATGAAATTATTATTAAAATATTTCTCGCTAAATCCTGAGATGCTTTCGTTTACGCAGGTAATCAAAGTGCCATTGCATCCACCACTATATAACTCAAACCCATCGTTCAGGTTTGATGAGGAGGATTCAAGATCTATCCTCATGGTCACATGGGTCGCTGTAAACTTATACCAAACATCCTGCGAGGTAGAGGCGCCACATGAAGGTATATTGCCATCCTTGAGAGAACCGCTAAATGTACCTGTGGTGTTCGTACAATCAAGCCCCGGGATTAACTGTTGCGCATTGGCACAAAGGTCATTGGCAGGCGTAGGATAGTTCTTAACGCAAATATTGAATGTACGGGTGCTTAGATTTTCTGAAGTATTAATAACCCTTATATAGTATTCCTGCCCTACTATGAAATTATTATCAAAATAGTTCTCGCTAAATCCTGTGCTGCTTTCGTTTACGCAGGCGACCAAAGTACCATTGCATCCACCATTATACAACTCAAAGCCATGGTTCAGGTTTGATGAGGCTTCAAGATCTATCCTCATGGTCACATGTGTCGCTGTAAACTTATACCAAACATCCTGCGAGGTATAGGTGCCACATGAAGGTATATTGCCATCCTTAAGAGAACCACTGAAAGTACCTGTGGTGTTTGTACAATCAAGCCCCGGTATTAACTGTTGCGCATTGGCACAAAGGTCATTGGCAGGCGGGGGAATATTTGTCACACAAATACCGAATGAAGCCGTGCTGGATGACGCAGCTGCGTTCAATACGCGTATGTGATATTCCTGGCCGATAATAAACGTATTATCAGAGTAAGCCTCTGCATTTCCGGCCGGAGTGGCATTTACACATGCCATTACAGCTCCGCCGCAGCCCCCTTGCAGCACCTGGAAGCCATGGTTAAGCCCCGACGTTGCGCTTAACGATATACGCATTGTAGCTTCGGTCGCAGTAAACTTGTACCAAACATCCTGAAGTGACTGGCTGGTACACGATGGCGCCGTTCCACTTAGTGTCGCGCCACTAAATGTTCCCATTGTGTAATTGCAGGTTATACCGGGGGTTAGTGCTATTGCATCCCCACATTCGTTGTTAGCATATGAAACGAATCCAAAAAGAAATAAAGAGAAGAGTAAAAATTTCTTCATCATATTGATTTGATTGATTAATTGTTCTTTTTTTGTTGCAAATATAAATTAATGCTTATAAATGTACATTAAACAATGTTGCGCTATTGTGTACCATTGTTGCACATCCCGAAAATCTATTGATTTTTAGAGAATTGGCTTGGCGATTCACCGAAATACTCTGTAAATGATTTTGTGAAATAGGACTGGCTGTTAAACCCGCATTTGTATGCTATTTCCGAAATGTTGCCTTCATTCGCAAGCAGCATGTCCCTGGCTCTTTCGAGGCGCACCATGCGTATAAAGTTTGTGGTAGAGAATCCCGTGTGCGCCGCAAGCTTCCTGTGTAGTTGGCTTCGGCTCACAGCCATGTCCGATGAAAGCTCGTTAACCGAATATTCAGCATCGCCAATGTTTCTTATAATGCTTTCGATTACTTTATTTATATATGCATTATCGCTTTTTATCCGCTCTTCGAATGTCTTTGCCGATTTTATTGCCGACTGGTACAGCTGCTTGTTGCGCTGCATTGTAGTGAAAAGGTTGTGTACGGTCAGCCTGAGCTCATCGGGCGAAAAAGGCTTTGCAATGTAAGCATCGGCACCGTGGCTAAGACCCTGCAGGCGGCTCTCTAATGATGCCTTTGCCGAGAACAGTATTACGGGAAGATGATTATACAGTTCTTCCGAACGAATGCCCCTTAGTAATTGAATACCATCCTTTACAGGCATCATGATGTCAGAAAGGACAATGTCGGGCAGGTTTTCGTTAATTATGCTTATCGCTTCCTGCCCATTTTTGGCGTGGATGACCCTGAAGCTGTCCTGTAGTACCGAAATGGTAAAGGCAGCGGTATCGGCATCATCTTCTGCCAGCAGGAGTGTCGGGGTATCGGTATCCGAATAAATGGCTTCAGGGACATTTTGCAATTGCTTTACCGGCAGCGTAACTGTAAAGGCGGTCCCTGAAGGTGTGCTTTGCATCTGTATGCTTCCATGCGCCAGTTCTACCAGCTCTTTTACCAATGACAGGCCAATACCCGTACCATTTGTACCCGATGAATATTTACCCCTGAAAAATCTCCTGAATACCTTTTTTTGTTCGTTTTCGGGAATTCCGGGGCCATTATCTTTAACTTCTATATACAGCTTATCTTCATGAACCTTCGAAGTAACTTTCACCTCACTACCGGCCGGACTGTATTTTATCGCGTTGCCAATAAGGTTCGATAATATTTTCTCCAGGACATTGGATGGAAAAGAATAATATCCTTCACTATGTTCTGTATCGACAATGACAGTTTTGTCTTCGGAAAAAGCCTCATTCGAAAAGCTGTCAACTATATCACTAATAAATTTACCCAAATTACCTGATACGTAATGTAATTGAAAACTTCCTTTACCCAGTTTGGATGCATCCAGCAACTCGTTTACCAAACGCATCAGCCTTTTAGAATTCCGTTCAACAAGCACCAACTGTTCACTGAATTTTGAATCACTATCATTCTTCATCAAATGTATCGGGCCTTCAATAAGGGTAAGCGGAGTACGAATCTCGTGAAAGATATTCTCAAACATCTTTAGCTTTTCCTGTTCAAATTGCTGAATGATCCTTCTACGCTGGAAAACGAGATATAGTACAAAACCGGCAACAAGAAATATCAATACTGCACCAAAAAGTAATTGGTTACGCTGGTTTTTACCCCGCTCAATTTCCTGCTTGTTCAATTGTATCTCTTTCTCCTTCTTTTCTGTTTGATATCTGATTTCCAATTCGTCAACCTCCTTTTGCTTCTGCACAGAAAATATGCGCTGGCGGGCCTCATTTTCGAGTTTCTTGTAATTGTAGGCATTCCTGAAATCGCCCATGGCTTCATAGATCAGGCCGATGCGGTCATACAATGCCGGCTTGTACGTATCCTCCGAGCGCTTATTATTCACCTCAATAGCCTTCTTCATGTACCTAATTGCTGAAGGATAGTCGTGTCTGGCAAAATAGTAGTCTCCTATATTTTGATTGGCAGTCATCTGGTTGGTGAGGTCATTATACTTATCGGCAAGCGCTATGCATTTTTCATAAAAATAAAGGCAAGAGTCGGGTTTTATCTCCTGATATGCCGCGCCAAGAGAATTATATACCGTGGCCAGGTATTCAGGCTGCTTATTTTTTAAAAGTGTCCTTTCGGCATCCATTAAGGTTTTCACCGCTTCTTTAGGAGACTGGGTCGAGATTTGGAGTACGGCAAGGTTGATTGAAATGATTGCATAGTACTGATAGTCATTAGCATCTTTCTTTGCCTCAGCTGCCAGCTTTAAGTATTGTTCGGCTTTTTTAGGGTTGTTCTGGTAAAAGTAGCAAACCCCTATCCCGTTGTATATGGTACCCGCTAGCGATTTTTCATTATGTTTTTCTGCCAGCTCAAGGCCTTTAAGATAATTCGAAATGGCCTCTTTCATCTTGTTCTGCTTCTGGTATGCCTCTCCAATTTTAGCATACGACCTGATAAGGATAACAGGATTGTTATTTTTCCGCCCGATATCGATAGCTCTGTGGGCGTAATATATCGATGAATCCGGGCTTGTAGTCAGATAATATGTTGCCATTTCTACGTTTAGCTGGGCCATACGAAGCTCATTAGCATGTTTCATTAAATGGCGAAGGGAATCTGTAAAATTTTGACTAAATGAGAGTAATGGCAATAAGTATAATACAACAATTATAAAAAATGTAAATTTTTCAGGTGATTTAGGATAAGGATTTTTAAACATTGGGGTGATCATAGATTTTACAAATATAACAAGTGAATTCGACTTGCTTCCAAATTTTCACACATTGTTAAAAAATTGTTAAAAGTAGTGAAGTTATAAACCCATAATGCAGTTAATTGAGGTTTTTTCTTTTCAATTTTAATTTCTGCCATAATTTCTGTCTTTAATTTATAATTATCTGAAAATTAAGCATTATGGATAAGACATGCTTTACTATTCCTTCACCTTGTACTAGGTTTGAAATTAAAGGCACAAGAGGAAATAATTTCAATATGGGTTGATCCCATACCTGGTGCAATCGCTGCTTCAAATTATAATGAAGATGCAACATTTAAAGATGGTATATTGCAAAAAATCAGTAAGGTGACAATTCCAACCCTGACTGTTTACAGTCCTAAAAAGATTAAATCCAACGGCACAGCTGTACTTATTTTTCCGGGTGGCGGATATGCACATCTTTCTATAGATAAGGAAGGCAAAAAAGTTGCAGAATGGTTGAATACGCAGCGTATAACAGCTTTTGTGCTAAAATACAGGCTATTCGATGAGCGTATCATGACAAACAAGGAAACAGGTCCGTTGCAGGATGCGCAAAAAGCTATGCGGTTAATCAGGCAAAATGCCTCGAAATGGGGTATTGACCCAAATAACATTGGAGTACTGGGGTTTTCTGCCGGAGGGCATTTGGCTGCAACATTATGCACTAGATACAATGAAATTGTATATTCTGAAGATCTAAACATAAACGCGCGCCCTGATTTTGCATTGCTAATCTACCCGGTGATTTCCATGAGGGATGACATTACCCACCAAGGATCAAGAAAAAATTTGTTAGGAGCCAGCCCTTCAGCTGAACTGGTTGCAAAACATTCCAATGAATCACAAGTCAGTACAGAAACTCCCCCCACATTCCTCGTTCATGCATCAGACGATCTTTCGGTACCTGTTGAAAACAGCATTAATTATTTTTTGGCTCTGAAAAAAAACAACGTAGCTGCTGAGCTGCATATATATGAGAAAGGAAAGCACGGATTTGGGCTTGGTGTTGAAGGAACAAGCAAATTTTGGACGCTGGATTGCATTTCCTGGCTCAAAACCAGAAAAATAATCCCATAGATTTTTAGTCCGGAAGCTTCTCAGAAACCGGACTTATAAGACTGATTATCAGAATTATATTATGCTTTGTTCTTTTTTCTTTTATTATAAAGGCTTAAAAGCATGAAACCTGCTATACCGGAAAGCACCGATGCTACAAGGATCGCAAATTTAGCCTCTGTTTGCCTAAAAGGATCGCTAAAAGAAAGCAACGCTATGAATATAGACATTGTAAAACCGATACCGCCAAGTATTCCTACTCCAAGTACATGAGGCCATCTGGTATTCTCAGGAAGTTCGGAGACCTTTACTTTAACCGAAAGCCATGACATAAGAAAAATGCCGACAGGCTTCCCAAGAAAAAGCCCCAAAAGGATTCCAAGTCCCAGATTGCCTGCAAGTCCGTCTACCATTCCCGACTCAAAAGTGATATTGGTATTGGCAATTGCAAACAGCGGCATGATCAAAAAGTTTACAGGCCTTGTAAGGGCGTGTTCGAGCTTTTCAAGAGGCGAATCTTCATCGGTATCATTTGTAGGAAGCGTAATGGCTGTAAGAACACCTGCAATAGTTGCGTGTATGCCGGAATGGTGAATAAGATACCACATAATGATACCAGGGATAATGTAGAAAAAAATGTTTTTCACTCCTGTCCTGTTAAAGACCACCAACAAAGCAAATACACCTCCGGCATATCCAAGATAACTTAGGTGAAGCTCTGAAGAATAGAATATTGCAATGACAAGTATGGCCATCAGGTCATCTACAATGGCAAGGGCTGCCAGAAATATTTTTAGTCCGGAAGGCACTTTATTGCCAAGTAAGGAAACTATACCCAGGGCAAAAGCAATATCGGTGGCCATAGGTATCCCCCAGCCTTTTGAAGAAGGCAGGCCTGTATTGAATGCATAATATATAAGTGCCGGTACTACTACACCGCCTATAGCAGCAAGCACCGGCAATGATGCGTGCCGGATAGAAGACAGCTCCCCTTCTACTATTTCCCTTTTTATTTCGAGGCCTACAAGCAGGAAAAAGATAGCCATGAGGCCATCGTTTATCCACAAAATAACAGGATAGCGCAAATGCAGGTTTGCGCTATCGTAACCAATTTCCGAAGTAAGCAGATTGTTAAAACCGTCTGCGAGGCCGGTATTGGCTATCGTCAGGGAAATCGCGACACATATAAGCAGTAAAATTCCCCCAGCGGATGAGGATTGGAAAAAATGTGCGAAAATTTTGAGGTTGATAAGTTTTGCCATATCCGCAAATTTAGGCATCAGCTTAGGATTAAGCAAGCGTATTAAATAAAAACCGTACAGGTTTTTCGGCTTTATTTAGTTAGGTTTGCAAGTATCACCCTCACCTCATCCGTTTCCTTTATAAAATATTTCGCAGCTGTCTTCTTGCTGCCCACCTTAATCGTCCATGCATTAGTTGGCAACTCCTCAAACATATACTCATCTGTCCAGTCGTCTCCAATGGCAAAAATAAAGTCGTAGCCTATATCAGCTAAAAGCCTGGCAGTAGCCCGGCCCTTATTAATGTTACTGCTCTTTACTTCGATTACCTTATTTCCTTCCAGAACAGACAGTGAATTGTTTCCAAGCAATCCGGTAAGCACATGCTTAATCTCCATTGTCCTGAATGCGGCCAGGTCGGCATCCGCACGCCTGTAGTGCCATGCCAGTGAAAAGTCTTTTTCTTCTACAAAAGTACCCGGGGTATTGTCTGCAAAACTCTCCATTATAGGCCTTACACTTTCTTTCCATTCACTGTTAAGCCGCTCAAGGCTTGCCCATTCTTTGCCTTTTCTTCGAAGCCAGACACCATGATCCGTAACCAATGTATAATCTTTACCGCCAAACCAGGTATTAATCGTGTTACGATCCCTGCCACTTATTATTACAAGGTCTGTATCCGGATCAGCGGCAAATGTGTCAAGCAAAGAATACAGTTCCTCATCAGGTATAGCTTCAGAAGGATGATTTTTAAAGCCAACCAGAGTACCATCGTAATCCAGCAGCAACAACCTTTTTTTAGCCGAATTGAACTGTTTCTTCATAGCCTCAGCATGGCTTTGCTCCAGTTTGACCGACAATGACGGCTGCACATGCTCTTTTATTGTTCCCAGCGATGTCAGGAATGCATCGGCCCAACGTTCTACATTGTATCGCGACAAACGTTCCTGTAACGACTTAAGTCTCAATTTTTGCTCTTCAGCAGGCATTTCCAGCGCATAGTTGAGTGTATTCGCAATTTGTTCAAAATTATTGGGATTTACCAATAATGCATCGTGCATTTCTTTCGCTGCCCCCGCCATTTCACTCAATATCAGTACTCCTGTGCCTTCAGTTCTTGTAGCCACATATTCTTTAGCCACAAGGTTCATTCCATCGCGAATGGGTGTAATCATCGCGACATGAGAACTCACATACAAGTCGATCAGGTTTTCAAACGGCATCGAACGGTAAAAATACCAAATAGGAGTCCAGTTAACCGTGGCAAATTTACCATTTATCCTGCCTACAAGCTCATCTGTTTCCCGTTTTAGCTTTTGATACTGTGGTACGTTTTCCCTTGAAGGCACCGCAAGCATTACAAGGCGTACCTTTTCTTTATACTTGGGATACTTATTGAGAAAATACTCAAACGCCAATATGCGGTTAGGAATGCCTTTGGTATAATCCATACGGTCAATGGACAGCACCAGCCGGGCATCATTATTAAAGGAATGGTGCTGCTCAATACTGCGCATCAAATCGGATTTTGACTCTCCTTTACGTGAATAATGTCGATTAGCGGCCTCCTGAAAGCGGTTATAATCTATTCCCATCGGGAAAAAATCGGCCTTTATGACCCTCTCTCCGTAGGTTATTTCATTAATCCGTATTTCAAGGCCGGCCAGCCTGCTGGCCGATGAAAGGAAATGGCGTACATAATCATAAGTATGAAAACCTATTAAATCAGCTCCCAGCATACCGTGAAGCAATTCATCCCGCCACGGGCAGGTCCTGAAAAGTTCGTAGGAGGGAAAAGGTATATGGAGGAAAAAGCCAACAATAAGGTCAGGCCTTTTTTCGCGAAGAAGCTTCGGCAGCAATAGCAACTGATAGTCGTGCACCCAAACCGTGTCTCCCTCATTGGCATGCCGTAGTACAACATCCGCAAATTTTTGATTCACCTCACGATATGACTCCCAATCTGCCAGCTCAAATTCGGTATACGCCTGAAAATAATGAAACAAAGGCCATAAGGCTTTATTACTAAATCCATAATAATAGTTTTCAATGTCCTGTGCCGTTAACGGAACGCGTACACACTTTTCATTAGACAATGCGGAATCTACACTTTCAGCAAGCCCAGGGCCAATTTGTTCTTCAGTAAGCCCGGCCCAGCCTATCCATATGCCGTTACCTTCGGCATGTACTGACTTCATCCCTGTGGCAAGCCCGCCCACACTGGCTTTTACTTGCAATTCGTTGTTGTTTAATTGTAGGTCAATAGGCAATCTGTTAGATACTATTATTGTTTTATTCATCAAAAGTGTTTTGGATTAGTAAGATGCTTTTTGTAAATTTAAAAAAAATAGAAGCCAAAACCTATCCAAAACAGGACTTTATGATTAATTTGAATTACGGCATAATAGGCAATTGCCGAAGCGCGGCATTAATATCTGACAAAGGATCTATTGATTGGTGCTGCCTCCCTGAATTTGATTCTCCCTCCATTTTTGCAAGCATACTTGACGAAAAAAAAGGCGGTCGTTTTAACATAATTGTAGCTGACGATTATGTGATAAACCAACAATATCTTGACAATACTGCTATTATGTCTACTACTTTTAATAATGGCAGGAACGCTTTCGAAGTAATAGACTTTATGCCCCGTTACCGCAAAGACAATGGCAAATACCACTCCCCTCCCGAAATCATCAGGTATATCAGGAAAATTTCAGGCCATCCCCGCTTCAGCATCCATTATGACCCAAAGCTTGAGTACGCCCAGGATGAAACACAAAGTTATGTAAAGAATGAATTTATAGTAAGTGTTACAAATACTACAAAATTTGACTCATTGTTTCTCTACACCGGTTTGTCTAAGGAGGCCATTAAGAAAGGTGAAGAAATACTGCTCGAAGATGACAGCTTTATCGTTTTGGGGTATAATGAAAAAATATTTCTGCCTAGCCTCCATAAAGTGAGACTGGAATATGAACGCACTAAAACCTATTGGCTCGACTGGAGTGACCGAACCACATCATATAGGAAATATAATTCACAGATAGCCCGTAGCGCCATTACATTAAAGCTATTGTGCTATGAAAAAACTGGCGCTGTGCTGGCAGCAGCTACAACTTCGCTGCCGGAAACAATTGGAGAGGTACGTAACTGGGACTATCGTTTCTGCTGGATACGCGATGCCTCAATGGTTGTGAAAGTAGTACATGAACTTGGACACAATGAAATGGCGAAAGACTACCTTCGCTTCATTATCAACCTGGTGCCTGATAAAGATGAAAAACTCCAGATCATGTATGGCATTAATGGTGAAAAGCAGCTTACAGAAGAAACACTGGATCATTTATCAGGATATATGGGTTCTAAACCTGTACGCATTGGAAACGCAGCCTATTCTCAACGCCAAAACGACATTTATGGCATCCTGATGGACGTTATTTACCAACAGCTAACACATTTTAGCAATGATATCGAAAACGGAGAAGAGCTATGGAACATCACAAAAGGTATTGTATGGGTGGTAGAGCGCCATTGGCAGGAGCCCGATAAGGGAATTTGGGAGTTCCGTACCGAAGAGCGCCATTTCACATTTTCAAAAGTGTTGTGCTGGACGGCCATAGACAGGGCCATAAAAGTAGCCCGCATCTTTGGCAAAAACAACAAAGCTGACAAATGGGAGACTATAGCTAAGGCCATCCGTGAAGATATATTAGAAAATGCATGGAATGAGGAAGTACAAGCCTTTACCCAATCGTATGGTTCATCCGACCTTGATGCGTCAGTCCTGTTAATGGAAAACTATGGATTTATCGAAGCTATGGATCCACGATATGTTTTGACCGTCAAAGCAATAGATAAAGAACTGAGCCACAATGGCCTGCTGTACCGATATAAGAACAAGGACGACTTTGGCCTGCCTACTTCTTCATTTACAATTTGTACTTTTTGGTTCATCAACAGCCTGTTTAAAATCGGGGAAAAGAAAAAAGCAGAAACCCTGTTTGCACAGCTGCTCTCATACAGCAACCACCTGGGCCTCTTCAGTGAAGATATTGATTTTGAGACTAAGAGGCTATTGGGTAATTTCCCACAAGCCTATTCGCACCTGGCTTTGATTGAAACCGCTATTAATCTGTCATTCATAACAGAAGAGGAATCTGTACGCGATGCTTTAAGGTAAAATCCGGCAAACTAATATTCATAAAATTTACATTGCCCCGCACCCGTTTTCCAAAGTCCTGCAATTAAAACTCCATGGTATTACAATGTTTCGAAATGGTTAAATAGTCTTAAAAATAAGGCTTTTTTCAGGGATGGCTTGGATACGGTCTTTTGAATGACTATTTTTGAAAATACAGATTATCAGCACACATTCAGGATGTAATGGGAGTGTACATAATTCGTTATTGCTGCATCTTTGGTTTATGAAATTTTCTCATCCTAAACCCCACAGCCAAAGATAAGTTTACTTCGTTTTAAATACCTTCTTTCCTTCTGAGTGCTTTCATTTAAGGAAAATTAAGCATGGACAACATTTTACAAACAACATTTCTAAACAATACTGTTTTACAATGGATTATAGCGGCAGGGATTATTGCTGCGGCCATTATACTTCTTAAAATAGTTAAATTTTATGTCATAAAAAGGCTCAAAAAATGGGCACTCAGGACAGTAACTACCTGGGATAATTTCATTCTGGAGATCATTGAAAAATCAGTGTTGCCAATGCTTTACATCAGTGCTGTCTATTTTTCGCTGCTTACACTTAAATTCAATCCTACAGCAGACAAGATCATCCACATTGCCTACCTGGTCAGCATTACCTTTTTTGTACTCAAAATCATAAGCGCAGCTTTCAAAAAGTTCGTGTATTCCTTCATAGACCATGGCGAAGACAGTGAAAGCAAGCTAAAACAGGCCGGTGGCCTGATTGCTATCATCAATATCATCATTTGGATGTGCGGAATCATCTTCCTTATCGATAATCTTGGCTATAATGTAACCACACTCATTGCCGGGTTGGGAGTTGGTGGTATCGCAATAGCGCTGGCGGCGCAGGCAGTACTGGGCGATCTCTTCAGCTATTTCGTCATCTTTTTTGACCGGCCGTTTGAAATAGGGGACTTTGTTACCCTCAACAATGACAATGGAATCATTGAATATATCGGTATCAAGACTACAAGAATACGTACCCTTAGCGGTGAGCAGCTAATATGTTCCAATACCGACCTTACCAACTCCAGGCTGCGCAACTACAAGCGCATGGAAAGACGGAGGATTGTGTTTTCACTGGGGGTAACCTACCAAACCACTCACAGTCAATTGGCTAAGATACCCGGAATGGTTAAAGAAATAATAGAAAGTAAGCCACAGCTTCAGTTTGACAGGGGGCACTTTTCAGGTTATGGCGATTCAAGCCTCAATTTCGAGTTTGTGTATTATGTAACCGACCCTGATTATAACACCTACATGGACAACCAGCAGGCGGTTTACCTCGACATTTTTGCCGCATTCGAAAAGGAAAGCATCGATTTTGCCTACCCAACCCAAACCATCATTATGGATAAAAGCTCCGAACTGAAACTAACCGGAATAAACCAACAACCAACTGATTAACAACATTCTATAAATGAAAAACGGCCATCCTTCCGGACAGCCGCTTCCCAATTCAAATCCAAAAAACCGCATTTAATAGTTCTGTACGCACCAGTTCAGCACTTTAGCGATGTTCTTCGCATCGTCCACGCCGCGGTGGTGGGTGCCTTCCAGCGGGATATTCAGTATGTTGAGCGCGCCGTTCATGCCTGTAGGCCGCGCTAAGCCCCGCACCTGTGTAAAGAACGTCTTCACGTTGATGTGGTCCTCCCCCATCGGGTACGGGATATTGCGGTTACGGCACTGCCTGCGCAGCATGTTCAGGTCATACTGGCCGTAACTTGCCCAGGTATGCTCCTTAGGGTCATACTGGTCGGCGACCATTTCAATGGCTTCTTCAAACGAAACACCCTGCTCATCAAGCAGTTGTTGTGTAATAGTCGTTAGTTCCGTGCAAAACGGGCTGACCTCCGAGCGGGTGGGCTTTACCAATATGCCCTGATTTTGGGTGATTTCACCGGTTTCGGTATTCAGTACGCTGAGGCCGATCTCTATGATTTCGCTCTCCTGGCCTTTCGGCGGGACCTCATTTTTCCAGCACGTGGCTTCGAGGTCGATGATGATGATTTTATGTGTTATTTTCATTGTTTTTAGGGTATTTTAAAGCAGCCGCATGCAGGCTTTTGAGGTCCCCCATGATGATTTTAGGGGTATAATCAATATGATTTTAGGGTGCACCTAAAAAAATTTCTGCACTCAGCTGCTTTTTACATTATTTAAAAAATAGTTCTTTAAGCTGGCCTACGATGTTTCCGCCGCCGGACACGGTGATTTCCCCAATCCTGTCGGCAATCTTTTCAACGTATTCCATCTCTTTCAATTTCCACAGCATTTCGTTTTCCTCCATCAGCTTTGCTGTGTTCAGGAGGCTGCGGGTCGCTGCCGTCTCTTCACGCCTCATGATGCTGTTGGCCTGTGCCTTCTTCTCGGCCACAAGCACCTGGTTCATGATTTCCTTCATGTCTCCGGGCAGGATGATGTCCCTGATGCCGGCATCGGAAACCGCGATGCCCAGGCCTTCGATTTTCCCTTCGGCATTGGCCAGTATCTCCTGCGCCACGGCATCCTTCCTGCCAAGCAGTTCGTCAAGCGTATATCCTCCAACAAAGGCCCTCAATGCCAGCTGCATCGCTACATGCAGCTGCTTTTCGAAGTCTTTGTTGTCCTCCACCGCCTTCACGATGTCGGTAACTTTATACCTCACAAAGAAGTTGATACGCACCGCCGCCTTATCTTTGGTCAGCAATTCCTGCCCGGCAATTTCCAGTTGCTGCTGCCTCATGTCGGCCGTCTTCACCTCCACAGAGATGGCGTTGTTCCAAAAGTAGTGCGTACCCGCACCAAGCTCCTTTGCAAAAGCGCCGTTGATGTACAGCAACCCCTTTTCAAACGCCTGCACCTGGAATTTCCTCACATAAGGCCTGATCCTGATGTTTTCAAGGTGCGCCACCGCAATGCCCTCGGTGATCTCAGCTTTGGAAAGGCCGGCCCTGACAAAGCCGTAGTTGACGAACCCTTTCCAGAACGCATAACGCCCTGCCGTAAGCACTTCCTTAAAGTTGCCGTTTACAAACTGCAGCACGATCTCGTTGTCGGCTACCTCAACCACTTCCAGCATCGCAGCCAGCTTTTCGTTCTGCAACAGCACGTTGAGCTCAATGGAAGGTGTAAAAGGCAGCGCCATGTCGTAAATGAGCACGTCCATATTTCCCCAGATCCAGTAGTCGCCTTCCTGCAACACTTCGATCAATTTCCTGTTTTTAAATACCAGTCCTACCTGGTATGCCTTAATTAGTAATTTTCTGAACATAATTTCTATTTTTTTTAGCAACCGCCTAAATTTTAACCACATAGGGACATAGCCCTTATATATTTCCAAGGATTAGGGATAAGTGACACAAAGCATGAAGCGTTGCTTCATCTATGTGCAAATATGTTCCCTCTAATTTCTCTACTATTAATCCTATGTATCAATGTGGTTAAATAATTAGCCGTTAATTGATTCAACATTATTTTTAAAAGGAAAACAAGCTGCGGCCCTCCTCCCGGACAGGCGGAAAAACAACCTGCTCCCCAGTCCCGGCCATTGCGTTGTGCATTCCGAAAGAACAGGCACTCCTGCTCCCCTCCTGCCTTTGGCCCTGGCCTTCGCCAAAGATCCCGGCTGTTTTTGCTGGCCTCTCCAATAGTGCCTTACACAGTAAAGTGCTTGGCCGACAGCCGCAACCCTATTTTCCAAGGTGCATTTCTTTAAAGAGCTTATGCTGCTCCTGATCACACGTGGAAGTGTGACTGACATCCAATTGTCACCGTAAAACGGTACAGGAATCGAACCTGATTTTGTCTATTGCTCTACCAACTGAGCTATCACACTTTTGAGATGTGAACGGGAGTCGAACCCGCGACCCATAGATCCTATGGTGGGGCGTTATTTGGAAAACCTCCCGGAAACCTTCAGGCCGGGTTGGACAGGAACGCCCGATACCCTTTCGGGCAAGGCATCCTGCAATAGTGTTATACAGAAACACCCAACACGACCCGCCTGATATTTTAATTTACTGTTTCGTATTTATGCTACAAAGGTTCATTCCTTTGTACGCAACTATTCTGCGCAGTAAAAATTATTTACAAAAGCCCCATCCTTTTCTGGTGCTCACGGTCCCGCATCTCTATCGCCCCAAAGGGGCTGCCCTTGAAATAGCCTATGTTGGTAAAGCCGTTTTCTTCGGTTATCAGGGACTCTTTCTTAGTGACCGCGCCCGTATATTTGGAGCCGTAATTGCCCGTCAGCTTTTTCGTGGCCGGGTCTACATCGCCCCATTCCGGGGTCTTGCCATTGTAGACAGGCTCAACAAAATAGATGATGCCCGTGTAGCGCGACTTCATCAGGAAGCGCCCTGTTTCATCGGTATTGGTCAAAAATCGCTTTAAAATGTCCTGTCTCATGGTTTCTTGTTTTTAAAATTAAACTTCATTGTTTTTGTGGAACAGACCCGAATCGAACGGATGCCTCTTGTGCTTCAAACAAGCGTGCAACACCTTGTACACCACTGTTCCTTTTGTACAGGAAGGGAGAGTCGAACTCCCAAAATACTGACCCTGAATCAGCCGCGTCTTCCATTCCGCCACTCCTGCAATTTTGTGGAAGTAACAGGATTCGAACCTGCTAGGTACAACTAACAACGACAGATTTAATAACTGCCTTAAAATTTATTTAACCACATAGAAACATAGGCTTCATAGCATTTGTGATCCATTCTAAATGGATATAGGCAAACATAGTGAAGCGAAGCTTCAGGCTCTGTGTGACTACGTTACACACTATAGCATCCGTCAAAAACTATGTACCTATCTGGTTAAACAAATCCTGGCAAAATTTACAGTCTGCCCCAACGCTCCAACTTTGGCGTACTTCCGTTTTGTCCGGGAAGCAGGATTCGAACCTGCGGCCTTCCCGCCCACAAGCGGGACGCAGCCACCGTTATCTTCCCGGATTCAATAAATTTGGGTGCTTTCGGGGAATCGAACCCGCGAACTCCGGAACCACAATCCGGGATTTTACCGCTTAAACTAAAAGCACCATGTGCGGCTCATACGGGAATTGAACCCGTATCTCCCGGGAGACAGCCGGGAAGGATAGCCATTACCCCAATGAGCCTGTTCCTTTCTAAGAACGTAAGTGATCCCGGCAGGAGTTGAACCTGCAACCTTCCCGCCGCGGCGGGCTGCTCTACCTGGTTAAGCTACTAGATCATTAAGTTAACAGCCATTAATTTTAACCACATAGATACATAGCTGTCAGATGCCGGCCACAAGGCCAAATTAAGTTCACAGAGCCTGAAGCTTCGCTTCACTGTGTGTGATTATGTACCCTTATCCTCAATAATTAGTGAGTGATAGAAACCCTATGTACCTATGTGGTTAAATAATTTTCAAACGGTTAGTAATTTTTGGGCATAAAAAAAGCACCCGTAAAAGGTGCTTCATAATGCTATAAGATATAGATATCCTATGTCACGTGTGATTGCACCTGCTTATCTTGTCCGGATCGAAGCCCGGCTTTCCAAATCCTTTATGCCCATCCAGGCTAAGGTCTTTTAAATCTATTATGTTGTTATAATGACGCATTATTGCTTTTATTTATTATTTAAACGCTTATCAGTATCTCCTGATTTTCTGTGGCAAAGATAATGTCAAATATTTTTATCGTGCAAATAAATTTTAAATTAATTTGTTGATTATCAATTACTTATGTTTTATTTTCAGGCAAAACAAATCCTGTCCGCACTCCTGCAGATTTCCCGGTTGGCATCAAATGACTGTCTCTCATCCAATTACTTTCCAATGTTATATTTCGCTATTGCATTTATGCATTAAACATTGAGATGGTTTATTTTTTATTTTTTTTCGTTTGTTATTGTTTTTCGTTCTGTTCATAAGCCTTTAAACAAAAAAAGCGCCCTGTAACCAGGACGCTTTCATGTAATTATTGTAAGTTGGGACTATAAATTCTGCTCCAAAAATCTACAATACATGCCGCATCCGTAACGCGTGGCCGGAAGATATCCGTCTTTGCGCTCGCTTATTTGTCCAAAAGACAGGCTTGTATGTAAAAAATTGTTTCTCATTGCGGTGCAAAAGTAGGAAAATATTTTAATTGACGAGGTTTTTTTGAGCTAACCGTTATAGACCTCACCCCCAGCCCCTCTCCAAAGGAGAGGGGAGCAGCTACACTCATGCCGGCCAGTCCCCTCCCCGGCCCTCCCCAAAGGGGAGGGTGACGGGACGTAAGACTCGTGCTGCAAATCATCGTTTTAAAACATGAGTAAGTGCATCTGAGTGAAGCTTGGCCTTAAATATTTCACGTAAAAATCAAGGCGAAGGTTCAGCGCCGGCCGGTGGAGAGTGACCCACGAGCGAAGAACTTTGTTCAAGCGGCTTGGGTCGCGATGGCAGAAGCTTTGCCGTAGATTTTAAGTGAAATATTTGGAGCCTTGAATTTTTGCTTCTTTTGTTTCAAGACAAAAGAAGAATATCTTCATCAACTACATTAAGTATTATCAATCCTCCCTGCTCCCGTCATCCGCCATTCTCACCATCTTCGGGGTGAATTTCGCTACCACATCCACCAGCTCCTGCTGCGAGGCCATTACCACATTGATGTCCTTATAAGCCATCGGCGCTTCGTCAAGGCCCGCGCCTATCAGGGTTACGCCGTGGTCGGCAAGGATGTTGTGCATCTGCGTTTGGGTAATGGTCTTCTCGGCCTGGGTACGGCTCATCTGCCTTCCCGCGCCGTGCGATGCCGAATTGATGGCATTCTCCTCGCCTTTACCCCTCACCAGGAATCCCGGTGCCGTCATACTTCCCGGAATGATACCCATCACGCCCTTACCTGCAGGAGTTGCCCCTTTTCGATGGACGATGACCTCCTCGCCGTTATGCATTTCCTTCCAGGCGAAGTTATGGTGGTTCTCCACTTTGGCCAGCACAGTAGCGCCCAGCGCCTTTTGCAGCTTGTTGTGGATCACCTCGTGGCACGCCGAAGCATAATCGCCCGCAAGGTTCATCGCGATCCAGTATTCCTGCCCCAGTTCAGACGACATGTCGAGGTAGGCAAGGTTACTGGCGACATCCGGTAATTTACAAACTGCCTTTGCCATTTTGGTATAATGCCCGGCGATGGTAGCGCCGAATCCCCTCGAACCCGAGTGTGTCAGCAAGGCCACGTACTTCCCTTTAGGGATGTTCAGTGCCGCATCGTCCTTTTCAAACTCAAGGATCCCGAATTCCACAAAGTGGTTACCGCCACCCGACGAACCCAGTTGTGACCAGGCTTTGTCTTTCAGGCTTTTGGTTAACGGGTTGGTATCAAAATCCCTGCTGTCCAGTACAGCGTGCTCCGATTTATATTGTCCGCTGAATCCGTGGCCCGCACCAAACTTGGTGTGCTCCATCAGCTCTCTTTTAAAAATATCGTGGTTCTGGTAAAAATAATCCTCAGTAATATCGTATACCGAAAGCGCCATCCTGCACCCAATGTCCACACCCACACCATACGGAATGATTGCGTTTCGTGTTGCCAATACCCCGCCTATCGGCAGGCCGTACCCCTGGTGGGCGTCGGGCATCAACGCACCGGCAACCGTTACGGGTAGCTGCATGGCAGTCCTCATTTGCTTTAGCGCGCCTTCTTCAATATGGTCAAGGCCATACGCTGAGAAAGCTACAGGGCTTTCATTTAATGCGATAAAATCTTCCGGCTTCTCGTTGGCCTTTTCAATCATTAACGCTGCCAGCTTCCCGAACACGCGGTCGCCAACATAGCTTTCGGGGTTGGCCAATATCGCCGCATAGTGCTGCATCATCTGCTCGCGGGTGTAGCCGTTCCTTCCGCGGTTGATACGCAGTGCAAGGCCTAAAATTTTCCCTTCTGAATAACCTATAGCTAACAGGTCGCTTCCGTTGATCATTGTACTCATGGTTGTTTTATTTTGATGGTACAAAGATGCAAACCCAGCTGCGCAATTATTTTGCGCAGTAAAAAAGAAATTTTATTTTTGGATAATCAAACCTCAGAAATTATTTTAACCACATAGATACATAGCTATTGGCATGGTTAAAAAGTGTCAGTAAAGGACACAAAGCCTGAAGCTTCGCTTCACTATGTTTGACTACCTGTTTTAGAATCATGTACTACTATAATCCTATGTACCTATGTGGTTAAAATTAAAATTTTAAACAAAGCCCTCCAAATGGCACAAAACAAAAATGCCCTCATACGCTATAAAGCCATCGATAAATGCCTGCAAAACCGCTACCGCCAATGGACTCTGGAAGACCTGATGGATGCGTGCTCCGATGCCCTGTTTGAATATGAAGGTAAGGAAAACCCCGTGAGCAAACGCACCACGCAGCTCGACATACAGCTGATGCGCAGCGAAAAATTGGGGTATAATGCACCCATCGTAGTATATGATAAGAAGTACTATAAATATGATGACGACGACTATTCCATAACCGACATCCCGCTAACGGAAACCGACATCAATGTACTGACCGAAACCGTGTCGATGCTCAAGCAGTTCAAGGATTTTTCGCTTTTCAGCGATGTGTCGGACATTCTCCAGCGGCTCGAGGATAAGATCTATGCCGAAAAATCGCACACCCGCCCGGTTATTTACCTGGATAAGAATGAGAACCTGAAAGGCCTGCACTTCCTCGATACCCTTTACCAGGCCATTGTGAAAAAGGTGGTGCTGGTCATAACCTACCGGTCGTTTACCTCAACCGTCGAAAACAAATTCATTTTCACGCCTTTTATTCTAAAGGAATTCAATAACCGTTGGTTCCTGGTTGGCCGGAAGATAAGGGCACGCAACATAACAAACCTCGCGCTCGACAGGATCATCGCCATTGACTTTGATTTCAGGACACCTTACATCGACGAAGATTTTGATGCCGAAGTATTTTATAAAAACGTGGTGGGCATTACGGTAAACCAGGGGATGCCAACCCAAAAGGTCGAGCTTTGGATTGACTGCCACAATGCGCCTTATGTACTGACGAAGCCTTTTCATCCCTCGCAGGTACTGGAACAGCAAAATGATGACGGCAGCGTTGTCGTATCGTTGCACGTCAAACGGAATTATGAGTTGGAGCGCCTGCTGATAGGCTTTGGCGAAGGCCTGAAAGTACTCGCCCCCCACGACCTGAAAAGGCGCATTAAAAAAAAGCTGGAAGATGCGTTGAAGGGATACGAAGAAGCAATCGCGGCTCCACTTTGTGAAGGGGAGAGGGAGCAGGGTTAGTCCCCTCCCCGGCCCTCCCACAAGGGGAAGGTGACGGGGCGTAACACTCCTGCCTAATAAACCTCACCCCCAGCCCCTCTCCAAAGGAGAGGTGAGCAGCTACACTCATGCAGCAGAATCTTAGTTACGTATGAGTGGCTCCCCTCTCCTTCGGAGAGGTGGCCGGGGGGTGAGGTCTGAATTACATTTTTTTATACACTAAAATTTATTGACAAAAGTCAACGTCCGTAACTTTGTTCCGCTGATAGATTTGCGATATCAATCAAAAATCTCTCATTATGAAGAAATTCCTTTTTATCTTACTGGTGTTTTCCGGAGTAGGCGCATTGGCTCAAACCGGGGCTATCCGCGGCCGTATTACCGACAACATTACCGACCAGCCGCTTGAGGGTGCGACCGTAATTTTCCTTGCCGACAGCACCGTTACCGCAACGAGCAACGCCAATGGCGACTACCGCCTGGACAACCTGCCTGTAGGGCGTGTAAGCCTGAAAGTAAGGTATATGGGTTATGAAACATTCCTGCTGGCGGACATCGATGTAGTAAGCGGAAAGGATGTTCCTGCCGATGTGCGCATGGCCGAAAGCTACAACACCCTGGATGAAGTGGTACTGACCGCCGGGCCATCCAAGGACAAACCGCGTAACAAGCTGGCCGCCGTTAGCGCACGACAGGTAAGCGTGGAGGAAATCACCAAATATGCAGGCGGGCGGAGCGACGTGGCACGGCTTGCGACCAACTTTGCCGGCGTATCTGCCCCCGATGACAGCCGTAATGACATTGTGGTGCGCGGCAACTCCCCTACCGGCCTGCTGTGGCGCATTGAGGGCATACCTGTGCCCAACCCCAACCACTTTGCATCGCTGGGCACAACAGGAAGCCCTGTATCGGCGCTGAATGCCAACATGATGGCCAACTCCGACTTCATCACCTCAGCCTTTCCGGCAGAGTATGGCAATGCACTGGGCGGGGTTTTCGACATTGCCTTCCGGAAGGGGAACAGCGACAATTATGAATACACTCTTGCCGCGGGCGCCTTCAGCGGTGCCGAAGCCATGGCGGAAGGGCCGATGGGCAAAGAGGGATCGTTCCTGGTGAACGGAAGGTACGGCCTTGCGGGCACTGTAGGCGCGGGCGGTACGAGCGCGCAACCCAACTATGCCGACTTCTCTTTCAACATTGATTTTGGAAAGACAAAGATTGGCAGCTTTTCGCTCTTTGGCATAGCCGCACGTTCCTACATCGACTTCAGGGGTAATGAGGTAGATGAGGACGACCTTTTTGCAGCGAAAGATGAGAACATGGATGTGGTATCGCAATTCGGCGTATTAGGACTGACACACTCAGTTGCCCTCAACGATTTTTCTTCTGTAAAGACCAGCATAGGAGGCTCGTTCAGCGGCAATACCGTGGAGCAGGAACGCATTTTCAATTACGGCACACCAGAGGCCAATCCCCTTCCCTATGCCGATGTGGACAATAACGAAACCCGGTTTACCATCTCTTCGGTTTACAATGCCAAATTCAGCAACCGCTTTACCCTGCGCAGCGGCGTGATGCTGGAACAGTACAGTCTTCGCGCCGAGCTGTCCTCACGCGAAAGGCAGGCCGACAATGACGGTGACGGCTATGAGGATTTTGTAAACCTCATCGATACCGATGACAATTACACCGTATTCCAGCCCTATGCGCAGGGACAGTTCCGCCTGGTGGAAAGCCTTGTGCTGAATGCCGGGTTGCACGCGCAGTATTTCTCCCTCAATGAGGAATTCGTTGCTGAACCCCGCGCTTCACTCACCTGGACCATGACGCCATCGCACAGCATTAGCTTTGGCTACGGCCTGCACCACCAGAATGTGGCTGCTCCCCTGCTCTTCCTTAACGAAAACATTGGCGGCAACTTGGTACAGACCAACCGTGACCTAGACCTGGTACGCAGCAACCACTATGTAGTGGGGTATGATTTCCGGCCCGGCAACGGATGGCGTACCAAGATCGAAGCCTACTACCAGGACATCAGCCGTGCCGCTGTTGAAGCGACACCTGGCAGCTATTCCTCACTGACCGAAGGAGCAGATTTCGGTTTCAGCATTGATAAATTCGGATTGGTGAGCAAAGGCACGGGTCACAATATGGGACTCGAACTGACCGTAGAAAAATTCCTGTCAGACGGATGGTACGGCCTTGCAACGGGTTCGTTGTTTGAAGCCAAATACACCGGCAGCGATGGCATAGAGCGCGATTCGCCATTCAATAACGGTTATGTGTTCAACATCCTTGGCGGGAAAGAGTTTAAGGTGGGCAGCGGCAGGAATGTTATATTTGTCGATTCGCGCCTCAGCACTGCAGGTGGGAGGCACTACACACCGGTAGACCTTCAGGCAAGCCAGGCAGCGGGCTATGAAATTTTACAGGATGATAAAGCTTTCAGCCAACAGTATGATGCGTATTTTCGTATGGACCTGAAATTTGGCATGAAGCTGAACAGCAGCCGCAAAAAGGTATCGCACCAGTTTTACATCGATCTGCAAAACGTGACGAATAACGAGAACGTCTTCGCACGTGAGTACAACCGGCTTACCAATCGGGTAGACCAGGTAGACCAGATAGGTTTTTTTCCTGATTTTGGGTATAAGGTCCAGTTTTAAATGGGACCCTGCTAAAGCTGGACAGGCTGCGAATGACGCAGATTTGGACGGATCTACACGAATTTAAAAATTTTGATCCCTAATCGAGATGTTCTTATATCCATAGCGACGTTGCAATGCAACGTCGCTACACCAAAAAAGTGTCGCATTTGAGCTATAATCATAACCAAATTTGAATTTCAGGCGCGTATGATAATAAGTGTTATCTTAACCGTTAATTACCATCATTATGAGAGAAGCATTAAAGGCATTTACCACCCAATTTGCACCGCTGTCCGACGAGGATTTTAACCGGTATGCCGATTTGTTCCGGCTTGTAAACGTGCGCAGGCTGGACCATCTCTTCCGCGAAGGCGACAATGTAAACAAGCTGTATTATGTAAATACCGGGGTGTTGCGGGGGTATTACCTGAAAGAGGGTGTGGAGCATACGTGCAATTTTTTCTTCAGTCCCTATATGATGACCGACCTGTTCTCAGTGCGGGATAATGTTCCCACCCTGATGAACGTACAGGCCATAAAAGATTCGGAATGCTATGAGGTGGATTTTGCTGAAATTGAGGAATTGGCTTTCCAAAATCCAGACCTGCTAAAGGTCTTCTTTAAGATGTATGAGCATTTATTCCGGCTGAGCATAAAGCGGCAGATCTCCTTCATATACGACACCCCTACCGAACGCTATGTGAACCTGTTTAAGGAACGCCCCAATGTAATTGCCGAAATTCCGCAGCATTACATTGCAAGTTTCCTCGGCATACAGCCCGAAACGCTTAGCCGTATACGCAAACGAATATTTTAACGTTTCCTTTTTTATGAAAGAACGCCTTAAAACCTTTACCGCAACAATGGCCACGCTTACCGATGAGGAATTTGAAGCCTATGCCTTGCTATTCCGCCCCATGCAGGTAAAGCGCATGAACCATATTTTTACCGAAGGCCATCTGGTTAAGCATATTTACTACCTGGATCATGGAGTGATGAGGAGCTACTATATGAATGAAGGCCGCGAAATAACTTCGGGATTCCATTTTGCGCCCTTCATAATGACTGATATTTTTTCACTACGGGAAAAAGTTCCTACCGCCATGAACCTTCAGGCTTTACGGGATACCGAATGCTATGAAATATCTATTGACGAACTCGAAGCCCTTATTGTTCGCTACCCTAACCTGCTTAACGTTTTCTTTAAGCTTTATGAGATACTACTGCTGCGAAGCAAAAAGCGCCAGCTAAGCCTCATCTATGACCAGCCCAGAGAGCGCTACCTAAAGCTTTTTAAGGAACGCCCTGAAATCATTGCCGAAATCCCGCAGCACTACATTGCCAGCTACCTGGGAATCCAGCCGGAGACACTAAGCAGAATAAAGAGAAAGATTTTTTAGCAAAATACTGCCGGGAAAATGTTCTTCATAAATTGACAAAATGGTATTCCGAGTTTTTAATTAACTTAGCTATCCATAATTACATTTTACCATGGCAGAAATAAAAACCAAAGCAAGCGAGGCAAATGTAGAAGAGTTCATCAATTCCTTTGCCGATACCGAACAGAAGAAACAGGACAGCTTTGAGCTGATAAAAATCATGCAGGAGCACACCGGGCATCCGGCAAAAATGTGGGGGCCGAGCATTGTGGGCTTTGGCAGGTATGACTACAAGTACGATAGCGGCCATGGCGGGGCAATGCCAATAGCCGGGTTTTCTCCACGAAAATCGGCTATATCACTGTATGTATTTACAGGGCTGCAAGAGCACGAACACCTGCTGGAAGGCCTGGGGAAATTTAAAATGGGAAAAGCCTGCATTTACGTAAAAAAACTTTCGAACATTGATATTAACCAACTAAAAAAACTGATGGATGCCTCTATAGCCTACCTGCGCGAAAAATATGCAGTAAACGATTAATCTAAGATACTTACCAACCAAAACAAACAAAAACTATGGCAACAACAAACACCTACCTGAACTTTAACGGCGACTGTGAGCAGGCGTTCAACTTTTACAAAAGCGTGTTCGGCGGCGAGTTCACCTACATCGGACGTTTTGGCGAAATGCCTCCGAGCGATGACTACACTGTACCTGAGGGAGATAAAAACAAGATCATGCACGTTTCACTCCCAATCGGTAAATCAGTACTGATGGGCAGCGATACAGGCGGCGACTGGGCTCCGTCGTTTGTACAGGGCAATAACTTTGCAGTTTCAGTTACTGCCGATAGCAAAGATGAGGCCGATACAATTTTCAAAGCACTGTCAGAGGGCGGAAAGGTAACGATGCCTTTGGAAAATACTTTTTGGGGCGATTACTTCGGGATGCTAACTGATAAGTTTGGCATCAACTGGATGATGAGCTTTAATGAGAATAACCACGATAAATAAACCTGAATAGTGCATAAAAATAAAGGGGCTGTCTCAAAAGGATAGCCCCTTTTTCATTTTAATTAAGTTTACTTTTCTTTGCATGCTGATTTTGACATTTTAAAGTCTCCTTTTTAGCCCATAAAAGGTTATACGTTTTAAAAAAGATAAAAACCCTGCAATATTACCCTTTTGCAGGGCATTTTTTGAGGTTGTGGGCGATAGCAAGCAATGCTGTTTCCACTTCAGCCTTGGCTTTGCCGCGCAGGTTATACCTGCGGAAGCCTTTATTGTTTTTTATCTGTGCAAAGACTGTTTCTACATCGTG
>NZ_JAPCHV010000001.1 GCF_026107645.2 Flavobacterium sp. MFBS3-15 | reverse complement strand
TTATATTTTTACGATCTTTATTCAGGTCTTTTTCAATAATCGCTAAGAGTTTCTTACTCTCTCTTATGCTGTCAATCCAATATGTCTATGAACGTATCATTCTTTATTTTCTCACTAACACCGTTCGCCGTAGCGGCTCCCTGTGTTAGCGGGTGCAAAAGTACAACTTCTTTTTAAACCCGCAAGCGTTTCGAAAACTTTTTTTGAAATTATTTTCTCGCGCCGTTTTCAGTAAATCTTGAAGTGAACCTGCTTCCCTTTCCTATCGGTTAGGGAGGGCAAAGATAATTTCTTTTCCCAACACAATCCAAATCTTTTTTTACTTTTTTTTCAATCCTTTTTCCAAATCCTCATCTCACCATATAATAGCGAAAATCCTTTTCTTGTCAGGGGTTGTTGCGGTGTCATTTTGTCTAAGAGCGTTGCTTGAATGCGGGTGCAAAAGTAGTAACCTTTTCCGCTTTTCCAAACTTTTATAAACCCTTTTTTAATCTTTCTTGTTTACTTTTTCTTAACATACTGAAACGGTGAACTTTGGGAATGAAAGTTTTTTAAAGGTTTTTAAAAATGTGATTCAGTGAACTCCAAAGAGGATAAAAAGTGGCGAGCCACTATAAATAGCTATTTGAAACTCCTCTTAATAATATATAGATACTACATAACAGAATCTCATAACGAGCTTAAAAATATTTTTGTTAAAACTTCATGTTTTCCTGTAACAAAATCATGGTTTATTCTACTTATATGTATAACAAACCGGAAAAATGAATAAATTCATCATGTTTTTATTTTCCTAAATATCTAAAAATGATTGAGATGTATTAAGTAAGCAATAACTTTTCACTATCTTTATCACCTGTATTTGAACCAATTACTATTAGCAATAAAACTCCTGATTTATGAAAAAGCTTTTATTCACTACTTTTCTCCTGGCTTGCGGCGCAACAGCAATGGCCAATATTAATAACGACCATATAGGGCCTCCGGTTATAGAAAAGGCCACGAATGTTACTCCGGAAGCTAAAAAAATCCCTGCGGCAAGGGCTGAAAAACCAAAGGAAGAAGTAAAACAGCAAAAACAGGCACCAACCGCTAAATTTTGCACCAGTGTAGATGGTTCACGTTTTGGCATTAGTGTTTACATTGCCGACCTTGTAAATAAAGGGAACTTAAAGCTTACTGACATGCTGCTTTCAAAATAAGATATACACGTTAAGCAAAAAAGGCTACCCTAAACAGGTAGCTTTTTTTTATCTCCAATCCGCATTTGATTTATTCCGTCCAAAATAATATGTAATGCCTAAGGAAAATGTAAAAAGCTTTCCGGTAATTTCATCGGATGACTTATTGCCCGGAGGCCTCACTCCTCCAAAATGGTTTTGCTGAGCAAAATTCAATGCTAATGAAGTATCTGCCATAAGGGCAAACGAATCGGACAGATGAAATTGCGGGGTGATACCTATAATAATGTTACCTATCTTATCGGTACCTTTTATAGCGGGCGAATTTAGCGTTGAAATCCCCAATCCCCCATGGGCAAGAAAATTGAATGTCTTTACCGACCTGTTCGTTAGATTCAATGCACGCCCCAAATTGTATACCCCCTGTACCGAATACCTTTTATAATCTGAACCGGGTTCGGTATCGTTTCCTGTACGGAACCGGTCGGAGCCAAAATCAAATTTTATGCCCCAGTATTCATCAATCATGTATCGAAATGCAAATTCATAGTGGCCAAAATCGGAAATACCCGGATCCGGGGATGCGCCAAAACCATAAGCGGCTTCCAATGAATATTGGTCATTTGACTTTTGGCTCCACGCAATAGTGGAGATAAGCAATGCAAGCGCAAAAAAGAAAACTTTCATATAGACTGAATTATAAACCGGCAATTTACAGATAATTTACAAACTAAATATATTGATATAACATACCACTCTGCAAAAACCCTAACCATTATTTCTCCGTATATATGATGGATTGATGAAGACGGATGAATTGCTATGAAATCCTCGTAATGTGTTTATTTTTATTGGTTAGATTGGTAAGGGTACATGAATAATGTGCCCTTATTTTTTGTTAAGCTGTCACTGCAATGGGATGAATTGAATACTTTTGCAAAAACAAAATACCGTTTCGCGCAAAATGCTCGCAGTTAAGAATATTTCATTCGGTTATACCGATACCACCATATTACACAACATCAGTTTTAATGCTAAAACAGGCCAGAATATTGCCATCATCGGCGAAAGCGGCTGCGGCAAAAGTACACTCCTCAAAACTATCTACGGGTTGTATGACCTGAATGAGGGCGGGATTACCTATAAAGGTGAACCCGTTACCGGGCCTAAGCACAACCTCATTCCAGGGATGCCCTACATGAAATACCTCGCACAGGATTTCGACCTGATGCCGTTTGTAACCGCTGCCGAAAATGTGGGCAGCTTCCTTTCGAATTTTTATCCTGAAGAAAAGCAGCAGCGCATCCGCGAATTGCTCGATATTGTAGAGATGGGAGCTTTTGCCGATGTAAAGGCCAAATTCCTGAGCGGCGGCCAGCAGCAGCGCATTGCCCTGGCAAAAGTGCTTGCTTTGGAACCGGAGATTCTTTTGCTCGACGAGCCCTTTAGCCATATTGATAACTTCAGGAAGAATGCCCTTCGCCGCAACCTGTTCGCTTACCTGAAGCAGAAAGGCATTACGGTTATCGTTGCCACGCATGACAGTACCGATGCGCTTTCCTTTGCCGATGAAACTATTGTCCTGAAAGGCGGACACATATTAGATAAAGCACCTTCAAAAGAAATTTATTACAATCCTAAGGACAAATACACCGCGTCATTGTTCGGGGAGGTCAACGAGATAAAGCTTGAGTTGCTCACCCTTACCCAAAACCCGGAGGAGACCGTACTTATCTATCCCCATCAATTGAAAATAACCGAAGGCGGCCCATTGAACGTAGTCGTTAAACAATGTTACTTTAAAGGCAATCGCTACCTGGTAAAAGGAGCCCTCAACAGGCAGGTAATTTTCTTTGAACACTACAAGGAACTCGAAGTAAATTCGGAAGTTACACTGGCGGTAGACAGGAATGCTTTTGGATAGAAAAACAAAACCCGCACAATTGTACGGGCCTGTCTATTATCTCTCATCTGTTATCTTTTTGTCTTTCCAAAAATCTAACAATCCAATATCTAACAATCTATTTTCCTTTATTCTTCACGTATTTCTCTAACCACTGGTCCTGTTCCCACAGCAGGTGCAGTATGCTTTCGATGGCAGCGTAGCCGTGGCTCTCTTTTGGCAGCAATACCAATCGTGCCGGTGCTCCAAAGCCTTTCAGGGCATTGAAGTAGCGCTCGCTCTGCATGGGGAAGGTACCGCTGTTATTATCCGCCTCGCCGTGTATCAGCAATAACGGTGTCTTCATTTTGTCGGCATGCATGAATGGCGACATGGTGTTGTAAATTTCCGGTGCTTCCCAGTAGTTGCGCTCCTCGCTCTGGAAACCGAATGGCGTAAGTGTCCTGTTATACGCTCCGCTGCGTGCAATACCGGCAGCAAAAAGGTCGGAGTGCGTGAGCAGGTTGGCTGTCATGAACGCGCCATACGAGTGGCCACCCACTGCTACCCGGGTACGGTCGATGTAACCCAGCGCATCAACCGCATCGATGGCCGCTTTCGCATCGGCAACCAGTTGGGTAATGAAGGTGTCGTTCGGTTCTTCCTTGCCTTCGCCGATGATCGGGAACGAAGCATCATCCAACACGGCATAGCCACGCGTAACCCAGTATACCGGCGAACCGTAGTTCGGGTACGTAAAATCATTAGCGTTTGAAGTGGTTTGCGAGGCGCTGTTCTTATCCTTGAATTCTGCCGGGTAGGCCCAGATGATGAGCGGCAGCTTCTCCTTCTTCTTTTTGTCGTAGCCGGCCGGGAGGTATAGCGTTCCCGAAAGGTCCAGTCCGTCAGCTCGCTTGTATTTAATCACTTCCTTGCTAACGTTCTCGATTTTCTTAAACGGGTTCTGGAAGAAGCTCACCGCCACCGGGGCGCTTTTCTTTTTGATGTTGATAAGGTAATAATTCGGGTACTGGTTTTTCGATTCCAACTGCACCAGCACCTCTCCTTTTTTGGCATCGATTATCGAAACCAATGATTCTTTCTTATCTGTATATTTCGATTGATACAGCCTTGTTGCCTTCTTGGAGGCAAGGTTATACTGGTCGATGAACGGGAACTGCCCTTTATCGGTAAAACCATCACCCATAAGGTAGGCATTGTTATTCTCAATGTTAAGCACATAGCGGCCCCACTCGTTGCGGCGGGTATCGAACGAACCCGGGTCGCTGTAGGTATCCTGGTAATTCCTGTCGAAGATCACTTCCGGCTTTTGCGACGCATCCGACGGGTTGAAAATGTAAGTTTTGGTATTTCGGGTATTCCACCAGCGGTCATAAATAAGCGCAAGATTATCAGTTCCCCATGTAATGCCGGCAAAACGATTGATGGTTTTTACCAGGCTCTTAGGGGTTGCTGTAAATGGCGCAGGCAATTCAAACACCTCGTCGCGGAAAGGCACTTCTACAGCCGGGTCACCCCCATCGAGCGCTTCGGCCCAAACCAGTGTGGCAGGCTTGTCGGCTCTCCACCCGATGCTGCGCTTGCCTTTCTCTGTCGACATGAAGCCTTTCGGCATATCCTCGATCAACGGTTTTTCGTTGAAGGTCTGCACCATCTTTCCATTGGCATCATACAAAATGCTTTTGGTAGGGAAACGGTCAAGCGTTACAATATACGAGAACGGCTTGTGCAGCGTAGTTACCATAACATAATTGCCGTCGGGCGAAAAGCTGATGCCGCCGTACATGGCCGCGTCTTTCCACTTCGTCGCTTTGCCATCGAGGGTAACTTTATAAAGTTCCGATGTGGTAAGGTTCTCAAAGTTGGCCTCATCGTTCTTGTTCTTAAGCAAATCCTGGTAGGTGCGGTTCTGCGCCTTGGTACCATCGCTCACCGTTACGGTCGGCCCGGCCGGAATGGCGCTGGCCGTATTAATGAGTGCAGGCCTGTTGGCAGGCAGCATTTTTACCAACAGCGCATTGCTGTCGCGGAACCAGCTTACCGGATTGCCCATATTGGCATTGGCTGTAGCATCCGTCAGTTTTTTAACCTGCAACGTTTTTATGTCCAAAAGCCAAACCTCAACGCCGGTAGCAGTAGTATTGGTAAACGCCATTTTAGTTTCATCCGGCGACCATGCAAAGTTGGCCATCTTCGGGGTTTGCGGAAGGCCATTTATTTGTGTTGGCTCTTTGTCCTTCAGTTTTTTGAACTTCAGGTTATTCACATAAGTGATCGTGCTGGAAATGTTGGTTTTCGGGTTGATGCGCAGGCCCCCGAGCTTCAGCTCGTCTTCAGAAAGGTCTTCGAGCGTTTTATAGGCATTGCGGTACATCAGCAGCATGAAGGTTTTCCTGCTGTCCATCGAAACGGACGGTGCCCTTTCGATATCCACGAGTTCGAGTATCTCTTTAGGCGGCTTCTGGTAGGTCAGGTTCTCCTGTGCAACGGCAGTAAGCGTGGTCAGGACAAATGCTGCAATTGTAAAAATTGATCTTATCATTGGGTTCGTTTTTCAAAATAGGTCTAAGATAGGGATATCTTGTTACAATTGTGGAATGCTTTTCGCTATAAAAATGCCACAACTTAAAAAATCCCAAACTATGGGTTTCTTTTTTAAGGAATGTTTATTTTTACAGCTTCGTTTCTACTAAATAATTAATATCCAATGTATCACTCAAAAATAACCGGCCTTGGGTACTATGTGCCCGATAATGTGGTAACCAATGACGACCTTGCCAAAATAATGGAAACCAACGACGAATGGATCCAGGAACGTACCGGCATTAAAGAAAGGCGCCACGTGGTTCCCGGTGGCGAAGATACCACTACCGCCATGGGTGTAAAAGCCGCCAAAATAGCCATTGACCGTGCCGGCATTGACAAAGAAGACATCGACTTCATCATATTTGCAACTCTTAGCCCTGATTACTACTTTCCGGGGCCGGGTGTATTGGTCCAGCGCGATTTGGGCATGAAACGCACGGTTGGCGCACTGGACGTACGCAACCAGTGTTCGGGATTCATTTACGCGCTTTCGGTAGCCGACCAGTTCATAAAGACAGGCATGTACAAAAACATCCTCATCATCGGTTCCGAGCTGCACTCCAAAGGGTTGGACATGACCACAAGGGGGCGCGGCGTATCGGTGATATTTGGCGACGGCGCAGGAGCAGCGGTGCTTTCGCGTGAAGAAGATACAACTAAAGGCATCCTGTCGACACACCTGCATTCCGAAGGACAGCACGCCGAAGAGCTTTCGCTTATCGCGCCGGGCATGGGCAAGCGCTGGGTAAACGATATCATTGCCGACAACGACCCGAATGATGAAAGCTACTACCCCTACATGAACGGCCAGTTCGTTTTCAAAAATGCGGTGGTTCGTTTCAGCGAAGTGATCATGGAAGGGCTTAAGGCCAACAACCTGCAGGTAAGCGATATCGACATGCTGATACCGCACCAGGCCAACCTGAGGATATCGCAGTTCATACAGCAGAAGTTTGGCCTGCGCGACGAGCAGGTGTACAACAACATCATGAAATACGGCAACACCACGGCAGCATCGGTGCCTATCGCGCTTACTGAAGCGTGGGAACAGGGCAAGATAAAGGCCGGCGACACAGTGGTGCTTGCGGCTTTCGGCAGCGGCTTCACATGGGGAAGCGCTATCATAAAGTGGTAGTTCCAATTCAGATTTCAGATTTCAGATTTTAGATTTTAGATTTTAGATTTTAGATTTTAGATTTTAGATTTTAGATTTTAGATTGAGCTTCACTCGAACGTTCTGTTGGTCATTGCGAGGAGGAACGACGAAGCAATCCTTCCTTATTCAGAATTTTACATTAAAAAATATTCCAAATATGCCTGCTGAAACATTAATTTCGACAGGCATTTTTTTGATATTTGTACTATGGCAGCAATATTCCCCGGCTTGGGATTCCTTTTTTTGGCCTTCACATTTTACTACTTCTTCCCCGGGAAAAAACTTCCGGCGGGGAAGGCCATCGATCGTTTGGTTGTTTACAAATCCAAACGGAAAATGGAAGCATGGTACGGTGACGAACTGCTGAAAACCTACACCATATCATTGGGCAAAGATCCCGTTGGGCACAAGCAATTTGAAGGGGATTGCAAAACACCTGAAGGCATTTATCATATTAATGCCCGCAACCCGAACAGTGGCTATCACAAAAACCTGGGTGTCTCCTACCCTAATGCCAATGATATCGCCAATGCTAAAAAACTGGGCAAGCCACCCGGCGGCGACATCAAGATACACGGCCTTCGCAATGGCAGGGGGTATATCGGTAAATTCCACCGCTGGAAGGACTGGACCGCGGGATGCATTGCCGTAACCAATGACGAAATGGATGAATTGTATGGCGCGGTTGAGGAAGGTGCTGTGATTGAGATTTTTAGGTAGTTTTACATGGCGCTCCGCTCGAGCTCAAGAAGAGTTTACCAATATTTTTGCTATAAACATGCCGTCCCTCCGGGACTCTTCATGAATAGAATGGTAAATTACCTATCTGTTTTCAATTCATAATACGTACTCCTTCCTCCTGAATTTGCTTTGATTAAAATTCCCTTGTTGATCAAATCGGTAATGTCCCTCAAAGCCGTATCCTGTGAGGATTTGGTCATCTTTGACCATTTTGAAGTTGTCAGGTTACCTGCAAAGCCTTCCAGTAGCTTACCAAGCATTTTTTGCTGGCGTTCATTACTGATCAATGCGGCATTCTTCGCCCAAAAGTTATGCTTGTCTATAACTTTATCGATGATGGTGCCGGATGAAAGTATTGCTTTCTTCAAACATTCAAGGAACCAAATAATCCATTTTGTTATGTCCATATCATCTTTTTGTGTTTGCTCCAATATTTTGTAATAAGACTTCCTGTCATTTTTAATTTGGGCAGACATGCTGTAAAAGCGCTGGTTTACCCCGTCGGCCTTAGAAAGCTGCATATCGGTTATGGCTCTTGCAATACGCCCGTTTCCGTCATCAAAAGGGTGAATGGTTATAAACCATAAGTGAGCGACAGCAGCTTTCAATATCGGGTCCATATCTGAATCCGTATTGAACCAATCCATAAACTGCTTCATTTCCTCCTCTAAAAGTGACGCTTTAGGAGCTTCAAAATATACAATTTCCCTACCCATGCCTCCAGAAACAACCTGCATGTCTCCCGTGCGCCACCCGCCTACTTCAATTTTATGCATTCCGCTTCTGCCTGTTGGGAACAAAGCAGCATGCCAGCCATAAAGCCTTTCATTATTCAACGTTTTATCGTTAGTTTGCGTTGCATCCAGCATCATTTCCACAATGCCATCAATATTCCTGTCAAAATGCAGCATCCCAGAGTTTTCTAAACCTAACCTTGTGGCTATTGACGAACGGACCTGTTCCGGATTCAGTACTTCACCCTCAATTTCCGAAGATTTAACCACATCCTGAATCAATGTTTCTAAATTGGCTTGATCTTTTAAGCTAAAACCCAGTAATTCAACTTTACCCATGAGTTTTCCCTGGAGGTTTCTTACCTCGGGTAACAATGAGATAATTGCCTCAGGGTCCCATTGAAAATGAGGCCAGCTTTTGAGTTGATGGATATAAACAGCCATAGAAATATTTTTACGGTAAATATACAACTTATTCTCCGCAAATTATGCGGAGAATAATATCAATATTCTCCGCACGTCCTAATTCAACATTAAAACTTCAAACCTTGAAACAAAAAAACTCAAAACTTCATTGCCATTCCGAATTTTCTATTTTACTTTGCAACTCAAAGTACTTTTATATGGAAAACTACTTACGGGACATACAGGACATCAGGAAGATGATGGACCGCTCCACACAGTTCCTCTCCCTTAGCGGGCTGGCGGGCATATTGGCCGGTGTTTATGCGCTGCTTGGTGCCTATGCAGCAAAGCAGGTGTATGATATGAACTACGGCAATTACATTACGCTGGAAAGCAATTCGTTCAAGGCCATTGTCGGGATAGCGCTTGCGGTACTGGTCATGTCGGTAGTGACAGCATTCCTGCTTACCTCACGCAAAGCCAGGAGGAGCGGTGAAACTATGTGGAACTCCACCTCAAAAAGGCTGGCTGTAAACTTTTTGATACCTTTGGCCACGGGCGGTGTCTTTTGCCTGCTGCTATTGCGTAACGGGTATTACGGGCTCATCGCGCCGGTAACGCTCATCTTTTACGGGCTTGCCTGTGTGAATGCCAGCAAATACACCATGCGCGACGTGCGTTACCTGGGGCTTACGGTAATCCTGATAGGACTGGTAGCCACCGAATTTTCAGGCTACGGGCTGGAGTTCTGGGCATTGGGCTTTGGCGTATGCCACATATTGTACGGATCCATAATGTACTATAAATACGACCGCAAAGAATAGGTTTGAAAAATATCCTCCAACATATCAACAAGGCTTTCGACCATCGCATACGCCTCGGGATCATGAGCATCCTGATGGTGAATGAGCATGCCGACTTCAACACCCTCAAGGAATTGCTGGGCGTGACCGACGGCAACCTGGCCAGCCATGCCAAAGCGTTGGAGGCGGAGAATTACATCACTATCGAAAAGCAGTTCATCGGCAAAAAGCCCAACACGCGCTACATTGCCACTAAAGAAGGCCGCAAGGCATTCCGTGACCACCTCGATGCCCTCGAAAAACTGATACAAAAGAGTTAGCGCTATTTTTTTATCCATAAACTTTGAAATTCAAAGTACTTTAAAAACCATTAAACTATGAAAACGATCAGATTACCGCTCACGCAAATGTTCCGCCAGCACACCATGATGCTGCTGTTCACCGCTTTTTGCTTCGGCATGCTCATGGTGAGGGCTACCTTTACCCACTCCCTGTTTTACTTCTTCCTGGTATGGAACCTGTTCCTTGCCTGGACACCCTTCGCCATCACCACAATAATGCTCGACCGTGTGGAGATACAGAGGAAGGCCATCCTCTTCTACCCTGCCTGCTTTGCCTGGCTGTTACTGCTGCCTAACGCGCCGTACCTCATCACCGACTTTGTGCATCTGGGCCAGCGTCCCAATATGCCGGTGTGGTTCGATGTGCTGCTGCTGATTTCCTTTTCGATAACCGGGCTGCTGCTGGGCCTGGCATCGATGAAGGCCATGCACCGGATGCTATCGGCACGTTTTGCCACCTCCTTTGCCAATACAGCCATGACCCTTGCGTGTTTCCTGAGCGGGTTCGGGGTATACCTGGGCCGCGAATTGCGCTATAACAGCTGGGACGTGCTGCACAGCCCGTTTGCCCTTTTGGGCGACACCGTCATGAGCCTTGTATCTGCCGACACTTACCGCACGGCATGGGGCATTACGCTTGGCTTCGGCACACTGATGTACCTGCTTTACCTTATCAGCCGGAACATTTCGATACAAAAAAATTTATAGCCACACTTTGAATTTCAAAGTAGAATCAACAGATAAACACATAAAACCATAAACTAAAATGAAAACACTTTTTAAAACCAAAGAAGCTCCTGTTGCAACAGCGGCGCTCAACCACTACCCGCAGGGCAGCCTGGGTTTCCACCTCGGGAAATACCTGCGCAAGAACTATAAAACCGGCCCGGCACCCGATGTTGAGGATGTATTCCGCCTTCTGCTTACGACCGATGCTTCTAATAAGGAAGAAATCGGGATGCACTACTACCTCTCCGGTAACGGCGACACCGGCCTTCGCAGGCTGATGATTATGGGTGTTGGGGCCCTTTGCTACCCGCACAGGCTGGTGTATTTCTGCAAAAGGTACCGCGACGGCAGGAAGGCCCTCCGCTTTTTCGACCTCGACCACTACAGGATGCTGCACCTGCCGCTGGAACGAATCAAGGACGCATTTTTAATTCGATAGGCCATGGAAAACGATAAATATGAAAACATGCCCGACGCAGTGATCAACCTCCTGAAACTCCCTCTGAAAATAGCGTTAACCTCTCTTGCCATAGGCACGTTTCTGCTGCTGCTGTTTTTTGTGGCACCTGACAAGGATCCCGTGATATCGACAGGTATTGCATATGTAATAATAGCGCTCGCAATCAATTCGATAGCATTCCTCATATTCATAGCATTCAGCTTTAGGCATAAGGCATACCAATGGAATATTATCGGGCGGGCGGGGCTTATGCTCATCAACATCCCAGTAGCTTACCTGTATTTTATAATCGTAGTTAAATGTACCATCGGCTAGATGAAAACACCAACCGAAACAACTGCCCTCGACAACATATACATGGCGCAATGGGCTTTCTCATGGTCGCTGGGCATAGGGACGGCATTTGAGCTGGCGTTCATCATCACCGGATGGCTTGGCATTCCGTTGATAGCGTTCTTTTTCCTGATAGCCGTGGTACTTTTTAACCTGGTTGTGTTTTTAAACAACATCATCTTCATCTGCCTTCACAGGGAATACCGACTGCCGCTATTGGCTTATACTTTATTAATGCTGATAAACATTCCCATCGCAATACTCTACCTCTATATACTTACTGAATTAGGAATTTAAATAATCTAAAAACCAATAACTATGGAAATCTCCAACCACAACCCCAACGACAACTCCCACAGGGAACCGAATCTCAATTTCATGCAGTCTACCACCGCCAAGATCATCATGGTGGGCGTGCTTACGCTCATACTGCTCATCCCGCTGCAGTATGTAAAAAGCCTCATAGAAGAACGCTCGGAAAACCAAAAGAAAACCGAGGAGACCATTACCCGCCAATGGGGCGATAACGTGTACATTTACGGCCCGGTCCTGAAGGTGCCGTACCAGACATCATCTTCAACAGAATACGCCTACCTGTTCCCCGAAAAACTGGCCACCGATGCCGATGTACAGTCGGAATCCCGCAGGCAAAGCATGTATGAGGCATCGATATTCAATGCGAAAGTGAAGTTTACGGGTACTTTTGTCAACCCCGACATGAGCAAGTCGGCGGTATCGCCGGAGAGCCTGCAATGGGACAGGGCTACCCTGCTCCTCAACACCAATGGGCTCAAAAGCATCCGTGAAGCGGTAACTGTAACCTTCAACGGGACCAAATATACCATGGAACCTGTTGCCGGCGAAAATGCCGCAGACTCTTTACTGTCGCTTGAAACGCGGCCCATCAACCTGAGCGGTTCACATAGCGGGCAGATGTCCTTTAGCCTCGATGTTGCCTATAGCGGCTCCAAGCGCCTGGGCATTGCCCCCATAGGCAAGGTCACCGAAGCCAAAATGACGTCCAACTGGCATTCGCCGAAGTTTGGGGGATACCTGCAGCCGGATAAGCAGGCCGTTACTGATAACGGGTTTTCGGCAAGCTGGAAAATATCACAGCTCAACAGGCCGTTTGCACAGCAGCATTTCGGCAGGCTGCCCGAACTGAGGCCCTACAGTTTTTACGTGGATTTCCTCATACCTGTAGATGAATACCAGCAGAACATGCGTGCCTCAAAGTACGGCTTCCTGGTAATAGGGCTTACGTTCCTTATCTTTTTCCTGATACAGAGTATCAGCAAGATCAGCATCCATATCTTCCAGTATACCATGATAGGCCTCGCGCTGGTAATGTTCTACACGCTGCTCATCTCGATAACCGAGCACAGCAGCTTCCGCACAGCCTACCTGATTGCGGGAATATCTGTAGTGGCGATGATAACGCTCTACTCGATTTCGATACTGAAGAACCGAAAATTCCCGATGTTCATCGGGGCGGCGCTCAGTGGGCTGTATGCCTTCATCTATGTGATCATCCAGTTGGAAAACTACGCCCTGCTGGCCGGAAGCATCGGGCTCTTCCTGATACTTGGCGCTGTGATGTACTTTTCACGCAAGATCGACTGGAGCAAATAGCAGAATCCACTTAGTAACTGTGTAACTTTTGCCGGAATTAAAAATTAACCACACAGGTACATAGCTTTTAGATAGCGGGCATGAAGTTTTAATTAAGCAGCACAAAGCCTGAAACTTCGCTTCACTATGCTTCTCTATATTCCCTTCAGGATGATAAAGAACTATAAAGCTTATGTTTCTATGTGGTTAAATAAATTTTAGACAGTTATTTAAAAATCCGTTTTTAGTTTTTTGGTTACCCGCGGGATGTTTCAGGACACCCGCGGGTTTTTTAATTCCAAAAATCAAGTGATGATTTTAATGTTAACCGACAAGGCATTGAATCAATTCAACTCCTCCACCTTTATCAGCGTGTCTTCCTCTATCTTAAAGGTCTTGCCCTTTACCTTGATGACATCGCCTACATTGAACTTTCTATACTGCTTCGGGTCCTTCAGGTTGGGGATGCTGATGGTAGCAAAGTATACCGTACCGTCGGCCATTTTGATTTTGGCGGTATAGCCGTCCTTGCCGTTGTTTATCTCCGTAATCTCGCCTTTAACGGTTATCTGGGTACCCTCGGCAAGCTCTGCGCTTTTGTCCGACGGCGCTTCTGCTTCGGGTGTAATGCTGTCCACATCGGTAGCTGTGTTGTCTACCACCTCCTGTGCGGCAGGTATTTCCTCAGCATTTTCGGTTTCTTTCTTTTCGTTGCATGCAAATGCCAAAGCGGCAATGCATGCCATGGCGATACTCCTGTTTTTCATGATAATTATTTTGCTGTAAAGATAGCCCTTTTCGCACAAGGCGGATGTTATCAAAAACAAAAAACCGCTCCATTACGGGAGCGGTTTTGTATGATTTGCAAAAACTATTAGTGGCCTGAACCTACTTCTACCTCATGTGCAATGCCTTGTTTTTTCAGTATGTCAAATACTTTCCAGCCGTAAAAGGCCAAATACCCAAAGCAAAGTACAGGTATAAAATAGGAATGGTGAATACCGATGATGTCGGCGATTTTACCCTGAAGCGGCGGTATGATACCACCTCCAAGAATCATCATTACAAGGAAAGCAGACCCCTGTGAAGTATATTTGCCAATGCCGGCAATAGCCAAGGCAAAGATCGAAGGCCACATGATACTGCAGAATAATCCACCGCTCATAAAGGCGTAAATTGCCACCTGGCCGGTAGAGAATAATCCGATAAGCATGGCTATGATACCAAATAACCCAAAAATCATAAGCGTTTTAGCCGGGCGGTCCTGCCCCAGGAAGAAGCCTATAATCTGTACCAGCACTACGCCTGCATAAGCGTAAAGCGGGCCTACATCCTGTCCTGTAATGGCATTAACCCCAAGTACCACACCAAATGCAACGTACGGTACTACAATGAGCAATACTTTTTTCATAGAGTTTGATGGGTTGAATACCGAAATTGCACCCGCCCAACGGCCAATCATTAAGCTTCCCCAATACATTGAGATATAGGGTGCGATTGCTGCACCCGTTAAGCTGCCAAATTCAGGTGTGCCCAAAAGCTCACCAAGGTTACTCTGGATGGTTACCTCAACACCAACATATGTAAAAATGGCAAGCATTCCCAGTACCAACTGAGGGTAACGCATAGCGCCCCAGCCTTCCGGCTTGCTTTTCGCAGCTACATTGGCATAAAGCAATCCGAACACAATAACAAGTAGCGTTGCTATGGTAAGGCCAAGGCCAAGGAAATCCTGTTCCCTGTCCTCGCCTGTAAAACGCCTGATGTACTCAGGGTCTTCGTAACGCGAAAAGATGTATCCGAAGATGCCGACAAGTATAAGCGTGATGGTAACAAGTGTAGCCAAAGCCTTTTTTGCCGGTTCGAAAGTTGAATCCATCTTACCTGAAGGCAATTTTTTAGAAAATGCAAAAAGCCCGGCAGCTATAAGGAACAGCGCACCAACGCAGGCATAAAGTATTTCCATCTTGTCAAGCTCAACTGTCTTGATATACTCTTTAAGGTCATCGCCGGTAAGGATAACGCCAAACAGGGCCATAGTAACCACTATCGGCCCGATGGTAGTACCGAAAGAATTAATACCTCCCGTAAGGTTAAGGCGGTTCGAGGCGGTGTGAGGTTCACCCAATGAGGCCGCAAAAGGCTGCGCAGCTGTTTGTTGCAGGGAAAAGCCCAGTGCAACAATAAAGAGTGCTCCCAATATCATGCCGTAATTACCGGCCTGTACGGCAAGAATCATTGCACCTGCACCCAGCGTACTTACAAGCAGTCCATAGATAATGCCTTTTTTGAATCCCCAGGAATTGAGAATGTCTCTTTTGACTGAAGAACTGAAGATGAACAGTAAAAGCGCACCAAGATAATACGCACCGTAAAATGCAAAATCTATCAGCTGGCTTTGGAACTGGTCAAGCCCGAACCTTTCCTTGCAGAAAGGAATAAATACGCCATTGGAAGCGCCGATAAATCCCCAAAAGAAGAATACCGATACCAACGTATACAGCGCAGGATAATTTGTTTTAGTTTGCTCTGAACTCATAGATGTTTAAAGGGTTAATGTGAATATTTGGTTTTTAGAATTTGGATTACTCTGATTTTATAATTGCTGTTCGCGGGCCGATACCGCCGGCATTAAAAGCCTCTATCTGGAAGTAGTAAGCATCACTCCTGTCCAGTCCGCTAAAATAATACTCATTTTTGCCATATACCATAATTGAGCCATATAATTTATCAGCAGATTTGCCAAAATATATAACATAGCCATCGGCATTGGGCTCCTGCTGCCATTTGAACCATACATTGCGGCGCTCACCCTTCTTTTTCGGCTCAGCGCGTAAAGGAACGAAATTTTTCACTTCGCCCGGCTTTTCGACATTGCCTTTGCCAAAAACCCTGAATCCGCACAATGCGAACTTCCCCGTTGGCATGGCTATGTTCTCCAGTTTGAGGTAGCGGGCAGTAGTCGGTTGGGCCAGCTCGATGTAGTCGTGCGGAACATCCTTCGCATTCCTGCTTTTGTCTACCAGGATTTCCCATTCTTTGCCGTCGTTTGACGCATAAATCATGTACTTATGCCCCGTTGTGGCAGCAGGTTTGCCCATAAGTTCGGCATCCTGGTCAGCATAGTTGACCTGTATTGCATTGATGGTGCTTTTTTCTCCCAGATCGGTTATAAGGTACTCGCCCCTGTTTGCCGTTTTGGCGCTCCAATAGGTTTTTATATCCTCGTCCACTGCAAAATTCGGCTGGAAGCCGCCAAGTGTCGACGATACCTGCACCGGCTTGTTGTAGTTGAGCAGCATCCAGCCGGCAAATGATGCCATGCCGGTATGCCCTTTTTTCTGCGCGGGAAGGTACGTTGGGTAATCGCCATAAGCCGTATTGCTGTACATCACACCGTCTTTGTCAAAACCGGCCGGCCATATGCCGAGCCTTCGTTCAAAGTTATTCTTAACCGATAGTACTACTGTGGAGATGTGCCAGTAGGCTTCGTTGGCATCCTGGTAGGTAGCGCCATGCCCGGCACCACGCGCAAATCCGCCCGGCTTGTACGAAAACGGGTTGTGGGGCTGGTATTCAAACGGGCCAAGCGGGTTGCTGCCCACATAAACACCGTCGGCATACCCCGAAAACTCGGTGCCCGGCGCGCCATACTGCAGGTAATACTTACCGTTATATTTTGTCATGAAAGCGCCTTCGGTAAAAGGCTGTAAAAAGGTATTGTCGTTATGCTCGCCAAAGCGCTCCCACCCATGCTCGTCGTCATTCAGCGCCAATACGGGAATCACTTCGCCCTCAGGCTGGAAGGTTTTGCGGTTGAGCTTTACGCCATACAACGGGTACAGGTTGCTCGAACCGTAGTACAGGTACACCTCATCCTTTTCCTTATCCCAGAATATCTGCGGGTCCCATGCCCCGGCCTCAAATTTGTGCACCAGCTCTTTCCAGTTGTCGCCTTCCGGTTTTGTGCTCATCCATATCGGGAAATCTTTTGAATGCGTCGAACCCACAACCAGCATGGTATCGTTTACAAAAGATACCGATGGCGCGCAAAGCTCGTCATACACCTTATGCTCCGCCCTTAGGAACTTGCGTGGGATGAACTTCCAGTCCAGCATGTCGTCGCTGTGCCAGTAGCCCCACTGGTTGGTTGAAAAAAGATAGTACCTGCCTTTGAAGAAAGTGATTACAGGGTCGGCGGTAGCGCGGTGCTTGCCCTGGGTTACAAAATTGGGTATCGGGCAATAGCCGTAATCAATATTAATAGGGTTACAGTACGTTTTCTGCTGGCTGTGGGCCGTAGCAAACGAAATAAGCAACAATATGATGGCTATCCTTTTCATCCTTATTTGCTGATTGGAATAAAGCTGATGGCCGTGCCCCCGCCTGCGGCAAGGTTCAGCTTCAGTTTGGTCTTAGAAGTTACTTCCCGGGTGATGACCTCATAGCTCATCGGGTTGGTTTTCCAGTGCGCATCTTTCCCGTCGCGGTAAATGATGGCTTTGTATTTCCTTCCCGGCGTAAGGAATTTTAAGGAAATTTCAGTACTGCGGGCATTCCCGTCGGTTATCGCGCCCAGGAACCAGCTTTCCTTACCTTTTGTTTTTCGGGCAATGGTAATGTAGTCACCCGGCTCGGCCTCAAGTATTTGGGTATCCTGCCAGTCGGTTTCCACATCTTTGATGAACTGGAAGGCATCAGGGTGCTTTTCGTAATTTTCAGGAAGGTCGGCCGCCATTTGCAGCGGACTGTAGATGGTGATGTACAGCGCCAGCTGCTTGGCCAGTGTGGTATGTACCTGTTCTGTTTTGGACGGGTCGTAGGCGCTCATTTTTATTTCAAAGATGCCCGGCGTGTAGTCCATCGGCCCTCCCAACAGCCTTGTGAAGGGCAGTATCGTTTCATGCTCCGGTGGGTTGCCATTGCTCCACGCGTTGAATTCGTTGCCCCTTGCGGCCTCGGCAGCAATGTAGTTGGGCCAGGTACGGTGCACGCCTGTTGGCCTTGACGACTCGTGCGAGTTGACCATGATCTTATACTCGGCGGCGCGCTGCGGCACATAATTGAAGTGGTTGACCATCGTTTGCCCGTCGTGGAACTCGCCACGGGGTATTATTTTGCCCACATAGCCTGTTTTCACTGCCGGGTAGCCATAGTCCTTCATGTGCTTAAACGCCCTGTCCATCCTGCGTTCGTAGTTGGATACCGAACCCGATGTCTCGTGGTGCATGATCATCGTAACGCCCTGCTTTTTGGCATAGTCCGTCACTTCCTTCACGTTGAAGTCGGGATATGGCGTGGTAAAGTCGAACACTTCTTCCTTCCAGTTGTTGAACCAGTCTTCCCAGCCAACATTCCAGCCTTCTATCAGCAGGCCGTCGAAGCCGTGCTTTTTGGCAAAGTCGATGTATTTTTTGGCATTGGCCGTAGTAGCGCCGTGCGGCCTTGGCATAGCGGTTGTTTTTTGTGCGGCATCCTGTGTCCCGCTCATATCCCAGGTCGATTTTCCGGCATGCATTTCCCACCAGATACCAATGTATTTCATCGGCTTTATCCAGGATGTATCGTCAATTTTAGAAGGCTCGTTCAGGTTGAGGATCATTTTCTGCCCCACAATCTCGCGGGCATCATCGCTCACCATTATGGTGCGCCACGGCGTGCGGGCAGGTGCCTGCAGGAATGCCATGTCGCCCATGGCATTAGGTACCAGCAATGATTTAAGCGTATGCTTTGCGGGATCCAGCTGCAGGTGCATTACAGGATAGTTGATCACGGCCGCCTCAAATATGTTGATGTACAGGCCGTCTTTGCTGTTCATCATCAGCGGCGACTGCACGGCATACCTTCCGGGAATGGATTTGACGCCGATGCCGTTGTTCATGTCCACTTTCTGGTTGTCTACTTCCGAAAGAAGTGTTTCGTTATAGGCGTACTCCTGGCTGTCAAAATCGCCGGGGATCCAGAAAGCTTTATGGTCGCCTGCAAGGTTGAATTCGGTACTTTCACCCGAAACGATAAAATAGTTCAGGTTGGGCTGCTTCGGGAAGTCGTAATAAAAGCCCACGCCCTCGTCAAACACCCGGAAGACGATGTTCATCCTCCTGCCGGTTTCCTTTTGTTCCAGGGCAACGGCAAGCTGGTTGTGGTTATCGCGTATCTCTTCTACTTCGCCCAGCACGGGTTTCCATTTGGTATCAACGGTCGATTGTGCTGTCTCTATTGCCTTAAAGCCGCTGTTGAGGGCAGGGAGGTGCTTTGCCTCCAGCCCCATGTAGCTTTGCAGGATTACGGGTTTGCCCTTATAGGCTACCGAGTAGTTGGGACGGCCCGAACCGTCGATGGCAAAAGTAAGGGTAATCTCTTTGGAAGGCGATTGTATGGTTTGTCCCGTTGCAAAAGTGAAACAGAACAGTGCCATGGCCATTATATAACATTTCATTTTCAAAAATTTCATAAATATACTTACATAGTGTGATTTTGTCATAAACAGATATGGCAAAAAAATGAGTTGAATTTCGGATTTTGTTTAAAATAGTAACCCGATATAACTTTTAAAGTGCGGATACCATAAAATCCCCCAACAGCTGCCTCTTAAATTCCCTATCTACTACCCTAAAATCATCCTGCAAAGGCCATAAATCATCCTCAAAAGACCCAAAAATACCCTTATCCGTAAAAAAAGGCTGTCCCCTTTAGACAGCCTTTTACACACAAAGATCAACAAAATTAAACTCACTTAACTAACACAAACTTATCTTTAAGGTTTGCATCCGAGCTGCCGCCTACCGACACTTCAAAATCGCCCGGCTCTGCAACGAATTTCATATCTATGTTGTAAAATCTCAGGTCATCGGTAGAAAGTTCAAATTCTACCGTCTTCCGCTCGCCCTTCTTCAGCAGCAGTTTCCTGAAGCCCTTCAGTTCCTTAACCGGACGCGTTACTGACCCGAACTCGTCCTTCACGTAAAGCTGTACCACTTCTTCACCGTCATAATTGCCGGTGTTGGCGACATCAACGCTAACCCTGATCTTTCCGCCCATGCTGATGCTTTTTGACGACAGCTTCAGGTTGGAATATTCAAACTTAGTATAACTAAGCCCGTAACCAAAGGGATAAAGGGGACTGTTATCCGAATCGATATAACGGGACTTGTATTTCTGTTCTTTGTCAGAAGTGCCAAGGTACGGCCTTCCTGTGTTCTTGTGGTTGTAATAAATGGGCACCTGGCCTACGCTCCTTGGGAACGTTATCGGCAACTTACCGCTTGGGTTGTTTAAGCCGTACAGCGTTTGCGCAATGGCATCGCCGCCCATGGTACCCGGATACCAGGCCTCCAATATAGCGTCCATGTTGTCATTTTCCCAGCTAAGCGTAAGCGGCCTGCCATTCATCAATACCAAAATGATTGGCTTGCCCAGTTTTTTCAGCTCTGCGAGGAAGTCCTTCTGGATGCCAGGCAGGTCGATGTTGGTGCGCGAAGCTGCCTCACCCGTCATGTTTTCAAACTCACCCATTACAGCTACAATTACGTCAGCTTTGCGGGCATTGTCAAGAGCTTTTTGCATCATGTCGCGGCGCTGGTCTACGATCTCAACACCCTTATCGAATGTAACTTTACTCTTATCCGTAATGATCTTGTTTACGCCTTCCTGTACGCTCACGGCAAATCCCTGGCGGTCGCCCGTAGCTGCCCACGAGCCGATGATGTTCCAGTCGTCGCTCACCAATGGCCCTACATAGGCCACCTTCTGCTCTTTGCGAAGCGGCAGCACATTGTTGCTGTTCTTCAGCAATACCATCGATTTGTTGGCGATGCGTGTTGCAGCATCAAGATATTCTTTTTTGGTAATCGTGGCGGCTTCCCTTTTGGCATCATTGTAACGGAATGGGTCTTCGAAAAGGCCAAGGTCGTATTTGGCTTCCAGTATCCTGCGGCAGGCATCATTTATCTGTGCTTCGGTCACACGGCCATCGTTAAGGAGCTTTTTCAGGTTTTTCATGTAGATGCCGCCCACCATGTCCATGTCGATACCGGCATTCATCGATAGCTCGCCTGCCTGCAGGGAATCTTTCGCATAGCCATGCGGTATCATTTCGTTCATCCCGGTATAGTCGGTCACTACAAAGCCTTTAAAGTCCCACTCCCCTTTCAGGATGTCCCGCATCAGGAATTTGCTTCCCGTGGCAGGCACCCCCGAAATCTCATTGAACGACGCCATGAATGTCCCTACGCCCGCATCTACCGTAGCCTTAAATGGCGGCAGGTAAATTTCGCGCAGCGTACGCTCGCTCATATCCACTGTATTATAATCACGCCCGGCCTCGGCAGCGCCATAAGCGGCAAAGTGCTTGGCACAGGCCAGTATGGTGTTGAGTGATTTCAGGTCGGTGCCCTGGAAGCCTTTCACACGGGCGTATGCCATTTTAGACCCCAGGTAAGTATCTTCACCCGAACCTTCGGAAACACGGCCCCAACGCGGGTCGCGGGCAATATCTACCATTGGGGCAAACGTCCAGTGCACGCCGGATGCCGCGGCTTCGTCAGCGGCTATTTTTGATGAAAGTTCCGCGGCCTCAAGGTCCCAGCTGGCGGTTTCACCCAGCGTAATGGGAAAAATAGTCCTGTAACCGTGGATAACATCATAACCAAACAGCAACGGTATCTTTAGCCTTGAGTGCTTCAGGTTGAGCTCCTGAAGCTCACGGGTATATTTCACGCCCGTTGCATTCAGTATCGACCCAACATTTCCTTTTTTTATCTCCTCAATAAAATTATCGCCCCCCTTTGGCCCGGTTACGGTACCGTCGGCAGTAAATTGCACGGTTTGCGCAATTTTTTCATCAATTGTCATTTTTACCATAAGCTCTGCCACAAACTCATCGCGGGGCTTTATCTTGTTATCGCCTTTCTTTTTCTGCGCGTGCAGGGATAAAGTACAGGCCATTAAAAGGAAAAGGGTTGTTGTAAATCTCATTGTAATGTAATTCGAATTTTAGATGTTTTAAAAAAATACCGTCTTCCGCCAGGGCAAAAGACGGTACTGAAAAAGAATTGCTATGAAAAAATCCTAATCATTCTGTTTATTAAAATCCATGCTGGGTGGAGTGGAAGCCAAGATCAAGCAATCCCTGCCTCACTTCCGGCGCCTGCATGAACAGGTTCCACAGCAAACCTGTGCGGTGGTTTTCTATCATGGGCACTATCGTACCCTGGTCGATGGCCAGGTAGCGCGGCGTAACCCAATTGTGGTGTATACTAAAGGCATCATATGGCCCGGCAACACCTGTCAGCCTGCTCTTCCAGTCGGCATCCTCATATACAAAGCGAAGCAATTTCATTGATTCTTCAGGCGTATACGGGAACGACGAAAGCGCTGCCGTAGGCGAAATCACGCCCCTGTCGTTTACCGGGGAATGTGCACTGTAGCCCGTTGAGCCGTTGGCATTGCGGGTGTAGCTCGCCGTCAGGCCCCACACCTTGTCGCTGTAGCCTGTGTACTGGTACGGATTGGCTACGCTATAGGCATGGTGAATCCTGGCATGGTTCTGCACCAGCGTCCAGTAGTTGGCATACTGGTCGGTAAGGCCGCGGGGGTCCATTCCTAAATAAGAATAATGTGCCCAAAATAAAGGCCCTACATTGCCGGTTGCCCCGTTGTAATTAAATACAACAGGTATGTTGTAGCGCTGGCCGGGATGTACAATGTTGCCGTTCCTCGCCCATGCCTGGTGATAGGCCTCGGCACTGATTGGGTGCGTTGGCGATGCAGCAGCCATCACATAAGTAATGAGGCACTCGTTATAGCCTTCCAGCTTAAAGTTGAGCTGCCACTCGTACTCCGGCGACCAGTGCCAGTACAGGGCATTCTCGCCGCGGGTGTACCAGTCCCACTCTACGCCCTTCCAAAGCTCATCGGCCTGCTGCGCGAGCGCCTGCTCGGCATCGTTGCCTGTTTTAAAATATTCACGTATGCAAATCAATCCCTGGCACAGGAAGGCGGTCTCTACAAGATCGCCACCGTTGTCTACGGTGCCAAAGGGTATTACATTACCTGTGTTGCCATCCATCCAGTGCGGCCATGCGCCATGAAAACGGTCGGCATTCTCTAAAAAGTCAAGTGCGGTCTGAAGACGGGCCACCGCCTCGCTACGCGGCACGAAGCCACGTTCTACGCCTGCCACGATGGTCATAAGGCCAAAACCCGAGCCGCCCGTGGTTACAATGTTGGCATCGTTGCCCGGATCATCGGTATGGTACCTTTCGCGGGCGAGTTTTGAAGCCGGGTGCGCATAGTCCCAAAAATATTTAAGGGCATCTTTTTGCACACGGTTCAGTATCTCCTCGTCGGTCATGGGGTCCACCACTACCGGTGGGTTATCGTCCTCTCCCGTATCCCCATCGCTCTTGTCGCATGATGAGCATGAAATGCAAAAGGTGAGGATAATGAACAGCTGGAATATTTTCATTGTTGAATTTTGATGATGATTTTTTGGATACATATTTTTGGAAATTACAGTATAGTTGGGGACATACTGCGGGAAAAAATACCCGGCAGGCTAACCTGCCGGGGAAAGAAATTATAGCATTAAAAACTACCTACCTGCAGACTCAAGCTGGTAAAGGAAACCTATGTCAGCCTGACTAAGGGCTACTTTCCATACCCTCATTTCATCCAGTTTGCCAATAAGGCCTTTATCCCATGTATCGATAGGGCTTCCGCTGGCAGTGGATCCAAAAGCACCAATCACAGGGTGTACCGGGTTGTTAAAGGTAAGCATCTGACCGGCAGCGCCTCTTTCTTCCCATTTCGGGTTCGAAATTTTTACACCGTTAACATACACCCTGAACATCCTTGTAGTTCCGTCATATGTAAGTACAGCATGAGCCCATTGCCCGCCAACTTTGTTTGGAAACGCTACATGACCTGTTGCTGCATCTTCTGCACTAACTTTGATTGTGTTTCGGGTATCCTGACCACCCAAATCACTTGTTGAATTGATCCAGCCTTTAACTGTAAGTGAATCCGACGTCGCAGGCTGCCACCCTGTTTCCGCCATAAAGTTTATATTTCCCGACCAGTCGGTTTCCCTGGCCAAAGAGAAAAATACTGAAGCGTTGCTTCCGTTATTTGCTACTTTAACCCAAGTACTTACAGTAAAGCTTCCCAAAGTGTTTGACAATGAAGCAATAGTTGGATAATTAAGATAACCCAGGTTAAACGATGCAGCATCTCCTTTTACCGCATCCGCATCAGAGAAAGTAACGTTTGCCGATGTGCTTGGATTTGTTCCGGAAAGCTCTTCCTTGCCATTCCCGTCAAAAGACCAGTAGGCAACAAGATTGGCCTGTCCAACTTCGTCAGCGCTATTGTAACCACCAATTGGCGGAAGGTCATTTCCTCCTGAATCGTCGCTGCCGCATGAAGTGAATACAAACCCTGAAGTGATCGCCAGGGCGTACGCAAAAATTTTGATTGTTTTCATAGTAAATAAATTAAAAAATTAAGTTAGTATTAGCATTGTTGTTTAATTAATAATTGTTCTGTGTCAATATCCCACCACTCAACGCTATCTGGGCTTCCGGTATGGGAAATACCTCATGCTTGCCCACAATAAACGTTTTGCCGTCTGCCGCCATGGCTGCCTGTGCCTGCCCGGTACGCACCAGGTCGAACCACCTGTCGTGCTCCATGGCCATTTCCCAACGCCTTTCGTTATAGATCTGCTGCAGTGTTACCGATGCAAGCTCTCCAAGCCCTACCCTCCCGCGTATCTCGTTAACCCTGTCTCTGGCTTCGGTAGTATTGCCCATCCGGAATGCTGCTTCTGCCCTTATCAGCAGGATATCGCTGTATTTTAAAATCCTGAGGTTTTTCGCTGTTTCATCCTTATTATTATTCCACGATTCAGCGATGCTGCTTTGATAAGCTTTGTAGTTGTACCGTGGGTTGGCCCATGTAGCCGGGGCAACAAAACCATCCCAAAGCACACCCGGCACATCCATAATGGTCGCCGCACGACGCGGGTCGCCCGTTTCGTACGAATTGGAAAGATTCAGTGAGGGTGTATTAAAGCCCCATCCCAGATCAGGTGTGCCCCTTGGCCCCTGTACGCCGGTATACTGTATCAGGCCTTTGGTTAGGGTTGCCTGCACTTCAAATATTGACTCCTCCCCGTTTTCTCCCGTTTCGCGCCACACTTCCGCGTAGTTGTCCATCAGGCCATACTGCCCAGACCCTATTACTTCGCCGGCCATGTTAAACGCCGCATCCCATTCCTGCTGGTACAGGTGTGCTTTTGCCAACAGCGCCTGTGCCGCGCCTTTGCTCGCCCTGCCCAGGTCCCTTGCGGCATATTGTGACTTTAAAGGCAGCTTTACAATGGCATCGGCAAGGTCGGCTTCAATCTGGTCGTACACTTCGGCCTTTGGCCTTCTCACAAAAACTGTCTGGTTGATAAGCTCCGTGTCGTTAAGGTCAATTTTTCCAACAACCAGCGGCACATCGCCAAAGCACCGTACAAGATCAAAGTAAAACAACGCCCTTAAAAATTTAACTTCACCTATGAGCCTGTTTTTCAAGGCTTCATCTACCTGAAGCTGCTCCAGGTAAAACAGCGCATTGTTTGCCCTGTATATTCCGGCATAGCGGCCTTTCCACACTTCATTAAATGAAAGGTCGGAAGCATCAAATGTTAATGCGTCCATTTTATGCTTATCGGTACCCGTATCGCCCGGTGACGAGCCTTTGTCAGCATCATCGGATGTAATGCTGGTTATGCCAATCCATGAGAAAGAGTACATGTCGAAATCCAGCATTTTGTTGTACACACCATTAACGAGCTGTACAGCATTGTCAGGATTGTTGAGGAAGTCATTTTCGTTAATGGCATTTTGCGGATCCACATCGAGGTCGCCATCGCAGGAAGATGCCGCAATTGACAGTACGAATGCCCCCAATACTATTTTACCGTGTAGCCCCATTTTCATTTTAAATATATTTTTTTTCATAGCTGCTGTTTAAAAACCAATGTTTAGTCCGAATAAAAATGTCTTGTTCGTAGGGTAGGCATCCAGCTCTATACCGGCAGTTCCCAGTGGGTTGGCATTATCGTTCCCTACCACCTCGGGCGAGAAGCCGCTGTAGTTGGTAAACAGGAACGGGTTAATGGCCGTTACATACATCCGCACCTTGTCGATACCATCAAAAAACTGAGGCAGCGTATAGCCCAGGGTGATGTTGTTTATCCTCAGGAAGTCGCCATTTTCAATATAATACGTGGACGCGCGGGGAACATCGTTTGAAGGGCGGGGATTCGCGGCATTGGGGTTGGAAGGCAGCCAGAAGTTTTCCAAAAGGGCGTTTTCAATATTTTCACCACCCGTACGCTGGGCTTTCTTGCCATTATACAATTTGTTGCCGCCTACACCATACGCATCTACCGAAAGGTCGAACCCTTTATAGCTTGCACCAAAGTTAAAACCGTAGGTAAGGGTGGGTATATAGCTACCCGCCACTACCCTGTCTTCGCTCAGATTAAAGCCGCCATCAGAGTTATAGCCCTGTGTTTCGTACACATAAAAACTGCCCAGGGGCTGGCCTTCAAGCACCTGCTTGGTATATTGCCCATTGCTAAGGCCGCCACCAATGTAATCCCCGAAGAACGGGCTGGTCACTTCTTCCAGCTCATTTTTGTTATGTGATACGTTACCACCCACCCAATAACTGAAATCCTCGCCTATGTAATCCTGCCATTTTGCAGTAAATTCGACCCCTTTGTTGCTAACCGTACCGCTGTTCAGCAGCACCGGCTCGGGCGAAAGCACCGTTGGCACTGCAACGGGAAGGATTACATTTTCAGTCTTGCGGTTATAATAGTCAAACGTTCCGGTAAGTCTCGCGTCGAGCACGGCAAAGTCGAAGCCCAGGTCGATTTCCTTCATGGTTTCCCACGTAAGGTTAGGATCTATCTGAAAGGGTACGTTATTACCGGGATAAATCACCTGATCTGCGCCAAAGGCATAGTTAGTGCCTGTATTGAACAATATTGTGTTGATGGTACTCGCGTTGGCATTACCCACCTCACCATAGCCTCCGCGTATCTTGAAGCTGTTAAGGAACTTTACATCGCTCATGAACTCCTCGCTTGTAAGCACCCATCCGGCCGAAACCGAAGGGAATACCTCGAAGCGCTTATCCTCGGTAAAGGCGCTGATGCCCTCCCTCCTTACGGAAGCAGAAAACAGGTATTTGCCTTTATAGTCATACTCTCCCCTTCCAAAGTAGGCTACAGAAACAATAGGTGTACTGCTGTTATTTTGGGCTACAGAACCCGGAGCTACCTCGATATTGTTGGAGGAAAGGTCAAGGTTCCAGTAATTTGATTGCTCAGGCACGTCGTTCCTGGTTGCCCTGAGGAATTCCGAAATATTAGTTGTCGAACGCGACATACCGGCAACCACGGTTACATTATGGGCATCGGAAAAGGTATTGGTATAAGTAAAGAAGTTATCCCAGTTCCACCTGTAGTTGCTATCCCTTCGCTGCTGGAGGGTATTGATAATGGGGTTATCGGGATTCTGGTTAATGTAGTCCTGTACGGTCCTTGTCGGGTTTGCAGTGAGATACAACTCACGTGTGGGTGTGAATGTGTAGCCTTTACCCCAAAATGCCGTTGCCCCGAAATTGGAATTGAATTTGAGCCAGTCCATTATTTTCAGTTCGGCATTGATGGCCCCAATGAGCGTGGTGCCCCTGTTTTCCTCTTGGAAATTGGCTAATTGTGCCACCGGATTGGCCACGTTATTAAAACGGTCGCTGCCGGCAATGTCTATCAGGCCGGTAGCCGGGTTACGAAGCGGCACCCCCCAGCGGCCATTTTCAAAGCGTACCGGCACTATGGGCGATTGCTTGTAGGCATTGGTAAAGGCGCTCACAGGCTTAGGGGTAGACTTTGTGGTGGACAAGTTGAAAAACGAGCTGATTTTGAGCCTTTCGTCAAAAAGTTTGTACGTATTGTTGCTGATAACGTTGGTCCTTTCAAACTGGGTACCGTTAAGGATGCCCTTCTCTTTATAGTTGGAGGCTCCAAAATAGTAGGTGGCCTGCTCCGATGCACCGGAGATCGAGATGGAGTTACTCATCATTTCGCCGGTGTCGGTAATCTCGTCGAGCCAGTTGGTATTGTAGGGTTGGTCGAAGCTGAAATGCGACGGATTTCCCTGGGCGGTATTATTATAATAGGCAAAACGGTAGGAGTCGGCCATATCAACTTCCCGCTGGATAAATTTTTGACCATAAAATCCGTCATAGGATACCTTTATTTCACCTTGCTTACCCTTTTTTGTCGTTATGATGATCACCCCATTTGACCCTTTTTGGCCATAAATTGCCAGGGAAGATGCATCTTTTAGTATATCAATGGTGGCAATGTCATTTGGATTAATACCGTTGAGATTCGACGTTTCAATCCCGTCAATTACATACAGCGGATCGCGTGCTCCGGTAACAGTCCCAAGCCCCCTTATGCGTATTGAGGGTGATCCTCCGGGCTCATCATTAGTTACGATATTTACACCTGCAGCCTTTCCCTGAATGGCCTGGATAGCCGATTGGGCGGGTGTCCTCACGATGTCTGAAGCCTTTATCTGTGCAACAGATCCTGTAATTGCACCTGCCTTACGGGTACCGTAACCGATAACCACGACTTCGGCCATTTCATTTTCAAAGAAAATTGAATCATTAAATACGGAGTCATTCAATACCGGTGCGGCAGGTGGAGGGGGTACTTGCGAAAATGCGGCATACCCCGTTAATAAGAAACTAATATTGAGTAATGCTTTCCTCATGGGTAATTAGAAATTTTTATTGTACCCAAATTTAAGCACTAAAACGTTATAGTTGCACACCAAATTACCTATCTACACTACATCATTTTAACAAAAAAAGCAATTAAAATATTAATTATCAAAATATTATAATAGTTTTAAATACATCATTAAAAATGTTAATGATGTAGTGTTGATGTATTATAACGTTTTAATTTATAGGCAACATTTATACTAAAAAGAAATATATATGTTGAAATTTATACATTAATCATAAATTTATAGAGGCTCTCTTCTGTGGAAATACCGAGCTTTTTCCGAAGCCTGTAACGATGAAGTTCCACACCTCTGAAAGAAATATTCATCATAGGCGCTATTTCTTTCGAAGATAAATTCATTTTAAGATATATTGACAATTTGATATCTTTAGGAGTAAGGTCAGGATATTTTTTTGACAGTCTTTCCACAAATTCTTCGTGACTTTTGAGTAGGTTTTTTTCAAAGTTGAGCCATTCATTCTTGTTAATGGCATTAGTTTTTAATATTTTCTTTATGCGGGATTTAATTTGACTTCCTTCATTCTCGGATTCTAATATTTCCTGAATGCTTTCTATCATCTCGCTATGCTTGGCGATAGATAACGATTTACCTGCTACTTCGGAAGCCTTGCTTTGCACTTCTATTTCCAACATATGCTTTTCATACTCTTGCTGTCGTTGCTTATTTTCGGCCTCCATTTCAAGCTCAAGGATTTCCCTTCGATGCTTAAGCTCTTCTTCATTAAGGCGTATTTTCTGATTGTATCGTACTTTATTCCAACGATAGTATAGGAAGAAAATACCCGAAATAACGAAAACATAGACGAATATCATCATTAAAGAAAAATACCATGGCCTGCTAACCCGAAATTCGTAGTCTGCAAGTTTTACATATTTAATGCCATTATTATAAAAAACTTCTAATTCCTGTTTCCCACTGCTGAGATTATTGAGCATTATACTGCCTTTTTCAACAGGAATAAAATCTTCGCCATTCAAACTATAAAAGAGATCAGGATGATTATATCCGAAATATCCTGATATAACATTTATAAGTACAGGTTGATTGTATTTAATCTCTGTATCATGAAAAATAGGAGCTCCCTGATAAAAGCCCTCAATAGTTATGTGATGTTTTTTTGGCTTATCCCTTCCCGGCTCAAAGGAAAGAAATCCATCATCAAGGTTGACTAAAAGTCGATTATTATCTTTATTTACTAATGTATTGCCCATTATAAGTCTTCCTGCATAATACTTCTCAGGCAAAAGCTTCCATATGAAATCATTATCTACCTGTGAAATAGTATATAAGCGTCCCTCCCTAATAACCATAAAGTTATTGTCATCTATAGGGATAATATCAGAAATATTCCGGAAGTTCTCATTAAATGAATTATGTTTTTCAAGTTTAGCCGAAATAGAGTTATAAGAATACCATGTATTATTAATCAGGAATAATATTTGGTTCCTGAAATTGAATATCCGAACTCCAAAATCGCTTTTAATATCGTTCAGAGCTGATATGTTCTCAACTTTTTCAACATTAAAGTCCGAATCGTAAGTAATACGGTACAGACTTCGATAATTATCAGCAGCCCAAAGTTCGCCGGGCTTATTTTGTTCGATATTCCGTATTGGCTTGGTAATGCTATCCAGGACTTTCCATTTTGTAAGGTCATTAATGTCTTTATATATAGCGATTCCAGAATAATTAGCCTGAAACCATACATTATCATACCTGCTCTTCAGAAATTTCCAGCCGCCATTTACAGGGTTGACCCATTTGAGGGCGTTTCCATTGTAAATGAAAGTTCCGTCATTGTGCCCAATGACGAACTCGCTGCCATTTTTATAAATATCCCATACCTGGCCTTGCGAGTTCGGGACAGCCACAAGCTTTCTGTTATCGTAAGTAAAAATACCATGATTAGTGACAAAAAGGTAACCTTTTTCAGTTGTTGCAAGTGAATATACTGAGCCCAGTATCCCGGCTCCATCAGAAAAAACTGAGACCGGGGAATTGACCTCTACATGTGATATCCCATTATCTAATCCAAGCCAAATATCTTTTTCCCTGTCGAGGGTTATCGATAAGACTGCATTATTTTTTAGTGCATTTTCACGGTTAATATTTTGGTATTCACCTGTATTAAGGTTGATAATATAGAGTCCCTTCAACCCTGTACCGATGGCAAGTGTATTCTCATCGATGAATTTTGCTGCAAGTATTACATCATCCTTAAGCAGGTTATTTACTGTGCTTTTCCAGGGTATCAGCCTTTGGCCCGAAGCAATATATACGCCATTGTTCTTGGAAAATATGTAGATATCACCGCGGTTTTTCTCCATACCATGGATGACATTCCCTTTTAATTCAGGCCAACTATCAACCGGGCGGAATTTTCGGCCCTCCATAATGTACATTCCATTGCGAACAGAAGCCACATATATCAGATTATCTATGAGATAGCAATATGATATTTGGTAAGGAAATTTTATCTTGTCAACCGACTTGCCGTCATGGATGTAGATTTCATTGAACGATTGGAAATAAATTTTCCCATCATGCTTAAATACTTTCCATATTTCCTCATTGTCAGCATTACCCAGAAAAAGATTTTTATCTTTTGATAGGGATGTATACTGCATAGTCCCTCTCCTGCGCTGCCAATAACCAAATTCCTTGTAGGATCCACAGTAAACCTTGTCTCCATCTACAAATACCGATCGAATAATTGTTTTGTTTGGTAATGCATACTTTTCCCATTTAACGCCATTATACCTCAGAAAAAAATGGTTGTTTGCAAAATACATGGCATTGTCAGTACCCTGAGCAACATTCCACACCTGATTATCACCGGCATATTCCGACTTGGTAAAGTTTTCTACAAAGGGAAGCAGTCCCTGTGCGTATATGAAAGTGGGAAGCAGTAAAAACGCGATGAAAAAGTATCTTTTAAAAGGCATTTGAAATAATTTACTTTCAAATGTAGCAAACTAAATCAAAAAAACGATAAATGAAATGCCCCATTAATGGGGCACTGATTCTTTTTGTTCGACATATCCTTCGAGGTAACTGAACCTGTCTGTAAGCTGTCCTTTTTCGGTTATCCTGGCCCTTTCCAAAATACCATCTTTATCACCGTCGTAGAATGCCGGTATTACATGATTAAGGAACATTTCGCCAAATCCCTCGGTAGCGTCCTTAGGCAGTTCACATGGCAGATTGTCTACAGCCATCACCACGATAGCAGCCGGGTGGTGCAAGTCTACTTCTTTATTTTCAGAAGGATGATAGCCATAAAAAGGCTCAGCAATTGTAGATGCCCTCAACGTACAGGCTATTGGACCTTCAACATCGCAAGAAATATCAGCTACAACCTTTACCTTATTATTTTTTGATTTCAGCATTTCCTGTGTCAGGATTACCGGTGCACTGTTTCCATAAAAATGTCCGGCCATGAAGATATCGGCTACTTTGGTAAAGCGTTCAAAATCGGAAACATATTCTGACGGATTATCATAAAAATCTTTATTTCCAAGCTGACGCCCATCCTTTCGCTTGTTATAGTCCAAAACATCTATCTGTACATATACAGGTACATCATATGACTTATTAAGGAAATCTTCTGTAGTTACTTGTTTTATCTTAACATCATCAAGAATTTCTTTAGCCCCCATACCCACTTTACCTTTGCCGGTCAGCACAATTTTTATTGGAGGAAGGGTAAGCCTTTTCAATTTGGCTACAAGTGCATCTTTATCAGCCAGCGATTCTGCTTTTGGAAGGCTGAAAAGGTCAAATTTTTGTCCAAATGCCCTGAAGCCGTTATACGCCCCAACATTACCTGCATACCTGCCAAAACCGATAAGCCTCTTATTGTCGGCATCTACAATGGTTTCGTGATCAAACATCTCAATATCCTTGTCAATAATAGCCTGTAGCAATTTTTGGTTATGCGGCTGCTTTTTTATTGTATGCGAAAAAAAGAAATATTTCTTTTCGGGTATCAACATCTTTACAGGCACTTCTTTTACACCAATGAGAACATCACACGTACTCATATCCTCACATAGCTCAAATCCCATCGCTACATATTCTTCATCTTTAAAGATTCGAATATCAGATGGCTGTACTACAATTTCCGCCTGGGGATATTTGTCCGCAAAAGCCCTTAGCATTTTCGGAGAAAAAACAGCCCTCTTATCCGGCGGTACTTTCCCTTCCCTTATAATCCCAAATTTCATGTTGTGTATTTTAAGCAATTTGTTTGTTAAGTATTCAAATTTTAGGCGCGTATGCAATAAAAATATAACTATCAGACTAAAATATGCTCCAAATATAACAGATAATAAGCTTTCAGGCAACTTTTATATATAAAATAATTCCCTATCTTTGCAGTATATTGTTTGGTACATTATTTGTATACTAAACCTATAGATTACTGGGGTCGACTGGTTTTGACAGCAGGACGGACCGGACAGTAAGCACGCCGGGAAATGAGGCTGTTCCCGTACATCATTGCCTTAAACATTTAAACGGCGAAAATAACTACGCTCTTGCTGCTTAATCCGAATAAAGTAAGATAAAGCCACGTCCCTGCAAGGCAGGGAGGCGGGATTCTCCTGAAAAGCCCTGGTTTATGGCGTTTCGATTAGGAGAACCGTAAAAATAGACCTGGGGGCCGCTTCGCTTCGCGGAGGCTCTGAGAAAACAGAAGCTAAGTGGTGTGTGGCAGTTTCCGGCCTTGCACACTAACGAAAATCCAAGCGGAAACTAAGCGTGTAGAAAGCTCTTCTATCCCCTGTTTGGACCCGGGTTCGATTCCCGGCGATTCCACGAAGACGGTTTACGGCACACTTTTCAAAGTTGCCAAAAACGCACAAAACGTCTCGAAAAGCCTTTAAAGCCTGCAAATTTATTGATTTGCAGGCTTTTTTATTTCCGCCCGCTACCTTCAAATTTTTCAAAAGTGCCCAAAGTTGCTGTGGCAATTTCATGGCAGTTTATAAAACTGAAAAAATTGCCATGAATTTGCCATAGTAAAGAGCTAATGTGCTGAGGTTTAACATGTAAATTTAATTTACATCTTGACACGAGAACGTCATAATTCTAAATTTATTAATTTTAAAAACAATGAATTATGTTAGAATCAAGTTTCGGATTAAGCTTCTTTTTGAAGTCATCACAAAAAAAGTCAGTTACGCGGTTTATTTATTTGCGTGTAATTGTTGACGGGGTGCCAAAAGAAACCTCAACAAAAAGAAAGTGGGATAGTAGCAGGTGGGATACGAAAACGGAGAGAGCTATTGGAAATAAGGAAGATGCACGGTCGTTAAATCATTTTCTTGACACCATGGTGATGAAAATTAATAACTTCAAGACCGACCTGATGTATACCGAAAAAACTATTTCCGCGCAGCGTATTATTGATTTCGTGTTAGGACGGGTTACTTCGAAGGCGATGCTTTTAGAAGAATTCAAGAAGCATAATGATGAGATGCTTGCACTAGTACCTCAAGACTACGCACTGGCGACGCACAAGCGCTATGAGACGGCAAGATTTCATGCAATGGCATTTGTAAAATATAAATATGCAGCCGAAGATATAGAATTTCGTGAACTCGACTACGATTTTGTGATCAGTTATGAGCTATATCTAAAAACGATAAAGAACTGTGTAAACAATTCAACATTAAAATATATTGCCTGTATGAAAAAGGTGATAAACCGAGCGATTGATAAGAATATTATTGCTCAGGATCCTTTCAAGGCATTTAAAAGAAAAATGACGAAAACCGTCAAAAGGCCACTTACAGCGAGCGAGTTGCGTACCCTCGAAAATATAATTATTACAACCCCAAGGCTTGAGACGGTCCGCGACATCTTCGTTTTTCAGTGCTATACAGGCCTGGCATATATCGACGCCTACCAATTGAGAAAAACAGATATTAGGACAGGTATTGATGGAGCACAGTGGATTATGTCCGAAAGGCAGAAGACCGGTACCGTAACGAACGTACCACTCCTACCTAAAGCTTTGGAGATTGTTGAAAAATATAAGGACCACCCTCTTTGCATTTCCAGGAATGCGGTACTGCCGGTTGCATCCAATCAGAAGATGAATGCTTACCTTAAGGAAATTGCTGACCTTTGTGGCTTTAATAGCGAACTGAACACCCATAAGGCACGGAGAACTTTTGGCAGTACCGTTACTCTTAATAATGATATTCCCATACATGTGGTTAAAGAAATGCTTGGCCACCAGTCTATACGCCAAACGGAATCATATGCTATTACCGCTGAGCAAACAATTGGCAGGGAGATGAAAGAACTCGGAAGTAAGCTTAGCGGCGGTAAAACTTCCATACCTACAGAAGGAATGGAGATAATTTCTAAATTGGAAAAGGAGTTGCAAGAATTAAAGGAGCGATTTGGAATATCTTAAATAAAAACACAACCCTAGGGTTGTGTTTTTATAATAAGTACATTATGGAAGAGAAGATGGGTGTCCTACCCCATCCGTAAAACCCGTATTATTGCTGAGCTTCAAATCTTATGGCCGTTGTGCCACGATTTTGCCACAACTTCTCCAATGATACTAAGTGATTTATAGAACGATATAATTTCGGTGAAAAAATATAAATTTTTTGCTGCGCAGTAAAAAATACCGGTCATTCTAGTAACTAGGCCTTTTTACAACAGCCGTCAAGACCTTCATAGGCAGCGGCATCAGCCTTGACCTCATCAGCGTCATAACCAAGCTTGCTTATCGCCTGTTTAATTTTTGCAAGGTCGGTTTTCTTTGTATTATAAGTCACTTTTATAGTCATTGCTTTATCATCAAGTACAACCATCTGAACACCTTTTTCTTTCAAAAGAGCCTGATTAAATTTAGGGCCGCATGTCTCACAGGCTTTGCAGTGGTTGCAATAAATAATAGTCTTAATAGTTGCTGTCTGGATGGTTTTTTTCTCCTGCGCATTTACGCCCGTTGCGAAGAAGAAAGCTGATACTATCAGCATTAATTTTACTATTGATTTCATTTTTGTCATTTTTAATTTTTCAAATATAGGTATTACAATTTAATCCTCTGAATACGTACCGCATTTAGGATGGCAAGGAGTGCAACGCCAACGTCGGCAATTACAGCTTCCCAAAGGTTGGCTATTCCTCCTGCACCTAATCCCAAAACAAGTATTTTTACGGTCATGGCCAATATGATATTTTGCCAGACTATTTTCTTTGTTAGTTTGCCAACCTTTATTGCCGTGACAATTTTAGATGGCTGGTCATTTTGGATGACAATATCAGCAGTCTCTATAGTAGCATCGCTACCAAGCCCTCCCATGGCAATTCCGGCATCAGCCAATGCTACGACCGGCGCATCATTGACACCGTCGCCAACAAAGGCAATTCTCATGCCGCTATCTTTAAGTGCCTGCACTTTTTCCACTTTGCCTTCCGGGAGAAGGTCGCCGTAGGCTTCATCTATACTTAACGTTGATGCAACCTCTTTCACGACAGCTGTCTTGTCACCGGACAGCATAACCGTTTTAATACCCATAGTATGCATTTGGGCAATAGCTTGTGCAGCATCTTCCTTAATTTTGTCCGCTACGATGATATGGCCTGCATATTTTTTATCTACAGCTATCACCACAATAGAATATACGATAGCATCGATTTCGTGTGGGTAACTGATACTGAATTTTTTCATCAGTTTGGTATTGCCCGCCAGCACCTGTTTGCCCAGCACAGTCCCTTTAAGGCCGTGGCCAGTTATTTCCTCTACATTAGTAGCGGACACATCCTTTATAGTATCCTTACCCACATGTTCAACGACCGCAATACCAATGGGGTGCGTTGACTGGCTCTCAAGTGCGGCTGTAAGGCTGAGTAACTCTTGCTTATCTATACCTTCAGCAACTACTTCCCCCACCTTAAAGATGCCTTCGGTAAGCGTTCCTGTTTTATCCATTACGATGGCATTGACATTGGTCATAACATCAAGGAAATTCGACCCCTTGAATAGTATGCCATTACGTGAGGCCAGGCCTATTCCTCCGAAGTAGCCCAGCGGTATTGAAACAACTAAGGCGCACGGGCAGCTGATGACAAGAAATACTAACGCACGGTAAAACCATGTCGTAAATACGTAGGTTTCCACAAAGAAGTAAGGAACAAAACAAACTAAAAGGGCTAGGGCAAACACAATGGGCGTGTAAACTTTTGCGAAACGGCTTATAAAAAGCTGCGTTTGTGATTTTCGGGCTGTGGCATCCTGTACCATTTCCAGAATTTTGCTTAGTTTACTGTCTTGGTACAGGCTCGTTACCCGCACTACTGCTACTGTGTTAAGATTTATCATACCTGCGTATATTGATTCGCCTTTACCCTTGGTATCCGGTTTACTCTCACCAGTTAAGGCGGCCGTATTAAAAGAAGCTTTCTCGCTGAGCAATTCGCCATCAAGTGCCACCTTTTCCCCGGGTTTTACCTGTATGGTTTCGCCAGTTTTAACTTCTTTGGGATTAACAGTCTGCGCCCCATCGGCACGAAGCACTGTAACCTGGTCAGGCCGTATATCAAGCAACGCTTTTATGCTTCGCTTTGCCTTATCCACTGCAGCATCCTGAAACCACTCCCCTATGGAATAGAAAGCCATTACCGCTACGCCTTCGCTATAAGACCCAATCGCAAAAGCACCTATAGTAGCAACGCTCATCAGGAAGAACTCATTGAAAAAGTCTGCCCGAATAGCTTTTCGCCAAGCGAGGTACAATACATTATATCCGGCCAAAAGATAGGCTGAACCATAAATGATAAGGCTGAACGGAAACGCAGGGACATAGTCAAATCCATATTCCAGCGTTAACATGGCAAATAATATCGCTATTGCCAGTAGCAGTTCCCAATGGCTTTTCCAACCATTGCTACTTTCTTCTATTGTTGTTGATGCTTCCATATCACTTCTCGTATTTGTTAAATAATTCCTGTATATCACCCGGAATCGGCATCGGCTTTAAGGGATGTACATTTGCTCCTCCCGTATTTCCTACCGGTATTGTCCCGACAAAAGATTTTACGCCACCAAACAGCAGGCGGGGCAGCTGTCCTATAATTTCTTTAGGGCTTTTTATTCTAAAGCCGAACTTCAGCATCTCCCAATGCACGGCAGTGTGCGGGAAAGGATATTTTTGGCCGATTATATGTGCCCGTTCCAGATGGTGCCAGCAATTTGCGATGTCATTGCTGCTGAAAAACCTTGCTCTCGAAAGCTCATGCTGATAGTATTGTGTAAGGCCTGTAGGCATGGAAGTATGCAGTTTCATAGTTTACTTTTAATGTTCATGACCTCCGCCGCCTTCACTCTTGATTAAATGGCTTTGGATATAATAAGCCCCCTTAAGTACTATCTTGGCATCTTTATCAATTTCCTTGAGCACTGTTACCTGCGCATACCCAAGTTGGGCGGTACCGCTCTTAACCTCAATTCTGCGGAAATGATAGGTCTTCCCTTCTTCATGAGCATGTCCGTCATCATGTGAATGCCCCTCTTCAGCATCATGGTCGTGACCATGGTCGTGCCCATCATCATGGCTGTGACCTTCCTGCTCATCATGCGACGTTTCTTCATGTCCTTCTTCAAGAACAAAAATATATTCTCTGCCGTCTGCCCTGATAATTGCGTCTGTTGGCAAAGCCTGGACCTGTCGCGTCCCAACATCAATCAGCGCATTTACATACATTCCGGGAATTAGTGATTTTGTAGGGTTTAGTATCTCTGCATGGACGGCTACCGACTTGGTATCGTTTTCAAAAGATTTACTCACATTAAACACTTTACCTACAATTTCAGTATTGTCCTGATTGGTCAGCACAAAACGGATATTTTGGCCTTCCTTTACTTTTTGTAGATCTTTTTCATAGACCAAAAGGTCTACGTGCAACTTAGAATTGTCTACAACTGTAAACAACGGCTTACCTACTTCCGCATTGCTGGCAAGTTTGACGTTAACTTCGGTAATATAACCTGTCAGCGGGCTTGTTAGTGCCATAACAGAAGTGGCAGATTTCTTGCTCAGGTTAAGCACCGTCAGCTGCCTGTCGAGTGAAGCAAGCCTGGATTTCTCAATTTCGTAATCCGATTTGGTGCGCTGGAAAACCTTCTTTGAATTGACATTTTCCTCACTCAGTATCTTCTGCCGCTCAAATTCCAGCCTCAGAAACTCAAGGTTGCTTTTGGACGTCAGGTAAGCCTCCTGCAATTGGGCAAATTCAGGGCTTTCTAATGTTGCAAGCACCTGTCCCTTTTTGACAAACTGCCCTTCAATGACATTAATAGACTTTACAATGCCTGTCATGTGCACGGAAACGTCAGCCTGGTTCTGAGGGGGCAATTTAGTGTAGCCATTTGCGCTCACAACCTCACTTAGATTTTTCATTGAGAAGCTGCCCAATTCTATTGATGAGGCGTTAAACTGTGCTTCATTAAGTTCAACTTCCTTAATTGCGCCGGTCTCTTTATGTTCGTCGGCTTTTAGACCTTCTGCCTGCTCATGGTCATGGTCATGGGCATCGCCCTCGACTGTATTGCGGAGCAGGAAGTAATCAAAGGCAAATACTGTGGCGAGCCCGAGTATGATATATAATACATGTTTAAGCTTTATATTTTTCATGTCATTAATTATTGGTTCAAAAGGTATTGTAGGTAGATCACTGCCTGGTTATGATTGTTAACGGCGTTAATATAGTTAGTCCGGATATCTAATGCCGTCTCAAGTCCCTGCATATATTCAATATAGGAAATATCGCCATTCATATATGCTTTCGTAGAGTTGTTTACAATAATCTTGGCATTGGGTAGCGCAGTGTCATGATAGTAAGCCACCAACGATTCGTACGTAGTAAGCTGCTCCAACTGCTGCTTGAACTCGCTTTGCAGCTGCGCCTGCAAATATTCGGCATTCATCTGCTGCACTTCTACATTTGTCTTGGCAGCCCTGATCCTCGCTGACCCGCTCCCGGCAAAGATTGGAATACCGATTCCTACTGAGAATCCCTGGAACTGCAAAGAGCTGTCATAATTGACCGGAGTACCATTAACATCCTGCATTCCCCTCATTGACTGAATAAAGTATCCCGCAGTAACATCGGGCATAAGTGCCGAACGTTCAACCCTTATGCTTGCTTTAGCTACTTCCAGTTCCTGCTGGGCCAGTTTTACGTTGGCATTCTGTTTTACCTGTGCCGAATCCCTTGCCGCTATGGCAGACAAAGGGGTAAAGGTTGTATCGGAGACAGCAAAATCGCTATCAAGGTTCAGCAAGATTTTCATCTTTGAACGTTCAACCCGTATCATTGCTTCATTTTGCTTAATCTGCTGCAAAAGCTCCTGCTGCTTGGACACTGCTGTAATATTCTCCAGCGACCCGGTCTCACCTGTCCTGAATTTCAGGTCGGCAGCCCGGACAAATTTTTGCATATAGCTGTTCTGTTCCTGTAATACCTTATTCAGTTCAGAGTAATATAGCATCGCGTTCCACGACTGGCGTACCCTGAAGGCAATCTCCTGTTTGGTGACTGCCAACTGCAGCTCAGCTGCGGTGGCGCTCTCGGTCAGTAACTTCCGCCGGGCACCTATCTCGAAAGGGCTGAAGGTTTGTGAAATGCTGAAATATTTATCCTGCGCCGCGGTATTAACCTGGCCGAAAGTCCCTGTAACTTCTGTTTTTGGCAGGTCGAAAGCAGTCCCTTTGAGCTGGGACTGCATGCGGCTCTCAAGCACTGAGGCCTGTACGCCCCTGTTATTCTGTACCGCCGTGTTAATAGCGGTATTTATGTCCAATGTTTTTGCAGTCTGGGCATTTCCTGCAATTGTAAATAGAAATGCAACGATTACTGCCTCATGAAGCTTTGGCTTATATCCAAATCCTTTTTCAAAATAGTAGTATAGTATTGGCAGGACTACAAGCGTCAATAGTGTTGCTGTAATTAAACCGCCGATAACTACAGTTGCCAGCGGCTTCTGCACTTCAGCACCTGCTCCAGAGCTTAGTGCCATTGGAAGGAAACCGAGTGAAGCTACAGCTGCCGTTAGTATTACCGGCCTCAGCCTGGCTCTAGTACCCTCATGGATGCGTTTATAAATGTCATGCATACCTTCAGATTTAAGTTGGTTAAAATGAGCGATCAGTACAATGCCGTTAAGTACCGCTACCCCGAAGAGTGCTATAAAGCCGACACCTGCGGAAATGCTGAACGGCATATCACGCATCCAAAGCGCAAAAACGCCCCCAATGGCGGAAAGAGGAATTGCTGTAAAGATTAGTAGGGACTGCTTAACAGATTTAAACGTAAAATAAAGCAATACAAAAATCAGCGCTAGCGCAGCAGGCACTGCGATCATAAGCCTTTTATTGGCTTCCACCAGATTTTCAAATTGCCCCCCATAGGTTACGTAGTAACCTGAAGGCAACTTCAGCTCAGCGCCAAGCTTATCCTGGATTTTATTGACAACAGATTCCACATCCGCACCCCGCACGTTAAAGCCCACCACAATTCTTCTCCTGCCGTCCTCCCTGCTGATTTGCATCGGCCCGTCTTCGTACTTAATATCAGCTACCTGTTCCAAAGGGATTTGGCTGCCTGATGGCAATGTCACATAAAGCGACTTAAGGTTATTGATGTCCTGCCGGCTCTCTTCTTCCAACCTGACTACCATATCGAAACGCTTTTCGCCTTCATACACTATCCCGGCAGCTTCGCCTGCAAAACCCATGCGTATGACCCTGTTCAGGTCACCTACATTAAGCCCGTACAATGCCAGCTTATCCTTGTTGTAACGAATGGTGATCTGCGGCAGCCCTGCAACGCGTTCAGCCTTCGCATCTGCAACACCAGATATACCCTTAATCAACTCCGTAACTTCGTCCCCTTTGCTGACCAGCATATCAATATCCTCCCCGAAAATTTTAATGGCAACATCGCTCCTGACACCTGTCATCAGCTCGTTCATCCGCATTTGTACCGGCTGGGAAAACTCTGTAATTGCGCCGGGAATTTCCTCAAGGGCTTCCTCCATCTTTTCCATCAGCTCCTCTTTACTTTCAGCTGAAGTCCATTCGTCTTTATCTTTAAGTATAATGATCATGTCCCCCGCTTCAATAGGCATCGGGTCAGTAGGAATTTCAGCACTTCCTATCTTGGTTACAATCATCTTGATTTCCGGAAACTTTGACATCAGAATTTTTTCTGCCTTGGTTGTTGCCTCAATTTCCTGCGAAAGCGAACTTCCTGAGGCTATAATGAGGTGCGTCGCTACATCACCTTCATCCAGTGTCGGGATAAATTCACCTCCTAGCGAGTTAAACACCAGCAGCGCCATGGCAAATAAGGCTACCGATGCGCCAATTATTATCCCTTTTGCATGCAAAGCTTTCTCCAGCAGTGGATGGTATACCTTGTAGATGGATGAAATGATCTTATCACTATAATTAGGGGTATGCCCCGTCTGCTTTTTAAGCACGAGCGCGCTCATCATCGGCACGTAGGTCAGTGAAAGTATGAAGGCACCCAGAATAGCAAAGGATACGGTCTGTGCCATTGGCCCGAACATTTTACCTTCAACACCTACCAGTGCCAGGATTGGAAGGTATACGATTAGGATAATAATTTCGCCGAATGCGGCACTGCTGCGGATTTTAGATGCAGCAGTATACACCTCTTCGTTCATTTGCGCAGCGGAGAGCTTTTCTTTCTTCCTGACTTCAAGCCTGTGGATAATTGCTTCCACGATAATTACCGCTCCATCTACAATAATACCGAAGTCAATTGCCCCAAGGCTCATCAGGTTACCGCTTACGCCAAAAAGTTTCATCATGGTAATTGCGAACAAAAGTGCCAGTGGGATAACCGATGCCACTACCAGGCCTGCGCGCCAGTTCCCTAGGAGCAGCACCAATATGAAAACAACGATAAGTGCACCCTCAATAAGGTTGGTCTGTACAGTACCAATGGCGTTATCTACCATCTTGGTCCTGTCGATAAACGGTTCGATTGCAACCCCTTCAGGAAGGGACTTTTTGATCTGCTCCATCTTTTCCTTGACACGCTCCACAACCTGGCCGCTGTTTTCGCCCTTTAGCATCATGACAAAACCGCTTACCTCTTCGCCTTTGCCGTCTTTTGTAACAGCGCCATACCGGATACTAGATCCGATCTGTACTTTTGCAACGTCCCTGATCAGGATAGGAATGCCATTGACGTTTTTAATTACAATCTTGTTGATATCGTCAATACTGCTGACCATGCCAATCCCGCGGATAAAATAAGCGTATGGCTTTTTATCTATGTAAGCGCCCCCGGTATTTTCATTATTGGCTTCAAGCGCCTCGAAAATTTCAGAAACGGTAGTGTTCATACTCTTCAGGCGGTCCGGCTGTACTGCAATTTCATATTGCTTTAGCATCCCTCCAAGGGTATTGACTTCCGCTACGCCTTTAGTGCCGGTAAGCTGCGGCTTGATGATCCAGTCCTGTATGGTCCGAAGCTCTGTTGCATCATACTTGTCCTCATATCCTTTTTTGGGAAAAACAACATACTGGTAAATTTCTCCCAATCCTGTGCTGATTGGCGACATTTCAGGAGTACCCAAACTTTTTGGAATTATTTCCTCGGCCTCTTTTATACGTTCCGATATCTGGGCCCTGGCCCAGTAAATATCGACATCTTCCTCAAAGACAACTGTCACCACACTAAGGCCGAAACGGCTTATAGACCGAAGTTCTACCACCCTTGGTATTGATTTTACAGATTGTTCTATTGGATATGAAATCAACTGCTCAACCTCCTGGGTTGCCAGCGTTGGAGAACTTGTGATTATTTGTACCTGATTATTAGTAATGTCAGGCAGCGCATCGATAGGTAGGTTGTACAACGAGTATGATCCTACAACAACCAGTGCGAAGGTGAGCAAGCCAACAATGAATTTATTGTTGATGCTAAAATGAATAATTTTATCTAACATTGATAATGCATTAGTATAATGATTTAGGTATTATAAGCCACCTATAAGCAAGCGGCATAATCCGGCTCATCGCCGGTCATCATTATACTAATTGGGGTGGTTGCCAGATCGAACCAAAAAATTGCGAATCTACAGATTGGTAGAAATTCGATATTTCCCTGAAGATTGTATTTTCAATATCAAGAAAATCATAATCAACAGGGGAATGTAACACTATTGCAGCCACACAACTCCCGCACACGCAAAAAGGCGTGCAGATCTCCATACCATGATCATGGTCGTCATGCTCTTGTGAGGCGGTCCTATGTAAGGAAGCCTCCTGCGCATGTGACTCGCTGCATGGCAGTACCATCATGCTCAGCAGATAAACTGAGAATAAAATGGTTAAGATGTGCCTTACTTTGTTCATAATGTAAAAGTATAAAAATTTACAAATACGCAATCGCAATTTACTATAATTGTCACCATACGAAAATTACAAACTATTCAAGACTTGCAATAACATATATAAAGGTAGTGCGACAGGGGTTTTAGAGTGAACCCTTAATATAACCTACCAAATGTTTTCTGCTTATAAAAATGTTGTCAGTGTTGCCATGATTTGCTACAAGTTTATTATTAGATCTTGTAAATCTGAAGGTAAAGTAATGTGACTTAAAATCTTGAAGATAGTAATCGGGCTCCATCGTTGAAATGCTTGTCAATAATTGATTTCATATTCGTAGGAACAGGCAAACTTAATTTATATCATAAAAATTCTATTGTCATTTATGATGTTGCGATACTCCATCAAATTGTATATATCATTTTACATTATTATTCCATCTTCATTACCATCTTCATTACCATCATTATTACCCTCATCATTACCATCATCATTACCGTCATTAGTACCATCATTATACTAGTACTACACTATCATGATGGATATCACAGTTATCATTTCATCAAAGTTGATCTAATTTAGATTTAACGTTATCAGTCAGATAATATATTCCTTGTCTACGTGTACCCCTATAATTTAGCAGACCTACTTTCTTTGCTAAACTTATATAACGCTCGACCGTTGGCTTTGACTTATCTATATAGTTAGTTATATCAGTCGTTGTTACTTCTCCTTGTGCTATTAGCAATTGTATAATGTTAGATAGCTCCTCAATAATTACCGGTCCTACTTGACTGATAGCTCCATCATCTACAGCATCATTAATTATTGTTTCAACAATTTTATATACCTTACTATCTATAACCTTATTACCATCATTATTACCATCATTTAAATCACGAAGTGAATCTTTAAAATGAATGTTTTTAATTATTGGACGCTTAGTTACAAGTTTAGGACCATTAAAAGTGAGGGTGATTCCATCTCTACCATCTTTCCAGATTGGATCTTTAAGACCTTCCTTCTGACATTCGTCAATAACTTTAAGTGTACCTCGACCTAACTTATCAATTAAACCTCTTAAGAAAACAATATGAGCGATATCCGGATTCACTGGATGTGAGATATGGCTCTTTCGCAATTCACTGACTTTAATATTATTTGGCAAATGGCCACTATTTGATATAATTAATTTATCTGGGTAAACACTTATGGCTACTCCACTAGACACATTGCTGTAATCTCTATGCATGAGGGCATTAATTATTCCTTCTTGCAAGGCTTTGGTTGGAAACTTAAAGTCAATGCGCTTCCATTGGTTATTTGAAAAGGCACTACGTATACCAAGATTGTTGATATAATTTTCAAGTTTATCCCTGGTATCGAATAAATTGCCTTCAAATACCTCATCCCTAATCAACGAATCTCCAATTTTACTGTCTCCATATTCTGTAAGTCTCACTCTAACCTGTGGTAAAAATTTTGCCGGGTATTTGGCAAACAAAACTACACAAGCATTAGTAAAATAGCCATTTTGATATAATCCAAAGTGAGATAGAAAATCAATAATACTTTCTGAATTAAAATTACTCCGATGGTTAATTCTCGATTCTTCAATCGTCTTCTTAATCAGTTTTTCATCCAAATCCTCAAATTCAACAGGCAACGAAGGCTTTCTCTCCCAATGAACATCTGATTGTCTCCTTCCGTGTATTAATTCTGATATCTCTTGCGAAGTTGCTTTTACACTTAAATCTTTTCTACGGTAATAAATACTGCCATCAAATATGTAGGGGGGATTTGAACCCTTATACACTTTGACCATGATTAGACTGTGCCCTTCAAAATAATCTTTACTTATAGTGATGGGTACCTCTGGAACAATAGAAGCTACCAAGTATCTTTTGAGCCTCTCTACCACTGCATCAATATCAGGAATATCCTTTATAGCACCCTCATCATTAACACCTATTATAATCCGCCCCCCATTTGTATTTAGGAAACTGCATAGAGTCATGCCTATGGATTCCTGATGTACAGACTGCTTAAATTCAAGCTGCTCCCCTTCACCTGAATTTATTAAATCGCGAATAAGTTCTTCTTCTCTCATGGTTGGGGATTCATTTGTTCAACAATATTTCTTACACGCTCTAAATCATGGAACTGAGTCTTTACACACTGTATGATGTCCGGAACATCATAAAATTCGTCCACCCAATGACCTACGCGATCAGCAGGTTTCACTTCATTCCGGATAGTATCATTATATTGATGGATGAGCCGAATATCATCAAGTATAGGAATACCATTAAATTTAAAATGGGGGTTTGCAGTTTTTCCATCTTCTAAATACATATACTGTTTAAGTAATTGTCTGGCAACAGATATGTCCCGATGCGCTATAAACCATTTTGGTTTATTCAGAGCGATAGCTTCGAGCATTTCAAGATGGGTAATAGAATATTCATCTCCCGGCGCCGCGCCATAGCGGGGCCTCAGAATTCCAAACACAATATCAGCACTACGTACTGCTGCTAAACAATTATCTGTATTAGAGAGACGAGGGTCAACCGGAATGGTTTTCATATGGGAGTTAAGCACATCGTAACCATATTCCTTAAGAATTGTGCAAACCTGACTGATTGGATACTCAAAACCATAGATGGTTGATGCCACCATAACTTTAAGAGGAGACCCTGATTTGTTTTGCGTCATACCAAATCGATTTTAACAAATTTACAAAGAAAATACGAACTTAAAAACTGGTCTCAAACAATGAGATCATAAAAAAAAACAACCTAAAAGTACAGGTTGTTTAGATCAATTTCACTCCTCACCCCGGGATGGTATGATGGCCTGTAACTACAATACCCAAAATCTTGTAAGTCTTTCAAGTATTTATGATAGGTTGGTAGAGTCTTTATATGAGAGAGGGACATAATTTTGCGCCTGCTTACCTTTAGCTTCACAATCCTTCCCTGCTTTATCGCAATTATGAGAAGAGCTACAAGCAATGAAAAATGCCATGTATTTAAGCGTTTATCCAGTTCGAATATTTTCAAATTGGTATAGAACTTTTCAATGTTGATCCGGTTTGCTTTCATTGTTGAATAATTGTAGTAGATCATTTTTATTATAGTAGTACGACCCTAAAACTTTTTTAAACCTTACTTTACCGGTTATCCTTAAATTTTGGAGTGAAGCAGCTGAAATATCCAGCATTTTCCTGACAACCCGTGCTTTTAGCCATTCTACCTCAACTTCTCCAGTTTCTGCCTGCTTCGACCCTTCTATCATTTTTCGGATTGTGCCGATCAGGAGCATCCCGAACTGGCGTAGATCTTCTTTGGTAACACCATCTTCCATTTCGTCCATTTTAAAGTTTTACCGTCAAACCTGAAAATAAATTTTGCTGGCCCTGTTCTTTTTTTTGGAGGGCACATAACGCAGATAACCATATTCATTCATTTCTTTAAGGCAGCGATAGTAGGTCTTATGCGCGGAAATTTTGGCAATGTCCATAATTTCGGTGCTGATGGCATCCACAGGATTACAAAAGCCCCTTTCCAGCCGGTACTGCAAGAGTGCCGCGTAAATGCCGATATGCGTATTGCCTATACGCTGGTCGCTGCGCGTTCGCTCAAAGAAGGCGGTAAGGGGCTCAAGTAAGTTCATGATTATATGCTTCTGGATTTACGACGCTGCTTTTTCTCTTTTTGCTCACCGGGGCCATCCTCGTCGCCCTCTTCCGCTTTGGATTTCTGAGATTCCTTCTGGCGCTGGCCTTCATGCTGTGATTCACCTTGGGCTTTGGCCTGATTGACATCGACACGCTTATGGGCGTCATCATAAATGTTCAGGCTTTTGAACTGCGGGTTAGCCTCGATGTACTGCTTCACTTCCTGCCCGTCCTTTATGAAAGTAGCAGATTGCAGGTTGCCTTTTTTTAGCGAATTAATAAGATCATCCCTGTGGGAGTTGTTCTCCAGTTCCTTAATGGGATGCTTTGCCAAAGTGGCCTCAAGGTCGTAGCCATAATTCTCATGGTACTGCTTCACCGCAAAGTTGCCTTTGTCGTCTGCGTCTTTGAAGTCTAACTGGACCCCAGCTGCTTCTCAATATGGAGCAGTTCCTCAAAGGGCAGGAAGAAGCGAAGAAGCAATCCGCAATGGGAAAGAAAAAGGCGGAGAAAAGCGATAAAGCGGACAAAGCCGAAAAGGCTGTACCGCAAGATCCTAAGGAGAAGAAATACCTTGAGGCGATAGCGCAGGTGGATGCCCTCGAGGCAGAAGGAAAATTTAAGGACGCGTGGAGCAAAGTGCCGCAGCCTTCCGACTATCCTGACCGAGCCGATACGCTGCGCGCGCGCAGGGCAAGCCTGTCGAAGCAGTTCGCTCCCGACCTGTTCGTGGCTGCCGCCCCCGAGACACTTGTAGAATCTAATACCCAAGATTATGATGACAACACACCTGATGCCGAGGCTGTTCACGATGAAGGAACAGCAGGCAGAGATTACCTTGGCTGACCCCGACCCCGCGTGGAGCGTGGATGCGGTCTTGCACTTCTATGCCAACACCTACCCCCTGCTCACGACCGCTAAAGTCAGCGGCCCCGTGATTGATAACGATGCGGTGCAATACCGCTTTGAGAGCCTGATGGGGACTAAAGGATAAACTATATATTATGGACGATGCAACACACTATAGCGGGGCAGCTTCGCCTGCCCCAAGACAGAAGCCAAAAGCAGCTGCACCAAGGCGCAGGGGAATTCATCCTGCAACTCTCCCGCCGAAGGGATGCCGCGGAGGTGCAGCGCGACAGGCTGCAATCCGCCCCACAGGGGCTGCTGCCTATGGTTTTCTGAAATGCCGCTTCCTGCCCCACCTTGCAGGGCAGGGAACTGTGGCAGCCCCACAGGAAGAAGAAGCCTTCTTCCGCTCCCTCGGGCTGCTCACAACGCATTACGGCATTTCCCTCACACCGACCCACCACCTCGGCTATCCCTACAGCAGGGCATTAGTCCTGTGGGAAGCGGATAAGCTGCTGCGAAAGGTAAAGGAGGAAAGTATCTCCCTTGAAGTGCAGCAGCAGGATAATACGGCCTGCCTTGCCGCCACAGAAACGTACTGCACGGGCAATACGCTCTATTACATCCCGCTCGTACCCCTGCATTACCTGATGAAAGACCGCAGTCGGCGCAAAGGGGCAGCCCTGCTGCTCGGGGTGTGCGGCTACCTGTTCCACAGGGCAGGGATGCCGCATTACCGTGATGAGGGCAGTTACCTCTGTTGGCAATATGATATGATAGCCGAGTGGGTCGAAGCCGACCCCGAGGGATGGGAGCAGGAACACTACTGGCAGCAACGCTCGCAGCTGCACGAGGCGCAGCATATCGGCGCGGTGATGCAGCGCAGGCTGTGGAACACCTACAGCCTTGAGCACCTGCAAGCCAATGCCGAAAAACTTGTCCCGCGCGATGCCTATGATTGGGACTGCTTATCCTTGGCGCACGACTGCCTGCAACTGATACGGGACTACCCGCAGGAGAGCCTGTACCGCAATGCAGACGGGAGCGTACTGCCCGACCCCGACGACTATGGCGATGAGGATTGCATCACGATGGACAAATACATCAGCTTCTGCGCCAATACGAAAGGGTGGCTGTACCAAACCCTGTCCGAATGCGTGAACGCCGAGTTCGGCGAATACACGCAGATACAAGAGCCTGTACTGCGCCGCATCTTTGACGGTCGGGCGCACGAGAACGATAGCCTTGATTTTGAATGCAGGCTCTTCCGCCTGATGGATGACTTATGCGATATACTAAACAACAAAGAGTATGGAAACCGATAGCCCAACGCTGTACCACCCCGCCGCCGCCCTCGTGCTGTTCAAGCCCGACGGCAATGAGCAGAGACTGTACATTGAGCATTACGATATGGACGACAACGGATGCCCTCTAAATCCGCGGCCGCTTACCCTGCGGGAAGCGCGTGGGCTTGCCAAGGCACTCGATGTCAGGAAGGAAGCTGAAAAAGCTTTCCTGCGACCGGAGGGTTTACTGCCTCCCTGTGTGCTGCATCTCAACCCCTGCGAAAAAGGGAGCGTGGTATGGTACACCAAGCCGCAGGCGAAAACCCTGCATTTTGCCGATAGCCTCGGGCTGCCGTCAGGACGGCTTCATCTGCCTGCCTTGGTGTGGGCAGCGGACAGGAACAGGCTGTTCCTCTATGCCCTGAAAGGCAAAGGCAAGAGAAAGTTAAGCCTAAATACACCGCTCTGCTACGCCCCGTTTATGAACCTGTATGAAAACGGGAACGTGTGTATGGGAAACGTAAGTGTAAAAATTTCAAAGACCGCCTCGCTTGAGGAATTCATCGCCGCATGGGAAGGATATTTCTTTGATAGTTATTTCAGCCACTTCATCGGCGGGAACTCCCCCGTCCACGGCAACCTCGTAAGCCTGTATAAACAACTTATGGAAACGGGAAGCCCCTTCCCTGTCGATGTATCGCTGCCCAATGGTAAAACCCTTAAAGACCTGTTCTGATGAAACCAAAAGCCCATTTTATAGCCCCCGAACTGCTCAACCCGACCAACGCCATCGAAGTCTGCCTCATCGGGGCGGGCGGCACAGGCTCACAGGTACTGACCGCCCTCGCACGGATGAGCCATAGCCTGCAAGCCCTCGGGCATGCAGGGTTTCAGGTGAGCCTGTGGGACGATGATGTAGTGACCGAAGCCAACCGTGGCAGGCAGCTGTTCGCCGAGTGTGAGGTCGGGCTTTCAAAATCTGCTGCATTGATAACGCGCTGCAACCGATTTTTCGGCACGATGTGGAAAGCCGTGAACAGGCGATTTGATGCAGATACCAACGTAAGGGCTGCCCTTTATATATCCTGCGTGGACAGCGCAGCTGCACGCTTTGCCATCGCCGAGGCATTGCTGCGGGACGATGGCAGGAAGCACTATGCCAATATCCCAAGGTACTGGATGGATTTCGGGAACAGCAGGGACACGGGGCAGGTTATCCTGTCCACTATCGGCAAGGTAAAGCAGCCGAATTCGGACAAGTTTGAAACGGTGGAATGCCTGCCGTTCATTACGGAAGAATTTGGGGAGTTGCTGCGACAATCCGACACGGATAATGCGCCAAGCTGCTCCCTCGCCGAAGCCCTTGAGAGGCAGGACTTATTCATCAACAGCACCCTTGCACAGGCAGGCTGCTCGCTGTTATGGCAGCTATTCCGGAACGGCTATACAGCCAATAGGGGCTGCTTCCTGAACCTTGGGGAGTTCAAGGCATCGTCCCTGCCCGTCTGAAAATCGCGCCACACCGCATAGAACCCTGTCTTGCGGGTTTCTGTGCGGCGCGGGACTGCTCCTACCTCCGACAAAACCAGCAAGGTCTCCAATCCATAAGCTATCCTGTTCAGCCCCGGCAGACAACGGATACTGTTATCTGACGGAATCAGGCACTCTGGCATGTGTCGTTGAACACCTTACCAACGATAAATGAATAGGGATTTTTAAATTCTTTTTTATGCGATGCCTAATTTTGGTATATCTGCCTCTTTCCAATACGAAAGGACTTTTTCCAAAAGCGAGCGGTAATGGTTATAATCATTGACCTTATGAAAGAACCCCTGCACGGAAAGCTGGTATGCTTTCTCGACCGTCTCTTCGGCCGCAGACGTCGTAAAGAAGATATAGGGTACGCATTTCCGGCTCAGCAGCTCGTCGCGCAATATGCGGTCGCGAAGCTCATATCCGTTCATCTTTGGCATATTGATATCGGAAATGACCATAAAGGGCTTGACGGCAGTATTTCTGAGGTAATCGAGCGCCGTATCACCGTCAGGCAATGTCACTACGGCATTCTCCTGGCCCAGGCTCTCTAAGATCTCCCTCATTATCTCCCTGTCATCCTCATCGTCATCAATGACAATTATCGGCCCTCTTTTACTCATAGCGTTGGTCTTTGGCGATAAAGATAGGGCTTTTCACCCGATAACGGCAGCGTTTGACTGTTATAGTTTTATTAAAACGCCCTGCGTACCAGGCAGCTGAACAGGAAATGCAGCGGCATCCTTCCTACAAGGCATGCGCCGGCCCACCAGCCCGCCTGCAGCAGGAAACGCCCCGGTAGCGCGCGAAGTTCCTCCAAGAGACTCACGTCCAGTTCAAAGTTGCCGGCGGCCCAGCTGAGGAAGTCGGTGGAGGCAGCCTGTGCGTGCCGGACGAGCCCTTCGTCCCCCAGGGCGCCTATCATGTCGTGGAACGCTGAAATACCGTCAGGATCGAGCGAATACTTTTTCATGGCTATAGGTGTTATGGCTGTGAAGTTACATTATTGGGCCTAACTGAAAATTTACAATTTCGTTCAAAAAGTTGCAAAAAACACGCAAAAGACGTACGGCTATAAGAACCTGATGTACATGATAGCTAATTTTTTTCTAAATCCTATGGAAACTTCAGGTACAGAGGCTAACTTTATGGTAAAAAAAATATGAAGGCCTTCGCGCGCAATAACGCCCTGTCACTTGCATTTTTCCTGCTCTTCCTGCTGGCTGTTGCGGGCCAGGTATACTTTGGGCTTAAGGAATACAACCAGGAACTGGCGGATAACGGCATGCTTCCCGCAAACCTGGGAAACTACCTTTCCTCGGGCCATTTCCTGCAGGCGACCTTCGAAAACTGGGAGTCCGAGTTTCTCCAGATGGCACTGTTCGTTGTGCTTACGATCTTCCTTATCCAGAAGGGCTCCTCGGAAAGCAAGGACCCGGATAAGAAGGAGGAAGTTGACCGGAAGCCCGACCCAAAACGCACCGGCGCCCCGTGGCCGGTCCGCCGCGGGGGATGGGTGCTGGTTCTCTACAAGCATTCCCTTACCATAGCCCTCCTTGGCTTATTCGCCGTGAGCTGCTGCCTTCATTTCAGCGGGAGCCTGCGCGATGAGAACGTCCAGCGCGTAAGCAAAGGCAAACCCGCACTTGATGCTTCGGGATACCTCTTGGAGCCGCGGTTCTGGTTCGAATCTTTCCAGAACTGGCAGAGCGAGTTCCTGTCGGTCTTTGCCATAGTCATCCTGTCGGTCTATCTTCGCCAAATCGGTTCGCCCCAATCGAAACCCGTCGACGCCCCTAATAATGAAACCGGTGAATAAAACCTGCCAATTATGCCATCTAAATTAGTATCGGACTGCAGCAAGGCCATAGCCGCAAAAGGCTATAGCATCGCATTCATCGAGAGCGCCACCGCCGGAAGGATGTGCTCCGAATTTTCACTTACCCCTAAATCGGGAGAGATACTGCTTGGCGGTATATCCTGCTACAAGGTTTTTGTCAAGGAAAAGCTGATAAAGGTGCCACCGCAGCTTATCGCGGAACACACACCCGAATCAGCACAGGTGACCCAGTCGCTGGCGGAGCATTCATCAAAGCTGTTCAGGTCCGACATCACTGTCGCCGTCACCGGCCTGGTGTCCCCCGGAGGCAGCGAAACACCTGACAAGCCTGTCGGTACGATGTTCATCCATATCCTGTACCCCAAGGGTTTCGTAGCGCATGCCGAAGTGTACAGGGGCAGTGCCGAAGCGATTATAATGCAGGCGATCGACCGGACGGCGGAACTGATTATCAGGGAACTTGAAAAAGAGTAAGATGTTAAAAATTAGCAAATTAAGAAAAGCTTACCATAGCCGGTACATCCTGTGCCGTAATTTTAAGGCATAATCTTAAAACACCTATATCATGGCAGATTCTACCAACCAGAACGACAGCGGGAGAAAAGTTGCAGCGAAGCCTTCGGCTGCGGAAGGGCTCAGGGAACTTTTTGTGGATGAGCTGAAAGATATCATCTACGCCGAGCGCGCCTTGCTCAAAGCGCTTCCCAAGATGGCAAACAATGCGACCGATGCCAGCCTGAAGATGGCTATCGAAGACCACATCGCGGTCACCGAGGGCCAGGTTTCACGCCTGCAGCAGGTCTTCGAAATTCTCGGCGAATCCGACCGGGGCAAAAAATGTGATGCTATGGAAGGCCTTATCAAGGAAGGCGAAGGGATACTGGAGGAAACAGAAGCCGGGCCTGTGAGGGATGCCGGGATCATTTCGGCCTCGCAGAAGATCGAGCATTACGAAATCGCGTCATACGGCACCCTTGCCGCGTTTGCAAAAATATTGGGGCATGACGATATCGCTGCGCTCCTGGAGGAAACCCTGGCCGAGGAAAAGCAGGCGGATGAGGCCCTTACCGAAGCCGCTTACAACAGCATTAACCTGGAAGCTGCTGACGAAGATCAGCCCGAAACGCTTTAGCCATGCCGTGGTATAATGGGGATTACCCCCCTTCTTATAAGAACCAGCCCGAGGATATCCGGGAAAAGGCGGTTGAGATCGCCAACGCCCTGCTCAAAGAAGGGATTGAGGAAGGGGAGGCAATAGCCACGGGGCTGAAGCGGGCGCGCCAATTCTTTGAGGAAAAACAATAGCCGGGATCCCGGCATGATCAAAAGGTAGGCGTCATGGGATGCTTACCTTTTTTTTATTAAACCCTGCCACATGTGCGCAAAGAAAAGGATATATAACCAGGAATCGCTATTCGGACCGCTGTATGCGTACCTGGTGGTGATCTCGCCTCCCGACGAGGTAAAGGCGGATGTTGCCCGGCTGAAAAAAGAACTTGACCAGGTTGCGGGTATCGGTGAGCGCAACCTGCACTCCATTGCGCACATCACCCTCACTGAAAAGCTTACCGATGATGAGGCATTTCCGCAGGCAGTAAGTCACCTTTTGGGGAAATGCCATCCGTTCCCGGTCACTATTGACGGATGGGGACATTTTGACCACGGGCATAGCGTGACAGTCTACCTTACGGTTGCTGATCCGGAACCCATCACCGAAATGGCCGGGCTGCTGAGGTCGAATGCGAAATCCCCGCACATCGCCCTGGCTAAGAAGATATCGCACGATACCTTCCAAAAGCTGCTGCCGTTTCTTGACGGGATGGATTACCGGGCGGCCTGGACGTGCAGCGGCATCGTGGTGCTGGGCAAGCTGATGTCGGAAAAGCATCTTGGCTTTAACAGGCCTTACCCTATCAGCTTTGATGCTCCCGATGATGAATTGAAGATTTAGGAAAACATTAAGGAGGCTCAACAGCAGCATTTTGTACCTTGTAATGGCTTTAAAAATAACTTACCATGGATGAAATTACCCAGGCATTATTCGCGGCAGCACGGCAGGGCAATGTGCCGGTGCTGGAGGAAATATTTTCCGTGCTGGACGACGTCAATGTACGCGATGAAAAGGGCTTTACGCCACTGATCATTGCAGCCTATAACAACCAGCCCGGTGCCGTGGCAGCACTGCTTGACGCGGGCGCCGATCCCGACCTCGCAGACAACGGGGGAAATACAGCCCTGATGGGTGCGAGCTTCAAGGGGCATGCTGGAGTCGCCTGTATCCTGGTCAGCCGCGGGGCAGGACTGGATATCCAGCACGGCAATGGCGGCACGGCGCTGATGTTTGCAGCGATGTTCGGGCGCAATAATGTCGTAGAGCTGTTGCTCGAGCATGGCGCTCGCGCAGACATCACTGACGCACGTGGGCTGACGGCCCTGGACCTTGCCCTCCAGCAGGGCAATGCCGCTGCCGCGGAATTATTGCGGCAGCCTCCTGCCAAACGGCCAACAGGCAACTTATCCGAGACTTCGAATCCTAACTTATTATAAAAAACACCTTCTGACGAGGATGCCAAACTCCCCACCGGAGCGAAACCCCGGGGACGGCATAGGAGACCCTACCGCAAGCCGGGGCAATAAAGGGAGATGCCGGCAGCAAGATAGAGGGACGTGGTCTTTACTGAATTCCCATATTGTCCGGCGCTGCCCATGTGTTGTCCAATAGGAAGTAATTTTATGAGAGGCCGGCAATTTGTTAACTAAGAACATCTAAAAGCTATAACTATGAAAGCAGCAGTAATCCATGCGCCGGGCAAAATCACCTGCGATAACATTGATGACCCAAAACTCGAAAACCAGGATGACATCATACTCAAGGTCACCGCAACAGCCATCTGCGGGTCCGACCTGCACATTTTCTCCGGGGGGATTCCCCAGCCGAGGCCAATGGTGCTCGGCCACGAGTTCATGGGTATTGTCGAAGAGGTCGGCAAAGGCGTAACCCATGTGAAGAAAGGCGACCGGGTGGTGGTGCCCTTCCCTATTGCGTGCGGAGGCTGTTTTTTCTGCAACCACGACCTTCCGGGGCATTGCGAAAACAGCAACCCTGAGCATTACGGCCCTGAGGGCGGGCTGTTGACAGAAAAAGGAGGAGCACTGTTTGGGTATACCGACCTGTACGGCGGCTATGACGGCGGCCAGGCCCAATATGTAAGGGTCCCCTACGCCAATTACGGGCCGCGCCATGTGCCCGAAAACCTTACCGACGAGCAGGTGCTGTTCCTTACCGACATCTTCCCGACAGGCTATACCGGCATTGATTGGGGTGAGGTGAAGGGCGGCGAGACAGTCGCCATATTCGGTGCCGGGCCGGTAGGCATCATGGCTGCCAAGAGCGCCTGGCTCAGGGGTGCAGCGCGCGTGGTAATAGTCGATACCCTGCAGTACAGGCTGGATAAGGCAAAAGCCACAGCGGGCTGCGAGACTGTTTTGTGGGAAGATGGCCCTAAAGGCGTGGTGGAGCAGATACGGGCGATAACGCAGGGCCGTGGTGCCGATGTATGCGTGGAGGCAGTAGGCTTCGAGCCGGACAGGAGCTTTTTGGACAGGGCTAAAGCTGTCGTCAATTTTGAGAAAGGCTCTGTAAAGGTCCTGGAAGCCTGCATGAGTGCGGTGCGAAGGGGCGGCATCGTATCGGTGTTGGGTGTCTACCCCACCACGTACGACAACTTCCCTATCGGGCAGTTCTTCGACAAGGGCATCATCCTCAAGGGCGGCCAGGCGCCCGCCCATAAGCACATCGATAAGCTGCTGGGATATGTCAAGGAAGGAAAAGTGACGCTCGATGACATCATTACCCACAGGCTGCCGCTGACCGACATTGCGCACGCCTATGATATCTTCAAGAACAAGGAAGATGGTTGCGTAAAGGTCGTTTTAGACCCGTGGGCATAAGATAAAACCAACCCGCAGCAGGAATCCTGCTGCGGGCTTTATTATTGAATATTATGAAAACTGCTGAGAAAATAATTGTGGCCGGAATAATCGGAACGACTTTTATGACGCTGTACAGCTATTGGCGGTCAAAAAAGGAGAATGAGCAGTACCTTGAGCCGGTGATGCTCAACAAGCTGATACAAAGGTCCGACGCGCTTCCTGCAATTGAAGACGAGGAAAGCCACCCCGCGGGCTGGGGATTGCATTACGTGGCCGGAGTTGCGTTCGTTGCGGCGTACTGGCTCATTTGGCGCAGGGCACTAAAAAATCCCTCCCCGTTAGGTATTATTATAACCGGTGCCGCCAGCGGTATTGTAGGGATACTTATCTGGAAAATGATGTTTGCCAACCACGACAACCCGCCGCACAATTACCGCTATGGCTATTATCGCCAACTCTTTATTGCACATATCATTTTCACCCTGGCTGCTGCGGGGGCTTATTCCATGGCCAGCAACTTACAACTAAAAAACAGAAGATCCATTCGCCTTGCCTGAAAGATCAGGAATCTTATAAACCATCTTTTAAATACGAAATAGTTCTCCCTTTTACATAATGGATAAAAAACATAAAACTATCGCCATTATTGGCGGCGGCCCTTCAGCACTGTTTATGCTCAAGCGGTTGTTGGAGACCGATGCCAAATTTGATATAGATATATTTGAACAGCATGACCGGCTTGGTGTAGGTATGCCTTATGGCAAGTTTGGCGCTGAAGCCGAACATGTAACCAATGTTTCGGCCAATGAAATCCCGGCGTTAGGCATATCGCTTGAAAACTGGATTGCACTGCAACCGGACGGCCACCTCAAAGCTTACGGCATTGAGCGCAGAGGATTTTCAGCTTACAGGGTACTGCCCCGCCTGATATTTGGGGAATATCTTGAAAACAGTTTCAATTTATTGCTCAAAAAAGCAGAAAAGAATAATGTTTCGGTTAAAGTGCATTATAACACCACTGTAACGGACATTACAGACGAGAAGGCGTCAGTACGGATCGTAACAGGAAATTTGGGAAATTTCAATTTCGATCATGTTGTGATATGCACAGGGCACAATTGGCCAAGTGATAAAGAAAATGCCCAGGCAGGATACTTCCAGTCGCCATATCCCCCGTCTAAGCTGAAATTACGGGTTAATTGCAGTGTCGCCATCAAAGGCGCTTCGCTTACCGCAGTTGATGCCATACGCACTTTGGCGCGGGTCAACGGCACCTTTACTGAACGAAGCGATGGATTTTTAACTTATAACCCCCTAAAAGAAAGTGCAAAGTTTAAGCTCGTCCTGCATTCCCGGGGTGGCCATTTGCCATCGGTACGCTTCCACCTGGATGATTCGAGGCTTAAAAATACATCGCTGCTTACCTGGGACGAACTGATGGCTCACCGCGAGCAAAATGGCGGGTTTGTTTCACTGGACTATATTTTTGAAAGGGATTTCAAAAGGCTGTTGCTCGAAAAAGATCCTGAACATTATGAATGGATAAGGAACATGGATATGGAAGCTTTTATTGCCGATGCAATGTCGCTCAGGGAAACTGTGGACCCGTTTGACCTGATGCGGGGCGAGTACGCAGAAGCCGAAAAATCAATACGCCGGCACGAATCCGTTCACTGGAAAGAGCTATTGGCAATGCTGAGCTTCGCAATGAATTATCCAGCCAAATACTTTTCCGCTGAAGACATGCTGAGGCTTAATAAAAACCTTAAGCCGCTAATATCGCTCGTCATAGCATTCCTGCCACAGTCCTCATGCCGGGAAATACTCGCGCTGCACCAAGCAGGCTGCCTGGAATTGTTCAGTGTAGAAAGTGACACTTATGAAGAGCCGATGCCGGACGGCGGGGTTCGTTACCATTACGGTCCTTCTGCTGACCCTGAATGTATCGACTATCCCGTATTTATAGATTGTACCGGCCAACCCCAGATTTCAATCGAAAAATTTCCTTTCCCCGGCCTTGCCGATGCGGGTACCATCAATCCCGCCCGGCTATCTTTCAAGGATAACGCTGCGGCTGGGCTTATGCTGAAAGATGGCATTGAAAATATTGAGCAGGATTCTTCCGGAAATTACTACCTGAAGGTGCCAGGAATAGGGATTAATGACTATTTTCAGGTTTTGGACCGGTTTGGGGCCTATAATGAGCGTGTCTACATGATGGCCGTCCCTTATATGGGCGGATTCAATCCTGACTATTCCGGGCTTGACTTTGCAGAAGAGGCATCGGGACGTATTGTGAAAGGCATCCTGAATCTCGATATTGCGGGAAGCCAGAGTGAGACATTCAGACTGTAAACGTTACGTTAAAACTACCGCCACTTCACCTTAGCCTTGCAGTCGCCTGGAAGCCTGTATTCTACGCTATCTTTCAAGGTGTGCACCGGCTGTATTTCCTTGAATTTACGCCCTTCTCCAAAACTAACGGTCATCGACGGTAGCCGGGCGCCCTTTTCAATGGGTAGCAGTACCATCCTGAATGTCAGACGGGCGCTTCCCCTCACCCTGAAGCTGACAGTATCTTTTTGCATACGGTGGCCTGTACACGGATATTCGGTAAATATCATGAAACCGGCCTTTTCGACTTTGTAGTATTGCCGGGGAACAATACCGAAGGCTATCCCTGCTCCGTAAACCTCCTGTCCAACCTGGCCGGACTTTTCCCATCCATCCTGAAGGTCCTCTACCGCAACCCAAAGGTTGGCATCGATCTCTCCGGTTTTCACGTCCTTCTTCTCCGCAAGCATCTCCGTCGGCAGCATGGGCGGGTAATAATACACTACGCGGTTGATGGTGTAGCGCACGCATTCCGCCAACAGCAGCTTTACCGATGGCAGTAAGTCGTCAATCTGGTCCGCTTCATTGAGCAAGGAATGTATTGCGGCGAACACCTCCTGCTCTTCGTACGCCGCCGAATACGGCGCGTCCTTGAGCGGGTATATGGAGAAAAAAGTGGGATAGTGTTTCGCATAGCCATAATCGCATTCCCAGAGCTGGACATTTTTTAGCAAGGCTGCAATGCACATGTAGCTGATATCGAGAAACAGCTTGTCGTTGGTTTCGCGGTACAGCCTCAGCATGGCTCCCGCGGTAAAGGCGGTGTTATTGGCCTGGTAGAAGATATCGAAGCTAAGGCCTTCGAGCTTTTTGGCAGCTTTCACCGCTTCCTTGAAATATTTTTCTTCCCCTGTCAGCTGCCACACCTGGATCATGAGGTGCGCATACGCGCCCGGCACATCCTTTTCACCGCCTTTGCCCGGTTCGGTCTCCCCTTTCAGCACTTCCAGTGTGGCCATTTTGTAGAATACCGGCCATTGGTAGTCAAAATGGCGGGCTACCTTTATGACATAATCAATAGAATCCAGCAAAAGCTTCCTTGCCATCCCGTCGCCATCAAGCGCCAGCCGCGACAGGTTCATCAGGGGATGGTGCAGGTACCACGAGTCCATCACTTCCGGCCTTTTCTGCTCTTCACTCCAGTCGAGGTTTTTTTCCATCGCGGGCAGCCAGCGCATCACTGTACCGATTTCCTTGTCGTAAAAATTCTCCAGCCCATTGTGCAGCGTTTCGATGATCTCCTTATGGTCTTCGCCGCTCCAGGCGTCAAAATCCTTCAGCGGCAGCAGCACTGCCAGCTGCACCATGCTCTCCGGCGGCGTCTTATAGTCGCTTACATAGGCGTTGAGATAACTCCTCCCATCAGCATACTTCCAGCATCCCTTGTGTTCGGTCAGGCCCTTTAGCCCTGCGTGCAGGATGTCCGGCCAGTCACGATATTTCGTTTCCGGTTTTGGCAAGTGGAGATAGACTTCTGCAAGATTATTCAGGAATTCCCTCGACATTTGGTAATTGTCTTTCATAATTGCATTGGACAGAATGATATGTGCATCGGAAATGGTATATGCTTCGCCCTTCAGCAGCGGATTTTCTTCCGCTTTGGGAAGCGTCATGCCGATTTCCGGCCATTGCCCGCCCACGAGCCCGCCCGCGGGGGTTTGGGTGTGCTCACAGTACTTGGATAAAGCACCAAGATCCTGGAAGTAGAATACCGACCCGCAGTCCGGGTTCTCAAGGCTGAAGAAAAGCAGGCCAGACCTGTTGCCTATTTGGGAGGCATGGACAGTCCCTGTGGTGTTTTGCGCTTTCCCACTCTTGCTGAACAATGGCAAAATATCCCTGGGCCAATACGGCATCACCATATCGAATGCAGGGGTAATGGTGGTGGTGTACCGGAAGATCGGGCTTTCGCTTTCCGGAAACAAAAGGACAACCCGGATGCGCATGGTACTGCTTTCAAGTTCAAAAATGATCGTATCGCGTTCCTGATTCATATTTGCCTTTGAAAGTTCGGCACCTGCGGCATGTGCGGCCCGGAAGGCGACCCTGCCGCCTCCTTTCCACTCTGCAACAATCCAAAGATTAAAGCGGTCGAGGACAACTTTTAGAAGATATCCCTCAAGTTCTTTTTCAATTATAAGGGTGCCGCTTTCCAAATTTGCCTGCGCGGCAGCTGTCCATGCGGAAACTGGCTTCATGGTATTTGGTTTTATTTAATCCTTAAATTATTTGCAGGTGCGGCCTGACCTTAAGTTCTACAACGTCGCATCGTTTGGGCTGTGACAGGCAATACAGCACGCTTATGGCAATATCATCCGCAGTCAGCATTTCCAGATTTTCAACTTTTTCCTTCTTCTCCTGCGTTGGCTGGTCCTGCATATCGGTATCCACCGCGCCGGGCTCAATTAGCGTGACCTTAATGCCGCTTTTGTTGACTTCCTTACGCAGTGCTTCGGAAAATCCCTGTATGCCGGATTTGGTGGCCACATAGATCGACCCGGTCTCTTCACGTACGTCAGCGCTCATGGAGCCGATATTTACGATATGGCCATCGCCTTTCATGCGTTCAAGGGCTTGGGCAGTGCACGCTGTATAGGCAAGCAGGTTGGTATTAATCACACGCTGCCATTCAGAATAGGAGCCGTTCTCGACCTTGCCTGCCGGTAAAGCCGCATTATTAATGAGGATATCAAGCTTATCAAAATGGCTGTCGGCCGTGCGAAATGTCGCATTGACGCCTTCCTCGGTACTCAGGTCTGCGATGACATCATACACTTCGCCCTTGGCCTCCTTGTAAAGGTCTTTAAGGGCATCCTTAAGATGCTGCTCATCAAGCCCGGTGATCATAACATTTGCCCCCAGCCTGGCGAGCAGCAATGCGGTAGCACGCCCGATTCCCGTGGTGCCGCCCGTAATCAATATGTTTTTACCCTCCACCGAATGGGGAAGGTAGTCTTTCAGTGCTTCCATAATTATGCGTTTGGTTAGGGCTTGGTTACCGTTGGTGGCGATGCCTGCGTGCTGTCCGGCGAATACATCCCGGTGCTGTCCTGAGCATGCGGCGTTTCAGGTTGCGTGTGAGTGGCCGACTTACTGTCTTCTGTCTCCAAGGAGGTATTGTCCATCGGGTTATTTCCTTTAGGCTCCTGCTTGCAGGAGGCCAATGCCATAAATGTTATGGCCATAAGGGGTGTCAGAAATTTTTTCATGGCTGTCTTATTATAATTAAACTATCTTATTTAAATCGCAATTGGCGGGGCCATTGATTACCGAACCATAGGCGGTGAACCGTGAACCGTGCAAGGGGCAGTCGAACGATTTTTCATCGTCATTCCATTGCAGCACGCCACCGAGGTGCGGGCAAACGGCAGAGCAGCTGTGTACTGTCCCCTCGCCGTCCCTGTAAACGGCAATTTTCTCTAGCCCTTTTGAAAGTATGGCGCCCTTGCCTGCAGGCAGTTGGCTGATAGCATCAACATCGCCTGAAGTTACCCAATCCTTTATCATCTTATAGCCCATGTTGCCGACTTCCTTCAGGTAATCAACACCTGTTCTGAGGGTTATCCTCGCCGGATCGTACAGCTCCGAGTATGGATTGGCCTTGCCTGTAATCAGGTCATTTATAATGAGTCCCCCGAGGGTGCCATGGGTCATGCCGTTACCGGAATCGCCCGTTATGATAAAGATGTTATTGTCTCCCGGGTTTTTGCCGATATAGGCCAACGAGTCGACAGGCTCCATAACCTGTCCCGACCATCGGTAGCTTACTTCTGAAAAGTACGGGAAATGCTCCCGTGACCAGCGGGTAAGGTTTTCATAGCGCTGCGCTTCGCTGATGTGCTCTTCATCCGCCTGTCCCGTCTTGTGGTCTTCCCCTCCCGAGATAAGCAGGTCATGGTTGTCGTCCAGTGGCTCAAGCCTCACGTAATGGTACGGCTTGGCCACCCATTTAGACTCCATATTACCGGTATCCCACCACATAGCGTACGGAAGGACACCTTTCGGAACTTTGGCTGCTATCACGTAGGAGCGGTACGCGTGCTGCTTGGTATGCATCGTTACCAGGTCATTTACAGGCGTGTTGGTTGCCACCACAATGTGGCTGGCCGTTATTGTGTGGCCGTTCGCCTTAGCGCCTTTCCCGCTGATGGCATCAGCATGGGTGTCGGTATAAATCTCCCCTCCCATTCTTACAATAGCCTCAGCAAGGCCCCTTAGGTACTTCATGATGTGGAACTGCCCCTGATCCGGAAAACGAAGGGCGCGCCTTTTAAGACCGGAAGGCAGGCCGGGAACCTTATCGGTCATTTCGGTAGGAAGCCCCACCCGTTGCGTTGCCTCCAATTCCTTATCAAGGTTCGATTCGGCATCAGTTGGGTGGCAAAACAGGTAGCCGTCCACATCCATGAAATGGCAGTCTATGTTTTCGCTGTTGACGGTCTCCCTGATCCATTCCAGCGCTTTCTTATGGCTTTCGGCGGCCAGTGCGGCATTTTCCTTCCCGAAGAATTTCTCAAGGTCGTAGTACCTGTCATCCAGCGCGTACGTAATCTGCGCCGTCGTCCTTCCTGATTCGCCACTGCCCAGGCAGCCGTCTTCTACCAGCACAACCTGTAGTCCCGATTTGGCTATACAATACGCTGCCGTGAGGCCTGCTATTCCGCCCCCTATAACCAAAACGTCGGTAGTGAGGTCGGTCCTGAGTGGTTCATAACGCAGTGGCTCGGCAGAATCATTCCAGTAGGAATGGTGGCTGCCGCTGGTAATCTTGTCGTCGATAGGATCTTGCATGGTTACTTTGTTTAGAAATCCCCGTTAACGCCTTCTTTCTGCGAATTGATGCTTTCACGCTCTCGCTTTGAGGCGGCATGCGTCGCTTCGGTTCGCCCGTCTTCTTTCATGCTTGACTCCATCTGCTTGTGCATGTTGGCTGCTATGGCACCGTCAGGCATCAGCGTATTCATGGCTTTCTGGGTCTTATTCATAAAGCCCGGCGTTACAGTTCGGTCACCAGACATCAGCGCATCGTAACCTCCTTTGGCCATTTCCTCAGGGGTGTACAGGTCGGTTTCCCTATAGGTCACTGTATTTTCTGCCTTCGCCTTATGGAAGAAATCCGTATCGGTTGCCCCCGGCAGTAATGCGGTCACGGAAACGTCTGTATCTTCCAGCTCTTCGACCAACGCTTCGGTAAAGGAAAGCACAAAAGCCTTGGTCGCCGCATAAACCGACAGGTAGGGCGATGGCGCTTTGGATACCGACGAGGCCAATTGCAATATCCTGCCCTCATTGCGGTCCACCATTTCCTTCAGGTAGTGCTTTGTAAGGCTGATCAGCGCGACGATGTTTAGCTGGATGATATCCATTTCGCGCTTCAGGTCGGTCTTGATGAACCTCCCCCACTCACCCTGCCCTGCGTCATTGACCAGGACATTTACCGTGATGCCAAGGGCGGTGGTCTTGTCATATATCTTTTCGGCAGCTCCCGGTTCAAAGAGGTCGGCAGGAATGACGTGCACATGGATAGCGCTGTTCAGTTGTTCCATCTCCTGGGCCGTGGCTTTCAGGTTATCCTCATTACGCGCCACCAGTACGAGGTTGTAGCCGTCTTTTGCAAAAAGTTTTGCCAACTCATAGCCGATACCGCTGGTAGCGCCTGTAATCAATGCATGCTTATTTTTCATGTTAGGTGTTTTTATTTTTTTGTTTTATTTTACCGGCCTGAATATAGCCTTTTGGATCGTGAATGTCTTAGACGGGACGTTATTGCCTTCTGCAAGCTCTCCGAAATTAGCGTTCATTACCCAGGTATCGTCGCCCGAAAATGTGGCTGTTGACGGAAAGGCAAACCTGTCTTCTGTCAGGGTCGACGCGATGACCTTTGCTGTTATCCAGCCATCGGCGGATTGTATCCTGAAAATCTTGTTGACACCGCCGTTCTGCACCAGCGTGAGGGTATTGTTGTCATTGAGGAGCATCCCATCTGCTCCCGGAAAAAATTGGTGAATGTTGACCTTGGTGGCTTGTGATGGATTCGACAGCGGTATTCTCACCAGGCATCCTTTACCGTTATTAGCCACGATAAGCGAACCTGACGGATGGTAAACGATGCCGTTTGGCCCAACGCCTGCAGATTCGAGCACTTTACCTTTTGCAAATACTGAGGCCTTGCCTGAAGCATCAACTTTATAAACCGCTCCAGCGTAGCTGTCAGTAACGTACGCATTGCCCTTATCGTCGAAGGCAAGGTCATTAGGAAAGTGTTCTCCGGGAATTAATCCGGAAAGGTCAACATCTGTCAGTTTCTTCCCTGATTTAAGATCAATCGTGATCAGCCGGGCTTCCTTTTTTTTGCTGGTGGGCGTACTGTATATGCTGTAGTTAGCATCGCCGGCACATACAAACAATCGTTTTCCGTCGGGATGTACCTTTAGCCCATAGGTCGATTTCAGGCTCTTATCGGAAAGAACCTCCGAGTATTTTCCGTCCGGATTGACGCTTCCTACGGTACCGAGCCTGGCCGAGGAGACATAGTAAAGATTGGTCGCCTTATTGTAGGCAACGCCTTCCGGATATGAACCGGGTGCATTGAATTCGATACGCTGTGTGGGCTGCTGCCCATATACGAAAATGGTGGTTATAAGGAACAGGTATAAACTTTTCATTTTTTTGCTGGTTTTAGGGCGTAAATCACGCCGTTAGCGTCATCGGATATATAGACCGTGCCGTTCTGTGCAATGGCTACGCCGGCAGGCCTGCCGAAGCGTTCGTTGCCGTTGAGGAACCCAGTCAGGAAATCCTCAGCTCCGGTAGGATTACCACTTTTGTCGAACTTTATGCGCTGCACTTTATAACCGGAAGGAGTCTGCCGGTTCCATGACCCGTGCCAGCAGACCAAAGCATCGCCATCGTCGAAAAAGGCAAAGGCAATGGGAGCGCTGTGCGCCGGAAATTCCATGACGGAAGGCTCAGTGCCTTTCGCAAAATTTTCCTTGGTGTTTCCAATGGGGTCTTCCCTTGTCATATCCACTTCCCGTTTGCCATATACTAATGGGAAGCCATAGTTTCCGCCCATGACGATACGGTTAAGCTCTTCGGGCGGCCATTCATCGCCACGGAAATCGCCGCCATTGTCGACGCCCCACAACTGCTTAGTGACAGGATGCCAGTCAAAGCCAATCATGTTCCTCAGGCCTGACGCATACACCTTGCGCTTCCAGGTTGCGGGATCAACTTGCAATAGTGCTGCCGTCTCCTTGTCGCTTTCCTTGCAATCATTGCATACGCTGCCCACGGATATGTACAGCATGCCGTCAGGCCCCCAGTCCATGGTCCGGTTGGGATGCTGCCCTCCGCTTGGCAGGTCGCTGATCAGGGTATCGGCAATCTTGCCAAGTGTACCGTCCGCGTTAAGCTTGTATCGAAGCACCTGATTGTTATTGCACAGGTACATTTGGCCGTCTTTAATAGTAATGCCGTGCACGCCCGGAAAGTCAGCTACGCGGGACATGTCGTCGAATTTGCCGTCGCTGTCTGTGTCAGTCAGCATCAGTACATCGCCGGCATCCCTCCTGGTTACATAAAGCTGCCCGTTGGCGCCAAAATGGAGCATTCTAGGCTTACCCAGCCCTGTGGCAACGGCTTCTACCTGCCATCCGCTTGCCGCCTTAAGTGATTTGACTTTATCGGGACTAAATTCCACATGGGTGGGAAAGTTGGTCACCACAGCCTGCTTGGTATCTTCCGGCCGTGGGATTCCCTTTTGCCCATACGCTACACCAAAACCTGACACGCAGGCAAAGGCTATAAATAATCTGACGCTTCTCATCCTGAAACGTTAGACTGTTATATCTTTTTCGGGCTCTGCGTAATCACTTATCGGGTGCTGGTCTGCAGGTGCCGAAGTTTGGGATGAGGGAAAATGTCTGGACTTTTTGTCGCTGCCTTCCACCTTGACGATCTTATTATAAATCCCGAGCAGCAAGAAAGGGGCAGCCCATTGCCCTACGAACAATGCACTGTGTTTCCTGCCCAGGCATTTTAAGGTGGCCGAAGCGGCCATAGAGCCTACCGCAGCCCACAAAAATAGATCTGAAGGAAGTTTTGAAGTTTGGTTTTCGATGGCTTTGGCTACCGGGCCTTCTGAATGGTCTTCTTGGATAATTGACATAGCTGGAATGTTTTTGATTATTACTAAATTGAGTTAGCATAAAGTTAAACATCCACAAAACAAGCAAATTATAGCGGTTTGTTAATAAGTGGTAAGGTTACGTTAAACTATTATCATATATATGATTACGAACGGTTGATCACCCTGTTAAAGCAGGGCATTGTGAGCGGCATACCCGGGTTCTTCTTGAGCGCATAACGGCAAATTGATAGCTATAACTCTATTCGCGCCAAAGATTTGCCATACCTAACTTGATTTAGACAGTACTATCCATTTTATAAATGAACTTTTGTATAATGGCAATCCATATCGTTGTAAAGATCATGGTCATCGCAATAACGGCAAGTGTAATCTGATAGGTATAACTTCCCACGAGTTTCAGTTCGGCCGCAATAGTCATAAGCAGAAAGCTAAACTCGCCAATCTGAGAAAGAAGCGCGCCGGCATACATACTGTCTCGCCAACTGTGCCCCGTAACCCTGAAAACTAGAGCGTTGATTAGGCTGTTGATTAGAAGCACAGAAAAAGCCACAAAAAGCAGTGTTCCGATATTTTCTCTGATAAAGGTCAACTGTATCTGCAACCCTATGGAAATAAAGAAAAAAGTTAGAAAGAACACTCTAAAAGGTACAAGCGACCTGTCAAGCCAACGGGTAGCTTTATCCTGTCCGATTACGATGCCGGCAGCAAATGCTCCAAGGGCTGCTGAGAGCCCAAACCAATGCGTTACCCACGCCATACCGAAGCAAAGTGCAAAACCTATGAAGACCTGAAGGTCATGATCCCCGAGGATATCTCTCTTAAACGGAATCTTAACGAGTTTTTTTATAAAGGCAGCTCTTAGAAAGGCAACGGTCAGTGTAGCTCCTAATGTAACCTTAACAAGCTCAAAAGGTTCTACAGAGCCATGCGCCATAAAATTTAGCATCAGCATCATGGGAACGATAAGAATATCCTGTACCAGTAGTACGCCACAGGTGATAAGCCCTAACGACGAATTAATTTCTCCGTTTCGGGAAAGGTACTGGAGTATGATGGCAGAACTGCTAAGGCTGATAATAAATCCCGTTAGTATGATGGTAGTATATGACCAGTTCAGGTAATAGCCAACACCCCACATAAGCGCGAGGCTAAGTAATAGCTGCGTAAGCGCGGCCAGTAAAGGCTTCTCGAAATTCCTGGCAAGGCTGGGCAGGTTGATCTCAGCTCCAATAAAGAACATTAATAATATGATTCCGAGTTCACCTAATTCCCCGATGTAATCGCCTTTTGCTATGATACCGAATACCTCTGGTCCAAGCAATATTCCTGACAAGATATACGCTACGAAATAGGGCTGCCTTAGCCTTCGCAGGAGAATAACGAGTATCAGTATTACAAAGGATAGCGCAACAATACCTGTAAATATTTTTGAAGTCATACCATCATTATAAAAAAGGCTTTCCCGCTTTTGCGGGATAGCCTTCGCCATTTAAACATGAAATAATTGAAACAACAGATTTAGCCTTTAAGCTATTTCAATCATTCTTGGAGCTTTTCGTTTAGCTTCCTCCCTTTTCGGAATTGTGATATGAAGCAAGCCGTTATCATAATGGGCATTGATGTTATCCTCATCCACTACCTGTTTAGGCAACTCAAAGCTACGCTGAAATGCCTGGTAGCTAAACTCGCGGCGGGTGTAATTATCTTGCTTGCCTTCGGTACTGTTTTGCCTTGCCGAAGAGATAGTTAACAAGGTGCCGTCAAGAGTGATGTTAAAATCTTGTTTTTCCATCCCCGGAGCGGCCACTTCCACTTCAAAAGATTCGTTGTTTTCTTTAATGTTTACGGACGGAATGGTCGTGCTGGTGGACGAGAAATTAGTGTTTCCCCAGTTAAAAAGCTCGCGGGTGAACAAATCATCAAATCCCGGAAATGCAGGGAGCATACTCCCATTTCTTTTCATTAGTGACATAATACTTACTTTTTAATAGTTGTACAATAATTTTCAGAACCGCGCGGCTGCTAACCGCTGCGAACGAACCTATACAAACGATATACCATTGCCTAAAATGACATTTTACACCATGAAAAAATGAAAAATTGGCACTACAGAAAATGAAATTTTGACAGTTCCTTTTAAAAGCCGCTGACAACATTGTTTCTTTAACGCACCATAAACTATCTTCAATTTAGAATTTCACCACGCGGAAAGCTGCGCCAATACTATCAAATCTTTTATAAAGGTCGTCGAAAGGGTCCGGGCAAGTTCATGAAAGAAAAAACCTATTTAATTGGTAAACGTAAGTGGTTTCGGTAGCTATGGCCTTGTAAAAAACGTGCCGTTAATTGCAAAAAACCTTCAGTACTGTATCCGCCTCACAAATTATACTTGTTTATTAGCGATAGTACGGCATCCGGATCCTCATTACAACGTTTACCGTTCTCCCCATCACTGAAAGAATGCCATCGCTGATTTGGTTACAATAATCCACGATTCAGTTACGGGCATCATTTAACTGTGGCAGAACTTTGCAGTATAAAATTCAATACTTATGCAAACAAACAAAAAGAAATCAGCACTTGTTTCTGGGGCAAATACAGGTGTAGGCTACCAAATAGCAAAAGCCCTTGCTGATAACGGTTACACCGTATATGTAGGTTCCCGCAATCTAAAAAAAGGCGAAACTGCTGCTGCCAAAATTGGTGGTAACGCAAAAGCTATCCAATTGGATATAACGGATACCAATTCGATCCATGCAGCAGTAAAGCTAATAGAAAGGGAATTCGGGTACCTTACATTGTTAGTTAATAACGCCGCCATTTCACACGCCGGAGAACCTGGACGCACGATGGAGGAAATCCTTGGGGCGCAGTTTCCCAGCGTTGCATCCATAAGCGAAATGCGTACTGTTTGGGACACTAACGTATTTGGTACCCTTGCCCTAACGCAGGCCTTTTTACCGTTATTGCGAAAGGCAGCCGCCGCGCGAATAGTGACGGTTTCCAGCGCACTAGGGTCTCTTACTATAAGCGCTAACCCTGAAAATCCTTACCGAAAGTCATTTGACGCTGTTTACGGTGCGTCCAAGACCGCGCTCAATGGCATTTTCCTGTCACTGGCGATAGAATTAGAGGGTTCCGGAATCAAAGTCCATTTAGTAAGCCCTGGTTTTACCGCTACTGCACTTAATAATTTTCAGGGAACTGATACGGTAGAAGAAGGTTCCCTTGAACCGATACGCGTTGCCCTGGCAGAAGACATCCCTTCAGGAAGCTTTACAGGACCGGATAATTTTACCGGGGCGGACAATATCCTTCCATGGTAGTATTTCCAATATTTGAAATAAAACCTGTGACACTATTTATAGTCATGGGTTTTATTTAAATTAGACAGTATTTTCACCAACCCTAAAGAGACGGAATGTCACTTGGGTACGGGCCTTTATCAATCCGGAAAAAAATCCTATGAAAAAAAAAGAGGACGATCTCATACGATTTATATCTATAGCGGAGAGCCACGCGGCTTTTGGTTTGCCCAAGCCGCAACATCCGTTAATAAGCCTGGTACACTTTAATGAAAGTAACCCTTTCAATACCGACATGGCCCCTATCTATAATGTCCTGGATTTCTATAAAATAACTTTCATTACAAAGAATGCCGGAAAATTAAAATATGGCCAGGAGTATTATGACTTTGATGAAGGCAGTATGCTGTTTTTAGCGCCCAACCAATTGGCAGGGACAACGGAATATAACAGAAATACCCACGCCTACATACTACTTATACACCCCGATTTCTTCCTGGGCTACCCACTGGCACAAAAGATTAAGCAATATGACTACTTTTCCTATGCGGTCAACGAGGCACTGCACCTGTCCGATCAGGAAAAGGAGATCATCCTTTCTGTTTACACCAGTATGGATCAGGAACTCAACAGCCGTGTAGATGAATTTAGCCAGGAAGTAATGGTTGCCCACATCGAGCTGCTGCTAAGTTACGTCAATAGGTTTTACAAGCGCCAGTTCATCACCCGCAGGGCCGTAAACAATGATATTCTTCAAAAAACAGAGGCTTTAATAGATGCGTATTTCAATAACCGGCAATCGGTGTATGAAGGAGTACCCACGGTGCAGTATCTATCTGATAAATTGAATGTTTCTCCCGGCTATCTCAGCGATTTGCTCCGATCCCTTATCGGGCAAAGTGCGCAGCAGTACATCCATCTGAAACTGGTTGAGAAAGCAAAAGAAAAACTTTCGACCACAAATTTGTCAATCAGTGAAATAGCCTATGAATTAGGCTTTGAACATTCACAAAGCTTCAGCAGGTTATTCAAAATGAAAACCGGAATAACCCCTGTACAATTCAGAACAGCTTTTTAATTACATAATTTGCTGTTCTTAACCACCACGATACACCTGCCCACCCTTGTTGCTGTAGATGGACCTAAGTAAAGAAAAAACCGGATACCAACGCAAATGCAATATTAAAATTGGCTACAATAATCAATAATCTGGCTACATAACTAAGGTAGGAGATAGTGAACTTTGTAGTATAATATTAAATACTAAATGTATGTCATCTAAAAGTAAAATCGCTATCGTTACAGGCGGTAGCCGGGGCCTTGGCAGGGATATGGTCATTAACCTGGCCAAAAACGGAAACAATATTATCTTCACCTATCACAGTAATAAGGCGGAAGCAGATAAAGTTGTCACAGAGGTACTATCCCTCGGGCAAAAAGCTATTGCGTACCAACTGGACGTAAGTAATGTAAAGACGTTCGATATTTTTGCAGATCAGGTACGCCTGCATTTAAACGAGCATGAAGGCTCTCCTAACTTCGATTTTCTGATCAACAATGCCGGGGCCGGTGTTTACGGTTCTGTGACAGAAACTACCGAAGAAGCCTTTGACAGTATGATGAATATCCACCTTAAAGGGGTGTACTTTTTAACCCAAAAGCTATTGCCGTTATTGAATGATGGCGGCAGGATAATAAACATCTCTTCGGGATTAACAAGGGTGTCTTTTCCAAATGTATCTGCCTATGCCAGTATGAAAGGGGCCATAGAAACCTACACCAGATGCCTTGCCAAAGAACTGGGCTCAAGGCAAATTACCGCCAACACCGTTGCGCCGGGTGCGATTGCAACCGATTTCGGCGGAGGTTCAAATAAATCCGATGAAAATAAAAGAAGCGCTATAGCGTCCGTTACAGCATTAGGACGTGTGGGTGAACCTGAAGATATTGGCGGGGTGGTAGCTTTTCTTTGCACGCCTGAAGCGGGGTGGATCAACGGCCAGCGAATTGAGCTTTCAGGGGGAATGATGATCTAATAATTTGTAACTTTGATACATGAGCCAACATCGGGTACATAGGGTAAAATCAATTGCTGAATTTCATAAGATGAAGGGCCTACCTTCACCGCAGCATCCCTTAATTAGTTTATTTGATTATGGGACATTTGAATGCTCCAGGGAAATTAATCATAAGAATTTCGTATTTGACTTCTACCATATTTCCATTAAGCGCAGCATCGGCGCCAAATTTAAGTATGGGCAAAGTCATTATGACTTTGATGATGGGGTAATGTTCTTTATAGCACCCAACCAGGTTTTCGGCATTGAAAAGATTGAAGAAATTGCTACGGCAAAAAGCGGCTGGGTTTTGATGATTCATCCTGATTTCTTATGGAATAAGCCTCTGGCTGCAACTATAAGACAATATGATTTTTTTGATTACGCCGTAAATGAAGCGTTGTTTCTTTCTGAAAAGGAAGAAGCAAAGCTTAATGCTATCGTTCAAAATATTGAACAGGAATATAATGCCAATATGGATAAATTCAGCCAGGGCATTATTATTTCCCAGCTGGAGACCTTGCTCAATTATTCCGACCGCTTTTACCAAAGGCAGTTCCTGACCCGGAAAGCTGCCAATCATCAAATCCTTGCGAATGTAGAACAGGTGATTGATGCTTATTTCGATAATGGAAACACTACCGGGCTGCCTACAGTGCAGTACGTTGCCCAGTCACTCAATATATCGCCTATGTACCTGAGCAGCATGCTAAAATCGCTGACAGGGCTGACGACACAACAGCATATCCACGAGAAACTGATCGAAAAAGCAAAAGAAAAACTGTCTACGACTGAATTAACAGTTTCCCAAATTGCTTTTGACCTGGGATTTGAACACAGCCAGAGCTTTTCAAAATTATTTAAAAGTAAAACCAGTGTATCTCCATTAGCATTTAGAAGCTCTTTTAATTGATGCAGCCTGTAACGTAAGATTAAAAATTATCTGTCTAAAAGATTTTTAAGTAGTTTTACAACAATACGTAACAATAATGCAGTATATATGAATCCCTTTATTTTAGCCCTGCAGGCCCGTAACCTTACCGTGGAAATTCATCACCATGCAGCCTACCAGATTGTGTTGTCCAATGATGTGCCTTTTACTTCAACATTTAGCGGTACAAAACACGACAGCATTCATGGCTTCCTGATAAAGCCCCATGTACCCCATTTTTGCGTTGCGGAAAAGGGGACTTTAAATGTTTTAAACATTGAGCCCTACTCAACCCTTGGCTTACAGCTGGCAGGCAAGTTTAAAGGAAATATGGATGCTGTTGTTTTTGAATCGCCAACCGAAACCAATATTTTTTTTGAGACACCCAAAGAAAGCCTGGATGTAAATACTATAATTGACACTTTGCTTTCTAAGCTACCCGATGTGGCATATGATGAAAGAGTTACCAAGATTGTTGAGTACATTAAGGCCAATTATTTTAAATCGGATATCACACCGCAAACATTTGCCAATCTGGTTTTTCTCTCCCCTTCCCGTTTAGCATCACTTTTCAAGGAACAAACCGGCAGCAGCTTGTCCAAATATTTGTTATGGACACGTTTACGACAGGCAATCTATATTACGCTTACCGATAAAGACAGAAGCCTTACTGATATTGCTTATGATACCGGCTTTTATGACCTCCCGCAGCTCAATAAGTATATGTACGAAATGTTTGGAATGCCACCCAAAGCGCTGAAATATAGCAGCGACCTGATACAGGTTTATTAGTCCTGACTTTTACTTTTCATTATAATCCTATCGATTAAAGGCACCCGTAAAGAAGGTGCCTTTTTTATTGTGTAAAAGCACAATAGTGATTTGATACAAGTTTGATGATGGGCTTGTTCGCAACTTTGTGATATCATTTTAAACGATTAAAAATAATATCATGAAAGCAATAGCGTACAAGAAATTCGGAACCACGGATGTTTTACAAATTATAGAACAGTCAAAACCTTCTGTTAAATCAGATGAAGTAGTAGTCAAAGTCAAAGCATTTTCAATCAATCCGATGGACTGGAAAATCAGGAAGGGTGAAATGAAATTAATGTCGGGCTCAAAGTTCCCAAAATACACAGGTGCTGATTTCGCGGGGATTATTGAAGATATTGGGTCTTCTGTACACGGTTTAAAATTAGGTGATGAAGTCTTTGGTGTGGTTAAAAACATGATGAAAGAAGGCGTATCAGCCGAATACATAACTGTGCCCGCTTCTTTAGTGTGGAAAAAGCCTTCCAATATCAGCTTTGCCCAGGCCGCCTCTATTCCTGTAGTGGGTACAGCAGCAGTTACGGCATTACAAAAAATGGGTAACATCAATTCACAAACCAACATTTTAGTCAATGGAGCTACAGGCGGTTTCGGCATGTTCCTGCTTCAATTATTAAAACAAAGAGGGGTGAATGTAACGGCCGTAACCGGCACAAAGGGAGCAGAATTTGCCAAAAAATGGGGAGCAATTTCCGTGATAGATTATAAAAAAGAAGATGTCCTTTCCAGAGATGCCACTTACGATATAGTAATTGACTTATCCGGCAAAATGGGATACGAAAATGCCAGGCAGATAATGAAATCCAACGCCCTTTTCCTAAACCCTACACCAAGGCCAATAGAAATTCCGGTATCACTTTTCAAAAACCTCTTTACGTCCAAAAAGCACATTATACTACTTTCCAGTCCCTCAACCCAACACACCGATGTTTTACTAAGTGCATTAAAGGACGGGCTTGATATTGAGGTTAATAAAGTGTTTCCATTTAGCCAGTACAAAGATGCCTATCAATATGCTGAAAAAGGCGGATATATAGGAAAAGTGGTGGTAGAAATATAACTAAACTTTTATAAGTAAATGCCTGAGATTGCACAAATACTAACTTAATAAGAAGAACAATGGTTACTAAGATAGATAACACCATAAAATATGGAAAGCAGCATGGGGGGTTTGGGATACAAATTTTATATCCCGGGCTTATAAGGCCCCAATTAAACGATACCGGCTTTTCCACTATAGGAAGGATTGACCATGCGCGTATCACGCCAGGCACAATTATCCCCATGCATCCACATAGAGATGATGAAATTCTCACCTATCTGCGAAGCGGTAAAGTAAAGCATCTTGACTCTGAAGGTTATACTGATATTATCTCAAACCTGAAATTAATGATGATGAATGCCGGGTCAAGCTACTTTCATGAGGAGAGGGTACTGGAAGAAGGTGGTGTTTTAGAAGGGCTGCAGATTTTTATCAGGCCGGAAACCGGTGGTCTCCCGCCGCAAGTTCAGTTTTACGACCTGTCAGCAATTTTCAGTATTAACCTCTGGCGAAAGATAGCTGGCAACGGGAGTGATTATCCATTACAAATAAGGAGCAATACATGGCTGATGGACCTGAGACTGGAAAAGGGTAAAGATATTGTCCTACCCGAAGCACCATTTAAAAATTGCGCCTTCCTGTTTTATGTTTTTGAAGGAAGAATAAATGTCGGAGACGATATGGAGATCAGAACCGGAGAAAGTGCTTTAATTGAGCATGAAAACCCCACATTCCGCGCACTTGAAGTAAGTGATATCATACTATTCATTACCAAAACGGATGCAGTTCGTTTTGACGAAGGGATGTATAGCGGGAACCTGCAATAACCACCATAACAGTGATATGATACAATTTTTCAGAAAAGGTTCTTAGCACCTTTGTAGTGTAAATAATTAGTAACAATAAAAATAGTAACAAATGAAAAAAATAGTAGTACTCGGGGCCACCGGGACAGTAGGAAGTAAAATTGTCAAAATCCTCTTAGAGGAAAGAGAAAATCAGGTTACTGTAATGGCACGGCATACTGATAGGTTAAAACAATTTGAAAGTATGGGTGCAGAAGTAATTACGGGTGATGTTAATGACGTAAACACTATTGTTGATGCTTTTACAAATGCAGATAGTGCTTTCCTTATTTTGCCGGATAATGTAAAAGCGGAAAATACAAGGGCATACCAAAGGCAGGTTACCAGCAACTATATACAAGCTATAGAAAAATCCGGCATTAAGCATATAGTGAACATGAGTAGCCTGGGATCTCATATGCATGAAGGCAATGGCATCATGGGTGGCACAGGTGAGCAGGAAGTCAGGCTAAACCAGTTGCAAAATGTCAATGTAGTGCATATTCGTTCCGCCTATTTTATGGATAACTTTTTAAGAACCATCGGATTGGTTAAATCCAAAGGAATTAATGGTACAGTTGCAGATGGAGACCATGCCATACCCATGGTAGCAACCCGGGATGTAGCCAAAGTAGCTGCGGCATATTTATCAAATCTTGATTTTAAAGGGAAGAGTATCCATGCTGTAATGGGGCCGAGGGACTATACCTATCGCGAATTTACTACCATTATTGGTAAAGCTATCGGTAACCCCAAACTACCCTATGTGCAAATTTCCGAAGAGCAGGCCAGGCAGGTATTCTTAGATAATGGCTTTTCAGAAGATTTTACAGATAATCTGATAGAGATGGGGACGGCAATCCAAACCGGCTTTATGAATTACCAAAAAAGAAACGATTCGGCTACTACGCCTACTACAGCGGAAGATTTTGTAAGTGAGGTTTACGTGCCACTTTATAATATCAAATAAACTATAACTTAAAAAAGAACATCATGAAATTACTAGAGAAAACACAGTTAGGAAATCTAACAGTAAACAACAGAATGGCAATGTCTGCCATGACCAGAAGCCGGGCAGATATAAACGGTATAGTTGGTGAAATGACAGTAGAATATTACACCCAGAGAGCAAGTGCAGGTTTGTTGTTCACAGAAGCCATCAGGATAAGCGAGGAAGCTACAGGTAGTCCGTTGACCCCGGGTATATTCACTCCCGGACAGATAAAGGCCTGGAAAAGAGTTACCAAATCTGTACACGATCAGGGAGGCCTAATCATCGCACAACTCTGGCATACGGGCCGTGTAGGGCATTCGATTGACAGAAACGGTAAGTTACCGCTCGCACCATCTCCCCTACCCATACAGGGTATGCAGCATTTTACTTCACAGGGCATGAAAGATTACGAAATTCCCCAGGAAATTAGCATTGCAGAAATCAGGCAGACTATAAAGGATTACGGTCAGGCTGCTAAAAATGCAATGGAAGCCGGATTTGATGGCGTAGAACTTCATGCTGCAAACGGATACCTGCCAAGCCAGTTCCTGGCTGAAAGCGCCAACCAGAGAACCGATGAATACGGCGGAAGCATTCCTAATAAAACCCGTTTTGTGTTGGAGGTGATGCAGGAATTAATCCATGCAGTAGGAGGTGAAAAAGTGGGTATTAAAATTTCTCCTTTTCATCCCTATGGTAACATGATACTTGATGATCCTGCCGGAACCTACGCCTACCTGATCGAAGAGCTTAACAAGTCAGATTTTGCTTATGTGGAACTGATGAGGCGCAGCCCGTACTTCCCTTCCCCCTCACACTATCCGGCAGATGATGAAATAGAATTGTTCGGAAGGATGATACAACAAAAGGTAATAGCAAACTCGGGCTATGACAAAGCTTCTGCCGAAGCGGAACTTGAAAAGGGCATAGCAAAACTAATCTCTTTTGGGACATTGTTTATAGCCAATCCTGACCTGCCGGAGCGATTTGAAAAAGATGCGGCGCTTAATGAGCCGGACAGGGCTACTATGTTTGGTGGTGCCGCGCATGGTTATATCGACTACCCATTTTTAAACGAATAAAAATAATAAAATGAAAAACATATTCAAAATGGTAGTGATGTTGGCGGTGTTCCAACTCACTAGCTTAAAAGTAGAGGCACAAACCATTGCCGACAGCACTATGCAAAAAATCAATAATTTTCGGGCATTCTACGAAACTTTGGGCAAAGTATACCCTCCCGATCCGACTGTCGCTATAAATGAAACAACCATTTCGGGAGTAAAATGTTACTGGTTAAATGAAGAATTGTTAAATCAAAAAAGAATAATTGTTTATTTGCATGGTGGTGTGTATACCTATGGTAATTTTAATGCGTACCAGGCGATGTTATCTCATTTTGCCAAGTCATTCAATTCGCCTATTTTATATATAGAATATTCGTTGTCTCCGGAACATCCCTATCCGACGGCCAATAATGAAATACTTAAAGTGTACACAGAGTTGCAACAAAAGTATAACGATTATAAAATAACGGTAATGGGAGACAGTGCAGGCGGTGGCCTGGCCGTATCATTAATACATGATGCACAAAAAGCCGGTCTATCTCTGCCCGTATCTTTAGCATTAATCTCTCCATGGATAGATTTAAAATGTGCTAATGGTTCCTATGAAACAAAACAGGCATTGGATCCGATTCTAAGCAAGGATTTTCTGTACAATCATGCCTTGATGTATTCTTCAAATAACATTAAAGAAGCCGATCCGAGTGAATTGAAATTCAAAAAATTCCCTCCTGTTCTCTTGTTGGTTGGTACAGATGAAGTATTAAATGATGATTCCAAAAATTTCTATGCATTTATTAAGCGAATCCAGAAGAATTCAAAGCTGAAGGAATATGATGGGCAAAAACATGTTTGGCTATTTTCCCATATTGACTCTAATAAATCAGTGGAGGCAATAGAAGACATGAAGGATTTTATATGGGGTAATAGTAGATAGGTAATGTTATCTAGTAACCTTGTAAATAGGATTGCGTTCTTAACTATGAAATTGTTAGATTGTGTTCCGAATTAATCCATATTAAAATCGTGGCAATTAAATTGCCACGATTTTGCTTTTGCCGCAATGACAAGGGTTTTAGTCACTAGGTCAAATCCAGCATTCAAAATGTAAGTTTCCGCTTCTGTCAAGATTTCCGGATCGCGCTCACCCCCATATTATGGTGTGCGTAGCCTCTGTAAAAAGTCAATTATATCGTGAGCAATTATATCAGGCTGTTCATCAAGGATGAAATGGCCGCACCCATCAAGCTTAAACAGTTGTAAATCCTCCGCTTGATGCTGTAGTGCTACCTTCAGCATATCATATCCTGTACTACCTATTGCGCAAACCGGCATAGATATTTTAGGATAACTCTCGCTGTCCTTAATATCCTGCCCGAATGCCTGATACCATGCACTGGATGCACGGATAGCATCAGCACTATTGTAGGCACCCACATACACTTCTTTGTCAAATTCAGATACGCACTGTTTATCTTGTAGCATCTGTGAAAAAATCCATTCCATTACAATATCCATCTTTCCGGCCAGCAATTGCTCTGGTAAATGCCTCACCTGGTTAAAAGCTACCCACCAGGGATAAGTATAGTTGAGGCCGGGTATGGGAAGCATAGGAAGGCTGTACATGCTGGGATCCGGATGGGGAGTGTCAAGCATTACAAGAGCTGAGGTCAACTCCTGAAACTGTGCGGCAAAGCTGTAAGCAACATGAGCACCAATATCATGCCCTGCAATTGCTACTGAACGATAACCGAGCTTATTTACAAGCGAGTACACATCAAGCGCCATATTTTTCTTATCATATCCCTCCATCGGTTTATGGGAACTTCCCATCCCCCGTATATCAATGGCAAGTACTTTAAATTTCGCGGCGAGTGCCGGCATAACCTTGTGATAAGCCCACCAGGTTTGCGGCCATCCCGGAAGCAAAATAAGGGGTTCACCCTCGCCACCTTCCACGTAATGCAGTTCAGTGCCATTTACGGCCATATAGCTGTTCTTAAAACCAGGTAATTGCTTCACTAAATCTTCATCAGAATATGTCATAGAATTTGTATTTGAATGTAAAATTATATACTAATTTTGTAACCTACAACTATACAGTATACTATACAGTTTATATTTTTATGAAATTAATTCATCAGTTAGCCAAAGAGTCAGGAATCCCGATTGGCACAATACGCTTTTATGAAAAAACAGGCCTGATAAGTGGCAGCAAAAAGGATGGAGTCACAACTAATAATTATGTTTATTACGGAAATGACGCCCTTGAAAAGCTTCAGTTTATACAGATGGCAAAATCAGTTGGCTTTACCCTTGCGGAAATCAAAGAAGTAATTGATGCATGGTACCGGAAGGAAATGAGCCGTGCTGCTAAATTGAAAGTACTTGACCTTAAGATCATACAAATTAATGAGAAGGTTAAGGAATTGCAAGCCATGAAAAAACATATCGAAGTCTGCAAGATGAATATCTCGAAGGAGCGGGAATAATGTTAGCTGAGATAATATAGAAGATAAAGGTTTTGCCCCACCAATACAAAATAACTATCAAAAAAATTGCAGGCCACGAATAATCTTTTGTCAAAATTTTCGTTATTTGATCCTGAAATGACTCTGAAATATATATAGCAGTTTAGGAGATTGATTGGTAATTGGGCTTGAGGGAAACTGTTAGTATAGTCGATATTCATAGTAAATTAAAATAGATTATATTTTCTTTTACCAATTTTAGCCAGTTCCGAGAAAAGCGTTCCGTTATATATGTTACAAATAATCCAAATAATCGCCCTTACCCAAGGTCTTTTTCTTTTAAGTGTCCTGCTTGTTAAACAGGAGAATTACAAGCGGGTAAATTTTTTACTGCTTCTGGTTTCAATCATCGCATTGCTATTGAACGTTGTAGGAGATGATGATTTTAACCTCTTTTTTACTGACGCTGATTGGTATCTTTTTCAGTCCCCATTAATCATTACGCTCTTCTTTTTACTTATAAAGTATCACAATTCCAAACATGAAATATTTCAACTTAGGGATCTTCTTTACTTTACCCCATACTTGTTTTTTATTACGCTTCAAATCATAGAAGACGTTTTTGGCTTAGGCCAGAATATATGGCTAATGACAGGTGAAGTGCTTGCAGGTGTAACTCTACTGGTTTATCTGGGTTATACCATTTATAGTATCATCAAAAACAAAAAGAAAAGTTGGATGCTCTTCTTTATATTGCCTTATGCTTTAATTCATTTAATAGAAGAAGCTTCATTCATTATAACAGAAAACTATGATCATTTCTCATTCCTCGAAAGCTATGGAGTTACCAGCTTATCAGCAATTCTTCTCTACATAATTTTATTCAGGCTTGTGGTATCACCAAAATCTCTACTGCCCAAATCTGATACCATGCCTTATAAAACGTCAAGCCTAAGCAAATCCAAAGCGGAGGTATATAAAAGCGAGTTTTTAAAGCTAATGGATGAACAGAAGCTTTTTACAAATAGCAATATAACAGTTGACCAGGTTGCGCAAAAGATGGGCATTCCGAGACAATACTTATCTGAAGTACTGAATGTGTACTTAAAATCCAATTTTCAGGATTACATGAACAAATGCAGGGCTGAAGAATTTGTTGAATGTCTTAAAGATGATAAATTTACGAATTATTCAATTATGGGCATTGCCAATGAAGTTGGCTTCAAATCCAAATCCTCATTCAACACGACCTTTAAAAAAATCTACGGGGTTACCCCCAGCGAGTTTAAAAAGACACTATCTTCACCTTCAATGGTGTAAATATAATCTTCTATCCTAATTCTTCACCTAAGAATTATCTTCTTAATCCATTTTAAGATAGCCCGTTGTCACATAAATAAGTCTCCTGTTCCCGTTGCCTACCAGATTATTTCCATAAGCGCAACTACTAATTATTTATATTGCAGTGCCTTTATGGCCCAATCAACCAAAATCTCAAAAATCGATCCTGCATTACCCCGCTGGTAAGTATCTGGAATATTTCAGTGAATGCATGTTCCCAACAATAATATTGTAAAGGAATCTATAGGGGAAATTTTGGAATGGCTAATCTCCGATTGTGATGGCTGATCTAACACTCTTGTTTTTTCATTACAACAGCATCTAATCTAAAACTTAAACGGGCAAAAAAGAAGCACATATTTTAGTTTTGACTTTATTACCGGTGTTGAAAGCGCATTTAGAACCTCTGGCCCCACACGAACAATAAAATTTAATTATCTATTAATCAAAACATTAAATCCAACTACATGACAAAAAGGTACGTAAGGCGGATGTAACACCTACTTCATTTTAACCCCCGTGGATACGTGTCTACTTTTACCGTTGTTAAATGAGAACATTAATCTAAACTTCTGTTAAGTATGACAAGAAAAAAGCGATTTAAACCTTTTAAATCAGGAAAAGGGCAGGCATTATTTGTAATGGCAATGTTGTATCCGGTATTCTTTTTTGCACAGACAAAATACACAATTAGTGGTGTAGTAAAGGATGTTGCCAACGGTGAAACAGTCTTAGGGGCGACTGTTCTCTTAAAAGGCACTTCCATTGGAAGCACAACCAACGAATATGGTTTTTATTCGATCACAGCGCCTGAAGGTGATTACACCTTAACTATTTCTTATTTAGGATTTAGCACTTTTGAAAGGGTTATATCCCTTAACGCTGATCAAAAAATCGACATTGAGCTCACAGAAGATGCAGCCGAATTAGATGAAGTTGTCATCACTGCTGAGCAATCAAAGAAAGTAGACCTTAGGACACCACAAATGAGTATGACAAAACTCTCTGCTAACGACATCAAAAAGATACCAGTAGTTTTGGGTGAAGTTGACCTGATCAAGTCCATACAATTGCTGCCGGGTGTTGCCAATGCCGGCGAAGGCGCATCGGGCTTTAATGTGCGGGGTGGCGCAGAAGACCAGAACCTGATTCTCCTAGACGAAGCAATTATTTATAACGCTTCCCACTTGTTTGGTTTCTTCTCTGTATTTAACGCTGATGCTATTAAGGATATTAAGCTTTATAAAGGAGGTATTCCTGCACGTTTTGGAGGGCGGGCATCTTCCGTTTTGGACATTCGCCAAAAAGACGGGAACAGTAAAGAGTATGAGCTCACTGGCGGAATAGGTTTGATTTCAAGCCGTTTGGCCGCGGAGGGGCCAATGCTTAAAGATAAAGGTTCGTTCCTGATAGCGGGCAGGGCTTCTTATGCAAATATATTCTTAGCCTTAGCTAACGAAAGCAGCAGGGCCGGATTTTATGATTTCAATCTGAAAACAAATTATGAAATTGATGAAAAGAACAAACTGTACCTATCTGGTTATTTAGGAAATGATAATTTTAACCTGGCAGGATTTTTTACCAATTCATACGGAAACTTATCAGGAAACCTGCGATGGAACCATATTTTTAATGATAAGTTATTCTCCAACGTTTCCCTGATATACAGCCGGTATAATTACAACCTGGAAATTCCCATTGAAGGAATTGACTGGACTTCTGATATAAGCAATTATAATATGCGCTATGACTTTGGGTACTATGCAAGCGATAAATTAAAATTTGACTTTGGGGTAAGCGGCATTTATTACAACTTTAATCCTGGCAAGCTCAACCCTTTAAACGCAAATTCGGGTGTAAATCCGGAGAAATTAGATGACAAATTTGCTGTAGAGGCCGGAGTATATGCAGGTTTGGAACACAAAATTTCCGACAGGCTGACCGCTCAATACGGCTTGCGTTTTAGCTACTTTAACCGGCTTGGAAAGCAAACCTTAAACAACTATGCCAATAATTTACCGGTAGTTTACAACGAGGAATTAGGCATTTATGAGCGTGCCGAACCCATTTCAACTACGCATTACGGTAAGGGCAAGAGCATCGCTACATTCAATAATTTAGAACCCCGGTTCGCACTCTCCTACCAGCTTAACGAAAAGTCTTCTGTTAAAGCAAGTTATAACCGGATAGCGCAGTACTTGCACCTGATTTCAAATACGACATCAGCCACTCCATTAGATGTCTGGGCGCCGAGCGGAGAATTTATTGAGCCACAAATTGCAAACCAATATGCTGTAGGCTATTTCAGGAATTTCAGGGAAAACATGTTTTCGATTGAAGCCGAAGCGTATTATAAAACTATTGACAACAGGGTAGATTATATTAACGGCGCAGAACTTATAGCACAAAACACTATTGAAACCGAAATTTTGACTGGTGAAGCCCGGGCTTATGGATTAGAGTTCCTGCTGCGCAAAAACCAAGGCGATTTTACAGGCTGGGTGGCGTATACGTTATCAAAATCCCAGCAGCGTACACCCGGGGGAGCAGCTGGCGGATTAGGCATTAACAACGGGAAATGGTATAATTCCAACTGGGACAGGACCCACGACTTTTCGTTTACCGGAACTTACAGGCTCAGCGAAAAATGGCGATTCGGCGCTAATATGGTGTTCCAGACAGGACGACCTGTTACCTATCCTAACGGTCAGTTTCTATATAACGGTTTATCTGTGGCCACCTACTCCGAAAGGAATGCGGACCGATTGCCGGCCTACCACAGGCTGGATCTTTCTGCAACCTTAACACCTCATAATAATAAGAACAGAAAATGGCAGGGAGAATGGGTGTTTGGCATCTATAACGCTTATAATCGAAGAAATGCAGCTTCTATTTCTTTTGGTCAAAACCAACAGACGGGCGTAACGGAAGCCACCCGCACTTCCATATTTGGCATAGTACCTTCAGTAACTTACAATTTTAATTTTTAAGACAATGAAAAACATAAATTTATACAGCAAATTAGCGGCACTCCTGGTTATAATCGGATTTTTTTACTCGTGTACAGATGTAATAGATGTTAACGTACCCAACGGTGGGGCAAGATTAGTGGTTGATGCATCCATTAAATGGCAAAAAGGTACTACAGGAGAAACACAAACTATTAATTTAAGGCAATCAACACCTTTTTTTGATAGCAATCCGGACGCCCCTGTTACGGGTGCTTCAGTAACAGTAACCAAAGAAAATGACGGATCAGTATTTGTATTTACAGACCAAAATAATGGCAGCTACACTACCAGTGATTTTGTTCCTGAATTAAACGCATCGTATACTTTGGAAATTCTCTATAACGGCAACGTCTACAGGGCGACCGAAACCTTAATTCCAGCACCATTTATTAATCGGGTTGAGCAAACTATTGAAGGTTCAGGCGAGGACACAGAAATTCAGCTTCAGGTGTTTTTTGATGATTTCGCAGGTATTGAAAATTATTATTTAGGCGAATTTGTCCCTTCTAATTTACCGCTGCCGGCCCTTGCAGTTATTAGCGATGAATTTACGGATGGCAATGAAAATTTTATTGAGAACGATAATGATAACTATGTAGCCGGAGTCAATGTAGGCATTAATGTGTATGGTATCTCGCGACGATATTATAACTATTTATATATATTGATCCAACAATCAGGTAGTGATGAAAACGGGCCTTTTCCTACAACCCCTGTACAGTTAAAGGGAAACTGTATTAATGTCAATAATCCAAACGAAGAGGTATTGGGGTATTTCAGACTGGGCGAATTTGATACTACATCCTATACAATTAATTAACAGTCAGGAATACATACATTTTTCAGGCCTTTTTGCAGATTCATTTGTGGAGTTTTTGTAATAATCACATAAATTCTCCGTAAGTGTCACACAAAAATTTCACAAATAAATCTTTGTAAAGAGAATCCTAATCCGCAGGCCGATTATTTCGATAAATTACAAGTAAAGAGTCCTGTTTTCTTATATAAGGGTCTCATTAATCTTTTTTAGAAACTTTGTTTTGTTCTTTTTGACTTCCATGAGAAATGGCGAACAATCATCAGTGCCGGAGATATGCTTTTCCCCCCATAGCGCTATCTCAATTAAAGCGGGTATTAAATCAGCACCTTTTGGGCTAAGCCTGTAGAGCCCTTTTACCTTATTACCCGGATAGGGTAATTTGGTGATTATTCCATTATCCTCCAATAACTGTAACCTGTTCGCTAATATATTCGTTGCGATCTTTTCCGCAGATTTTGTAAAATCTCCATAAGTACGGGTTGTATGCAGCATTAAATCCCTAACTATTAATAAGGACCATCTGTCCCCGAAAATATCGAGTGACAAGCTTAATGGGCAATTGGAACGCATTTCAGGCACCTTCATAAATTTTATATTTCTACTTGTATATTAAAAGTAATTATTTAATTTTACACTTGCATTTTGCAAGCAAAAATATTTTATTCCGCTTGCAAATTAAAAGCAAATTTAATCATTTAAAAATAAATTATTTTATCATGAAAAAAATATTGGTTACAGGAGTTACAGGAGTAGTTGGAAAAAGCACAGTTGAGCATCTCTTAAAAAAGGGTGTTCCGGCTAGTCAAATTATCGGCCTTTCACGGAAAAGGGAAAATATAGAAGAATTAGCAGCGAAAGGAATTGAAATTCGCATCGGTGATTACTCTGACTATAATTCATTAGTTGCTGCATTTAAAGATATAGATAAAATAATGCTTACAAGCGCTGTTGCCTTTACAGACCGGTCTGCTCATCATTATAATGTAATTACTGCTGCCCGGGAGGCTGGTGTGAAACATGTGGTTTATATGTCAATTATGCGCAGGGAAGGTTCAGGACGTGTTATGCCTGAGGTTACCGAATCAGATATTTTTACGGAACAATTGCTAAAATCATCAGGACTGAATTATACTATAGTTTACCACCCTCCTTTTGCCGATCTGTTATCCTTCTATTATGGCCCTAATCCTTATGAACATGGTATAAAAGTCCCTGCAAAAAATGGAAAAATGTTACCTGCAACCAGAGATGAACTGGCAGAAGCCCACGCTGAGATACTTTCTACCCCGGGACATGAAAATAAAACATATTCATTAGGCGGCTCACATCCCATCTCGTTTTCCGAAATAGCAAAGATTCTTGCGGAAATAAAAGGACAACCCGTATCTTTTACCACAATTACCCCCGAAGAATATATCGACGGGATAGTTGCCCAGGGGGTCTCCCGTAACGTAGCCGAATTTATTACAAATTGGGTACTGGCTATTGAAGGTGGTGAGTTCGAATATCAGTCAGGTGATTTAGAGCGCTTATTAGGGAGGAAGACAAAAACTTTTAGAGATCTAATGGTAACATCTTTGGAATAGAGTAATTCAAATTTATTAATAAGCAAGTGGCTGTTTATCATTGGGGATGTATGCCTATTTATTTATAGGTATTACAAAAGCATTCAATTCGGCCATTTTGCTGCTCTCAAACCTCCACACATCACAATAATGATAGTGTGACTCATTACCATCTTTGTCTTTGAGGGTAATTTCACCTATTGCCGTAACATGATCCCCTCCTTCAATCATCTTTTCTACATTAAACCGGGGAGGCTCAAGATACGTCTGTTTGATGTATTTCCTGACAGCATCCTTCCCGTATAAGGTCTGCTCACCAACAAAAACCCACTTTGTATTTTCGGTGCAGAAAGAAAGGAAACTTTCGTAATCGCCTGCTGCAACTGCTGTATTTGCCTTTTCTAATATTTCAATGTTTTTCATAGCCTATATATGTATGACTGTTACTAAAGTAATGCTTTTTAATGACGCGTGAGCATAAAAAGCAGATTTCATGGATTTGCATACAAGCTTCAGGGTTTTACATACGGCAGTAATGTTGGCTTTGCAGAACTTTGTATCAGGAAATTATAAATAATAATATAATGAAAACAAGATCTTTAGGAAATCAGGGACTTACCGTCCCCGTTATCGGACTAGGCTGTATGGGCATGACCGGTTTTGAAGAAGGAAACATGTATGGCCCTGCAGATGAAAAGGAAGCCATAGCCACCATACATCGCTCCCTTGAAATGGGCGGTAATTTTCTGGACACGGCAGACCTTTACGGGCCTTTTAAAAATGAGCAGCTTATTGCAAAAGCTATTAAAGGCAAAAGGGACCAATACATTATTGCTACAAAGTTTGGTTGGGAAATTGATGATAACAACAAAGTTACGTGGGCTATTAATGGAAAAAAAGAATATGTAAGGAAAGCCGTGGAACGATCGCTTAAAAACCTGGGCACAGATTACATTGACCTTTACTATCTCCACAGGCTTGATAAGACGACACCCGTAGAAGAAACTGTTGAGGCAATGGCGCAGTTAGTGAAGGAAGGCAAAGTGGGCTATCTGGGGCTGTCGGAGGTCTCATCGGAAACCGTAAAGAGGGCGTACGAGGTTCACCCTATTACCGCTGTGCAAAGTGAATACTCGTTATTTGAACGAAGTGTGGAGCAACGGGGAATATTAGATACATTAAATGAACTGCAAATTGGCTTCGTTGCCTACTCACCCCTTGGCCGGGGCTTTTTATCGGGCCATATTAAAACTATTGATGACCTGCCGGAAAATGATTTCCGCAGGAACATCCCACGCTTCCAGCCGGAGCACTTCTATAAGAATATTGAACTGGTTAATGCAATTGAAAATTTAGCATCAGAAAAAAATATAACGCCTTCTCAGCTGGCTCTCGTCTGGATAATAAGCAAAGGCTCGGATTTCCAGTTCAGGCCCGCAAACTTTATTTTCAGCTCATAATCGTAATCACTGAGGATGGCCGAGGCGTTGGAAAAGAGCTTATCCGAGAAGATATGGTTCCACCTGACATTGAGAAGGGAATTGCCATAACCATTGATCAGCGCATCGCCGAAATTCATATAGTCATACCCATAATAGCCGGACAGGAAAATGTTATTGTTCTCGTTGATCTTATAATTGAGCTTGGCATTCAGGTCATAGAAGTAGACCGAATTCGGCTCATCTGCCAGCTTCAGGAACAGGTGTATGTAAGAGCCCCTTCCTGCTACCACGAACGAGCTTTTTTCCTTTACGATAGGCCCCTCGACCAATAGCCTGCTGGAAATAAGGCCCAGGCCGCCAGTCACATGGTATTCCTTATTGTTTCCTTCTTTCTGGTAGATATCCAGGACCGAGGAGATGCGGCCCCCGAAATTGGCGGGGATACCCCCTTTATATAGTTTCAGGTCTTTTATGACATCGGAGTTGAAGACGGAGAAAAACCCGAAGAGATGCGAGGTATTGTATACCACGGCCTCATCCAGCAGGACAAGGTTGCCATCCACCGAGCCACCCCTCACATTGAATCCCGATGCGCCTTCCTGTGCATTGGTCACCCCTGGCAGGGTCAGTATTGATTTCAGCACGTCCACCTCACCCAGGACCGCTGGCATCTTTTTTATGGTGGCTATCGAAAGTTTGTTCACGCTCATCTCCGGTTTACGTATGTTTGTTTTGGTTGCATTGGATGAGACAACGACTTCCTGCAGTTCCGTGCTGTTTTCAAGCATAACAAAATCCCTTTTCGTGTTCTCGGTCAGGGAAATGCGCTCCTGCACGTCATCAAAGCCGATATAGCTGATGATGATCGTGTAGTCTCCCTTGGGCAGGGTAATGGAATAAAATCCATAGGAGTTCGTCGTAAACGACGCATTAGCCTCCGGGATATAGATGCCAACGCCGATCAGTGTCTCGTTGTTCGCCTTGTCAGCGATGGTTCCGCTCAGGGTGACTTTCTCTTGTGAAAAGGCATTGAGCGCCGTTGTGAGCAGCAGGAGCAATGCATAAAAGATTTTGTTCTCCATTTTTGAAAATTTGAATTAATTAGTGAAATCTTGGACTAAAGTATATTTTTATGAAACCCACTATTTTTTATATATACCAAACAGGTCCCCTGCTATAGAAAAACAGGTGCCTGCACGACCAAATTAATACGGCATCTCCATTTAGGGCCTCATTGCAGCACACAGCGCATTTTCTTAGGTTTGGATAGGTTGTGTTGCCTGCAGGGTTTCTAGGGGGTAGTTTCCCTGCCCTCTATTCCGCAGTGCAGGAACATTGTTGCGCAGGTTTGCAGCGTTTACTGATCAGGGGAGCAGGAGTGCTAAATATATTTTCGTATATTAAAAATATGCTTTCGTATAATATATATTTGCCTATAGGCGTATCGCCTAAATTTGCCTGATATAACTTTAACTATGAAACAAAATTCGCCATATATCAACGAGAATTGGGTATTCCAGTTCCTAACGGCCTCCAGATACAGGGTGTACCGCCAGCTATTGCTGGTTGCCGTCATCAGCCTGGTACTGTATAACAGCGGGCCGGAGGTTAAGGAGCCTACCCTGACCCTGGTGCTGTTCCTGCTGCTGTTTTACACCAATATCTATTTGCTGGTGCCCCGACTCCTGTTCAAGAACAAGTACACCCTGTACTGCCTGTCGGTTTTAGCTGTGCTGCTCCTGTCGGTCAAGATCTACCTGTTCGGCTGTTATCTTTTTGGCCTGGACTCCAACATTGACGGATTGAACATACCTTTGTTCTACACGCTTATCCTTGTAATTATTGCTGCCTCGTCATCGATGCAGGTATTCCAGAAATGGATAGTGGACAAGCAGTTGATCCATGAGCTGGAAAAATCAAAATCCTCGGCGGAGCTGGAACAGCTTAAGAACCAGATCAACCCGCATTTTTTATTCAATATGCTCAATAACGCCAATGTCCTTACCAAGGAAGACCCGGAAAAAGCCTCGCAGGTCCTGGTAAAGCTAAGTGATTTGCTGCGCTACCAGTTGTATGACAGCGCAAGGGATAAAGTTTTATTGACTTCCGACATCCACTTCCTGGAAGATTTTCTAAATTTGGAAAAGGTTAGGCGCGATAATTTTGATTTTATGATATCCAAAGAAGGAAATCTCAGCGGTGTCCAGGTACCCCCGCTATTGTTCATCTCTTTTGTGGAAAATGCCGTCAAGCACAATAACGATTCCGCGAAATCATCCTATGTCAACCTGTTTTTCAAGGTCAGGGACAACGAGGTTTTCTTTAAATGCGTCAACTCAAAGCCCGTCCTGAAGGCCGTTAGTAAATCCGGGGGGCTGGGGCTGGCGAATATCAGGCGCAGGCTTGAATTGCTCTTTCCCTCAGCGCACTTGCTGCACATAGAGGATAATCCTGAAACCTACAGCGTTTCATTAACTTTAAAATTATAGGTATGAATTGCATCATAGTCGATGACGAGCCCCTGGCGCGAAAAGCGATCCAGCACCTGATTGACCAGACAGATAACCTGGAATCCATAGGCGCTTTCAACGGGGCCGAGGCTGCCACGGAATTTATGTCTAAAAATGAGGTCGACCTGGTCTTTCTTGACATACAGATGCCGGGGGTGAACGGGATTGAGTTTGCCAGGACAATCCCTAAGGAAACCTTTGTGATCTTTACCACCGCGTTCCATGAATTCGCCACTGACAGCTATGAAGTCGAGGCGATAGATTACCTGATCAAGCCCGTAAAGCTGGAACGCTTCCAGAAAGGTGTGGAAAAGGCACAGGCCTACCTGAAGCTGCTGCAGGCCGATTATGCCAACACTAACATCGAGACCATTGCCGACGACTACATCTTTGTTAAGGCGGACCGCAAGATGTTCAAGGTGTACTTCAATAACATCCTTTTCATCGAAGGCCTGAAAGACTATGTGGTGATACATACGGAAAACCAGAAGGTGATGACCCTGATGAATATAAAGACCATACACGACCGCCTGCCAAAAAGTATGTTTGTGCGCGTGAGCAAATCCTATATCATCAACATTAAGCAGATTGATTCGGTGGACAACAACACCGTGTACATCCGCAAGAGCGAAATCCCCATCGGCAACATCTACAGGGATTTCTTCTTTAATGAGTTCGTTACCCGGAAGATCCTGAGCAAATAAATCCCAGCCCTCCATTGCTTTGTTGATGACCTAAGGGGATGGTTTGGTCGCATGATCCGGCTATTCCGCAATATTTCCCACCTCCGGACGTTTTGGTGTGTGCCTAAAAGCATCATTCTTTTCATTTCGTATAGAAATGACACGGTTTGGTATAGTTAAAAAAATACCGGCTGCCCTTTCCCCTACTTTGGCCCCATATAACACATCCCTTTTTTGTAAGGAGATGCTAACCGATAGTATATGGGCAATAAAATTATGCTGGCCGTCCTGCTCCTTTGCCTTAAGATGGGCGCACAGGAGGCCTGGTCATTAAAGCAATGCATAGCATACGGCTTGCAGCACCACCGCAACAATACGATATATGCCAACGAGAAACTGGCTGCCGATGCCATGGCGAGGGAGGCGCTGGCGGCCTACCTCCCCAATATCGGCATCACCGCTTCGTTCGATAACAACATTCGCCTGCAGCAGACGGTAATCCCCGCAAATGTCTTCGGCCCCGAGGCGATCAGGGGGTCACTTGGACAGCGCTATGGGACGGATGCGGTCATAGAAGTGAACCAGGTCCTTTACGATCAGTCCATCCTTACCGGACTGAAAGCCAACAGGTATCTCGGCCAGCAGGCTGACCTTACCCTCGAGCAGGCCCAGGAGGCGATTATTTATAATATCAGCATCGCCTATTTCCAGATACTGGTCTATACGCAGCAGCTCAGGCTGCTGGGGTACAACAATGAAACCTACGCCAGGCAGCAGGACATTTACCGGCTGCAGGTGGAGAAAGGGGTCGCATTGCAGAAGGACCTGGATAAGGTTACGGTCGACTTCAACAACACCGCCTCGCAGATAAGGGTAGCACAAAGCAATCTCCGGCTCGCAGAGAACCAGCTCAAGTACGAGATGGGATATCCTATTAACGAGCCCATCTTGCTGCATATTGCCGATGAAATAGCGCTACCGCCTTTGCCGCAGGGCGCGGAAGATACATTTTCCCCGTCCGCCAGGACGGATTACAGGATCTCGGAACTCAATATCAAAGTACTCGAAACAGAGCAGTCGCGCATCAGGGCAGAAGCCCTGCCGAAGCTTTCCGCCTACTTCCGCTATGGGGCCGTGAGCTTTTCGGACCATTTCAAAGATTCCTATGATGATATGCTGCCCTATTCTACCGTGGGCCTGAAACTCAGCATCCCCGTATTTGATTTCTTCAGGCGCGGCGCACAGTATCGGCAGGCGAGCATCAATACGGCCAATGCCGGGGAAAGCCTTACGCTGGCCGGGCGCAAATACATCATGGAATATGAAAACGCGCGGACCAGGCTCCTGCAGGCGGAGATAAGCATTGAAAATGATAAAAGGAACGTCATCCTTGCCGAATCAGTACTTAGCATAACCGACCTGCAATTCCGCAAGGGCACTACCGACCTTACGGACTGGCTCAATACCCAATATGCCCTTAAGGAAGCCCAAAACAATTACCTGGGCTCCCTTTACCTGCATTACCAGGCGCGTGCCGATTTCGAAAAGGCCGCCGGCACACTCAAAAACTTCTATAACTCCCTCGACCGATGAAGAAAAAACTCCTCTTGATCCTGATTGGCGCAGGCATTGTCAGCGCCATTGCCTACAGGCTGGTGTCCAACCGCAATAAGATCAGCGAAAGCGCTACGGCCGCAGCTGCATATGATATCCGTATTCCCGTCACCATTGCCACCGCCTCGGAAGAAATGCAGGAGATAAGGCTGGTCAAGACGGGCAAACTGGCAGCGGCCAGGGAAGGCACTGCCCTGTCGGCAAGCAATGGGACGGTCCTACGGCTGATGTTCCAGCTCGGTGACCGGGTTACCGAGGGACAGCCCCTTGCTGTGATTGACACCCGGGTGCTGGAGCTCGAACTCCAAAAAGCCGAGTCCAACGCTATAAAATTAAAGAGGGATCTACAGACCTATACCGAACTCTACCAGGGCCAGGCCGCAACAGAACAAAAGGTGGACGAGGTCAGGCAGGGCTACAGCGACGCACTGAATCAGGCCATGCAGCTGCGCAGGCAGATTGCTGATGCTACGGTAAGGGCACCGGTGGGCGGCATCATCGCCTCCAGGCCGATAGAGGAAGGGACTTTTGCAGGTATCGGCACGGAGATCGCTACGATTGTAGACCTCTCCGGATTAAAAGTCCAGGTCAACCTTACCGAGTCCGAGGTTTACCAGGTACGGCAGGGTCAGGCGATTACGCTTACCACGTCGATTTATCCCGGGAAGGCCTTTGCCGGCACCATTAGTTTCATAAGCCCAAGGGCCAACCAGGCCAATAACTACCAGGTAGAGGTAACTGCCGCCAATGATGGGCAATATCCCCTGCGCTCCGGCACGTTCGTTTCTGCGGATTTCTCAACGAAGACGCAGCGGAAAGTCCTGCTAATCCCAAGAGCTGCGCTAAATCAGGGGACACAGGAGGCTGCTGTCTATGTAGCAAAAGACGATAAGGCCGTCCTGCGCGCGATAACCGTTGGACTGCAATACGGCAGCAAGGTGGAAGTGACAGCCGGGCTCCTGGCAGGGGAACAGGTTATCACATCAGGGCAGATCAACCTGAAAGACGGTACAGTAATCAAGCATTCAAAAAAACAGTAACCATGTCAATAACCGCTATAGCCATAAAAAGGCCCCTGCTGCTGATCGTGCTCTTTACCATACTCATTTACTTTGGTGTAACGTCCTACCTGAGCCTGAACTACAACCTGCTACCCGGTTTTTCTATACCGGAGGTTTCCGTAAGCATCCTGTACCCCGGCGCCTCGGCGGCAGAAGTGGAGACAAGTGTCACAAAGAAACTCGAAGATGCTTTCTCATCCATCGAAGGGCTCGAATCGCTCCACTCGACTTCCCGGGAAGGTGATGCCGGTATAAAGCTCATCTTCAAGAGCGGCACGGATATCGACAAGGCCGAAAGGGATGTACAGCGGAAAGCGGACCAGGTAATGGATGATTTGCCGGAAGCTGCCGGAAGGCCTCAGGTAAACAAGATTAATATGCAGGAAGCCCCTGTCATAAAGGCTGCTGTAACCGCGGATATGGCGCCCAGGGACCTGTACAATCTGATGGATAAGCAGCTAAGGCCCATCCTGCGAAATGTTACCGGCGTGGGGCAGGTGGATATCATCGGCGGGGAAGAACGGGAGATCCGGATAAATGTCAACCAGGACAGGCTTATGGCCTATGGCCTGAGCATCGGGCAGGTGACCAGCGCCATAGCCAATGCCAACCTTTCGTTCCCTGCGGGGAGCATCGAAACGCGTGACCAACAGCTCTCCATCCGGTTTGATGCCAATATCCGCTCGCTCGACCAGTTGCGGGAACTGGTGGTATTCCAGCATCCGGCACAGGGCGCGGTATACCTAATGGACGTGGCTGAAGTGGCGGACCTGTCCTCCGACATACTGACCATCAACCACAGCAACGGGATCCCGTCAGTCGGCCTGCAGGTCATCAAGCAAAGCGATGCCAATGCGGTCAGTGTAAGTAAAATGGTTAAGGAGGTATTTTCCGATATGGAAAGCCAGTACCGGGAAAATGGCGTGAAGTTTGACTTATCTTCGGATGTCAGTGTGTACACCCTCAGTGCGGCGGATGCCGTTATGTACGACCTGATGCTTGCCGTTATTATTGTAGGCATCGTAATGCTGGCATTCCTGCACAGCCTCAGGAGTTCCCTTTTCGTACTGGTGGCTCTCCCCGCCTCTATCATACCTACATTTATTGCAATATACCTATTGGGATTTTCGCTGAACCTTATGACGCTCATGGCCCTCTCGCTGGTGGTAGGCATACTTGTCGACGATTCCATCGTGGTGCTTGAGAATATATACCGCCATATGGAAAAGGGAATCGATAAGCGTACTGCCTCCCTGGTGGGGCGTGATGAGATCGGCTTTACCGCTCTCTCCATCACATTGGTTGATGTAGTGGTGTTCCTCCCCCTTGCCTTGAGTGGCGGGATGATCGGCGGGCTGCTACAGGAATTTTCGCTTGTGGTCGTGTTCTCGACCCTAATGAGCCTCTTTGTTTCCTTTACGATCACGCCGTTGCTGGCCAGCCGCTTCGGGAGGCTTGAACACCTGCGCAGCAATACCCTTTGGGGCAGCGCCAGGCTGCGCTTCGAACGATTCCTCGAAAGCCTGAAGAACGAGTACGGAAGGCTTTTGGAAAAGGTGCTGCACAAGAAGAGATGGCTGCTGCTTCTCACCACGTTGCTCATCGGGGGTTCTGTCGCGCTGGTCCCTGCCGGGTTCATCGGGGCAGATTTTATGCCGGAGACCGACCAGGGCGATTTTATCCTTACCATGGAACTGGAAGCCACCTCGACCCTCTACAGGACAAATATGAGCGTACAGGAAGCAGAGAAAATAATCCTGCAGCAGCCGGAGGTGCAAAAGGTATTCTCCAGCGTCGGGTTTGCCTCCGGCAACGTCTCGGGAAGCGATAGCAATGCCAATATTGCGGAACTGACCGTAACCCTTGTGGATAAGGAGGAACGGGAACGGTCTGCCGAAGAATTAGGCAATGCCATCCAGCAACAGCTCAGCACGGCCATACCCGGGGTGAAATTCAGCACAGGGTCGATATCGCCTACCGGGGAGGCTGACAGCGCACCTATAGAGATCGCAATTAAAGGCGTTGATATGAAAAAGGTGCGGGCGGTGGCGCAAGATTATCTTAAAGGGGTTACCCGGGTGCCCGGTACGCAATTCGTAAAGCTTTCCGTCAAGGACCAGGCCCCTGAGATCGAGGTAAAGCTCGATCGCGGTAAGATGAGCCTGTTAGGGCTTGATGCTACCCAGGTAGGTGCTATCCTCCAAAATTCGTTCAGCGGGAATGATGAAAGCCTTTTTAAAGAAGAAGGTAATGAATTCGATATCATGGTCCGCCAGTCGGGCTATAATCGCGCGGACATTAAAGATGTCCGTAACCTCCCTTTTGTAAATTCAGACGGAAACACCATCCTCCTGAGCCAGTTTGCACAAGTAAGCGAAACACTCGGGGAAACCACCTTACAGCGTATTGACCGCCTCTCAGCCATTACGGTGCAGGCTGGCGTTACGGGCCGCCCCACCGGCACGGTCAGCGATGAGATAAAGGCACAGGCAAAGGCTATTAAATTACCACCGGGGATCAGTGTCGAATACCTTGGAGAGACCAAAAACCAGGGAGATGCCTTCGGCAACCTCATCCTTGCCCTGATAACGGCTTTTGTACTGGTCTACCTGATCATGGTAGCGCTGTATGAAAATGCGGTATACCCGTTTGTGGTGCTATTTTCGATACCAGTAGCCCTTGTGGGCGCCTTGCTCGCACTTGCCCTTACGATGGAATCCATCAACATTTTTACCATTATCGGCATGATCATGCTACTGGGCCTTGTGTCAAAAAATGCGATACTGATCGTCGACTTTGCCAATAAGCTGAAGGCCGAGGGCAACTCAGCGGAGAAAGCGCTGCTTGAGGCCTGCAGGGAAAGGCTTCGCCCAATTTTGATGACTACGCTTTCCATGATCTTCGGGATGCTTCCCATCGCACTGGCAGGGGGAGCCGCCTCAGAGATGAAAAACGGCATGGCATGGGTCATTATCGGTGGGCTCACCAGTTCAATGCTCCTGACTTTGTTTGTCGTCCCGTGCGTTTATATGATCGTTGACAACCTCATCAGCTTTGCAAAACAAAAAAAAACCATTTAGGTTATGGATACAGAAGACCTTGAAAAAGACCTTGGGGAAGCTTGGCTGGAAAAACCGGACAGGCAGCCCTTTGCAAATAAGATCGCATCGTTCATTTGTTTTTGGAAAAAATGCCTAAACCCGGGTAAAAAAAATGATTAATGCGATTGCCATAGATGATGAGCCCCTGGCACTTAACGCCATTGCAACGTTATGCAGTGCCACCGAAACCATCAATCTGCAAAAGACATTCACCAGCCCCGTAAAAGCATTGAAATATTTGCGGAAATACCCTGCTGACCTCATATTTTGCGACATACAGATGCCGGTAATGGACGGGATCAGCCTGGTGAGGTCCCTGCCCTACCCGGCAATGGTGATCTTCACAACCGCGTTCAGCGACTATGCAGCCCTCAGTTATGAATTGGGAACGATCGATTACCTGTTGAAACCCATTGATGAGAGACGGTTCTCACAGGCCCTCCACAAAGCACTGGAGCATTTTAATCATATCGGGAGAAGAGACCAAAGTTCGGGCAAAAGCATCTTTATACGTGCCGACTTTAGCCTTATGCAGGTTCCTCTCGCTGATATCCTCTACATTGAAGGCTTAGCCGATTACCTCAAAATTTACATCGAAAACCGCAGGACGATCGTGGCCAGGATGGCAATGAAAGAAATGATGGAAAAGCTGGACCCGGATGAATTCATCCGTGTGCATCGGAGTTTTATCCTGCCTTTTAAGAGGATTGAGGCAGTAAAGGGAACTGTTATCTTTGGTTGTGGGCGAAAATTCCCCCTTGGAAAAACATTCGTGGAGGACTTCTTTGGCCGCTACTCCTTGTAGCAATCCCGATTATTGATCGTTGGCGGAATCATTAACATTTTACATTCCTTTCTTCGCAATACCAACGCACTTCATCTCAAAAATTTCATCCTGCCCTTATTTAAGCAGACCTTTATATTGTTCATCGGCAACACGGTTTGCAGCGATGCCAATAATCTGATAATAACTAAATAAAAAACTATGAGAACAATGAAATTCTGGAAATTGCCCCTTGTAATGAGCGCCGTTTTCTTACTTACAGCCGCAGTTGGCCCGGACAAGGAAACCGAACGCATCAACGAATCTGCAGAGGTGCTTGTAGATTTCAGCAAAATGAAGGAAAGCATCCCACGAGAATTATTAGACAAATGTGAAGGTGTGGTCATCATACCAAAATTGCTTAATGCCGGCCTGGGTATCGGTGGTAAACGGGGCAAGGGCGTCGCTATGGTGAAGCTTGCAGACGGGAAATGGAGCAATCCTGTTTTTATCACGATGACAGGGGGAAGCATTGGTTTCCAGGCCGGTGTACAGTCTGTTGACCTGGTCTTGGTATTCAAAAACAAAGGGGTACTTGCCAAAGTAAATAATGGGGACTTTACCATTGGTGGCGATGCTTCGGTCACCGCTGGACCGGTAGGGCGCAATTCTAGCGCGAGCACTGACCATAATCTGGAAGCAGAAATCTATTCCTATTCACGCAGCAGGGGCGCATTCGCCGGCATCAGTATCAGCGGGTCCAACCTGGGTATAGACAAATCGTCAAATGCTAATTTTTATGTCAAGGGCATCACTCCGCAAACCATATTTGAGACGGAGGCGACTACCGATGAAGCCGTCAGGAATTTGAAAGCTACCTTGTCGTCTTTATAAAAGCACTGGTTATTTTTGTTAAGGCCTGGGCATTACTGCCCGGGCTTTTTTGTTGCCCATTTGGGGCAAAGGATGGCAATAAAAACGTATGTACTTCTACTCAATAAAGCCTGAATAGTGCGCCAACCGAAATATTTGTCTGCAGGAACCCGAATTGCTGTATTGCTTTATCGGCCCTGCTATTGGTAGTACGTATATCCGTAAGGTTGATATACCCTGCTTTCAGCTCTGCCTGGATAAAGAAGTATTTGAAGAATGTTAGATTAGCGCCTCCTTTTGCCGCAGCACCATAACCCGCAACATGGAATTCATTGTTACGCTGCTTGCCCAGCAGTGTAGCATCTGTCCGGGGATAGAGAAAGCCTCCTGAAACGCCGGACATAAAGTTGATCTGAACAATATCCCCATTTACGGAAAACAGGTACTGCCCCACATCATCAGTCCGGGCCAGCTCAACATTAACGTAATTGAGCCCATCAGTATGCTCAAATGCTAAAAATTCCGGGATAATGGTAATGGACTCCCCGTGATAGCTGCCATAAAATTGCGAGCCCGGTATGCTGATAGTGCCGCTTATAGGCACACACTGCTGCTGGGATACCACATACTTCATATGATCTACCCCTATCGCAACCGAATAATGGTCACTGAAATAATACCCTATTTTAAAATTAGTTTGCGGGATGGTCATCCTCGCCGGATTGATATAATCCACATGCATACCCTTGGGCACATCATGCGCTTTGGTGTTATGTAATGTAAAATCATAATTGCTGCCGGTAAACCGGATATCCGACCTTGTATAATGTTCGCGATTCCCTCCCCAGGATATGAAAAATTTGCCTTTGTTGCTGCCGGTAAATCTTGTATACGCAGCGCTTTCCTGAGCATTGACACAGAAACAGGCCAATATAGGTAGCGCTATTGTCAAACCTTTAATACTTTAATTCTAAACTTCATATTATGTAAATTATCGCTGCTTAATAGTGGAATTCTGGGTTGATCCAAGCCCTGAAAAAATTATGGTGTTAAGAAAAATGGGTACAGAAATCGCTGGCTATCGTTAAATCCACAGCTATGAGCAGGATGTAGGATTATATTTTTAGCAGCCAGCAATACAGCTTACTGATACCATATCCAATACAGAGGTCCGTACCCCTTTTTCAGGATACTGGATTCAACTGAGCCTCTTCATGTACATCAGGTAATGCTGTACAATATCTCTTGAAAAGACAGTCTTCTCCAGCGAATAAACCGAGTATATCGTTATTAGGGAGATTAGTATAAAACACCGGAATAGGTTGTTCATGTGATAAGGACTTAAAAACATTAACAATTTTACAGCTAAGCTATACTTTAAGATTACTGCCTTTTCGGATACTATACCAAACGCATCAGCTTCTATAGAAAACGGTTTACGCAGACTACTAAAATTTCAACCCAACAGAAAATTCACGATCAACAATCTTATCCCGTTTTGGCTACATCAAAGGGTGTTTTGGCTGATTTTCTTGCTTGGAGAAAAACGGATCCGGCGCCCAGAAACGATATCTCCCGACCCGGAGAAGTTTATTTTGAATTTGAAGGTTGGGGCACATTTTTAGGAACTAACAGTGTTGCCAACCAGAATAAGAAATTCAGGAGTTATGAGGAAGCAATGGCATTTTTAAGACTCCTAAAGATCACTTCGGTAAAACATTACAGGGAACTGTGCTCAATGGGAATAATACCGGCTGATATTCCCAAAAGCCCCCATACCTTCTACTCTAAGCAAAAATCATGGATAAGCTTCCCAGATTTCTTTGGAAAATAATTATAGTTTACCTTTTATTTCTTACCAAACAGCTTATAGTTGCAACCAATAAACGAGAAACCTCAAGCGCTGCACCCTAAATTATTGTCGCAAATGTTTACTAAATTTGCGACAATATTAAAGCTAATAATACGGCTGACAGCATGTAGACAACTCCCTAAAGTTCTCGAAGGCCAATCAGCCTCCAAAACTAAGCATCAGGTCACGGATTCTAAATTAAAGAAAAAAAATGTTGTAATGACCCGTGTCCTATAATGGCATCGGATTTGAAGAAATAATACACGGACAAGGTCTCCATCTCTTTGAAAGACTTCACTCCAAGATTGCCTATGATGGCATCGGCTTTGGTCTTTCACTATTCCGCAAAACCGTAGAGCGCCAAAACAGGACGCTTGTAGCCGAAGGAAAGGTCAATGAGGTGCGGATTATATCGTTTCCCTTCCGTTATTGCAATCGTCAGAAAACTATAAGTGCATAGGTGCAGCCATGCTTTATTTCCACTATTGAACCAGTAAGCCTCCAGGGCTAGAACTTTAATCTTGATTCGTCATGTTCTTTAAAGGCGTTGCTGGCTTCAAGTTTCGCTTCAAGTTTATCCATATCAGCTGCATCTAATGTTGCGCAAAATTCCTGTGCGCGTTGAAGCATTCTTATATATACTTCCGGGTCATTGTTCCGGGTCAATCTCCTGAGTGCGCCCAAATAATCATCACGGTAAACTGTAGGGATGATGATACGGGTTTGTCCTGCTGCAACAAGTTCGGCATTCATCATGACCCGTGCAATCCTGCCGTTTCCATCAAGGAACGGGTGTATCTCACTAATGATAAACATAATATAGGCTGCCCTTGAAAAGGGATTGTCCAGGGCCTGGTAAAAATTGAATGCCTCCATCAGGGTACCGCGGACCAGCTTGAAATCTACAAAATGCGTCTCACCGGCACGGTTATTTAAATCCTTGAATTGTCCTGGCTTTTTGGAAGTTCTGGCCGACAACAGGGTCGCATGGCGGTACTGGATGATTTTCAGTAAATCATCCGCATCAGCAGGAATTATGCTCATTTCCTTTTTATCCCTCACTATATTGTAGGTACCAAGAATATCATGGGAATCTTCATCGCGGTCCGGCATGGGAGTTTGTGATTCCACAATTTGTTTTGCTTCATCTATTTCAAATTTCGTTCCCTCAATGTAGTTGGAAAAATAAGCCTCAAAGAATGCAAAATTCCGGAATTTGACTGTCGCTGTATTTTGGTCAGGCCGGTTGGGGAACTCACTTTGCTTGAGCGCCATAAATAACTTTTCAAACAATTCGATGCGATGCTTATCAAAAGGATTTCCATAGGCCCTGGCTATGGCGACAGGTGAGCTTAATATTTTTGACGGCTTTGTGGTTAGCAAAGCGCCAATCATTTTGTTAAGCTTTTCGTATTCCGCTTGCATGCCCAGTTCTTCTGATATAGCTCTGGCACGGTCACGAACTTTATTCAACTCCTCTTCTCCGTTAACCTTAATGATATTTTCCAGCTTTTCCTCAATTTCAGGTAATGTCAGGGTTTTGGATTCCGGACCCGGCTGTCGGGACACCTGCAGGTTTTCCAGGAACGCCCTTTCCTTTTGGGAAACGTATAATTCACCGTTAAATTTGTTGTCATTAGCGATTGGCCCGGAGCCTTCCATAAACCGCAGAATTACGCCCGGCAATTCTATCTTCCTTGTATATGTATAGGTTATAAATAAGTGCCCTGCAGAAGTGGGCTTAAAATCAAATGCCGAACGATGACTTAGAACAGCACCTGGATATTGGTTACCAAGTATAGCGAAAATGTTACGCCTGATAATCATTTCCGGTTCCTCGTCCAGATTCGAGGTATAAATTCTTGGCGCTATTTTCCGGATAATTCCGGACTTTTCTAATTTTGATATCTGTTGGCTCCTGGCGGAGTCACTTGATGAATACAACAGTTCGGGTAAGCGGCTTTGTGAAATATTTTCCATTATAAAAGCATTATCATGTAAATTTATAAAATATTTTCCATTATAAACTCGTTTTCGTAAAATGTTTTCCATTATAGTTTGAGTTTTAAAATATTTTCAATTATAAACGCCAATTTTGCTAGTTAAATAAAATATTTTCCATTATAGATTGTAAACGCTAAAATATTTTCCAACATAAGGCTATGTCTACAAAATTACGTACCTTTGCTTCAGCGACGGCGGCGCTGAAGAGTTAGTTACAGATTACCCATGCCCTGTAAACTACGTTTACAGGGCATGGGTATCAGAGAACTACACAATTCTGAATTGATAGCGGTGATTTATTAAATGTTTATTTTAGTATCTTAAACCCCGGAACAACAGATAATGGAACTTCAGGCCCAGGTAAAGCTTCTCGAAAAGCAGAAAGCTTTATTAGAGCAACAGGTCAATTTTACCGACAAGAAGGCAATTATCTTTGATATGCTTATCGATATTGCTGAGAAAGAGTATAATATCGATATCCGAAAAAACTCGTCACCCGAACAATTAGCCAATTTAAAGAACAAGAGAAACAAACACTAAGTTTTACCTGTAGTTTGTTCGGGATGGATCGACAGGTTTATTATCGAAGAATAAAAAGGAAAAGTTTAAGACGTTGCTTATCGGAACAGGTTGTTGCTATGGTAAATAAAATCAGGTTAACAATGCCTCGTCTTGGAGGCAAGAAGCTATACTATCTGCTATATAAAGACCTTAGAACATTAAAAATAGGTAGAGATAAGTTCTTTGCCATCTTAAAAGCAAATTACCTATTGATAATACCTAAAAGGAATTATCATGTCACAACTGATTCTTACCATCGTTTTAAAAAGCACAAGAACCTGATTGAAAATATGAACATCACACGTCCTGAACAAGTATGGGTGTCAGATATAACCTATATAGGAAAAAGGAGCAAGCCTTGCTATTTAAGCCTTATCACAGATGCCTACTCTAAACAAATAATGGGATATAATGTAGCACCGAGCCTGAATGCCGAAAGCAGCCTAAAGGCCTTAAAAATGGCTTTAAAGAAAAGGAAAGATAAAGACTTGGGCCTAATACATCATTATGACAGGGGTATCCAATACTGTTGTGATGAATATCAGACGGTTATAAATAAAACTAAAAAACTGTTCTGTAGTATGACCGAATCGTATGACCCTTATCAAAATGCTGTTGCAGAAAGAGTGAATGGGATATTAAAACAGGAATTCATGGTCGATCGGTATAAGGATTATGATATTAATATTATCAAATCAGTGGTAAAAGAATCAATAAACATATATAATACATTGAGACCACATTGGTCGAACTATATGCTCACTCCTGTACAAATGCATCAGCAGGCGCAGATTGAAATGAGAACATATAAAACAAAAAACAGAAGCAACCCGAAAGCTACTTCTGTCTAAAAAATGTATTTTTACTGTTATTAATCCTGTATCGCTATTTTAGGACTAGTCACAATGTATTCCTATCTTTATTCTTCTTTAATTTTCGCCCTATGTTGGCGGCCCCAATTGATCATCTCCATAATAATCTTACCGAAAGTGCGGCAATATTCGGTGGGTTCATATTCGATAAGCACCGGGATTTCGGGATAAACCTTTCGCAACAAGCTTATTCATCTCCATCTCCTTCAGTTCGCGGAATAGCATACGGCTTGTAATTCCAAATATACTGCGTTCAATTTCCCTAAAGCGGCGATGCCATTACATAATGAATTAATAACAGGTATCCGCCACTACCCTATGAAATAAAGAGTATCCTGTAAGGCCAGTAGTTCTTCTTTTTGATCTCTTTCCATTGTTCTGTCTGGTATACTCTGTGATACTGGTTGCAAAAGTATATCAAATCAATTATACCTTTACTGTATTAATTTAAAAAGAGTAAAATGAAACGATTTAAAGATAAAATCGCAGTGGTAACCGGTGGCAATAGGGGCGAGGCCCTGTCTTGCCGACCAGTCCAGTGTTTTGTATATCGAGGAGCTGGCACATCATATTGGTGAAACTGCCGGCAAAATAGATATACTGTTCATTAACGCTGGTATCACCGGAGATAATACGCTAATTGAAGAAGCCACAGAGATAAATTTTGACAATGTAATGAATGTGAACCTTAAAGGTGCATATTTTACGCTCAGCAGATTAACCCCCTCTTATAAACTACGTGGCTTCAATAGTTTTGCTATCTTCTAATGTAGCAACAACCAACTATCAGCAGAGCTCCATTTATCAGGCCAGTAAATCGGCGGTTAATTCCTTTGCCCGTACCGCAGCTGCCGAGCTGGCACCACGACGAATAAGGGTAAACATTGTCAGCCCGAGCCCCACAGGACTAATGTATTTGACAAATCGTACGATACTGTGACAGCCTAGGGAATCTGGGATAGCGTTGCCGAAAGGATACCACTTAAAAAAATCGGTACCCCTGAGGATGTTGCACAAATGGTTATGTACCTTTCAGGTGATACAGCATCCTTTATAACCCGCTCCGATTTTGTCATAGACGGAGGTATGCTACTTCATACTAGATAAAAGACCGATATCAGCTATTTATTTTATTTACATTAGAATTATCTACTCCGAACATAATGATCTTCAATATGAGGCCATTACTTAGCACACCATAAAATCGTCTTTTAATTCAAAATACTTTACGCTGGAAGCCGCGCCATTACTGACAAATCTTTAATAAAAATGTTCGAAAATTGTCCGTGCAGGTGCCGTTTGGAAATCGAACCTAAAAACGTTATTGCTTACTGAGGTTTTTAGGTTCGATTCCTTTTTTTACTATACAACTTAAAAAGTTTAAAACTCTAAACCTAAAACAATTCCCTGGAAATCTGTAAACCTTTAAATCTCAGGTTTTTTGGCTTGCTATTTTTATTCGTCACAATGATTGGGTATAATTCCGGCCTTTTTTATGTGCTGATGAATTTCCAATCCACACAGCATCATCTCAACAAGATTTCAAAGTTGCTGCCCTGCCTTGAAGGGATTAATCAGAGATCAATCCTGGACGTGCAACGCCAATATGGCACTGGGTAAGTTTATATAGTGAAAGCAATGCGGGTTTTGTATGATATAGAATAATTATTGATTTCAGATAAGGGGGAAGATTTGGGAAAACATTAAGGAGGCTCAATGACAGCATTTTGTACCTTGTTCCTGATTAAAAATTATTTACTATGGATGAAATTACCCAGGCATTATTTTTGGCAGCACGGCAGGGCAACGTGCCTGTACTTGAGGAAATATTTCCTTTAATAGACAATGTCGATAGACGTGATGATAGGGGATTTACGCCACTCATCATCGCAGCATACAATAACCAGCCTGAAGCCGTGGCAGCATTGCTTAAGGCGGGTGCTCATCCTGACCTTGCCGATAAGGGTGCGAATACAGCACTGATGGGAGCGAGCTTTAAAGGCCATGCAGATGTTGCACGCATATTAATCGGCCACGGCGCCAGTCTCGATGCCCAGCATGGCAATGGAGGCACTGCGCTGATGTTTGCTTCGATGTTTGGGCGTAACGAGCTTGTGGAGCTTTTATTAGCCCATGGCGCCGCAACAGATATTAAAGACGCGCGGGGCTTTACCGCCCTTGACCTGGCCCTCCAACAAAATAACATGCCTGCGGCAGAATACATACAGAATTATCAGTCGAAACGACCAATAGCTACCTTACCTAACTTTTCAAAATCCAACTTACAATGAAAAAAAACAACACACCTCCCAACCAGGATGCCAAGCTCCGTGACCTGGATCGAAACCGTGAAAACGGTCAGGGTGAATTCATTACCACTGACCAGGGCGTCAGGATCAATAACGACCATAACTCTTTAAAAGCCGGTGAACGCGGGCCATCGCTGCTTGAGGACTTTATAATGCGCGAAAAGATTACCCACTTTGACCACGAGCGCATACCGGAACGGATAGTGCATGCAAGGGGTTCGGGTGCGCATGGGTACTTTGAAGCCTTTGGAAATGTCAACGAATATACCAAAGCAGCCTTTCTGAACGATACTACCCAGCGGACGCCGGTGTTTGTACGATTTTCAACAGTGGCCGGTTTTAGGGGTTCGACAGACCTTGCCCGCGACGTTCGCGGCTTTGCCATCAAATTCTACACACAGGAAGGTAACTTCGATATGGTGGGCAATAACATCCCGGTATTCTTTATCCAGGATGCCATGAAGTTTCCTGACCTGATCCACGCTGTAAAGCCTGAACCTCACAATGAGATGCCCCAGGCTGCGTCGGCACACGATACTTTTTGGGATTTCATTTCCCTTATGCCGGAATCCATGCACATGGTCATGTGGGCCATGAGCGACCGTGCCATACCGCGCAGCTACCGCATGATGGAAGGCTTCGGCATCCATACCTTCCGTTTCATCAATGCTGAAGGCAAATCCACTTTTGTCAAATTCCACCTCAAGCCTAAACTGGGCACGCATGCCGTAGTATGGGACGAGGCGCTGAAGATATCGGGAAATGACCCTGACTTCCACCGCCGCGACCTGTGGGAAAACATCGACATGGGCAATTTTCCCGAATGGGAATTCGGCGTACAGCTGGTGCCGGAAGAAGATGAGCATAAGTTTAACTTTGACCTTTTGGACCCAACGAAGATCATACCGGAAGAAGTAGTACCGGTAACCCCTATCGGCAGGCTGGTATTGAACAGGAACCCTGACAACTTTTTTGCAGAGACCGAGCAGGTAGCATTCCACCCCGGCCATGTAGTGCCCGGCATTGACTTTACCAACGATCCGTTGCTTCAGGGCAGGCTCTTCTCTTATACCGACACCCAGCTTTCAAGGCTTGGGAGCCCTAACTTTCACGAGATTCCTATCAACCGTCCGATAGTGCCTATGCACAATAACCAGCGCGACGGCCATATGCGCCAGGAAATCAATGTTGGCCGCGTCAGTTACAGCCCAAATTCTCTTGGAGGAGGTTATCCCGAGCAGGCAAAAGAGGCTGAGGGCGGATTTGTCAGCTATAATGAACGTATTGATGCGCATAAAGTACGCACACGCAGCGAAAGCTTTTCCGACCATTTCAGCCAGGCAGCACTTTTTTTTAACAGCCAGACCGATGTGGAAAAAAATCATATCATAAGCGCCCTGCGTTTCGAACTCAGCAAGGTAGAGACGGTAGAGATACGCCAACGGATGCTGGGGCTGCTGGGACAGGTTGACAAAATGCTTGCAGAAAAGGTGGCAGAAGGCCTGGGGATATCAGTACCGCAACAACCGGAAAGGCCCATGAATAAAGGGGTAGGTGCAGATGCAGATCCTCAAAAACACGAACCAAAACCTCTGGATAAAAGCTACAAACCTAGCGAAGCTCTTAGTATGGTCAATAACCCTACGGTGACCGACAGCATTGAAACCCGGCAGGTAGCCTTTATATGTGGTGAGGGAGTAAGTGAAAAATCGGTCAACGCACTCAAGAAAGCACTGGAAGCCAAAGGCGCGGCAGCCAAAATAATCGGTCCTCATGCCGGGGAAATTAAGGGTGATATGGGTAACAGCATTAAAGTAGACTTTGCCTTTTTCTCTTCGTCTTCAGTATTGTTCGATGCAGTATATGTGCCTTCTGCAACTGACATAGCTGCACTCGAAAAGAATGCCAATGTCAGGGAATTCATCAATGATGCATTCAGGCACTGTAAGGTCACAGGCTTTGATAAAGGCCTTGACGGGCTCATTGCCAAAACCGCAATTGGCATGGCAGGAAAACCTGAAAAGGATAGTGTGCCCGGTGTAATCATTAACGACGGTACCGCGAAAGCCTTTACTGATAGTTTTACCTCAGAAATGGGCAGGCACCGTATTTGGGAGCGCGAGCAGCTTTTTGCCGAATAGATAAGCAGATTTGTTGTATGCATCCAATTATTAGTATAACTAACGGAGATACATAGATACCGTCATAATCTGAGATTGTAAAATAAAAGAAGAAGGGCATTGCCAACGCGGAGGAATCCGCCTGGCAGTGCCCTTACTCATTTCTTGGGTAGTGACAGATATAAACAATCCTTTAATCTCTATTTTTTAGGCTCATACATTAATAATCTTAATGCATTAAAGACTACAAGCAATGTTGATCCCTCATGGGCAATAACGGCAGGCCCTAAAGAGGCAATCCCCGTTATGGTTAATGGGATGAGGATGGCAACCATTCCAAGGCTAATCCATAAATTTTGTTTTATTATAGTCCTGGCTTTCCGGCTAAGGCCTATGGCAAACGGAAGAGCTATAAGTTTGTCTCCCATAAGTGCAATGTCAGCTGTTTCTAGTGCCACGTCGCTGCCTGCTGCGCCCATTGCTATTCCTACTGTACTCTTGGCCATTGCCGGAGCATCGTTAACACCGTCGCCTACCATAGCAACTTTGCCAAATTGTGTATCGAGTTGCTCCACTGCTGCAACCTTATCCTCCGGCATCAGGTTACCCCTCGCAACAGTTATACCTATTTGTCCGGCCACAGCTTCGGCTACTTTTTGATTGTCACCGGTAAGCATTATCATTTCCTTTATACCTAATGCAGCAAGTTTTGAAAGAACGACTTTGGCCTCGGCACGGGGTACATCCATAAGGGAAACTATGCCTATAAACGTTACCCCTTTTTTAGCGATCATAGTCGTGTGCCCACCCTGCTCCAGGCCGGTTACCTTTTCTTCCAGTTCTTTGGGCAACCCTCCATTGTCCCTGAAGAGCGACTTGTTGCCTATTAGGATCGTTTCACCGTCAATCTCAGCACTCACCCCCTTCCCTACAATACCTTTTACATTTTTGGGTTCAGGTTCTTGGATATCAGGATTTTTTTCTTTGATACCATTGACAATCGCTTCTGCCAAAGGGTGATCGCTCTGGCTCTCAACCGCTACAAGAAGTTTCAGAAAATCTTCTTCTTTACCTGCAAGCGTGATGATGTTTGTAAGCTTTGGTTTTCCTTCTGTGAGGGTACCGGTTTTATCAAAGGCCACTGCTTCCAGGTTGCCAAGATCTTCCAGAGGCCTGCCGCCTTTTATTAAAACCCCTCCGCGGGCAGCCCTCGCTACGCCACTAAGTACTGCACTGGGCGTAGATATGGCAAGCGCACAGGGACTGGCAGCAACAAGTACAGACATCGCCCGGTAGAAGCTTTTACTGAATGGCTCATCGATCACCAGGAAGGCCAGGCACAAAAGGGCAACCAACAGCAATACTGAGGGCACAAAAAACTTTTCAAACTTATCTGTAAATAGCTGGGTTGGCGATTTTTGCTTTTCAGCTTCATTAACCATCCTTATCAGCCTTGCTATTGTTGAGTCGTCAGCTTCGCGTATTACTTTAACCTCTATAACTGAACTACCGTTGATTGTTCCTGCAAAAACCCTGTTTTCCGGCTTTATTTTCTCGTCCGTTGAATAATCCTTATCTACATCATCAACCGGCCTTTTGTCAACAGGTACGCTCTCACCGGTCACCGGTGCCTGATTAACGCTGGTAATCCCTTTTACTACTACCCCATCTACAGGAATCTTGCTGTTGGGCTTAATGAGGATAATATCCCCTAAAGACAATTCCTCTATATTTACTTCCCTTTCAATACCTCCCTGATGCAGGATTGCTGTCGGCGGTGCAAGGTTAGCCAGTGCCTCAATCGATTTTCGTGCACGCCCCATGGCATAATGTTCAAGCGCATGCCCAAGGCTAAACAGAAACAACAACAGCGCACCTTCTGCCCATTCATCCAAAATGGCGGCACCTGCCGCAGCTACCAGCATAAGGAAGTCGATCTCGAAACCACCCTTTGCCATAGTCGCAACAGCTTCCTTAGCAGTAAAGAATCCACCAAAAAAATAGGCACCTATATATAAACCCAGTGCTACATTTGGCCCGAGACCCGTGAACGCAGACAGGTAACCAAATCCAAGCAATATGCCACAGAGTATTGAAAAATACAGTTCTGTATTCTTCCCCAATAGGCCACTATGAATATGATTTTCATGATTATGCTTGTTCCCTGTTTCCATTAAAATAAGTTTTAGTTCGTAAAATCCTCAGGCATTTTTAGTTAAGCACTGGGAATTTCAGGTGATTTTTTTGGAGCATTTCCCCTTTTGCTACCCTTTTTTAGGATATATCTGAACACTTACTGCAAAAAGCTAATACATCTCACATAAAAACTCTTAGATAAAAATTCTAAGATGTCCTCTTTCGGATAAGTGGCGATGTAAAGCTACCATATCAGTTTAGCCTTGCGTTGTCCATTAAGTAAATGTATTAAATTAATTCTGGTGGAATAATGAAATAGCAAAACAGTCACCAAATTTTGGTAAATTTTCTATGTGAGAAAAAAATCATGCTGTACTATTAAGTGAAAGCCCGGCTAAAAACCGGGCTCTCATCAAAAACTTTTTGCCTAACATTATTTATTCACTATGATAACAATCTTATTGAAGTCGGCAGCAGCGTTTATTACGGCACGGTAGGCTTCAAAATGCTCAAGCGGGTAGTGCAGTATGTTGTAATATTCTGTATTTTCCACAATGATCTCATTACCTTTTTTCTCATACTTGCTGACAAAAGCTGCTTCTGTCTTACCGTTAACATCAAGCTTTTTATCCATATTAAACTTTTCAAGGTTCTTTACCGTTGCCCCTTGCGGCAGAATGATCTTTATCTTACGGGTATACGAATGCGGATTGTTGATTTCAACCGGCAGCACGCGCTTGTTTTCCTGGTATAATTCCATTTGCTTGCCAATAGTCAGACCCGCAGAAAACAGGTAATTTTCTCCAGCCTTACGTACAAGGTCCTTACCTTCAAAAGTAATGTCCATCACAAATGGCTTCTTGCCGATGAACTCTACACCATCATTCGATGTAGTAAGAGTTTTGTATTCTGTTTCAGCAGTATAATTTTCAGCAATGCTTTTCAGTATGGTCTTATAATTTTCGGCAGGCGCAAAATCCTTTATGGGTTGAAAATTCAGGGCCGAATAGCCACCAAACTGTATTTTACTGGTCACTAAAGGATTTTCAATGTCCTTTGAGAAATCAATAGTGATATCCATGATGTCATGAGTAATTTCAGCTCCCGGAATGTCAATCATCGCTATTTCGCCGATTCCCATTTTTGTACCTGCAAAAGATTTCTCCTTAATGAACAGGCCATTGGTTCCGGCAAGTTCCCTTGGGATTAGCGGTATCCTGTACTCCACTTCAAGAGGAGTCATGTATTTTTTGACAGAAGGGAAGTAAAACAAAAGCTCATCAAGGTTTTCATAGCTTTCAAAATCGGCATCAAAAGGCTTCTTGTAACGGCTTGAAGTAAATACGAGGTTATTCTCAATCCCCATTGTAGTAAATACTGCAATGTACAGCCTTATAATGTCCGTTTGGTTAGCCTGTTTGGATTTTAGAATATCCTGAAGCGTTTCCTTACTGTCAATATAACGGCTGTAGTTAATAGTTTTCTTTATTTTATTCTCAATATTCCAAACCTGTTCCTGAACATCATTAGATTTGGCTATTCCCTTACAGAAGTCATTTATAGCGGTTTGGTCTTTTTTGCTATATTCCGGATGGAACCTGTCATAAAGATTTGTGGAAAATTCCTTGAAATTAAACAAATTCTTTGCCCCGTTGGCTAAGTTTGCATCAAGCTTGTAACGAAAACGCTTTATGTTGTTATTCCAGTTCGAGTAGTTTTCGTCGTCATCCAGGGCAGGTGTATCCGCCTCGTTTACTGTGAGGGTTGTGAATTTTGCCGAAGGAGCCTTTTCGGTTATAACCGGTTCAGACAATCCGTTGTAACCCTTGGTTCGAAACACCAGATGATCGGGATAAATCAGTTGGAACGTACCTTTTGCTATAGGGTATTCATCCTGCATCCTGATTGTATGCCCTTTTAGCTCCGGTTCCTCTTCAAGTATGAATATTGTTTCTACAACCGCTCCTTTCTCCAGGCCGTTCACCGCGAAGTATTTGTACTTAACCCCACGCTCCTCATCTGTTTCTTCCTTAATATCACTCTTTTTAAGCTCAATCACCTTACCGCTTTTCAATAGTACGCGTGCTTTCGTAGCAATCACGTTTTCGTTAGAGCCATAAGGCACATAAATTTTGTTGTTACGCTCTACAGCCTCATCACTGTTAATGTAAATCTTTTCATGTGAAAGATAATATTGTAATGCACCATCCTTGCCCGGTACAAATTCAATTTTTACATTCCGTTCAAGTATTACCTCCTTCTCATCTTTGTACTTGGCAGGTATTTCTACTTTGGTCTCCTTTGTGTCCCAGTTGTAGTTTTTAAAAGAAAAATCCTGCCCCTGGGCATTACTGTAAAAACAGGCTGTCAAAAATAGCAATCCGGCTTTCACCTTTTGTTTTAAATTCATTTTTCGGTAAGTATTAAGGTTTGTGTATAGGCATTCTTCAGTTGTTTTACAGTGTCAGTCCATAGTGCAAAATCGGCCTTTTCAATCAATAGCTTTTTCACCTGTATTTTTGCATTTAATGAAACTACCCCGGCTTTATTGGCATAAGTAAAATCTGCCTTCATAAGCGCATTGTCAAGGCTGAAGTTTTCCGGCAGGTATTTTACCGAGTAGTTCTGCGGGATTTTCAGGTTATAGGTAGTATTATAGGCCGACAAAAAATCCATTTCATAAGCGGTGACACGGTCAGGTTCAAGGGTAAGCTTTTCATAAGCCCGGTCCATAAACAGATTAATGTAAAGTTCCTTATCAACCTGTATGGCATAGTCTTCCAGCTCAAAACTAAAATTCACCTGGTATGGTTTGTCCCTGTCGGCCACATTGGCCTCGTTATACTCTTTCAGCATAAATTTATTGCTGCCTAAAAGTACCAGGCTCTTTATCATTTCAAAGCGTGTTTTGCCCGAAGCATCTCCAATCTGCGGTAAGATATGGCTTCTTGAAAAACCATAGAAGTTTAATGAGCCCGACCCTGTAATTTTCTCCTTATCCAGCGTAAGATCAACCACTTCATGAGTAGCATTATCTTCGCCAGAAACAACCGGAACCTGTATAATCTTATAAGTATCGCCATTGCTCATCAGTGCTTCCTTACCCTGTATGAAAGATGTAGGCAGCCCATATCGTGTCTCACGATCTGTAGCATCCAGGAAAACATAGTTGCCATTGTCATTGAATACAGCAATCATGTGATTGTCTACTGCAGGTGTGGCAAGTTCTTCATAAGAATAGGGAATGTCGCGTGTGCCTATCCAGGATACCGTTACATCCTTTACCCCGGCATAATTAGCCATAGCGCTAATAATGCTCGCCATGTCCTTGCAATCTCCAAACTTGCGCTTGCAAACGAGTGCGGCTTCACGGGGAATAAAGCCTTCATACCCATTTTCAAAAGCGATATACTTAATGTTGTCCTTTACCCAATAGAATATTTTTTTGACCTTTTCCCTGTCAGTAGTAAGACCGGCAGTAATCTCTTTTGTAATTGCCTTTAGTTCGGCGTCCTCTGTCCTGTTAAGGTTTTTTGTAAACGATTTATAGTAATCATACAGCTTTTCAGTATTATCAAGTACCTCCACTTTTTTTGAATCTACCTTATAGTCCTTCACATAGACATTGATATGCGGAATAAAATGCCGGAATCCCGGATTGCCCGGTTCAAATTTCACTGCTTTAACATCTTTCAATGTCCAGGTATAAATATACTTCCCCTTTTTCTCGGTTTTGGAAAATATGATGCTGTTATCGGGATCGTTAAAAACACGGTAACCGATGGTAACGTCTTTGTCAGTACGCACTTCCAGTGTTGAATTCAGCATTGGAAAACTGCTTCCAAAAACATAGCTTTGGAGAAGAAACGGATCCAGAAATTCAGTCTCAACCGAATACACCTTTCTTGCCCCTGCTTCAAGATTTGGAAAAATAAGCTGGCGCTGCTTTACATCATCATGAAAAACAGAATTTTGTCTTGACTGCTTTTCGTTGGTTTGTGTAACCTTTATTTTACGGTCTTTCCCTTTGTCGTTAACAATCGAATACGCTTCAAACTCATTAAGCTTTACAAGCTCTGAATAGGAGAAGCTCTCCTCATTATTTTGTATGCCGTTTTGCGACATAATCATCGACTCATAATAGTTATTGCGCAACACCCTGAGCTTTTTGTCTTCAACAAAAATATCATAGGTGTTTTTATCGCTGATAACCAATTCATTTACATTGGGGTAAACCTTTTTATACTCTGCAAAAGCACCCTGCTTTTCCTGCGCCAGGGCCGTAATTGCCATTAACGGCAATAGGGCCACAAGGCTTTTTCTATTTAATTTCAATAAGGACATCTGAATCATATTGTTTTGTTTGCGACAACACTCCATTGGTATAAATTTTACAAGCCCCATGCATCTGGTCATTTTTATACTCTGCTGCTATCCAGGGCTTGCCGTCTTCTTTAAAAAATTCCTGAACCCCGTCAAATGATGAATTCCTGAAATTTTCTTTCTTGTAAATCTTTCCGTTAGCATAATACTCTATGCGCACTCCTTTCAAAAGCCCTTTGTCATAGTTAGACTCATACTCGGGCTTGCCATCGGCACTGTTTATAAGAAACCTGCCATCCATATTCCCTTGCACAAAGTTCACTTCCATTGCAGTTTTCCCGTTAGGATAGGTCGAAACGATTTTGGCAGTTTGTCCGGCTACAGGTTTCTTATCCGTAAACTTACCGTCTTTACCCGGAGTTATGTAATACACCAGGGCATTGCGCTGGTATCCCAGTATCAGCACTATATCACCCTTATGATTATAATATTTTACCTCACCCTCCTTATCATCATCAAACACGGTGCTTTCAGAAAGCTTGCCTTTGCTGCCATAATAAGTAATATTACTACCTGTTTCGCTACCAAAAACATATGCATCTTCCCTTCTCAGGTTACCCGCTATATCATAGTATTTACTGGTTCCATGTTCTTTCCCTGAATAATAATTCTTCTCAAGAAGAGGAGCCCCTGTAGGGCCATTTTTAACGTATTTGCCATGGCGGCTGCCGTTTAGATAGTTGCCTTCAATAATCAATGCTCCATTTTTCTCTTTCACGGTATACTTGCCATTCAAAGTACCGTTCGCCAATATAAAGTCGTGCAATATGGCTCCGTTATAATACGCCTGGGCAACCTTACCATTCTTGTTGGTGTAATCAATTTCTACCTCTTTTTTGCCATCAACGGAGAAGCTCTCCATCTTTACTGCCACACCATCCACATAAGTTGTTATTTCACTCGGATTGCCATTTTGCCAATAGTCATACCTTTTTGAGTAAACCTCATCATTTATGTAGAAGCTTTCAGAAGAAACTTTACCATTGGAGAAGAATGACTTAGCCGGACCATTTGCAACACCATGGTTATAATGATACATATAAGAAAGGTCTCCGTAATCATATTTCTCATAAATTCCCTGAAGCGAATCGTTCACATAATTCGAAACGCTGTACAGCCTGCCGTCATCATTATAAACAAATGATTTTCCCGACTGGAGGCCATTTTTGTAAGTTTCCTTATTTCTCAGTACACCTGTCCTGAAAAAATACTCCCAATCTCCTGTTTTCTTGCCTTTCTCGTATTTTCCTGATGTCAGTGTTATGCCGTCAATAGTCTTTATGGTATAGGTTCCCTTTACCGGCACCTCGACAGGCTTTGTGTTTCCTGCAACATACTGGCTCCCGGACTTCATTTCCCCATTTTTGTAGTTTTCCTGATAGTATAGTTCGCCGTTATCATTATAATAATCGTAACTCACAATGTTTCCTGCTTTGTCATATACCGCCTCATACGATTTTTTACCATTTGCAAAATTATAAAGGCCTTTGGTAGGCAGGTCATTTACAAAGTCGGTCTGCTCATTTAGCGTCCCGTTCGGAAAATATTTTTTATACGATGAAACGGCTGCACCGTCTTTATACTCAATCTCTGATTTCAAAACCTTGCCATCATAATATTCCACAGCCCTGCCATCGCGCTTATCCATCTTAAACGATTCCTCGAGTGAAATATTGCCGGCTTTATCGTACATCACATGTTTGCCGTTCAGCTTTCCGTTGCTGTAGCCGGTCTCGCTTTTTTTACTTCCGTTTTCATAATAACATACCGCGTTGCCATCCCGCTCACCGTTAACAAAATTACCTTCGCAGGCTTTACCCCCATTGATGTAATAAGAAGTGCTTATACCCTGAAGCTTATCATCTTTATAGATTTCAACCAAAGAGACATTGCCATTATCAAAATAAGTAGTCCTTTTCCCGTCTAGCTTATCGTTCTTGTATTCCTTTTCTTCGCTCAGGCGGCCTTTGTAGTCATAATACTTCTGCAAGCCTTCGGCCATGTCGTTGACAAAGTTAAGTTCGCTGGCCATGTTTCCGCTTGTGTTAAGTACTTTGTACTTACCTTCCTTCTTCCCGTTTACCACTTTGCCCAAAAGATACGGCTTGCCCTCATTCAGGTAAACCACAACCTCTTCCTGCTTACCAAAAAGGTCTACTTTTCGCTTTGCAAACACCTGCCAGAAATCGTTCGAGAGGTAGTTATCTATAAAAGCCTGGGCTTTTTTATTGTGGGCCGTGAGCTTTTTACCAAGCTGTTCCTTCATACTCGACAGCATATAATACGAAAATCCTTCAAACTGTTTTTTCTTCGCCATGTCGGCAAGCCACGGAACATAAGTAGTTTCAAAAAAACCATTTTGTACTTTATGTTCTGCGGCATATTCCACAACAGCCTGCACCTGGCGGATGATAATGTCATCAAACTCCGAATTCACTTTATAAGCGCTCCTTAATGGTAGCGAATTGCGCAGTATAACATCAATCTCTTCAAAATTGTCCCCACCAGCCTTAGAGAAAACAAGTTTGCTCTTTTCAGTGTAATTATCTGCAAATTTGGCATTCAGCTTTACAATAATTTCGGGACTTACCGAACTCTCCGGTAATAATGTAAGGTAAGCCAGCAAAGCCATGGTTCCTTCAACAGCGCGGCCATCCTCAAGGGCTATAAGGCCCAACAGGTAGTGGGAGCCAACATGGTTAGGGTTTATTGTTATGGCTTTTTCCAAAAGATCAACACTCTTCTGGCGCTCATCCTTTCTTACATAAAGCAATGCCATGTTGTATAGCAGTACGCTTGAATTCGGATACAGCTTTTGCGCTTCCAAAAACATCTTTTCCGATTTGTCATACTCTTTCCGGTCGCTCAGGAAGGTGCCGTATGACATATAAAAATCCGGGGCTTCCTGCATATAGCCTTTTTCAAGGGCACTCTCATAAAAGGCTTTTGCGGCCTCCATATCCTCTCCCGCGGCAAGAGCCAGGGCCTTTTCATATTGTGCGGTATAAAAAATCGGGTCTGTTTTTACAATCTTATCAAACTGCTTAATGGCTTCAGCATATTTTTCTTCGTCATACAGCCGGATGCCTTCAGATAGATAAGCATCGCCATCGTAAACAACTGAATAATCCGTTTGGGCATAAGTAGTGCTGCAAAGCCCGAAAACAAGGGCTGCCAGTAGGTTTTTCATATTGGGAGGTTATTTTTCCCAAATATAATTTTTTTAGTAAAACAACAAAGCCCTTCTTAAATTTTTCTAAAAAAAATCTTAATCCATAAAAGATCCCGACCTAATCAATACCGCATCTTAAATTTTAACCTGCAACGTTACATAATACATCCTGGGATCGCTCGGTAATATGCCCGGACCCGGATACCCTGTTGCACGCCTGGTAAAATAGTAATTATTGGTAAAATTACTGATGCTGCCCTCCAGCCTGAAGTTCCGCCATGTATAGGAAGCCGAAAAATCAGCAACGTAGTAGGACGGTATTTGCCCAAAAATACCATAGGTATTGTCATTGCTGTCGGTTATGGTATTGCCGCTATCGGTAAACTGTTCTGTAAGGCAGCTCATCTGTACCGAAGCCATGAAATTACGGTAACCGGCAGATGTTCCTGCCTTCAGGTTGACCAATGGCACAAACTCAACCGAATTTCCTTCAATGTTTGGCGCATCTGACTTAATGTAGCTGCTTCCTGTTATGGCATTATTTACGAAAACAGACCAGTTGAAATTCCTGTTCCCTGTAAAAAAAGTGTTGGCTATGTTCCAGTCTGCCAAAAGCTCCCAACCATAGGTCACCGCTGTGCCTATGTTACTCCGGTAACGCACTACCGCACCGCTTCCGTTAGGGTTTGGCGCCATATACTCCCCTATCTTGTCATTATAATACAGCAGGTAAACACTGGAATCATAATTAAACCGGTCATCGGCAGTGCCCCTTACGCCAAGGTCGAACGTGAACCCTTTCTCGTCTGTTATTGAAGGGTCTATAGCCAGTCCCGGGCTGGCAGTCCGAATGTCATTAAACGTAACTGAACGGTAGTTTTGCGATATGTTGGCATACCATTCTGTTTTAGTACCCGATTTATAGCTGAACCCCAGCCCTGCCAGTAAAAATGTACGGCCCTTGTCGATGTCCTCATTTTCCCTTTCATCCAGTATCACGTTCCCGGCCTGGTCGGTATTAATGCGGCCCCAGTAGCCTTCGGCCTGTGTTTTAATGTACTCCGTACGCAAACCGGGTGTTATCGAAAACTTATCCGATACCCTGAAGATGTTTTCAGCAAACAAGGACACATTCCTGTTTGGGTAGGTATAGCTGCTCTGGCTGGTATAGTAGGGGAATTCATCGTCGGCAAAATTAAAATCCGGCCCGCTGCCGCTACTGCCCGGACCCTGCTGGCCTGTATTCCTGGCCTGGTAGTACTTAGCCCCCACCATAAATGTACTCTTCCTGCCTATGATATTATATTCCGTAAGCAACTTAGCTTCACTGCCCCAGTTGTTGAAATCGCCCGTTATAAGGTCACGCACAGTACCCTCCACGTCTGATGAGCTCACACGGTTGCTCAGGTAGCCAAGGGCGCTGCGTGTTGCATTTAGCCCAAATAGCTGCAATTCGAATCTGGTTTTTTCATACAAAGCGTGCTTAAATCGCAGGCTGTACAGATTCCAGTTGACGTCAAACCAGTTGCGGGTGCGGTTGCTTTGGAACATATCTTTCTCAAACATATAATCAGTCAGTCCGCCGGGCTGTTTGGCAAGGTAGTCGAACAGGGTATAATCAAAGTGCAGCGATGTGCCGGGCTTAAAAGCATAATTCACGTTCACGAAGAAATTACGGCTATTGTACTGCGAATTGCTCCTGAAACCATCGCCTTGCTTATAGTTGAAAAATGTATAATAGCTGAATTTACCCGTAGTTCCCCCAACGCTCGTAAAATTTGATAGAAAACCATACGAACCTGCTGAATTACGCACGGTAGCCTCAATAGGTTTTAATGACGGCTCGCGCATTACAAAGTTTACAAGTCCGCCAAACTGTGTTCCATATTGCAATGAGGCCGCACCCCGTATCACTTGTATTTGGCTTACACCTTCTGCCGGAGGCGTATAGTAGCTTTCAGGATAACCCAATACATCTGCGCTAATGTCGTAACCGTTTTGGCGCGTATTGAAATTGCTGCTCCGGTTGGGGTTAAGCCCCCGCCCCCCTATGTTTAGCTGCAGCCCGCCATCGGAATTTTCGTTGATGGTAAGCCCCACCACCTGCGAGTATATCTGCCTTGCCGCATTGGCTGCCTTGTTGGCGGTAATCCTGTCCATGCGCACAACTTCGGTCTTTTTCCCTGCAAATACCGAAACTCCTTCAACATCCTTCAGGTGCGTAAGGGCAAAAAGGCGGTTCTGCTCGCGCTCTATTACTACTTCATTTAATTCGGTAATGCGCTGCAGGATTATGGTTGCCGATTGCCCTTGCGACAGGTCCTGCTCTGTAAGCTCATAACCATCGAGATAAAACACAAGGTGCACTTTTTCATCTGCTGCCAACAGGTTAAATGTGCCATCTGCAGCTGTGCGGACCGTAACGTTATTTTGCGTATAGATGACCTCCACATTAGCCAACGGTGCATTGCTTTCATCCGTTACAAATCCGGTGAAAACGCTTTGCGAAAATACAGATGCTCCTGAAAAAAGGATCAGCAAAAGGCTAAAAGCCCGCAATGCTTTCTTTAAACGGCAATATCCAGGTTTTATGTTCAAATGATTCATATTCGTCAGCAAGGTTTACATCCGGGTTAATATAGGGTGTGCTCAGCCTTCCGTTCAGCGCCACGTAGCTTTCGGCATATACTTCGGTGCGGGCCATGCCTTTTGCAGCATATAGGTCCTTCAGGTAATGGGCATATTCTAAAATAAAATCGGGCTGAAAGGACATCTGCTTTTCCTGAAAGGCAGTAAGGTGCTCACGGTTATTGACATATTGTATCCTGCCCGTTATGCCATCCCTGACCCTGAACTGTATGTAACCGGCCTTTTCCATAAGCATTACCCGCCAGGAGAACCGGAAGCCCTCTTCGGTCCAGAACAATTCGCCGGGATACAACAGGTAACGGAACGGCAGCAATAATTGGATGGCAAGAAATATCCCAAGGAAGTACGCAACAAAAACATTTGGCCGGACTGCTACTCTGTTTGTAGCATCGGCAGGGCTGCCCGAAATGTTTTTATTTTTCCCAAAGGTGAGAACCCATTTTATTCCTGCCAATAGCTTCCTGTGAAGTAGCGGGCTAAAGAAAATCAGCGATGATACGATCATCACAAACGGGAAAACACCTATAGGAAACAGGATTCGCGTAAGCACATGAAAAACCACTACAAGAAAAAAACCAAACAGCCTTGTACGGCGGCCCAGCAACAGGAAAACGATAAAAAGGTCGTATACCGCGCCTGCATAGCTAAAGGCATAAGCTACCCATTCCCTGCCCAGCCATGGCCCTATCAGGGGGAGGTGTGTATTGCCTGTTAGCCATATTTTCAGCGGCATCGCATGCACCAGCCAGTCAGAATTCAGTTTGGCAAGGCCGGCATAAATGTAAACCACAGCGAGCAGTACTTTAAGTACGTCAACCGCATAACGGGGAACCCTTTCTGAATAAACTTTCCCGTCACGTTTTGCATCTACGGAAAAAAAGGCATTTGCCGGCAGGAAAATCATTACAAAGCTTATGACAGAAATGAAGTAATAGTGGTTGAGGTAAGTTGTCTTATCCATAAGCTCGATATAGGTAAAGCTAAGGAAAAACAGTACTATCGCCAACCGGTATCTGTAGCCCACGGCAACCATCAGCGAGGCAATGCCGCAAATAATGAAAATAAGATATGTATAGCCACCGATGGGTTTAACCCATTCGAAACCACAGTAGCTAAAGTGAAATTTGGGCGCAATGTAAAACTTTTCAATCCATCCATTGAGGGCAAAGCGCACCAGGCTGAAAAACATCATCAGCCCAAATGCAATGCGGTAAAAAGCAAGTGTTGCCGCATCTGCATCCAGGCTGATGTAGTGTGTTATTTTTTGGCGCAGCTTAGTCACCGTCGCCGTCTACATAGTCGATGCTGATGTTCAGCGCCTGCAGCATGTCCAGCTTTTCATATACAACAACCTGTTGCAGGGCATCATAAGCCGCCAGCATTTTAGAGTTATCTGTGGCAATCTGGCTGCCAAAGCTGTTATTAAGCTGGTTGGCGGCAGCAATGGCGGCATCATACTGTGCATTGATGATATCACTAAGGTTCTGCCCGTTGCGCCCGGCATGTACGGCATCCAGGTATCCTTTAAGCCCGGGGCCCATAGTCTGGGAATTAAAATATTTGCCATTGAAAAAATTACGCGAAGCCGTCAGCGCCTCAACAAGCAACTCTTTGCTGACATTGTTCCTGTAATAGGCCTCTACTTTATCCGGCAATGTCGCACCGTTACTGAACTTACCTGCCGGGATAGCCAATTTAGGTGTACGGACATCTTTCTCAAGGTTTTTTACAAAATTGTTTACGGTCTGGTTTATCGGTGCACTTACTGCAGTTCCGGTACCGCTTATGAAGGTGTCGCGATAGCTGCCGTTCCAGTCGGCAAGAATTCCGTCGGCCACATTTTTCAGGTGTGCCGTAAGGTCGGTCATATATTCGCGGGCATTGGCATTACCCGCATAATAGGTAACTATCGCCTCATCTGAATCCTGAACACCATAAAGCAAATAGTCCAGTGCAGGGAAACCTTCGCGGGCATATTGTGCCGGTTGCGAAAGGTTATAGTTACCTGTTGCAATGTTATTGTTAATTCCCGCAACATCGGCAGGATAGGTATTGCTGCTCTCTATAAGGTGGAGTTCGTACGCTTTGGGATCATCGTATATACCCACATGCTGGTAGGCTTTATAAGCATCAAGCCATGCGCTCCTTAAAGCTTCCAGTGACTGCTGGGAAGGCGCACCCGAAAAATCCTGTGCGCTTGCATGCAACGCATTCAGCTTTGCCTGGTAATTGCTGAATGAAGGTATAATGATGTTATCGGCCCAGCTGGCCATCATGGCTGAGCGGTCATAAGTACCTTCCGGCCCCTTGTCGTTATCGGACGATGAACAACCCGCCGCTGCAAAGAAGATTATAAAAAGTAAATATATCGTATTTCTCATAACGAATTGAATTTGCGGGCAAATGTATGACAAATTTCTTATCTGTAATAGTTCTAAATAATTTTTACGATTAAACTTTCACAAATAAAAAATTACCTTACATTTGCACTGTTTTTAATCAATCTAAATAACAAGTAATGATGAAAGTTACCTTTAGTTTACTGGCTCTTGCGGTTTCAGGCCTGATCATGACAGCATGCAGCAGTGACGACAGCTCAGGCAGCAGGAATGTTACAAAAGCAGAAGTAATTGAGAACTATGCTGACCTGGTATATCAAAACTACCAGGATGCCCTTGATGACGCTGTAGCTCTTAAATCCGCCATCAATGCATTTACTGCCAACCCAACGCAAGCTAAATTTGACGAAGCAAAAGCGGCATGGAAAGCAGCCCGTGAAAGCTATGGTACTACAGAAGCATTTCGTTTTGCCAACGGCCCTATAGATAACGACATCGACTTTGAAGCCCCGGAAGGGCTTATTAACGCATGGCCGCTTGACGAGGCTTATATTGACTATGTTAATGACAGCAATTCGCCTGATTATGGTGGCGGCATCATCAACAAGCCGGCCATATATCCGGTAATAAACAAACAACTGCTGGAAGACCTTAACGAAGGAGAGGATGAGAAGAGCATCTCTACAGGATACCACGCGATTGAGTTCCTTCTTTGGGGGCAGGATCTTACAGCACCCGCTGCCAACCAACCGGGACAAAGGCCCTATACTGACTTTGTTGACGGTGGTACAGCTGACAACCAGGACAGGAGAAGGGACTACCTTAATGCAGCGGCAGACCTGCTTACCGACCACCTTACTTACCTGGTAAACCTTTGGAAAGAAGGCGGAAGCTACAGGAACACATTCCTTGCCATGCCGGAAAACGATGCACTTCAAAACATTTATCTTGGAATAATCACGCTGGGAAGCTCTGAGCTGCCAATCGAACGTATGTCGGTTGCCCTTGAAAACGCCGACCAGGAGGACGAACACTCTTGCTTTAGCGATAACACGCACCGCGATGTTTACCTGAACCTTAAAGGCATAGTAAATGTATATGAAGGCAAATACGGAAACGTTGACGGCCCATCGCTGGCAGACCTTGTAAGGCAGGCCAACAGGGATCAGTACAATGCTATTGAAGATGCAATTGACGCAGCTTATGATGACGTAAATGCAATAGCAACTCCGTTTGACCTTGCCATCAGTGGCGGCCCTACAAGTACTGAAGGCGCTAAAGTAAAAACTGCCTACCTGCAGATCATGGCAATGTCCCAGAAGCTACTTGCGGGGGCAACAGCTTCGGGCATTACTGTAAACGGCATAGAATAATACAATTTTGGCTTTTGAATACTAAGAGTGCCGCAAAACGGCACTCTTACTTGGTTTATGAAAGGTATACGACACACATGGCTGATAGCCCTTTCGCTGCTTGCACTATCCTGCTCAGACGATGAAAGCGGCTATGAAAAGATTACCGCGGAAGACGGTGAGGAATTCAGCGGCGGTACATCAACGGTAATCAATGCAACGGCAGAAGCCTTTGGTTTTGCATCCGCTACCCTTACACCCGACCAGTCGGTAGACTTTGGTGTAGGTAATTCCCTATTCAGGCAAAGCTGGGTAACAGCGCCTTCATCTACAACAGCCCGCGACGGGCTTGGGCCTTTTTTCAACGCCATTTCGTGCAGCGCCTGCCATTTTAAGGATGGCCGTGGCCGTCCGCCTTCCTTTGACGGCGAAATGGGCAAAGGGCTGCTTTTGAGATTAAGCCTTCCGGGGACAGATGCCTGGGGCGGCGCCATTGCAGACCCAATTTACGGGCACCAGCTGCAGGACAATGCCCTGCTGGATGTAACCCCGAAAGGAGTTTATACCATTACCTATCAAAACATTACCGAAACACTTGCTGATGGCACCATTGTACAGCTCCGTTCGCCTTCCTACCATATCAACGCCCTCGCTTACGGCCCATTGGCTCCCGGAGTGCTTGTTTCGCCAAGGGTAGCCAGCCAGATGGTGGGACTCGGGCTATTGGAGGCTGTACCACAGGCAACCTACCTTTCCTTTGCAGATGAACATGATGCAAATGGCGACGGCATATCCGGCAGGCCAAACTATGTTTACGACAAAGAAAGCAACAGCATTAAAATGGGGCTATTCGGGTGGAAAGCCAATCAGCCCAATATACGGCAGCAGGTAGCAGCGGCTTTTGTAAACGACATTGGAATTACCTCGCCCGTTTTTCCTGATGAGCATGGCCCTGCAGGCTTTGATTTTTCCGGCATACCCAATGGCGGTACCCCGGAAATTACCGATGTCGCCTTTAACCGGGTAGTGCTTTACTCCCAATCACTTTCGGTTCCCGTAAGGCGCAACCACGATGCACCCAATGTTTTGCGCGGCAAGAAAATATTCAGCGATATCAAATGTGCATCCTGCCATATCCCCAAAATGCAAACCGGCAACGATTATTACCTTCAGGGATTGCGCAACCAAACCATTCGGCCGTATACCGACATGCTCCTGCACGACATGGGGCCGGGACTTGCTGACGGTGCTCCCGATTACCTGGCTACAGGCAATGAGTGGCGCACACCGCCACTTTGGGGCATAGGGCTAATAAGCACTGTAAACGGCCATACGCAACTGCTTCACGACGGCCGTGCAGGGAACATTACAGAGGCAATATTGTGGCATGGTGGAGAGGCAGAAAACAGCAAAAACATGTTTAAGCAGCTGACTGCTGCAGAAAGACAGGACCTGCTCGATTTCCTCAACTCGCTGTAAGTATTCCAACAGTAAACTTTCTTTCTTTTTATAAAAAACCGGGCTGCCCTTAGCAGCCCGGTCTCGTTATAATACTTTTATAACCGATTCCTTCCCTGTGTCGGGAATCTTAATTTCAATGACTCCCTCCTCTTCGTTCCAGTTCCATGCGGCATTAAAATCCGTATCAATGGCTTTGTGAAACTGCCCACCTTTTACTTTCTTTATTTTCGCCTCATTAACGGTTATCGTTTTAGGCTTTTTGCCTGTATGCACTTTCAGGATGAAATTTCGCTGTCCCGCCGGTTTGTAACCTTTGTCTTCACGGGCACTTACAGTAATTTCAATTCCCTCTTTAAGTGTCTTGGCCATAATAGCTGTCCTGCAGTAAATGTTCTTCTCATAATCCCTGTTTTCGCCTTCATCTTCATACAGGACAAAGGCTGCCTGCTGGTTTACCGTTGCCGGGAATACATCAAATGTAACAGGGTACACCGGTTTCTCGTGTATGTACTGCATTACCGGCATGGTCGGGATGATGCTTCCTTTCTTCACAAATACAGGTACTACCTCCAGCGGAGCATCAACAGTGATCCACTGCCCTCCCCTGTGAAGTGTTTTACCATCGTGGTAATTGATCCATTCGCCTTCCGGCAAATATACATCCTTGGTCACCGCTCCTTTTTCTACCACAGGGGCCACAAGCAATTCCTTACCGAACAGGAACTGCTCGTTCAGCTTAAAGGTTTCCCTGTCGTTCGGGTACTCAAAGAACAGTGCCCTCATTAGTGGCAGTCCTGTATCATGCGCTTCTCTGGCATAAGTGTAGATATAAGGAAAAAGTTTGTACTTCATCCCGATAACATTCCTCGAAATATCCTCTGCCTCCTGACCAAACAGCCATGGTTCCACGGCATTGCTGCCTTCATGGTGCGCACGGCTTAGCGGGGTAAAGATGCCAAACTGCATCCACCGCACATACAGCTCAGCCATGGCAGGATAGTCTTTTACTTCCCCGCAGTATCCCGAAATATCGGTTGTCCAGAATGGGATGATGCCCATGCCTGCCGACAGCCCCACCGGAATCTGGTTGGCCATCTGCTGCCAGCCATCCAGTACATTGTTGCCATTGCCGGAGTCTCCGCTCCAGCCAAAGGTATAGCGCTGCAATCCGGCATAGGCCGCGCGTGTCATCTGGAACACCCGCTTGTTGGGATTGCGCTTGTAAAATTGTTCGGTCACTACCTTATCCCATGTAAAGCCATATACATTATGTATTTCATCGTGCATGCCCAGGTGGTGCTTCATGTTCAGCCTGTCGGTTGCATCCTCGTTGCTCCAGGCCGGTTCGCCCATGTCGGTCCAAAATCCGCGTACACCATCGTCCAGCGGTTTTTGCTGGTACGTGCCCCACCAGTCGGCTACTTCGGGTTTCGTAAAGTCGACCACCCCGCAGTTGCCGCCCCAAGGCCAGGGCATGTCGTATGATTTACCTGTGCGGATATCCGTTGTAAAATAGCCTTTGGCTTCGGCTTCGTGCCATTGTTCTTTAGTAGCCTGCGAGATAACCGGATCCTGTGACACGATCATCTTAAAACCCATTTTGCCCAGGTCCTGCACCATGCCTTTGGGATTGGTATAGCGGTCTTTGCGCCATTCAAAATTCTGAAGCCCGTCGGTCCACCCAATGTCCTGGTAGATGATGTCGCAAGGAATGTTGCGTTTCCTGAACTCCGCCGCTATCTCCCTGGCCTGGTCCTCGCGGGTGTAATCGCCCCGGCACTGCGAAAAGCCCAGCGCCCATTTTGGCGGCATGATCGGTTTTCCGGTCAGGTCGATGTAGCGTTTGATGATCTCTTTGTAGTCGTTGCCATAAATAAAATAGTACACCATCTCCCCTTTCGGCGCTTCAAACGAATAGTAGTCGTTGCTATCGGTACCGAATTTGAATTCCGTTTTATAGGTATTGTCAAAAAACACCCCGTATCGGTTGCTGCTCATAAAGAACGGTATGCTCTTATAAAGCGGATCCTCATTAACCCCATAGCAGGGCTGATCGCTGTTCCACATTTTGTAACTGTTGCCCCTGCGGTTCAACGGGCCGGATTTTTCGCCCAGTCCAAAGAATTGTTCGTCGCCGCGCAGGTTTTTGTAGGCCGTAACCTTATCGCCGTTCTTCACAAAGCCGCGTTCGTTATAGTCACTGAACAGCAGCTTCTGGTATTTGTCGAATACCTGCAAATTAAACGGCGCCTTGTTTACGCGGATGCGCAGCGATGCCGTAAATATCTCATAAGCGGATGTTTCTTCCTTTACATTGATGGCTCCGGTCCAGCCAAGGTCTTCATTAATCACCGCAAAAGAGGGGTTGCTGCGGGTAAAGTTACCATTGGGTGCTACCCATATTTTGACCACCTCGCCACTGCAAAGCTGCAATTTTACCTTGCCATTCTCACAATTGAAGACAGCCTCATTGCCCGCAATGTTGTAGGACGAGCAGTTGCCCAGTGTTTTTTCGGCTATGGGTTTTTGCTGTGCAGTGGATAGCGCGGGCATCAGGCACAGGAACAGGAATGCTATTATATTTCTCATAATTTTTTCAATCCTTTAGAGTTGTCTTTAGTAGCTTCGATGATGCTTATGGCATACCCGCCGCCGGGCGCCACAAACTGCGACAGCTTCGATTTGCCTGTCACGATAACCTTCCTGATAACGTACGCCTGTGGGTTGGTTTTGTAATGTGCGTCTTCCGCATCAGCATAAATGGTGGCGACATACGTTTTGCCCTTTTCAAGGAAATCGAATGCAATATTCGACGTACGCGAACTATCCCCACCCACGCTGCCGAGGAACCAGTTTTTAGCCCCTTTGGCCCTGCGCGCTATGGTTATGTATTTGCCCGGTTCGGCTTCCAGGTATTTGCTTTCATCCCAATCCAGCGCTACGTCTTTGATAAATTGGAATGCATCCGGGAAACGGTCGTAATGCTCGGGGAGGTCGGCTGCCATTTGCAAAGGGCTGTAGAGTGTTACATACAGGGCGAGCTGGTTGGCAATCGTACTGTTGACGTGCGATTCATTATTGGGGCTGAACTTTTTGATGTCCATCTCGAATATGCCGGGCGTGTAGTCCATCGGGCCGCCAATGAGCCTTGTGAACGGCAGGAGGGTTACGTGGTTGGGCTTCGACCCGCCAAAGGCCTGGTATTCGGTGCCGCGGGCTGCTTCGTTGCCTATCAGGTTGGGCCATGTACGGGCAACACCCGTAGGGCGCACGGCCTCGTGGGCATTGACCATGATCTTGTACTCTGCGGCTTTCTCGATGGCATACTGGTAGTGGTTTACGATCCACTGGCTGTAATGGTTCTCGCCACGAGGCAGAATTGGGCCTACATAGCCGCTCTTCACGGCATCGTAGCCGTTGTCCTTCATGAACTGGTAGGCTTTGTCCATGTGGCGCTCATAGTTGCGCACCGAACCCGATGTTTCATGGTGCATGATCATCTTTACGCCTTTGGATTTTGCATAGTCCCTGATGCCTTTCAAATCAAAATCAGGGTATGGCGTTACAAAGTCAAACACATAATCTTTTGAGTTGCCAAACCAGTCCTCCCAGCCTTCGTTCCAGCCTTCTACCAGTACGGCATCAAAACCGTGTTTGGCGGCAAAGTCAATGTATCGTTTTACGTTGGCTGTGTTGGCGCCGTGCCTGCCGTTGGGTTTTGTTTTGGAATAATCCGTTGTGCCGAGCTGTACCGAAGGGAGGTCGTCGGTATAGGCCCACGAGCTTTTGCCGGCGATCATTTCCCACCATACGCCTACATACTTTACAGGCTTTATCCAGGAGGTGTCATCGATTTTGCAGGGATCGTTCAGATTGTAGGTAAGCCTTGAGGCGAGTATTTTCCTTGCGTCATCGCTCACGATAACCGTACGCCACGGGGTATGGCACGGCGCCTGCATGTAGCCTTTGTCGCCTTTTACATCGGGGGTGAGCCACGATTCGAATACCATGTTCTTATCGTCGAGGTTGAGGTGCATGCACGCGTAATCAATAAGCGCGGCTTCGTGCAGGTTGATGTACAGGCCTTCGGCGGTCTTCATCATGAGCGCAGTCTGGATGCCTGTGGGCGAAAATGAGGTTTGCGACAGATTGCTGGTAATCGACTTTGCCATTAGTGCCCTGATTTCCGAGAGTTTCGACTCCGTATAATCATACTCCTGCGTGTCGTAATCCCCTGCGATCCAGAATGCGGTGTGGTCGCCCGTCATGGCAAACTGCGTGCGTTCTTCTTTTATCACAAAATACGAGAGGTTCTTTTGTTGCGGGAATTCGTAGCGGAATCCCAAGCCATCATCGTACAGCCGGAAGCGGATCACCATCTGCCTGGCTGTGTTTTTTTGGTCCAGGGTCACGGCGAGCTCGTTATAATGGTTGCGAATGGCCGATTCCTCACCCCAAACAGGCTTCCAGGTCTCATCAAATGACGTGTTTTTTGTGCCGGAAACTATAAAATCATCCAACAGGGAATTTTTGTCATTTTTGAGCTCCAGGCCCAGCCTGCTCGTACTGATAACGGTTTTGCCTTTATACGTAAGGCTGTATGTGGGGGTTCCGCTTTCATTCACCTTAAAAGCCATCGCAAGGTTGCCGTCGGGCGATTTCAGGGTTTGCGCGGAGAGACCCGGGAGGGTAAGCAGGAGGCTTACCAGTACTAGTATTTTTTTCATTATGAGGTATTCTTTTTTAAAAATAAGCCCCCGCTGTGCGGCAGGGGCCATCAACAATTAACTAACCTAACGATTAATCAAACCAAACTTATTCTATCACGATCATTCCCCAGTATTTGAGGGACGGTACTTTTATGTTTACAGCATTGCCGTTTTGGGTAAATTCCAACGGTATGGCGGCACCACCTTTATAATCCGGCGAGGCATACCATATTTTAGTTACCGCACCGCCCGCCTGAATGTTCACCACTGCCTTTTCAATAGTGGCCGGGGTGTTTTGCGTGCCGTCGGTATCGCGCCAGTTCAGGGAATTGGCATTGGTAAAGTTCAGCAGGTGTATTACCTGCTTACTGCCTACCTGCTTACCTACCGCGGCCACTTTGCCCATTGATGGCGGCCAGCTGCCCAGGTTGAGCTTTCCGTCGCCGGTAGTAATGACAGGGCTATTGAAGGTTCCGCCATCACGTAAAAGGTTCTGGTACGCCACCATGAAATCATAGTACTCCACCAGGCTGGCTTTTAGCTCGGCGGTCATGCTCAGGTTTTTGTTCGGGAAGTATTCTTTTGCCAGCATGTGCTCCCCCAGCTCAAGGTGCGACCCTCCAAAGGCAAAGATCACGGCATCGGCCATCAAAACCCCCGGCGTGTTGAAAATCCCCTGGCTGTTGGCTTTGTTATAATTCACGTAGGCCGCCAGCACTGTATTTTTCCCTCCGCCATAGGCATTATTATTTTCCAGAATGGTTGTCAAATCTTTAAAACCTTCATTCGGCCCCCATACTTCGGTATAGAGAAAATCCAGCGGACCGTTCGCCATCTGCTCCTGCCCGTACTGGTTCACGGCATTGAATAAAAGCCTTTTATCAGGATGTGCGGCTTTCATGGCCGAGATAAACGTTGGATAGGCATTTTCAAGATTGGCCGATGACCCATCGTATTTGTACACATTGCCCCTGTCGCCCAACTGGTCAATGTGGTAGCCGTCAAAATTGAATACCTGGTACACATCGTCGTTCTTTTGCGCCAGGTACGACTGCCAGCCACTGTTTGCCGGATCCGTCAGGTAGATGTTGCTGATGAACGGCGGGCCCAGTTCGTGCCTGTCCTTCACATTGTGGCTGGCATCTTTATAAATGAACATCTGCGGGGTGATCTGTGACTGGTCGTAATCGTCCAGTACCCCGAAGGCAAGGTTGTAAAACATCGCCTTCATGTTCTTTTGGTGCGCCTTTGCAATGTAACCGTCCACGGTGCTTTTGTAGTTGCTGCGGTTCATAATATCGTTCCACATGGCCATCGGGTTTTCCGGCGTTCCGGCCAAAGGCTGGTGCTGGCGGTACATCCAGTCGTAAAACTGGATCCCGTTGATGTGGTACTTGTTCAGGTTATTGATAACACCCGCCATTTCGGCATCGTTCGTCTGGCCGTATTCCGAAAGGAAGCCGTAGCGCGGGAATTTCGCCCAGTCTGAAGACACATCGATACCCACAGTACCCACTATTTCCTCAGTGCCGTCTTCATGCCTTACAAATATCTCGGCCATGTACCCGCGGTAGTCCTGCGACGGCGGAGTCCATGTCCACGAGGTTCCCGCAAGCGGCGCCTCTTCGAGTATTTCACCCAGATGGCGGTAGCGTACAAAAGCATTATCGTAAGTTTTATCGGCAGTAAAGGCAACATTATCGCCCGGCTGGTAGGCCGCCTTATCGGTAGTCACCTCCATGGTGTTGGCCACAGCATCCGGGATATAGCTTATCGCGCCATCCTCATCGTCATTGCAGGCAATGGCTACCGCCAAAAAAGCGGCCAGCCACAGCCCTGTCATTTTTCTTTTTATCATTATTGTATGGTAAGTGTATTAGTAACAAGGTCGATGGTAATGGTGTGCGTACCAGCCTGGGCAGCGGTTACCAGCCATTTGTTATCGTCGCCTTCGCAATTGTCACGGTAATTAAAGTTGGTATTGGTAATGTTCTGGTTTGGCGTGGCGGCCACGATTTCTGTGCCCTCGCACCAGTTGGTGTTGAATTTGGTAAACTTCATTTCCCCTTCGGTAAGGTTGCCTGTCCAGGTGTAAATGCTGCCGTTTTTGGTCATAGGCGCCAGATTGCCCATGCTCCAGCCGTTTGGCGTGGCACTGCCTATAAGGTATACCTCAACCGGCTGGATTTTTATCACGTTGGTCGCGATGTTCAGCGTTATCTTGTATCGTCCTGCGGTCTGGGCAGTCACCTGCCACTTGTTGTCCACATCGCAACCTGAGTTTTGCTCCACCGTTGTAGCGGTCAGCACCTCGTTGTCTGTCAAGGGCCTGTACCACTGGCCACACCAGTCGCCCGTAGCGCCTGCCAGTATCTTAAAGTTGCCCGGAGTAAGCATCCCTTCGTAGGTAAATACAAAAGGGTTACTGGTTTGCGTAAATGCCGCGGGGGTATCAATGTTCCATCCGCTTTCAGAGGCATCGCCCACGATCCATAAATTATTGAATAATGGTAAATCCTGCTCCTGTATCGTGATGGTAAGGTCGAGTACATTCACCACGATCTCAAACATTCCGCCCGCTTCCATTTCCCATTGCAGGTCGTCTCCGCTGCCTCCTTCATTATATACCATTTTTCCGGCGTCCTGCGGGTCACGGGTATAAAAATCCTGGCACCAGCAGCCTTCCTGGCTCACGGCAAACTTAAACGTTCCCGAACTCATCTGCCCGCTGTAGCGGAATTCCATGGGGTTGGTTGACGATTGCACCAAAGGGATCGCATTGGCAATATCCCAACCTGCCGGTGTGGCGCTCCCTACAATATACAATGTAGAAGTCAGCAGCCTGTAGGGTGTAAACACCAAATCTACCGTAGAAGTCTGGTTGGCAACCGACTCATCACCAAACGTAGCGGTTATCCTTGCCTGCAAGGCAATGGGCGCACCCGGCTCTGCGGCAAATGTGGTCAGCAGGATGTTGTTCAGCGTTGCCACATTCAGGTCGAACGAAAATTTGTTCCTGCCAAAATCGTATTCAATCGGGTTGGAAAAACCATTCTCTGCCCTGTCAATCTCCAGTTTATACGATATCGATGCTCCTGTATTTTCATTGGTGCCTGTTGTCCAGGAAAAAGTAAAATTGTTCAGGTACATGCTGGGTTCCAGCACCATTTCATTGGCAGAGACTGACAATTGAAGTGGCCCGGCCTGAGGTATGTTCTCATTCAGTTCGTCGTCGCTACTACAGCCAAACACCAGCAATATTGCCAGGCACGACAGTAGTGACCAAAGCTTTATGTTTCTATTTTTTTTCATGATATATAGCTTTTAATATCCGGGATTCTGGGTTAAGTTAGGGTTCCTGTCGCGCTCTATCTGCGGTATCGGCAGCAGCAGGTGGTGTTCATCCGCATTGGTCTTCCCAATGGAGTGCAGGAAGTCGAGCCCGTACTGGCCGTTGTTCACCCTTATGAGGTCGAACCAGCGCTGGCCTTCAAACGCGAGCTCCAGCCTCCGCTCCTTCAGCACGGCATCCCTGAAAGCGGACTGGCTCAGCCCGGATTGTATATCGTCTAATCCCGCACGGTGGCGCACCTCATTAAGCGGCGCTTCCGCGGCGGCTGTCTGCCCCAGTTCGTTCAGTGCTTCCGCGCGCATCAGCAGCACATCGGCATAACGAAGCACCGGAAAGTTGAGGGGACTGTTGTCAAATGAGGAACTTACGCTAAGCGGCACCAGGAACTTGCGTACATTGTATCCTGTAAACGACCACGACGCGCTGTATTGCTGCCCGTCAAACGCGGGGCCGCCTTCATACAATACGGTTACATCTTTACGGTTATCGCCTGCTTCGTAATTGCTCATGAATTCCTGCGTAGGCTGATTCCACCCGTAGGCGCCTGCCACAAGCCCGGAGCTCCTCGGCCCCATAAAGGTACTTGCCCATGACGACTGGTTTTCGTTGCTCCAGAAATCATAGCCCGCATTGGCGGCATATTGCACCTCAAACAGCGATTCGTTGGAGTTCTCGGTCTCCGTCCTGAAGTTATCGGCATAGTTGGCATTAAGGCTGTAACCCATGCTTTGCAGCTGGGCGGTAAGGTTTACCACCTCCTGCCAGTTGCCCCGCGTAAGGTGTACTTTGGCAAGCATCCCCAGGGCAGTGCCTTTGGAGGCGCGTCCTTTGTCGGCATCGGCATAATCCTGCTTTACCGGGAGCAGCTCCGCGGCATTTTCAAGGTCGCTGATGATTTGGGCATACACCTCACCAGCAGGGGTACGTGAAGGGTACAGGTTGCTGCTTGAACTTTGCGGCTGTGTAATGAGCGGCACATCGCCAAAAAACCTTACCAGCACAAAGTAGTAATGTGCCCTGAGAAAGTAGGCTTCGCCCAGGCTACGGTTCTTTATGGTTTCATCTATGTTAAGCCCGGGCGCTACCGAAATCACGATATTCGAGCGTAGTATCCCCGGCCATGGCCCGCGCCACAGGTCGAGTACGCCTTCGTTGGCGCTGTTGGTCACAAAGTTAGCCAGGCTGGTGGTCTCAATGCCGTCCTCACCCCCGCCGGCACCCACAAGGCTGTTGCCTGCAAAAATGTCTGTAGTCCACATCCTCAGGTTGTACAGCTTTGGCCATTGCAAGGGCTGGTAGGCGCCGTTGACCAACGTGACAAGCTCTTCGGCATTGGTGGGGTAGTTGCCGGTATTTATGGTATCGGGCTGCGTTTTTTCTAAAAACTCGTCGCTGCACTGCACTAATGAAAGTGATAACAGGAGCAGTAAGCCTATTTTGGTAAATTTCATTTTCATATCTTTTTAAAATGCAACATTTAATCCCAGTGAGAATATACTTGTTACCGGATATACATTGTTATCAATCCCGTTTACCGATACTTCGGGGTCAAACCCTTTATAGTCGGTAATGGTGAATACGTTTTGTGCCGAGAAATATACCCTGGCTGATGAAAACACGTTTTTGAAGGTTTCCGACGGGAAGGTATATCCGAGGTTGATGTTCTTGAGCTTCAGGTACGAACCGTCTTCTACGAACCTGTCCGAAACCCTGGCGTTGCCGTTAGGGTCGCCATATACGGCACGCGGCATTGAGTTGCTTGTCCCTACGCCGGTCCAGCGGCCCAGCGTTTCGGTCGTTTGGTTGTTGATTACCGACATCGATTCGGTGTACATCCTGTTCGCGTTATAAATATCATTGCCAAATACGCCCTGGAAGAAAATGCTCAGGTCGAAATTTTTATAGGAAAAACTGTTATTGAGCGAGAAGGTAAAATCGGGATTCGGGTTGCCCAGATAGGTCCTGTCCTTATCATTGATGATTCCGTCGCTGTTCAGGTCCTTAAACCTGATGTCTCCGGGAGCCGTACTGGTTGCAGGGTTCGTTCCGGGCATCTGAACGGCGTGCGCATTCACGTCGGCCTGTGTCTGGAAAAGGCCGTCGGTTACGTAGCCGTAAAAAACATTTACCGGATAGCCCGCCTGTATGAGCGAAATGCTGCTGTTAAGGCCCGTACTACCTGTAATGATGGCCGTATCGCCATTGATGCTTTTCACCTCATTCTTATTATAGGAGAACACCACATCGGTAGACCACCGGAATTCGTTCACAAAGTTTTTGGTGGACAATGCCAGTTCGATACCCTTGTTCACGATTTTTCCCGCATTGATGGACGGCACATAGATGTCGGAATAACCCGACGTTACCGGCACAGACATCGGTACCAGCATATCATTGGTGTTCTTTACATAAGCATCCAGGGTAAGGTTGATGCGGCCATTGTAAAGCGATGCATCGATACCGGCATTAAACTGCTCCTGCCCTTCCCATTTCACGTTGGTATTCGGCAAAACCGTTGGAACAACCGCACTCACATAGCTGTTGTTGAAGTTATACATAACCGTGTTGTATGCCGATGAAAAAGCATAGTTGCCTATCTCCTGGTTGCCTGTTATACCATAACCCAGCCTAAGTTTCAGGTCGTTTATGGCAGTCACCTTTTCCATGAACTTTTCGCCCGATATCCTCCATGCAAGGGCTCCCGACGGGAACCATCCCCACTTATTGTTGCCGCCAAACCGTGAAGAACCGTCCCGCCTGATGGTCGCCGTAACATAATATTTTTCATCAAAATCATAATTTACCCTGCCTAAATAAGACATAATGGCCCACTCTGAAGCGTTGCCCCCCACTGTTGGCTGGAGCGTACCATTGTCGATTTGCTGGGTGTTATCGCTGGCAAAAGCCTGTATCGACCCGTTAAGGAAATTGTACTTGTTCTGCTGGGCGCTGCTGCCCGCAACGGCGTTCACGTGGTGCTTTCCAAAGTAGGCATCGTAGGTAACGGTGTTGTCCCAAAGCAATGTGATGCTGCGGTTGGCGCCTTCGGACAGGTAGGAATTGGCCTGCACGTCCGATCCCCATGAATATTTTGGCGACCAGGTGCGGTCGAACCAAAAGTTAGCCTCAACCCCTGCCAGCGATTTGAAGGTAAAGTTCTTAAGGAAGGTGATCTCGGTAAAAATGTTGCCCTGAAGGTTGTAGCCTTTTGTCGAGGTCTCCACCCTGTTGGCCTGGCCGATGGGGTTAAGTATATCCCCGGAGTACAACGGGTTGCCGGTTGGCCCGGTGTAGTTTCCGTTCTCATCGCGTATCGGCTGTGTCGGGTTGGCCAGCAAGGCATTTTGGATGTTGTAATCGCCCCGTTTTTTTATGTCGTGGTTAAGCTTGAGGCTGTTGCCAAATTTAATATGGTCGTTAAAACGGGTATCCGAATTGAACTGCACCACAAAACGCTCGTAGTCAGTACCGAGCACGATACCCTTTTGCTTAAAGTAGTTACCGGACACATAGAGGTTGGATTTCTCGCTTTTGTTGCCGTAAGACAGCGTATAGCTCGACATCATTTCGGGATTAAAGAGCGCCCCAACCCAGTCGGTACCCCTGGCCACGGCAGAAGGGTCTGCCCAGGCAGGGTTTGGCGTAAGGCCGGCATTGGCCAGCATTTCGTTATTCAGGGCGGCAAACTGCCTGCCGTTGAGCACTTCCACCATGTTAGCGGCGTTTTGTATGCCTGTAAAGGTGTCAAAGCTCAGGGTGCTGCCCTCCTGCCTGCTGCCCCTCTTAGTGGTTACAATCACCACACCGTTGGCGCCCCGGGCACCGTATATCGCGGTAGATGACGCGTCCTTGAGTACGCTTATCGACTCCACATCGTTCATGTTGATCTGGTTGAGGCCGCCGTTAAGGGGCATTCCGTCTACAACGATAAGGGGATTGTTGTTGGCAATGGTACCGGTACCGCGCACCCTGAAGGTCACGTTGCTGCCCGGCTCGCCCGAGCTGTATACCTGTACGCCTGCGGCACGGCCCTGTATGGCCTGGCCAAGGTCGGCAACAGGCTGGCTTCTCGTCTTGTTCAGGTCTACCGTCGAAACCGCGCCTGTAAGATCTTTTGCACGCGCCTTTCCGTAGCCTATCACAACCACGTCCTCTAAAGTCGTAATGTCGGGCACCAATTGTACCTCAACGGTGTCGCCATTAACTACCACCTGCTGCTGCAAAAATCCCATGTAGGATACCACCAAAACCGGTGAAGTGGAAGTGAGTGTAAGCGAGAATTTTCCGTCTGCATCGGTAATAGTGCTGTTGGATGTTCCCTGTTCCATAACCGATGCCCCCGGGAGGGGCTGGCGCTGGTCGTCGTATATCGTGCCCGAAACCTGTCGCTGGAAAATCATGGCCATGCCGCCCGGAGTGGCCGAAACATGGGTAGGGTTCCATAAACCTGTCAGCAAAAGGAGGCACAGTAAAAATCCTATCCGGGATCTTTCCGTACTGTCAATAATAGGTATTTTCATTTACTGTTTCTGAGTTTAAATTCGTGTTATCATTTGTTTTATGGGTGCTAGCATCACAAAGGAACAAAAATTAAAAAGCGGAAAGCAGTTATGAAAATCCCGTATAGAAAAATCAAGACATTTAGCAGCAAAAAATAATTAAAAAATACTGATTCACAACATCTTAATTTTACTATATCGTTTTAAATCGTATAGATTTTTTTGGAGCTATTTTCAACGAATTAAACATAAAATAACTATTATTTATATTTAAAAGATAATGTAGTGTAGTGGCTACTGCTTTATTGATGTATTCATTAAAAGTTTTTTGTCGAAGCCTTCATTTTCAATCTTTGACTTACTCCTTACCCTGGTCTTGTAAGAGTAGATCGAATTAACCGAATAACCCAGTATCTGCGCTATTTTTTCGTTGTGGGTAATACCGAGCCGCATCAGGGCAAATATTCGCAGTTCCTTATTTAATATCTGTCCTTCCTTCAGGGTAATTTGCTCTTCTTCACGCAGCAGGGCATTAAATTCGGCAATGTAGTTGGGAAAAAGGCTCACAAATGCTGTGTCGAAATTGTGTAGCAGCTTTTCCTTTTCCCTTTTAAGGTCATAGCGCGATACGCGGCTTTTTGCCCTGGCATAATTACCGGCATCTATTTCGGCCCCTATATTGGAAATGAACTCGTTAAACTTCTCAAAAATGTCGTCGTATTGGGTAAAAAAGAACCCAAGGTACTCTTCCTTGATCTTATTGGCCTCAAACAACTGGCTGTTAATCTGCTGTATTTCTTCGTTACGTGCCCTCACCTGCCCGTTGACCTTTACAAGCTCATTATTTATCTTTTCCAGATCGCTGTGGGCAGCGGCTATGATTTTCCTGGCTTTTTTAATTCGCCTGTTCTGAATGAATACAAGCACAAGAAAACAAATCACGATTATCGAAAATATTATAGCCCCAATGTACTGTATGTATAATCTTTTGCGCTCCCTCTCACTGTTTTCAACGATTTCCTGCTCTATCAGCGGGAGTATCGCCCCCACCTGAAGCTTGCGCTGCTGTGCGCCGTAAAACTGGGCATCTTCATAGGCTTTTGTAATTATCGCTGAGGCTTCCTTGAGTTTCTTGTCCTTAAAAAGCAGTTCAGAAAGGCGTATTAATGCCAGGGATTCTTTGGTAGATACCTGTACGTCGCTAATGGCAGCCTTGGTATAGTAGCTTATGGCAAGCCTTACGTCTCCCATTTCATTATATATTTCCCCCAGCATGTAGTTTACCAGTGCCCTGTCCCGGTCGCCAATGGTAGTCTCCAGCAAACCCAGGAAAGCATCTTTGGCCTGCATTGACTTACCATCTTTATAGGAATTGAATGCTTTAAGAAATGAATTGAAAAATGTTCCATCATCAGTCAATTCCAACGCCTTGATTCTGTTTTGGCGGGCAAGGAGATTATATTTGCTGCTAAATAAAGGTATGGTACTGTATTCAGCCATGTCGCTGTAACAACGCCCAAGCAATCCGTAATAAAGCGAACCATTGTCCCCTGTAATATCCTCCGGATTAACAGATGACAGGTAATCAATGCCCTCCTTATACATTCCGGCAGAGACACAAATATTAGCGAGATTCAGATATGACTTTACAATTAAGGAAGGGTCTGCGGTCCTTTCGGCAACCTGTTTCGTCCTCAGCGCGTAGGTAAACGCCGAATCGCGCTTAAAGACACTGTATTGATCAAAAAGGTGTTGGCTAACAGCGAATTGACCGGCATAATTGTTCTTTGGCAACCCTTTTAAAACGCTTTTCAGGCTGTCTATTATTTCGTTTTTTTTGGCGTCATGCCTGCCGGAATCATCAATGGCCCTGAAAAGCCTGTCAAGCTCCCCGGCTTCCTGGCCGTTTGCCTGCAAGGATGCAACGAGTAGCAGGATCAGTAAGATAAAACTATGTTTAATAGGGTTGCCCATATAGTGCACATATTTATTGACCGCTTCAAAGATACAAATGAGTCCCGCGACACGGCAAAATAAATCAATTACCTATTGTCAGCGATGTCCTGCAGCTCACAAAATTACATCCCAAAAACCCATTTTAACACATTTCACAAAAAATAAGCATTAAAAATTATATTTTATCTATATTTAGCCAACATAAAACATACAATCTAAAACAATCGTTTAAATGAAATCGTATTACATCAAAGAGATCAGCGACCTGGTCGGTGGTGAAGTCGTTGGCAGCACGCCCGACAGCATCTCCTGGCCCCAGCAGATTGAAATGGCCGAACCCGGCAACATTACCTTCATCGGCAATGCAAAATATGAAAAGCTATGGGCAGCATCCAAAGCCTCTGCAGCCATTGTCAATGACAACATTTCCATAGAACCGGGCGACGGCAGGGCTTTCATCAAGGTAAAGAATGCCGACCTGGCCATGTCTAAAGTACTGGAGCTCTTTAATCCTGCACCGCCACGTTTTGACGATGCCATACACCCAACAGCAGTAATTCATCCTACCGCAACAATCGGCGAAGGCACAAAAGTGGGGGCCAACTGCTACATAGGCCCTAACGTGAAGATCGCCGAAAATGTTACCATATACCCTAATGCTACCATTCTTGACGACTGTACTGTAGGCAAAAACACCATAATATGGTCGGGTGTTGTGGTTCGCGAAAGGTGCCACATAGGCGCGCATTGCATACTCCACCCCAATGCAGCCATAGGTGCGGATGGCTTCGGGTTTACACCTTGTGCCGAGCGTGGGCTGGCTAAAATACCGCAAATTGGCAACGTAATTTTAGGCAATGGCGTGGAAATTGGCGCCAATTCCTGTGTAGACCGTGGCAAGTTTAGCTCGACAATACTTGGCGATGGGTGTAAGATTGACAACCTTGTACAGATAGGCCACAACAGCATTTTGGGCAAGTTCTGCATTATGGCGGGCAACAGCGGGCTGGCAGGATCGGTAACGCTTGGCGACGGCGTGATTATTGGCGGAAGCGCCTCGATAAAAGACCACAGTACATTGGGATCGGGCGTTATAATAGGTGCGGGATCCGGTGTTACCGGCGACGTACCTGCCGGCAAAACAATGCTGGGCTACCCTGCCGTAGAAGCACGTACCGCACTCAAGCAGTGGGCGGTTTTGAAAAGGCTGGCGGAGAATAAATAATCTTTTTTGCCACGAATTACACAAATTCCACAAGTTCAAAATTGGTGGAATTCGTGTAATTCGTGGCTTATTTTACCCCTTCAATCCACTCACCGCATTAATAAAATAAGGAGAATCATTCCATTGTATCCTGCGATAGCGCTTGCCTTGCTTTAACGATTCCGGCAGCGATTCCCAAAGCGATTCCTTAATTTTTTCGAGCAGCAGCTTACGCGTAAAGCTATCGGACACTACGAGGCTTATTTCCCGCGATGGTGCCGGTTCCGCAAATCGTTTGTATGGTATTGATGTGTCATGTATTACCGACAGCTCAGGCACAATGGCAAAGCCCAACCCTGCACGCACCATGTTCTTGAGCGTTTCTACCGAGCTGATGTCGTAGATAAACTGCCCGGCCATTACACCCTTCCCATTATTGATTCCGCAAATGTCCAGCAACTGCGCATTGTAGCAGTATTCCTGGCGTAGCAGCAGCAGGTTTTGCGTGTCGCCGGAACTAAGTTGGTACAAATCATCCCCAACCGTAGCTGAAACCTCCGGCAATGCCACAAACGGCTCATTAAAGACCACATTTTCCCTGAGCTGCGGATGGCCCGTAGGTGTTGCCATGAGGGCAATGTCGATCGCGCCTGTAAGAACGCTTTCCATCAGTTGCCCGGTGTTCATTTCTTTAATGGTGAATTGCATTTTTGGCGCCTTCGGGCCAATGGCCTTCATAAATTGCGGCACCAGGTAGGGAGATAATGTGCTGATGACCCCAATGGTGACAGTGCCGTGGAGGTTGTCCTTTTGCCCGATGACAAAATCGCGTATCCCATCTGCCTCATACAATGTCTTTTTAGCCCGTATGATAATTTCTTGCCCGGCTTCGGTAGGCTTTAGGGGGACTTTATCACGGTCGAATATCTTAATGCCAAGCTCCTCTTCAAGGTTTTTCAGCTGTATGGTAAGGCCCGGCTGTGTTACCATGCATACCTCGGCAGCCTTGGCAAAATGGCGGTGTTCGTCGAGTGCGACAATGTATCTGAGTTGTTGGAGTGTCATGATTATAAAAATTATTAATAAAGATATAAAATTATTAATTTGATTCGATAACACATCCGCCGTAAATTTGTCTGTAATTCAACGGAACAATAATCTTAAAATCAATAACCATGAAATTTACAAGAAAAGCAAATGCCAACTGGAAAGGTACAGGCATGGAAGGACAAGGAACCATCAGCACTCAAAGCACCACGCTCGACAAAGCGCAGCTATCGTTCAAAACCCGCTTTGCAGAAGGCGTAGGCACCAACCCGGAAGAGCTTATTGCTGCGGCACACTCAGGATGCTACACGATGCAGTTGAGCTTCCTGCTTAGCGAGCTTGGCTTTACGCCTGAAAACCTTGATACGGAAGCACAGCTTACTTTTGAAGACGGCACCATTACCAAAATCCACCTGAAACTGGAGGCTACCGTTCCGGGCATCACCGAACAGGATTTCCAGACAACCGCCCAGAAAGCGAAAGAAATATGCCCGGTATCTAAAGTACTTAATGCTGAGATAACACTTTCGGCTACCTTGGTATAATCTGTATTTAGCCACGGATTACACAAATTTCGCACTATAATATCAGGACTTCTCCGAATACGTGAGTCATTGCGGGCGGAAGAATCCTCGCAATGACTTTATGTAAGATGAAATTTCGGTTGGATTAGTAGGTGTAGTTCGTGGCTAAATCATTCTACCTGTACACAAACTCGAGGGTTACCACATCGCCATTTACCGCATATACCCTTGCCCTGGCATTATTCTGGCTTACCTTGCTGTACAGTTCGTAATCCGTTACGTTACCAAGGTGCACGGGTGTCCACGAGGTGCCCTGCGCGTGCACGCTTACAGTCTGCATTTCTCCTGTCAGCTGTAGTGTCACAGCGTCCCCGGCCTCAATCCCTGAGGCTTTTACGGTCTCAACAGGCACTTTGAGGTTGGCCGTAACAAAATATTCCTTTTGCCTTTCCGGGGATTTGTCCCCGCCGCTAACCAGCTTTACGATACCAAGAATGAGGGATATAACAGTAATAATAATTGAAATAGCTTCCATAGGGGTTGGTTTTTTTCGGATACAATTATAGGAAGAATTTGGCAGGGTATGGCATTGTTATATGACCACCTGTGAAATTTAATCAATCCTCAAACAAACCCATTTTTTTGAAATATTTTTTACATATAATATTTTTATATGGAAGTAATTTCATTAATTTCGCAACTCACAACCAAACAGATAAGCAATAATATGAATAAGAAAGTAGTTATAGTTTCAGCTGTTCGTACCCCAATCGGCAGCTTTATGGGCGCTTTGTCAACCGTTACGGCTTCGCACCTTGGCGCAGCAGCAATCAAAGGCGCGCTCGAAAAGATAAACCTTGACCCTAAGCACGTTGACGAAGTGATCATGGGCAACGTAGTACAGGCCGGTGTAGGCCAGGCCCCGGCACGCCAGGCATCGCGCCACGCAGGGCTTCCTGACACCGTTATTGCTACTACAGTGAATAAAGTATGCGCATCGGGAATGAAAGCCGTTATGCAGGCCGCACAGGCCATACAGCTTGGCGATGCGGATGTTATCGTTGCCGGTGGCATGGAGAACATGAGCCTTATACCGCACTATGTACAGATGAGGACCGGCGCTAAATTTGGCCCTGCGACAATGATCGACGGCATGCAGAAAGACGGCCTTAGCGATGCGTATGACAACAACGCCATGGGTGTACACGCCGACGCCTGCGCTACTGAATACAGCATATCGCGCGAGGAGCAGGATGCTTTCGCCATCGAATCGTACAAGCGCTCAGCCGATGCATGGGATGCCGGTAAATTCGACAATGAAGTAGTTCCGGTAGCCGTTCCGCAACGCAAAGGCGACCCGATCATGGTAACCAAAGACGAAGAATACAGCAATGTAAAACTGGATAAGATACCTGCCCTTAACCCTGCCTTTACCAAAGAAGGTACGGTAACGGCTGCCAACGCTTCTACCATCAACGACGGTGCGGCTGCATTGGTACTGATGAGCGAGGAGAAGGCTAACGAGCTTGGCCTTAAGCCGCTGGCATATATAAAAGGTTATGCCGATGCGGAGCAGGAGCCGAAATGGTTCACTACCTCCCCTGCTAAAGCGCTTCCGAAAGCCCTTGACAAGGCAGGCATCTCTAAAGAAGACGTTGATTTCTTTGAATTCAACGAGGCATTCTCGGTAGTGGGCCTTGCCAACTGCAAAATATTGGGGCTTGACGCCGGCAAGGTGAACGTAAATGGTGGCGCTGTATCGCTTGGCCACCCACTGGGATGCTCGGGTGCGAGAATCATCGTAACGCTTATCAATGTACTTGAGCAAAACAACGCCAAAACAGGAGCTGCGGCTATCTGTAACGGTGGTGGCGGGGCTTCGGCTATTGTTCTGGAACGCGCATAAGAATTGATTTTTATTAAATAAAGTTGTTATTAACTTCGGTGAAAACAGCTGTCAGCATATAACGCTGCTTCGGGAATAACTGCTATATTTGCGGCATAACGGGGCAGCGTTAGCTTTTTTACGCACTGCTGATCCAATAAAAAATAAACAATAAAAAATAATCAATCAGAAATGTTTGGCATTTGCAATCTTGCTATTGTACCCCTTCGTTTAGAGCCAAGTGACAGGAGCGAAATGACCTCGCAGGTGCTTTTCGGGGAACATTTTAAGATACTGGAACAAACCCCGAAATGGTCTCGCATCCAAATGGGCTATGACGCTTATGAGGGATGGATCGATAACAAGCAGTTCCGCACCATTTCAGAAAGCGATTATAATGCATTGGAAAACACCCCTGCCATTCTCAATGCCGACCTGATTGAATATACTACAGGCTCCAACAACAGCCTGATGCCCATACCCCTTGGCGCTGCCGTAACCTTTTTGGACAGCCCGTCGCTCAATGTGGAGAATTTTACCTTTGAGGGCCTCAAAGCAACCGGCGTAACAAGCAAACAAAGCCTTATACAGACAGCATACATGTACCTCAATGCGCCTTATCTCTGGGGCGGGAAAACCCCTTTTGGCATCGACTGCTCCGGCATGGTGCAGATGGTATACAAGCTGAATGGCTACCCCCTGCTTCGAGATGCCTCACAGCAGGCCACACAGGGCGAAGCGCTCAGCTTCATTGAAGAGAGCGAACCGGGCGACCTGGCTTTTTTTGACAATGAGGAAGGCCGCATCATCCACGTGGGCATCATCATGGAAGACAATTACATCATCCACGCCCATGGCACGGTACGCATCGACCGGCTGGACCATTTGGGCATCTATAACATTGATACAAAGAGGCATACCCACAAGCTTCGGGTAATCAAAAAGATCATCTGATTTTTATTGCACCGGCCATGTTTTGACATTGAAAAACAGAATGGGCAAAAAAATACAAAACATTGAATATCAATCACATATAATTTCAACAACCATCTTAGTCTTTACTTCAAAACACAAAGATGAAACAAAAAGGCACATTTTTTGTTATCTTTACATGGCTATGAAAAAATACATCTCACTCCTGCCCCTGCTCCTCCTGTTCCTAATAACGGGATGCAGCTCCGACGATTCAACAACACAGGCGCCCCTTGCAGCGCGCAACATCCTCAATGTGCCCTACGGGCCCGATCCGCAACAGTCCATGGACGTGTACCTGCCCGAAGGGCGGGACGAAAATACCAAGGTCATCGTACTGGTGCATGGCGGCGCGTGGACTTCCGGCAGCAAGGCCGATGTGGCCCCGTTGGTGCCTGTTTTGCAGCAGCGCTTCCCCAACCATGCCGTGGTGAACATCAACTACAGGCTGGCAACCGAAACCAGCCCTGCCCTGCCGAAACAGACCGACGACATCGAAGCCGTTCTGGATTACCTTGAAACAAGCGATTACGAGGTTTCGGACGATTACGCCTTCATCGGCTTCAGCGCCGGGGCACACCTTTCGATGCTTTACGGTTATGCCCATGACACGGACCATGATGTGAAAGCCATCGTAAACGTAGTAGGCCCTGCCGATTTTACCGACCCGGACTACCTGTCGCACGACCTGTACCCCATTGCCGCACTGTACCTCACCGGCACTTCGGCACCAACAATGGAGCAGATAGAAGCCATTAGCCCGGCAAGCCATATCACTGGAGAGTCGGCACCCACGCTAACCTTTTACGGCGGGCAGGATCCGCTGGTTCCCGCAAGCCAGGGACCAAGGCTCAAGGCCAAACTGGACGAGGCAGGAGTGTACAACGAGTTCAACTTTTACCCCGATGGCGGCCATGCCGACTGGGACGCCACTACCTTTGCCGAAGTGTACAACAAGGTTGAAGCTTTTTTACAGGCACGGTTTTAACAGGCAGTACAGGCAATGCATATAATTGGGAGGGATGGAAAAATATTTTTCATCCCTCCCAACCTTTTTATAGAAATCGGCCTCTTACTATATATGAAGAAGCCGATACAACTATCCATCCCCGAGCCGTGCCACGAAAACTGGAACGCCATGACGCCCGCAGATAAAGGGCGTTTCTGCGCATCCTGCCAAAAGAACGTAATTGATTTTATAAGGTCGTCCGACAGGGAGATTGTATCGGCATTTGCTAAAGACACAAATCTCTGCGGGCGTTTTAACAGTAACCAGCTGGAACGGGCGCTTATCATTCCTGCTGAGAAAAGCAGCCTTTGGCCTGTGGCGGCTGCACTTGTAAGTTTCATTTCGCTGGCGCCTGCCACCTCTGTTGCACAAACTCCCGAAAGCACCGAACAAACTCCCGGAATGAAAATGGGAAAAATACTACTGCCGCCTGCAATTACGGTAACGGGCATGGTATCCGATGCTGAAGGGCCATTAACCGGGGCAAAGGTTGCTATCCAAAACACGGCTATTTCTGTAGAAACCGATGCTGACGGAACCTATGCCATTGAAGCGCGGCCGGGACAAACGCTGGTGTTTACGTATAGGGATTTTGAGATACAGAAGAATGTGGTGCTTCGCAATGCGAAAATAATTAATGCAAAATTCGAGATCGAAGAAATACAGAATGAGGTAGTAATAGAAGCTTATCGTACAACAACACGCGCTATTTCTGGCCAGGTTTATATGACTACAACAATAGAAACAACAGGGCCAATAAAGTCAACAGAGAAAAAACGCACCTTCTTTGGGCGCATCTTCCATTCAATAGGCAATTTATTCCGATAAATCTTGTAACCATGAAAAAAACTATACAACTATCCATTCCCGAACCCTGCCATGAGAATTGGGATGCCATGACGCCCGCAGATAAAGGGCGTTTTTGCGCATCCTGCCAAAAGAACGTAATTGACTTCACCAGGTCTTCCGACAGGGAGATACTGGAAGCCCTCAAATCCGGCGGGCAGGCCTGCGGGCGTTTCAGGGCGTCGCAACTGAACCGCGACCTGATAGCCCCAAGGGAGAAAAGCCCGTTTTGGGCAACGGCAGGCGCGGCTGCAATCGCACTATTGGCCTTAGGGGTAAATGAAGCAGCAGCGCAGACTCCCACCGAAGCTGAAAAACACCAAAACCAGGATGAAAACAGGGGTAAAAATGAAGAAAAAGAGGAATTTGAGGGGCACGACAGGGAGAAAAATGAGGTTACCCGTGATGATTTTAGGGGTAGTACCAAGATAAAAGGGGTAGTACTCGATCAATCAGGGATGCCCATACCGGCAGTTAATGTAAAAGTTGCAGGGACGGACAAAATGGTGCAAACCGATTTTGACGGAATGTTTGCCATTGCCGCAAAAGAAGGCGATACATTGGAATTTACTTATGTCGGGATGAAAAGCAAGAGATTGAAAGTTTCAAAGTCAGATATGCCGGCAGTAGAAATGGCAATGGAAGATGAGATAACAGGGCTAATTATTGTAGACCATTCCGGAAAACCCCGACTTGGCGTCGCTTCACAATACATGTTCAACTATTAAACCCTAAACCATGAAAAACCTTACTTTAATAATAGCGTTCCTTTTTATAGGAATCAATTTGGTGGCAGCACAGGAACCATTATTTCGAAAACGCCGCCCAAAGGCTACAAAACCGTAACAGGTGTGGTTACCGACTACATGGGCATGCCACTGCCCTCTGTAAATGTGAAACTACAAGGCGCTAAAGTCCTGCCGGTACAAACCAACTTTGACGGTGAGTTTACCATTATGGCGAAAGAGGATGACAGGCTGGAATTTTCATACATAGGCCTGAAAACGCAAGTGATAACGGTATCGGAAAAGCATGCGTACAAAATTATGCTGCAGGATGACATCATTGATACCGGCCTGGTAATTTATGCGAAATATAGCGGGCGGCTGCGTGGCGTGGCTGCAACCTATATGTTTAATTATGACTGATGCACCGGCAGGTTCAAATTTGTAGCGCTTTCCGCCACTTTTCCTATCTTTAAGGCAAATTTTCCAAACATCATTCATAAAATTTGCTTTAACAAATGACAAACAAACTCAAACTGGCGCTGCTTGTCCTCGCTTTCGGCGGACTGCTGGCCTCGTGCAAATCGTATTCCACCTATGGCGATAACGGCAAAGTCTACAAAGGCGCTATCCCGAAAACAAAGGGCAGGGAAATCCTTGATGCCAATGGCAGCCCCATCACGCTGAAAGGCACCAACCTGGGCAACTGGCTTGTGCCCGAAGGCTATATGTTCAAAATGGGCAAGGTAAGCTCCCCCCGCAAGATCGACGAGCTGCTGCACGAAATGGTTGGCCCCGACAGCCTGGCCGCCTTTTGGCACAAATACCTGGACAACTACATTACGCAGGAGGATATCAAGTACCTCAAGCGCACCGGTTCCAACCACCTGCGCCTCCCGTTCCACTACAAGCTTTTTACCAACGACCTGTACATGGGCAAGCGCAACGCCGGCTTCGAATACTTTGACCGCGTGATCGAATGGTGCCGCCAGGAAAACCTGTATGTGCTGCTCGACATGCACTGCGCCCCGGGCGGGCAAACGGGCGATAACATCGATGACTCCTACGGCTACCCGTGGCTGTACTTCAGCAAAACGGCACAGGACGAAATGAGCGAAATATGGGTACGCATTGCCCGACGCTATAAGGACGACCCAATAATCATCGGCTACGACGTGATCAACGAACCGTTTGCGCACTACTTTACCAAAGACATACCCGACTATAACCACAGGCTGTTCCTTGTGTATGAGCGCATGGTGAAGGACATCCGTGCCGTAGACCAAAAGCATACCATCTACCTTAACGGGTCGGTTTGGGCCGGCGATTTCGGCGTGTTCGAACGCGTGCTGGACGATAATGTGGTGTATGAGTTCCACAAGTACTGGTTCGACATCAACCAGGAGTCGATACAGAAGTACATCGACTTCCGCGACAAGTATAATGTGCCTATCTACATAGGCGAGACGGGCGAGAATACCGACGAATGGGTGCTGGAGTTCCGCAAGCTGCTCGATGCCAACCAGGTGAACTGGGCGTTTTGGCCGTACAAAAAGATGGACAACCTGCGCGGCATCATGAACTTTAAGCAGCCGGAAGATTACCCGCTCATCACGAAGTATGCCGACAGCGACCGCAGCTCATTTGAGAAAGTGCGCGAGAACATGCCCGACCGTGCCAAAGTACAGAAGGCCCTTAATGAATACCTTGAAAACTGCAAGTATAAGAACAACTTCCAGAATAAGGGATATGTGGAGGGATTAGGGTTTACGGTGGAGTAGGTTGATGGGTTGATTTGTGGATTTGTGGATTTGTGGATTTGGTTATTTGGCCTCACCCCCAGCCCCTCTCCAAAGGAGAGGGGAGCGAGCTTCACTCGGATGTAAAACTGACATAATAAACAAAAAACGTCCTGCGATTGCGGGGCGTTTGTTGCTCGGATTTATGTGCCATTCTGCGCGAAGCGCAGCGGAGTCGAAGAATCTCCTGCTCGAAATTTATATTCTTCTATCCCGGATTAAGATTTCTCCACTCCGCTGCGCTGCGGTCGAAATGACAGAAATGCAGCGATTATATACAAAAACGCCCCACAATTGCGGGGCGTTTTGCTATTAGGGATGTCCGTGTCATTCTAAGCGAAACGCAGCGGAGTCGAAGAATCTCTTGTTCGAAATTTATATTCCTCTATCCTTGATTGAGATTTCTCCACTCCGCTGCGCTGCGGTCGAAATGACAGAAATGCAGCGATTATATACAAAAACGCCCCACAATTGCGGGGCGTCTCTCTCAAATCTATTATCTAAAGTCTATTATATATTATCTAAAATCTAATATCTAATAATCCTTACGTCCTTACGGATTACTTCACTTCTTCAAAGTCAACATCCTGTACGTTGTCGCCTTCGGCCTGGCCGTTGTCCGGCTGTGCCTGTTGCGCGCCGCCCTGGCCTTCGGCCTGTGCCTTGTACATTTCTTCCGAAGCATTCTTCCATGCCTCGTTGATCTTGTCAAGTGCCGGCTGTACCGTAGCGATGTCTTTCGACTCATAGGCTGCCTTCAGCTCGTTAAGTGCTGACTCGATAGCCTCTTTGTTGCTGCCTGACAGTTTATCGCCAAACTCTGCCAATTGCTTCTCCGTCTGGAAAATCATGCCGTCAGCTTCGTTCAGTTTCTCAACCCTTTCACGTGTAGCTTTGTCAGCATCCGCATTGGCCTCAGCCTCCTTACGCATCCTGTCGATCTCTTCCTGGGTAAGCCCTGAAGAAGCCTCGATACGGATGTCGTGCGACTTGCCTGTACCTTTATCGGTAGCCGACACCTTGATGATACCGTTGGCATCGATGTCGAATGTTACTTCAATTTGCGGGATGCCCCTTTGTGCAGGCGGGATTCCGTCAAGGTGGAAACGGCCTATCGTTTTGTTGTCGGTAGCCATTGGCCTCTCACCCTGCAGTACGTGGATCTCAACAGACGGCTGGTTGTCAGCTGCGGTCGAGAATACCTGCGACTTTTTTGTAGGGATCGTGGTGTTGGCATCGATAAGCTTTGTCATTACACCGCCCATGGTTTCGATACCAAGGGAAAGCGGGGTTACGTCAAGAAGCAGTACGTCTTTCACGTCGCCTGACAGTACGCCACCCTGGATCGCCGCGCCAATAGCCACAACCTCATCCGGGTTAACGCCTTTTGATGGCTTCTTGCCGAAGAATTTCTCCACTTCTTCCTGTATCCTAGGGATACGTGTAGAACCACCTACAAGGATCACCTCATCAATATCTGATTTAGAAAGCCCGGCATCTTTAAGCGCTTTAGCCACCGGCTCCATCGAACGCTTTACAAGCTCGTCGGCAAGCTGCTCGAATTTAGCCCTTGTAAGGGTTTTCACCAAGTGCTTAGGGCCCGAAGCCGTTGCAGTAACGTATGGCAGGTTGATCTCTGTCTGCGATGAAGCAGAAAGCTCGATCTTTGCCTTTTCAGCAGCTTCTTTCAAACGCTGTAGCGCCATAGGGTCTTTACGAAGGTCAACACCTTCTTCGCTGTTGAACTCATTGGCCAGCCAGTCGATGATCACCTGGTCAAAGTCGTCACCGCCAAGGTGCGTGTCACCGTTTGTAGAAAGCACTTCGAATACGCCGTCACCCAATTCAAGGATCGAGATGTCGAATGTACCGCCACCAAGGTCATATACAGCGATCTTTTGGTCTTTACCCGCTTTGTCAAGGCCATAAGCCAGTGCCGCTGCGGTAGGCTCGTTGATGATCCTTCTTACTTTAAGGCCCGCAATTTCACCGGCTTCTTTGGTTGCCTGGCGCTGCGCGTCGTTAAAGTAGGCCGGAACGGTAATAACCGCTTCCGTTACCGTTGTGCCAAGGTAGTCCTCGGCAGTTTTTTTCATTTTCTGCAATGTCATGGCAGAAAGTTCCTGCGGCGTGTACAGGCGGCCATCGATGTCAACACGCGGTGTGTCGTTATCGCCTTTGGCTACGTGGTAAGCCACATTCGATGCTTCTTTAGAGCTTTCAGAGTATTTGTTACCCATGAAACGCTTGATAGAAGCTATTGTCTTTGTCGGATTGGTCACTGCCTGCCTTTTGGCCGGGTCACCAACCTTGATTTCCCCGCCTTCAACAAATGCAATTACTGACGGGGTTGTCCTTTTACCTTCAGCATTAGGAATAACCACCGGCTCGTTACCTTCCATTACGGCAACACACGAGTTGGTTGTACCTAAGTCAATTCCGATTATCTTACTCATACTTTTTGTTTTTATTCTTGTTTTTGATTTTTTGTTTGTTACACCTTTGCCTCTCTAAAGACAATGATTGTGCCAATAGAAAAATGGCACAAATAGTATGACAAGATGGCACTCGATCACTATTTGAAGCCAAATGGTAAGAATAACATGTCAAAAAAGTTGTGACTGAGCATAATTTAAGGTAACTTTAAGCATGAAACAATCCAAAGAGCGAAAAACCCGCAAAAAAGAGATTGACTGGGAATACTATAAAAGGCCAATATTGTATTCATGCATATTTGCTGTCTTTTTAGGCGTAGCAGTCCTGGTATATTCCGTTTTGCTGGAACACAGTATCCTTTCTCCGGAAGTAACCGGGCATTTGCCAATGGCAAAGGACGCTGCATTTTGTTTTATCCTGTCCGGACTCGCTTTATGGGGAGCTGGGGCGCAAACCAAATCTGCGCGTATTGTATCACGAATAATGGCTTCCTTAATTGTTGCGACAGCTTCTCTTTCTGTAATCCAAAATAATTTTCCGGAAGTCTACAAGCGCATTTTCATTTTAGGCGATCATATATATTTTGGGATGGCAAAGCAAACTGCGATTGCCTTTGTGCTTACCGGGTTAGCCATTTTTTTTATAAGAGTTAAAAGAGCGAAGCTGCCTGTCCAGTTGCTTTTGCATTCCGTTACGTTTATATCGGGTATTGTAATCTTCGGGCATATCCTTAAGATTCCTCCCCTATATAATTTTAATGTTTTTGAAGCCATGTCGATCTATACTGCGGTGGGGCTGGGCATTTTTACAATTACTGCCACGCTTTTCAACCCGACAACCGGCCTGACAGCGATATACACCGGCAATAAGATTGGTAATATTATGGCGAGGCGACTATCGTCAAGGATAATGGTTGTAGGATTTTTGATTACTTACTTGAAAATAATGGCCTACCGTAATGGGTGGGTATCCCAGGAATTGGGAATCGCGTTGTATGCGTTGGCCTTTTTAATCACAACACTTGTTTTAATTTTTGCGACGTCGATGGTACTCAACGAAATGGGTACTAAAAAGGAGATCGCCAAATATAACTTTAAGGCGCTTGTAAAGTCCGCTCCGAATGCGCTGGTAATGAGCGACACTGAGGGTAACATCGCTTTGGTAAACCGGGAAGCCAACAAAATTTTTGGCTATGGTCCTAATGAAATGGAGGGCCGCAGCCTGGACATAATAGTGCCGGAAAGATACAGGGCTGCACATAGAGAAAAGCAACCCCAGTACGCTAACAATCCGCATCCGCGCCATTTCAGCGCAATCAGCGAACTTTATGCACTGAAAAAAGATGGGACCGAATTCCCGATAGAAATTGGGATTACTCCCATTAAAACTGAAAAGGGAATTGTTGCGCTGGCTTCTATAGTAGACATCACCGAAAGAAAGCAGCAGGAAGAGATCATACGCAACCAGCTGATCGAGCTACAGCTGAAAAACGAGGAAATGGAGCAGTTTAACTACATTTCGTCGCACGACCTGCAGGAGCCGCTCCGCACGATGTCTAACTACATCCAAATGATCGAAGAGGATTATGGCGACCGTATTGACAATGAGGTAAAAACGCACTTAGGTACCATGCAATCGGCAACAGACCGGATGAGCCATGTGGTAAAATCCCTCCTGAGCTACGGCAAACTTGGCCGCAAAAGAAGGCTGTCGCTTACAAACTGCCACGAGATAGTAGATGAAGTTATTGCCGACCTCGACAGCATGATAAAGGCAAACGGTGCTAAAATACACATAACCTGCGGCCTGCCGGAATTTTATGCCTACAGGACAGAGCTTCGCCAACTGTTCCAAAACCTGATTGCCAATGCGATCAAATTCCATAAACAGGATGCAAACCCTGAAGTATGGATAAGCAGCAGGGAAAACGGCGGCTACTATGAGTTCACCGTTTCGGATAACGGTATTGGCATCGACCCCAAAGACCATGACAAGATTTTCCGTATTTTTCAACGGTTAAATTCAGAAGAAGACTATGAGGGCCACGGAATAGGGCTCGCAAATTGTAAAAAAATTGCCGAAATGCACGGTGGACGCATCTGGGTAGAGCCCGGCACCGAGAAAGGCAGCACTTTTAAATTTACCATTTTAAACCTGCAGCATGAATAGACCGGTAAATTGCATCATGCTTATCGACGACAATAAGATCGATAACTTTTTCCATGAGCGCGTCATCAGGAAATGTGATGCCGCAACCCATATTATCCCCAAAGGATCTGCAATCGAAGCACTGGCCCATTGTCAAAACGGCGAAATGCTGCCCGACATCATTTTCCTGGATGTGAACATGCCCGGCATGAATGGTTGGGAATTCATAGCAGAGTTCAGTAAACTGCCATTACATCAAAAGTGCCTCATTGTGGTCATGACCAACGATTACGATGAACCGGAAGATGAAGCGCTCGAAGCCGTACAAGGCATATTCCATGATTTCAGGCCAAAGCCGGTTACGCAGGAAATGCTCGAAGAAGTCATAGCAAAGTATTATTCCTGAGCATGATATCCACCTCCTAAAACGGGTCTTTTACAATAATGTCTATCGCCACATAACTTGCATCGGCGGTATGGCTGCCGTGGCCCATGAGGTCGTTCATATACCCAACGTCAAAAGTGACAGGCAGGCTTTCGGGCGAAAGGGAATAATACAAGCAAAAGCGGCTTTCCTTATAGCCCATACCCTGCCAGCCGGCATGGTTGTCCCTGCTTGCCGAGAACAACGCCTCCGCACTCCCCATAATGCTGTTATGGCTGTTCAACGGAACCGAAACCTGTGTCTTGAAACGTGTACGGAGCTGCAGGCCGTACTCTGCATCAGAAAAATCATCCGCATAAAACCTGCGTACTTCCTGCCTCAGGGTTGTGGCCCACTTTACGCCGCCTATATCCTGCGAATACTGTAGCCTCCCGTACACCCTGAATTCCTGTTGTATCGCATCGGTATCCGCCAGGCCTTCGCCTGCCTCATACTCATGCTGGCGGCGGTAGCTGAGCGCCACACTGTATTTCCACCGGGGGCTGAACTTATGATAAAATTCCTGGTTTGCCACAAAAATCAAAGGCATATCTACAGGGGATCCGCCATCGGCGCCGCTAACCCTTCCCCAACCCAGGTAGGCTGTGGTACTGTTGTTTTCGCCCAGCTTTTGATTGATGCCTATGGCCGACCAGTAGGCTGTCTTTGTAGCGCCCATTCCCGGAGGGCTTAATTGTGCCCATGCTGTCGCGGCTACACCCAGGCATGCCAAAATTGCAAATCGTATCTTCATCCTGTATCATTTTACAGGACGCAAGTTGTGTAGGGAATTGGGAAGGATTTGGGAAAGTAAGCCGGTTTGGGAAAAACTTAGCACATTACGGCTACTCAAAATACTCAAAGGCGTCAATGATGTCGAGGTAAACGCCATCGAAACCGGCATCGGTAATTTTGGTCAGGTACGAATCGCTTTGCCCGTAAATGAGCGCCTGCCATTCGGCATTCCAGTATTTGACCTTGTAGTTGCCGGGCCAGTCAGGGTTTTCGGCGGCAATCCATGACGGCCTGTTGCTGTCCCAGCTGTTTTGCCAGTAGTAGCGGTAATCTTCCGCTTCGCCAATCGACATATAGCAGATCACGAGCCTCCTGCCACCGTTCGACTTATAGCGGAGCTGCTCCACTTCGGCTGCGGTAAAAGCGCCATCGTCCAGGAAAAGGTCCATGATCACCACATCATAATTGGTGGCCCTCACCGCGTTGATGAACTGCTGCTTCGTGTTGAAATTTTCAGGATTGATGAAAAAGATATGGTTTTTAGCCTGTGCCAGCGAAGTAATCACCCCTGCATTCTCATTATGCGGTGCACTGTCCGGAATAAGGGCCAGGTTACGGTCTTCGGCAGCGTAGGAGATATATCCTGCGTTTTCGTTCTTAGTATAAGAGTCTGCCACCTTAGCCGCCGACCAGCAGTAGTCGGTCACCAATATCTTCTTCCCTGCGTTTTTAGACACATCGAGAAAACTGCGCAGGTAGCTTGTCGCGCCTGCCGGAGTGGCCACATTGTCATCGTCATAACCGTAAAACAGGTCTTCCTGCCCATTCCCGTCGATGGCATTAAGATAGGCCGTTGCAGGCGCGCCGCCCTGTTCGCCAGTGAGAGTAACCAACTCGATGCCGTTCTGGGGGATAACTGCAAAATTGGGGTTTACCGCCTTTGCCGCCTGGCTGATGCCAATGACAAAATCGCGCATGTCCTGCTTGTAGTCACGGCTTTCGTTGTTGTTCCCGTTACCGGAATCGTCGCTGCCGCATCCTGCCAGCACGAGCAGCAGGAGGCCTGAAAGGAATGTCTTCATGTATGGGGTCATTTTATACGGAACTAACGGCAGCATTTTGTTTTTTATTGCCGCTTTACTTTGCTTTATAATTGGCAACCCACTGTTCAAATTCCTTTATTTTATCCGGATTTGACTGCAACCAGTTTTGTACCACAGTATAGTCTACATCCTGGGTAATATAATAAGTGAATGCCTTGTACATTTCTTCATTTTTGGCAAGGCTGTAGAAAAAGTCGACGTAAAAATCCCACCAAAAACCTTTATTTTTACTGTTCTCCTGCAACTCTCCCAATACCATGAAAAATGACTTAGTGTTTTCTGAGAATAATACAAATTCACTTTTCCCTTTGTTGTCTTCGAGATTTTTACTTGCTTCAAGCATGGATAGCATCATTTCAGCCGGCCCGAAACCATCTTTATCATTCCCTGGGTTAATATTAATATTTATCGTTTTCTCATCTTTTACTTCCACCCCGATCTTGTGCTGTGAAAGAATGAGATTGTAAGCATTATTTGCGCGTTGCCCGTTTGGTTCAGTCAATAAAAAATAGTAGAGAGCCAAAAGCGATTTTGAGCGTTCATCCTGTTTAATCAGGCCAAGCATATAGTGGCTGCTCGCATGGCGGTTATTTTTAAGAATGCCTGAATGCAGTGTTTCTTCCGCAGTTTTAAAATCCTTTGACTGATATGATGTAAGTGCGAGTGAATAGTATAGTGTTGTATAATCCGGTGCAGCCTTTATCCCTTTTTTAAATGCATCAATAGCTTCTTTAGGTTTTCCGCTATAATCAAGACTCATGCCTTTTAAATGATACCCTTTACCTACAAAATCCTTTTTTGCTTTTATAAGTTTATCGGCATATTCAATAGCGGTAGGATAATCCTTAAGGTTTATTGATGAAAGCGCAACCTCATAGATTGCTTCCTGATTATCCTTCTCTACAGCCAATGCCTTTTTATAGATTTCAATGGCTTCTTTATATTGCCCTTTATCATGCAGGGCAACACCTTGCGTTATGAATTCCTTTGCCGTCTGGCAAAATGAAATTGCAGGCAGCAACAGTAGTAAGTAAATAATTGCTTTCATAGGGTTGGTTTTATGGTTTAATTTGCAAACGGTGAATTTTCTTAGTTATTGGATGGCATATCTTTAATCCACCAAAAACAACGCATTGCCAAACAGCACGTTGCCATTCTCCCAAAATCCCCTGAACAGCGGATTGTCGACCATGTAAATGATCTGGCCCCTGCCCTTTTGTTCTACGGCAAAAGTTACGGTGTTTTCCAGTTTCTTTTTCAGGCTGCGGCCAATGAAGCCGAAATTTTTATAGCCTGCAGGCACATAGGCCACATTCCACACGTTCTTGAGCAGTTGGTAACGGCTGTCGGAGGTTTTGAGGCTAAAATATTTATCACCCAATCCATACGACAGCGGATGCGACTTGTCCAGTACGTTCTCCACTATCGCTCCCGGTACAGAACCTGATATGGCACGCCTTTCGGCATTTTGGTAGTCGAAGTAACGGGCTTTCATGGCTTCCGCATCGGCTTCGGCACTTTCTTTGTCCTTGTCGTCTGTAGTCGCAAAGCGGGTGAGGCTGTAGCCCGGCCTGTCTTCAAACAGGTTGAGCGCGCCGCCCATGGCAATCACCTTGCCGCCATCGTTGATAAAGCTGTCGATGCTGTTCTTCTGGCCGTCGCTAAGGCCGTACCATCCGTCAGGCATTATGAGCGTATTGAAATCGGATAATTTTACCCTGCTAAGGTTGTCGGTATTTACGATGGTTACCGGGTAATCTACCACCTCATCCATATAAAACCACGCCTGCCCGAAGTCGGTCGCACTCACGTCGCTCCCGGCAAGAAGCAGTACTTTCGGGGCCTGCAGCAGCGGGTAGTATTCCCCACCCAAATCGGCACCGCTGATGGAATAGCCGCTCTCAATCACCTCGTGGTCGGGCTTGCCGTCCAGCAGCATCGTCATCGTGTTTTTAAACTCACTTACCTGCGGGTTGTCGCCCTTCAGTACCACCAGGTCGCCCGGGTTTACTTTTATCCCGCGGAATGTCGATGCCTTCCTGGCCGACCTTACCTTAATGTTGTTCTTAAACAGCAATGCCAGCGTTTTCGCCGATGCCCTGCCATTCCACGGCACGTAGTAGGCGTACATATTTTCGTATTCAAATTTTCCTTTTTGCGATACCTGTGCCCTGGTCCTTACAGCTACGTCCCTTTTCACGGCATAGCTTTCCACCCCATAGGCATGCGGCAGCGCCCAGGCCGTAATGTCATACGACAGGCTGTCCGTGAGCCGTGGCGACGGCTCGAAGAGTACTTGCGTAAGTACCGACTTGGGCTGGTTCGCCGAAATGATCATGTCATTCGGCTCTATGGTAAAGTCTTTTTCCTTATCGGTCTGGTAGTGGTATCCCGACAGTTTTTTGCTTTCATCGGCGTAGGCAAACTGTATGCGGTTGCGCTTCAGCAATTGCGCCAGTTCCTCGTTCTTGCCGCTGTTCTTAACTATGTAAGCGCTGTATTTGCCTTTGGGGCCATCTTTAAAATAGCCCCTGAAGTTGCGCAGCAGCTTGTCCTTTTGCCAGGCTGCCGTCTCCACCGCGGTAAGCACTGCGGTAGTATGGTGGTTTATCCTGTCTTTTAGCGTGAGTACGGTCCCGTTGCGCATGGTTACAGCACGGCCGGCGCCAATGCCGCCCTGCTCGTAGGTCATGCCCACCGCGCCGTTAAAACTGGGGTAGGTATCGCCATAGCTGGGGTAAAACAGGTCGAAGCGCTCGCGGGTGTAGTAATTCCAGCCCTGTGCGTCAAATTTTTTGGAGGTCATCTCCCCTATCGCATTGTGGAAATCCTTTTGCCCCTGCGTGATGAAATCGTGCATCGGCTCGGCAGCCGGCGGGAAAAAGTAGGGTTCGTTGTAGCCCATTTCGTGAACATCGACATGCACCATCGGCATCCACTCGTTGTACAGGAGGATGCGCTGCTGCGTTTCGGCCTGCGTCTGCCAGGCCCAATCGCGGTTCAGGTCGTAGGCATAGTGGTTTTGCCTGCCGCCCGGCCAGGGCTCCATGTGCTCGCGGTCGTAGCCATTGGGGTTCGGCTCCCTGCCCGATATGTCGCGCAGCCAGTTGCCATAGCGTGCATAGCCGTCGGGGTTGAGGCACGGGTCGAGTATCACGATGGTATTTTTAAGCCACTCCTTTGTAGCCGCATTTTTTGGGTTTACCAACTCATACGCCACGCTCATGGCGCTTTCGGCGGCGGCGGGCTCGTTGCCATGCACGTTAAAGCTGAGCCACACAATCGCCTTGTCGCCCGCATTGCCCTGCTTCCCGCCCATACCGATATTGTAAAGGTGGTTGTTGCGGATGTTCTCAATATCCTTAATGTTCTCCGGGGTGGAGATGATGTAGGCGTTCAGGCCGCGCTCCTGGTTGGTCTGCCCGTACGGCTTATGGATAACCATATCTGAATTTTGGGCCAAATGCGCGAAATAGCTCTCCAACTGATGGTAATAGCTGACCTGCCTGCCATAATTTGGGATGAATTCTGAGGGGCTTTTGAGCTGTGCCTGCAAGGTAATGCCGGACAATAGCACGAGTGCGTATAAGAAATGCTTCATAAGGAATTTTAAAACCCAAATGTAAGGATTTTACAATAGTTGCGGTGGGATAATCAGCAGATGACAATACAGTTCACGTTGTTTTTTATGCAGTTCACGACAAAACCGATTCAATTTGACCATATATTTTATTCTTCACCGAATAAATTTTTAAATTTACTGGAACCAAAAAGCTACCAATGAAATATTTATGCCTGTTCCTTATCTTTAGCGTTCATTGCTTTTCACAAAATAAAGATAAAAAGGTCTATTATTTCGATGAGAATTGGAAGCCTACCACTGAACATAACTTTAAAAAAAATCAGTCTGAGGAGTACATAACAAGATATTTTGATATGGATACTGCCTATATAGCGAAGACATTCCTGTTTGAAAATTATGGGAAACTGCAACAGGAACAATACCAAGGTGTCAAAAAGCATTTGGAAAATATATCAGGCAGAATATTGGACACGACAAAGCCAATTGTCATTAGCTATATATCTTTAAATGATCCGTCAGACATAAATCCCAATACGCGACGCATGAATATCTATGACACGTCGCGACATGACGAAATGAAAAAAATGGACAAACGGACAGATATAAACCTGATATGGCTGCAACATGCCGGAAACGAACCCGAAAAAGGCCGTTACAGGAGAAATATTGACTGGTATTTTGACAAAGATGATTACATAGCCAAAACATTTTTAGAATATAATTGCCATATCGGGAGCCTTATTATCATCATGCCGGATGGTTCTTATCTTTCATATTACTGTATTGAAAAAATACTGCATGAAGCTAACAATGTTATTGATAAGATGAAAAAAGGTACGTGATGAAAAAGAGGATACCAACATTAACTTTTATCCTTATCACTCAAATACTTTATAGCCAGAGTGATGATTATACACTAAATGCGTTTTTTGCCTGGGCGAAGACAGTTTCAAAATCGGATGTAGTTTATCTAAACACATCAAATCAAATTAGCTTTACGACTGTATCCGAAAAACGCCAAGAAGAACGTTCAACCCCACACGAAAATAATAAACCTAACTGTGTCATAAGTACTATTCTTAGTGATGAAAAGATTATGAAATATCTCCATCCGGAATCTAGAAATACGCTGTATGTTGTACAAAATGACCTGTGTGATATTAATGAAACAATTGGTGCTTTAAAAGTTATTACAGTTGCGCAAAATGTTGCTAAAAAACATAAGAATTACATAAAAATCACATCGGTTATAAAAAATTCGAAAGGAACAAAAATCGGCATTTCTTACCCTATAGAAGGCGCTACATTTGAAATTCAAACTGATGATGCGAATAGAATACTTAGTGTTGACATTATTGAGAAATAAATGCAATAAGGCTTCGGCCCCTTTGTTCAAACCCAACTATAAAAACCTTACCAATGAAATATTTATGTCTGTTCCTATTGATTGGAATTCAATGCATCGGTCAAAACAAAAAATCGTACTTCTTTGATGAAAACTGGAATGCCATCACAGAAAAGGCTTTTCGGCAAACGGAAGTAGGAAACGATAAATTCAGTCAATTTTTTGAACTGGATACTGCAAATGTCGGAAAAGTATACCTTTTTGAAAATTATGGAGAGTTGGAAACCAAACATTTCGAAGCCATAAGAAAGCATCTCGAAAAATTATCAGGTAAGGCATTAGATATTTCAAAACCAATTGTAATCAATTATGTGTCTGCCATAGACCCAACCAGCAGAAATCCGGCAACAGGGAGGATCAATATTTACGACACTTCTGATTACAAAGGAAACCGTAAAACAAAAAAGCGCACTGATATAAACCTGCTATGGCTGCAACATCCCGCTAATAAATCTGAAATTGACCGCTACAGTAAAAAAGTTACGTGGCTTTTTGACAAAGATGATTACATTGCCAAAACATTCCTGGAGTATAATTGCCACATCGGAAGCCTCATAGTAATTAATCCTGACGGTTCTTATCTCGCATACTATTGCATTGAAAGGGCTTTTCGGGAAATTGATGAAATAATTGACAGAATGAAAAACAAATCTCTGCATTAAAAAATAGAATCATATAAATTTTGACAAAATACTTATCAATACCAATATTTTTATTTTTTAATCTCTCAATTGGTCAAACCATTGTTGAGGAAAAAATCTTCGATGAAAAATCGGGCATAAATTTTATCGAAGTCGATAGGGTGTATAAGCAATTTAAAAATGTTAAGGATGTTTTCATAATTTTAAGTTACAAAGAAGAAGAGCAATCCGCCATAATAAAAAAGGTAAAAAAGTATGTCCTTCAAAAAGACATCAAATATTCTGTATTCTATTTCTGGATACTCGATTCCAAGCTGCCGGGTAATGATAAAAATGAAATGTTCAGGGATCTAACTTTGACGGTTTTACAAAGAAAGAAAATGCCCGAATCTAACTTATATCTTATAACGCCCGAAGATATTACCGATATATATGATAAATATGTAAATGATTATGACATCAGGGGAGGCGACTATGCGAATCCCATAAGAGACATTTTATTAAGTAATAATCTGGAAAAAGTAATTGATTTTATTGCTAAAAAGTATGGTAAAAAGTAGAAGGAGAATCAAAAAAAGGCAGGTTATAAAAGTATCAGTAAATACCTTCACACGTATACTGGCCTTGTTTTATTTATTGAGCGCCACGCTCTGCTTCGCCCAAAACGATGAGGACTACCTTATCTTAAATGAATTTCTGGCCTCGACAAAGATTGTTTCAAAAGTTGACACCATTTACCTGAGGCCCACAAACCAAAATAGTTTTAGTATCGGCGTAGTGGAATCCGAACGGTATAAAGAAGAACATCCCTGTGCACCGGAAAATATGGAATTGGATTATGGCTTTATCTCAATTCAGAGGGATAGCGTAGTTGATCAAATTCTTAATGAACAAGAGTATGATTACCTATTGGCACAAAAGGCAAATTCCGAATGGGATTTCAGTAAAATCAACGTCTCGAACGTTTTTCGATATGCCAATAACAGAAAAAAACGGGGAGTGGAGATTATCTCCGTTGGCAAGCCTGTTTATACTCGAGACAAGAAAGCCGCTTTGGTTTCAATTAGTTATTACACACGTTCAGGGATAATGGTATTTAGAAAAATTAATGGGCAGTGGCAAGGAAACAAAATAATAGCACCCTTGCTTATACAACCTAAAGTGCAATTATGGAAGGAATAAATCACGGCAATACAATAAACATTAAGAGGCTCCTGCCTCTTTTTTCACTTAATAAATTCCGTAACAGTTCAGTAGTTTGTAATTATTCTTTCCCCCATAATCATTATCTTTGCGTGCTTTAAAAAACAAATTACAAATGCGCATATCGTACAACTGGCTGAAACAATTCATTAAACTCGACTGGAAATCTGAAGAAACCGCTGCCCTGCTTACCGACCTCGGCCTTGAGGTGGAGGGTGTCGACAAGTTTGAGTCGCTTAAGGGCGGGCTCGAAGGCGTGGTCGTGGGCCACGTACTTACCTGCATCCAGCACCCCAATGCCGACAGGCTGCGCATTACCACTGTCGATCTCGGGGATGGCGTTCCAGTACAAATTGTATGTGGCGCTCCCAATGTAGCGGTAGGCCAGAAAGTTCCGGTGGCAACCATCGGGACGACATTATATGACAAAGAGGGCAACGCCTTCCAGATAAAAAAGGGCAAGATACGCGGCGAGGAAAGCCACGGCATGATATGCGCCGAGGATGAGCTTGGCCTGGGCGAAGGGCACGACGGCATCATGGTGCTGAAGGACGACCTGAAGCCGGGTACGCCTGCCTCCAAGGTATTCAGCATTGAGACCGATGAGGTGTTCGAAATAGGCCTTACCCCCAACCGTGCCGATGCCATGAGCCATTGGGGCGTGGCGCGCGACCTCCGTGCCGGACTGACACAAAAGAACGTAAATACAGAGCTCATAACGCCATCAGTAAGCAACTTCCGCATCGACAAGCGCACCCTGAAAATGGATGTGAAGGTGGAAGACAGTAAACTGGCGCCAAGATATTGCGGCGTGACCATATCGGACATTACCGTAAAACCGTCGCCGGCATGGCTGCAAAACAGGCTTAAGGCTATTGGGATTACGCCAAAGAACAACGTGGTGGACGTGACCAACTATGTGCTGCACGAGCTCGGGCAGCCGCTCCACGCTTTTGATGCCGCCAAGATAAAAGGAAACAAGATAATCGTGAAAACAGTACCGGCAGGCACCAAATTCACAACGCTCGACGATGTGGAGAGGACGCTGCACGAGGAGGACCTGATGATATGCGACGAGAACGGCCCGATGTGCATTGCGGGTGTATTCGGCGGGAAGAATTCGGGCGTGACCGATACCACGGCTACCATATTCCTCGAAAGCGCTTACTTTAACCCGGTATCCATTCGTAAGACGGCCAAGCGCCATAGCCTCAGCACCGATTCGTCGTTCCGCTTCGAGAGGGGTATCGACCCTACCATCACAGAGTATGCGCTGAAAAGGGCCGCCCTGCTGATACAGGAAACGGCCGGCGGAGAGATCACCTCGGACGTAACCGACATTTACCCTAAAAAGATAGAAGACCATTCGGTACTCCTGAATTTTGCCAATGTAACACGCACCATCGGCCAGGAATTGCCAAAGGAAACCATAAAGAAGATATTGGTATCGCTCGACATCAAGATCAGCACCATGTCCGATGCCGGGCTTGGCCTGGTGATACCTGCCTACCGTGTAGACGTGACGCGCGAGATTGACGTTATCGAGGAAATCCTGAGGGTATACGGCTACAACAACATCAACTTTACTACAAAGCTGAACGCGTCAATATCCAACTCGTCGCGCACGGAAGACTATAAATTGCAGAACATCATCGCCGAACAGCTGGCATCGCTTGGCTTCAACGAGATGATGGCCAACTCGCTTACCACGCCGGAATACATAAAACTGTCGGAAAGCCTGAAGGAAGAGTTCAACGTAATGATGCTGAACCCGCTGAGCAACGACCTTGCCGCAATGAGGCAGTCATTACTGTTCAGCGCGCTGGAAGCAGTGTCGTTTAACATCAACAGGAAAAGGGCCGACCTGAAACTGTTCGAGTTTGGCAAAACCTACCATAAAATGCCGGGCGGGTACGACGAGAACAAGCACCTGACCCTTACCGTAACAGGCAGCCGCCTTCCGGAAAGCTGGACGCAAACCCAGCAAAAGCCGTCGGACTTCTTCATGTTCAAAGGATTTGTAAACCTGGTACTGGGCAGGCTTGGCATCGGCAAGATAGAGGCACAGCCGGTAGCATCGGACATTTTTAGCGAAGGGATCGCTTTGGTTTCCGGCAATGAGGTACTGGTACAGTTCGGCAGCATCAAAAAGAACATCCTGAAGCATTTCGACATCAAGCAGGAGGTTTTCTTTGCCGATTTCAACTGGGGTGCCATCATCCGCCTTGTTTCGTCAAAAATAAAATATACCGAGATATCGAAGTTCCCGGAGGTGCGCCGCGACCTTGCGCTGTTGGTAGACGCCGCCGTATCATTCGACAGCATTTACACCGTGGCCAGGCAGGCCGAGAAGTCACTGCTGAAAGACATCAGCCTTTTCGATGTGTATGAAGGCAAGAACCTCCCGGAAGGCAAAAAGTCGTATGCCGTGAGCTTTACGCTTCAGGACAGCGCCAAGACCCTTACCGATGAGCAGATCGACAAGATCATGGGCAAAATAAGGCAGAACCTTGAAAAAGAAACGGGAGCCCAACTGAGGTAAGTGTTTCTTTAGAGCATAAAAAAAACTCCCGCAGGTAAGTACTTGCGGGAGTTTTTGGTTTTATTCGTCAGCTTGTCGGATTCCGTCATTGCGAGCGGAAGAATGGAGCGCGGCAATCTTTCCTTAATAACGAAGGAAAGATTGCTTCGTGCCTCGCAATGACTGAACGCAAAGAGTGGTCGGCTATTTCAAACTCGCCAAACTCTGCTCTATAGTAGCGATTTTGGCCAGCGCATCGGCTTCTTTCTGTCTTTCCATGGCTACCACCTTTTCGGGGGCGCTGCCTACGAACTTCTCATTCGACAGCTTTGCCTGTACCGATTTAAGGAAGCCCTTGTTGTAGTTGAGCTCTTCGGTCAGTTTGGCAATTTCCTCCTCAACGTTCACAGCGCCCGTTACCGGAATGAAATATTCATTGGAACCTGCCCTGAACGTCAGTGCGCCGTTTACTTTTTCAGAAACATATTCCAGTTCGGCAATGTTGCCCAGCTTTTTAATGATGCTGTCAAACTCCGTAGGCCAGGCTTCATTGTTCAGCACTTTCATGTCAATAGCATCTTTAAACGGAATGTTCTTGTCCTTCCTGATGGTGCGTATGCCCGAAATAACCTCGGTGGCATTCTCAAACAAACCTATCAGCCTTTCGTCTGCCTGCTTCTGCATTGGCCATTTGGCAATGATAAGCGCTTCTTCCGGTGTCCTGTCGGCTATGTACTGCCATATTTCCTCAGTAAGGAACGGCATGAATGGGTGCAGCAGCTTCAGGTTGGCCTCCAGCATTTCGATGGCCTTGTTGTAGGTTTCCCTGTCAATTGGCTGCTGGTAGCCCGGTTTGATCATCTCCAGGAACCACGAGCAGAAATCGTCCCACACCAGCTTATATATCGCCATGAGCGCATCGCTGATGCGGTATTTTTCAAAGTGGTCCTCAATCTCGGCCAGCGTTTTATTCAGTTTGGCCTCATACCAGCTTATCGCCATGCGGGCATGCTCCGGCTGGTCGATATCGGCTACCTCCCACCCTTTTATCAGGCGGAACGCGTTCCATATCTTATTGGCAAATGCCTTGCCCTGCGCGCACAGTTCCTCATCGAACATGATGTCGTTACCCGCAGAGGCGCTCAACAGCAATCCTGTACGAACGCCATCGGCACCAAACTTCTCGATCAGGTCGAGCGGATCCGGCGAATTGCCCAATGATTTAGACATTTTCCTTCTTTGCTTATCGCGAACAAGCCCTGTAAGGTATACATTGCTAAACGGCTTGTCACCGGCATATTCATACCCTGCGATTATCATCCTCGCCACCCAGAAGAACAGGATGTCCGGCCCGGTAACAAGGTCGTTGGTCGGGTAATAATATTTGTAATCTTTATTTTCGGGATCCATTATGCCCCCGAACACGGCCATTGGCCACAGCCACGATGAGAACCAGGTATCCAGTGCATCGGGATCCTGCTTCAGGTCGGCAGCGGAAAGATTTTCATTTCCTGTCTTTGTTTTGGCCAAAGCCAATGCATCGGCCGCGTTTTCGGCCACTACGAAATCCTCCTTGCCATCACCATAGTAATAGGCCGGTATTTGCTGGCCCCACCACAGCTGGCGCGAAATGTTCCAGTCGCGGATGTTCTCCAGCCAGTGGCGGTACGTATTGTCAAAACGTTTCGGGTATAGCTTTATCTCATCACTTTCAAGCACGGCTTTTATCGCAGGCTTTACCAGGTCTTCCATTTTCAGGAACCACTGGTCGCTCAGCCTTGGCTCGATAACCGCTTTCGTCCTTTCCGATGTGCCTACTTTATTAACGTGTACTTCCGTTTTTTCGAGGCTGCCTATGGTTTCAAGCTCTTTGGCTATCTCATCACGCACCACAAAACGGTCCTTGCCCGCATAGTGCAGGCCGTAGCTGTTGAGTGAAGCATCTTCATTAAAAATATCAATGATCTCGAGGTTGTGGCGCTCGCCCAGTTCCTTATCGTTCACATCGTGCGCGGGAGTCACTTTCAGGCATCCGGTTCCGAACTCCATATCCACATACTCATCAAAAATGATGGGTATGACACGGTTGGCAATCGGCACAATGGCTTTTTTGCCTTTCAGGTGGGTATAGCGCTCATCGTTCGGGTTGATGCAGATGGCAGTATCGCCCAATATCGTTTCTGGCCGGGTAGTGGCTATGGTTACATATTCCCCGCTGCCCTCAATTTTATATTTAAGATGGTAGAGCTTCCCCTGCCTTTCTTCATAATTCACTTCTTCGTCCGAAAGCGTAGTCTTTGCCTCCGGGTCCCAGTTTACCATGCGGTAGCCACGATAGATGAGGCCTTTATTATACAGGTCAACAAAAGAACGGATAACTGAGGCCGACATATCGTCGTCCATAGTAAATTTGGTACGGTCCCAATCGCACGAAGCGCCCAGCTTTTTTAACTGCTCCAGGATAACGCCGCCATATTTGTCGGTCCATTCCCAGGCATGCTTCAGGAATTCCTCACGGGTCAGGTCCGCCTTGTTGATGCCTTCCTCCTTAAGCTTGGCAACTACCTTGGCTTCGGTTGCAATGGACGCGTGATCGGTACCCGGTACCCAGCAGGCATTGAAGCCTTTCAGGCGTGCGCGGCGGATGAGTACATCCTGGATGGTATTGTTGAGCATGTGGCCCATGTGCAGTACGCCGGTGACATTTGGAGGAGGGATAACTATGGTGTACGGTGTCCTGTGATCAGGCTCCGAGTGGAAATAATTGTGCTTCATCCAGTAGTCATACCATTTGCCTTCAGCAGCTTTGGCGTCAAATTGCGATGGGATTGTCATGTTATTATTGTTAGCTTTTATGCCAAATGAAAAAAATTTGGCTTGTTTTTTGTAATTGTATGCAAAAGTAACCATATAAGTACAATTTTGAAAAAAGAAGCATTCAATATTTGTACTTTAATTTAAACTGACTATTTTTACTAAAATCAAATTTACAACAGAGATGAAAAGAATTTTAGGCCTTATCGCAATGTTTGTTATCACCTTATCTGCCAATGCGCAGGGTGCTAAGCTTGAACTTAAGAATGGCGACACCATAGACTATGGAACGACCAGTAAGGAAGATGATAACGGGGTGAGGGTATTTGAATTTACCAACACCGGCGATGCGCCACTTATCATTAAAGAAGCCAAATCTACCTGCGGGTGTACGGTGCCCAGCTGGCCGAAAGAGCCAATTGCGCCGGGCAAGACAGGCAAGATCGAGGTGAAATACAACATGAACCCGGGCCCCATCCGCAAGACCATAACGGTACAATCCAATGCGGTAAACTATCCCGGCGGTACCGTTGCGCTGAAGATCAAAGGAGAGGTGACATCGCCTGAAAACACCAACGTACTCCAGAAAAAGAAGACGATCGTAAACCAGTAATTGCATCCAACTTTTTACATAATGAGGCCCTGTTTTGCAGGGCTTTTTCTTTTGCCACGAATTTCACTAAGTAACTGTCTAAGTAATCATTTAACCACATAGGTACATAGGCTTTATAGCTCTTAAAAATCTAAAAAGCGTGTATAGTGAAACGTAGTGAAGCGAAGCTTCGGGCTCTGTGTCTCTTAATTACATTCTATACCCGACAGCTAAAAGCTATGTCCCCATGTGGTTAATTTTTTAATTCAGCAAAATTTAGATAGTTACTAATTCTTTTTCGGGCAATTATAATCCGTAATCAAGATTTACAATTTGTAATATTTAGGGTAATTCGTGGCAAAAAATTATACTGTCTCTAAAAAAAGTCGCAAATTTGCCCTCAAACTTAAAAACTTATACGCATGCCTCACGTATCGCAAAAAGGCAGGCAGATGCCTGAATCTCCTATAAGGAAACTTGTACCCTACGCTGAAACAGCCAAGAAAAAAGGCCATAAGGTTTACCACCTGAACATTGGCCAGCCGGACATCAAAACCCCGGAAGTGGCGCTGGAAGCCATCAAAAATAATACTATAAAAATATTGGAATACAGCCATTCGGCGGGTTTTGAAAGCTACAGGAACAAGCTTGCGGCCTCCTACCAGGCACATGGCGTAAACGTAAACCCTGAAAACATCATCATAACCACAGGCGGCTCTGAAGCACTGCTTTTTGCTTTGGGCAGCACCATGGATGCAGGAGACGAGGTAATCATCCCTGAGCCATTCTATGCCAACTATAACGGATTTTCCGTAGCATCGGGCGTAAAGGTAGTTCCGGTAATCTCGACCATCGACGAAGGTTTTGCCCTTCCTCCCATTGCCGACTTCGAAAAGCTCATCACGCCAAAAACAAAAGCCATCCTTATCTGCAACCCCGGCAACCCTACCGGTTACCTGTACACGCAGGAGGAAATACAGCAGCTTGCCGAACTGGTGAAAAAGCATGACCTGTTCCTTATTGCAGACGAAGTATACCGCGAGTTCACTTACGATGGCGACAAGCACTATTCGGTGATGAACGTTCCGGGCATCGAGGAGCATGCCATCATGATCGACTCTGTTTCCAAGCGTTACAGTATGTGTGGTGCAAGGATCGGATGCATCGTATCTAAAAATAAAGAAGTGATGGCTACGGCCATGAAATATGCGCAGGCGCGCCTTAGCCCGCCAACTTTTGAGCAGATCGCAAGTGAGGCCGCGCTTGATACACCTCAAAGTTATTTTGACGAGGTTATCGGCGAATACAAAGAGCGCAGGGATACCCTGATTGCCGAACTAAACAAAATTGAAGGCGTAAAAGTAGCCACCCCGAAAGGCGCATTCTACTGCATCGCCAAGCTGCCGGTAGACAACGCCGACAACTTCGCGCAATGGCTGCTGGAAAGCTTCGATCTTGACGGCGAGACCGTAATGGTTGCCCCTGCAGCAGGTTTCTATTCTACAGCAAATGTTGGGCTTGACGAAATACGCATCGCTTACGTCCTGAAGAAAGAAGACCTGGTACGTTCGGTAGAAATACTGAAAGTGGCATTGGAAAAATACAACAACAGGTAATTTTTTGCATATCATATATGAAAGCCTTTCGCACTGCGGGAGGCTTTTTTATTTGCAGTTGCTATATTTGTGAAAATAAACACAATGGATGTACTGCAACAGCTTCTCAACGCCATGCAAAATGCAGGGCTGGAATGGTCGGCGCCAATGGAACTCAGGCGTGGCGACCTGCTTTTTCAGGCAGGCAGGGCCGATATGCCGGTATATTTCCTGGAACAGGGCATCATCCGAATCATCCACCAAAATGGCGATGACCTCAATACCATACGGTTTGCTTACAAAGGCTCACTATTTGCTGCTATGGACGCACTCATTACAGGGCAGCCCACGATCTATTCGGCAGAGGCGATAAAACAAACGGTAGTTAAGTCCATCCCGAGGGCGGATTTCCTGAATTTCATCAATAGCGACGCAAAACACTTAGCCTTGTGGAATACCATTTTGGGCTACGTTATTTTTGGGCAGTTGGAGCGTGAAACCGACCTGCTTACCACCTCGCCCCGCGAGCGCTATGAGAGGGTACTGAAACGCTCGCCGCAACTCTTCCAGGAAGTGCCGCACAAGTATATTGCCTCGTACCTGCGCATGACGCCCGAAACGCTCTCGCGACTTCAAAAATCTTGAGCGCGATCAATGTTTTGCTTTAGGATGATACCGACCTTTGCCACAAAATCATCAATCATGAAAACGAACAGTAACGAGCTGCTGCAAGAGCTGGAACTCATTACCCAAAGCAACATTGCAGCGGCAAAATCCTTTTTACACCTGAGTGAAAGCCAACTTAATCACAAGGCTTCGCCGGAAACCTGGAGCATCCTCGAATGCCTGGAACACCTCAATCGTTACTCCGCATTCTACCTGCCGGAGATAGGGAGGCATCTTGCCGCATCGTCCACAACGCCGCAACCGCAATTCAAAAGCGGTTTCATGGGCAACTACCTTGTGAACATGGTCATCCCAAAAGAAGGCGGTAAAAAGATGAAGACATTCACTGCCATGAACCCATCCGGCAGCAGCCTGGGGAGCGGGGTGATTGATACGTTTCTCAATTCTCAGGAAAAGATGCTCGCATTGCTCGTTCAATCGAAATCAAACGACCTCAATAAAGCTGGCGTCGCAGTTACTTTTACAAAACTCATCAGGCTAAAAACCGGCGATGCCCTCCGCTTTATGGCTTACCACAACCAAAGGCACATCCAGCAGGCGTTACGGGTGCAAACATAATTTTTCCTGTCATATCCATAACAAGTATTTAAACGCAAAAAGGGCATCCTCACCGGATGCCCTTTTGTTATTCAGATTGGCCTTTATCGCTTAAGAGCAAAGTGGGCCTTAAATTCTTTGGTTACGCCGCCTTCGCGGTAAGTAACGGTAAACCAGTAGTCATCGGCAGGCATTTGAGCACCATTGAAGGTACCGTCCCATCCATCGCTATCAAAAGCAGGGCTCAATTGCTTGATCAGTTTGCCGTAGCGGTCGAAGATATATATTTCGGTACCGATAAAATCGTCGCCCCACATACCTATGATGTTCCAGGTATCGTTGTAACCGTCTCCATTCGGCGTGAAGAAGTTAGGATAGTCGATAACGCTAACCCTGTCAATGAGTATGTTGAACTCATCACATGGGTTGTCGGTGGCTACATCGCGTACGTGTACTTCGTGCTCGCCTGGCGATACGTTGTTGAACACGTTGCTGTTTTGCCATGGGCCGTAATCCAACTGGAACTGGTATTCACCATAACCTTCAACAAGCACTACTATGGTCTGGCCATCACTAAAGGCATTGCTCACCGCGATGCCATCGCCTATAGGGCTGGCAGGGCCGCTACGCTCTACTACCACATCAGCTATCGGGTCAGACACACATCCTGTAGCGCTGGTTGCGATTACCGTATATTCACCTGCTTCGATTGCAGTATATGTTGGACCTGTAGCGCCAGGTATCACATTACCGTCATGGTACCACACAAAGGTATGTGTTGCATCAAGGCCACTGTTCAACAGGTGGTCGCGAAGTACTTCCTGTGTCCTGAAGTCAACACATATCGTGCCTCCTGTAAGGCTTGGCTCCGGTATGCGCTCTACAAACAGCTCCAGCGTAGTCACTTCGTAGCATCCGCTAACTGTAGACTCATTAGTTACCCTTACCCATATCATCTGGTAATCCGGTGATGTGGTATTTTGGTACGCCGTTGGATTCGGTATCGCGTTATCCCCTGCTTCGGCATCCGCCTGGCTGGTGTAATAGGTCACACTGTAATCTGTCGGGCTTTGAGAGCCAAGGGCATCATCATCGGCCCGCGTCAGGTCGAAAGTGAACACACCATCGTTGTCTCCATCATAGTCACATTCAAAGAACGTTTCGGTAACAGGGTTGGCTATAGCCGCTTCTTCAACAAGCAGCGTAAGCGGTGCCCATGTTACACATTCGGTTTCATTGTTGGTCACCTCCACCACGATGTTCTGCTGGTTAGGCGAACTTGTATTGGTATAGATGTATGGCATTGCGATACCTGCTATGCGGTCAGCATCAGTCCTGAAGAACTTCACCGTATAATCAGCCACGTTGGCAGTATCTCCAAGGATTTCGTCCATATGCGTATTGAAATCAAATGTTGCAATACCGTCGGTGTTCTGCTCACATATAGCATATGGCTCGATCACGCCCGCTTCGCCCAGTTCAGGCAGCGGAGAAACAATCAGGTCAAAATGCGTTATCGTAAAGCACACAGGGTTCTGAGAATTTCCGGTGTTCGACTCTGCCCTTACCCATATTGTTGCATTGCCACTGTTATACGCTGTATAGTTAAGTATCTGGTTCGTCCTGTCTATGGCATCCTGCTCGGTAGGATAGTAGGTAATGATCATATTAAAGTCATTATCCCTGATATCCGTTTCTGCATCGCTCAGGTCAAATACTTCCATACCGTCCGGTGCATTGTTAACATCACACTGGATTAGCGGATCAACATCCATGTCAGGCTGCGGCAACGGAAGTACTTTTATAGTTAGCGTTGTGTAGCTCTTACATCCTTCCTGCGTAGTAACCATCACGTAAAGTGTTTTAGGGTTACCCTGTGGTGGTGCCGGGTTAGTATAGGCTGTTGGGTTATCTATAGGCAATGCTGTTGTCACTACCCTAGGGTCTTCTACAAAATAGGTCACTGTATTGCCCTGGCCGATGCCGTATATTCCAAGTATCTCATCGTCTTTTACTGTAAGGTCAAATACAGCCTGGCCATCATTTATCGGGTCGGTATCATCACACTTCACCAGCATGGTTGGCGTAGTAAGCTGCAGCGGCTGGTGTAGTTCCAACTGGAAGCTTGTCACACTGAAACATTCGGTATCCGGAGTCTCTACCCTTACCCATATTGTCTGGCCATTCGTACCATAGTAATGCGACGGGTTAGTTATCCTTGGCATGCCATTATTGGCATTGTTTTCAGTTGTAAAATAGTGTATGATCAGGTTGTCAGGCGTTGTACCCAAAGCCGCATGGATATCGGCATCCTGAACAGTAAGGTCAAAGTAAGCCCTTCCGTCCTGGCCATTGTTATCCTGGTCGTCGCACTGCTCAAGATCATCAAGATCTTCCGGAGCCATTGGGGCGTTCAGTACCGTAAGCATCAGCGCCAAAGGCTCAGCATTGGTACAGCCGGTTATTGTGTTCTCTACCCTCACATACACATACTGTATGCCCGGGTTGCCCGGATTGCTGATTTGGAAGTTGTCAGTATTCTGTATCTCATTTACACCGTTCTCAGCATCAAGGGCTGTAAGGTGGAAGGTTACCTCAAGGTTAGGCGCACCGTTTACCATGTCCTCAACAAGAGCTTCAAGGTCAAAAGAGCCTATGCCAAGTCCTGTTGTATCACAAATGGTAAGGTCTTCTGCGGCCGGAGGTACAAGTACAGGCAGCGGCTCTACCCTCACGTCCAGCAATACGATCCTGTAGCAGCCTGTTTCTTCAACCTCTACTTTTACAAAAATAGTCTCTACTGCACCATTATTGGTATATGTTTCCGGGTTTTGTATAAAGTTCACCCCTGCCACCGCATCGTCATACGTATGATAGAATGTAGTAATGATTCCTGATTGCGGAACACCACCTACAGAGATGATCTCATCAATCTTAGTCGTAAGGTCAAACTCTTCCTGCTCATCACCCGGGTTGTTCTCATCACATACGGTATAAGGTACAGGAGGATTAGCTACCGGAAGCGGATTCACAATAAGCTCAACGTCGGTTTCCTTGTAGCACCCTGTAGCCGTGTTGGTTACCCTGGCAACGATGGTATCGGTTGCGCTCAGGTAGCTGCCAGGTGTTGGGATAAGGCCCATTTCGTTGTAGAATGTTACATCATACAGTGCAGGGTCCTGTGTGCCCAAAATTATCGCTTCAAGCGTTGTAAGGTCAAATATCGCCTGGCCGTCGGTGTCATTGCTGCCGTTATCGCAAAGGATGTACGGATCCGGAGCTGTCACGAGCGGCGCAGGGTTCACTATAAGCTGCAGCTCAACAATATCAAAACAGTCAGTCTGGTCAGACTCTACCCTTATGTAAATGGTCTGTACACCGTTAGTGGTCTGGGCCAGTACGTTCCAGTAGGCAGACGGGTTATCAATTATGTTGTTCGTAGCATTAAAGAATGCGTCATTATAGGTTTCAAAAGGAATTGCAGTAACATTGCCCAGTGCAGCCTCGATCTCCTCAAGTACAGGCACAATGTTAAACTCAGCAGTTTTGTCATAGTCAGGGTCACATTCCTCAATAGGGCCAACGTTTGGCGCTATAGGTGCCGGCAGCACTTCAAGGTCGGCCGTAGTGATCACCACACAGTTTGTAATAGCGTCAACCACCCTCACATATATAGTTGTAGTTGGCGAGAGGTATGGCGTAGGCAGGTAGTTGTCAGGATTGTTTTGTGCATCATCAAGCGTTGCATAATAAGCAACGGTATAGCCCGATGCACCCATGGTAACCTGCGGCCCGATCAGGCTCAGGTCAAACAGGCCTTCTCCCGGTTCCTCTTCACACGCATAGAACGGCTCAAGGTCGGTAGCCACAACCGGAAGCGGATTGACAACAAGCTCAAAAGAGTTGACGCTGTAACATCCAAAGCTGCTCTCCATCCTCACCCATACGGTACCATTTCCGCTTTCGTAAGCGGTAGCATCAGCTATATCAGTTACATTATCGATAGCATTTTGCTGCGTAGTGTGGTATGTAATTGTGATATCAGCATCTGTTGATACTTCATCATTCTTGCTTGTAAGGTCGAAGAACTCCACACCGTCAGGCGAGTTGTTATCATCACAAACAATATAAGGGGCTATTTCGGTCAGAACCGGCTTCGGATGCACGATCAGCTCAACCGGCTCAATCGAATAACAGTCGGTAGTACTCACTGCATTAATGGCCCTGATGTAAACAATTCCGCTGGCAGACTGGTAAGAATCAGCATCCTGAATAGGCTGAAGGTTGTACTGTGCATTAAACTCACTTGTATGGTAGGATACCAAAACACCGCTTACACCATTCACAACCTCTGTACCTGCAGGCACAAGGTTAAAGGTAGCAATGCCGTCGTAATCGTTGTCACATTCTTCAAGTGGCGTAGCAGCTATAAGCTCCGGCCTCTTGTCAATTTTTATTTCAAATATATGTTCATTTGTACAAAGCACGGTATCAGCAGTACCTGATTCCGCATAAATATATAGAACATCAGTATCAGTAATTTCAGTACCGGGAGCAAGCACGCTACCTGTACCGCCCGGACCTGTATAATAGTTACCTACCGTAAGCGGATCAAGGAAGTAGCTCTCACAGGCAGCTACCGGCGCAGGGGTATCTACAACCGGCCTTTCATAAATTGTAACGTTAAAGCTATCTTCATCGGTACAGTTATTTGGCGTGGTGTTGCTTTCGGCAAAAATATACACTGTTTGGGAAGTATACAGCACCTGCCCTGCCTGCATAGGTGTGCCCAATCCGCCCGGAGCTGTAAAGTAGTTACCCACCTCAAGTTCAGGAAGCGTATAACCTGTATCGCTACAGCCATAGCCATCGGCAGGCGGTACAATAACCGGTGTTTCGTCCACAATAAAAGTAACACCAGATGTACCGTAGCAATCTACATTGTTATTATTGGTCACGCGGATGTATACTGTCATGCCATCGGTTACAGGATGCGCAGAAGCATTAGACACGAAGTCAGTATTATTAGTCGCGCCACCCAATGAATTGTGGTAAGTCACCGTCAGTTCATTCGGGTCCTGTCCGGCAAGTGCATCACCATCCAGTTGCGTGAGGTCAAATATTTCCGAACCGTTATTATCCAGGTCACATAGCTGGATATCTGCAGGCGAGTTGGCTGTCGGGGCAGGATCGGCCTGGATATTGAATGTAGTCACCTCATGACAGCCTGTGGTGTAGCTCTCCACCCTTACAAAAATAGGCTGCAGCTCACCATCGGTTTCATAAGCCTCAGGCGTTAGTATCCTGTCAATATCCTCATCTGCCAACTCAAAGGTGGTGTAGAATGATACAAGGTAAACGTTCGGGTCGAGGCCGTCAAGTATATCCTCATTATTCTGGGTAAGATCAAAACTGTAAGGAGGATCGCCCAACGCACAAATGATAATATCTTCAGGCTCACCCAATTCTATAGGATCACGGGTAAAACTTGTAGTCTTAACGTAGTTACATATTGCATTACCATAACCCAGGGTAACACTCAGGTCAAATATCGTAGTACCTACAGGAAGACCGGTAGCCTGTGTGTTAAGCGCTACAGGGTTGGTAATAGCACCGGCTGAAGAGCTCCAGAAAAAGTTATTAGGAGTTGTACCGTTATTGGTAGTACCCGAAGCTGTGATGGTTATTGGAGTACTCAATACAGGTGACACAGGCACCTGGAAAATAGATGCTGATGCGGCTGAACATGAGTTATCATTAATTGCCGAGTTAATATTACCCGATGAATACGTAATGGATGGAGATGCATTACAGGTAGCATCAAGGTTGGTAAACGTAATGGTGGCATTGGTAAGAGCACCTACGTCTGCACCAATACAGTCATATATCTGTACTGCCCATCCTCCTGACGCCGCATTCAAACCATAAAGCGGAGCCCAGTTAATAGGAGTAGGCACTACGGGGTTACCAAAAGCATAGGCACCATAAGTTCCGGTAAGCGGACCCGTTGCAGGGTTACACACGTTGATACTGGCAGTAGAGGTATTTGTCAGCGTGAAGTTAACCACGTTGTTGTTACTGTTACATACATTTCCGCCGGGATTGCCCGTAACACCCGGGTTAGGCATTAACAATATTGTTGCCCCGTTTGGCGCCACAAGGTAAAATGCCAAATCGGAAATATAAGTATGTGTGGCATTAAATGTAACACTGATTTGTGTAGTCGGCGTAATAATCGCTTCCGGTGGCGGCGGGTTATAATACGTAAACTGGCCTGTTGCCTGTACACTACCCACCAGGTTCGTCTTATCACATGTAGATGGCTGGTTGCCTGCAGTAACCTGTGTATTAAGGTTCCACACCCAGGCATTGTAGCAGTTTAGCAGTACATTGGCCGCACTATAGATCTGTACACGATAACCGTCGCTCGGAAGATTGGATATCGTGGATGTCATACCGGTTTGAGTGCTGTACAGTGTCCACGAAGAGTTATTCTGGTTGTGGTAGTACCAACGGAATGTAAAAGGCCCCGCACCGGCACTTGCAGGCGGGGTAGCCGTCAGGCTTCCGGTAGTAGCCGACAAGCCTTCATTACACCAAATATAAATTGGGTCGTTCGGGGCGCCGTTGGTATACGATGTCATTCCGTTGCCGGAGTTTCCGTTAGCGGTGATTTGGGCATTTAATGTAACGGACAATAAAAGGAAAAGCCCAAGGGATAAAAATTTTTTCATTCTCTGTTCTTTTATTTATTGTCTTTCTTCAGTGCTTCAATTCTCTCAGTAGTCTGTCTCACATGCTCTTCGTAAATAGCAATGCGTTCAGGATCCTCTTCATCTTTTGCAAGCTGCAGCTTCATGTTTATCTGGTACAGCCTCACCTCCAGTTCGGGGATAGTAAGCTGCAGAAATGTAGGTGCAGCTTCTCTTTCCACCACCTGAGGTGTTACAGGCTTGGCTTCAACGGTTTCGACACCCTGAGCTTCATAAATAACAATTCCATTGGGTTCTGTCCTCACCACCTTCAGGCCATTGTTTTTGCCCTCCTGCGCGTGGCAGGCAAAGCCAAACAACAGGCCTATGGCCAGCATATAACAATTTTTCATAGTGTAGATAGTTTTCTCATTTAGGTTTAGGTCAACATAATTCCGCTGTCACATAATTCTTTTCCCTGATTATTAGCCACTTTAGGACTGCAATAACGAAAGAATATTGAGGTGCGAAATTTACATAAAATTGATTCAAATAAAACACAAAACAGGTTATTTTTTTATATACAACATCCGTTAAAGCATTTACCCTAATCAAAAATTAAAAAAAAAATGATTTTTAACATAACATATCTCAATTGTGATTTTTTCAACATTTTAACATGAGCAGTAAATATTGAAACGCCAAAAAAACCAGTGTTAGTATCTTTCTTCCAATCAACTTTTATAATTATCTTTGCGTGCTGAATCCAGCTCTATATTAATAACTAAGGAATATAATGATCCATAACGAAGACAATAAAGACGAATTAGGAGATAACCATATTGCTTCCGGCGCACAAACACCCCTGAGGGCTGACGCTTTTGACAAGACTGACGACGAAAAAATTGCTTCCATAAAGAAAGACGTTGAGAATATATTGCTCACCCTGGGTATGGACCTTACCGACGACAGCCTTAAAGGCACTCCCAACCGTGTTGCCAAGATGTTTGTAAAAGAAATATTCGGAGGACTCAACCCCGCAAAAAAACCGGGATCATCTACTTTCGAAAACCATTATAAGTACGGCGAAATGCTGGTTGAGAAAAACATTACCGTATACTCTACCTGCGAGCACCACCTCCTCCCTATCGTGGGCCGCGCGCATGTGGCTTACATATCTAATGGTACTGTGGTAGGCCTATCCAAAATGAACCGCATTGTAGATTATTTTGCCAAAAGGCCACAGGTACAGGAGAGGCTTACCATGCAGATTGTACAGGAACTTAAAAAAGTATTGGGTACAGAGGATGTGGCCTGCGTTATCGACGCCAAGCACCTGTGTGTGAACTCACGCGGCATACGAGACATTGAAAGCAGCACTGTAACCTCTGAATTTGGAGGTAAATTCAAGGAAGAAAGCGCAAGAAGGGAATTCCTCGATTACATAAAGCTAGACACACAGTTCTAATCCATCTATATACCCACTTTCAGGATATGCAGCTATACCAAAACCAGTCATTAAAGATATACAATACGCTCAGCGGCGACAAGGAAACTTTTACCCCTCTGCACGAAGGCGCAGTGGGCATGTATGTATGCGGCCCAACCGTATACAGCAATGTACACCTTGGCAACTGCCGTACGTTCATTTCATTTGACCTGGTTTTCCGCTACCTGAAGCATCTTGGGTATAAAGTACGCTATGTGCGCAACATTACCGATGTTGGCCACATGGAGGATGATGGCGATGAAGGTGAAGATAAGATTGCAAAAAAGGCAAGGCTCGAAAAGCTGGAGCCAATGGAAATCGTGCAGCAATACTCTGTAGATTTCCACCAGATAATGGAACTGTTCAACGCACTTCCGCCAAGCATAGAGCCTACTGCAACCGGGCACATCATCGAGCAGATCGAGACCATAAGGCAGATCCTTGACAACGGTTATGCCTACGAGTCGAATGGCTCAGTATATTTTGATGTGGTAAAATACAACGAATCACACAATTACGGCATATTAAGCGGCCGGAACCTCGATGACATGCTGGCCAATTCACGCGAGCTGGCAGGACAGGAACAGAAAAGGAATCCTGCCGACTTTGCGCTTTGGAAAAAAGCCGAACCAGAGCACATCATGCGTTGGCCTTCGCCATGGGGCGACGGTTTCCCGGGATGGCATTTGGAGTGTACTTCAATGAGTACGAAATACCTTGGTAATAAATTTGACATTCACGGAGGCGGCATGGACCTGAAGTTCCCACACCACGAGTGCGAAATTGCCCAAAACGAAGCCTGCAAAGGCAGCGCGCCGGTAAACTACTGGCTGCATGCCAACATGCTCACACTTAACGGTAAAAAAATGGCGAAGTCTACCGGCAACAATATCCTCCCAAGGGAATTATTCTCCGGGAACAACGATAAGCTGGAAAAAGCATTCACGCCGTCAGTGGTGCGCTTCTTCATGATGCAGGCACACTACAGGAGCATACTCGATTTTTCGAACGATGCCATCGTGGCTGCCGAAAAAGGCTACAACCGCCTCATGGAAGCCATGGATAAATTGGAAGGCATTGCCCCTTCTGCAACTTCGTCTCTAAACATTGCCGCATGGAAACAACTCTGCTACGATGCCATGAACGACGACTTCAACAGCCCGATACTCATATCGCACCTGTTTGAAGCAGTGCGCTACATCAACCTCCTAAAGGAAGGCAAAGAGACGCTTACAGCCGCCGACCTAGAAAACCTTTCCCGCACACTGCATGCGTTCATTTACGATGTACTTGGTCTTAAAGGCGAATCGGATGCCGAGAGCAGTAATGACAAGCTGGAAGGCGTGGTAAACATGCTTATCGGGATGCGCAATGAAGCTCGTGCCAACAAAGACTTTGCCTTGTCTGACCAGATAAGGAACCGCCTGGGCGAAATTGGCATCGAACTGAAAGACTCCAAGGAAGGCACCACTTTTTCAATCAACTGATTTTGAAAGCCCGGCAGGTTATTACATTGCCTTTTGTGCTGCTGATACGGTTTTACCAGGCAGCCATTTCCCCTTTTCTGCCCTCGGCATGCCGTTATACCCCTACCTGCTCCCAATACACTATTGAGGCTTTACAAAAACGTGGGCTTATAGTTGGAAGCTGGCTGGCGTTAAAGCGCATTGTAAGCTGTAACCCATGGGGCGGACGCGGCTATGACCCAGTGCCCGAAAAAGGATGCACCCACAAACATTAACGTGTTTTTCCTTGCGGTTGCCACTCATTTATTTAATTTTACACCAAACCAATAAATTGCACATGATACAAAGTTTAAGCATTGTATGGAACTCCCCCGAAGGATTCCACCTTGGCCCGATAATGCTGCGCTATTACAGCCTTGGGTTTGTAATCGCTTTCGGCCTTGGGTGGCTCATCATGAAAAAGATATTTGAGCGCGAAGGCGAATCGATGGAAAAGCTCGACAAGCTCTTTATTTACACGCTAATTGCAACACTTCTTGGCGCAAGGCTTGGCCAGGTATTCTTTTACGATTGGCCTTATTTTCGTGAACATCCTGAAGAAATACTCCTCCCATTTAAATTCAGGCCGGAATTTGAATTCAGCGGCTTTGCGGGGCTTGCCAGCCATGGTGCCGCGATAGCGATTATATTGTTCATGATTTACTACAGCCGGAAGGTCATTCACAGGCCATTGCTTTGGGTACTTGACAGAGTGGTAATACCTGTAACCAGCGGCGGTATCTTTGTACGTTTGGGTAACTTTTTCAACAGCGAAATATTAGGTGATGTAACTTCTCCCGATACCCCAACAGCGGTAAAATTCATCCGTGGTGAAGAATGGCTCAATAAGGCAGATGTTATTAAAAAAACCGGCATTAAGGATTATGATAAAGCTTACGAAGCAGTAGAACATGACCCTCAGTTTGCAAACATATTAGCCGACATACCCTACAGGCACCCCGCACAGCTGTATGAGGCCTTCCTGTATGTCTTCGTATTCCTTATCATCTATTTTATGTATTGGAAGACCGATGCCCGCAAAAAACACGGGCTTATCTTTGGCGTATTCCTCGTATTGCTCTGGAGTGTACGCTTTGTTGTAGAATATGTCAAGGAAAGCCAGGGCGGGTTTGAAAGCTCATTGGGCAATGCGCTGTCCACAGGCCAATGGCTCAGCATACCGTTTATCCTTGTTGGCTTCTGGCTGATATTTACTGCAAAGAACAGGAAAGAGACTTTGTAAAACACGAAAACCGCTCTGAAAAGAGCGGTTTTTTTATAATCCAGAATTATTTAAATATTCCCTGGCCGTAAAAATCGGAAGTAAAGAGTTTTTAAAATCCTTTTTATTCCTTGTTATAATTATAGGTATATTGTTTTCAAGAGCAATGTAATACTGTATCGCATCCTCAAAATCTTTGAAATCTTCGGACAAGAGTGCTAAACGAACCACCTTACCATCGAATGGAAGTATATCTGCCAATATTTCAAATTTCGTCAATATGATTTTAGCATCTCCGCTGTTGTATTGCCTCGACAAAAGATAATAAGTATTGGCAATAGTTAATGAGGAAACAAATAGTTTAATTTTTTGCCTTTCAGCCAACGTAAATAACTCCTGTGCTTCGCGATAAAATTCAGGACGCTTTGAAAGCAAGTCCAGGACAATATTCGTATCAATGAACAATTTATCCATCAGGAATATTTTTCAGAAAGATAGTCCGTATAGCCTTTTTTATAGTCATCGTTAACAGATTTCATAACACCTGTCAGGCTTTCAACAAGCGGACTAATCTCTCTTTCAGAATTCTTCTTTTTTGAAAGGGATCGAAGATAACTCTCTATGAGCTTAGACAGACTTATCTTATGATCCTTGGCATATAGCTTAGCTTCCTCAACAATATCTTTATCAATATTTAAAGTCAACTTATTATTCATAGCATATATTTTATACGTGCAAAAATATAAAAAAATCACGTAACAAGAGAGTTCTTTTAATCCGTCAGCTTAAAGTTATAGACAATTGTCCCTACCTGCTTGTTAGATTCGCCTTCATTGAATTTGGCTTTCATGGCTGCAGCTTTAGCCTGGCTGTATAGGCAACTTGCAGTATTGGTAGTGCCTCTTGCCCCGGGAGTAGCAGAAATAACATTCCCATCCTTGTCGACGGCAATCTCAACAACTACCGTACCCTGCTCATTGCAGGTATAATTAGGAGCCGGCATTGCCAATGCTTTTCTTCCCGTTAGCTTATAATTACCTACACCGGTTCCGCGCCCCTTGCCTTTTCCTTTACCATCACCGTCGCCATCCGCATTACGATCGCCATCTTCCCTGCCCTGGTCGCCCGGCTTGTTTGTATTCCCCTGACCGTCGATGGGTTTGCCATCTGATTTCGGCCCGTTTATAAGGCTGTTTAAGGCATCCTCGGTACTTTGCGAGGGCTTAGGTGCCGGTTTAGCCGTTTCCTTTGGCGTTTGTTTTTGCGGCTCTTTTTTAGTAATTACAGGAGCATCATCCACATCCTGTGTTGCCACCTGGTCTGTTTGCGGTACAGACTGTGAGGCCGATTGTGTTTGTGGTGCCGATGCCACATTTTCCATGGGCTGCACTTCACCCATACCGAACTCGCTTGTACCGAAGTTGATCGCAATACCATTCTCAGGCGGCGGATCAAAATAAGTCATGCCCAGGAAAAAGCACAAAATCAGTATGATCACAAATATTACAGTTGTGATGGCAAATGATTTCTTCTCATTTTCTGTTTCCAGGTATTTCATGGCTTTTTATTTTGGGTCTACCGCCAATACAATCTTTAGCTTATTGCGGTAGGCTATGTCCATTACACTCACGGCTTTCTCTATTGGCACACCCTGCTCGGCACGCAGTATGATCGCTTTATCAGGCGACTGCCCCACCATCTGCAAAAGCTTTGCCTCAATATCTGCTTCGCTTACAGGATCTTTATCAATAAAAAACTGAAGGTCTTTATTGATGTTGACCGATATGCTTTTTGTATTTTCTGTCTTACCTTTAGCTTTAGGCAAATTAAGGTCCAAAGCATTGGTAGTAACCATTGTCGATGTCAGCATGAAAAATATCAGCAACAGGAACACAATGTCGGTCATCGACGACATGTTAAATTCGGGCGTAACCCTATTTCGGCTTCTGAACTTCATACTTATAAAGGATCATTTAATAAATCAAGGAACTCTACCGCGTTGGCCTCCATCTGGTTCACAATCTTATCAGTCTTTACTACCAGGTGATTATAGCCTATGTAGGCAAAGATACCTACAATAAGGCCTACCACAGTAGTGGTCATAGCTGTATAAATTCCGCTTGCAAGTGCGCCAACCTCAATTTGGCCACCCCCGCTTGCTATCTCATGGAAAGCAAGTATCATACCAACTACTGTACCCAGGAAGCCTATCATTGGCCCTGCACCTGATATGGTAGCGAGAATGCTCACATTCTTCTCAAGGTTGTATATCTCAAGCTTGCCTGCATTTTCGATAGCGGTGTTAATATCTTCAAGGGGCCTCCCAATCCTGGAAATCCCTTTTTCAATGAGCCTCGCCACCGGGGAATTGGTATGCTGGCAAAGCAGTTTTGCATTATCAAACCTCCTGTGCACAACATGCTCCCTTATTTGGTTCATGAAGCCCTTATCTATTTTTGACGCTGCTTTTAAGGACATAGACCTCTCAATATAAAGGTAGATCGCAACAAAGAAGAGAATCCCCAAAACAATCATTATGAGCTGCCCTCCAAGCCCGCCGCTTGTAAGGAGTTCCCAAATAGATAATGTTTTCTCGGTTACAACTGTACCATCGGTAGATACGGCCTGGTTTGCTGTAGCAAGGCTGTCAGCATTCTGGAAGTTTAGCATAGAAATAACTTAAGTTTCGTTTTAAATTGAACGCTAATATAGTTTAAAAATTGCTCAAATGCTACCGGCTTTAGAACTTGTTATGATGCAAAATAAAAAACCTGCTTATTTTCATAAGCAGGTTTACAATATTTTTACCAAGTAACTATTTTACTTTCTCTGCTACAACCACTTCGTCGTTGTGCTCGTGCTCAATCCTGTCTTTATCTTTGGCAGGAACCGTATCTACCAGTACCGGCGTAGCGATAAATAGTGATGAGTATGTACCTACTACGATACCCACAAGCATTGCGAAAATAAATCCGCGGATAGAGTCACCACCGAAAATAAACATGATCAGAAGTACCAATATCATTGTAAATGACGTGTTGATAGTCCTTGACATGGTAGTGTTGATTGAAGCGTTAACGATATCGGCAAATTTACCTTTTGTCTTACCGGCAAGGAATTCCCTAACCCTGTCAAATACGATTACCGTATCGTTCATTGAGTAGCCAATAACCGTAAGGATCGCTGCAATGAAGTGCTGGTCCATTTCCATGTGGAAAGGCATAAACTTATAGCATAGCGAGTAGATACCTAACACAAAGATAACGTCGTGTGCAACGGCAGCAATCGCTCCGAGAGAATATTGCCACCTCCTGAAACTTACCATGAGGTAGATGAATACGATACCCATTGAGCCCAGAACCGCCCATATTGAGTTTGCCTTAATATCATCAGCAACTACAGCACTTACTTTAGATGCCTGCATGATACCAAGATTTTTACCTGTGTAACTGTTAGCGAATTTATCGTAATCAAGATTAGTATAGTAACCTTTAAGGCCATTATAAAGTTTTTGGTTTACTTCGGTATCCGCCTCAACCGTGTTTTCTTTTACTTTATATTTAGTGGTGATCCTCAATTGCGATGTATTACCAAACACCTTAACATCAACATATTCATTTGCAAATTCCTTTTCAAGGTTTGCTTTAACCTCATCTACAACAACAGGTTTTTCAAATTTAACCTGGAAAGTACGCCCACCTACGAAGTCGATACCTTGATCAAGTCCGTTAACGTAGAAAGAAACACAACTTACAATAACAACAAGTGAAGAGAAAATGTAGGTAAACTTCTTCGCCCCAAGGAAATTGAAATGGAAGTTGGTAAACCAGTTTTTAGACATACCGGTTACAAAGTTCACAACATTGCCTTTTTTGATATCATTATCAAGAAATAGCCTTGCGATGAAAATAGAAGTGAACAGTGAAGTGAATATACCTATAAGTAGCGTAGTAGCAAAACCTTTAACCGGGCCTGTACCGAAAATCAATAGTACCAAACCTGTAAGTACGTGTGTTACGTTAGCATCGGTGATCGATGACATTGCACCCCTCCAGCTATATGATATTTTAACGGCTTCTTCAAGCGTTTTACCGGCACGCAATTCTTCTTTAGCCCGCTCATAGATGATAATGTTCGCATCCACGGCAGTACCCATTGTAAGTACGATACCTGCAATACCAGGCAATGTAAGCACCGCGCCAAAGCTTGCAAGCACACCGAAAAGGAACAGAAGGTTCACAAGAAGAGCAACGTTAGCATACCAACCGGCCTTACCGTAGTAAACCACCATCCAAAGCGATACAAGCAATAAACCTACTATTGACGACATGATACCGTTATCGATAGCTTCCTGTCCCAATGACGGACCAACAATCTCCGACTGTACAATCTCAGCCTTTGCAGGAAGTTTTCCAGCCCTTAAAATGTTAGCTAAGTCTTTTGATTCGGTTACGTCGAACGAACCGGTAATCTGTGAGTTACCGCCGGAAATAGGGCCTGTAGTAACACCCGGAGCAGAATAAACAACATTATCAAGGACAATAGCAATAAAGCCCTGCTCCCTGTATGCTTTACCAGTCATCTCCTCCCATTTCACAGCTCCTTTAGGGCTCATCTGCATTTCTACAGACGGACGTCCCTGTTGGTCGAATGCATCGTTAGCACCCGTGATTACATTTCCTCCAAGTGGCGCAATGTTGCTTTTATTTCCTTTAAGGGCATAAAGCTCAAGGATACCTTTGCTGCCTGCAGCTTCCTTACCCCATGCGAAACGCGCAAAACGCTGGTCGCCTGAAAGCAGTGAACGGATATCACCCCTGTTAAGGTAACCGTTGATTGCGGCAGTATCCTTTGTTGAAGCATAACCCAACACAGGCCCACCGTTTTGGTTAGGCATAAGTTTGTCGAAAAGCGGGTTGTTGCCTTTCTTGGCCGCATTAAGCGAATCTTTGCCTCCCAAAAGCTTTTCGATAGAGTCGTTTGCTGTAGTCTTAACTTCTTCTTTTGTCTCTACTTTTTTTTCAGTTGCCATCAGGGCCTGGTTTGCAGACATAAGGAACATCTGCAATTCGCTTGTTTTATAAGCTTCCCAAAACTCAAGCTGCGCTGTACTTGAAACGAGCTTTTTAACACGATCTATATCCTTAGCGCCCGGAAGCTCAAGCATGATACGTCCTGATTCGCCTATTTTCTGGATGTTTGGCTGAACAACACCAAACTTGTCTATACGCTCTGTAAGTACACCGAAAGCACTATCAATGGCTTCAGCCACTTTCTTCCTAAGTACCGCCTTCACTTCATTATCGGTCATCGAAGTGTTTACCGCCTGATCCATGATCCTGTTTGTAAACAATTCCGGCGAAGCAAGTTTTTCTTTACCCTGGGATACTTTGTCAAATGCAATAAAGAATGCATCCAGGTAATCCTGGTTACCTTCCCTGTCTTTAGTAGCTTTGTCAAGCGCCTGGTTAAAAACAGCGTTGGTAGAATTGTTTGCAAGCCCGCGAAGTATGTCTTTTACTGATATTTCCAGCATTACGTTAATACCGCCCTCAAGGTCAAGCCCTTTGTTTATCTGCTTATCACTTACTTCCTTATAAGTGTAACCAAGATAAACTACCGAATCCTTCATTTGTTCGAGGTAAGCTACCTCTTTATCTGTATCACCTTTGGCAAAAGCCTTGGCATCATCCTGGATACCATGCGATACATATGTGAACGTGAGCTGGTAAATACACACTAACGCAAATATGATTGCGAAAAATTTAATGAGTCCCTTATTCTGCATTATTACTTAAATTAAAATATTCCATTTTTTAAAAACGAGCAAATATATAATTTACCGTTTGATAAACCAACTTATTTACTAACATTATCATAAAAAACGAAATCCGCAGGAAATACATAGTTTTAAGGGTTTACGATAAAATTATTTTGTATTTTTGGTAAAACAGTCGCATCATGATAAGACCTTTCACCCTCTCCGCAATTGTTTTAGCTGCCTTACAGGCACACGGACAGGAGGCTCAATTGCCATCCAGCCTTACCACTGCCGCTAAAGAAAGCCTTCAGAAAATAGAGGAGCAAAAGCAGCATGACATCATTTTTTATGCTAAAAACAACAAGCCGCAACAGGACACTTCCTCTCAGGCTCCTGCCAATGAAGCTGACTTTTATCGTCTTTACATGAAGGATGAAGATAACCGCTATTACAACAATTACCACGACAACAATACCGACCCGATAATTACCGCCATGCCCTCTCCTGGCCCTAACCTGGATTACTTTTTTGTAGACCCGTGCAGCAGCGGGAATTATGACAAAGTCGTGAAACAATAATTTTCAACGCTTTTATACTGACGAACAGCATCGCAAATAACTGTGAATGACTGAAAAATATCCGTAATAATCCAACAAAAAAGCCGCTCATCGCGGCTTTTGAAATTCTATATATAATAAGGTGTTATGCCAGTACCGATTTCAGGTCGCCGTTCATAGCCCTTACCGCATCGGCACTCTTGGCGAACAATGCTTTTTCCTTCTCATCAAGCTTGATGTCGATGATCTCCTCAAGGCCGTTTTTGCCAATGATGCACGGAACTCCCATGCAGATATCCTCCTGGCCATACTCACCCTCAAGCAGTACAGAGCAGGCTATCATTTTCTTTTGGTCGTTTAGGATGCTGTCTACCAGGTAAGCAACCGATGCTCCAGGTGCATACCAGGCCGATGTACCCAACAGGCCCGTAAGTGTAGCACCACCTACCATGGTATCGGCAGCAACTTTATCAAGCACTTCCTGCGAAAGGAAATTGGATACCGGGCTTCCATTGTACGAAGCCAGCCTTGTAAGCGGTATCATGGTTGTATCGCCATGACCACCGATTACCATGCCCTGCACGTCGTTCGACGGCCTGTCAAGTGCTTTTGACAGGTAATATTTGAAACGCGAGCTATCCAGCGCACCGCCCATACCGATTATCCTGTTTTTCGGCAGGCCGGTAGCTTTTAACGTTAGGTAAGTCATTGTATCCATTGGATTAGATACAACTACGATAATTGTATCAGGCGAATGCTTCAATACATTTTCGGCAACCGATTTTACGATGCCCGCATTGATACCGATAAGCTCCTCGCGCGTCATCCCCGGCTTCCTTGGTATGCCCGATGTAATCACAACTACATCGCTGCCCGCTGTTTTGGAGTAATCGTTGGTTACGCCGCTCACTTTGGTATTGAAGCCTGTAGTGGTTGCGCATTGCATGATATCCATAGCCTTACCTTCTGCAAAACCTTCTTTAATGTCAAGTAAAACTACTTCACTGGCAATTCCCCTGTAGGAGATAACATCGGCACACGTAGCGCCCACATTTCCGGCGCCAACTATTGTTACTTTCATAATTCTTGTGTTTGTGGTTTGTTACTGTTAAATGTATACTGTAAAGATATATTAGTATTTACAAATTTACCAAAAGCAAGTATAGTTTGCACGTTAAAATTACCAATATTGTAGCGCAATGACGCCTCTCCTATATAATTCACTTTGGTTTTATAGATTTCCTCAAGGCGGGTATTCAGTATTTTCTGGAAAGGCAGCAACTCTTCTATCGTTCCTTTCGGGCCGCTTACATGGTACTTGATATCACTGGTGTTCACTATAAACCCGCCCATGGCCTCCCATCTCCCAAATTCCCTGGAGCCATTCAGCTGGAATTGCCAGGTATCGACATTGCCGGTAATTTCATCGATGCCAAGCGTACCGTAATCCGTCTTTACATCAAGAAAATTAAAAGACACCTCTTCATTGGAATATCCTGCCATCACTGATAAGTGGATATTATTCTCTTTAAGTGCCTTAAAATAACGGCTGAAAGTATGCTTCAGGCCTACCCCGTATACCTGGTAGTTGCTTTTTTTAAGTTTTACGCGGGTTGAATATTTGGCAATCAGTTCGGTATCGTACCAAAGGCCAATGCTGCCCTGCAGGTACGGGTAAGCCACCGTCTGCATATCGATGCCTTCCGGTGTTTCGAGCCTTACTTCACTATCCCCGAGGGTACCCACAAGATATACCTGATGGTCATCCCCTAACGATGTAGGCACTGTAGCCTCTGTGCCTTCTTCCAGCTGGAAAAAGGTAAAATCGCTGTTCTGTATCTTAAAGGTCCTGTCGCGCTGCGGTGTGAAAAACACATTCGCATGCAATCCGAAGGTCACCTCGAACAACCCCTTTGCTTTCGGGCTGTTCACCCATCCTGATGACGACTGGTACACTGCCGCATCGGTAGCCGGGGTTACATACTTGTCCGAAAAAAATAAGGCATCGTCTAACAGATGCCCTATTTGTGTTAATGCAAGTTCGGTATCCGTCTGCGCAACTGCCCTGCCCGAAAACAGGAGAGCTATTGCAGACATACCTATAATAAACGGCTTACGCGTCGATCTTGGCATAAGCAGCGTTCTTTTCTATGAATTCCCTTCGTGGCGGAACCTCATCGCCCATAAGCATCGAGAATATCCTGTCGGCCTCTGTAAGGCTGTCAATGTTTACCTGGCGCAGCGTGCGGTGATCGGGGTCAAGTGTAGTTTCCCAAAGCTGCTCGGCGTTCATTTCACCAAGACCTTTATAACGCTGTATGGTAGCACCGTTACCCATCTTTTCAGAAGCTACATCACGCTGTACATCGGTCCACGCATATTCTTTTTTATTACCCTTTTTCACCATATAAAGCGGTGGTGTAGCAATATATACGTGTCCATTCTCAATAAGCTCCTTCATGAAGCGGAAGAAGAACGTAAGGATCAGCGTGGCAATGTGCGAACCATCAACGTCGGCATCACACATGATAACCACCTTGTGGTAACGCAGCTTCTCCAGGTTGAGTGCCTTACTGTCTTCGGCCGTACCAATGGTTACGCCAAGTGCGGTGAATATGTTGCGTATCTCTTCATTCTCAAACACTTTGTGGTGCATGGCTTTTTCCACATTGAGGATCTTACCCCTCAATGGCAGTATAGCCTGGAACGCCCTGTCGCGACCCTGCTTGGCAGTACCGCCTGCAGAGTCACCCTCCACAAGGAATATCTCGCACTTTTCAGGATCCTGCTCAGAACAGTCCGAAAGTTTGCCGGGAAGTCCGCCCCCACCCATAACAGTTTTGCGCTGTACCATTTCGCGGGCTTTTTTAGCCGCATGGCGCGCCTGTGCCGCCAGGATAACTTTTTGTACTATAGTACGTGCATCGTTCGGGTTTTCCTCCAGATAGTTTTCAAGCATTTCGCTTACCGCCTGGCTCACAGGCGCCACTACCTCACGGTTACCCAGCTTGGTCTTGGTCTGCCCTTCGAACTGCGGCTCCTGAACTTTAACCGAGATGATTGCAGTAAGCCCCTCACGGAAGTCATCACCAGAAATCTCGAACTTCAGCTTTTCAAGAAGCCCGGAGTTATCGGCATACTTTTTAAGTGTATTGGTCAACCCGCGGCGGAAGCCCGAAAGGTGGGTACCCCCCTCGTGGGTGTTGATGTTGTTTACATACGAGAAAATGTTCTCACTATAGCTGGTATTGTAGATAAGGGCTACTTCAACCGGCACTTCGCCTTTATCAGTCTCCATGCTGATAACACTCGCTATTATAGGCTCACGGTTACCATCAAGGAATTTGACGAATTCCTTCAAGCCTTCCTCAGAATGGAAAGTCTCACCCACGAACTCACCCTTATCGTCCTTTTCCCTTTTGTCGGTTAATGTTATGGTGATGCCTTTGTTCAGGAACGAAAGCTCACGCATACGTGCCGCAAGGGTATCGTACGAATACTCGGTCGTCTGGGTAAATATGGTAGTATCCGGCTTGAAGGTTACAGTTGTACCTCTTTTTTCAGTCGTACCGATTTGTTTTACCGGGTACATCGACTTACCGCGCTCGTACTCCTGTTCGTAAATTTTACCATCGCGGTATACGGTCGCCCTCAGGTGGTCTGACAGTGCATTAACACACGAAACACCCACTCCGTGAAGACCTCCGGAAACTTTATAGGAGTCCTTATCGAACTTACCGCCGGCACCAATTTTGGTCATTACCACCTCAAGAGCCGATACGCCTTCTTTTTTATGTATATCTACCGGTATACCACGGCCATTATCTTCGACAGTAATGGAATTATCTTCATTAATCGCAACAAAAATAGTATCACAATGCCCGGCCAGCGCTTCATCTATCGAGTTATCAACAACCTCATACACAAGGTGGTGAAGCCCTCTCGTACCCACATCGCCAATATACATAGAAGGGCGCATCCTTACGTGCTCCATCCCTTCAAGGGCCTGAATACTATCTGCCGAATAATTGTTTTTCTTTATTTCTTCACTCATAAAATTGGGTTCTTAAACAGATTTTAAGTTTAACGAACAAATATAATCAAATACGGGAGATAATGGCTTAAATCGCCTCTAATTAGCTTTTAAGTTATTAACAATTTATTACATTTAAAAACTTAAATTAGAGCATCGCTGAAATGTATATTATAAGTCGACCAACATTAAAATCTTAAATAAAAAATAAATTATTATTTATTTGTTAAATAATAAACAAAAAATACGATAAATATTTTTTAAATTATATTTTTTTTTCACAATTCGTTAATTAAGTTTGATCTCACAACCAAGTACTACTGCGCGCGGATAGAATTAATTAATCATTATAAACTACAAAAATGAAAAGATTATTTTTATTATTTTGGCTATTTGCCATTACCTTAATTATTGGGTGCAGTAGCGAAGAAGATTTAAAAATTAATGAATCTTCAGCGATCGAAGGAGAAGGAAATTTGGAACAGATGAGCAGGGGATCTGCGGACTTCAGGACATTATTTACAACGCTCTATGGGAGTTCTTCATACAGGATTGACGCAGCCCGTTCAGAAATTCGTGAAGCCGGAATCTCATATTATGTTACAGAAATTTATGCTACTTCATCAGGAACAGAAACATTGAGAGGTTACTTGCTTGAAACTCCTTCAGAAGATTTTTATATGGAGCACATTCGCTCAACGAGCACATTGAACCAGTATAGTATTTTAGGCTCAGGTTATAAAAGAAACTCATTTGATTTGTCACATGACACATTGTATCAAAGCGGCGGCTTTACACCATTCAGCACCAGTTCTGAAAGGTTAATAAAACCCAGGAGATTCTTTGGCTCGTCAATTGAAAACGGGTCTTGTGGGCCTAATTCAAATGGCGATGGAGGCTGTTCTTATGGACAGTATTATACTTATTATGCTTTTTGGATCGCAACAAATGATACTCCAAAACAAGTAATGACAATAAATCCTAACACAGGAAATGAAGTACCTGCTACTTTCCCATGCGATTGTCCTCCAGGATAGAACATCTGAACTATAAATCAACTGTTCCGTCAAACAAATCTTGTTGGACGGAGCAGTAATATGTTTAATTATGAATAAATTCTTGATAATACTTCTATTGATTGGTTTTAGTAGTAGCTGCAAAGCAATATCAGTAATAATTACTGACATCCAAACAAACCAACCAGTTCAATTTGCATCGGTCATTTTATTAAAAAATGGAAAAACTCTTGAGGGCAATTATTGTGATATTGATGGGAAAATACAAATAGACACTACAAAAGCTTTTGACTCAATAGAATTTTCCTGCGTTGGTTACAAACCATTAATTTTACAAAAGAATGAACTTACAAATATTATCTACCTAGAAAAAGAAATAATCCAACTTGATGAAGTCATTATTAGCAGTAATGCCGAAATAAAGACCATTGGATATGGCGACAAAAAAAACAATAAAAAGTATAGAGGCATCAATAAAGGCGGAATTGTAGCTGTTTATATTGAAAACCCATATAAAAAACCCACCCGTATACAATCCTTTATATTCATCACGCAAACTAAGAAATACCATATAGGTTATCGCTTTCATCTTTATTCAGCAATAGAAGACAAAATTTGGCCTGGAAATGAAATTTCTTCTGAAAATATTACCGGAATACTTAAACCCGGTGTTAAAGGCCATATAGAAATTGACTTGTCTGGATATGATCTAATTTTACCTTCAGAAGGAGCATACATTGGCCTTGAAGCTATTGGAGAATTTGACCAAAACGGCAATTTGGTAGAAAATTCAACAGTCAATTTAGGCTTTGCTGTGCATCAATCAGATAACAAAAAGTATTGCGAAAGATATAGCTTTTCAAAAAACGGATGGCAAAATATTAATGATTGGCTCACGAAAGATTACAAAAATTCTTTTGGGACAGATATAGCTAAGGAACAGCTTGTAGCACCATCTTTCAGCATAAAAATAATTGTCCCCAACCCTTAATTATTCCACCACATACCTCTCCAACATCGCCTCGCAGTCACACTCATAACCTTCAAGGTAGGATTTGTGGTCGTTATACACCGAGTAAGCACCATCGGGTGAACCATTTACCAATTGTATTGCTGCTACCATAGTAAGCGCCTTGCACACTTCCTCCTGGTTGCTTATTTGTGCCATAGCCTTTTGCAGGTATTTCTCTGCCGAAAGGCCGTAGTTGCGCTTAAAGCTGATGTAGGCCAGCATACTGTTGGCCGCAAAGCTGTCATCGGCCTCCAGCGCCAACTGTGCATAGGTTTCAGCTTCCACCAAATTATTTTGCTCAAGACATATCCCAGCAATGTGTGTGTAATCGTCACGCCGCATCATGGCATTTAGCGATTTCAGGGCAACTTTCTTCAAAAGTATTTCCTTTACTTTCGCATAGTTTTTTTGCATATAGTACACTCCGGCCATGTTATCATATATCTCTGCAGTATTGAACTGAAAGCCTTCTTTGTCTTTTGGAAAAGACAATAACGCCTTTTCAAAATAGCCATTCGCCTCAGTAAACTTCTTTTGCGAATAATTGATAATACCCAGGCTGAAATATGCACCGTACAGACTGGCATTCTTTTCTTTCAGCACTTTTTTGAAGTATTCCTCTTTAGCCGCCATATAGGCAATGTCGCTTTGCGTTGGTGTAAAGCTGCCCCCGGGTTCGAGCCCCTGTGAGTACTTTATAATGCCATTAAAAAGGCCCAACATCTGCTTTGCCCTGTTGTACCATGGATTTTTTTTATCCATGTACCTGTCATTAGCATCAAAGTCGATTATTTTAGCTATATCCTTATTCATCAGCAACTCAGTTTCCTCATCACTTAACCCATTAAATTTAGAAGCAACCTCATACATCTCAATCATCCCCAGCATGATATAATTAAAATCCTTCATATGGTTATCCTTATCTTCGAGCGCATCGGTAACGACTTTTCGCGCTTTGGAAAAGTCCTGCCTGCCCACAAGGAATAGCGGATAAAACACCTGGGAAATAGAATCAGATTTGTTGATGGCAAGCGCCTTTTCAATGTCCCCGACACCCTCCTGTCCCAGATTCAATTTAATGATTGCCCTTAATGAATAAAAGCTCGCCGAATCCTTGGCTTTGGGCTGTAGCTTCAGGTTTTCCAAAGCCTTTGTATAATTTTCCTGCGCGCTCTTGAGATCGCCTTTATTCTGGTAATAGTTGGCAATGTTGTTATAGACAGTCGCATCACCGGGATGCTGCTTCAAAAGTTTTTGTTGTTCCTCCAGATAACCGGGCTGGTAAGTTTTATCTACAGGTATTTCCTTGTAAGGGCGAAGGTGGTTGGTCGAAACATTAAGGGCTATATTTGGCAGAAAATAGAAAAGGGAGTCAGCACTTTTCAGGATTTCTTCCTGTTGCACTTCGCCAAAATCTCCTTTAAACCTATAGGCGGTTTGAGCAAATGTATTCGATAGCAAAAGGAGAAAGACGAAGGCGAAAAGCTTTTTCATGCAAGACGGTTATTTATGGCGAAATATAGGGATTATTGCCTAAAAGAACTACTTCCATCAAAATAATCTAAGGTTAACCCATCATCCCGATACTACTAGTGCAATTCCTGCTTCAATGCCTTTTCAAGTGAAAGGTAACGGAATTGGTAGCCCTCGCCAATGATCTTTTTTGCACTTGCATTCTGGCTGGAGTAAAGCAGTTCATGCATATCTCCTAAAATGGCCTTCATCATGAATTTAGGTATTCCGGGGAGGAAAAAAGGCACCTTTAATGCTTCTGCTATTTGCCTGATTAGTTGTTTTTGGCTAACGGGATAGGGCGCCACAGCATTGTATATCCCTTCCAGATGGTGCATAAGTACAAAATGGTAAATACCCACCAGGTCCCGCAGGTGTATCCATGACTGCATTTGCTTTCCGTTTCCGAAAGCCGCACCTAAACCGAATTTGACCGGCAGCTCAAGTTCTTTGAGCATACCTCCTTTTCCGGAAAGCACAAGTCCGGTCCTTATTTTTGTGACCGAAATGCCCAATTGGGAAAAAAGGTCGGCAGCCTGCTCCCATTTCGTGACTACCTGCCCAAGGAATGAGTCATCTGCCTCAGGACTATCCTCAGAATATACCTTGTCTGTACTGTCCGGATATATACCTATGGCTGACGCTGAAATAAAGTGCTTTACAGTATGATTGTGGTTTTTGAGTATTTTGTACAGCAGGTTGGCCGAAACAACCCGGCTTTCCAGGATTTCTTCTTTATAAGCATCAGTCCAGCGCCTGGAGATGGAAGCCCCTGCAAGATGGATTATAGCATCTACATCTTCAATGCAACGTACATCGGCCTCACCTTTTTCAGGATCCCAGAGAAAACCTTTATATTGCGTTTCGTGTTGTAGTTTTTTTTCAGATGTGGTAAGATAATGTATATGGATACCATTCTTAAGCAGTAAAGATACGAGCTCGGTTCCCACGAGCCCGGTAGCCCCGGTTATTAAAACTTTCATGGCTTTTTATTTTCTTAAAACCAAAGGTAAGGCCAGATAATTTAATATCATTTAAAAACATATCGTTTAACTATTGTTTATGATTGAAAATTCAGCTCCAGCCTTATTTGAGACTAAATCAAAAATTAATCATATAGATGAAATTAGTCCCTAATAATGCTATCTTTGCGCCAACTTAAGGTTGCGGCGCATTTTTCGGCGTGCCGCATTAAAAGGGAACCGGGTTAAAATCCCGGGCTGTTCCCGCAACTGTAAGCTTATTCCGATTGTAAATCGGAAGGCTGTTGTTAACTGCAAACCACTGTCTGTAAAGGCGGGAAGGTAAACAACAGTACGCAAGCCAGGAGACCTGCCTTGAGCATAACTAATATCGGACCTTCGGGAAAAAAGGTTCAGGGATTATGGCTTGTAAAAAAATCATCTTACCGTTTTTTCTGTTGCTGTGCCAATTCATTTTTGCGCAGAATGACACCATTGTGCAATTGCAGGAAGTGATTGTTTCAGATATGCAATTACTTGAGTTCTCAGGCACACAATCCACACAGCAACTGAACGATTCCTTACCAGGCAGGAACGGCACATCGCTTACTTCGTTGCTGCAATACAATACCGTGATTTATTTTAAGGAGAATGGACTCGGAATGGTGGCATCCCCTTCCTTCCGCGGCACTACTGCCCAACAGACGGCCGTGATATGGAACGGCATCAACATCAATTCGCAGCTGAACGGGCAAACAGATTTCAACATCATCAATGCACGCGACTTTAATTCGGTTACAGTACGTGCCGGTGGCGGCAGTGTCATTTACGGAAGCAGTGCTATTGGCGGCAGCATCCACCTGGATAATGACCTTACTTTCGGTGATAAGTTTGACAATTCACTGCGCATAGATTACGGCAGCTTCAACACGTTCGGGGCGAACTACAACCTGAAAGCATCCGGTGAAAAGCTGAGTACCGGTCTAAGCGTTAGCCGCAACAGTTCGGATAACGACTATGACTACCCGGGATGGGACATGAAAAATGAGAATGGCCAGTATCATAACACCAGTTTGAATGCCGCTTTTGCCTACCAACTGAATGACAGGAACATCCTGAAGCTTTACAGTTATGTTTATGATGGTGAAAGGCACTTTTCAGGAACGCTGGGCACTCCTTCAAAAAGTAAATACTATGACACCAATACCCGCAACCTGCTTGAATGGGCGGGTTACTATAATCGATTTACATCGAAGATAAAAGTTGCTTACCTGCAGGAAGAATACAGGTATTACGAAAACCACCAAAACAGCAACTATACATTCGGAAAGGTAAAAACATTCATCGGGAAATATGATTTGGCATATGATATATCCGAAAAGATAAAATTTAATACGATTATCGACTACACCCAAAACAATGGGGAAGGTTCGGACATACTGTCTGAAAAAAGAGGCATTGGTTCGGGCAGCCTGCTAATGAAGCACCAGGTTTCGCAAAAATTCCATTACGAACTGGGTATCCGAAAGGAAATTACCAATGCCTATGAAAGCCCGCTGCTGTTCTCGGCAGGAACAGCCATTAAAGCTGCTGCCTTTTACACGATTAAAGTCAATACTTCACGCAACTTCCGGATACCTACCTTCAACGACCTGTACTGGCAGGGCACAGGAAATCCTAACCTGAAGCATGAAAACTCGTACCAGGCAGAACTGGGCAATGTGTTGCATTTTGGCAACCTTACTTTTACGCTGACCGGCTATTACATCAAATTGCAGGACATGCTGCGCTGGGTACCTTCTGCGGGCGGCATTTGGAGGCCTGAGAATGTGGATAAAGTTAATACCTATGGCCTGGAATCCATCCTGAACTGGAAAAAGAAAATAGGTGGAGGGCAACTGGAATTTAACGGCACCTATGCCTATACCGTATCGCGCGAGGACGGGAAAACCGAACAGCTCATTTATGTACCGCTCCACAAGGCTACGGCCTCACTTGCCTATGCTTATAAGGGCTTTTCGGGATATTACCGGCATGTGTTCAATGGGGAAGTTTTTACCAGTACGGACAATGCCTACAATCTTGATGCCTACAATGTCTCCGGCATCGGGGCTGAATATAATTTCAAAGTGCTTTCAGGCATTGCACTGGGAGTACAGGCAAACAACCTTTGGAACGAGGAATACCAAAACGTGATCATGCGCCCCATGCCGGGACGCTACTACAATATGTACCTTAATTTTAAATTCTGATATACAATGAAAATCAACAAACTAATCCTTACAGCGCTTGCAGGATCGCTAATATTTGCATCTTGTAGCGACGACGACTCAAATGGAAATGCGCCATCCGGTGCTTATGACAACGGAATGCTCATCATCAACCAAGGTAACTTCGGCCAAAGCAACTCTACCGTTTCTTTCCTTTCTGACGGCCTACTATTGGAGAACAACATTTTCGCTGCAGTAAACCCGGGCCACATCCTTGGTGATACAGCACAGGACATTGGCTTTAAAGGCGACCTTGCCTACATTGTAATGAATGCTTCGAACAAAATCGAAATCGTAAACCGCTACACTTTTGCACACGTTGGTACTATAAGCCAGGGGCTTGACAACCCAAGATACATTGCCTTTAGCAATAACAAGGCATTTGTAACCAACTGGGGTGACGGTGGCGTTACAACTGACGACTATATAGCAGTTATTAACCTTTCTTCGAATACTGTAACTTCGGAGATCGCTGTAGCGGAAGGCCCGGAGCGCATTCTTGAAGAGGACGGCAAACTGTATGTTACGCATAAAGGAGGTTATGGGTACGGCAACTCAGTTACCGTTATCAATGGGTCAACGAATGCGGTTGTAACTACGATTGCTGTTGGTGATGTGCCTAACACCATGGAAGAGGAAGATGGGAAGCTTTATGTAATGTGCGAAGGAAAACCATCATGGGCACCAACCCCTGAAACCCCGGGCAGCCTTGTGGTTATCAACCTTTCTAACAATTCGGTAACTTCTACACTTGGTTTTACCGGCACGAGCCACCCTACCAACCTTGTAATAGAGGATGATAAAATTTATTTCACCGAAGGTTCTGACATTTATACCATGGCAAAGAACGCTGCTACACTTCCTTCTGAACCTATATTTACCACAACAGAACAAGGCGTATATGGCGTATCTGCCTTTGCAGTTGAGGATGGACGCATCTATATCGGCGATGCAGGTAACTTCAACTCAAACGGAAAAGTACATGTGTACGGACTGACCGGTGGGACACCGCAATCTTTTACCGTTGGGATAACTCCTGCAGGATTCTATTTCAACGATTAATTCAGGCTATTAAATTGTTTCTATAATGAAAAACTCCACCGACATGGTGGAGTTTTTCGCTTTTATGGTATTGGCTGTAACGCTGCCGATCCCGCCGGCATCTCGTCTATATACATCTCGGTACCAAAGCGGCGTATATTTTTTGAATCTTTAAAGCCTTTATGCTTTTTGGATGGAGACCATATGGGCCTGCCGTTTCCGGTAATGTCGCCAATCGCAGCCGCAAATAACGGTTCTGCAGGATCGCCTATAACACCCATATTGCCATAATCCTCACGTAATTCTACGGTTGGCGCAATGCCGGCACTATAGTCACCAAAGCCATCGGCGTTTATGGTTTTCAGAACAATGGGCTGCATCGCATACCTGTGGCTTCCGTCTCGGCCGCTCCTGCCGAAGTCAGGTGAATCGTATAGTGTTACAGACCCCACATTTTTTCCTGTAGTGGTATCGCCTATCACCACAACATCTATGTATGGCTTCAGGCAGTTGATTACCAATTCGCTCGCCGAAGCTGTAGAGCGCGTTGTAAGTATATATACTTTATTCAGGTGAAGGCTGTTGATGGATGCCCCTCCTGATAGTTGATTGGTAAACAGGTTCTGCAACGCATCGGGGTTATTGTCCTCGTAATAGCTTTGCAGTTTGTTGTTCCATTGCTGCTTGGCAAAAAGCTCACCATTGAACTGTCCCGTAATCATGCTGGCAAGAAAGGCAGCTGTGCGCACAGAGCCTCCGGAGTTATAGCGAAGGTCCAAGACCAGGTCGGTAATATTCTGCGAAGCGAGATTGCCGAAGGCCGCATTGAGGTCGGAATCGTAATTGCTGTAAAAACCATTATACATAAAGTATCCGATTTTGTGGTTGTCTACTTCGGTAACCTGTACGTTGTACACCGGATTTTCGGCATACTCAGCTTTCGTTAGTGTTACTGTAGTACCTGTAGGGGTGACTACGCCATTATTATACGTCGCCATATTGAGGGTATACGTATCCGCGCCAAGCAGGCTCTGGTAATTTTCAGGAGTCAGGGGAGTATCGTTTACACCATAAAAAATATCGCCCCTGTGAATGTTTTTAGCAGAAGCGTCCGTATTGGGTAATATATACCTTACATAACCAAAAATAGCCGTTTGGGTACCATCGGTATAGACAAGGCCAAATTCCATACCGTTACTTTTTACAACACCTTGCAGGGCATTTTCCAATACACGGAAATCAGGCACCAATACGCTCCAACGATCTACAGTGCCGCGCTGGTAGAGCAAGCTTTCAAATAGATCTTCAGGGCTGGAAAATCCTTCAAGGTAGGAATTGAGCTGGCCCTGGTTGGCAAACCGCTCATCCGAGAGATCCGGAACTTCAGCCTGCCACAAATAATAAAGGTTAAGTCCTTTCCATATAAAGTCGTTTACGGGTACGGCATTGTCGTCCATGTCTTCGCACCCTGTGAAGGCAAGCGCGCCAACAAGCAGCGAAGCCATTAATAATCTTATCTTTTTCATGCAATTCAATTTTTTACAGAACGTAAATTTAAATAATTTTGATATAGCTTGTAACAAAAGTTATGCCTATTCGTCTTCCTTTTATAAACCAATAACAAACCACCATCAGTAATGGATCAGAAAGAGTTCATAAAAGTGATCTCTCCGTTTAAGGACCGGCTGTACCGGCTGGCGAAACGGCTGCTCGTGAGCAACGAGGAGGCCGAGGACGCCACGCAGGAGGTGCTTGTCAAGCTATGGAACAACAAGGCGAAGCTGGAAAGCTACTCGAGCGTTGAAGCCCTGGCGATGACAATGACCAAAAACTACTGCCTGGACCAGCTGAAGTCCAAAAGGGCTACCGAGATGCGGATAGTGCACAGCAACTACACCGACCGGCAGGCAGGATTGCAGCAGCAGGCAGAGGACAGGGACAGCTGGGAATGGGCTGAAAAGATAATGGAAACATTGCCCGAACAGCAGAAGCTGATATTGCAGATGAGGGACATTGAACAATATGAATTTGAGGAAATAGCCAAAATAATGGACATGAACGAGACCGCTGTAAGGGTGGCGCTGTCCAGGGCCAGGAAGACAATGAGGGAGGAACTATTAAAAACACACCGCTATGGAATTACGAACAATTGAGATACTACTGGAGAAATATTTTGATGCAGAAACCAGTATTGCCGAAGAGAAACAGCTGCAGCTGTATTTTTCTTCACCGGATGTGGCGCCGCACCTGGAGCAGTACAGGCCAATGTTCGGGTATTTTACCCAGGCCGGCACACAGCAATTTGAAAAGCCGCTGCCACTGAAAGCCAAAAGGAATTACAGGCCATGGATATCGGTTGCGGCAAGCGTTGCGGTAATGCTGGGCATGTTTACCATTTTTAATAACCATGAGCAGCCTGCGAGTGGGGACCTCGGCACCTATGACGACCCCGAGGTAGCCTTCAGGGAAACGCAGAAGGCGCTGAACATGCTCTCCAAAAATGTAAACGTGGGTGTTGAAAGCGTTAATTACATAGGAGAATACGAAAAATCAAGAAAAACAATATTTAAAGACTGATAATCATGAAAAAGTTTATAATCACAGCAGTAATGGCAGCAATGCCTTTTGTAACCTTTGCACAAACAAAAGCATTTGACAAATTCCAGGACGTGGAGGGCATATCGTCTATAACCGTGAATAAGGAGATGTTCGAGATGCTTGGCGAAGTGAAGGTTTCCGATGACAAAAAGACCCAAAGCTACCTTGATATGGCAGAAAACATAGAGGGCCTGAAGGTATTTACCACTAAGGAAAAAAAGCACAAGGATGCGCTTAGGGCATCGGTAGCAGAATATATTAAAAAGAACCCACTTACCGAACTGATGAGCATAAACCAGGACGGCCAAAAAGTGAAAATTTATGCCGCACAAGGCAAAACAGAATCCATCATCAAGGAAGGCCTTATATTTGTTGAAGGCGGAGATGACAAGGACCTGGTATTGGTATCCTTTACCGGGACACTGAACCTGAACGACATTGAGGGGCTTAAAAAATAAGCCCTTCCATGCCCTAAAAAACACCAAAAACAAAAGAACTAAAAATGAAGACCATGAAAAACCTGATAATAGCTTTAGTATTTGCCATATTGCCAACCCTGATGCACGCACAGGTAACCGCCTTTGACAAATTTGAGGACAAGGCAGGCATTGAAAGCGTAATAGTGAACAAAAAAATGTTCCAACTGATGTCGCAGGTAAAGGCTACCGGTGAGGACAAGGCGAACTACCAGCAGTATATCGACCTGATTAAAAAGCTGGACAACCTCAAGGTATTCCGCACTGTGAATTCCAAATACAGCGCCGAAATGAAGGCTACTGTAGATGCCTACCTGAAAAATAACCCGCTTGAAGAGCTGATGCGCATCAACGAAGGAGGCCGGAACATTAAGATCTACGTGAAGTCGGGAACTACGGCATCCCAAGTGCGCGAACTGCTCATGTTCATGGACGGCGGCAAGCAGGAAACCATCATCATGTCGCTTACAGGCAACTTCGACCTAAGCCAGATATCCATCCTGACTGACAAGATGAGCCTGCCGGGTGGTACCGAACTGAAAAAAGCTTCAAAATCTAAAAAATAAGAGCCATGAAACGTATACTGTTAGCCAGCTTCGCACTGCTATTGCTTGCCTCGTGCTCCAACGAGCCTACTTTACAAAAATACTATGTTGAAAAAGGTGGCAACCCGGGCTTTGTTAGCCTTGACATCGCCCCGACTTTCATAGATACCAAGAACATTAAGCTGTCTCCTGAAGAAACAAAGGCGCTTAAATCGCTGCATAAGTTCAATGTGCTGGTATATAAAGCGGACAGCCTGGATGTGGACCATGCAAAATATAACAAAGAAAAAGACCAGGTCCGGACGCTTGTAAAATCGGAGTATGAAGAACTGATGAAGTTTAACAACGGTACGAGCGGCGCATCCATCAGTACTAAGGGTGAAGGCGAGAATATTGATGAATTTGTAGTATTCGTGCACAACCAGGACAACGGTTTTGGCGTTGTACGCGTACTGGGCGACGACATGACACCAAACAATGTACTGACCATTGCAGGGTTATTGGAAAAGGCCAATATAGATACACAGCAGTTTGCACCGCTGCAGCAACTGCTCAAAAATAAATAGGTTTGTTTAGGTTAGTAGGATCCCCCGTAAGTTTTGGCTTGCGGGGGATTTTTGTCTAATACGGAAAATCATTAATCTTAGTACTGTCGAGTGCTACCCAACCCTGCTCCCGCTCCACATATTTTACGTCGAATTTTTCCGAGAAGACTGTTTTATATTTGCCGTTGCGGCGCTCTTTCAGGTGCTCCATTTTGTAATGCATGGTCACAGTGTCGTTTTTAATTTCCATTTTTGAGGTAAGATGGCATGCCAGCATTGCCTTGCGTCCCGGCTTGCACCATCCTGTCCAAATGTAAGTGCATATATAACCGCCCTGCTGACCGAAACCTTTAAAAAGATGTGTGTAAGAGGAACAATGTCCCGACCCTGTACCACACGTATTTATGCTATAGTAGCCTTCCTCATGCTTGTTAAGGGTGTCATAGTATTTATCCCAGCAGCAGAAGTGCATACCCCCATAAAAAGGCTCTGCCTGGAGTACCTTACCATCAGGTGAATATTCGAGAAGTACAAGGATTGAAAAACGATCAGGATGAATTACATCCGGCAGGCAGGCAAGATAATTGCCGTTATCCATGCGGTAGTATTTGCCAAGTGTGTCGGTATCCGTGATGTCATGCAGATTGAGGTCCAGTGTGTCACGCTGCCCTGGCTCCAATTCGTACCCCAAATCGTAATTTGCCTGTAAAAGGAGCTTTACGGCTTGTTCCTTACGTACAAATCCGGAATCTGCCGCCGCTCCGGTGTAACCGGTTTGTGATGGAAGAGTTTTCCGGATTGGGGTGCAGTAGTTCGCAAGTACCGCCAGCAGCGATATCCCTGCAAGGAATGTTTTCATCAGTGTTGATTTTCCGATAAATTTAATTAAAAGATCACCGGAAAAACCAAACGGCAAAAATTATTTCCTCCAATACTTCATCGGGAACAGGAGCATCCCAAAACATTCCCCATGCTCTTTATCAAGGTGTTTGTGGTGCATTTTGTGGGCACGGCGAACTGCTTTGCCGTAGCGGCTGGTAGCATTGCGGAATATCTTAAACCGCTGGTGGATGAAGATGTCGTGCACCAAAAAGTAGGTTAGCCCATAGGCGAATATTCCCAACCCGATGGCCAGGCCTATTTCAAGGATATCATAACGCCACAGCAAAAAGAACCCAATGCTTATCACCGCGTAGAAAATGAAAAAAGTATCGTTACGCTCAAACCAGGAGTCATGGTCCTTACGGTGATGGTCTTTGTGGAGTGACCACAGGAAACCGTGCATGACGTACTTGTGCGTAAACCACGCCATAAATTCCATCATTCCGAAGGTGAGCAGGAAAACTAAGATATATATCCACCACATGGGTACAAAGTTAAAGTAAATTGAAATGATAGTTTACATAGCAACGCGCCAGAAGCCCCATTTTTTGGTAATTAGGTACACGTATACGGGTATTCTTGATTTCCAGTGGCGGGGTGTTCTTGAGCTTCTTGAGTAATGTCCGATAGTAAACATACGCTGTATACACGCCAAACTTGGCCTCTGCCGGAAGCTGTAAAATACCTAAATAACCTTCATGCAGGTCGGCCTCGATCTCCTCAACTATAGCACGCTTGGTATCGTCATTCATTTCATCAAGGTTAAGCGTTGGGAAATAATTGCGTTCCAGCCCTTCCATATCGGCCTTGAGATCACGGAGGAAATTGACCTTCTGGAATGCCGAACCAAGGCGCATTGCAGGAGCTTTCAGCGCTTCATAGCGTTCGTTATCATTATCTGTAAAAACCTTCAGGCACATCAGCCCCACCACATCGGCACTACCGTAAATGTACTGGTTGTATTCGGCAAAGGTGGCGTAGTCTTTCTTTACCAAATCCTGCTCCATACTTGCCATGAAAGCATCGATCAGGCTTTTGTCGATATTGTATTTGTATACCGTATGCTGAAAGGCATTCAGCACAGGGTTCAGGCTTATCCTGTCTGCCAAAGCATTTTTAAGATCATTCTCAAAGCGATTGAAAAGGATTTCTTTGTCGTAGTCGTGGAACGAATCCACGATTTCGTCGGCAAGCCTTACAAAGCCGTAAATATTGTAGATATCCCTGCGTATGCGTGGCGACAGCATTTTTACAGCAAGCGAAAATGACGTGCTGTATGCTCTTGTAATGTTCCTGCTGCAATCGTACGATATGGTATCAAAGATCGATTTCATAGGGTAGGTATTTCAGATTGTTTGTTGTATTTAGAATGTTTGGTCACAAGGCCTGCAACGAGTTTACCCGATATGAGCGCAGGTGGCACGCCCGGACCCGGAACGGTAAGCTGGCCCGTAAAGTACAGGTGTTTCACTTTGCCGCTTTTCAGTTTCGGTCGAAGGAAAGCGGTTTGCAACAGCGTATTGGCCAGCCCGTAGGCATTGCCTTTATAAGAATTGTATTCTTTCACAAAATCATTCACGCAGAAGGATTCTTTAAAAAGGATATGACTCCTCACCTCCTGCTGTGTCAGTTTTTCAAAGCGGCAGATGATCTTTTCAAAATAGCGCTCCCTCAGCTCGGGTGTATCCTCCAGTCCCGGTGCAAGCGGTATCAGGAAAATGCCGGCTTCTTTGCCTGAAGGTGCGGCATCAGTGTCGGTCTTCGAAGGGAAGCTTGCATAAAAGAGCGGTTCTTCCGGCCATTTAGGGTTGTCATAAATATCTTTGGCATGGATGTCAAAATCAGTATCGAAAAAGAGCGTATGGTGCTCGACATTTTCTATCTTTTTATCAAACCCTATATAAAACAGCAGCGATGACGGTGCGAATGTGCGCTTCTCCCAGTATTTTTCTGAATAGGCACGGTATTGTTTGTCGAGCAGCGTTTCAGTATGGTGGTAGTCGGCCCCACTTACTATGATATCGGCATCGATCTTGTTTCCGTTTATGATGAGGTGTGTTGCCTTTCCGCCTTCAACACCTATCTTTTCAATATTCGCATTCGTAATTATTTCTACTCCGAGTTCTTTGGCAAGTGTTTCCATTGCCCTTATCACGCTGTACATACCGCCTTTCGGGTGCCAGGTGCCAAGGCCGAAATCAGCGTAATTCATGAAGTTGTAGAACGAAGGTGTGTCGCTTGGTTTTGCCCCAAGGAACAGCACGGGAAACTCCAGCACCTGTACCAGTTTTTTATTTTTGAAACGCTTACGGATGTCTTTGGATATATTGCCAAAAAACTGCCCCATCTTCATCATGGTTTGCGGGGTAACCAACTCTATAGGCGACTCCCCCGGGCGGTACACCAGGTCTTTTATGGCTATGTCGTAATTGCTTTTGGCTTCATCAATGAATTCACGCAATTCTGCACCACTGCCTTTTTCAATGGATTCGAAAGTATCGGCAATTTCGTCGAGGTTGTCGGCAATGGTAACGAAATCTTTTTCGGCAAAATAAACACTGTAAGCAGGCGACAGTTTTTCCAGTTCATAATAATCGGACGGCTTTTTGCCGAAGTCGCCGAAAAATCGTTCGAATACATCGGGCATCCAATACCACGTAGGGCCGATGTCGAAGGTAAAGCCATCACGCTTCAACTGTCGTGCCCTCCCCCCTATTGCAGCATTCTTTTCATAAACTGTAACACCATAACCCTGCTGTGCCAGATAGCACGACGCTGCAAGTGATGAAAATCCGGAACCTATTATTTTTGCCTGTTTTCTCATACTTTGATGTGAAGGGTTTCTGTAAAAGCAACTATTGAACTATACACTTTAATTTTATTATTGATGATATTGTCATTCAGATAGTGAGTATTACGGCCAAAGAGCAACAATTCAGTGGTATCGTCATTGACTATCTTTTCATTCATTTCTTTTATGTATGCATTTACAGCATCAAAGCCCGGTGCAACCGTTGTATAGCATATAAAGGTAATTTTTTCAAAATGGTTCTTTATTTCTTCAATATTGCTAAGAGGCACATTCTCGCCTATATAGATGGTTTTATAACCTTTTTGCTGAAGCTCATAATTAAGAAACATAAGACCCAATTCGTGAATTTCTTCCTCGGGGAGGTACAGTACATAAGTCCTGTCGCCATTATCTTCATCAAGTGGAAGCTTGGCGGTTTCCAAAGCGAGCTTTTGCCGGATCAGATAACTTATAAAATGTTCATGCGCAGGAGTTATCGTATCGGTTTGCCATAGTGACCCAATTTCCTCCAGTAATGGAATAAAACACTCATAAAATATCTCACCAAAGGTCTTTTTATCCGCCAGGGAATTATAAGTTGTCATAAAAAGCTGCTTGTCAAAATTCATCATTGCCAGCTTGAAATTATTGACAACATGCCCGGCAAGGCTTTTATTTGACAAAATTTCCTTCACCATTTTCGGAATATCATCTTCTGGCACCCTTGCAAGCATGGAAATTTTATAGCCGAAAGAGTTTAGGGTACTAATGTTCAGTATTCTTTGCAGGCTGGCTACATCATAATACCGTATGTTACTTTCAGTACGCAGCGGCTGCAATATATTGTACCGTTTTTCCCATATCCGGATGGTATGGGCCTTGATTCCGGAAAGGTTTTCCAAATCCTTGATGGTAAATATATTTTTAATATTGTTCATTCTTTTTTAAAAAACATTAAACAAAAGTAAGTCCTATAAATGTGGTTAAAAGTTAATGACTTGTTAAATTTTAAATTAGTCAAATAAAACCTGTTCAAAAAGTGCTTTAGGATTATTTTAAGAATTTTTTATCTCTTATAAAAATGCGGCACCAAGCTTCCAATTTCTAATGATAAACTACCTTTTACATTACTTTTTCGTTTCTAAATGGTTACATTTTCAATGCTATAAAAATTTTATGCTAACCTCCTCATAACTAAAGTTTTTTTTGTCGAAATAAATCATACCTTTGCACCTTCAAAAAAATACGTATGACACCCATTAGAAACATTGCGATCATTGCCCACGTTGACCACGGTAAGACAACACTGGTTGACAAGATCATGTACCACTGCCAGCTGTTCCGTGAGAACGAGAACACAGGCGACCTTATCCTGGACAACAACGACCTTGAGCGCGAAAGGGGTATTACCATTACGTCGAAGAACGTATCGGTAACCTACAAAGGCACCAAGATCAACATCATCGATACCCCGGGCCACGCCGACTTTGGTGGCGAGGTAGAGCGCGTACTCAACATGGCCGACGGTGTACTCCTGCTTGTAGATGCTTTTGAAGGCCCAATGCCGCAAACACGTTTCGTACTGCAAAAAGCCATCGACCTTGGCCTGAAGCCATGCGTGGTAATCAATAAGGTAGACAAAGAAAACTGTACGCCGGAAGAGGTGCACGAGAAAGTGTTCGACCTTATGTTCGAGCTTGGCGCGGAAGAGTGGCAGCTTGACTTCCCAACCGTATACGGTTCGGCCAAGCAAAACTGGATGTCTGACGACTGGAAAAACAAAACTGAAAATATCGAGCCGCTTTTGGATATGGTACTGGCACACATCCCTGCACCTAAAGTATCTGAAGGTACGCCGCAAATGCTTATCACATCGCTTGACTTTTCGAGCTTCACAGGCCGTATCGCCATCGGCCGCCTTCAAAGGGGCATACTTCGCGAGGGCATGAACATAAGCCTTGTGAAGCGTGATGGCAAGATCATCAAGTCGAAAATAAAAGAGCTTCACACGTTCGAAGGGCTTGGCCGTAAGAAAGTGGAGGAAGTAATAGCAGGCGACATCTGTGCACTTGTAGGTATTGAAGGCTTTGAGATCGGCGATACCGTTGCCGACTTCGAAAACCCTGAAGCGCTTACTTCAATTGCTATTGATGAGCCAACCATGAGCATGCTTTTCACTATCAACGACTCTCCTTTCTTTGGTAAAGAAGGTAAATTTGTTACCTCGCGCCACATCAAGGACAGGCTGGCAAAAGAGCTGGAAAAGAACCTTGCCCTTCGCGTATCTGAGACAGACAGCGCTGATAAATTCATGGTGTTTGGCCGTGGCGTACTCCACTTGTCGGTACTTATCGAAACGATGAGGAGGGAAGGTTACGAACTACAGATCGGGCAGCCCCAGGTTATCATCAAAGAGATCGACGGCGTAAAATGCGAGCCTATCGAAGAGCTTACCATCGACCTTCCGGAAAACCTTTCAGGACGTGCGGTAGAGTTTGTTACCGTTCGCAAAGGCGAAATGCTGAGCATGGAACCAAAAGGAGACCGCATGATCATTAAATTCAACATCCCGTCAAGGGGCATCATAGGACTAAGGAACCAGTTGCTTACCGCTACTGCGGGTGAGGCGATCATGTCGCACCGCTTTCTGGAGTATCAGCCGTTCAAAGGCGAGATACCGGGCCGCTTGAGCGGGTCGCTTATCTCAATGGAGAACGGTAAGGCCATCCCTTACTCAATCGACAAGCTACAGGATCGCGGTAAGTTCTTCGTTGACCCGAATGAGGACATCTACGAAGGCCAGGTTATCGGTGAGAACTCACGTGGTGACGATATGGTTGTGAACGTAACCAAGACTAAAAAGCTGACCAACGTACGTTCATCCGGTGCCGACGATAAGGCGCGCATCATCCCGGCTATCAAGTTCTCGCTTGAAGAAGCCCTGGAATACATCCAGAAAGACGAGTACGTAGAAGTAACGCCTAAGAGCCTTCGCCTACGCAAGATCTACCTGAACGAAAACGACAGGAAGAGGTATAAGATCGCTTAAATTGGTTGATAGTTGATGGTTGACAGTTGTCGGCCCAATTGCAACGGATAAATATAGAACCGGACTTGAGAGAGTCCGGTTTTTTTGTTCCCCTACCCAACCCACACCGAAGGGGAGGTGCCGGAACGTGCCGGGAGTACGTGACTATTAGTGTTTAGTTTTCCAGCAGGAATGTAGCTGTAATTGCAAGCGGAAGAATGAGCGCGGTAATCTTTACAGTCAAAAGTCCCCTCCCCAACCCTCCCCAAAGGGGAGGGAGCCTGGACGTGCCGACAATACGTAACTATTGAGGCCTATTTCAATGCTCATCCTGCAGGAGTGCAGCTCTTCCCCTCCCTTGGAGGGGTGCCTGAAAGGCCGGGTGGTTAAATATTTACATGCAAGAGTGTAGCTTTCATTTCGACCGCAACGCAGCGTAGTGGAGAAATCTCAAAATTCCAAAAAGTAAATGGCAACTATTCTGCAGCGAAAGGCCACTGCTTCAATAAATAATAATTAACTTTCCGAACATCATAAACCGCCACAATAAAAAAGATATATTTGCTTCCCGCCATTAACCAACGGGTAAAACAAAACACAAAACCTATGTCAACAGACCTCTATGGTATCCGCATACTGAAAAAGGAGCCGGACCAAAAGAAAATTACCATGAAAGTGATCGTGGTATATTATGATGTGGCCTACGAAAGCCACGAACCGCTGCCTACAGATAAAAGCATGTTTCTGCGCGTGCTGTGGGACAGCGATGCTTACATTGCAACACAAATATCAATGGACGAGTTTCTCGATGAGGATTGGGTGAATGCCAATGCCTATAAATACATCGACCATGTAAAGCAGCTCAGCACCAGGAACTACCCTCTAAGGGACTATACCGGCTACCACGACTTCTACTATGGCGACGGCCCATGGAAAGACGAGGAGAAACTCGTACAGGCGGATTATGAAGTGTACGTACACGATGCCCGCCTTTTCGAGCATCTGGAGGTAGGCCAGTCGTGGGGCACAACGAGCTATGAAACCCGGTCTTATGTACATCCGGGGGAGGCAGCGCCTTTCATGCCCAACTTCGATGCGGAAGTCGTCCGTTTGGAGCCATTTCCCGGCATTGAGGAGGGAACTGAAGTGCTGGTATTTACCAAAGACGGATCAAAACTCATCGCCTCCAGTTCAGAGAACGAGATCGTGTGCTTTGATACCGCAACGTGGCAGGAGCTTTGGAGGCAGAAGTTCGAGGATATGTTCGGCGACATGAAGATTGATGAGGAGCAGGGTATCGTGTGGATTACCCGCTATAATAAAATAGCAGGGGTGGTAGACATTGCCACAGGAGCGATTTCGGACAAAACCCCAAAAACGGCAGCACGCGGCTTTTCGCGTACCGGAAAATATGCAGTAGAGTATGGGGAAGATGAGCTGCTCGACTTTGGTAATGGCCGCAGCATTGAGCAGCCCGGCTGTGTAGAGGCCTTTTCCTTTTCGGCCGATGATAAGCTGGTTGCCATGGGCGGCGGCTCCTACCATTTCGTAGATATCTGGAATACCGAAACCTTGGAGCGCGTACACACCATCAATACCGGATTTCGCACCAGCAGGCTGGCTTTCAGCCCTGATGCCAAATACCTTGTGGTAGTATCGTTCGACAAGCTGATGGTGTATGAAGTGGCTACAGGAAAGATGCTGATGAACAACATCAAAACCGACAGCACTTCTTTCGGGATACCGGTATGGTCGCCCGACGGGAAGTACTTTGCCATCAACCATTATAACTACTTCGGTTATGACGGGTACACAGGTGTTTATAAAATAGGCACGGAATAATGGTTTTCCATTTCGAACGGAGTTTACGGAGTGAGAAATCTCGAATTGTCTTTAATACTTTGAGATTTCTCTCACTATCGAAATAGAAGAGGGAGATTTCTCCTATGATTAATGGAAAACGTACAATATATATACCACTGAAAAACCCTCCCCAAATGGCAATATGGGGAGGGTTTCAAGTATAAAAAATCAGAAGTTTATTTTGCCGGCCCGTGGTCGTAGCTCAATATGCGGGCTATCTTCCACTTACCGTCCTTCAGCAGGAATACGTGGGTAAATTTGGCCTGTCCGGTAAGTTCTTCCTTGTCATTCTCGGTGACGTAGAACCTGTGCTCACCTGTAAGTATCGCGCCATAGCCTTCCAGCGGGTACACTTTTAAAGTCCCCGGTACAGCCTCGCGTCGAATTTTCCAGCCGGGCCTGCTGCACAGGTTCTGTTTGGTTCGGGCTATCATTTCGTCGCGGGTATTGGTCATGCCACCTTTGTCGTGGTAAAATTCCAGGTCTTCAGTAAAAAATTCCTTCATAGCCTCAGTGTTGCAGGTGTTGTAGGCATCAAAAACTTCTTTGTCGAATGCAAGGATCTTGATTTCGAGATCCTTTTGATTTGCAGGGTAGGCAGGGTCTTTTTGGCTGTAGCCAATGGCCGAAAGGCATAGCAGGGCGGCCAGGAATAGTTGTTTCATGGTTCGTGATTTGATTGATGATTGATAAGTTGGCATTCACTTCACGTCGTAACCTACCTATGGTTACGAAGATGATGGAATGCGGATGAATCTATTCCTGCCCTACCGAGCCGCCTGACGAGGATTTCTTGCTCAGGCTTGATGGGGTAGATACATAGTTGATGCTTGCCCCACTGGAGGCATTTGCGTCGAGGTCGTCTGTGGCATTTACAACAGTGGTGCTGCCACTTGATGCTTCTGCCTTAACTTCTTTTGCCGTAAGCCCCCTTGCATTGAGTGTACTGCCACTACCTGAATCGGTTGTAAGGTTCTCGGTGCGGCCGGTAACTATAAGGCTGCTGCCGCTGCCTGATTCTACAGTAGCATTTTTAGCTTCAATGGCAACCGTAAGGGTACTGCCACTACCTGACGAAAGCAGTATAGAATCTGCTTTTAGAGTGTTTCTGCTGCTGACGGTGCATCCGCTACCCGATTCGATACTTTCAACTTTAGGCAGCCTCACGATGACTTTTTTTGCCGTAGCATTGCCAATATTAACATCGGCTTTTATTTCCAGTTCATCGCCCTTTACTTCGGTAATAATATGTTCGTGCAGGTTTTGGTCTGCCTCAATAGTTACCATGTAGCCGTTCCCCTGCTCAATTATCACTTCCAGTCCATTTCCTGCAGACACTTTAGTAAAATCACCTGTCAGCTTACGTTCTTTCGTCACTACGTTGCCGTCGCCGTCAACTCGTTTAAAGTCGAAGCCGCACGACAAGAACATCAGTGATGTGATGACTACTATTATTGCCTTGGTTATGTGCAAAATAACTTTGATCATGATTGGTTGGTTTTATGGTTGTTTTATAAACCGCACGGTTATAATAACCGTGCGGCATTTTTAATTTCTCTTGGTTTCGGTCTCAATCTGCAGGCCATTCTCGTCAGCCTTCATTTTTACCTTCACGTTTTCGCGGCTGCCCTGTGAGTCTGCCTCAATATTTATTGAGTCAGGATCAGTAGTTGATTCAATGTACACAGCGTCCGGTTCAACCACATCCTCAACACAGGTAAGGCATTCCAGCTTATCTTCCAAGAGGTGGTACATCTGGTCTTTGTCGCTCCACTCAACCGAAAGGTCTGAATAGTCGGAACGGATATAATCCCTCATATTCTTATCAACCTCAAGCATACTGTTCGAAGGCAGGTATACGTAGACCTTTACGCGCTGCATCCTGAATTTGTTTTCAAGGTTAGTGAGAAGATAATTGTCTAAAGTTAAGGTATTTCCTTTTAACTCGAAATTATAATTTATTTTTTCTGCCCTTTTCCTCGCTTCCGACGGTGAGCTGCCTTCCGCGAGCTTTTCTACCTCCACAAATACCTTCTCTTTGTCGGTTTTGATGAAATGCACCTCCACGTTTGTAGAATAGATCACGTCGTTATCTGTCGAGTCCTGTGTAATCCTGAAATCCCTGCGATCATCCACTGACTTGGAATATAATGTATTATAATTCATTTTTACCTTAAGTATGAAATCATCTTCCGGTAAATTTACCTTTAGCTCTTTGACAACCTTACCTTCATAGGCAATTTCGGTCGCATGCCTGATGCCGAGGTATATGGATACAGACAATGCCAAAATCCAAAGGGCAAGTAGCGTATATTTTGTAACATTGCCTATGGGCTTAAGGTTTTCCACCATGATTTTGAGGCCCAAAAGAAACAGGAAGAATACCGGTATACCGAAAGTGAACAACATTAGCAGGCCTATAACCCAAAAAGGCGTATCGGTATAATTGAAAATGTCGTGAGCGGTCAGCCATGGGGTGTTGATAAGTGCCGAAGTGAACAGCGTGGTTATAAAAAACACTACCAGGCCACCCAGCGTAAGCGCAGAGAAGATGGTAATTATCGCCCCAATAACTTTCGCAATGCCTTTGAATATGGCCATAAATACGGCAGCGATCCCATTCCCTACCTTTTCGGCACCAGAACCCACGTTAGCCCCGAATTTTTCATAATCCATCGACTTGAGTCGTTCGCCAAACTGGTCTATTTCCGCCTTTACTTTTTTTTCGATGTTCGAAATATTGATGGGCTCGCCTGTCATTTCCAGCTTTTCTGTAGTAGTTATAGCTTTCGGGATAAGTATCCAGAGCAATATGTACACAAAAAGGCTTGCAGAGAAGGTAATGAACAACGACAATACAAAGATGATCCTGATCCAAAGCGGGTCGATCCTGAAGTAGTGCGCTATGCCACCACATACGCCTCCCACAATAGAACGGTCGCCGTCCCTGTAAAACTTTTTGGTCTTGTAATTGTAGTTATAGTTGGGATTATAACCTGAATAATTAGTACTGCTGCCTGCCTTTTCGCCCGACTCGTCGTCGATCCTGTAATCTTCAGGCTGGCCCATTACGGCAATGATATCCTCCACTTCGCGAAGGCTCACTACACGGTTATCGCTTTTAAGCTTTTCAGTCAAAAGCTCGGCAATGCGTCCTTCAATGTCGCTCATGATCTCGTCCCTTCCATCGGCAGAAAGAGAGCGGCGTATGGCGTCGAAGTAGTGATTCAGCTTCTGATAGGCATCTTCATCGATGTGGAAGAAAAGGCCTCCTAAATTTATACTTACTGTTTTGTTCATGACTTATGCTTTTTGACTGGTTATGATATTTACTGCGTCGGATAGTTCCGTCCACGTGACGTTTAGTTCTTTTAAAAATTCGTGCCCCTCATCGGTCAGGCCGTAGTATTTGCGTGGCGGCCCCGATGTTGATTCCTCCCAGCGGTAGCTAAGGAGGCCGTCGTTCTTTAATCGCGTAAGCAGCGGGTATACGGTACCTTCCACTACAAGCAGCCTTGCGCTCTTGAGGGTGTCAAGGATTTCTGATGTGTAGGCGTCCTTTTGCTTAAGCACGCACAGGATACAGAATTCCAAAACCCCTTTTCGCATCTGTGCCTTGGTATTCTCAATGTTCATAAGCTTTCATGTTTGATGATTAAACTGTCCATTTTTTGATTGATGATTGATTGATGATGATTGAATTATAATTGGTCGGCTGATTCTTATTCGTAGCGTTCCTGAAGATCCTGCATACGCCCTATGGCATCTTCCAGCAGGTCCCTGCCTTTTTCGCTTTCCGGGGCTACCTTCTCCCCTTTTTCATAAATGGATATTTCCGGCGCATTGCCCTTACCCTTACGCACTTCTATTTCTATGTCATTGTACGAATAGTTAGCATAACCGCCTTCGGGAACCCCGGTTATCTGCACACCGTCTTCGCTATAGTCAAAATTACCTCTCATTTCAAGCGAGTAATTAGTAAAAGGCGTTTTCTCGCTTGTCTTGCGCATAATATTGCCTTTGTCGTCATTCTCCTGCTCATACCGTGAGTTGCAGGAAAAAAATGCAATTGCAAGCGCCATTAATACTGCTATCCTTTTCATTATTTTATAAAATTAATGGTTAACGGATATCTATAATTCTCTCCGTTGCTGTTTTTTACCGCGGCGTAAATGATAAGGAAAAACTCGGCCACTTTTAGTAGTAAAAAAATGAAAGCCGCAACAGCACCTATGATGACAAGCCCTGTAACCCTCCCTGCCGATAGCTCCTCCAACACCCAGTCGCCGTCGTTAACCATTTTAAAGCTCACGTCGCTGAACAAAGTATAGATGAAAATAGGCACCGCGATGATACCCAAAACCAGCGAGTACATCAAAAGGCTAAGCTGGAAGTTGATGGCCTGCTTACCATTCTCATCTACAAATTTAGATTCATGCTTCTTAATGCTCCATATCAGCGTCGGGAAAATGAAGTTGCCCAAAGGGAAAATATATTGCGACAATGCGCTGAGCTGCAACAGTACTGATGTATTTTTACTACTTGTGGTTTCCATAGTATATGCTTATATCAATTAATATCCTATGCAAATATATGGCTATCGTCAGGTATTATGCAATACAAAGTACTAATATTTAACAAAATATTAACATTTATTAAATTCGATAATTATCTGTATTTTAGCAAAAAATACAGTAAAATATGGAATTCACGCCCTCTAAGCTCAATACCTTCCTTTTCTTCAAGCTGCCTTCCGCATTTTGGAGCGGGGTGCGCGTAAAGGAAATTTCGCCCACTCTTTGCATTGCTGCGGTAAAGCACAGGTGGTTCAACCAAAATCCTTTTAACTCCATGTATTTTGCCGTGCAGGCCATGGCAGCGGAGCTTACCACAGGCGCATTAGTGATGTACCACATAAAGAAAAGCGGCAAGAAAATATCGATGCTCGTAGCCAACAACAAAGGCAATTTTTCCAAGAAAGCCACGGGCAGGATTACCTTTACCTGCAACGACGGCCACCTGATAGACCAAGCCATACAAACGGCTATAGCAACCGGCGAAGGGCAAACCTTCTGGATGAAATCCATTGGGACAGACCAAAAAGGCGATCAGGTTTCTGAAATGGAGTTTGAATGGAGCATCAAAGTGAAGTAGTTTTTAAGCACAAATCACACAAACTTCAAAAATTGCATTACATTATACCGGAAAGACGCAATTGTTATCTTTTATTGACCAATCTAATTAGTGAAATTGTGTAATTCGTGGTTAAAAATAAATTATCCCATAAATTTGCGGGAACATACACATTCATGAAAAAAATACTCTGCATACTGTTCATTGCCGTGGCTTTTACCGGATGTAAGCAGGAACCGACAGTCCTCAAATCAGCCTCAACAATTGTCAGTAATTCGATAAAGCATGCAAAAGGCCTGGAAATTTATCGCTATGGAGGCTATACACTCGTTATGGTCACCAACCCATGGCCGGACTCGAAAGAGGTTTTTACTTATGTGATGCAAAAGAAAAAAAATGCGGTGATACCTGATAAGTTCAAAAAGTTTCCAATAATTCAGGTACCGCTTAAAACCATAGTGGTAACCTCAACTACCCACATCCCGTCGCTTGAAATGCTTGGTGCGGAAAACACACTGATAGGCTTTCCCGACATGAATTTCATTTCTTCCGAAAAGACAAGGGCACGCATAGATGCGGGAATGGTAAAGGAAGTTGGTAAAAATGAGCAGCTTAATACCGAAGTACTGCTCGACCTCAACCCCGATGCATTGGTAGGGTTCAGTATCAGTAGCCATAACAAGACCATGGATAACCTGGTGCAAAGCGGCATGAAAGTGCTGTATAACGGCGACTGGAACGAACAATCGCCGCTGGGGAAGGCCGAATGGATCAAATTTTTCGGTGCGCTGTATGATCAGGAAGCGAAAGCCGATGAGCTGTTTGCCAAAATTGAAAAAGAATATAATGATGCGCTGGCACTGGCACAAAAAGCCAAAGCAAAACCCACCGTGCTTTGCGGTGCCATTTACCAAAACCAATGGTACATGCCCCAGGGCGGCAGCTGGGGGGCATTATTCCTGAAAGATGCGGGTGCCGATTACCTTTGGGCAGGTTCCGAAGGAACGGGCAGCCTCAGTCTTTCGCTGGAAACAGTGCTGGACAGGGCGGAGAATGCCGACTTCTGGATTGGCCCGAGCCAGTACACCTCCCTAAAGGACATGACCGATGCCAACCCGCACTATACGCAGTTCAAATCGTTCAAGGACAAGCAGGTGTATTCTTCCTCCAATAAAAAAGGAAAGACAGGCGGGCTCATCTACTATGAACTCGCCAATAACCGTCCTGACCTGGTGCTGAAGGACCTTATTGCCATACTACATCCGGAGCTGCTGCCAGGGTATCAACTCCAATTCTTCGAGCGACTGAAATAATGCGGAACAAAAAGCGGAACATAGCTGTTTTTACCCTGCTTGGCTTTGCCCTGGCCTTCCTCTTTTTGGCCAATATCAGTCTGGGCGCGGTAAAAATACCCTTAGGCGAAGTGTTTGAAACCCTTACCGGCGGCAATGCCTCCAAACCTGCATGGGACTATATCATACTGAACTACCGCTTCCCTAAAGCCGTTACGGCGCTGCTTACAGGTATGGGATTGTCCGTCAGCGGGCTACTGATGCAGACGCTTTTCCGCAACCCGCTCGCAGGCCCGGATGTGTTGGGGCTGTCCTCCGGTGCGGGTTTGGGTGTTGCATTTGTCATCCTCGGTTCGGGGCTATTGCCGGGTGTGTTGGCAGGTTTTTTCCTTTCGGCCTACGGCGTAGTGCTTGCAGCAACACTGGGCAGCTTTCTTGTCCTCATGGCCATACTGGTGGTGGCACAGCGCCTTCGCGACACCATGGCCATCCTCATTATCGGCCTGATGTTCTCGAGTTTTGCAGGCGCTATTGTTGGCGTACTCACCTACTTCAGCAGCGCTGAACAACTTCAAAAATATACATTTTGGGCACTGGGAAGCCTTGGCAACCTACCCTGGAGCACCATCCTGATAATGGGAGTAATTGTATTGACCGGACTTATGCTGTCTGCTGCCTGCATCAAGCCCCTTGATGCTTTATTACTGGGCGAACGCTATGCCAAAAGCCTTGGCATCAATTTTAAACGGACGCGCTTTATAATCATACTGGCAGCTAGCCTATTAACCGGATGCATCACCGCATTTGCCGGGCCAATAGCCTTTATTGGCCTGGTCGTGCCGCATATTGCCAAGCTTGCTTTTCGCACCAGCAGCCATTTGGTGCTGTTTTGGGCCTCACTGCTGACAGGCGCAATAATATTGCTCATTTGCGATACTTTTACCCAACTGCCCGGCAGCGAAAACGTACTGCCTATAAATGCCATAACATCCATCATTGGCGCACCTATAGTAATATGGCTGCTGATGCGCAAACAGAAAGGAGTATTCAGCTGATGGAAAACAGGAAAAACATCTTGGTAACAGAAAACCTCGGCATAGGTTATTCAGGTAAAAACAGCGCAATTATCGCCCGGGATATCAATATGTCTTTAAAAGCAGGCAGCCTTAATGCACTCATCGGGGCGAACGGCATCGGGAAATCAACCTTGTTGCGTACGCTCACAGGCATACAGCCACCCCTTTCCGGAACTGTTTTGCTCAATGGCAAAAGCCTTCCCTCCTATCCTGCAAAAGAACTGGCACAACACCTCAGCATTGTGCTGACGGAAAGCCTGCCGCCCAGCAACCTTACCGTGTTTGAGCTCGTGGCCCTGGGCAGGCAGCCCTATACCAACTGGCTGGGGTCGCTTTCCGGTGAAGATCTCGCACAGGTGGAAAAGGCGCTTCAGCTTACACAGATAGGCCACCTTTCCCACAGGAGGCATCACGAGATAAGCGACGGCCAGCTGCAAAAAGTTTTGATAGCACGTGCGCTGGCACAGGATACACCGCTCATCATCCTCGACGAGCCTACCACCCACCTCGACCTGCTGCATAAAGCCAACCTCTTGCGCCTGCTGAAAAAACTGGCCGCTGAAGCCGGAAAATGCATCCTTTACTCTACCCACGACCTTGACCTGGCATTGCAAATGAGTGATGAAATCATTGTGATGAACGGCAGGAAAACCATTCAGGGTACGCCGCAACACCTCGTTAGCCAAAAAACATTCGATACGCTGTTCGATGATCCGGACATCATTTTTGATCCGGATAAAGGCAGGTTCATCATCCGGGATGAGAACGTTTAACATAAGCTAAACACTTATCGGTTGGGGATTTGTTAAATTTACGTATTAACTTAAATACAAAAATCATGGCAAGTCAATTTACCGTAACCTATCCGGGCGATAAATCCCAATTACTCAACAAGATAAAAAATACTGTCGGCGACAAGGGTAAGGTAGCAGGCGATGAGCAACAAGGCAGCTTTGAGGGCGATACCCCCGTGGGCAGCTTTGCCGGAAATTATACCATAGAAGGGGACAGTATCAACGTTACCATTACCAAGAAGCCGTTTCTGGTTTCTACAGGCATGATTAAGGATGAGTTTGAAAAAGCCCTTAAAAAAGCCTGATATGTACCGCCTGGTATTTTTATTCCTTTCGGTGTCCGCACTGGCTCAGCCACCTAAGATGGAACTGGAGCCTTATGGCTTTGATCCCATAGAGGTTTCTATTCCCGCAACGCCAAATGACAAACTGATCGAGATAACCACAGCATGGGCACAGGAATTCAATCGGAAGGAAAGCGGTGCCGATGTCACAGAGGTCACCACAAACTCACTGACCATCAGCGCATATAAGAGGAATGGTTTTTTTTACCGTGACAGGGGAGAAACGCATAGTCACCGGATACACTACAGCATGAAGATAACATTTTATGAAAATCGTTATACCGTGGCCTTTGCGACAGATGACATTTATAGCGATGGAGATAAACTCATTACTTATAAAATACCGGATTACTTCACACCGGAAGGAAAACTGAAGGATGGGTATACCGACCTGAAGCCGTCATTGGAACGAACGGTAAACGACATTGTAACATCGCACTATAACTTCATCATCAATTTCAGATAACCTAAAAATAATTGCCATGAATAACGGAGGAACAGACGACCCAAAAGACCTGGGCTCAAAAAAAATGAACAACCAGGAGAAAAAAAGCGACAGGAACGAAGGGTTTAGCGGTGATAACCTGCCGAATAACTACGACCCTTCGGCCGACAAGCTGAAGATGGAGCTTGAAAAGAACAAAGAAGGCAGTACAGAAACTGTGCAGCGTGCCCGCGATGTAGACGAAAAACAAGCGACACCTGTGAGCGATAATGATAAAACCACCAGTGATGACGGAAGAGTGGTTGACAAGAGCCGCGGCACTGCCAACGAAGCAGAAGATGTAGAAACTGCCGAGAACCGTGATTTCAATTCTGATACGGAAAAAGGCCGTGTGCAGGCCGGCAACGACAAACACAGGGGCAATACCCATGTGGGGGAATAATTTTAATTAGGTACGAATACACCTTAGTACCGTCACTGCGAGGAGGAACGACGAAGCATTCTTTCAGTATAACTCCAATTGCAAATCAAGGACGATTGCTTCCTCGTTTCTCCTCGTAATTGACCTGACGGAAAACGAGAATTATCCAATCACGGCAAAAACCTTTACTCAGGATCGTTAGTAAACTGGATGTTGGCATGCAGCCTGATGTCCTCTCCCAATACCACCCCTCTGGCTTCGGTAACATCGGCCGAATGGATATCAAAATCATTGCGGTTGATTACACCATTGATTTCAAATCCCGCACGGTCAATGCCAAATCCATCCTTCGCCTCACCGCCAAAAAGCACATCCAGCACGACTTCCCTGGTAATTCCTTTTATGGTAAGCTGCCCTGTCAATTTGTGGTCATCACCTTTTACATGGATAAACGATGTCGATCTAAATTCAATTTTCGGGAAGGCATCCGCATTGAAGAAATCGGGCGACTTTAAATGTTCGTCCCTGTCACGATTATTGGTATCAATGCTGTATACATCTGCTTCAAGCGTAAAAACAGCATTATTGAAATCGTCGTGTTGGGGCGTTACCATCGTCCCGGAAAATATCCTGAATTTACCGGTTATCGTGGAAATTACAAGGTGCCTTATTTTAAATTCCAGTTCAGAGTGAGCAAGGTCTATTGTCCAGTTTTTGGTTGCCATGGTTTTTTGTGATTTGTTTTATTCAGTATTCACTTATTAAGCTCTCACTAAATTAGTTACTCAACACTATTTTTTCATTATGTTTTGAGTGAATTGTTTGTTAAACTTTTCAATGGCTGCACTACAGCATTCCTTTGGACATCCTGCAAACACAGGGCGTTGATGACTTTAAAAATTCTTATGCCAGTGTTTTCGCACCAATGCGGTGTTAATTGGCAGTGACCTTCCGCAAGTGTATGGCGAACTTTGTATTATAACCTCAAAACAATAACGCCATGGCATCAGATAAGCAAACACCGGCACCTAAATCATCCAGCGGGACACCCCTGCACAAACAAGACTCCGGGGAGTTGAAAGGCAATTTTTCCGAAGCGGAAAAGGGTGCTGCCAAAAAGGAATCGGCAACCAAAACTCCGCAAAAGATCCAGGACGGTGACACGGCAGAACATAAACGTGAATATTAACATCCAAACTATAACACTATGCAAACAGACAACAACGGTAACCGCGACCGGGAGTGGCGCGATGACCAAAACCGCGACAGGAACCAAAATACCGGTAACCTTGGACAAAACGAGCCGCAACGCATGAGTGGCCGCGAAAATGAAAGCTGGCGCGACAGCGAAGATGAGGCCCGCAACATGAGGAGCGATAATGACGACACCCGTTGGGAAAGGGATAATCGAAGCAGCGACGAAAGACAGGATATGGACTCCAGGACCTTCAACGAAAATGAAGACAGCTGGAAAGAAGAGCAGCGAATGGGCGGATCCAACCGCAGCACAGACGGCAACGACTGGGACCAGAATGACCAAATGCAGCGCGGCAGCGGCCGTGGCTTCCACGACGAAGAAAGGCGCGATGCGTCATCAAGCGACTATTATGAAGATGACCGCCAGGACAGGGACACCCGCAACAGCGGCCGCAGTAATAACGGCGACGATTTTTAAGGGTCAGAGGTAAGAAATCATTTCATGAATTCCGAACCTGATCTTATAAGGAGAGGGATAGCATTTTGTGCTGTCCCTCTTTTGTTTTAGTAATTTAGAAAGCAACTATACCCTCCTTTTATCTGCTTTCCAGTTTTGAATTGATTTTTTGATCGCATCCGCCGAAAGGTTTTCGGAAATGGCTTTTTGTCTGTCGTAATGCGTAAATATACTTTGATTACGTCTTACAATAAAAACGCCGCAATTGCGGCGCTCTCCATTAAAAATTTAATCTTTACCTGTCGATCCTTATAAACTGACCATTGGTATTGAACACAAGTTCAACATCATTGGAGAGTTCCACATCATAGCCGTGCCTCTCAATCCCGATGTTCGTTACCGACTGTGAGGCATAATTGGCAGTAACATATTGCGATATCGAAGCCGGCACTATAGCGGCAGGGATAGCCTGGTGATTGCCATCGATATCCGTCCACGCACCCTGTGCTGTAAAATCGATCTCGAACCCGTTGGACAGCTGAACATCGTAAATCGAGCCATCGCTGTCGGCCCTCGACTGCTTTTCAACCCTCGTGTATGTTGCCCCGGGGAAGTGTGTTTCCACAAAACTGCGTGCTGCCTGCGGAAGGTCCGTCGCCTGGATTATGGTGTCGGTGCCGTTGTTATCATCATCATTGCATGCTGCGCCCATCAGGCTGATTGCCGCCAGGGCAATAAAAAACATCTTTTTCATAATAGTCATTTTTATAGTTATTTATCGATTCTTAAAAATTTTCCCGAATTGTTGTATTCCAAAGTAGTGCCGTTCATCAGGGCGACTTTATAGCCCCAGCTTTTTTTAACTGCGTGTATCACGATTTGCGAATTGAAATTGCCTGCAATATGGCTTACTACTTCCCTTGGCAACACTGTTTTTGGGAGTGCATGGTAATTCCCGTTGATGCCTTTCCAGTTGCCGTTACTATCAAATTCCACGATTGTACCATCGGAAAGCGTTACGTGGTAGTCACGGCCATTTGTCTTTCCGGCTTGGATTTGGCTTACCGTATGCACAGTAAAATGTTTTTTCAGGAAGTCAAGTGCCGGTTCGGGAAGGTGTGGGTCGGGTGTGGTTTTGGCATTTGCCAAAAAGCCGAAAAATAGAGCCAACACCAATGTTTTGGAAAAATTCAGTTTCGTTTTCATGTCTCATTATTTTCAGGTTACAGGACAAATCTCCAACCTGAATCTGGAAACAATTGGGAAAACGAAAATTATTTCGGGAAAGTGACTGTAAAGATATGGCTGCCGTCGAACGAGTACGCCACTTTCAGCCTGTATGTTGCAATGATAGAACTTACAATGGAAAGTCCCAGGCCTATGGATTGCTCATTTTCGGGATTGTGCGTAAACCTTTTAAAGATATGGGCAGCGTCAAGGGCAACGGTGCTCCCTGTATTTTTAATGACAAGGCTGTCGGAGGTTACTTTTATAACAACACTGCCACCATTGGTATTGTGCACGATGGCATTCTTAACCAGGTTGCTGACCAATGTAACCGCAAGCCCTTTGTTCATGAGAAAATACAGCTGCCCGTGGTCTTCAACCGTTATTGAAATGTTTTTGTACTCTGCCAGGTCTGAATAATCTTCAGCCAGTTGTTTTACGATCTGGTTGAAGTCGACGGCATCCTCCCCGGCAAACTGCCTGTTCTCGATTTTCGACAGCATCAGCAGCGATTTGTTGAGGCGTACCAGCCGTTGCAGGGTGTCGCTTATCTTGCCGAGTTCCATCATCTGCTCTTCGGGCAGCTGGTTGTTCTCTGCAAAGAGTTCCAGTCTGTTCAGGCTGATGGCCAGTGGGGTTTGCAGCTCGTGTGCGGCATTTTCTATGAACTGTTTCTGGCTGGCGTAAATCTCCTCGTTGCGGCGCAGCATCTCTTCGAGTTCCCGGCCTAAGGTCTTGAATTCATCCACAGTCGATGCAGGCGCTATAAATCCGGTTCCCGTTCCCAATTTATACAGCCGCAGCTTGTCGAGCGTGGCGTAGAACGATTTCCACACCTTGCGCAAGATAATGTGGTTGATGGCCGCAATGCTGATAACGAGCATGGCATATAAAGCTATAAGCGCTGTCATCAGGTCTTCCATCAGTTCATCCTCTTCAACCATTGAAGCGCGAATGGTCAGGAGGTGCGGATTGCCCTCCGGATCATTGAAAACAGTTTTCAGCAAACGTACCGGCTGGTCCTCGTTATCATATTCGGAGAATTCAAAAGTGCTTTCAAATTTTTCTGAGGGATCATGTTGTCCTTTTGGCAACGGCACTATCTTAAATTGGTTGATGCCAAACTCAGGGGTGTCTAAAATGCGTTTGTCCGCATAGGCCTGCCTTATGATGAGTATCTTTGAGTTTTTGAGCCCGTCATCAATGTTGTCATATACCTCGTCCAGGATTACCACATAAAAAAGGCTGGCCCACAGGGCAATGACGCCCAAAAGGGCCACAATGAGGTAACGGAGCGTATAATTGCGCAACTTCATCAGGTCATTTTATATCCCATGCCATATACTGCCTGGATGTCGGCTTCGGCACCGGCATCCTTCAGTTTTTTGCGGAGGTTCTTTATTTGTGAATATACGAAATCCAGGCTGTCAGACTGGTCGGTGTAGTCTCCCCATACCGATTCGGCCAGGGCCGTTTTGTTGATGAGCCGGTTGGGATTGATCATGAAATAATACAAAAGGTCGAATTCTTTCCTGTTGAGTACCAGCGGTGAATTGCCAACAGCAACCGACCGTTGTTCAGGAATGAGCTTCAGGTTGTTCCACGCTATGGCAGTGTCGCCATCCTGGTTTTTTCGCCTTATGGCCGACTTGATGCGGGCGTGCAGCTCAGCAAGGTGGAAGGGTTTGGCAAGGTAATCATCAGCGCCCAGGTCCAGCCCGGCTACTTTATCATCAACTGAATCTTTGGCCGAAATGATGATCACGGCTTCCTTTTTGCGCATGGCCTTCAGTTCTCGGACTAAATTAAGTCCGGTACCGTTGGGCAGCATGATGTCGATGAGGACGCAGTCGTAATCATAGGCCCCTATTTTCTCAAGGCCCGAAATGTAATCGTGCGCTGTTTCCACAATGTATTTTTCCTTTTCAAGCGATTCGCGTATCACTTCCCGCAAACCCTGCTCATCTTCTACGATAAGGATCTTCATGCATTTTGCTTTAGCGTATATCAAATATACTGATTAACGGCGCAAGTACGCTTTACATTCTGGAAACAATTTGGAATGCATCAGTCTACCTTTACAAATACGCCACGGGCATTGAATTTCAAATCCATCCCGTTGCCCAATGTCACCTCATACTCCGAATCCTCGAGTTCAATGCCGGTTATGGGCTGGCCGGGGTAAGTTTGCTTTACATAATCCAGAATCTGCGGCTGCAAAAAAGTATAAGGTATGGCCTTGCACTTGCCATCGACATCTTTCCAGCGCCCGGCTTCGGTAAATTCGATTTCGGTATTGTCATTCAGCACTACATCATAAGTCACTTTCCTGTTCGCTACTTCCTTAATGGCATGATGAAACCCGCTTTTAAAATGGTCTTTCAGAAAAGTCCTGGCTTCGGCCGGAAGGTCTTTTTCCAAAACAGGCACCTCCTGTGCGTAAAATGTAATGGTAAACGAAAAGGCCGCAACCGCATAAAGTAATTTCGTTCTCATGGCTTTAGTTTTTTTAGTTTTACTAAAGTTACGAAAGGGTATGGCGGGATGCGAGGGAATTAGGATATATTTAATTGCTTCAATAATGTTATGGTAATATTTATTAGAGACGTTGCAGTGCAACGTCTCTACCCGGTATCTAATTATCAAACGTCAATATAAATGATTACGTTGTAGAGCCGTTGCATTGCAACGGCTCGCGGATTACGGTAACTAATCAAAATAAATGTTAGACGTTGCAGTGCAACGTCTCTACCCTAACTCTTTGTTATAAAACGTATATACAAAATAATTACGCTGTAGAGCAGTTGCACTGCAACGGCTCATATAAACATCACATATAAAATTTATCCTCTTTCCAGTTTTTAGGATTATTGAGCATATAATTCCTGATAGTAAAATACGCGTCATTATTGCGGATAATATGGTCATGGTACCGGGCCTGCCAGCCAAAATCAGGATCAATATTACGTGCATGTTTGGTAACAGCGGATTTATAGGAACGTATTATTGTCGACAGTGAGCCGGCCTTCGGGGATATCGACCGCATATATTCATTAACTCCGCTTGTAGAAGTGTTGCGCTGCAACGTCTCAGGAATATACAGGAAAATATCTTCATCATCATCCCGGCATGCAGTAACCGAAATGTTTTCTGCAAAAGATGAGGTATGGTTTAGGACAACAATTGCATGTACATGATTCGGCATGACGATACAGCAATCTGTTTTTACATAGTCAAAATGGGAATGGATATGTATAAGGAATTCCAGAGCAATTTTTCCAATATCAGAAAGCTCCATTTCACTGTCCATTATTTGTCCGAAATGACATTCTTTATGAGCTGTACAAATGGTGATAAAATATTTAGCGTTATCAGAATAGTCCCAATCTTTCAGTCTGGCAGATTCGATACGATATTTAGTTTTAAACAGTTCCATATATGCTGATCAATCAAAAATAAACATCATCATTCCTTCCTCACCCTCTTCAAAACCAGTAAATTCAACGGATTGATGCCCAACCCCGTAACATTGCTCCTTGTGAAACGGGAAGCTTTATCATAGAATAGCGGGATTACCGGTGCTTCCTCCATGACCAGTGCATCCATCCGCTTGTAGAGTTCGTGGCGTTTTTTATCATCGGTTTCAAGGAAGGCGGCTTCGTACAGCTTGTCGAATTGCTCATTTTTGAAATGGGTGTAATTCGGCCCGCCGGGAGAGAAATTCTTGCTGTAGAAAAGTGACAGGTAATTCTCCGCATCAGGATAATCAGCAATCCAGCTGGCTTTAAAAAACGATACTTTACCTGTAGATATGGACTGCGTGAGGGTCGATGGCGGGTTCACGTCGACCTGCATGTTCAGGCCAATCTTCTGCCATTCGCGTTGCAGGTATTCGGCAATGTCGAGGTAGGAAGCCGAAGTGCTCATCATAATCTTGGGGCTGCTGTCGCCCGTCTGCTTTTTGTAATCGGCTATGAGCGCCCTCGCTTTAGCGGGGTCAAAGCTATAACCTTTCGCCCCAAATCCTCCCAGTCCGGTAGGGATCATGCCGCTGGTCGCTCCAATGCCCATGTTGTTGCGCAGGAAGAGTATCATCTTGTTGCGGTCAAACCCGTAGTTCATTGCCTGGCGGATGCGCTTGTCCTTCACGGCCTTGTCGGCGCCATCAAGGCGAAAACCCATGTACTCTGTGTTGAGGTAGGGTCCTGTGATCATCTTTACGTCCTCTTGGTATTTGGGTGAAAGTTCGCCCTTGGGCGTCAGGATCTCGTCTTTATATGAGGGGTCGAGGCCGGATACAAAGTCTAGTTTACCTTGCACGAATTGCAGGAAACCGCTCTGCTTGTCGGGCAGGAAAGTGATTGCAACCGCTTCCATATAGGGTAATTGCACACCTTTTCCGTCCTTCTCAAAATACAGCGGGTTTTTGCGCAGCACCAGTTTTACGTTCTCTTCCCATATTTTGAATTGGAACGGCCCGGTACCAATGGGGTTTGAGCGGAAGTCATAGCCTGACTTTTCAAATGCTTCATGTGGTACTACCGAGGCATACTTCATCGTCAGCAACCCTAAAAATGCCGGGAAGGTTTTGGATAGCTTTATCTCGAAAATGGTATCGTTCACGGCATAAAATTTCTCAACGTTTTGCAATATCCAGCGGCCGGGCGCGGCAATGTCTTCATCTAAAAGCCGGTTCAGGCTGTATTCAAAATCTTTGGCAACAACCGTCCGGGTACTGTCCTCCCCGAAAAGCGCATTCTTATGGAAATATACATCATTCCTCAGGGTAAACGTATAGGTTTTGCCATCCGGCGAAATGTCCCAGGATCTGGCAATGTCCGGCTGTATGCCCAGGGTGTCGTCAAGCTGCACCAATCCGTTAAAAAGCTGGTTGCATACCCAGATGGACGGGCGTATTTTGGCGAATGCCGGATCCAGTGAGTTGACAGCAGCATTTTCATTATATCGGAAAACGAGTTGGTCGCGGGATTCTTCCTGTTTCCTGCCGCAGGAAAAAAGTAAGGTAAGAGAAAATATGGTGAATAATGATTGGAGTAGTTTGGTCAAGATTACCTGATTTTTTTGATTGGGTTTCGATATGTATTGAATACGTTGTCAATAATTATTCCTGTATCAATTATCCTATATAGTACAATGTATGGAAACTTTGGAACTTTAGCCTGACGGAAATTTTTATGAATAATCTTAAAAATTTCCGGATTATTATCTATTGATGCGAGGCACTTTTCTAATGAAAGAATAAAATAATCTCCAAGATCTTTTTGTACGGACTCATAGTAATCAAAAGCCTTCATAACGCTTCTGTTCGTATGGGATGAGTAGAAGAACTTATGCTTTTTTCTCATTAATGAGCTTTTTTAATTCAGCAGCATTATTTTTGATCTCTTCCCAGGTATAGCCCCGTTCTTCTCCCGAATCATATTTTGCTGCGCCTTCTTCAAGCATTAATTTCTGTTCATCCGATAATTTATAACCATAATTAACTTCTTCTTCCATAATCGCTATTAACTTTTCAATCACGGTACTGTCCTCCAATTGAGTTATCCACTCAATCAGTTCCAGTTTATCTTTTTGCAGTTGAACAGGTTGCATAAATAAAAGCGTTTGTGTTAAGTTACAAATATAATGATTGTACATTTTATTTACTGGCAAATTGTACGTAAATTTGCAGGCTTATTCGGAAAGCTTTATAGCTGATGCTCATGGAACAAAAGAAAAAAGTCGCTTTTTATACGCTCGGGTGCAAACTGAATTTTTCGGAGACATCCACCATTGCTCGCAGTTTCCAGGACGAAGGTTTCGACCGCGTTGATTTTGAGGAAACCGCCGACATCTACGTTATCAATACCTGCTCGGTGACTGAAAATGCCGACAAGCAGTTCAAGCAGATCGTAAAGAAAGCGCTAAAAAATAACGACAAGGCTTTTGTTGCCGCCGTAGGCTGCTATGCCCAGCTAAAGCCCGAAGAGCTTGTCTCCGTTGATGGCGTTGACCTGGTTCTTGGGGCTACCGAAAAATTCAAGATCACCGATTACATCAACGATCTTTCCAAAAACGACATGGGCAAGGTGCACTCTTGTGAGATTGCTGAAGCCGACTTTTATGTGGGCAGCTACTCCATTGGCGACCGTACCCGCGCGTTCCTGAAAGTGCAGGACGGCTGTGATTATAAGTGCACTTACTGTACCATTCCGCTGGCCAGGGGCATTTCGCGTAGCGATACGTTGGAGAATGTTCTGAAGAATGCCAGGGAAATTTCGCAGCAAAATATTAAAGAGATCGTACTAACGGGCGTGAACATAGGCGACTATGGCAAGGGCGAGTTCGGCAACAAAAAGCACGAGCATACTTTTTATGAACTGGTGCAGGAACTGGACAAGGTAGAGGGCATCGAGCGCCTGCGTATTTCGTCCATCGAACCGAACTTGCTCAGGAACGAGACCATCGAGTTTGTTTCGCAAAGCCGCACTTTCGTGCCGCATTTCCACATACCGCTGCAATCAGGCAGCAATGACATCCTGAAGCTGATGCGCCGCCGTTACCTGCGTGAAGTCTATACCGAGCGTGTCAACAAAATACGCGAGGTGATGCCGCACGCCTGTATTGGTGTAGATGTCATTGTGGGCTTTCCGGGAGAGACCGACGAGCATTTCCTTGAGACCTACAATTTCCTGAACGAACTGGAAATATCCTACCTGCACGTGTTTACGTATTCTGAAAGGGATAATACGCCTGCCGCTTCCATGCCGGGCGAAGTGCCGAATAACGTTCGTGCCAAGCGCAGCAAGATGCTGAGGGGATTATCGGTTAAAAAAAGGCGTGCGTTTTACGAAAGCCAGATAGGCACTACCCGTACGGCACTTTTTGAAGGCGAGAACAAGGAAGGGTATATCCACGGATTTACGGAGAATTACGTAAAAGTAAAAGCACCATGGAATCCGGAACTGGTGAATACGCTTCACGAAGTTACACTGACTAAAATCGACGAAGATGGTGCGGTGCGCATTGAATTCGTAAAACCTGTTGCGGAAAGCAGCAAAAGTGTTTTTGAAGGGTTGTCAGCTTAATTAAGGTTGCTGCACTTTTAAACCGAAGCAAGGGGCGATGAATGACTTTTTCCATATTTTTCTACCCATAAATTCTTCGTCTTTTTTAAGTTGTTCGTTCCTGTTTATCCATCCTTCAGGACCGTCGAAAAATTCATACTTATATAAATGGATGTATTCATCGGTTAGGAACATTTCAAAATCGAATCCTCCATTTTCGTCCGGATTACCATTTTTATCATAGCTGCCCAAGCCTTCAAGGGCTATATAAATTCCATCTGGTGGCAGTTCAACGCCATATTCAGCAAGATCTAGTTCAACCAGACCTTTTGCCTCTTCATCTAATGAATAAACAAGATCTTTAGTAAGGATGTCTTCTCCAGGAATATTTTCGGTTTCATGCTTACGGTATAAGTGCAGCCTATATATAGGCCGTCCTCTTACCTCAATTAATTTAAAGGAGAAAGACTTTATGAGTACAGGGACTTTAAATGGGTTTTCAATAAATTCTGCTATTTGTATAAATTTTCCAATCGAAAGATTACGCTTTAATTTAACTTTCTTTTTATTTATGTATCCAATTTCGACGCTCGCCTTACCATTGACTATAATCTCAGGAAGTTGTATCACAGTTTCCTTTAGATACAGTTTTTCCGTTATATTCTTCTTATCAAACTTTTTGGTTTCAAAACCAATACACGATATTTCGATACAGTCAAAATCCCGATATTGAAAATTTAATATACCATTTTCATTCGCATAGTCCCCTGTAACGGTTTTGTTTTCTTTGTAAAATATTACAGAAGCGAAATGGACAGGCTCATTGGATGAATAGTTAAGTATTTCAATGGTTTGGCTGTTTAACGACATAGTAGCAAAAAATGCGCCGCCAAGCAAATGTTTTATTTTCATGGATAAAAAATATACGGCCATATAATAATGGCCGTATTGTAAAAGTTAATTAAAATGTAATGATTTCACCAGTGTAGCTGCCGGGTGTAAGTGGATTTCCTGTACATTCTACATAAGCATGCACTATATTTCCTGCAGGAGAAGTCATGAATACTTCTTTTTCAGTGCCGCCAATCCAAAAGATGTAATGGGTTGCGTAAACACCGGCATAAGAATTTCCATTTGCATCAGGAGGACTACAGTTTCCATATCGCGTCACTTCCCATCCCCAAAATCCTGCAGGTGTCGCAACCGGATTTGAAGGCAAAGTAGGATTGAGTCCATGATTAAGATAGTAATTATTATGAGACATATCGTGCGACATTCTCGCAATACCCGTAGCAGTAACATTATATTCGGTTACTATTTTGTCACTCTTACTATTTTCATAATAGTAGTTTTCAGCGCCAACCTCAAGGATGTATCCTTCGGTGTTAACATCCACCCTTACCTGATAAGCATAAAAAGTTCTCCCTCGGTCAGTTATTACAACAGGTGTTTCACTCACAGTATATCCTCCTGGATAAAGATTGTCGAATAAATCCTCAAATTCTGATTCCCCACGTGAACGCATAGCAGAGGCGTTGTCAGTATCTGTCCTAACTGATTCATCGCTTGAACATCCTGTCATAACGACAATAGCAAACACAAGAAAGGAACATCCTTTCAAAAAAGAATATTTCATTTTAAAATTGGTTTGATTTGTTAATGCGTACTCATTTATTCAGGATTTTCCGCAATATTCCTGTCTTGCAAGCAATGTGAAATTAGATATAATTATTTTATTTTTAGAAACTTAGGTGTTTTTTTTTAACCTTTAATTAACAATAAAGTACTATCTTAAATAATGTTAATTATTAATTGAGTAATTAACTCCCAACACAACAACCCTTCCCTCGATCCGTAATTCCCCAAACCCAAATTCCTCTTTGATCCATTCAAATGCCTTTTCATGGTACAGGAACACATGGGTAGGGTCGGTTTTGTAGAACCAGGTGCCAAAGTCGCGGGTCTCCTCAAAGCGGTCGGTCATGATGTAGAGCTTTCCGCCGGGCTTCAGCAGGTTGCGCAGCTGTTCAAATTCTTCATACGGTTCCTTAAAATGTTCTGCAGTTTCGCTACAGGCAATGTAGTCATATCTTTCCCGGAGCAGCCCAGGGTAGTTATGGAAATACAGGTCGTACTGCACCACATCATAACCATCGTCGGTAAGTAATTTCAGTATGGGCGAACCCGTACCGGAACCGAAATCGAGCCCTTTATGTTCCGTTCCAAAATCGCTTATTACCGCATTAACAACCGGGCGCACGAAATTTTGGTACCGTATATCTTCAGGGTCGTTATTATGGCACAGGTAGTGTGCTTTTTCCGCTTCGGGCGAAAGGTAGTCTTTCGGGTGCAGGAATACCGAACGGCAATTGCTGCATTGCAAAAAATCGCGGGTAATCTGGGTATGGTAATGGCTGGCGGTACTGTTACATAGCGGGCAGTTGGGATTTTCCGTCATAGCCTGATACCCGGTGGGAGCATGTCCTTATACCGTGGGTTTTTCCGGAAAAATGCCGCAACCTTGGGATGCGTTGGCATGACCCGCAGCCTTTTTTCCTCGGCGATTTCCATGATTTCCTTCAATAGTTCGGTTACATTGGGTTCTTCTTCGATGCCTTCGGGCACGTTCACTTTTGTAAGGAACAGTTTGCGCTCCTGGATGGAGTACTCCACCGACAGCATTTTGCCGTCGACCGTAGTTTCAAACTGCCTTGAGAATTCATTGTCTTTTATTTCCATAGCTAATCTTTAAACTGCATTGGTACTTCAATGGTAAGTATTTTTGAAGGCGCTTTTACGGCAATCTCCAGGCTGTCGAATTCTACCGCGCCAAATGCATCGCGTTCATTTACGGCCTGCCCGTTAATTTCCAGTTCACCTTCTATCAGGAAAAGGTACAACCCATTCCCCGGAATTTTAATGTCATACGAAAAATTCTGCCCTGCATCAAAAAGCCCGAGGTGCAGGAATGCGTCCTGTTGTATCCAAAGGGCATTACCGTCATTATTATCCTCAGGTGACACGATGTTTACAAGGCTGTTGCGGCGGCTTTCCAGGTCAAACGATTTTTGCCCGTAGCGTGGGGTGACATTCTCCTTATTGGGGAAGATCCACAGCTGCAGTGTTTTGGCCCGCTCGGTCTGGCTGGCGTTCATTTCGCTGTGCTGTATGCCGGTACCGGCGCTCATTACCTGCACTTCGCCAAAGCGCACCGTTTCCTGGTTGCCCATGCTGTCGCGGTGGGTAAGGCCTCCCTCCAGCGGAATGGTAATGATCTCCATGTTTTCGTGCGGGTGTGTGCCAAAACCCATGCCTGCCGCAATGGTGTCATCATTAAGTACACGAAGCATGCCGAACTGCACCATTTCGGGATTGTAGTAATTACCGAACGAAAATGAAAAGTTAGCCTGGAGCCAGCCATGGTTGGCCGTACCCCTTCCGCTTTTCGGAAATAATCTTGACCTCATAATTTAGTGATAAATTAAAGCGTATGTAATAAGTTTCGGGTAAAAAGCTTTAATTTTATACAAATTTCGTAATAAAATTTGATTACGTATGCCATTCGTACGTTAAATGATGCCCGATGGAGAAAATCCCCGTTTATTTCATGCCCGGACTTGCGGCCAGCACTAAGATTTTTGAGAACATACAACTGCCTGAAGACCAATTTGAAATGTTCTTCCTTGAATGGTTCCTGCCTGATGGCGATGAAACCATTGAAGCGTATGCCAAACGCATGGCGCAAGGCATAAAACACGACAATCCCGTGCTGGTTGGGGTGTCGTTTGGGGGCGTATTGGTGCAGGAAATGGCAAAGTTGGTAAAGGCCCGAAAAGTCATCATCATTTCGAGCGTGAAGTGCAATGGCGAATTCCCCCGGCGGATGCGCTTTGCCAAAATGACCCGTGCCTACCGTTTTTTTCCTACCGGCCTTATGCAGCGCGTAGACTGGCTGGCAAAGCTGGCAGTGGGCAACAACATGATTACGAGGCGCCTGAACTTATATGAAAAATATCTGTCTGTGCGGGATAAGAAATACCTTGACTGGGCGTTTAAAACCATTATCAACTGGAATTGTACCGAGCCTGCCAAAGGTGTCATCCACATCCATGGCGATGCCGATGAGGTGTTCCCGCCCAAGTACCTAAAGGATTTCATTCCGGTAAAAGGCGGCACCCACATCATGATCATCAACAAGGCGAAGTGGCTCAATGAAAACCTGCCGCGGCTGATTTTGGCACAATGATTGGCCCTGTTTTTGTAAATTTACGTTGAATAAAAATTAAACCACATAGGTACATAGATTTGGAGGAGCTTTTAAAATGGGACTTTTTTGCGCTGAAGAACACAAAGTTGAAGCAAAGCTTCAGTTGCTATGTGTCCGTATATTGACCTTGTAAGGCTATGAAACCTATGTACCTATGTGGTAAATAAAATTAAAAGAAATCACTAAGACTATATACTATGAAACTGATCGAAAAAACCGGCGTTATAGCCTCAGTAGTACTGATAAGCGGGTTGCTTATCAACGGGATGCCCGAAAAGAAACAAACCGAAAAGGCGGAAGTGAAAAAGGAATTCCCTTTTCCGGATAAGATCGATTTTGCCGGCGAACTGGCCCCGTTGCAGATTGCCGACGTGCGCGAAAGGCTCGACAGGGAACTGCTTACCAATGCCAACCTGCATGCTACCACACAACTGATAATCAAAAGGGCCAACCGCGTATTCCCGGTAATGGAGCCGATACTTAAAAAATATGGCGTGCCCGATGATTTCAAATACCTTGCGGTCATAGAAAGCGGCCTGGTGAATGCGGTATCACCGGCGGGGGCAAGGGGCATCTGGCAGTTCATGCCCGAAACCGGCAAGGAGCGCGGCCTTGAGGTAAACGACATTGTGGACGAACGCTACCACCTTGAAAAGTCGACCGAGGCAGCCTGTAAGTACCTGCTCGATGCCAAAGCAAAGTTCGGGTCGTGGACACTGGCTGCGGCTTCCTACAACGGCGGTTTTGGCGGCGTGAACAAACAGATCACCTTTCAGGGAGTAGATAATTACTACGACCTCCTGCTGACGGAAGAAACCTCACGCTATGTGTTCCGCATACTGGCCCTGAAAGAGATCATGCAAAACCCTGCGCTGTATAATTTCGACCTGATGAAGGAAGAGCTGTATCCCGTGATCCCTACAAAACCTGTTGCCGTAACCGCATCAATTCCCGACCTGGCGGTATTTGCCAAAGAGCAGGGCATTAACTACAAGGTTTTAAAAATACACAACCCATGGCTGCGCGACCGCAAGCTGACCGTTGCGCCGGGTAAAACCTATATAATGGAAATCCCGACGAAGGGGTATTGATTTTTTGCCACGAACCTGTCCTGCGGCAGGCAGGGTTACACGAATTCCACAAATTTTTAATTGGAACGTGAATAGTATTTTGATTCCCTGTCATTTCGACCGCAGCGTAGCGGAGTGGAGAAATCTCTGAGATAAGGATTTGAGATTTCTCCTATCGTCGAAATGACAGAGCATCGGTGAATTAATTTCCTGCCAGCCTTTCCTTTGCCAGCTGCCTGTTCATGAGCAATTGCCCCAGGCCGTCCACCACCGAATTGTAATTAAGGGCATAGCCTTTTTTATAGTAGGTTTTTTTGGGTCCGACGGGCTTGCTGTCCCGGCGGATGTCGACCACTTTAAGGTTCTCATCTAAGTAAAAGGAAGTAGGGAAGCCCAGCGTATGCTTCATAGACGCAATGATGGGAGCGTCGTTCTTATATGACTCGTGCGCGTAGCAAACCGTGATGCGGCTGCCGAACTTGCGGGCCGTTTTTTTCATGTTCTCCCTGCGGTCCCAGAAAAGCACCACAAACTTTACGTCTTTTCCATATTGCTGTGCCAGCTTGTTGATGGCAGGTATCTCGCCGGGGGCCGGGACACACCAGGCAGCATAGGTTATAATTACAACAGGCTTGTCAACTTCGGCCAGCTTTAGCTTGCCGCCCCTGAATTTCTTAAAGGTATAATCGTCAAAAGTAGTACCCTCTAAGCGGTGCTTCACCAATGAATCAAAAAGGAATTTGCCTTTCTCCATGTCGCCTTTGCGATAGGCGCGGGCACTGGCATCTTTGTATTTTTTAAAATTTATTTTGATCGCATTGGAAAAATAAATGCTGTCGCCCTGGCTGTAAAGTGAGAGTGGAAGTAGTAGTGACGCTAAAATTAGTAATATATGTTTCATGATATTACTTATTTATAGCATAAAGTTACGGCGAATTATTTTAAGTGACTCATTTTAAGTGGATTATTTTGTTGGAATTAAAAGAATTTAAAAGTCCTTATAATCGCTCCGTCTTCCCCGGTTTCGATAATTTTATCAAGATTGTCGTTGATGTCATATTTAAAAGTGTATTTGATTGTCTCGAATCGCCAGGGCATGTCAGTAATGGATGTAAACTTATATCCTGTTTCTTCAGCATAATTAAATTGATACATGCGTTGCAGGACAACATTTTGACCCCTGTCTTGGAAAAAAGAGTATGATTGTACCCTGTCTGCTTTGTCATATTCCACTTTAGGAGTTTTATGAGTTTTAAGATGAGAGGCGGGATATATTTTTTCTGCTGCACCTGGTAATAATTTGGCGTAGCGAAAAAAGTAATAGAGTTGCTTCCTGATTTTGTGAGGATCACTATCATCGGGACCGTAATAGCTTAAAGTCTCCCTGGCAATACCATGACTGTCAGAGATTACAACCCGTTGGATTTTTCTCTTAACAGTGCATAAACCGGTTACGGTATCCGGTACAGGTATTTCCGAATATTCGTAGAGTAATTTTGTATCGATCAGCTTACCATCGATATCCAAATAAAATTTTAGTCTGCTTGTAGTTTCTATTCGTACATAAAGAGTATCATCCTCTTTTGAATAACTCCCCTGAACATCAATTTCACCAACATGGCCTTCAGTCGCCATACTGAATTTTCCATCTTTAAAAAAGTAATATTTCCAAATCGATTCGGCCCACATTCCGCGATACGCCTTTTCAAAATTTTGCGCGGCCAGCATATTGGATAACAGAAGTAGGAGTACGGTGATTTGTTTCATTGTCGATATTAAATATATAGATACTGTAACTCCAAAAGTATTGCAAAAGAAGCAGATTTTATATATTTGGATTCATAAATGACAACCATGCAATCCCAATACGTCACCTATAAAAAATTCCCCGATGCCCGTGAAGCAATGGCACTCCAGCATTTTTTGATCGAAAACGGCATAGAATCCCTTTTTGCCGACACCTCACCCGGAATAGGGAGTGCCATGACCGGCGATTATGGTAAAGAATATGAAGTGCAATTGAAACCTGAACAATTTGAAGCCGCCGACCAACTGCTCGAAAGCTATGCCGAAAGCATGATAGGCAGCCTGCCGGAAGATTATTACCTGCTGTCGTTTACCGATGAGGAATTGTATGAAGTGGTGCTGAAACACGACGAGTGGAATGAATTTGACTATGTGCTGGCGCGGAGGTTACTGGCCGGGCGGGGAAAACCGGTTGATGAAGCGGAAATACAACACCTGCGACAAAAGCGCATGGAGGATTTGGCAAAACCTGAAACAGATCAAAGCAGTTGGGTTTGGCGTGGGTATGGCCTGGCTTTGGCGGGAGGCTTTTTTGGCGTCATCACCGGATATGTATTGTGGACCTCCAAAAAAACATTACCTAATGGACAGGTAGTGCCGATGTATAGTGATAAAGACAGGATGCACGGCAAGATAATTTTATTCGTTGGAATATTGGTTCTTATATTGACTCTGCTTAAAATTCTTTTATATTCTGACAACTAACTGATTTAACATAGTTCAGGATCCTTGCACTACACTTTTTGGCAAACGTTTTGCGTTAGAGGAGTAAGAATCAGCATTATCCCTCTTACATGAAAACGATTAGCATAAAAACCTGTACCCTGATTGCAGCGTTGTGCTGCATGGTGCCTGCAATGGCTCAAAAAACTTTCGGTTCGGCCAGATACACCGCCATGTGCAGCTATTATGGCGAAACCATTTCGGGCGACATCACCGCCTATGAAGCCGGAAAGACCGCCGAAAAAGTGGTGAAGGACATCATGTCGGTCATAGGCCTCAAATCCAATTTTGAGCTGCGTGCCGCCAATGTGCCCAATGCCGCGGCGGTTATCCTGAAGAGCAAAAGGTATATATTATATAACCCCGGCTTCATGGACAGGATCAACTCGGCTACGGGTAACAAGTGGGCCGCCATCAGCATACTCGCGCACGAGATAGGCCACCACCTCAATGGGCATACGCTGGACAAGGTTGGCAGCCGCCCCCAAACCGAACTGGAGGCCGATGAGTTTTCCGGCTTTGTGCTGCGTAAAATGGGCGCAACATTGGAGGAGGCGCAATCGGCAATGGCGCTCATCGCCTCGATGAAAGGCTCACATACGCACCCCGCCAAGAACGACCGCCTGGCCTACATTGCCACAGGTTGGAAAAGTGCCGCAGAAGCAGGAAGCACTGCCACGGTGGCTGAAAGTACCCATAAGCCCGAATCAGTAAAACAGCCCGTAGCCGCGCGTAAAGCACCTTCGGTTAAAAAGCCTGCTGCCACACAGCGGCCGCTTGTTGCGCAACGTCCTGTTACCACTCAAAAACCTGTCGCTTCAGCGGCCGGCCGGTCCGTTAAGCCGCAGCCTTCGCGACAGCAGGACATCGATGCAAGCGCATCGTCCAATAAGAATGTGGTTTCGGATGCGCATTTCGACGCCAACCCTTATGGCAGGTATTACCTTACCCGCAAAGGCAACCTGGTGCAGGTGGCCAACGACAAGGTATACCTCATTGCCAGCCTCGAAAAATCGGACAGGCCGGGTTACAGGCTCATGCTCGACGACAAGGCATCCCCGGATAATATTTACATAGGTACCGGCGGCGCGTTAGTGAGCGCAAACGGACGGAAAATAGGGTATTTGCAAACGAGGTGAGGCAAGGCCCCTCCCAAAAGCTATCCTTAAAGGTATATCTCCAAAAATTAATTCCCTACGGGAAAATAATGTGTGGCGGGCAAACTTTGCTACCAAAATACATTCCCTAACGGGAAATAATGGTATATCAATTATCCCGGAGGGATTAAATTTCGGTAGAACCGGAATCAGTATATGATGATTAGTTTTCCCGTTAGGGAATTAATTTCGGTTCTCAAATATTTTTTGGCTTTCTATATTTCTCAAGTACAAGGATTCACGAAAATATCCGAACCGCATAATTTTGTAATTGTGCGGTTTCTTTTTTTAAATCAGGCAGTTATTTATATTTGTTAAAAAACCACACCATGCTCAGCCGCTTCTTACTATTGTTTTTTGCCGGAATGTTATGTTTTGCATGCACAGCCCAAACATCAAAGCTGCCTGATTCCGTACGCGTGCATATCGACAGTTCCCTCACCATCCTGAAACAAAATTCGCTGTATGGCAAAAAGGTCGACTGGAAAAAGGTGGAAGCGGACGTGTATGCCAGGGCTGCCGGAAGCAGGACTACCGAAGATGCCTTTGATGCGCTGATTGTGGCCTTTGAAGCGACAGGCGACAAGCATGCTGCCTATTACAGCGGCAACAAAAAATTCCAGATACCACACACCGACCTGCTGGCACGGTATTCCGATTCCCTTAAAGCCAATCAGCTGCGCGGCTGGCGTATCGTTCACCGCATGATCGGCGGCATGGCCTATGTCAGCATACCCGCCATGCCTGTAAATAAACAGGAAGAAATTGAGGATCATGCCAACCGATTGTACGGCATCATCGCCGGTATGGCAAAAAATAATCCGGAAGGATGGATCATTGACCTGCGGTGCAATGAGGGTGGCAACATACGCCCCATGATGGCAGGGCTGGCCATGTTTTTCCCCGATGGCATAATGAGCTGTTATATTGACCGTGACGGTAACGCCGCAGGACTTTCCGGAATTGCTGATGGTGAATTCCAAATGGAGGGTGTTACCCAGGCTTTCATTAAAAATAAAATGCCTTCATTAAAGGATGCCAAAGTTGCGGTACTTATAGGCCCCGGTACGGCCAGTTCGGGAGAGGGTGTGGCCTCCAATTTCAGGCAGCGGAAAAATACCAGGCTCTTTGGGCAGGATACCGGCGGCTTTGCCAACTCTACCCTCAGCTTTACTTTCAATAACAACCAGACTTACTTCCTCATTTCTACGCATCATATTGGCGACAGCAACAAAAAACCGCTGCCGGAATTTGTAACGCCCCATGAAACGATAACCGGTGTCGAGGCTTATAACGATCTGCAAATAGACAGCGCAGTAATGGCTGCAATAAGATGGCTTAAGAAATAAAGCACGGGGATGAAAAAAGGGCACCACATAAGCGATGCCCCTTCAATCAGTGTTTTTTCCCTTTTCCTTTGGCTTTTCCGTTGCCGTGGCCTTTACCCTTCGCCACTACTTTGTGCCCTGAAGGTGTATGCACAACGACAGCCTTTTTCGCCTGTCCCGGTGGCAGGCCAATGGTTTTTTGCGGCCCGGCTTTATATCCTTTCGGATATTTCACTTTATGGGTCTTGTAGTATACGTATGGTGTTGTGCCGCGATAATCGGTGAGTACTACCTTGTGCCCCCGATACAGGTCATAATGGCGGTAGGCCACAGGCAGGGTGGTGGTGCGTACCCACGCACCGTTGCGTGTGTAGATGTATTCGCGTGTACCAACGTCATAATATGTATAAATGTCTGGCAGGTAATAATAACGCACCTCGGTATATCCCGCAGGGCCCCAGGCGGGCGGAGCGCCAAGATTTACATTAATGTTTACCTGGGCCTGTGATAGTGTGCAGGTAATAAACGCTATTACCGGCAGTAAAAATTTCATCGTTTTCATAATAAAGGCATTTAGGTTATTACTCTTTTTTTTCCAAAAGCCAATAAGTATGCCTAAGTTACAAATCACCCAGCCCGCCCAGGCATATTTAGTATATATTTAATACAGGGTGTTAAACTTATTTTAAACTCTTATTTACTACATTGCAGTAAAAATCAGCCATGCAAAAATCAATCGTCTGGGAAGGGCTTGCCAATGATACCGAGGAGCATTGTTCGGTCAATTTCCTTGGGGAAGAAATCGTTATCCGATCCGAAATTGAGGGCTGGGCGGCGCATAAGGCTGTTTACGCAGAATATGTGCTGCATCTTACCAACGAATGGGAGGCGGTGCGCATTGAGGTTGATTTTCATGTAAGCGACCACCAGCATTCCCGGCATTTGCAACGGGACGGTTCAGGCAACTGGACAGACAATTCCGGCAAGGCATACCCCGAACTGCAGGGCTGCCTTTTTTTGGATATTTCACTCACCCCGCTTACGAATTCGCTTCCCATCAATGCCCTGCACCTTAGTGAGGGCGACAGTGCCGAATTTGACCTGGCCTATTTTGACATCCTTGAAGACGTTATTCGAAAGGACCGCCAGAAATATACCCGGATGCCCGGAAATGTCTATCGGTTCGAAAACGGCGGGGGCAGTTTTACAGCAGATATAGCCGTTGATGCAGATGGCTTTGTAACAGAGTACCCTAATCTTTTTAAAATGCTAAAACCAAGATAATCATGTTGACACACGAACAGGTTGCCGTTTTTGAAACGCGTCTTATTACCGCGATGAAAGAAAGTAATATTCTTATGCTGGATGCACTGCTTGCCGAAGATTTGATTTTTACAGGGCACACCGGCCAGGTGTTCACTAAGTTCGACGACCTCGATGCGCATCGTTCGGGCAATGTGGAAATTTTTGAGATCAATGCCGGCGAGCAGGTTATAAAGATCATGGGCGATACCGCTGTGGTATCGGTGCTGCTGGAGATAAGCGGGTCGGTTTTTGGCAACACAGAGGTAGGTTTTTTCAGGTTTACCCGTGTATGGAAACAAGCCGGCGATGGCATGCAGGTGATAGCGGCGCATGCTACACAGGTAGTATCCTGAAAATTCCCTGTTTACCAAATGAATCACTATTCCGCAGGGCGGGATAGTATATTACCCGTATTTTTGAACAAACTTACAGTATGAAGATTAAAGTCATTGCTTTTGACGCCGACGATACCCTGTGGGTAAACGAGCCGTTTTTCCAGGAAACCGAAAAGAAATTCTACCAACTGATGGAGCCTTATCTTCCGGCACACAGTGTGGCCAAGGAGCTATTTAAGGTTGAGATCGCCAACCTCGGTATTTACGGATACGGCATAAAGGCCTACATCCTGAGCATGATCGAGGCGGCACTGCAAATTTCCGAAAAGACAGTAAGCGTCGAAGCCATTGAGAAGATACTCGAATTTGGCAAGGAAATGCTCGACAAGCCCATTGAGCTTATCGATGGTGTTGAGGAAACCCTCAAGGCGCTGCATGGCAGATACAAGCTGGTTGTTGCCACCAAGGGCGACCTGAAGGACCAGCACAAAAAGCTGCACGAGTCGGGCCTGGGGCATTACTTTCACCACATTGAAGTGATGTCTGACAAACAGCAGGTTGATTATGCCAAGATGCTGCGGCGGCTTGAGATAGAGCCGGCGGAGTTCATGATGATAGGGAACTCGCTCAAATCGGATGTGCTGCCTGTACTGCAGATTGGGGGACATGCATGCCACATTCCGTTCCACACCACCTGGGCGCATGAGCAGATAGACCATACCATAGAGCATGAAAATTTCAGGGAGATGGAGAGCATCACCCAGGTTGTTGCATTACTGCACTCATAATTCCTGTCGCATATCCTGTAAATTCCTATCTTGTATACCCTAAATTCATACTATGGAACCTCATTTTTTCCCTAAACAGGATGATTTTAGAGCCTGGCTTGACAAAAATCATGCAAAGGAAACCGAACTTCTGGTTGGCTTCTACAAAACCAATTCGGGCAAGCCGAGCATGACCTGGCCGGAGTCGGTAGACCAGGCGCTTTGCTACGGCTGGATCGACGGTGTGCGCAAATCGCTGGGTACGGAGAGCTATACCATACGGTTTACGCCCCGCAAACCAACGAGCATTTGGAGCGCTGTGAATATCAACAAGATGGCGGAGCTGCAAAAGCAGGGCATTGTACAACCTGCGGGCCTAGCTGCCTTTGAAAAACGTACAGAGAGTAAATCGAGAGTCTATTCCCACGAGCGTAAGGAGAATGCAAAATTATCTGCTGCCATGGAGAAGGAATTCAGGGCCGAAAAAGGCGCATGGGAGTTCTTCATGAAGCAAGCGCCCTCTTACAGGAAAGCCGTCATTCACCTGATTGTTTCGGCCAAACAGGAAAAAACGCAGCGCTCGCGCTTTGAAAGACTGCTGAATGCAAGCAAAGAGGGTAAAAGGATAAGTTAATCATTTTCAATATTATAAAAAACAATTCTAATGTCACAATCCTATAAAAACCACATCCGTTGGTACCCGCCACACCATTTTATATTTTATCCGCTAATGCTTGGAATGCTGTCATTTACGGCTTATAGTGCCTATAATGATGAAGCTGGACGGCAGCTGTGGCTGTTTCTTGCGGGATTGTCTGCTGTAGTAATATGGGTAGCGTTCATGCTGCGCCAGCACTATGCACTCACCTTACAGAACCGCATTGTCATTGGGGAAATGCGCTACCGCTACTTTGTGGTCACCGGCAGGCGGCTGGAACCTTTAGAAGAAAAACTTTCTGAAGGACAATTGTTTGCGCTGAGGTTTGCCCCTGATGAAGAGCTGGAGGCGCTTACATCCCGGGTAGAGACGTAGCATTGCTACGTCTGACGCATATGAAAATTATAGTAGCCGTTGCAGTGCAACGGCTCTACTTGGATAGAATGAAAAGTATCGACTGAGACTGAATACCGTGACTGCCTACTTTCTCCTGGCTTTCCTCCACTCCCAGGGTGCAACGGGATTTTTATCAGCCCAAAGGCCTAGTTTTTTATCCCTGGCCTGTTGTTCAATGCCATCGAGGGTTTTGCTTTTTGAGTACTGTTTGTAATGCCAGGCCAATCCCGCCTTCACAAGCTCCTCATTTACATTGATACCCTCCTGTGTGGTTATAGTTCCTACAACCCTGCCATATCGGTCACGTTTGCCGTCGGAAGTAACAGTAACGGTTTTCCCGAAACACAGGTCGGAGGCATACTGCCGTGCATTTTTGCCGAATGCCTGCGATTTCTCAGGGCAGTCGATTTCCGCAAGGCGTACACGTTCCGGAATGCTGTCGTATAATATTTCGAAGGTATCGCCGTCCTTAATGCCTGTGACTTTCCCTTCAAAGACAGTAAGGTAACGCGCAGGGGCTTTCTTTTTTGCCTTTTTGGCTTTGGGCGCTTTTTCAGGTACCGATGCGGGCACCCGCTCCGGATGTGGTGCCGGTGTGGGCGCATTCCTGAAAAAAGCAAAATATACTGCAAAAGCCAGTAGGAATAGTGACGCCACTAATCCTCCCGACCCTGATTTTCTTTTACGATTTGCCAATTGCTACATTAAAAAATTTAAACAATTGGTACATTAATCGTCCTTCCTCCATTTTTTGGTCTCCTCGAATACGTGCTCCAGTATGGCAGCATCCTGTTCGGTGAATTCCACGTGGCGGCGTGACATTACGATTTTTGCGGTTTCAAAAGCTTTTTTGGTTATATAGGTGCTAAAGCCCGAAGCGCCGCCCCAGGAGAAGCTCGGCACAAAATTGCGCGGGAAGCCGCTACCGAAAATGTTGGCGCTCACCCCTACCACTGTCCCGGTATTGAACATGGTATTGATACCGCTCTTGCTATGGTCGCCCATCATAAGTCCGCAAAATTGCAGGCCGGTTTTCACGAAGCCACCCTTTTCATAGTTCCACAGCTTTACTTCTTCGTAGTTGTTCTTCAAGTTGGAGTTGTTGGTATCGGCGCCAAGGTTGCACCATTCGCCCAGCACTGAGTTGCCAAGGAAGCCGTCATGCCCTTTATTGGAATAACCGAACAGTACCGAATTGCTTACCTCCCCGCCTATCCTGCTGTGCGGGCCTACGGTCGTAGCGCCGTACACTTTGGTCGCCAGCTTTACCTGCGCCTCCTCGCAAAGTGCAAAAGGCCCGCGGATAACGGAATTCTCCATGATCTCAGAGTTTTTCCCGATATAGATAGGGCCTGTAGAAGCGTTAAGGGTAACAAATTCCAGTTTGGCACCTTCCTCTATGAATATGTTTTCGGGCGCTATGGTGTTTACGCTTGACGGTATGGGCTGCGAAGTGCGGCCTTCGGTAAGCAGCTCAAAATCTTCACGGATGGCGGCATCGTTTTTTGCGAAAATGTCCCACGGGTTTTCGATCCGCAGGCAGCTTTCAGTATATTCTATGATCTCATAGGTATCAAAATCGACCTCGTCCTGGGTGTCTTTAGTATAAAAAGCTATTACATCCTCCCCACAGAAAATGGCCTGGTTGGCTTCGAGTGCCGATACCATTTCAGACAGCACTTCATTGGGCAGGAACGAAGCGTTGATCATCACATTTTCCTCCATCTCTACCATCGGGAATTTATCCATAAGATATTCCTCGGTCAGCGTTGTGGTCGTGTAGCCAAGGTGTTTCTCCCATTTTTCGCGGATGGTAAGTATGCCCACACGGATATCGGCCACAGGCCTGGTAAAGGTAAACGGCAACAGTTGGTTGCGTACAGGGCCGTCAAAAAGGATATAGTTCATTTGTTTGCAGGTTTAGGATACGAAAATAGGCGAAAGTTTCAAAGTGGCAAAGTTATCAAGTTGTAAAGTCGCTTCAAAGTCGTAAAGTCCTAAAGTCAAAAGTTAAAAAGTTTCAAAGTGCATAGTAAAGAATGGCTCAAGAGTGTGCCCCAATACTTTATGACTTTACAACTTTCGACTTTATAACTAATAACAAAAAAGCCCTCCGTTTCCGGAAGGCTTCTGTATTGCGTTGTCCAAAGATTACTTTTGGAACTTGGCGTATTTGTTTTTGAACTTGTCGATACGTCCTGCAGTATCGATAAGTTTTGATTTACCAGTGTAGAATGGGTGTGAAGTCCTTGATATCTCCATTTTCACTACCGGATATTCAACTCCTTCGTGTATGATTGTTTCTTTTGTGTCAGCTGTAGACTTTGTGATAAAAACTTCGTCGTTCGACATGTCTTTGAATGCTACCAGCCTGTAATTTTCCGGGTGAATACCTTTTTTCATCTTGATAAATTTTTATTGTTTGGCTGCTGCCTGTTCCGAAGCTTCCCGATGCGGAAGGTGTAAACGGCTCACAGCTTTTTGTTTAAACACTTTTTATTTGAGAGCGCAAAAGTACAACTATTTTTTAATAATCAAAGCGGTATACTTCTTTTTTTCAGTGTAACGCAACGTATTTTTTTGCGACTGATACTGTCGGAATTAGTATATTTGTACCTTAAAACAACCAAATTATGAAAGAAAATACCTCTCCCTCAAAAGCAATGCTTACTTACGGTGTTGTTTTCGGCATTGCCTTGATTCTTGAACTGGTAATTTTGTATGCCCTTGATCTTGACCCTTCCGAACACCAATGGGTAGGTGCTCTTACCAATTCCCTGAATTTCCTCATTTTTCCTATTATGTTTGTCCTGCTGGCGTGCATTGCCTACAAAAAACTTAATGGCGGCTACATCTCCTTTGGACAGTGCGTAAAAACAGGTGCAGGAACCATGGCGCTGGGTGGGCTTATATACGGTCTGTTCTATATCATATTTAATATTGTACTCCCTGAATTCCAGGATGAAATGTTCGAAAAGATGAAGGTGGCGATGGTTAAGCAAAATCCTGAGATGACGTCGGAGCAAATGGAAATGGGCCTAAAAATGGCAAAAACATTCATGAGCCCCTATGTATCCGCACCAATCAGCATATTACTATACACGTTCCTTGGAGTGATCTATTCACTAATCATTGGTGCTATCATTAAAAAAGAAAATCAAGGAGCTTTTCAGCAATAAATGAATCTATCCATAGTTATCCCCCTCCTCAACGAAGAGGAATCGCTCAACGAATTGCACCAGTGGATCGTAAAGGTCATGGCCGAAAACAATTTCAGCTATGAAGTCATCTTCATCGACGATGGCAGCACCGATGCGTCCTGGCACATCATACAGCAGCTTTCTGCCGCCAATGCAAATGTAAAAGGCATCCGTTTCCAAAGGAATTACGGGAAGTCGCAGGCGCTGCATGCCGGATTTGCAAAAGCACAGGGCGATGTAATCATAACCATGGATGCCGACCTGCAGGACAGCCCCGACGAAATACCGGAACTGTATAACATGGTTACCGCACAGGGTTACGATCTTGTTTCCGGCTGGAAGAAAAAGCGCTACGATTCCATCCTTTCCAAGAATATGCCTTCCAAGCTATTTAACTGGGCGGCCAGGAAGACTTCGGGCGTAAAGCTCAACGACTTCAATTGCGGGCTTAAGGCGTATCGTAACGTAGTCGTAAAGAACATAGAGGTTTCAGGCGAAATGCACCGCTACATACCGGTGCTTGCCAAGAATGCAGGCTTTTCACGCATTGGCGAAAAGGTGGTAATGCATCAGGCACGCAAATACGGCTCAACCAAATTTGGCATGGAACGCTTCATCAATGGGTTCCTTGACCTTATTACCATCTGGTTCCTGTCGCGTTTCGGTAAGCGGCCCATGCACCTTTTCGGTGCGCTTGGGGTATTGATGTTCCTGATAGGGCTCGCTTCGGCAGTATATATCGGCGCTTCCAAGCTCATACACCTGTACCATCACGAGAAAGCGATACTGGTTACCGACAACCCATGGTTTTACATAGCGCTGACCACGATGATCATCGGTACACAGCTTTTCCTGGCGGGATTTTTGGGCGAGATCATTCTACGCACCCGCAATAATGAGGAACGCTATAAAATTAGCGAAACTTTATAACTGCATAATTTTGCCGTTTAGCAAATAATAACAAAATTTATACTATAAAATATAGTTACGATGGAAATCGACAAATCAATACTTGACAAAGTAAATGTATGGCTTACGCCCGTTTTTGACAGTGAAACACAAGCTTCATTGCACGAAATGATGGCCTCTTCGCCAAAAGAGCTTGAGGACAGCTTTTATAAAAACCTTGAATTCGGTACGGGCGGCATGAGGGGCGTTATGGGGCCCGGCACCAACCGCATCAATAAATATACCCTTGGGAAGGCAACACAGGGCCTATCGGACTACCTGAAAACGTCCTTCCCCGGCGAGGAGCTGAAAGTAGCCATCGCCTACGACTGCCGTCACAACAGCGATACTCTGGCCAAAGTAGTTGCCGATGTATTCTCTGCCAACGGCATCAGGGTATTCCTTTTTGAGGAGCTGCGCCCTACCCCGGAGCTATCTTTTGCAGTCAAGCATCTGGATTGCCACGCGGGCATCGTGCTTACGGCATCGCATAACCCACCGGAATACAACGGCTATAAAGTATACTGGCAGGACGGCGGGCAATTGGTGCCGCCACAGGATAAAGAACTGATTGCAGTCATTGAGGCGCTGGAATATGGCCAAATCAACTTCAATGCTGACGAATCATTGATAGAGTATATAGGAGAAGCCGTAGACAAGGCATTCCTGCGCTCGTCGTTGGTAAATTCATCGTTCAACACGCCGCAGGAAGCCAAAGACGCGCTGAAGATTGTGTATACCCCGCTTCACGGCACATCGGTAAAGTCGATACCCGACCTGCTTGAGGATGCCGGGTACAGCAATGTGCATATCGTGGCAGAGCAGGCCAAGCCGGACGGGAATTTCCCAACCGTAAAATCGCCCAATCCCGAAGAGCCGGAAGCATTGGCCATGGCCATAGCGCTAGCCGACGAGGTTGACGCGGACATCGTGGTGGGTACCGACCCGGACAGCGACCGCCTGGGTGTGGCAGTACGTAACGGCAACGGCATCATGACCCTGCTGAACGGCAACCAGACTATGGTGCTGATGACGCATTTCCTATTGGAACAATGGAAAAAACAAGGAAAAATCAACGGAAAGCAATTCATTGGCTCGACCATCGTTTCCACTCCAATGATGATGGAACTGGCTACGGCTTATGGCGTGGAATGCAAAGTGGGCCTCACCGGCTTTAAATGGATTGCCAAGATGATAAAAGATTTCCCTGAACAGGAATTCATCGGCGGTGGCGAAGAGAGCTTTGGGTTCATGGTAGGCGACGCCGTGCGCGATAAAGACGCTGTGGCTTCTACCCTGCTGTTATGCGAAATCGCAGCCCAGGCAAAGGCCAACGCCAGCTCGCTGTACCAGGAGTTGCTGAAATTGTTTGTGGATTTTGGTTTCTATAAGGAATATCTCATTTCACTTACCAAAAAAGGCAAGGATGGCGCTGCAGAAATCAATAACATGATGATCCAGATGCGCGAAAAGCCGCTTAGCGAAATCAACGGCCAGCGTGTGATCATGGTGGAAGATTATAAAGCTTCTACTGCAAAGAACCTGCTTTCGGGCGAGGAGGAAGCGCTTACCCTGCCTAAGAGCGACGTGCTTATCTATTACCTTGAAGACGGTACTAAGATATGCGCGCGCCCAAGCGGAACAGAGCCGAAAATCAAATTCTATTTCAGTGTAAATGAGCCGCTTGACGATGTAAAAAATTTCAAAACCATTGAAGCATCGTTGGACAAGAAGATACAGAACATTGTAGAGGAAATGAACCTCAGGTAAGAGAATGAGCTACTACAAGAAAATCTATCCTTTTGCAAAGCCGTACAAAAAGCAGATATACCTTAATATTTTCTTTAATGTACTATATGCGCTGTTCAGCACTCTTTCGCTTATTGCTGTCATACCGGTACTGAAAGTTATTTTTGATGATAAGAAGGAGGTGCCTAAGCCGGTATACGAGGATTTTAAGCATATAAAAAGCTACCTTGAGGACTCACTGAATTACCAGCTTGTTAACCAGATTGACAGGCATGGCGAATTTACGGTGCTGATGTTTATCATCGGGCTTATCATCGTGATTTTCCTGCTCAAGAACTTTTGCAACTACATGGCGCTGTATTTCATTACCCACCTGCGCAACGGGATGGTCAAGGACATACGCACGGAACTCTATGGCAAGATAACCCGACTCCCCCTGAGTTATTATTCGAAAACGACAAAGGGTGACGTAATCGCTAAAATGACTACCGACGTGAATGAATTGAGCAACTCTTTCATGAACTACATGGAAATGATCGTGAAAGAGCCACTGACCATATTGTTTACGCTTGTATCGATGGCTATATTCAGCTATCAGCTAACTTTGTTCGTATTCATATTCCTGCCTATTGCGGGCTTCATCATTTCAAAAGTAGGCAAGTCGCTGAAGAAGAAATCGATGCGCGTACAGCAACAGCAAGGGCAGATATTAGCTACCCTTGAAGAAACTGTTGGCGGTCTCAAAGTGATCAAGTCATTTACCGGCGAGGGCATTTTCAGGGAAAAGTTTGCCAACATCAACAAAAGGCTTTTTGGCTTTTCCAATTCTGTATCGAACAGGCAAAACCTGGCCTCCCCTCTCAGCGAACTGTTGGGTATAATTGTTATCGGTGTTTTGCTTGTATATGGAGGCTACCTCGTTTTTGAGGACAGGACCATGGAGGCAGGATTCTTTTTGGGCTACATCCTTTTGGCCTACAACATCCTGACCCCGGCCAAAGACATATCCAAGGCAAGCTACAGCCTTAAGCGCGGCAGTGCCTCGGCGGAAAGGATTGTAGAACTCCTTGAAACCGATGTTGAGATACACGACAAACCGAATGCACTCGAAAGCACATCATTCGAAAAAGGCATTTCTATCGAAAATATCAACTTCCGATATGAGGAGGAGAATGTACTGAAAGACTTCTCGCTTACCGTACCTAAAGGGCAGACTGTAGCGCTCGTGGGCCAGTCGGGCAGCGGAAAGAGTACGATAGCCAACCTGCTTACGCGCTTTTACGACGTGCAGGAAGGCAGCATAAAGATAGATGGTGTCGATATACGCGACTACAAGGTGCATTCATTGCGCAGCATGATCGGCCTGGTAACGCAGGACAGCATATTGTTCAACGATACTATTCGAAACAACGTTTCGCTGGGCAAGCCCAATGCTTCGGATGAGGAAATCATGGATGCCCTGAAAATTGCCAACGCTTACGAGTTCGTAAAAGACCTCCCGGAAGGCATCAATACCAACATCGGCGACAGCGGAAACAAGCTTTCGGGCGGGCAGAAGCAGCGCCTCAGCATTGCACGTGCCGTATTGAAAAACCCGCCGATCATGATACTTGACGAAGCCACCTCCGCACTCGACACCGAAAGCGAAAGGCTGGTACAGCAGGCACTGGAAAACATGATGCAAAACCGTACATCTGTCGTGATCGCGCACAGGCTTTCGACCATACAAAAAGCCGATAAGATTGTGGTAATGCAAAAGGGCCGCATCGTGGAGCAAGGTACGCACGATGAACTCATTAATCATGATGGGACCTATAAGAAGCTGGTGATGATGCAGTCTTTCGAATAACGTTGATTTGACAATTTATTGATACGTTGATTTGTTTATTTGTTGATACCTTTGTCAGAAAGCCAATACCTTTCGCTGCAATACCGGATAATCGGATAAACGCATCAACAAATAAACTTATCCATGCCCATAAAAGCAATCATATACGACCTTGACAATACCGTTTATCCTGTAAGCGCCATTGGCGACAAACTGTTCGGGCCACTGTTTGACCTGATCGCAGAAAGCGGGCAGCATAATGACTCCATTGATGACATTAAGAAAGCCATTATGCGAACGCCATTTCGCCTGGTGGCGCAACGCAACAATTTTAGCGATGCGCTAACTGCAAGTGGCATCGCGCTCCAGGAAGAACTGGAATATGGTGAAGCCATAGATACCTTTGAGGATTACGCCGAGATAAAAAACATCCCTGCCGCACGTTACCTGGTAACTACCGGATTCGCCAAAATGCAGCACAGCAAGATAAAGCAGATGGGCATTGCGGGAGATTTTGAGGAAATCCATGTAGTAGACCCAACGAAAACCAGCAAGAAGGAAGTTTTTGCCGGCATACTGGCGCGCCACAACTACCAACCTGAAGAAGTACTGGTGGTAGGCGACGACCCGGAGTCGGAAATTGCTGCTGCGAAGGCATTGGGTATTCCAACCGTGCTGTACGATAAGAACAGCATGCATCCACCCGAAGAGGCCGACCATGCCATATCGCATTTTAAAGACCTGAAAACCATTTTTGATAACCGATAGCCAATGTATGTCCCTAACGACCAGATAACCCTGCCGGATCCTGACACCATTGTGTGGAAGTACCTGGACCTGTCCAAATTCCTGGACCTGTTGTTGGGGAAGCAGCTGTTCATGTCGCGGTCGGATAAGTTTGAGGACCAGTATGAAGGGACATTCAGCGAACCCACCTTTGAGGAAATGAAGCGCCTTTCGGCAGACAAGCCGGACTTCCTTGACTATTATAAAAACCACCGTAAGAATGTGGTGGTGAGTAGCTGGCACATCAGCGAGCATGAGTCGTTTGCCATGTGGCAGATTTTCACCAAAAACAACGAAGGCCTTGCAATCCAGAGTACTATTGGGCGCATGCAGGAGGCCCTGAAGCCCGAAACCCGCTATGAGCAGCACATCGGGGCAGTAAACTACATCGACTACAAAAAAGAGTACATCCCGTTCGATAACGACTTCTTCCCATTCCTCTTTAAGCGGAAAAGTTTCCAGTATGAGTTGGAGGTACGCATTGTTTCGGACCTGACAAAGCACAACCTTTTCATCAACGAAGGCGTAAAAACGGATGTGGATATCAATATCTTAATCGAAAAGATTTACATTCACCCCAAATCGGAGAACTGGTACAAAAGGCTTGTAGTAGAATTGATGCAGCGGCTTGGGTTTGACATCCCCATCGAAAAATCCGATCTTGAGAGCGATATTTTAATTTAGTTTTCAGTCGCAGCTCAGGAAGCGGGTAGAACTGATAGCCCCATATTTTCATTTTAACTGAAAGAGCTCTTTATTTTTTGGATGCTTTGGCCAATGGGTTAAAATCCAGGCACAATTGAAGCCAGTATTCGAGGCCCTGCTTTGTTTTGAAGCCTTCTTCTTCCACATAGATATAGCCTTTCATGGGCTTCCCGGTGAATTCCATTGGCACCACATGGTTCTTTTCCAATGAAGACTCATAAACAGCATCGCCTATCCGGCACATCAACCTATCAATACCCGTTTTTTTATCGACGTGTGTACCGCAGCACATTTTCCCATCGACCATAAAACAAATGCCGCTAAACATTTTCTTCTCAATAAAGCCGGGATTTTTATCAAGAAAGAACTCCCTGATACGCTGTACGGTTTGTTCATTATATGGCATGGCTAAAACTATTTTACAGGCTCATATGCCGTAACCGCCCAATCCGGGGAAAGCAGGTCGGCGTAGTAATAATGTACAAGGTCATTTTTATCAAAAGCGCCATTTTTATTGATATCCTCAATAGTACGGAAGTAAATTCGGTTTTTAGCCTCAATCAGGCTCCAGTCCACGAGTTCCTGCATGTCTGGCGAAAGTTTTTTAAAACCTTTCCCACTGATATCGCTGATATACAATGACCTGATATCGTTAGCATCTACCTTGGCGTCCTGATTGGTATCAGAATCGACGAGGGTGTATATGAGCAGCTGTCTCTTTGTTTTATCGGCAACCGTATTCAGGAAAGTAGCCGTTTGTATCTGTACTTTCTTATCGGTTAGCGATACCATGGACGTTGAGTCTATATGCTGGAATTTCAAATTCTCAAAGTAGCCCGTAATCTCAAAGCGGTTGTAGTTGGATATGGCATAGCTCACCTGGTTATTGGTACGGCTTGTCCCATAGCTGCGGTTGCTGTCATCATAGATCCTGATGTCGCCTACCGGATGTATCAGGTATTGCGTACCCTCCATGTGTACAGGAAGATCAGCCACCTTGATTTGGGTAGAGTCCACTTTTTTTGAAGCAGTGCCTTCGGCCTTTTCTTCGTAGATTACCTTGGGCTTTTCCTTTTCTTCCTTACAGCTTACAAACAATACCGATGCAAGCGCTATGGCTATAATGGCAGCTTTTTTCATTTGAGGTCTTTAGAGATATACCAAAAATAAGCAAAATGTTTTAATGTATTGTGCTTAGTGATGAATTTGGAATCAGATGAACACGAAACGTTGTTTTGACTGCGCTCGTTTGTAGAGACGTTGCACTGCAACGTCTACCATATAATTTAGCAAACGCAGAAACACTGCACTTCAACGCCAAAAATTTAACCTGAACGAATGAGACGTTGCAGTGCAACGTCTCTACAATTTATACAACAGCAATTACGGTATCAAATCCTTGCAGATAATTTCAAACTGAATACACGGCTGGTAAGGTAGTTAGGAATGCCGTACTGGTTTTTGCTGTATACATCGCGCACCCAGGTATTGGTTATGGCATTCTGGTTGTTGAAGAGGTTGAAGATCTCCAGGCCCATTGTCAGTTCCTTAAACGGCTTAAGCCATGACTTGTCCGATTTTAGCCTTTTATCCGTAACATCCTGCAACACGTAGGAGAAGCCTGCGTCCGCACGGCGGTAATCGTTAAGGCGTGTTTGGTATACATACGGATCGGCGTATGATGGCGAACCGCCCGGGAGGCCAGTATTATACACCAGGTTCAGGTACATCTTCAGGCTTGGGATGTTCGGCACATAGTCGGTGAACAAAAGGCCAAATTTCAGCCTCTGGTCAGTTGGCCGTGCAATATATCCCTTGTTATTGATATTTTCCTCAGTACGCATATAGCCCACTGTTATCCACGATTCGGTTCCCGGCACAAATTCCCCGTTAAGGCGCATATCGAGGCCATAGGCATAAGCCACGGCATTATTATCTGCGCGGTAGCGTATGCGTACGTTTTCGAGGGTATAAGTATTCACATCGTTAAGGTCCTTATAGTACACTTCAGTCACCAGCCTGAACGGGCGCAGCGTATCGCCTACATTTAGCTTAAAGCTGTAATCGTTGGCCAGCACTACGTGTATCGAACGCTGTGCCTTTACGTTAGGGCGAACCATTCCAAGGGAATCCCGGAGTTCACGGTAAAATGGCGGCTGGTAGTAAAACCCACCCGACAGGCGGAACAACATGTCGCGTTTAGAGTTGGGCTTGATGGCAAACTGTGCCCTTGGGCTTATTACTATCTGGCTCTTGCCGTCGATGTTGTCGCCGGTTACCTGCCATTGGTGCACCCTGCCCCCCGCATTCATGTATATGATCGAATTGCCGATTGAATCTTTATAGCTCCACTGTGCATAGCCCGAAAGGCGGTTGATTTGGGCAAAATTGGTTGCCCTGGTATTTTGGTACGGCACCAGTGGCCCGGTGTAGGGACTATACGGCTGGTCGTTTGGCACAAAGTCAGCAACCGGCGGCCTGATGGAGAATCCGGCTGAGTCGATTACCTCCCACTCCACTATGCGGTCACGAATGTCCTCGCGAGTGTATTTTGCACCCCACTCCACAAAATGCTTTTTGATGGTGTGGTAGCCTTTCAGTTCGGCATTCACGATAAGCGCATCAAGGTCATTGCGGGCGTGGTTGAGCTGCTCGCCTACGGTAACACAATCCACACAGGCGCCATAGGTATCGGACCCGATGTTGGTATCTACATTACCCAGTGCATAAGCCGCCAGGATATCGAAATATTCCTGCTCCTGAGTATGGTAGGCCGAACCGATGAGCTTCAGCTTAAAATTGTCACTTACTTTATATTCTGATGTCAACGCGCCGAAATACGTTTTATACTCATCCTTTTCCTGTCCGTCGTAGAATATCTGCAGGGCAATGGGATCGTCAACGGTTCCGAAGTTCGTCTGGCGGTACAGCGGCTGGTAGTGGTATTTGTTCTGCGAAATGTTGCCAATAAAGCTGAAATCCCATTTGGCATTCGGCCTGAAGTTCACGATCGTCTGCACATCGGCAAAAGTAGGCTTAAAGTTGGTTTCCGTTTCCTGGCTGTTCACCAAAAGGCTGTTGTCGCGGTAGCGCGCGCCAACGATGGCCGACCATTTTTCATCTTTAGACAATCCCTCAAGGGTAAGGCTCCCGCCGAGGAAACTCGCCTCAAGAGCGGCGGCATACCTTGTGGGCCTGCGGTATTTTATATCCAGCACCGAAGAAAGCTTGTCGCCAAAGCGCGACTGGAATCCGCCGGAAGAAAAGTCAACGCTCTCCACCATGTTGCTGTTGGTAAAGCTCAATCCTTCCTGCTGCCCGGAACGGATAAGGAACGGGCGGTAGATCTCCACATCGTTCACATATACCAGGTTTTCATCGTAATTGCCCCCGCGGACGTTGTATTGTGTACTCAGCTCGTTATTAAATGAAACGCCAAGTCCCATGGTTTTGATTATATTCTCTACTCCCGCATTAGGGCCAACCATTTTTATGATTACTTCCGGAGGAACATTGGTCAAGCCTTCCACTTTTCCCCTGCCGTTTTTATCGACATCAATAACAACACCCCTAATTTCGGTAATACCGGTAACCATCACAGGATTGAACTGAAAGGTGTCATTCCACGTCAATTTAACTCCTTCTATAGATGATAACGCAAAACTGATGTGTTCAAACCAAACAATTACTTCCCTGTCTACCGGAAGTTCCAGCTTGTAAAAACCGGTCTTATTGGTAACAGTCCTTTTAGTACCCTCAATGTCGGCGTAATATACATTTACGCCCTCTACGGGCTTATTGTTCTCATCTATGATAACCCCAAAAATTACAGGCTTATTTTGGGCGAAGGCAACGGTACCCAGCAGTATGATCAGTAGCGTAAGTAGCTTATTTATCTTTTTCAACAGGAGCTGTATTTTGTGTTCTGAAAAAATGCGTTTCAAAGGTAGTGGAATTTCCCACATTATCAGTGACAACGATCCTCAAATCATTTCGCCCCTCGGCCACAATGCCGTCACTGAAGTTATGGTAGATAACGCGCGTTTTGTAATCGTAGTGCATGAGCGCCCACTTTCCGTTGATGAAAGCATCAAAAGTAGCAATCCCCGACAGGTCATCACTTATCTTGCACCAAAAACCGTCCTTGTCACTCAGCCACTTACCCTCTGCAAAGCTAATATCGTAAATTTTAGGAGCGTTGTTATCCTGCGCCAGCTTAAAATTACCCAGCTGCCTGACTTTGGCGGTAAGCCTGCCCTCCTTCAGGATACTGTTATTATAGGATATTTTCTTTTCATTAAAGCCTGCGATGAAGGTCTTCTGCAACACATCCTTGGGTAAATGACCCGCATCAAAAGTGATTTCCACATTGGTATGTATGGGCACTGTGGCATTGTGCAGGTACAGGATGGAATCGCGCACGTTGAAATCCATGTAAAAATCTTCGTAAAACGCATTGGCAGGTATGAATACCGACACATTGTCCTTTGTATAATTATGGTCGTTGCCCGCTTTTACAAAATAAGGCGTAATATGCCTGGGGTCGGCTACCTGTGCCGGCTTATCAGAATACTCAATGCTGCCGTTCACTATTGTTTTGTTGCCATGATAGTCGGCCACCTCAATGCGGTAGTTCTTTATCGTATCGGGCACAATGCTGAACTGCCCATTGGACGGGGTACTCTTTAAAAGCGACAGGGCATACGGTGTCTTGATGAACAGTTTCTGGTAGCGCTGGCCGGTGGAATAGTAACGCGGATAATCGATGAAATTATTGATGTAGCGCGATTCGTCAAACGCGAAGGTATTGAAGGCATAGCTAAAGTATGGCGAACCGTTGAAGAACGTCTGCACCTTAAAAATGCCGTTATGGCCGGTACTCCCGGTAGATTTATCGGATGCGGCTATGGAAAAGCCTACGTTTCCCTTGGCGTAAATTTTATCGGCAATGTAGGTGCCATCCTTCTGGAGCTTCAGGTTGACGATGAATGGCTTTTTGGATTCGTTCACCACGGCATCGTCGCTTAGCGGGTGCGCCACGAGGCCCTGTATCGCCGGCGCCTTGGTATCCTTCATTTTTTTATCAAGCCCGAAAAGCAGCGGGTTGATGATCATTTCAGTCTTTGTATCGCGGTATTCGAAATGCAGGTGCGGCCCGCCCGACCCGCCGGAATTGCCGGAAAGGGCCACAAGCTCGCCCTGGGTTACCGTCAATTCGCCCGGTTTCAAAAATAAGTCGACATCAAACGACTGCTTTTCATATTGTTTTGCACGGACGTACTCCTCTATTTTAGGCGCGTATTTCTGTAAATGGCCGTATAGCGTAGTGAAGCCATTCGGATGGTCGATGTACAGGGCAGTGCCATAGCCGTAGGCTGACACACGTACACGGGACACATAACCATCGGCAGCGGCATATACAGGCAGGCCTTCCTTTTGGTTGGTACGGTAATCCAGCCCTGCATGGAAATGGTTGGTACGCAGCTCACCGAAAGTCCCCGAAGCGTGCAGCGGGAGGTTCATCGGCGAAATGAAATAATCTTGCGGATAAGTGCTTTGCTGTGCAACGGCAGCGGCACTGAATAGTAATAGTAAGAAAAATGATCTCATGGGACTAAAATAGGAAAAACGGATAAAACGGCAACGGTAATTAGGTTATTCTTATAAAATGCTCCCAGCGTTTGAGCTTAGGCAAAAGCCACTTTCAAGCCCAAACGCTATATAATCATTAACTGCTTCCGGATGCAAAATATTTTAGGAAAATTATTTTTAAATCAATTTTTTCGCCAAACAGTTGTTTCTAATTAAAGGAATATTAACTTTGTAAAATCAAGCAATGAAAAGTGACTGTAATGAGCGGATTAGCCCAAATTGTTGATTCCCTTGAAAGTAAACTGGAGAAGCTGGCCCTTAAACTGGACAGGCTGCAACAGGAAAACAGGGAGCTGCAAAACGGAAAGGCGCATTCGGAAGCAGTCGCAAAGAAACAAAATGAGGAGATAGCGCTTCTGAAACAGCAGAACGAATCCCTGAGGATGGCAAATTCATTGCTGGGCAGTGACGACAATAAAAGAGAAACGAAACTCAAGATAAATTCATTGATCCGCGAAATTGATTATTGCATAGCGCAACTTTCTGATTAAGAATGGACGACAAGCTGAAAATCAAAATATCGATCGCCGACAGGGTATACCCGCTCACGGTAAACCCGGTGCAGGAAGAGGGCCTGAGGAGTGCTTCCAAAAAGATTGATGCAATGATAAAGCAGTTCGAGGAGAACTATGCGGTACGCGACAAGCAGGATGTTTTGGCCATGTGTGCCTTACAATTTGCAGCGCAGGTGGAACAGAAGCAGTTAGATAAGTCGGCCGACTTGGATGATGCTTTTGCACGCCTGAAGGAAATGGATGAAAAACTTGACGGTATTCTCTCTAAATAAGCAAATTACGTTCTTTACATACGTCAATAATACTGCCTACATTAGTAACTTATTTGATAAACTCAACGCCAATTCTTTAAAATGGGCGAATCGCCGCTACTATAGCATGCTGCCCTGAGCAGATCCTTGAACAGCGGGTTAGCTCAAAACTTGTCTTTTCGAGTTTATACAATACCCCACTGATGTAGGCTTTTTTATTTTTTAAAATTAAACCAAACTAAACCATGGATAGTACACTAATGATAATCATCGGGGCCATAATTGGGGTCGCGGCCGGCTTCGGGATCGCGAAGTTCCTCGAGAAGAAAAATGTCTCGAACCTGATACGCAATGCCAAAAAAGAGGCTGCCGGAATACTTAAAGACGCCAACGTACAGGCGGATAACATGAAAAAAGACAAGCTCCTGCAGGCCAAGGAAAAGTTCCTTGAGCTAAAGGCAGAACACGAGCAGGTGATATTGGGCAAGGACAAAAAGATTGCAGAAGCCGAAAAACGTACCCGCGATAAAGAATCACAGGTATCAGGCGAACTGGCAAGGGCAAAGAAAGCTGCTGACGATGCCGAAGCTAAAATTGCAGACTACAATACCCGCATTGAGTTCCTCGACAAGAAACAACAGGAAATCGACAGGCTGCATAAGAGCCAGGTAACCCAGCTTGAGGTAATCTCGGGACTTTCGGCTGAAGATGCTAAAAACCAGCTTGTGGAAAGCCTGAAGGCCGAAGCCAAGACCAGTGCGATGTCGCACATACAGGAAACCATCGAGGAAGCAAAGCTTACTGCACAGCAGGAAGCCAAAAAGATCATCATCAATACCATTCAGCGTGTAGGTACCGAAGAAGCGGTGGAGAACTGTGTATCGGTATTCAACATTGAGTCGGATGACGTGAAAGGACGTATTATTGGCCGTGAAGGTCGTAACATCCGTGCACTTGAAGCCGCTACCGGCGTTGAGATCATCGTAGACGATACCCCTGAAGCCATCATACTTTCTTGCTTTGACCCTGTACGCAGGGAGGTAGCGCGCCTGTCGCTGCATAAGCTTGTAACCGACGGAAGGATCCACCCGGCACGTATTGAGGAGGTTGTTGCCAAAACCACAAAACAAATAGAGGAAGAGATCATCGAGGTAGGTAAGCGTACCGTAATTGACCTTGGCATCCACGGGCTCCACCCGGAACTCATCAAGATCGTAGGAAGGATGAAATACCGTTCCTCTTATGGACAAAACCTGCTGCAGCACTCGCGTGAGGTGGCCAAACTGTGTGGCCTGATGGCTGCCGAGCTTGGGCTTAACGTGAAACTTGCGAAGCGTGCGGGACTACTGCACGACATCGGTAAGGTGCCGGATGCGGAGAGCGACCTTCCACATGCTTTGTTAGGTATGCAATGGGCCGAGAAATATGGTGAAAAAGAAGAAGTATGCAACGCCATTGGTGCCCACCACGACGAAATTGAAATGAAGTCAATGCTTTCCCCTATCATACAGGTGTGTGACGCCATATCGGGCGCAAGGCCGGGCGCAAGGAGGCAGGTACTTGACTCGTACATACAGCGCCTTAAAGACCTTGAGGACATCGCTTATGGCTTCCAGGGCGTTAAGAGCGCCTATGCCATCCAGGCAGGCCGTGAGCTTCGCGTAATCGTTGAAAGCGAAAAGGTAAGCGATGAAATGGCCGCCAACCTTTCATTCGAAATATCACACAAGATACAAACCGAAATGACTTACCCCGGCCAGGTAAAAATTACCGTAATCAGGGAGACCAGGGCGGTGAATATTGCGAAGTAGTCATTGAGATAATAGATGTGAGATAATAGACAAAAAGCTCCCCCGCCTTCAGCGGGGGAGCTTTTTTTGGTTATATATAATGTAAGCCTACGAGTGCTGTAAATCCATTCCTTCGTAAGCTTTCCTGGTTTCTTTTTCCGGCATTTCGACATACTTTACTGTAAACATCGATTTCACGATCATGGCAATGAATATGATGCACATCGCCATTACAAGCAGGTGCAGTACCACTACCGCAAAGCTATTGTTTCCGGCAGAAAGATTGAAGCCCGATACAGACATGAGGGCAAGGATGGGGAGTAAAAGCAATAGTCTCATGGCATTTTCCTTTTTGATTACGAGTGCAAGTTCCGTTTTTACAATCTTAAATTTTGCCAAACGATTGCTAATAATTACTTAATTTTTAAAGGTTTATAAATTTATACTTTTACAAGGGCTATAACCGCATACTACATACTGTTCCGAAACCGTTTTGTACAGAAAGCACATAAGCGGCTTGGCAAATTGGCGGGGGAATCGTAAATTTATCGATATGAAACTGAATGAGTATAAGCAACTGAGTGAAGAGGAACAATACCGTATCTTGTGGGATGAGGGCGTTCTCATCGATGCATGTATGGAAGGTGAAGTGAAAAAGCTACTCTACGCGGTGCACAATTTTTATGTGGAACTTTGGAATCATTCAATAACCAATAAAATCCTTTGGAAGCTGAGTTTCAAGCAGGGAAAGTTATTGGAAAAATACCTCAATAAATACCCGGACATCCGCAACAACAGCCCTAAAGAGTAATTTTAATAGCTCTTTGGCAATCCCCTTACCTGTTTATGAATACCTTTAGGTAAAAATAAGGCCATGGACATCCACCAGATCATCTTCAAGGTAATGCCGGCATTTGCGGATATCCGAAAGGATATTGCCATGATTAGGCAAAAAAATCCCGGCAAGCCTGCGGAGGAACTGTCGCGCCTATATATTAAAAATATACGGAAAAAATACACCTCGGTAGGTATCGCCACGGCACTGCCCGGTGTTTTCCCCGGACTGGGTACAGCCGCACAGATTGCCATGGAAGCAGGTGCTGTTTCGGCCGACCTCATCCTTATGCTGCGGTGGATGGCCGCGCTATGCTATGGTACAGGATTAATCTACGGCAAGGATACCGAACAGGATTTTGAAGACGAGTTTACCTTAGTGCTTGGTATTTGGGCAGGTGTAGTACTTCTCGAAAAAGCAATGGTGGCCAGGGGCGAAAAAATTGGCGTAAAGCATTTTGACAAACACATCACTGACCGGATACGCAACAGGATGAATCAAAAAATCGGGCGCAAACTGGTAACTAAATACGGTTCCAAACGCGGCGGGGCGGCATTGGGAAGGCTGGTGCCTTTTGGCGTGGGGGCCGTGGTAGGAGGGACATTCAATTATTTTACCATTGAACGATTTGGCAAAGCTGCCGACAGTTATTTCCGCGATTCGAATAATAAGTATATTGTACCGAAGTAATTACCTATTCCTGAACGCCTTGTATATGAAATAAATCATGGGCATAAAAATAATTGCAAAAACAAATACTATGAACCAACTGCCAAGTCCATCCTGACTACCCATAGCAACCCGGTAGCTGCCATATTCGATAGCACAAAAAACAAGCAGCACGCTTACTTTAATGGCACGCATCATACGAACAGCAATACGATACTGATTTTCGGCATTCTCAGGCGTTATAGCCACAGGATAATTAAATGTGTGAGGTTTCCCATTGAGCAGCGTAAGGATAAAATATATGAAGGAACCAATAACAGGGAGCAGGAAAAGCGTATTCCTATCGCCGTAGCTGTCCGGATCGCCAGCGCCGTTAAAATGAACAGGGATGATCTCCGGCAGGTTCATGTAGCCGACAATAACCATAACCCAAAGCAATGCCAACAACACAATTGAAATTGCTTCCAGTATTTTATCTGTCAGCGTGGCGGGTATCGTAATAACAGCCCTATCTTCCATGGTAATTCATTTTAGTAAAATTACAACATTCCATTCATGAAACAAAGCGCAGGCATACTACTCTACCGCAGGAAAGGAAATGAAATCGGCTTTTTCCTTGTACATCCCGGCGGGCCTTTCTTCGCTAAAAAACACGAGGGCTGGTGGACAATCCCTAAAGGAGAGCTCAACGATGGTGAAAGCCCTTTAGATGCCGCAATCCGTGAATTTGAAGAGGAAACAGGATATATACCTCAGCCTCCGTTTACTGCATTGCAGACCATTACCCAAAAAGGCGGAAAGAAAGTGATGTGCTGGGCAGCGGAGGGCGACCTGGATGAAAATACTTTTACCTGCAACACGTTCGAAATGGAGTGGCCGCCAAAATCAGGTCGAAAAGCCACTTATCCCGAAGTAGACAAAGCCGGATGGTTTTCCATGGAAGAAGCGAAAACCCTCATCAACGAAAGGCAGGCCGATTTTCTTGACGAGGTAACTGCCACCCTCAAAAAGCAATTACTTTAATTCTCATCAAACATATCGAACAGGTTCTTGATTTCCCGCTCCTGGCTGACAATGGCGCTCCTTTTCTCATTGGTAAGCTTCTTGAGCCTTCTGTAGCTTTCGATGATCTGGATAGCCAGCTCGTTTTGGTCGGACACTGCTTTCCTGCACAGGTTATTGAATCGGAGTTTTTCAGCCTGCTGGGCATTGAGCGCCTTGAGATGATTATCGTAATGTGAAAAGCGGAGGGTCTCAATAGTGTCATAAATCCAAAGCTCAAATTCCGGATCCAGCCATGAGGCAAACTTTATGGCCAGCTTGCGGTTCATCCAAACCTCGACAACATCCCTTCCTACCTCACGCCTGAAGCTTGCTGCCCCCAGCTTGGATTCTAGTGCCCTGATAAAATCAAGCGTATGGACATCCGAAAGGAATTCCTCCGGGTCTTTCCCGAATATATCTGCCATTTCAGTGGCATTGACGGTAACATCCTCGCTGTTATTGATGAGGAAATGGATTTCTGTTTCCTGGTAAATAAACTCTAATGTCTTCATAATAAATCGCTTTACTAATTCGACCGCAATATACTATTTTATTCTTATATTAAAAGAAATAAATCTTATATTTTAAAAACAAAAAACCAACCTAAAAGGCTGGTTTGATATTTACATACATTTGTTAGCTTTCCTTACTGCCGTAAGCCCTTCCGAGCATAAAGAAGGTTAGGGAAACGAAGATACCGAACAATACAATCTGCCCGCTAAGATAGCCCCAGCCATATTGGGTAAGGCGTTCTGCATCGTTGATCACGATGTCGATGATGTTTACCAGGAACACAACCGACAATATTATTGAAATATAAAAAACTGATTTTTTCATGAAATTGAAAGATTTAGCGGCTACCTGTCATTTTGAGCGAAACAAAGTAGAGTCGAAAAATCTCAGGTAGCAGCTGTTTTACTTACTTGGTTACCGTGGTTGTAGTTGGCGTATAAAGTCCAAACGTAAGCCCCGAAACCAACCCTGTAATGAAACTGTGCTTGGTAGTCACCGTGTAGTCCTGAGCACCCTCTGCCATTTCCCTGGCATCCGAAACGTCTACCGGTGCAAGGCCGAATACCACGTAGTGGTTCCACTTTTTAACTTCCTGATTTCCCTGTGCGCCTTTACCTACCACAGTAGTGTAAGTGTAGCACGACGTTAGCATTAAGCCCGCGGCAAAAGCTACCGCTCCCATTTTAATGGTCCTTTTCATTTGATGATTGATTTGATTGATGATTATACTTTCGGATTTTACATCCGGTATAGTAGACGTAGGAATCAAACAAATGTTACAGGGATTGTTAATTTTTTTTTCTGTGCATAAAAAAATTATTAATCCTGTTTTATAGCCTGCTCCGTTTATTAATACGTACCTTTACAACTAAACATCTTATAATGAAAAAGTTCAGCATAAATGACGAGGTATATGAGGCAGGAAGGTTTGGATTGCGTGTACCGCTTTTCGTCTGGAAAATAAACCATGAGGATAACGGTTCCATAAGCTATACCTGCTCAGCTACCAAAGGAAGGGACGAACATAATTACACAAATAAACAGATATATTATCTGGCGGAGTTGTATTAACTATCTACAATAAGGATACAGGTTCTAACTTCAGCACTGCCTTGCTCTTATTATCTTCTAAAAGGAGATGCAATTCCTTATTAATGATATCAATGCTGTCAATAATCGCACCAACAGTATAACCATTCCTCTGTTGTTCAATAATTGTTTTGGTCTTTCTTAAAGGATGCTTAAATTTTACAGAGGATATTCGAAAGGCATTAGCATTAAAATGAAATAGCTCTCGTGACCCCATATCATACATAAAAACGGAATCCCTTGGAATTAAAGATACAGACGACCAAATGTTAGGTTTTTTATTTACGGTAATAAATAAAAACCTTTCGTTGAATATTTCGTGCAAATAATAATGATCAGCTCTATTACCATTAAAAAAAACCCTCCCATGATGCTTAAGAAGATATTCTTGGCCAACATTTACTTGAGATAATGAATATCTACTATCTGTGAAATTTCCATCAATGTCACTTTTTTCAAAGCGGGGATAATCCAACACAGACCTTGCCGGGTTATTATCGACAATTTCTTGTTTTGTTGAGCATGACGCTACTAAAAAAACAAGCAGGATTATATAGATGTTTTTCATTATCGCTTATTGAATACTTTACTCCAAGGTAAGAAAAAAGCCCCGCAATTGCGAGGCTTCCTTATAGTATTTCCAAAAATTTAATAATCCCTGTTCACGTCAAATGCTTCAAGGTACTCGGCTACGCGCTTAACGAATGAGCCTCCCAGCGCACCATCTACCACCCTGTGGTCATAGCTGTGCGAAAGGAACATCTTCTGGCGGATGCCGATAAAGTCGCCTTCCGGGGTTTCGATCACTGCCGGCACTTTGCGTATCGCGCCAAGGGCAAGGATACCCACCTGCGGCTGGTTGATGATCGGTGTACCGAACACGCTGCCAAACGTACCTACGTTGGTAACTGTATAGGTTCCGCCCTGCGTATCGTCAGGCTTCAGCTTGCCGGCTTTGGCACGGTTGCCAAGGTCGTTTACCGCCTTTGCCATGCCTACAAGGTTGAGCTGGTCAGCGTTCTTGATAACGGGAACTATAAGGTTACCGTTTGGTAGCGCTGCCGCCATGCCCAGGTTGATATTTTTCTTTTTGATGATGTATTCGCCATCTACCGATATGTTCATTCCCGGGAAGTCCTTCAGGGCTTTGGCTACGGCTTCCATGAATATCGGGGTGAAGGTCAGCTTCTCGCCCTCCCTCTTTTCAAATGCATTCTTCACCTTATCCCTCCACTTAACGATGTTGGTCACATCTACCTCGATGAACGACTGCACGTGCGCCGATGTCTGTACCGACTGTACCATGTAGCCGGAAATCAGCTTGCGCATACGATCCATTTCCACAATCTCATCGCCTCCGTTAACTGATACAGGGGCTGCTTTTGGTTGCTGGTTGCTAGTTGCCGGTTGCTGGATTACTGCCGGTTGCTGTACAGTTTCCTGAGGTTTGATATTTGGTGCTTGTGATTTGGATTTTACATAGTCAAGGATATCATTCTTAGTTACCCTTCCTTCTTTTCCGGTGCCGTTGATCGACTCCAACTCGGCTACCGAGATGCCTTCTTCTTTGGCAATGTTCTTAACTAATGGCGAAAAGAACTTGTCCGAGCCTGAAAAATCTGCCGGGGCCGTCACGGTTTCCTTAGCTGCCGTTACCGATTTTTCGATAACCTCAACATTGGCCGCGGTAGTTTCTTCTTTTGGGGCATCTACCACTACGCCGCCCTCAGTTTCAATATAAGCAATAGTCTGGCCTACCTGTACCACGTCGTTTACCTGGAACAGTATTTCTGTAAGCGTACCCGATACTTCAGACGGCACTTCAGAGTCTACTTTATCGGTTGCAATTTCCAAAACTGCCTCATCGGCCGCAATGTGGTCGCCCACGTTCTTTAACCAATTGGTAATTGTCGCTTCCGCAACGCTTTCCCCCATTTTGGGTAATTTCAGTTCAAATTTTGCCATATCGTTAACCTAAAGGTAAGATTAGTATTTCAGCTTGCGAAATTAACAAAAAAATCAAGGCAATAGCCTTTTGTGTATAAATATTCGCCTACTATAACGTTTTTTCTGCTGTGTCTAATTCCATCATCCGCACCTCTCCCCTGCCGTCGCTGCTGTCGCTGCCGAGGACAAAGTTGCATCCCGCAGGACGTATCCGAAAGGTATAGCATTTGTGCCTATGGTTCTGCATAATGGCTATGATCTCACCAAAGGGCAGTAACTCATTATCCAGTATTATCTCTGTACAGCTATTGGCCGAAGGCAATACTTTGCGCTCGTATTGGGCAAAACGAACCACTTTTTTACCAATCGAATTTTGCAGTTGGCGGCAAAGCTCCTCATCTTTCGAAAATAGCACATAATTGTCCGGTGGTGAAACTACAGCCTTTTTTCTTTTTTTAGACTGGATGAACATCGTGCTTCCCAGCCTCAGGAAGCCATCCATAAAGAACGCGCCCCTGAAATGTTTTTTGTAAAAATCACGCATCGCACCGGTAAACCGTTTCATGTAGGCCGCATCGCGCACGGTGCTCTCGCCTTTATAATGTATAATGGCCGCAGACGGAAAGTAATAGTTGCGTAAGCCCTTTTTTTGCAGGGTATACGACAGGTCGACATCTTCGCCATACATGAAATAGCGTTCGTCAAAGCCTCCGGCATCGAGGTATACCTGCCGCTCCATGAACATAAAGGCGCCGGGCAGAATATCGATCTCGCCGCCATCGTTCTCGCCCAAATGCTGGGCGTAATACTTATTGAACAGACCCCAATTCGGGAACAGCTTGTAGAGTCCCGACATCTTGGTCAGCGCTACCCACGGTGTGGGGAGACCCCGTTTGCTCTCCGGCAGGAAATTACCGGTACCGTCGATGAATTTTACACCTACCATGCCCAGGTTGCTTTGCCCTTCGGAAAATGCCAGCACCTTGGTAAAAGTATCTTCGGCCACAACGGTGTCGGGGTTAAGGATGCAGATGTATTTGCCTTTGGCCGCAGCCACACCTATATTATTACCTTTCGGGAAGCCCGAATTTTCCTTGTTTTCGATGAGTGTGATATCCGGGAACCGCTGTTTCACCATGGCACAGCTGTCGTCGGGAGAATTATTATCTACCACGATGATCTCACCATCGATGCCTTCCAAAGCTTTTTGCACACTAATGATGCACAGCTCAAGAAAGTAACGGACGTTATAGTTAAGAATGATTACGGATAGCTGCATTGAACAAAGATAGTTATTGATTTGAAAATTCGATAATTTGAAAATGCAACAATTTCCTAAATTACAAAATGCAAAAACAAAAAGCGCCTCCCATGCGGGAAGCGCCCTTTCAACCTAACCAATCAATTATTATGAAATCTCAATCAATCGTTTTGCTTTTGGCAATGCTTCTTCTTTTTTAGGAAGGGTAATCTTCAGTATGCCATCCTCGTAAACAGCATTGATATCATCCTCCTTCACTGTTTCAGGAAGTGTGAACGACCTTTTAAATGAGGTGAAGCTGAATTCCCTGCGGGTAAACTTGCCGTTCTCTTCCGTATTTTCTGCTTTCACTTCAGCTGAAATGGTAAGCAGGTCGTTGTCAATTTCAAGATTGAAATCTTCTTTCTTCATTCCTGCCGCCATCAATTCAACTGTAAATGCCCCCTCTGTTTCGCGGATATTAACCGGAGGTACGGCCTTATGCACATATTGCGTACCACCCAAAAGGTCTTTAAACAATTCATCCATTACTGTAGGGAAAGCCCTGTTTGCCGTGTTGCGTTTTGCTAAGTTCATAATTTATATGTTTTAGTTTTTGACTTTAAATTTGGTAAGGAATAGTCAACATCTGTTCCAATCGCATTTTTACAGACAAAACGTCACTTATGATGACTTTTTGTCTGATTTGTAATTCAACAACGATTTATCGTATATTTATCCCAATCAACAAACTAACTGATGGATAAGACCTTACAAAGGATTCAGTCGATCGATGTCCTGCGCGGCATCATCATGATCATTATGGCATTGGACCACACGCGTGATTTTTTCCACATTGATGCCATGACCGACCAGCCCACCAACCTGGACACTACAACCCCGGCACTCTTCTTTACGCGTTGGATCACGCATTTTTGCGCACCCCTGTTCGTTTTCCTTTCAGGCACATCCATTTACCTGCAAAGCCTGCGTAAGACCAAAAAAGAACTGTCGCTTTTCCTGCTTACCCGCGGATTATGGCTCATTATTGCCGAGTTCACCATTGTAGGCTTCGGATGGAGCTTTGATATCTTCTTCAGCTTCTTTTTCCTGCAGGTAATTTGGGCCATTGGCGCAAGCATGGTTATTTTATCGGTGCTTATCTATTTAAGATATTGGGCGCTGCTGGCTATCGGGATACTAATAACCGCACTGCATAACATACTGGATACCCATACTTTTACCGATCCCACGCTGGATGTCCTGGCCAACCTGTTCCTGCTTACCGAATTTGACGTGATGCAGCTTGGTGGCGGTGTCGCCTTAATGTGTGCCTATGCCGCCCTGCCATGGACAGGAATCATGCTCTTGGGTTATGCTTTAGGGAAATGGTACAGCCCGGGATTTGATACCGTGCGCAGAAAGAAACTGCTGCTTAGCACCGGTTTTGCCGTCATCAGCCTCTTCGTTTTGCTACGCCTGAGCAATGGCTATGGCGACCCCAAGCCCTGGACAGAACAGAAGGATGCCATGTACACTTTCCTGTCTTTCCTTAATGTAAACAAATACCCGCCATCGCTCATGTATGCCTGCATGACGCTTGGCCCGGCCATGATTGCCCTGGCGCTGCTTGAGAATGTACGCAACCGCGTTACCGATATACTGAATATCTTCGGGCGCGTACCGTTCCTGTATTACCTGGCGCACATATACATCATCCATTTGCTGTGTGTAGTGCTGTTTTATGCCGAAGGCTACACATTTGCCGATAACTTTAAACTCGATATGGCATTCGGGTTTCGCCCTAAGGAGAATTTCGGGTTTTCGCTAGGCATCGTGTACCTGATATGGATATTGGTTGTGGCGTTATGCTGGTTCCCGACAAAGTGGTACGAGAAGTATAAGAGGACGCATAAAAAGTGGTGGCTGAGTTATATATAATAATCACAAAAAAAAGATAGCAGATTATTTCGGAAAAACCACAGACACTAAATATACCTATAAACCGTTTTAATTTTATCACCTACCCTTTCAAGCAAACCATCATCCGTGCCTTTTTTAAGGTCGCGACTTGCTGTAGCCATAGAAATGTCACGAAAATTTACCATATATTCTTTACGCGAAAAGTCGCGATCACCAATTATATCACGGAACATTTCCAACCGCTCCTGCGCAGTTACAGAACGGTTGCCTGTTTTTAAAGCATCCGCCAATGCATCAGTCATAACCTGCAACATGAATTCAATGAAAGCGGTAGAATGGCCTGACTTATCTGAAATTGACAAAGCTTTATAATACTCTTTCTGCCTTTGCTTTATGAGACTTTCAACAGGAAGGAACTCAAAAACAGGATATTCTTTAAGCAAAACCACCGTTTGCCAAAATCTGCCCATCCTGCCATTCCCGTCAAGATAGGGATGTATAAATTCAAATTCATAATGAAACACGCAACTTTTGATAAGAAGCAGGTCACTATCTTTTTTAAGGTAATCAAAAAGGTCGTTCATCAGTCCATTAACCATATCGCCCGAAGGTGCAAGGTGCTCCACTTTGCTTCCCTTCACTATACCAACATTTTTCGACCTGAATTTTCCGGGCTTATCAACAAGCCCTTTCATTAAAACAGCATGGGCTTTATTAAGATCGGTCACTTTAAACGGATTAAATTCCCTTATTTGACCGTATAAGGCAAGAGCATTCTGCACCTCAAGGATATCCTTTGCAGGAGCAATGACAAGTTTGTTTTCCAACAGAGCCGTGATTTGTTCCTCAGTCATAGTGTTGCCCTCAATTTCAAGCGAAGACTGGATGGTTTTTATACGGTTTCTTTTTCTTAATTCAGTCTTTGGCTTATGCAAACTTGCCCCCTGCACCTCTCCCAACTGATGGGAAATTGCAGCAACAAGCTTCACAATATTTTCTGTAATAGTGTAGGGCGGCCTCATTATCGATACTATCATTTGATAGTATCAAAGATAGCAAATCATTTTATATCACACTATACAGATACAACTTGAAACTTTGAACCTGAAACCTAAAACAAAAAAGCTATTTTTGCAAAAAAGCTTACATAGTGAATTACCTTTCAGTAGAAAACATATCCAAGTCCTTCGGGGAGCGCACGCTTTTCGAGAACATTTCCTTCGGCATCAACAAAGACCAGAAAATTGCTTTTGTAGCAAAGAACGGTACCGGCAAGACCAGCATTTTAAAAATCATCACCGGCGAGGATCAGCCGGATACCGGGCAGGTAGTCATGAGAAAGGAAACCAAGATGGCTTTCCTGTCGCAGGAACCGAAGCTTGACCCGGAACTCACCATCGAGGAAAGCATTTTTGATTCGGACAATGAGGTACTGAAGGTTATCGCGCAATACGAAAAAGCCCTCGAAAACCCCGAAGATGAAGAAGCGTACCAAAAGGCTTTCGAAAAAATGGAACTGCACAATGCCTGGGATTTTGAAACCCAGTACAAGCAGATACTCTCGAAACTAAAGTTGGACGACCTCAAGCTGAAGATAAAGAACCTGAGCGGCGGGCAGAAAAAGCGTGTGGCACTGGCTATTATACTTACCAGCAAACCTGACCTGCTTATTCTTGATGAGCCTACCAACCACCTCGACCTGGAGATGATCGAATGGCTGGAAAACTATTTTGCCAAAGAGAACATGACACTGTTCATGGTAACGCACGACCGCTTCTTTTTAGAGCGCGTGTGCAACGAGATCATTGAACTGGAGAATGGAAAATTATACCAATACAAAGGCAATTACTCGTACTACCTTACCAAAAAAGAGGAACGCATTGCCGCCGAGAATGCCAGCATCGACAAGGCAAAAAACCTGTATGTAAAGGAACTCGACTGGATGCGCCGCCAGCCTAAGGCTCGTACGACCAAGTCGAAATCACGCCAGGACGACTTTTATGTGATACAGGAAAAAGCCCACAGCCGCCGCAAGGAACACCAGGTAGAACTGGAGATCAACATGGAGCGAATGGGCAGCAAAATTGTGGAACTGCACAATGTATCGAAGAAATTCAAGGACAAAACCATACTTGAGAATTTCAGCTATAATTTTAAGAAGGGCGAACGCATCGGCATCATCGGGAAGAACGGTACCGGGAAGTCGACCTTCCTGAACATCATAACCCAAACCATGCCTCCGGATAACGGAAAGGTAGTCGTTGGCGACACTATTAAACTCGGCTACTACACCCAAAGCGGCATCAACCCGAAGCCGGAGCAGAAGGTCATTGACATTATAAAAGAATTTGGTGAATACATACCGCTGGCAAAAGGAAGGATCATATCGGCGGCACAGCTGCTGGAACGTTTCCTGTTTGACCGCAAAAAGCAATATGATTTTGTGGAGAAGCTGAGCGGCGGGGAACTGAAGCGCCTGTACCTGTGTACCGTACTGATACAGAATCCCAACTTCCTTATCCTGGATGAACCTACGAACGACCTTGACATTGTAACACTGAATGTACTGGAAAGCTTCCTGCTCGACTATCCCGGATGCCTGCTTGTCGTTTCGCACGACCGGTACTTCATGGACAAAATCGTAGACCACCTGTTCGTTTTCCGGGGCGAGGGCGCCATTGAGGACTTCCCTGGCAACTACAGCGACTTCCGTACCTACGAGGACAGCGCAGAACCCGCGAAGGAAGACCTGAAGCCTGTGGGTGATAACGCCAAAAAGAACTGGAAGCAAAATAATGTAAAGGCCGGCCTGACATTTAACGAGCAGAAAGAATATCAAAAACTGCAGAAGGACATAAAAGACCTTGAACGTGAGAAGGAATCTATAGAGAAGGAATTTTCGGATGGCACAATTGCAGATAGGGACATTGCACAAAAAGCGTCCGACCTTGAAAAAGTATTGAAAGACCTCGACGCAAAAACGGAACGGTGGTTTGAGCTGGAGATGAAGATGGAATAACCCCCTAATCCCCAAAGGGGAATGCGTCAGTCTGTCACATCGAAACGCAGTCGAGATGCTAACGTTATGTTCTCGACTACGCTCGAACTGACAAGAGATACGTTCGAAAATTAGACTAATAACATGAGTACATTATCCTACACACAATTCCTTTGGCAGTCGGTGGACGACCACGGCATCCACTCGCCGTTCATGTTCCGCTTCGTGAGCAAGGCTTTTATCTCAAAAATGCAAGGCTTTCTAAAACTTCATAAATTATGAAAAAATATTATTATATGATTGTCTTAGCTCTTGTTGTTTCGTGTATTAAAGATAAAGAAACGACTTTACCTGCTATCGAAGAAAAATCAATATATGAGTCCAACATTGATACTTCTTTAAATAGTAAAAAAATTGATAGTGTTGATGCGGGAGGGATATGGGTTGCCGATTTTTATAAATCATATATAAATTTTTATCTGAACTCTCCAAATCGTAAAGATAAATCAAAGTTACCTGTATTTTTTCAAGAATTGGATTCAATCAAAAAGGTAAATTGCACAAAGACTTTTTTTAATGAGCAAATAGAAAATTTCAATAAAGATTTCGATTATATAACTAGTAATAATTTTATATGTAGCCAATCTTTAGAAAGTCTTAAAATTAGTTTAAAAAAAGGTGCTAAAGATACTTATGTTGTATCCTTTATTGCAGAAATCCCTCTAAATGAAAATCAATCAGAATTTAAAAGGGAATATTTTGATGTTTCTATAGTAAGTGAGAATGGCCATTATAAAATATCAGACACATGTTGTTTTTAAAACCTTTATTTTTTTATTAAAAGACAGGATGAGCAAACTATCCTATACATCGTTCCTTTGGCAGTCGGTGGACGACCACGGCATCCACTCGCCGTTCATGTTCCGGTTTATAAACAAGGCTTTTTATGCCAAAGGCCCACGGCTTTCCAAAAAAGAACATCGTGCGCAAAACATGCAGGTGCCCTACCCTGCTGCTGAACTCCTGTACCGTATTGTCAACTATATACGCCCCGCAAAGTCTTTCGTTATTGGCGAAGATGCCGACAAGATAATCGATATGCTGCGCTATGCCGGCGAGGAAAACAAGATCAAGCTATGGTTCTTTTCGCCACTGGCACCCATCCCCGGCGGCACCGACCTGGCCGTAATAGCAGACAACAAAAAAGAAGCCGCAATGGCTTCCTTTGAAAATATCGTTTCCAACTCGCATAACGATACGGTGTGCATCCTGCCCAACATTCACGCAAATGCGCATATGGAGACCATATGGCATGCCTTACGTAACCACCCTAAAGCCACCGTAACCGTAGATGCCTACCATTTAGGCATCATTTTCTTCCGTAAGGAACAGGTAGAGCAGCATTTTATGGTACGCCCGTCAAAATCCTTTTTCAGGGATGCGCTCATAGGCCTGAAGAATGGATACGGATTGTTAGGCTAGTTGGTGCGGAGCGCATGGGCCAGCTCCGCCTTGGTCATTTTGGAACGGCCTTCAATCCCTACTTTTTGCGCTTCCTTATAAAGATCCGCCTTTGTGCGGTCTTCATATTTGCCCGCCTTGCCTCCGCGCTTTTCAGCGCCTTTACTATTGGCTATGCGCGCCGATTTCTCTTTGCTGTAGCCTTTCTCCCTGAGGGCCTCATACTGGTCTTTATCCTTAACCTGCGGGCCCGGTGTTTTCCTTCCCGGCATAATTTTGAAATTTAAAAGTTATACTTAAAATTACAAAAACACCCAATCAGAGCACGTTAAGCTCCGGTTAAAGCTCCCTCAATTAAATAAAAAAAGAAGGCATGCTATGCATACCTTCTTCCTGAATTAATAAATTAACTAATTATTCTTAGTTCGCTTTATCTTTAGCATCCTGGTTTTCTTCACCTTTTGCTGTCAGGCGCTCCCAACGGAACTTAGGCGCAAATTTCAGCTTGATGTTGGCAATCTTACCGTTGTCTTCAGAAGAAAGGCCTTCTTTCTCTACTGTGTTTTTCCTTGCATCAAGCGCTTCATACCACGCTTTAACTTTGTCAAGGTCCTGCCTTGAATACTCGTCTTTTTCAGCATCGAAAGTTTCATAGAATTTGGTGTATACATCAAGGATATTGTCTTTGTTTACCCATGAGAAGGTCATGTCATTACCCACAACATTACCCGGGCCAAAGAATTTGTCTGCCAGCGGTGTACCTGAAGATGCATTAGCCTCCATTTTTGCTTTTGCATCATTTTCAGCCTGCATTTTCACACCATCATACTTGGTTTTGCTTTCCTCGATCCTTTTGGCAGCAGCCTCATCATTCTCAAGTGTAGTAAGTGCAGCTTCTGCCTCCATTTCCCTTGCGTGGTACTCGGCATCGATAGCAGCCCAGTTAGCAGCCCTCTCAGCAGCATCAAGGCCGTTTACAGAGTCGACAAACACTACATAGTGGTCAACATTATGCTCGGCAGTCTCTTTCGCCTCATCTTTACATGATACAGCACCTGCTGCAATTAACACAGTACCTAAAACTAAATTGAATCTTTTCATGGTTGTTTTGTATTTTAAGTTACATATTTGAATGCTCAAAATTACATCACACTACATGAAGTTTCAAAATTTTAAGTTTTTTATTAAGAATAGTTTAATAAAATTGTGACTATTTTAAGGAATTTAAGAAATTCTTAACCTGCTAAATATTTACAACAACCAAAAAAGCCTCACTAAAATGAGGCTTGACTAAGTTATTTATTTAAACTGATATCCTATAGAGAATTGCAGCACCCCATTCTTTCCTTCAGTATCAAAGTCGCCATCATAAGTGTTTGTTAGACCCAAACTGTAACGACCCTGGAAAAAGAGTCCCGACGGAAGCTTGTATCCCAAGCCTGCATTAAAGGCAAAATCAACCGATTTAAGCTCGCTGCTTGCATCTTCAGTGCCGCTTACATTCTCACCTTCAAAGTTGAGGTCATACGATATTTTTCCGCTTACCAAAACACCTATCTGCGGACCTACTTCAAGACTAAAGCCATCGCTAAGGTAGATTTTTGCCATGACCGGCAGGTTGATATAATCCATTTTAGTAGTTCCTTCTCCGGTTATGATGCTGCCTAAATATTCTTCCGAAACGGTTTCCTTCACACCCTGCATCGAATAAAGTAATTCGGGTTGAATTGAAAACCTGTCTGACAGCTTAAATTCGGCAGTTACCCCAAAATGTACCCCCAGCCTTGGCGATGCATCGTTAACATCTCCTGTTATCGTAGCTATGTTAAGGCCCGCTTTGATGCCAAATGCAGGGTTTTTAGCAGCAGGATCTTCCATTTTTTCCTGCGCAAAAGAAGCAGCAGCCAGCAAAGTGGCAGCCACAGTAAGCAAATTCTTTTTCATGATTTATTTGTATTGATTAACTAATTGGCTTAAAAAAAGCCTCTGTAAAAGAGGCTTTAAATATTTATCAAACAAATGATTAAAAACGGAATCCAAGACCCAATTGGATCGAGTTATTGGTAATCTTATCTGTTGACTCAGACCTGTTGATGTCTGCCAGTCCAAGATAGTACCTTGCATCAACAACAAGCCCCATATTGAATTCATAAGAAAGTCCCGCGGCAGCTCCATAATCAAGAGCTTTTGTAGCTTTATTGAGATACTTGTCTTCAGTGTCAAGCTTAGCTCCCAAAACTGGGCCAACCTGAACATTAAAATTGTTACCTACATAAAATTTACCCATAACAGGCATCCTTAGATAAGTAATTGATGCTTCATCCGCACCCTCTACAGAGTAAAGGGCCTCCGCCTGAAGGTGGAATATGCCTTTCATTGGGATATCCAATGAAACACCTGCATAAAATGAAGTAGCCATATCGGTGTCTTCGGCATCAGCGCCAAAATTTGAAAGGTTTACACCACCTTTTATACCGAATATCGGAAATTCATCCATTTGTGCCTGTGCGGTAAATCCAAAAGCCATAACGGCAACAGCCGAAAGTAAGAGTTTTTTCATGTGTTATTGATTTAGGTGCGATAAAAATAGCAAAATATTCTTAAAAAAAAACCTCCCATGGGGAGGTTTTCTGAATTTATTAACATCAGGGTCTTAGAAACGGTATCCAAGACCAAGTTGGATACCTGTGTTCTTCATGTCTACACCGTCAACATCGCTGATGTTTGACATACCAAGGTTGTACCTTACGTCAAACATAAGACCCATTGGAAGCTCGTAAGCAGCACCAGCTCCGATACCAAAGTCGATAGACTTAGTCATTTCATCCATTGCATCGTCTTCAGCGGCAACTTTGAAAGCTACTTCCGGACCAGCCTGCAGGCTAAGGCCTTCCATAACATAATATTTAGCCATGATTGGCACCCTTACATAAGAAAGGCTTGCTTTGTCAGCACCTTCCATAGAGTAAAGAACTTCGGGCTGTACGTGGAAGTTGCCGGATACAGGAAGGTCAACCAAACCACCTACATAGAAACTTGTTGCTCCGTCAGCATCAAAATCTCCTGTAAAGTTAGAGAAGTTAGCACCCGCTTTAACACCGAATTTCATTTCCTCTGATTGAGCTTGAGCAGCTACACCAAAAGCCATAACGGCTACTGCAGATAATAAGATTTTTTTCATTTTGTGTTTAAATTTTTATTGTTACTTGGGGCAAATGTATAAAATTAATTAATAAGAAAAATACCTATAAGCGGGTATTTTATTAAGAATGATATTAACAAATTTTTAAAATTTGTAAACGATGCCAAACACTACATTGCTAAGGTTAAGGTTCAGATTAAAAGTATTTGTCGATTCAGTGCCATCTGCATCGGGCTTGGAAGTAGCATAACTTAATACGCCAAAAGTGGTTTCCAGGGCAATGTGATCAGATACAAAATAGCTGATACCGGGCGCAAGGCCTACATCAAACCCATTCCTTTTATCCTCGCCACCTCCCTCATATTCAGTTTTTGAGGTGCTGTAGTTGGCTTGCAGCTGTCCAAAGAAAGAGAAGGTATTACTCGGTGTAGCATAATATCTTGCGAAGGCCCCGGCTGAAAAAGAATTTGTAGTACGTTCATCCCATTCCATACCTGTATAATAAGTTGCCTTGGAGTTGCCGTATCCTAACTGGGCACCAATAGCTACATTATCACTCACAAAATAGCCTACCCTTGGGATAACGTTAAACTGATTATACTTCTCTTCACCAGTTTTTTGGGAGCTATATCCCAGCGAGCCGGAAGCAAAAACATCACCTTTTGCAAATCCTTTACCTCCCTCTTCTTCCTGGGCCTGGACAGCCATGAATGATGCAAGGGCAATCATCGAAAACATAAATTTTTTCATGTGTTTATTTTTTAAGTTATTAACATTTGTACTTACAAAACGTATGCCATTTTTTAAAATATTTGTAATCCAAATTATTACTGACAATCAAAATCTTACATTACCAGATTTGCAATAGGCTTTGTAAAAGATCTTTAAAAATGCCAAAATGGGGTTAAAGTACATTTACTGCTTTAAGTTTTTGCCTTACATTTGCCTTTAACCAGTATTACAAATTTTTATATGAAACATTTTTTTTTAGCAGCAGCAATGCTGCTCATGGGCTCTTTGTCACAGGCACAAACGTATGGAATTAAAGGAGGGGTAAACTTTGCCAACCTTACCGGCAACGATGCCGACAGCTTTGATGGCATAACCAGCTTTCATGTAGGATTACTTACAGAGTTTTACATCCTTGACCGTATAACGATCCAACCGGAACTATTATACTCCGTACAGGGGGCCAAGGTAGATGGCGATGAGTATAAGATCAATTATGTAACACTGCCGGTCATGGCCGAATTTGACATCGATGGTTCGTTAAGCATACACGCCGGGCCACAGTTCTCATTGGTCGCAGGCGAAACTAAAGACGTTGTTCCGGCCGAAGCCGAGAATTTTGACTTTGGCATCGCGGCCGGCCTTGAATATGAAATTACGGGCGGGCTTTTCATCCAGGGCCGTTATGTATGGGGACAAAAACAGGTATTTGAAGATGCCGATGTAAAGAATTCGGTAATACAGCTTTCGTTAGGTTTTTATTTTTAACCCACTAATTTATAGAACACATGAAAAAGATTCTTTTATTGTTCACAGCACTGGCAGGCAGTTTTGCCATGCAGGCACAGGGCCTTGACTTTGGTATTAAGGCAGGGGCCAACTTCGCTAATTTTTCGGGCGATGTGGATACCGACGGAATTACCAGCTTCCATGCGGGAGCTGTTGTAGAGCTTAACCTGGTGCCAACATTCTCTATCCAGGCAGAAGGGCTTTTCTCGTCACAGGGAGCGACATACAAAGACACTGCGCTTGACATTGCACAGGATATCGACCTGAGCTACATCGCTGTACCCGTAATGGCAAAATTCTATGTGCTGCCTGAAAAGCTAAGCCTTATGGCAGGACCTCAGTTCTCTTTCCTTGTCGATGAGGCTGAAGAAGCTTTCGACACCAAAAGCTTCGACCTTTCTGCAGGTGTTGGCGCAGAACTAAAAATCATTGCTGGGCTGTTTGCTCAGGCACGTTACAATGTGGGTCTCAGCAACGTATCGGATAACGACGAGATTGACATCAAGAACAATGTATTCCAGCTATCTGTTGGGTATTATTTCTAGGAAATTTAAAAACATGGCACAACCGGCTTCTTCTTTATTGGGGAAGCCGGTTTATTTTTATTACAAAGGAACGCGGATTGGGCGGATTTTCGCTGATCTTTCGATAAGCCAGCTGAATTATCGGAAAAGTACTTCAAAAAACTTTGGCAAACCCTAAGAATTCGTCGTAATCCGCTAATACGTATCATTCTCCTTCCATATTATACCCAAATGTTAAAATTAGTATTAAACTAAATGCGTGCATTGCAGTAAACACTTACTTTTACCAGAGAAACCATAAAACAATGAACATACACATAATCAACGGCCCTAACCTGAACCTTTTAGGCACGCGCGAACCCGAAATATACGGCGGCCGGACTTTTGATGACTATCTCGCCGGACTGCAAAATAAATACCCAAGCATAAAGCTGTCGTACTTCCAGAGCAATATTGAAGGAGAAATAATAACCGAAATACAAAAAAAAGGCTTTAGCCACAATGGCATCATACTGAATGCCGGGGCCTATACACACACCTCCATTGGCATTGCCGATGCCGTGAAAGCGGTAACAGCGCCTGTCATCGAAGTGCATATCTCCAACACCTTTTCGCGAGAAACCTTCAGGCACCAGTCGTTCCTGTCTCCCGTGGCGGCGGGTGTTATCATTGGCTTCGGGCTGAATGGCTACGAGCTGGCTATACAATCGCTTATACTTTAAACCATGAAAAAACATCTACTGTACTTCCTTTTGCTTTTAAGCATTCCAACTTTTGCACAGGTGAAAGGAAGGATAGTATCAGCCTCGGGAGAGCCCGTGCCCTTTGCCAGCGTACTGGAGGGAGGCACCTACAACGGCACATCGTCTAACGAAGACGGCTACTACACCCTACCGCTTTCGGCTAAAGGGAGGCACACCCTGGTGTTCCGTTCCATAGGTTACACTACAAGGGAGGTTACTGTGGATGTTGTTAAATTCCCGCATACGCTTAATTTTACTTTGCAGGTCGAGAGCTATACGCTGGACGAGCTTATTATAACCAATAAAAGCGACCAGGCCCGCATGATCATCAGCGAAGCGATTGCCAACCGCGAAAAAAACTCCGAAAGGACAGCCACTTTTGAAGCCGATTTCTACTCCCGCGGCACCTTTACGCTTACCGATGTACCGGATAAAATACTGGGGCAGGAAATTGGAGACATCGGCGGCTCTATCGACACCACAGGCAATGGCATTATTTACCTTTCGGAAACCGTATCGCGGGTGCAGTCGCAAAAACCGGATAAAATTCGCGAAGTGGTTGTAGCCTCAAAAGTGAGCGGCGAAGACAACGGCTTTAGCTATAACAGTGCTGAAACTGCAGAGTTTGATTTTTATGAAAACTTTCTGCCGTTCGAGGTGCGCGTGGTATCGCCAATTGCCGACAATGCCTTTAACTACTATGATTATACGCTGGAAAGTTCGTTTTATGATAGCAGCCACCTCATCAGTAAGATAAAAGTGTCGCCCAAAAAGAAAAACGAGGCGGCAGTGGAAGGATACATCTATATAGTAGACAGCACATGGGAACTGTACGCTACCGACTTCACACTGAAGGGCAGCCAGATTGAACAGCCGCTTTTGGATTCACTCACGATAAGGCAAAACTTCGGCTACAATGCACGGGAAAAGCTTTGGACCAAGAATGTACAGACCATCGATTTCAACGCCGGGCTTTTTGGCGTGGGGCTTACAGGCAGGTTTAGTTACGTGTACAGTAATTTTAAGTTCGACCCAAAATTCGCCAAAAATACTTTTGGTCCTGAAGTACAGCTTGTGGAAGCCGATGCCAATAAAAAGCCCGACAGTTACTGGAACACCAGCCGGCCCATACCGCTTACACCCGAGGAACGCAACGATTACATCCGCAAGGACAGGCTTCAGGAGCTACGGAAAAGCAAGGCATATCTGGACAGCATCGACCATGAACGCAACCGCTTCAAGTGGCTTTCGCCGATACTTGGGTATACCTACCACAACTCCGAAGACAACTGGGACATCAAATACACCGGCATTGCCACACGCCTGGCCTTCAATACGGTGCAGGCCTACTGGCTGGCACCAGGGTTTCATTTCACGAAATATCACCCCGATAAGAACACCTATACAACTTTTGGCACCGACCTGAATTATGGATTTGCCGAGCAGCGTTTCAGGGCGACCGGGACCTTTTCCCATAAGTTCAATAATTTTTCCAAGCGCATTGTAACGGTAACGGGCGGCAGCAGCATGGAGCAATTCAACCCCGAAAAGCCCATCAATAAGATCGTGAACAGTGTCAGCACGCTGTTCTTCCGCGACAACTATGCGAAGTTTTACGACAATGCATTCATTAAAGTGGCTTATGAGGAAGAGTTGCTGAACGGAATTTTCGTAAACGGTTCGGTTGAATATGCACGCAGGCACGCGCTGTACAACAACACCAACTTCTCAACGCTGAAAGACATTTACAAACCTTACACTTCGAACAACCCCTTACTGCCGTTTGACTATGAAACGCCCGCTTTCCTGAAACACAACCTGATGAAGGCGTCATTGCAGGCACGTTTCAGCTTCGGGCAAAAATACCGCACCCGCCCCGACGGCAGGGAAATCATTAGCAACCCCGATTACCCCCGGCTTTACCTGAAGTATGAAAAAGGCTTTGCGTCGAGCATAGAGGATTACAACTTCGACCATCTTTCGACACGAATTACCTATACGATGGATGCAGGCAACAAGGGCGAAACAGGGATGGCAATACGTGCCGGAAAATTCTTCAATTCAGAGAATATAGCGTTTGTCGATTACAGGCACTTCAACGGCAACCAGACGCACATTGGCAAGTCGGAACGCTACCTCAATGTGTTCAACTTCCTGCCCTATTATACCCATAGCACCAACGACCAATATCTGGAAGGGCATCTGGAACATAACTTTAAGGGCTATATAACCAACAAGCTGCCACTTATCAGTGAGCTGAATTACCATTTAGTTTTGGGCGCCCATGCGCTTTCGACACCCGAGCACAAGCCGTACATGGAATTCACCGCCGGTTTCGATAACCTGGGCTGGGGCAAGTTCCGTTTCCTGCGCATTGATTACATACGCTCGTATGAAAGCGGGTTCCTGAGCGACGGGGTTATTTTTGGGCTGACGTTTTTGGATATATTGGAGTAGTTGGGCTGATGGTTGATGGTTGCCAGTTGCCGGTTGTTGGTTGTCGGATTTAGACCCATAATCTTAATTATAACGCCAGTAGCTAATCTGACAACCAACAACACCATCAACCGGTAACTATTTCTTACGCAGCACACTCCCCCTAAAATCGTCCAGCGGCTCCTTTTGGCGGAAACGCTCGATGTCTTCCCAGGTCGCACATTTTACGTTGAGGATTTCGCCATAAATGTCCATAGGCAGGGTAACGGCTTCTACGCCGGAAAGGTCTTCGTTAAGGAAATCCTGCATGTCTTCAAGCGAATAGAACCATTCCTTGTCGAACTGCACCTTATTTACGGTTTTGTCCTTGCGCACTATCGCTTCGGTAATCTTTTTCATTGGTAATCTAAATGCGTACTATTTATTCTTTACAAATACATGTTTGATATTGTTCTTGCCGGTTTCCCTTTCGTCAACATCAAACCTGTCGATGCTCTTTATCAAAGGCAGCAGTTTCGGGAAGCCGTAATTACGGGAGTCAAAGTCGGGTTGCTTTTTCAGTATGAAGTTGCCAAGGTCGCCCAGGAATGCCCAGCCGTTCTCATCGCCAAGATCGTTGATACTCTTGCGTATCAGGCTGATCAGCCTGTTGTCTATAGTGCTCAGGGTCTCCTTTGTTTGGGCGGCTTCCACCACTTCCGGTTCGGGTTGCGGATTTTCTGCTTTGCCAGCCTTAACCGGTTTTTTCGTTGCGGTCTTTTTACTTTCACTGCCCGGCAGGATCTCAATGTAGATAAACTTATCACAGGCCGTTATGAAAGGCTTAGGCGTTTTCTTCTGGCCCATGCCGATAACTTTCATCCCCTCTTCGCGCAGGCGGGTAGCCAGGCGGGTAAAGTCGCTGTCGGATGACACGATGCAAAACCCGTCTACCTTGCCCGAATAGAGGATATCCATCGCATCGATGATAAGCGCACTGTCGCTGGAATTTTTTCCTGAAGTATAGCTGTATTGCTGTATGGGCGTAATGGCATTCTCGAGCAATACGCCCTTCCATCCGGAAACGGTGGGTTTGGTCCAGTCGCCGTAAATGCGCCTGTAGGTTGGGGTGCCGTATTTAGCAATTTCCTCAAGCATTCCTTTTACGTTGGAATAAGGCACGTTATCGGCATCGATCAGCACGGCCAGCCGGAGGTCCTGTATGGTATTCATTGTATGATGTATTTACCCAAAGATAAGGGAAAAAGCATCAACGATAATGTATGCCGCATTTAAAATGCTATTGCCACTGCCATACCGATTATAAAAACCGAAAGCCCTGCATTAACCCACTGATATTTTTTCAGCACTTCATCAAAAGAAGGTGTCATCCCGCGAAGCAGCCAATGAAACAACGTACCCGGGTATTTGAAAAAAGCAAAAATGAGTTCAAAAAAGATTTCTTCCATAAAATATTTACTGTAACTAGTTCAATAACGAAACTACCTGCCAGATAATTATACCAATTATCCCATACACCAATAAAGACAATAGGAGATTAATGCCGAAATACCGTTCAACCAGCTCTTTAAAGGAAAAACGCTTACCCTTCAGCCGCCAATGGATCCACGCACCGGGTTATTCGATATACGACAATACGTCGTCGAAAACAAGATCGCTTATTACTTCTGCAAAGAAACCCATACTCCAAACATACTAAAAAATCCTCCAAAATTGTAAGAAAGTCCCCTTAACTCCCGTTATCTTCCCTGAATGTTCACTTTTTTTTAACCCTTATGCAACCATTCCTATGTAAATTCCGTCTATCCTAAAAACCGATTACCTACCTATAACCAATAAAACCATGCACAAATTCATTACCACAATTTTCCTTTTGGCAGGATTCGCGTCTTTCGCACAGATAAAAGGAAAAATTACCTCCACCAACGGCGAACCTATCCCGTTCGTGAGCGTTACCATCGAAAACACATATACGGGCACTACGGCCAATGAGGCCGGGCAGTATGACCTCCCGTTTAAAGAAACCGGCAAGTACACCGTGCTGTTCCAGTCCATCGGCTACAAAGCCAAAAAAATTCCGGTGAACATTACGTCATTTCCGCACATGCTCAATGTAGTGATGGAAGACGAAAGCTACGAACTGAACGAAGTTACCATCACTAAGGGCGAGGACCCGGCATATGCCATCATCCGCAATGCCGTAGCCAATAAAAAGAAAAACTCAGAAAAGACCGGCCGCTTTGAAGCCGACTTCTACTCCAAGGGAATTTTCCGCGTGAAGAATGTACCCAAGCGCATCATGGGGATGAAAGTCGACGTACCCGAAGGCCAACTGGACTCTACCGGTAGCGGCATCATTTACCTGAGCGAGACCGTTTCGCACATTACCTTCCAGCAGCCCAACAGCCTGAAGGAAAAAATAATTGCCTCGAAGATAAGCGGCGACAACAACGGCTTCAGCTACAACACGGCGGCAGGCACGTTCTATAACTTTTACGAGGACTATGTTGCTATGGAGGATGTAGACATGATATCGCCCATTGCCAAAGGATGCTTTGGGTACTACAAATATAAATACGAAGGCAGCTTTACCGACGAGAACGGCTTTGAGGTAAGCAAGATCAAGGTGATTCCGCGCCGCGATAAGGAACCGGTGTTCGAGGGTTACATTTATATTGTAGACGACAGCTGGGCAATCTCGGCCATCGACCTTGACATCAAGGGTTACCGCATCCGCCAAAACATTCTGGAAGTACTCAAGCTGCAGCAAAACTTCAGCTACAACAGCACCAACGGCATCTGGGCCAAGAACTCGCAGACGTTTGACATTAGTGCGGGGATGTTCGGTGTGGGCTTTACGGGTAAAATGACCCACGTGTACAGCAACTACGTTTTCCACGAAAAGTTTGAGAAAGGTACGTTTACCAAGGAACTCGTATCATTTGAAAAGGATTCCAATAAAAAAGACTCCATCTACTGGACAGGTGTGCGCCCTGTGCCGCTTACCGATGAGGAACGCACCGACTATGTAAAAAAAGACAGCATCGCAGAAGTTCGCAAGGCCTCGAGGGATACCACTATTACCAACCGCAACCGCTTTAAGGTATTTGATGTCATTTCGGGCTACGACTACCGGAGCAAAGACCTCAAGACATCGTTCAACTATGATGGCCTGCTGCAGTTCCCGAAATATAACACTGTACAGGGTTGGAATTTTGACACCCGCCTGTCGTTCAATACCTTCGACATGGACAAAAAGCGTAATCTTTCAATTTGGACTGAGATGAACTACGGCATTGCCGAAGACCGTTTCCGGGCGCACGGCGGTTTCAGTACCCGGATATGGAAGCTGGGTACTTACAGTTTCTCTGGGGGCAATACCATCAACCAGTTCAACCCATCGGAACCCATCTCACCCATAATGAATACCTTCAGTTCGCTTTTGTTCAAAGAGAATTACATGAAGCTGTACGACAAAACGTACGCGAGAGTGGGTACCAGCCGCTGGATCTTTAACGGGCTTACCATGGCCGGAAGCGTAGAGTACAACCGACGCAGGCCGCTCTTCAACAACACCAATTATGTGCTGATAAAGGACAACAAGGACTATACCTCCAACGACCCGCTCCAGCCGGAGAACTATACCTCGGCGCCTTTTGAAAAGCACGAGCTTTGGAAGGCCAACATCAGTGGTACGATACGCTTCGGACAAAAGTACATCAGCCGCCCGGATGGCAAGATCCCGATTACCGAAGTGAACTATCCCGGCATATCGTTCATGTATGAAAAGGCGTTTTCGTCTACTGTGAAGGGATATGAGTACGACTTCATTGCCGCACGCATATCGTACAGCGAAACATTCCACAACAAGGGGACGTTCGGCTTCAACGTAAAGGCGGGGAAGTTCTTTAATGCCGACAACATTGCCTTTATGGATTACAAGCACTTTAACGGAAACCAGACGCACGTGGGTACCGAGGAGCAGTACCTCAACGTATTTAACCTCCTCCCCTACTACACGCACAGCACCAACGATTCGTACCTCGAAACGCACATAGAGCACAACGACAAGGGCTATGTGATGAACAAGATACCGCTGCTGGCCGACCTGCAATGGAACCTCGTGTTGGGCTACCACAGCATTGCCACACCGCAATACAAGCCTTACCATGAGTTTACCGCAGGATTTGACAACGTAGGATTCGGGAAGTTCAGGATGCTGCGCATCGACTACGTGCGTGCCTACCAGGGCGGGTTCGTTACCGATGGCGTGATTTTCGGGTTGAAGTTTTTGGATTTCCTTTAAAAATTATTCAACCACATAAATACATAGTTTTTCATAGTATTGGAAAGGGAACATATTTACACATAGATGAAGCTACGCTTCACACTCTGTGCGCTATATCAAACTTTTCTAAGGAAAACAGGCCTATGTACCTATGTGGTTAACCAAACAAGTACCAACTAAAAAACCTGAATAATGAAAAAACTGATTTTAGTACTGGCCGCCTTCATCATGCAGTCGGCAGTGGCATCAACGCCCGTGACAGAAATCAAAAAACTGGAGGCTACCGCCCGCATTTGGGGCTTCCTGAAGTACTACCACCCGCAGGTGGCCCGTGGCAAATTCAACTGGGACCAAAAACTCATTGACCTGCTGCCGGAAGTGGAAAAAGCCACGACCAAAGAAGAGCTAAACGCATTATACATCAAGTGGATCGACGGCCTGGGCGAAGTGCCTGTATGCAAAAAATGCGGCAAAAAACAGAAAGAGGAGTCATTTGAAAAGAACTTCAGCATGGCGTGGATGGAAGACGCTGCTGCCTTCACTCCCGAACTGACAAAAAAACTACAGTACATTGAGGCCAACAGGCATTTGGGCGAAAGCCATTATGCAGGGTTTGGCGGAGCCGATAATGTAACCATTCAAAATGAGCCGGAATATAAAGACTTTGAATATCCCAATGCCCACTACAGGCTGCTTGCCCTGTTCCGTTACTGGAACATTGTGGAATATTATTTTCCGTACAAATACCAAACCGACCAAAAATGGGACGATGTGCTGGTGGAAATGATCCCGAAATTCAGCAAAGCCAATGCACAGGAATATCACCTGGCAATGCTGGAACTGGTAGCCAGCATAGACGACAGCCACGGATTTTTTCATACCGACCTTACCAACCAGTATTTTGGGTATTATTGGGCGCCGGTGAAGTTCAGTATTATCGACGGTAAGGCAGTAGTGACAGGTTTTTATGATGAGGAAAAGGCTAAGAAAAACGACCTCCGCATTGGCGATGCCATCACCCATGTAGACGGCATGTCGGTTAACGACATACTTACCAAAAAAAGCCCTTACATCCCCGCATCCAATCCGGGAGGGAGGAAAAGGAATGCTTACTTCGCCATATTTAACGGCAGTACCGACAAGGCAGCCATTACTTTTGAAAGAGAGGGAAGCACCGCTACCAAAGAGATAACCCGATACCTCAAAAAGGAGTTTGCCGCTCCGAAAGAAGCCGCTCCGGAAAAATACAGGATCCTCGACGGCAATATCGGCTACATCAACATGGGCATCCTTGAAGTTGCCGACGTGCATGACATGTTTGAAAAGCTGGGCAAATGCAAGGCGCTGATCTTCGACATCCGCAATTACCCGAAGGGCACATTGTACGAAATAAGCCGTTACCTGATGAAGGATAAAAAGGTATTTGTACACTTTACAAGGCCCAATCCGGACTATCCCGGAAAATACCTTTGGCTAAAAACGTACAGTACAGGCCCGAGGAGCAAAAGCCCGTATGCCTATACCGGCAAAGTCATCGTGATGGTTAATGAGACCACCCAAAGCCATGCCGAATTCACCACCATGTCATTACAGGCCGGTGATAATGTGACCACGATAGGCAGCCAGACCGCAGGCGCGGACGGTAATGTGAGCACAATCTATTTTCCCGGTGGGTACATGACCTGGATGACGGGGCTTGGCGTGTTTTACCCCGATGGCACACAGACCCAGCGCGTGGGCGTAAAGATAGACCTTGAAGTTTTACCTACCATAGCCGGCATCAGGGCAGGTAAGGATGAAGTGCTGGATAAGGCGGTTGAGTTGGCGAATCAATAAAAGAAAACAACAAGGCCCGCAATCGCGGGCCTTCTATTTTATCACGGATTATTTATCCACCTTAAGTACTTCCCACTTCCCGTCGGGATGTTTTGTGAGTTCGAGGTATACGGGGATGTCCTTCTCCTTTCCGTCTACGGTTATATCGAAGGTAGCTTCGCCGTGGCCATTCGAAGTATGGATATGGAAGCTGTCCACGCTATATTCATTGATGCCGCCGGTTTCGGCTTTCAGTTCGGGGTCGTTGCCCAAATGCTCGATGGCGGCGCGATAGGCATCGGAATTTTTTACGAACGATGAGATCATGAAGAAAAACGTCACAGCCAGCGCTATGACGGCAACCACTACAATGATTACGATAGTATTGGTTTTGCGTTTCCTGCGTTTGTCGGCTTCTAAAATTTCCCGGTAAGAGCTTGTACTGTTGTCCATGGCTTTGATTTTTCCTAAATATACTAAAAATTTCGCAATTACTTTATGGCATACTTCACGTAGTAGGAGAATTTGATGGTGATGTTTTCAAAGCCAACCTCAGCGTCAGCATCTTTAAATTCTTCATAGGCAACATTTGATAAGGCCGCATTAGCACGATAAACATTTCCATTCTCTTCCTTTATAACCAAAGGTTTCCCGGGAGCTTCTCCAATCGCTTCAAGAAGATAGGTAGCCTTCTCTTTCGCCGCTTTAATTGCTTTGGTACGCACTTCTTTCCTAAGGGCATCCATTTGGGAGTGGTCAGTACTTTCAACATAAGCCTCCTTTATATCACTATTATACAGCGCTTCAAAGACGCCCTTGACTTCAGCTGCAGTTGAAACTTTTAGCCTGTACTCCTGGCGCTGGCTAACCCCCTTTTCTTTCTTTTTGTGGTACACAATGTTAGAACTTGCACCTCCGAGCGAGAGGTTTTTAAGGTCGATGTTCAATTCCTTCAGTGCCTTCTTCAGCCTTTCCTCCTGGGCAGCAATGGTATATTCGGATTTGTTTACCACTTTATCCTGTAAAGTGATCGAAATGTAAATGATGTCGGGAACTACTTCTTTCTCAGCTGTCCCGGTAACTTCTATAAAAGGTATTGGCTCAGCCGTTTCTGCTTTTTGGGCATTCGCCGAAAAACAAACAGCGAATACCAGTGCGGCAATAATTTTTTTCATGATGTATTGGTTTGGTTTATGATTTAAATGGCAACTAAATTAACGCAAAAAAGCCCGCAAAATTGCGGGCCTTCTCTATATCAAAATATCCTTAGTCGATCCTCTCGATCTTAGCCCCGATGGCCTTAAGCCTTTCGTCGATCCTTTCGTAGCCGCGGTCGATCTGGTCACCGTTCTGGATGGTGCTCACGCCCTTGGCCGAAAGCGCAGCGATAAGCATCGATATGCCCGCCCTGATATCCGGCGATGACATGGTGATGCCCTTAAGCTGCGACTTGAAGTCGAGGCCTATCACCACGGCCCTGTGCGGGTCGCACAGCATGATTTTCGCACCCATGTCGATAAGCCTGTCTACAAAGAAAAGGCGGCTCTCGAACATCTTCTGGTGGATGAGTACGCTGCCCCTCGCCTGGGTGGCAACCACAAGCACAATGCTCAAAAGGTCGGGTGTAAAGCCCGGCCACGGTGCATCGGCAATGGTAAGTATCGAACCGTCGATGTAGTTTTGTATCTCGTAACCATCAGTGTGCGCGGGAATGTAAATATCATCGCCCCTGCGCTCCAGCGTGATGCCCAGCTTCCTGAACGTTGAAGGTATTACCCCAAGATTGTCCCAGCTTACATCCTTAATGGTGATCTCGCTTTTGGTCATGGCGGCAAGGCCAATCCACGAACCGATCTCGATCATGTCCGGCAGTATGCGGTGCTCGCACCCGCCAAGGCTGTCTACACCCTCGATCTCGATAAGGTTAGAGCCTACGCCTGTAATTTTAGCTCCCATGCTGTTCAGCATTTTGCAAAGCTGCTGCAGGTAGGGTTCGCACGCGGCGTTATATATGGTGGTTTTGCCTTCGGCAAGCACGGCAGCCATCACAATGTTGGCCGTACCGGTAACCGATGCCTCATCAAGGAGCATATAGGTACCTTTGAGCCTGTCGGCCTCCACGCCATAAAAATGGTCTTCTTCGTTATAACGGAATTTAGCTCCCAGGTTGATGAACCCTTCAAAGTGCGTATCCAGCCTCCTGCGGCCTATCTTGTCGCCGCCCGGCTTTGGTATATAGCCTTTGCCGAAACGTGCGAGCAGCGGCCCCACGATCATGATCGATCCCCTTAGCGCTGCGCCTTCTTTCTTGAAGGCTTCACTCTCAAGGTAGGCAAGGTTTACCTCATCGGCCTGGAAAGAATAGGTGCCATGGGCCAGTTTTTCAACCTTTACGCCAAGGCTGCGCAAGAGGTTGATCAGCTTGTTTACATCGATGATGTCGGGTATGTTGCTGATCGTTACTTTTTCGGGTGTAAGCAATACGGTACACAGCACCTGGAGCGCTTCGTTCTTGGCTCCCTGTGGCGTGATCTCCCCTTTTAGCGGCGCGCCGCCTTCAATTTTAAATGTTCCCATGCAGCGGAATGGAATTTAGGATTTTCTGTTTTTGTTATTATTCAGGTTATTCTTGCCGTTGCCCGGCCTTTGCATTTTTTGTTTTGGGTTGCCAAACTGCGTTTTGTTGCTCAGCTTCTTGTTCACCTTCATCAGGTCGGTAACGTTCGACAATTCGTCGGCTCCCATCTGCAGGTTGATTTTCCCGCCCGAAAGCTCGTACAGGTGCTCGAATATCACCGAGTCTACCACGGTGTCCTTGTTCCAGCTCAGGTAGGATTTTTTCATGTGGTTGGCAATAACAATGATGAGCGCATCCTTCATTTCGCCATCCTCCCACTTATTGGCCACGTCGATCATGTACTTGATGTTGTTGCCGTAAAAGCGGTATTTAGGGAAATTCTGCGGATAGTCGAGCCTGTCAGGCTTTTGCTGCAGCATTTCGCGTGACGGTATCGGGTAAGGCGAATCTACCTCCAGCTTAAAGTCGGACATGATGAAAATCTGGTCCCAAAGCTTGTGCTGGAAGTCGGGCACATCGCGCAGGTGCGGATTGAGCGTACCCATTACCGATATGATATATTTTGCAGCCTTATTCCTCTCAGCCCTGTCCTCAAGGGCTACTGCCTGCTGTATGAGCTTTTGCAGGTGGCGGCCATATTCGGGTATGATGAGGTGCTCCCTTTCGGAATTGTATTCGAGGTTGCCAATGGCTTCGTCTGAATTGAATCGCATACTATGTTATTATAATGAAATGATGCCCTCAATCTCAGAGAGCGCTATGTATTTGTCGATTACCGACTGCGGCCCTTCCATCTTCACATTGATGGAAACACTGGTATACTTGCCGGTTTTTGACTGGGTAGTCTCTATGACCGCACCCATGTTGTTAAAGGCGTCTTCCACCTGCTGTACCTTGGCAGGGTCTGACTGCACTATGAATTTAAACAGGTATTCGGCAGGCCATTCGGCTGAGCCCGCAAGCTCTTCCTTCAGCCTGGCGTAAAATTCTTCACTTTTCTTATCCATTCGTCATAAAAATAAACGCAAATATACATCATACGCCGTTAACTTTCAGAAAAAACGGCAAGTCCGGATAATTTTACAAAAAGTTCAGAAAAAATTTACACCACCTACGCAACCTTTTCAATTTTGCGTAATCTATAGTATATAGGTTTAGGTTATAAATTGGTTATTTTTTGAAAACCGCCGCTCCTCCCCGGTGCAGGCGGTTTTTTTATGCCTTTATTGCCATATAGGCCATAATGCCTAAAGCTGCCGCTGCTAATGCAATAAAGGAAACCCTCACCGCCTTGTTAATGACGTCTTTACTGCGAAACATCCGCATGACAACATATAATGCCGAACCCATCACCAGGTTCATCAGTATCCAAACGGGGAACATTCCGGTGAGTTCGGAATTGCGGGGCTCAACCGTATTGCTTATGGCCATCGCCAGCAATGCGGCAAATATAAAAGCCCATATAAAATACAGTCCTACAAGGATGTGGAACACGGTATGCTTTACGTCAAATCGTTTCATTTTAGTGCTTATATTACTTTAAAGGCTTGTTGTTAAATAACAGGCAACTCATTGGGGTTATTGTATCTTTACTGCAAAAAGAATACCGCTTTGATGGACCTGTTCACTTCCGACCCCAACATCCTCCCCTATGATGGCGAAGTCCTGTACCACGGCCCTATCCTTCCACAGGAGGAGGCCCGCATGTACTATGACACCTTGCTCAGCACCATTCCCTGGCAGCATGACGAGGCCGTAATATACGGAAAAAGGATCGTAACCAAACGCAAGGTGGCATGGTATGGCGATGAAAAGTATGCCTACACCTACTCCAACACCACCAAGCATGCCCTGCCGTGGACAAAGGAGCTTTTGGAACTGAAAGCCATAGCCGAAAAAATGACCGGTATAATATTCAATTCCTGCCTAATGAACTTATACCATGACGGAAACGAAGGAATGGCATGGCACAGCGACGACGAAAAAGCCCTCGGAAAAGACACCGTAATTGCCTCGATAAGCCTGGGTGCCGAACGGAAATTTATGTTCAAACATAAAAAAACCGGCGAAAAAAGGGAGATAATTTTACAAAACGGAAGCCTTCTGGTAATGAAAGGAGCTACCCAGACCAACTGGCTGCACCGCCTGCCGCCATCAGTAAAAATAAAGCATCCGCGCATCAACCTTACCTTCCGCACGATAGTGCCCGGGCCGGCTAAAACAATACCGTGATTTTTTTTCTTAAAAATTTGTTAACGGTAAATTTATTTCTCTATATTTATCGTGTTAATTCTTTGCCCCACAAAGTATTGATCGCATTCCCCTAAAATTATCTATTAATTAATTACTATTGCAAAAATGAAGCTAAAAGACCTCAAAAATTGGCTCGACTCCCTTTCCGACCGGGAACTGGAGAAAGAACTGCTATACAATTCCATGGATTATGGGATAACGGGCAAAATCACCGAAATAAACCGTAATGACGATAACCTGTACTATATTGGCGATGAGCCTTTATTACTCCACACCCGCAAGGAACTGAAGCAGCTTGGCTTTACCGATAAGCAGATATCTGACTTTGATGTAGAGATTCCCAAGGGCTGCTACTATGTGGAGCTTAGCAACGAATATAGCATCCTGGAGCGCTTCGTAAGCTAAATTCCATTAAAAATTATATTCAATTTTAACTACATAGGAGCAGGCGTTTTATCAGATTAGTAGCCGGCCTGCGCCTATGTGGCTAAAATTCATAAAGGCACACATGCCATTTAACACACCGTTAGTGCCGGCGCGCCCATATAATTGTTATATTAGCCTGTAACGAACATACCCGATTAACATGGCCAAAAGCGTGCTTACCATTACCCTGAACCCCACCGTAGATAAAAGCTGTGAGGCAGACGGCATAAAACCCGAAAAGAAAATACGCTGTTCGCAGCCTAAATATGAACCCGGAGGAGGAGGCATCAATGTGTCGCGCGGCCTGCAAAGGCTCGGCGTTAGGTCTGTAGCCTTGTTCACTTCAGGCGGCCGCACGGGCGAAATGCTGGAAAAGCTATTGCAGAAAGAAAATATCGACTGCAAGGCTGTACCTGTTACCGCGGAGACCCGTGAAAACTTCATTGTGGTCGATACCGCCAGCAACGACCAGTTCCGGTTCGGGATGCCCGGCGAGGACATCACAAAGGAAGAAGCTGAAGCCATCCATTCCGAAATACTCGGCATCAGCCCACTGCCCGAAATAGCTGTAATCAGCGGAAGCCTGCCACCGGGTATTGCGCCATCATTTTTAAAAAGGCTGGTAAAAGAGCTAAAAGCTAAAAGCATAAAGGTCGTAGCCGATACTTCGGGGGAGGCACTGGCAGCAATACTGGAAGAAGGCGTATACCTGCTCAAGCCCAATCTGGGCGAGCTAAGCAAGCTGACCGGCCGGGAAGAGCTGGATAATGAGAGCGCTGATGAGGCCGCCAAACAGCTGATTGACGAAGGTAAGGCCGAGATTGTTGTGGTCTCTATGGGGCCTCAGGGGGCCTACCTCGTAACCAAAGACGAAACATTGCACGTACCTGCACCATCGGTAAAAAAGTTAAGCACCGTGGGCGCGGGCGACAGCATGGTGGCGGGCATGGTATCCGTACTGGCCAATGGCGGAACGCACAGCGAAATGGCCCGGATGGGCGTAGCCTGCGGTTCGGCAGCTACAATGAGCAAGGGTACGGGATTATTCACAAAAGAGAATGCAGAAAAGCTGTATAAGTGGCTTTCGAAATGATATTTTTTATTGATTATTTTCTATTGGGACTTACCCGTATGAAAATCGATAATGATAATTTCGTACAAACCGGCCAATGGACAATAAAAAATAGAACATAAAAAATCAAAAATGGATTACCAATATGCCAAAGACGCCTTTGATGAACTGAAGAACTTTGAGGGCAAAGCCGATTTTAAGGGTACGGATACCGTGATCGATTATTTTGTGCTGCTGCCAAAGAGCGCACTGGACGGTTTTGACATCAGGGACTTCCTCGCTACGCACCAGTCAACAGGCAGCTTTGAGATTGAGGGCGGGCATGAGGACGAAAAATATACCCTTATTGGCATCAGCACCGCAAGGAAGGAATATTCCAACGACGTGGATTATTTCCTGAAGCTGTTGGTGTGGTAAAGGGTTGATTTGGTTATTTGGTTATTCGGTTATTCAGTTATTCAGTTATTTGAAATTAGAATTGTCATTTAAAATTTGGAATTTCCACAATGCTATATCGTAATAGCTTCCGAAAATTCTTAAAAATTTTAATCTTTTATTAGGAATGCCTTACCATAATTTTAAAGGTTTATGAGCCATCTTTGTATTCTCAGAACCAACAAAATTTATCTCCATGAAAAAGAACATTGACTTAGCCACGATCAAAAATTTTATCCTTGCCAATGCCCTTAACGATAATGTGATGCTGATGCTGCACCCGTCCAACTTTGATAAGCTGATCAGGACCGGTACCCAAAAAGTGAAATCACTCTGCATTTCCGGCATCAACGTAATTCCGGACGAGAACGACGAAATAAGCGAGGGCGAGATTGATGTCCTTGAAGTAAGGTTCAACTAAATACATACGCCACAAGTGCGAGACAACATAGGGTTGATTGATTTTTCACAAGGCCATTCTCCGGAATGGCTTTTTTATTTGGAATAGCCTAAGGTAAAAATTGCGGGAGTATGTTGGCAGCGAACCCGACACTCATGGTTACCTGTGGCCGTGGGGAAGAATGAATTCCACCGGACTGCCTGTCCATAAAAAAACCCGGTAGTAACCGGGAATTCTCTGGATATAATATTTTGTTGCTTAGTTCGCTGTAAGTTCGCCGGAACTGGTAATAGCCGCTCCCGCAAATATGCCGGTAAGGAAATTGTCCAAATGCTGAAGATTGCCCTGGGTTATTGGCGTAGGCCTTATTTTCCTTTCATCCATAAAATATTTCTCCCAACTGCTGGCTACGGTCCTCATTTGCATAGGGCCCATCTTTTCAAGAAATTTAAAATCTTTTACCTTTACGATATATTGGCCATTCTCCATTACAATCACATAATCAAACTTGCAATTGTTCTGCATGAGGCCGCTGCCCCCTTCGCCCGTTATAGCCATTTCTTTTGCGCCGCCTTGTACAAGGTTGTCCATATAGGCATCAACAGTAAGTTCCGGATGCGATTCGATCATCGCCACCACATTCACATTATTAACAGGAAACGCTTTTTCCCAAACAATATTTCCGTCTTCTGCCCTGAAATTGTGCTGAGCCATCAGGGGGAGGGAAAATAACAGTGTAAAGAGTAAATTTTTCATAGCTCATTATTTTTTTGGTTTCACATTCATTATAAGGACGTTGCCTTCATTCTTCCTGAATTCCATATCAAAATTACCCACATAAAACGTGACAGGAAAACATATTGGGACATTTACAATTTATTTGTGACCAAACCTTAATGCATCGTTAAGAAACTATGCCTGCATACTATTTTTTAACAGGAAAATTAGGTTAATGTATTTATCAGAATATTAGGAATACTTTATAATATAATTACAAGGCCCATAGCAGTTTAATGGGTAATTTTAGTATGAAGGAAATTCAATAACTAAAAAATTTAATAGCCATGGGACTTACTCAAAATCCATCAAAACAAAATTTCTCGAAATACGATCCTTCGGGTACCGACCCGAACCGCTATGCTTCGGTTTCTAACCCGAATGAAGCCGACCCGTACCTGCACAAACACAAAAAAAGCATCGTTCCCGGACTGAGGGTAAACGTAGGCAAAACAGAGCGCATCCTTATGGTAGCGGCCGGTTCATACCTGTTGTACCGCGCACTGACCAAAAAAAATGACAAAAAAATTATGGAGGGTGTTGCAGCAGGTACCATGCTTTTCAGGGGCATAAGCGGCTATTGCCCTGCATATGACGTAATCGAAAGGACCGGGAAGCTAAAGGGAGGAAACGTGTCGATCACCACATCATTGACCGTTGATAAGCCTGTGGAAGAAGTATACAACGCGTGGAGGGAGCTGCAAAACCTTCCGCTGTTCATGAGCCATTTGCACAGCGTTGCGGTTATTGACGAACATAAATCGCAATGGAAGGCCAGTATTCCCGGTGGTCTGGGTACCATCGGATGGACCGCAGAAATCCTTATGGACGAACCGGGGAAACTGCTAAGCTGGCACTCGATGCCCGGCTCTGCCGTAGATAATGCCGGTAAGGTAAGGTTTGCGGAAAACGGTAATTCAACCGACCTTGAAGTGACCATCTCCTACCGTGCACCGCTGGGCAAAGCAGGGGAGCTTGCCGCCAGCCTGCTGACCCCTGTATTTGAAAAAATGATTCATAGCGACATCGCGAACTTTAAAAAATATATTGAAGTGGGTACCGCACCCGCACACTAAGGTTTTTCGATTTGTTTAGCTGAAGCTGCCCGTAACAGGGCAGCTTTTTTGTTTTACCCTGGAGCGGATTTGTGTTAATTAGCGCAATTCGTGGCGAAACATTTTTATTAATCATTTGTGTTTGATTAAATTTGCCGCTTATTTCAAAAAAAGTGGGCAAGGAAATAGTTGTCATCATAGGCGGTCCCGGTTCTGGGAAAACCACCCTTATCGAAAAACTCACCGAAAAAGGATACACCTGTTATCCGGAGATTTCGCGTGAGGTAACCCTCGAGGCGCGCCGGAACGGCATCGAGCAGCTTTTCCTGGAGAAGCCGCTGCTGTTTAGCGAGCTGCTGCTGGAAGGCCGCAAGAAACAGTACCACAACGCCCTTGCCGAGGAAACCGACATCATTTTCATTGACCGCGGCCTGCCGGATGTACTTGCGTACATGCACTACATAGGCGATTCCTACCCTGCCTTTTTTGACGAAGCCTGCCGCGACCACAAATACACGCGCATTTTCTTTTTGCCGCCCTGGGAAGAAATATATACTGCCGACGATGCCCGCTATGAGAACTATGAGCAGGCGAAACTGATTGCAGTCCATTTGCAGGAAACCTATAAAAATTACGGCTACGAGCTGATTGAAGTCCCGAAAGACACCCCCGATAACAGAATTCTTTTTATCTTGGGGCAACTTTCAGAATAACTATGCAGGACGCACTGGGGATCCTTAAAAAATACTGGCAGCACGACACCTTCAGGGAACCGCAGGAAAAAATCATCCAATCGGTTCTTGACGGCAGGGATACCTTTGCGCTCATGCCTACGGGCGGGGGCAAGTCGGTTTGCTTCCAGGTGCCTGCCCTGATGAAGGAAGGGTTGTGCCTTGTCATTTCCCCGCTTATCGCATTGATGAAAGACCAGGTGCAGAACCTTGCGCGCCGCGACATAAAGGCCATAGCCCTTACCGGCGGAATCCATAGCGATGAGCTGAGCGACCTGCTGGACAACTGCAAGTTCGGCAACTACAGGTTCCTGTACCTTTCGCCGGAAAGGCTGCAATCGGAATGGGTGGTGGAACGGCTGAAAGACCTGCCGATAAACCTGGTGGCGGTAGACGAAGCCCACTGCGTATCGCAATGGGGCCACGACTTTCGCCCGGCGTACCTGAAGATTTCGGCATTAAAGAAGCAGCTGCCCCACGTGCCCTTCATGGCCCTGACAGCCTCAGCTACACAAAGGGTGCAGGAGGACATCATAAAGCAGCTGGACCTTAAGGCTCCCGCCGTCTTTAAAAAGTCATTTGCACGCGAAAATATCGCCTATATGGTTTTTGAGGTGGAGGATAAGCTGCACCGCATACAGCAGATACTTGCAAAGAACCCGGAACCTTCCATAATATATGTGCGCAACCGCAAGGCCTGCCACGATGTGTCCCAGCAGCTGCAGTCGTTGGGCTTTACCGCAACGCTATACCACGGCGGCCTGAAGGAAGCCGAAAAAGAAAAGAACATGCAACTGTGGCTAAAGGAGCGTGTACAGGTCATGGTAGCCACCAATGCCTTCGGGATGGGTATCGACAAGCCGAACGTGCGCACCGTTATCCACATACAGCTCCCCGAAAACCTGGAGAGCTACTACCAGGAAGCGGGACGTGCAGGCCGCGACGGGAAGAAGTCGTATGCCGTGCTGCTCGTGAGCCCGTCGGATATACGCTCAGCGCAAAGCCAGTTCATAGGGGTGCTGCCCGACAGGGCTTTCCTGAAGGAAATATACCACCGCCTCAACAGCTTTCTGCAGATCGCTTATGGCGAAGGCATAGACGAGACGTATCCCTTTAATTTCACGGAATTCTGCAAAAAGTATAATTTCCCGGTGGCGAAGGCCTTCAACGCGTTGCAGTTTCTCGACAACCAGGGCATCCTGACGCTGTCGAAGGAGTTTTCGGAAAAGGTAAGCCTTCAGTTCATCATCCCGAGCAAGGAGGTGATGCGCTACATCAGCCTGAACCCTGCCGACGAGGAGGCGATACTGGCCATATTGCGGAATTATTCCGGTATCTTTGAGATGGAAACTGCCATCAATACCGGCCTTGTTACCAAGAAAGCAAAAATCAGCGAAGAGGAACTGATGAAGCTGCTGCAAAAGCTGCAGCAAAAGGATGTCATTACGCTGAAGAGCTCGGGCAACGACAGCAGCATTACCTTTAATGAAATGCGGGAAGACGACCTGACGATTAACCGGGTAGTAAAATTCCTGGAAAGGCAGAATGAGATAAAAGTACAGCAATTTGCATCGGTCATCCGTTACATTACCGACACTGTTACCTGCAAAAGCCGCCTTATACTGGACTATTTTGATGAAAAGGACACTGTGGACTGCGTTATATGCTCTTACTGCATCACAAAGGCCCGCAAGCCTCAAAGCCCGGTCGATTCGGCAAATGCTATACTGGCAATGCTAAAAGAACAGCCGATGGGCTCCCGCGACATTGAGGCCCGTTTGCAGCTTACGCCTGAGGAAACCGTGTTTGCCCTGAAGCTGCTGTTGGACAGCAACCGCATAATAATGAATACAAACAATCAATACACACTGAAATAAATGGAACGCTTACGAATTGTTTTCATGGGAACGCCCGAATTTGCCGTGGGCATACTCGATACCATATACCAGCACAACTACGACATAGCCGGGGTGATCACCGCACCCGATAAGCCCGCAGGCCGCGGCCAGAAGGTGAAATATTCGGCGGTAAAGGAATATGCTTTGGAGAAACGCCTCACAATTTTGCAGCCCACCAACCTGAAGGATGAAGCCTTCCTCGCCGAACTGAAAAGCCTTAATGCCAACCTGCAGGTGGTAGTGGCCTTCCGTATGCTGCCCGAGGCGGTATGGAAAATGCCAAAGCTCGGCACCTTTAACCTGCATGCCTCCCTCCTGCCGCAATACAGGGGTGCGGCGCCTATCAACTGGGCGATCATCAACGGGGAGCAGCACACCGGGGTGACGACATTCTTTATCGATGAAAAGATAGATACCGGCGCCATGATCCTGAAGCAGGAAATTGGCATAGGACCGGACGAAAACGCCGGGGCGCTTCACGACCGCCTTATGGAGCTTGGCAAAGATGCCGTGATAAAAACCCTGACCCTTATTGAAAGCGGCAATGCCGAAACCACAGTGCAGCCGGTAACGGGCGACCTGAAAACGGCCTACAAGCTGAACCGCGACAATTCCAGGATCGACTGGACAAAGCCCGGCATCGAAATACACAACCTGGTACGCGGGCTGAGCCCCTACCCTGCCGCCTGGTGCATCTTTAAGGACGGCGAAAAGGAATGGGATGTAAAGGTATATGAAACGGAATTTGTGGAAGAAAGCCATGACAGGACAATCGGGGACATTTTTGCTGATAAGAGGGAAATAACGGTCGCTGTGAACGACGGTATCATAAAAATTAAAAGCCTCCAGTTTCCCGGGAAGAAAAGAATGACGGTACGGGAATTACTCAATGGGATGTCATTTTCAGCCGAAGCAGTGGCTTTATAGCCCGAAAACACTGATAGTTTAACAAAATTTTAATAAACCAAGCCTCATTGTGAACATTTTGATAAAAGTTATCAACAATTAATTTGAAATATGGCCAAAATACTTGCGTACTTTGGATTTCCTATTAAATTTGTATACAGGAATAGAATATATCATAATTTTAACCAAACAATTAATAGCAATTATTATGAACAAATCAGAATTAATCGACGCAATGGCTGCTGACGCAGGAATCTCTAAAGGTGCTGCTAAGAAAGCGCTTGAATCATTTGTATCTAACGTAAGCGGTACTCTTAACAAAGGCGGAAGGGTTTCACTAGTTGGTTTCGGGTCATGGTCAGTATCTAGCAGGGCTGCAAGGGAAGGACGTAACCCTCAGACTGGTAAAACTATCAGCATTGCTGCTAAGAACGTGGTAAAATTCAAGCCGGGAGCTGAGCTTGACGGACATGTAAATACAAAATAATAGTACCAGAACCTCTGGGTTTACTAACTTTTAAATCCCGACTGCAACCACAACTGCATCGGGATTTTTTGTTGATGGAAATGACGGCTATTGGCTATTCCTCCTCCTGCTGTACCGACAGCCTGGTCATGACAGGAAAGTGGTCGGAATTTATGAAAGTATCGAAAGTAGTGTATTGCTTTACCTCGATGGCCTTGTCGGCAAAGATATAATCAATACGCGCGGGATAGTATTTGTAGTTATATGACTTCCCGAAACCGCTGCCTGCTTCCTCAAAGGCATCGTTCATCTTACCTTTTACACTCCGGTAGACATACGAAAATGCACTGTTATTCAGGTCCCCGCAAATGATCATTTTATGCCTGCATTGCGCCTTGTGCTTTTCGAACAGCTCCGCCTGGTGCTGCTGCTTGGCAAAAGCCTCGCTCAGGCGCCTGAAAATGAGTTTAGAGCGCTGCTCATCGATCTTCTCGTGGATGTCGGGGCTTATCTTTATCGACTGCAGGTGCATGCTGTACACCCTCAGTGTGTCCTTCCCTTTTTTAATGTCGGCAAAAACCACATTATTGGCAGACTGTGGGAACTCAATGTAGCCGCTGTCGATTATGGGATAGCGCGACAGTATCGCCTGGCCCATCTGGCCGTCGCGGGTAAATACATATTTATGTCGGTACGCCGGGAAAGAGGCATTGCCTTTACGGGTATATTCCTGCAGGCACAGGATGTCCGGATCCTTCTCCTTTACGAAACCCATGATCTTAGCTGCAATGTCCCTTTGCGGCAGCCATTCGTACAGGTTGAAAATGCGCACATTATAGCTCATCAGCGTGAAGTCGCCCTCCTCTGCGGGAAGGTCGGTAGCCGAAAATTTGTAAAATTTACTTATGAAGGTTATCCCCAGCAGCAGTACCAGCCCTGAAAGGAGCATCTGCCGCTTGGTTTGCAGCAGCCAGTACAGGAAAAACAGGAAATTGAGCACCAGCATGAGCGGCAGCACAAGCGTGAATACTGACAGCAGCGGGAACAGCTTGGGCGCCATGAACGGCAGCAGGTATGCAACGAAAGTCAATACAGTGAGGACTATATTGAAAAAAAACATGACCTTATTGAACCATGAAAGCTTTTTCATCCGTTGGGGTTATAGTAGCCAAATCTACTATTTATTTTGTAATCGGAACAAAAATTCTTTCTCCTCTTTCGTAAGGCTGTCGTAGCCCGATTTGCTTATCTTATCGAGTATCTCGTCCACCTGTTTCTGCGTGATGTCCTTCGGCTTGCCCACAGGCCTCTGCGGCGGCGGTGTGTTGCGGTGCACGGCCGTGAACGGCGTTTTCTTTTTCGGCTTGAACAGATTGGCAAAAAAGTCAATAACAGCCGAAACAACCTTACTCAGGTCGGTGCCGCTCTTCAGCAGGACAATATAGAGGTAGCCGAACAGCGCGCCGCCCAAATGGGCAATGTGCCCGCCGGTATTTTCTACAGAAACATAAATGAGGTCGAGCGCCAGCAGCACCCCGGCAATGTGCCATAGCTTTACCGTGCCGATGAGCAGCATCCGCACCGAATACATGGGCGAATAGGCCGTGGTGGCAAATAGTATCGCCATGATGGCTGCCGAAGCCCCTGTCATGCCTGCCTGTGTACCCGCCAAGGCTGGAAGGAGGTTGTAGCTGATGATGTACAGCAGCCCGGCAAAAACACCACCCAGGACATATACCCGAAACAGCTGCTTTTGGGTAAAAAAGGTCAGGAACAGCCTGCCCGCAAAGTGGAGCATGAGCATGTTGAACAGCAGGTGCAAAAAGCCGCTGTGGAGAAAATTGTAAAGGAGGATGGACCATGGTTTCCAAAGGAGGTTGGCCGGGTTGGAGGAAAGGCTGAACCAGTCCTGCCCGTACGCACCACGGTACGTCCAGTCCCATTCCGGGAGGTCGATTCCCGATAGTCGCAGGATACTGAACAGTATCATTGGCACCACAAAAAGCCCTACATTCCAAAAGATGAGCCGCTGTACAATGCCGCCCACCCTATATTCCATCTTCAGGTCGTCTAAAATACCCATATCAGTTCCAACGCTTGTTGTTAAATGAATTTTTCTTCCAGTACCACATCATGATAAAGCCGATGAGTGCCCCGCCAATGTGCGCAAAGTGCGCCACGCCCGTACCCGAACCAAAGATGGACTGCCCCTGTAATGCCAGGAAAAGGTCAAGCACCACAAGGCCCGGCACAAAGTATTTTGCCTTGATCGGTATGGGCACAAACATCATCATCAGCTCGGCATTCGGAGCTATGAAGGCAAACGCAACCATTATGCCATAAATTGCCCCGGAAGCGCCCACCGCGGGATTTATATAGGATGACATGAAATTAATAAAATCAGAACCGCTCATCATTTCCTCCCAACGGGTATCATAGCGGCCCTGTGCCAGCAAATCCATGATCTGTCCTTTAGGGACGCTATTAGTGGTCAGTAGCTCCATCCCCTGGTAAAAGCTGTAGTAGTTGGCAGCAATATGGAGTGCCGCAGCTCCTAATCCGCAGGAAATATAGAAGAACAGGAACTTTTTACCCCCCCAGATCCGCTCCAGTAGCGAACCGAACGACACAAGGGCAAACATATTGAAAAAAATATGCATTATACCTGGTCCCTCGTTGTATTTGGCATGCATAAACATGCTGGTAAGCGGCTGCCAGAAACGGAAATTAGGGTTTTCCGGGAAGTGGAGCGCGAGGATGTCATAAGCAGGCTGACCCACAATCTGGGAGCCGATGTAAAATATTATGTTGATTATCAGTAATTGCTTTACCGTTTCGGTCAGGTTCAGGTTCATATCGCAAATCGTTTATCTAAGTCCTCCACGCTTACCGTGATGAAGGTAGGGCGCTGGAAGGGTGAAACATCGGGTTCTTTGCAGGCAAACAGGGCGTTGACCATGTTTTCCTGCTCTTTTTCGCTCATGTAGGTGCCGGTTTTTACGGCCAGGCTTTTGGCCATGCTCTTGGCGATGCTGTCGCTCTGGCTAAAGCTGCTGTCGGGCACTTCCTGCTGCAGGTCGTTGAGCAGCTCTTCAAGCAGTATCGACACCTCGCTTTCGGACACGTTTACCGGCAGCCCCGATACCACAATGTGGTCGTGGTTGAACTCGGCAAACACAAAGCCCGTATTCTCGAGCGCCTCCCGCATTTCCCGTATCAGCGCCAGTTCGCCCTGGCTGTAATGCAGCACCAACGGGAACAGCAGCTGCTGGCTGGCCGCGTGGTGCACGGTGATGCTGGTGAGGAACTGCTCATACAGTATCCTTTGGTGCGCGCGTTTCTGGTCGATGACCAGCAGCCCGCTTTTTATGGGGCTTACAATGTATTTTTTGTGTATCTGGTAGGTTTTGTACACCGCCTGCTCCACTTCGCTATCGTTAAAGAGCGAGCCGGTAACCTCTTCGGCTTCAAACGTCATGCTTTCGACTTCCTCAGTCGCCGAAGCCATTCCGGTATACAGGCTTTCCCAAGCGGGCTGGCGCTCCTTTTTGAAGGCCGGTGACGCCTGCCACGATGCTGCCGATGACGCCACCCGTACGGGCTTTTCGTCGGCAAACGGGTTGAAGTCGCGGTCCACCTGTACGACAGGCATGGTAGCCTCGCGCCTTTCGTACTCGTACGGCGTGTCGAGGTTGTTGTCGCGGTCAAAATCCAGCACGGGCGCGACGTTGAACTGCCCCAGGCTGTGCTTTATGGTCGAGCGGAGTATGGCGTAGAGCGCATGCTCATCGTCGAACTTGATCTCCGTTTTGGTGGGGTGGATGTTGATGTCGATGGTATGCGGCGGCACCTCAAGGTAAATGTAATAGGCTGGCTGGCAGCCATCCTTCAAAAGCCCCTCGTAGGCTGCCATCACGGCATGGTGCAGGTAGCCGCTCTTGATGAAGCGGTTGTTGACGATGAAGAACTGCTCGCCCCTGCTCTTTTTGGCGAACTCGGGCTTGGTGACAAACCCGCCGATGCCCACGATCTCGGTAGTTTCCTTTACGGGCACCAGCTTTTCGTTGGTGCGCCCGCCAAAGATGTTCACGATGCGCTGCCTCATGTTCGACGCTGGCAGGTTGAACATCTCGCTGCCGTTGTGGTACAGGATAAAGCCGATATTGGCATGTGCCAGGGCCACGCGCTCGAACTCGTCGATGATATGGCGGAACTCCACCGTATCACTTTTGAGGAAGTTACGGCGGGCCGGTATGTTGAAGAAAAGGTTCTTTACTGAAAATGACGTACCCTTCGGCAGCACGGCCACCTCCTGCGAGGTAAACTTACTGCCCTCGATAATGAGGTGCGTACCCAGCTCGTCCTGCTCCTGCCTTGTTTTAAGCTCCACATGGGCAATCGCCGCGATGGAAGCCAGCGCCTCCCCGCGGAAACCCTTGGTGTGCAGGGCAAACAGGTCCTCCGCATGGCGTATCTTGCTGGTGGCGTGGCGCTCAAAGCACAGGCGGGAGTCGGTCACGCTCATGCCCTTGCCGTTATCGATAACCTGGATGAGTGTCTTGCCGGCATCCTTCACGATGAGCTTGATCTCGGTAGCCCCCGCATCCACGGCATTCTCGAGCAGTTCCTTGACTACCGAAGCGGGCCTTTGCACCACCTCACCGGCGGCTATCTGGTTGGCAACATGGTCGGGAAGTAACTGGATAATACTGGACATCGTGTAGGGAAAAATCGTTTTAATGGTGAAGTCAAAGGTAGGAAATTTTGGGGGATTGCGGAAAATACCTGTTTGGTATTATTGCGGAAAATAAGAGAGAATATTTATAAATTTAGCGCATGATAAACGCACTTTTAGTTATACAATATATTTTTACTTTTTTTCTAATGGTTTTCCTCGGGCGGGCGCTAATGACATTCCTGCATGAAATGGGACACGGCATCATGGCAGCCGCTTTTACCAAAGGAAAGATCAGCCTTTACCTGGGCACTCACGACAAAACGAAGAGAAACCTGATGCTAACTGCAGGCAGGTTTACTTTTCACATCAAGCATAACATATTTGCCTGGAATGGCGGATTGTGCAGCAGCAATACCCCTCTCAGCCTTTCAAAGTATATCCTGCTGCTTTTAGCCGGTGCCATATTTCCTGTTATAATTGCTGTCGGGCTATTCTTTATTACCCAAGCTTCAGGATCGCAAGAGCTTTATAAGGCCGCGACTTTTTTCCTTATATGCTGTATTATCTTTGTACCGGTCAATCTATTCCCCTATACTAAGCCTATAAATTTAATAACCGGCAAAGACAGCTATAACGATGGGCATCTTATCATCACAGCCATCAATTACCGCCGCGTTCACAGGGAGTACGCATTGGCGATGAACCATTACAGGGCAGAGGAATATACGGAGTCCGCAGAATACTTTAAAATATTGCTGGCCAATGGAAAAAGGAATGAAAGAATCCAGCGGCTGGCCATAGGGTGTTTTGGCAAGGCAAAGCAACTTGACGCCTTAAAGTCATTGCTTGAAGATTTCTCTGCTCATTTCAAGGCGTCTTACGTAGAACTTATCAATTTTGGCTATTATTATTCGCAAACAGATGATCATGACAAGGCACTCGAATATTTCAATAAGTCGCTCAGCATGAACGATAGCTTTTACGCACATTATAATATAGGCTATACAATGATTGTTATGAATCGGTACGATGAGGCGATTGCACACCTTGATAAGGCAATCGCCCTCGACCCTAAGCAACACGCACCGTACTGCAATAGGGGCCTTGCCAAAATAAAATTGGGAAATGCTGAACAAGGCCTCTCAGATTTGGAATTCTCATTTTCTTTAGATCCTGAAAATGCCTATTATTATAAAAATATGGGGACTTATCATTTTGACAGGAAAGAATATTTAAAGGCTTTGGAATATTTTGAGACAGCATTGGAGAAAGATCCATCTACTCATAAAATACAAGAGGATATTACCGCTGCAAGAGAAGCATTGAAGGAAATTTCTTAAGTTGGGAACAGACCTAATTCCAATTTAACTCATTGAAACAAACTATATAAAATACAATTACTATAAAAAAAAGTAATATAATAACGAGCGCTTTTCACTTATCCCTCTTCACTGAATCGCTCAATCGCTGAAAAAGTGCAAAAGTCCAAACAATAACCTAAACACCATCAAAAATACCCCTGCGGCATACCCTAAAATCATCATGTACCGGCCCAAAAAACATACAGTAGCGGTGTAAAAATACCCAGAAAAGCATCAAAAAACCCCTTCCGTTTCCGAAAGGGGTTGTTTTTTATCTTAAGCCTGTCCTGCAGGCCCGAAAGTCAGTGGAAGCGGCTGCTGCTCCGTATCGCTTATCGTACCATGGGTACTCTCAAAGCGGTGGATGTTTTCGCCTAAAGCCTTCAGCAGGCGCTTGGCATGCTGGGGCGTTAACACAATGCGCGACTTTACCTTGGCCTTTGGCACACCCGGCATGATGGTCACAAAATCCACCACAAACTCTGACGCTGAGTGGTTTATGATTGCCAGATTGGAGTAAATGCCTTCGGCAGTCTTCTCATCCAGTTCGATGTTGATCTGCCCCGGCTCCTGTTTTTGGTCACTCATTATATTAGTAGTTAAATTCCTCTTTCGGAGTTAATAGCTCATTATATTCCTCAGTAGAACCTACGATGATGTTGTCGTAATCCCTCATACCGGTACCTGCCGGTATCCTGTGGCCTACGATAACGTTCTCCTTAAGTCCTTCAAGTCCATCTACTTTACCAGCTACAGCGGCTTCGTTCAGTACCTTGGTAGTTTCCTGGAACGACGCAGCCGAGATGAACGACTTGGTTTGAAGCGACGCCCTTGTAATACCCTGAAGTACAGGAGTTGCCGTTGCCGGGACTACGTCTCTTGCGGATACCTGGTTCTGGTCGTTGCGCTTAAGGATAGAGTTCTCGTCCCTTAGCTCGCGCGGCGAAATGATCTGCCCCGCTTTAAGGGTTTGTGAGTCTCCTGCATCCTCAACCACTTTCATACCGTATAGCTTGTCGTTCTCCTCCATGAAGTCTGACGTATGGATCAACTGGTCTTCAAGGAACAGCGTGTCTCCCGGATCCTGTACTTGTACTTTACGCATCATCTGGCGGATCACAACTTCAAAGTGCTTGTCGTTGATCTTCACACCCTGAAGACGGTAAACCTCCTGGATCTCGTTCACAAGGTACTGCTGTACGGCAGATGGGCCCTGTATCCTCAGGATATCCTCAGGAGTGATGGCACCGTCCGATAGCGGCATACCTGCTTTAACGTAGTCATTTTCCTGAACAAGGATCTGGTTGGAAAGCTTCACAAGGTATTTCTTGATCTCGCCGAATTTCGACTCGATTACGATCTCACGGTTACCCCTCTTGATCTTACCGAACGATACCACACCGTCGATTTCCGACACTACTGCCGGGTTCGATGGGTTACGTGCTTCAAGAAGCTCGGTAATCCTTGGAAGACCACCGGTGATATCGCCCGCTTTAGACGAACGCCTCGGTATCTTAACAAGTACCTTACCGGCCTTGATCTTCTCGCCATTGTCCACCATAAGGTGGGCACCTACAGGAAGGTTGTACGAACGGATAAGCTCGTTATCCTTACCGTAGATCAATAGCGTAGGGATCAATTTCTTGTTCCTTGCTTCAGAGATTACCTTCTCCTGGAATCCGGTCTGCTCATCGATCTCAACCATGAACGATTGTCCCTGTTCGATATCTTCATAAGCTACCTTACCTGTAAATTCAGAGATGATTACCCCGTTATAAGGGTCCCACTTACAGATTACAGTTCCTTTATCAACTACCTCGCCGTCCTTCACATAAATGCTTGAACCGTAAGGAATGTTGTGTGTATTTAGTACAATTCCGGTATTTTGGTCAACAAGTTTCAATTCGGTAGAACGTGATACCACGATGTCCACTTCATTGCCTTCGTTGTCCTCACCCTTAACCGTTTTAAGGTCTTCAATATCGAGCCTTCCCGCAAATTTGGTAATGATGCTTGATTCTTCAGAGATGTTACCTGCCGTACCACCCACGTGGAAGGTACGTAGCGTAAGCTGTGTACCCGGTTCACCGATAGACTGTGCAGCAATTACACCTACGGCTTCACCTTTTTGGGTCATCTTGCCTGTAGCAAGGTTACGGCCGTAGCACTTGGCACAAATACCTTTCTTAGCCTCGCAGGTAAGCGGTGAGCGTACCTCTACGGCTTCAATTGGCGCAGCATTAATTGCCTTGACTTCAGCCTCTGTAATCTGGTTACCTGCATGTACAAGCACTTCACTTGTAAGCGGGTTAACCACATCCTGGAGCGCAACACGGCCAAGGATCCTTTCACCAAGGGTTTCAACAATCTCTTCGTTTTTCTTCAGCGCTGTTACTTCAATACCCCTAAGCGTACCACAGTCAACAGAGTTCACGATAACATCCTGGGATACGTCATGCAGCCTCCTTGTAAGGTAACCGGCATCCGCCGTTTTAAGGGCGGTATCCGCAAGACCCTTACGGGCACCGTGCGTAGAAATGAAGTACTCAAGGATCGAAAGGCCTTCCTTAAAGTTTGAAAGGATAGGGTTCTCGATAATTTCACCACCACCTGCAGTCGATTTCTTCGGCTTGGCCATTAGCCCACGCATACCTGTAAGCTGGCGGATCTGCTCTTTCGAACCCCTCGCACCAGAGTCAAGCATCATGTATACCGAGTTGAAGCCCTGCTGGTCTTCGCGGATGTTCTTCATCGCAAGCTCTGTAAGCAATGCGTTGGTAGAAGTCCACACGTCGATAACCTGGTTGTAACGCTCATTATTTGTAATAAGACCCATGTTATAGTTCATCGAGATAGCATCTACCTGCTCATTAGCATCGGCAATAAGCTCCTGCTTCCTCTCAGGGATGATGATATCACCCAAACTGAATGAGAGACCGCCTTTGAATGCGAACTTGTATCCCATGTCCTTCATATTGTCAAGGAACGCTGCCGTTGTAGGCACATCGGTAACACTCAAAATCTTACCGATAATATCCCTTAGCGACTTTTTGGTCAATACCTCATTGATATAGCCTGCTGCCTCCGGAACTACTTCGTTGAAGAGTACACGGCCTGCAGTCGTCTGGATGATCTGCCATACCAGTTCGCCATTATCGTTAAAGTCTTTAGCGCGTATTTTCACACGTGCATTCAGTTCCAGCCTGTTTTCATTAAGGGCAATGTTCACCTCTTCAGCCGAATAGAACGTAAGGCCTTCGCCTTTAATCTTGTTCGTTTCGGTAGAAAGGCGCTCCTTGGTCATGTAATAAAGACCAAGTACCATGTCCTGGGAAGGTACGGTGATAGGCGCACCGTTGGCCGGGTTAAGGATATTGTGGGAAGCCAGCATCAATAGCTGTGCCTCAAGTATAGCCTCCGGTCCAAGCGGAAGGTGTACCGCCATCTGGTCACCGTCAAAGTCGGCGTTGAAAGCCGTACATACCAACGGGTGAAGCTGGATTGCCTTACCTTCGATAAGCTTCGGCTGGAATGCCTGTATACCAAGCCTGTGAAGGGTTGGGGCCCTGTTTAGGAGTACCGGGTGCCCTTTGATTACGTTTTCAAGGATGTCCCATACTACAGGCTCTTTTTTGTCAATTATCTTTTTGGCCGATTTTACCGTTTTCACGATTCCGCGCTCGATAAGCTTACGGATAACGAACGGTTTGTACAGCTCGGCAGCCATATCTTTCGGAAGGCCGCATTCGAACAATTTCATTTCAGGCCCTACAACAATTACCGAACGTGCCGAGTAGTCAACACGCTTACCAAGAAGGTTTTGACGGAAACGCCCCTGCTTACCTTTCAGTGAGTCAGAAAGCGATTTCAATGGCCTGTTTGATTCGGTCTTAACAGCCGAAGCTTTCCTTGTGTTGTCGAATAGCGAGTCTACAGATTCCTGAAGCATACGCTTTTCGTTACGAAGGATCACCTCAGGTGCCTTGATTTCCATAAGCCTTTTCAGACGGTTGTTACGGATAATCACCCTGCGGTACAGGTCGTTAAGGTCAGAAGTCGCAAAACGTCCACCATCAAGCGGTACAAGCGGGCGAAGTTCCGGCGGGATCACAGGAATCACTTTAAGGATCATCCATTCCGGGCGGTTTTCCCTGTTCATGTTCGATTCACGGAACGACTCAACTACCTGAAGCCTTTTAAGAGCCTCGGTTTTACGCTGTTTTGAAGTTTCGTTGTTAGCGCTGTGGCGAAGGTCATATGACAATGCGTCAAGGTCAATCCTTGCAAGCAGGTCCATGATACACTCAGCACCCATTTTGGCGATAAACTTGTTAGGGTCGCTATCGTCAAGGTATTGGTTTTCCATCGGAAGGGTATCCAGTATGTTCAGGTACTCTTCTTCTGTAAGGAAATCTAATCTGTTAAGGGTTTCGCCATCCGGCCCCTTGGCAATACCCGGCTGTATAACCACATACCTTTCGTAGTATATGATCATGTCCAGTTTCTTGGACGGAAGACCAAGGATATAGCCGATTTTATTAGGAAGCGAACGGAAATACCAGATGTGGGCGATAGGCACTACAAGGTTGATGTGCCCTACCCTGTCACGTCGAACTTTCTTCTCAGTAACTTCAACACCGCATCGGTCACAAACAATCCCTTTGTAGCGTATCCTTTTATATTTACCGCAGGCACATTCAAAGTCCTTTACAGGTCCAAAGATACGCTCGCAGAAAAGGCCGTCCCTTTCCGGTTTGTGAGTACGATAGTTAATGGTTTCAGGCTTTAGAACCTCACCCCTTGATTCTGCCAGGATCGACTCAGGCGAAGCAAGGCCTATTGAGATCTGGTTGAACCTTTTAACGGTATTTTTATCTTTTAATCTCGTCATGATATGTAATCTATCGATTTATTAAAAAGTATGGATAGGGATGGCGCCGTAACGCCATTCCCGTGGAAATTTATTCTTCTAACCTGATGTCTAGTCCAAGGCCTTTAAGCTCGTGCATCAATACGTTGAATGATTCAGGAAGCCCCGGCTCCGGCATGGTCTCACCCTTAACGATTGCCTCGTAAGTTTTAGCCCTTCCGATAACGTCATCCGATTTAACAGTCAGTATCTCCCTTAGCGTGCTCGATGCACCGTATGCTTCAAGAGCCCAAACCTCCATCTCCCCGAAACGCTGTCCACCAAACTGCGCTTTACCTCCAAGAGGCTGCTGTGTGATGAGCGAGTAAGGACCGATAGAACGTGCGTGCATCTTGTCGTCAACCATGTGGCCCAGTTTCAGCATGTAGATAACACCTACGGTTGCCGGCTGGTGGAAACGCTCGCCTGTACCACCATCGTAGAGATACGTATGGCCAAAACGCGGTATTCCTGCTTCATCCGTAAGTTCGTTTATCTGGTCAAGCGATGCACCATCAAAGATAGGTGTAGCAAATTTCTTGCCCAGCTTAAGGCCGGCCCATCCAAGAACAGTTTCATATATCTGGCCAATGTTCATACGCGAAGGTACACCCAGCGGGTTAAGCACAATGTCAACAGGCGTACCATCCTCAAGGAACGGCATGTCTTCCTGGCGGACAATCTTGGCAACAATACCTTTGTTACCGTGGCGTCCCGCCATCTTATCACCCACTTTCAGCTTACGTTTCTTAGCGATGTAAACTTTAGCAAGCTTAAGTATACCTGACGGAAGCTCGTCACCCACCGTAATGGTGAATTTCTCCCTCCTCAATGCACCCTGAAGGTCGTTCAGCTTGATCTTATAGTTGTGGATAAGGTCGTTTACCATTGCATTGGTATCGTCGTCCGTAGTCCACTGCCCTTTAGTCAGGTGAGCGAAATCTTCAACAGCATAAAGCATTTTTTGGGTATATTTCTTGCCTTTTGGCAATACTTCCTCACCAAGGTCATTCATAACACCCTGAGATGTTTTGCCGTTTATGATGTTGAACAGCTTGTCGATAAGTTTGTCTTTAAGTTCATTGAACTTAACTTCAAAATCCATCTCCAGCTTGCCCAAATCATCTTTATCTTTTGTGCGCTTACGCTTGTCTTTCACAGCGCGGGCGAACAATTTCTTATCCAGCACAACACCGTGTAGTGACGGAGACGCCTTCAATGAAGCATCTTTCACGTCACCGGCCTTATCACCGAAGATGGCGCGAAGGAGCTTTTCTTCCGGTGTCGGATCCGATTCTCCTTTAGGAGTGATCTTACCGATAAGGATGTCGCCAGGCTTCACCTCGGCACCAATCCTGATCATACCGTTCTCGTCAAGGTCTTTAGTAGCCTCTTCGGATACGTTTGGTATGTCGTTGGTAAGTTCTTCGTTACCCAGCTTCGTATCCCTTACTTCAAGAGAGTAATCATCCACGTGGATTGACGTGAATATGTCATCGCGTACCACTTTTTCAGAGATCACGATAGCATCCTCGAAGTTGTACCCCTTCCATGGCATGAACGCCACCTGAAGGTTACGGCCCAGTGCAAGTTCACCATTCTGCGTAGCATAGCCTTCGCAAAGTACCTGGCCCGGCGCTACCCTGTCACCTTTCCTTACGATAGGCTTAAGGTTGATGCTCGTGCTCTGGTTGGTTTTCCTGAACTTGATAAGCTGGTAGGTTTTCTCGTCCGGATCGAAGCTCACGCTTCGCTCACGGTCGGTCCTGTCATATTTGATTGTAATCTCATTGGCATCAACATACTCAACGGTACCATGCCCTTCAGCATTAATAAGTACCCTTGAGTCAGAAGCTACCTGGCGCTCCAATCCTGTACCCACAATAGGGGACTCCGGACGTAAAAGAGGAACCGCCTGGCGCATCATGTTCGACCCCATCAACGCACGGTTCGCGTCATCGTGCTCCAGGAACGGGATAAGCGATGCTGATATAGAGGCAATCTGGTTTGGTGCAACGTCAGTGTAATGAACCACATTAGGGTCAACAACCGGGAAGTCACCTTCCTCACGTGCAATTACCTTATCTGCGGTAATTTGCCCGTCATTGCTCATTTCGATGTTTGCCTGAGCAATCATCATGCCTTCCTCCTCCTCTGCGCTAAGGTAAACCGGTGTCGACTCAAGGTCAACTTTACCATTGGTTACCTTACGGTAAGGTGTCTCGATGAAGCCCATTCCATTCACTTTGGCATAAACACCAAGTGATGATATAAGACCGATATTCGGACCTTCCGGGGTTTCAATCGGGCATAGGCGTCCGTAGTGCGTATAGTGAACGTCACGAACCTCGAAACCTGCCCTTTCCCTTGAAAGACCGCCCGGCCCAAGAGCAGATAGCCTGCGCTTGTGGGTAATCTCCGCAAGTGGGTTGGTTTGGTCCATGAACTGCGATAGCTGGTTAGTACCAAAGAAAGAGTTGATTACCGAAGACAGAGTCTTGGCATTGATAAGGTCAATTGGGGTAAATACCTCGTTGTCCCTTACGTTCATACGCTCCCTGATAGTCCTTGCCATACGTGCAAGACCCACACCGAACTGTGCTGAAAGCTGCTCGCCTACCGTACGTACACGACGGTTGGAAAGGTGGTCGATATCATCAATCTCAGCCTTCGAGTTGATCAGCTCGATAAGGTATTTTACTATAGTTATGATGTCCTCTTTAGTAAGCACCTGCTTATCCATAGGGATGTCAAGACTAAGTTTTTTGTTCATCCTGTAACGGCCTACTTCACCAAGGTTGTAGCGCTGGTCAGAGAAGAACAGTTTATCTATAATACCGCGGGCCGTTTCCTCATCAGGCGGTTCTGCATTACGCAGCTGACGGTAAATGTGCTCTACGGCTTCTTTTTCAGAGTTAGTAGGGTCTTTTTGTAACGTATTGTGGATAATGGCATAGTCTGCCTGGTTGTTATCCTCTTTGTGAAGAAGGATGGTCTTCACGTTAGAGTCGATAATTTCCTCCACATTGTCCTTGTCGATGATGGTGTCACGGTCAAGGATAATTTCGTTACGCTCGATAGAAACCACCTCGCCTGTATCTTCATCCACGAAATCTTCGTGCCATGTGTTCAATACACGCGCGGCCAGCCTTCTGCCGACATATTTTTTAAGACCTGTTTTCGATACCTTGATCTCTTCAGCAAGGTCGAATATTTCAAGGATGTCCTTATCCCTCTCGAAACCAATAGCCCTGAAAAGGGTGGTAACAGGAAGTTTTTTCTTACGGTCGATATAGGCATACATCACACTGTTGATGTCTGTAGCGAACTCGATCCATGAGCCTTTGAAAGGAATTACCCTTGCAGAATATAATTTAGTTCCATTAGCATGGAAAGATTGGCCAAAGAAAACCCCCGGCGAACGGTGAAGCTGCGAAACAACTACACGCTCAGCGCCGTTGATAACAAAGGTACCACTAGGAGTCATATATGGGATGGTTCCCAGGTATACGTCCTGTACAATCGTTTCAAAATCCTCATGCTCAGGGTCTGTACAGTACAGCTTCAGCCTTGCTTTTAGCGGCACGCTGTATGTAAGCCCCCTGTCTATACACTCTTCAATTGTATATCGTGGCGGGTCAACAAAGTAATCAAGGAACTCCAGTACGAACTGATTTCGGGTATCAGTGATCGGAAAGTTTTCCATGAAGGTGTTATAAAGACCTTCGTTGCCTCTTTCATCCGATTTGGTTTCCAACTGGAAAAAATCTTTGAACGATTTTACCTGAATGTCAAGGAAATCCGGATAAGCCGGGATGTTTTTTGTAGAGGCAAAATTTAATCTTTCAGTCTGATTTGTTATCATCAATGGACAAAATTTTGATTAAAATAATTTATAAGGGCGTACAATAAAGTTATTTAAAGTTATTATACGAAAAATGGTTTAGGCCTTTGAGAGTTCTTCTCAAGGCCTAAACCTGGGTTTTTTAACCTATGTAAGCTTATTTAAGCTCAACAACAGCTCCGGCTTCTTCCAGAGATTTCTTAAGGCCTTCAGCCTCATCTTTAGAAACGCCTTCCTTAACGTTTGCAGGAGCACCGTCAACTAGGTCTTTAGCTTCTTTAAGTCCAAGGCCTGTAAGTTCTTTTACAGCCTTAACTACTGCAAGTTTAGAAGCACCAGCATCTTTAAGAACTACTGTAAATTCAGTTTGCTCTTCAGCAGCAGCACCTTCACCGCCACCTGCAACAGGACCGGCAACAGCTACAGCAGCAGCTGCAGGCTCGATTCCATACTCATCTTTAAGTATTGTAGCTAGTTCGTTAACTTCTTTAACAGTAAGATTAACTAGTTGTTCTGCGAATTGTTTCAAATCTGCCATTTTTTCTATCGTTTTAAATAGTTTGTAATATATAATTTATAAAGTGCGTTCTCGCGGGTTTGTTACCTTTCAGATAACGTTTTAACAAGTCCTGCAATCGTGCTGCCACCTGATTTAAGGGCAGAAACAACGTTTTTAGCAGGAGATTGAAGAAGACCGATGATCTCTCCGATAACCTCTTCCTTAGATTTAAGCGCTACAAGGGCATCAAGCTGGTTGTCGCCAATGAATACAGCCTCGTGGATGTAAGCGCCTTTAAGTACAGGCCTGTCAGATTTTTTACGGAATTCCTTGATGATCTTCGCAGGAGCGTTTCCGTTCTCTGCAATCATTATAGACGTGCTTCCTTTTAGGATAGAAGGCAATTCGCCATAGTTGTTCTCAAGGCTACCCATTGCTTTTTCAAGCAGGGTATTCTTAACAACCTCAAGCTTAATACCTGCTTTAAAGCAAGCTCTCCTCAGGTTTGAAGTATTCTCAGCATTAAGGCCTGAAATATCGGTAACATATACAACATTAGTACCGGCCAACTGTGCAGTTAAATCTTCAATAACTCTTGATTTTTCTTCCTTGGTCATAATAAAAAATTTTTAACCGCCAATTAAACTGCTTTAGGATCTAAAGCGATCGCCGGGCTCATAGTAGAAGAGATATGGATGCTCTTTATGTATGTGCCTTTAGCCGCAGTTGGCTTCAATTTGATTAATGTTTGAATAATTTCGTGAGCGTTCTCAGTGATTTTATCAGCATCAAAAGATACTTTTCCGATACCTGCATGAACGATACCTGTCTTATCAACTTTAAAGTCGATTTTACCGGCTTTAACCTCACCTACAGCTTTACCTACCTCCATAGTAACAGTACCTGTCTTAGGGTTCGGCATTAGTCCGCGAGGACCAAGTATCCTACCCAAAGGACCCAGTTTACCCATTACTGCAGGCATTGTGATGATAACATCAACATCCGTCCAGCCGTCTTTGATTTTTTGAAGGTAATCATCCAAACCTACGTAGTCTGCACCGGCAGCTTTAGCTTCAGCTTCTTTATCAGGGGTTACAAGGGCAAGAACCCTTACATCTTTACCAGTTCCGTGAGGAAGCGTTACTACGCCCCTTACCATCTGATTCGCTTTCCTGGGATCTACACCCAAACGTACCGCGATGTCAACAGACTCATCAAATTTTGCAGAAGCAACTGTTTTGATCAATGCAGAAGCATCTTTCAATGAGTACAGTTTGTTCTTCTCAATTTTTGAAGCAGCCTCTTTCTGTTTTTTTGTCAATTTTGCCATTTCTTCTTTTCTTTTTACGAATTAAAAAGGAGCTGTTCCTGATACAGTGATACCCATAGACCTTGCAGTACCGGCAACCATGCTCATTGCTTTCTCAATAGTGAAAGCATTCAGGTCAGCCATTTTGTCTTCTGCGATAGCCCTGATTTGATCCCAGGTAACGCTTGCAACTTTTTTACGGTTCGGCTCACCCGAACCACCTTTTAGCTTGGCAGCATCCATCAGCTGTATTGCAGCCGGTGGAGTTTTAACAACAAACTCGAAAGATTTGTCTTTGTACACAGTAATTTGTACTGGTAAAACTTTGCCGGGCTTATCCTGGGTCCTTGCATTAAATTGCTTACAGAACTCCATGATGTTAACGCCCGCAGCTCCCAAAGCAGGTCCAACCGGTGGCGATGGATTCGCGGCACCTCCCTTAACTTGTAGTTTAACTACTTTACTAATTTCTTTAGCCATTTCTTTTAAAGATTAGCACATCTTCAATTGGAAGCGAGGATGTGATTTATAATAAGTGTAACAAAAATTATACTTTTTCTACCTGCATAAAGCTTAGTTCCAGCGGTGTCTTCCTTCCGAAGATCTTCACCATCACCTCAAGCTTACGCTTTTCTTCATTTACCTTCTCAACAGTACCATTAAAGCCGTTGAAAGGCCCGTCTATTACTTTTACGGTTTCACCTACAGTAAACGGAATTGAAACATTATCGGTTTTTACCGAAAGTTCATCTACCTTGCCCAGCATCCTGTTCACCTCAGAAAGGCGTAACGGAACCGCATCGCCTCCTTTAGTTTCACCAAGAAAACCTATCACACCGGCAATAGACTTTATAATATGCGGTATCTCACCCGTCAGATTGGCTTCGATCATTACATAACCCGGAAAATAGACCCTGTCCTTGCTGATTTTTTTCCCGTCACGCACCTGCACCACCTTTTCAGTTGGCACCAGTACCTGGGAAACGTAATCTGCCATTCCGAGCCTGTTGATTTCGGTTTCGATGTAATTCTTAACCTTATTCTCCTGACCGCTTACCGCCCTGACTACATACCATTTTTTAACATTGTTATCAGTCATAGCGATATATTAGCTTTTTAAGAAACCATACACTTTAGCAATAAGGACTTCAAATCCTTTATCCACACCAAATGTAACCAGGGCGAATATTATCGAAAAAACAGCAACAATAATAGTGTAGCGCTGAACTTCAGCCCACTCAGGCCATGTTACATTGGTCCTCAACTCTGTAAACGCCTCTGATATATAATTGGTAACCTTCATTTGTATTTCCTTTTTTGCACGGGCGGAGGGATTCGAACCCCCATCAACGGTTTTGGAGACCGCTATTCTACCCTTGAACTACGCCCGTTTGTTAAAAGCCAGCCGGTACAGATGCACCTGCTGGCTTTTTATTTATTTCTAAAATAATTAGTCTAGAATTTCAGTTACCTGACCGGCACCTACTGTACGACCACCTTCGCGGATAGCGAAACGAAGACCTACGCTAAGAGCGATTGGGCTAAGTAGTTGCACTTCGATAGTAAGGTTGTCACCAGGCATAACCATCTCAACACCTGCAGGAAGAGAAATTGTTCCTGTTACGTCAGTTGTACGAACGTAGAACTGAGGACGGTAGTTGTTATGGAATGGAGTGTGACGTCCACCTTCTTCTTTTTTAAGGATATAAACCTCAGCTTTGAATTTAGCGTGTGGCTTAACAGATCCCGGCTTGATGATAACCATACCACGACGGATGTCAGCTTTATCGATACCACGTAGAAGAAGACCTACGTTGTCACCAGCTTCACCCCTGTCAAGGATTTTACGGAACATCTCAACACCTGTGATTGTAGAAGTAAGTTTCTCAGCACCCATACCGATGATTTCAACTGCATCACCTGTATTAGCAACACCAGTTTCGATACGGCCTGTAGCAACAGTACCACGACCAGTGATTGTGAATACGTCTTCAACAGGCATTAGGAATGGCTTATCAACGTCACGAGCAGGAAGCTCGATCCAAGTATCAACAGCATCCATAAGCTGCATTACAGTATCAACCCATTTTGGCTCACCGTTAAGCGCACCTAGAGCAGAACCCTGGATTACAGGACCATTATCTCCATCATACTGATAGAAAGAAAGAAGGTCACGGATTTCCATCTCTACAAGCTCAAGAAGCTCAGCATCATCAACCATATCCACTTTGTTCATGAAAACAACCATACGTGGAACACCTACCTGGCGACCAAGAAGGATGTGCTCACGTGTTTGTGGCATCGGTCCGTCAGTAGCAGCAACAACAAGGATAGCACCGTCCATCTGGGCAGCACCAGTTACCATGTTCTTAACGTAGTCAGCGTGACCAGGACAGTCAACGTGAGCGTAGTGACGGTTAGCTGTAGCATACTCCACGTGTGAAGTATTAATAGTAATACCCCTTTCTTTTTCTTCAGGAGCGTTGTCAATTTGGTCAAATGACTTAGCTTCAGAAAGACCTGCATCAGCTAGTACTTTTGTAATAGCAGCAGTAAGGGTTGTTTTACCGTGGTCAACGTGTCCGATAGTACCTATGTTAAGGTGCGGCTTCGACCTATCAAAAGTTTCCTTTGCCATGATTTAATAATTTAATCTTAGTTATATAATTAGTGTTCAAATTCAATCTTGAGCCAATGACGGGATTTGAACCCGTGACCTCTTCCTTACCAAGGAAGCACTCTACCCCTGAGCTACACCGGCCTTTTCCCTTTATTTCAACCTCTGAATCCCATCGATTTAAAATCTTGCTTTTCAGCACTAATTCAAAATTCAGCATTCATCATTCAAAATAAAAATTGTGGGGAGAGCAGGATTCGAACCTGCGAAGGTTTCCCAACGGATTTACAGTCCGTCCTCGTTGGCCGCTTGAGTATCTCCCCTAACCTTTTACTTTTCAGTCGCTTATCAAAAAACTTATTTTGAGCCGATAGAGGGACTCGAACCCACGACCTGCTGATTACAAATCAGCTGCTCTAGCCAGCTGAGCTACACCGGCAACTTTCAATAAAAAAGTCCGCTATTTCTAACGGACTGCAAATGTATAGAATTTATTTTTTAATCAAAACATTTTCGATATTTTTTTTCTCATTATGAATGAGCCCTCACTTTTTGCTTTCTTTTCATCAGTAAACGCTCCATCGAATCGGCCGCAAGCTCTACCGCCTCCTCAAATGTTTTGCACTGTTTTTTCACTATGAATTCATCCCCCGGGACCGATAGCTTAATTTCAGCAATCTTATTCTCCTTATCGCTTGTATTATCCAGCTTAAAAAACACATCCGAGCAAACTACCCTGTCATAATATTTCTCAAGCTTATCCAACCTGTCCTGAACATAGCCTACCAGTTTCCTGTCAACAGTAAAGTTGACTGCATGAACGTTTACTTTCATAATATCATTATTTTGGTTAAACTTAGGAGCCACCACGACCGCGAGGATGCGAATCCCCATACACCTTCTTCAACTCGGCAAGACTGCTGTGGGTATAGATTTGTGTGGATGATAAACTCGCGTGCCCTAATAGTTCCTTTACTGAATTTAAATCTGCCCCGTTGTTCAGAAGGTGTGTTGCAAAAGTATGCCGGAGCACGTGCGGGCTCTTTTTTACCTTCTCAGAGACAACACTAAAGTAACAATTTATTAACCGATAGACAAACGATTCACTGATTTTATTTCCCCTGATATTTAAAATTAACACATCAGGATCACTAATCGTTTCCAATTCGCGCCGTTTCAAAAGGTACTGCCCGATGAGTTTTGCCGTACAATCCAATACCGGCAGTATGCGCTCCTTATTACGCTTACCCAGCACTTTGAGCGTACCATTGCCAGAATCATAGCTATTTACCTTGAGGCCTATGAGTTCCGCACGGCGCATTCCTGTTGTATAAAACAGTTCGATGATTAGCCTGTTCCGAACGCCTTCAAAATCGTCAGGGTATTCATTATCTGCCACCACATCTACCAGTTCTTTTTCCGAAAAAGGAATTTGCAGCTTCTTTTCGGTCTTCAGGGATTTATGCTTCAACAGGGGATTGATTTCTATCTGCCTGGATTTAAGAAGAAACTTATAGAACGATTTCAGCGAAGATATTTTCCGGTTGATGGATTTATTAGCCAAACCTACATTCACAAGCTGCACGATCCAACTGCGCACCTGGCTATAATTTACCTCTTCCAGCGTCGCGCCGGCGTCGCCATCCTTAATAAAGGATTCAAATGCCGAAACATCATCCAGATAGGCACGAAGGGTGAGCAGGGAATAATTCTTTTCCTTTAGCAGATAATCGTGGTATGCCTGTTTGCTGTCGACCATAAAAAAACCGTTACCCGCAAAGTTAAACTTTTACAGATAACGGTTTGGTATTGTAAACAGAATTTCTGCTTATGATTCCGCAGCGTCCCTTAGGCCCTGGATATAATTTGCTTTCTGGATCTCAGCCCTTCTTGTTACAGATGGCTTGATGAACGCCTGACGACGCCTAAGCTGGCGAACAACGCCGGTCTTGTCGAATTTACGCTTGTAACGCTTTAGCGCCCTGTCGATATTCTCTCCGTCTTTAATTGGTATAATTAACATAGCATAACACCTCCTCTCATTAAGGCTGCAAACTTAAAACTTTATTTTATATTATGGTTATAAATTTGAATTTTATTTTGCCTCAATAATCACCTAAAGATTATCCCAAAAAAACAATGCTATAGAAACCAAACAAAAACGGGCCGCTTCTCAGCAGCCCGTTAACTATATAATATATGTACGACTACTCCTTAAGCAGGTTACGCGAAATAACCAGCTTCTGTATTTCTGTAGTTCCCTCGCCTATGGTACACAGCTTGGAGTCGCGGTAGAATTTCTCCACCGGGTAATCCTTGGTGTAGCCATAGCCGCCGTGTATCTGTACCGCTTCGTTAGAAACACGCACACACACTTCAGACGAATACATTTTACCCATTGCTCCGGCAACGGTCATTTTCTTACCATTATTTTTCAGGTAGGCCGCTTTGTGAAGCAATAGTTCCGAAGCCTCAATTTCAGTCGCCATGTCGGCAAGCTTAAAGGCAATGCCCTGGAAGCTGCTTATCGGCTGCCCGAACTGATGGCGCTCTTTTGAATATTTTAATGCCGCTTCATAAGCACCCTTGGCAATACCTAATGAAAGGGCACCAATGGATATCCTTCCGCCGTCAAGCACCTTCATCGCCTGGATGAAGCCCTCGCCTACCTCACCCAGCCTGTTGGCATCGGGTATGCGGCAGTTGTCAAATATAAGTTCCGCAGTTTCGCTGGCACGCATACCAAGCTTGTCCTCTTTTTTACCGCTGGTAAAACCCTGCATGCCTTTTTCGAACACAAAAGCCGTCATGCCTTTCGAGTCGCCCTTCTCACCTGTACGCACTATAACCACGGCAATGTCGCCCGATTTTGCATGCGTAATGAAATTTTTAGCGCCATTCACAATCCAGTGATCACCGTCTTTCACAGCAGTAGTGTTCATTCCACCTGCATCAGAACCGGTGTTGTGTTCCGTAAGTCCCCAGGCACCGATGAATTCGGCAGTAGCCAGTTTAGGAAGCCATCTTTTCTTTTGCTCCTCGTTGCCAAATGTAAGTATATGGTTTGTACAAAGTGAATTATGCGCAGCAACCGAAAGGCCGATAGAGGGATCTACTTTGGATATCTCCTCCACTACCGTAATGTATTCGTGGTAGCCAAGGCCGGAACCGCCATATTCTTCAGGTACCAGGACACCCATGTATCCCATTTCGCCTAACTTCTTAAACAAGTCAACAGGAAAATACTGGCTCTCATCCCACTCCATAATGTTCGGACGGATGTGCTGTTCTGCAAAATCCCTGATTGATTCTGCAATCATGTTTTGCGTTTCACTATAATCGAAATTCATGTGTTTGGTTTTAGAATTCCAAATATAGAGCAATTATTTTTATTTTATCAACAGGAAAATCATTAATTTTTGACAATTCATCAATATTGATGATTTTTCCGTTCATGCTTCTTTTGGTGATTATAGCTTTCGCAAGGTCTTTATTGAAATATGGAAAGCGTGCCAGCAGTTGCAATGAAGCCGAATTGATATTGACTTTAGATATATCCGGATCCTGGCCCACATAAAAACTTTTCTTCAATCCTTTTACCGCTTCAGGAGACAGATCGGTAAAATCACCCATCTGCTCCATGCTGGCAAAAGCGCCAAATTCAGCACGGCGGCGCAGTATCTTTTTAGCGAAATAAGGCCCGACACCATACACCTTTACAAGGTCTTCTTCAAGCGCATCATTGATATCGAGTTGCACGATTTTCTTTTCTTCTTTTAAAACCGGCTCATCTGTTCCTGGGAATGCCTTGACAGCTTCTGACCTTTTCTCCCGGCCATTTTTCTCATTTACCCAATCCGGAAATTTGAAGTAGGGAGAAATTTTAGCCAGTAGTTCATCGGAGACTTTGGTCACGTACCTGAAGTCATCAACCGAATTAACAAACTTTCCTGTTTTCCTGAACGCGTGGAGGCGGTCAATCTCAGCAACGCTCATCCCTAAAGCATAGCCTTTATGGTCGGAAATATAATTGGGGTTGAATGGGTAGATGGTGTCTTTCTTACTGTTGCTTTTTGCTTTCAAAGCATCAATTTCTGCCTGGTGTGCAAGCCATTCCTTTTTCTGTGCAGACTGCCCTTCTTCAGTCGTAAAGTCATACGAAGCCACAATAAAGTAGACTGCCTGGAAAATTATGACCAGTATAAACAGTGCCATAATGCCTTTTCGCTGGCCGGAGGTAAATTGCAAAAGAAAGTTGAAGGGTTTCATGTCATGACTCGATTACAGGTCAAAAACAGAACTCCTCTTGGTGTAGATCATATCTTTTAGCCTAAGCCAGAAAGCCAGCGTAAGGTATACGCCAAACCACAGTCCAATCGTTACAAAGGATATGTAAATGAAAAACAGGCGTACATTAGTTGCCCGCATTCCCAGCCTGTCGGCAAGGCGCTGTGACACTTCAAAGCCATGCTTTTCGAAAAAGTGCCTTATGTTAGTTATTACAGCCATTTTATTGATTTCTGGTTTAAAGCTTAAAATTGATTACTCAAACCGTTGATTTTTCAAAGATAAAAATAAATCATTTACTTTTTAAAAGTTCCAGTCCAAGGGCACATTGCATGCAGCGCTTTTTTTCACAGTACTCGTTACGCAATTGCAGCAGCGACTGCGTATCATAGGCTGACTCCGACACTACCTTAAACGAACGAAATTTATCTACCACGGCATTTTTTTCCGGCGCTACGGTTTTTAAAAGGCTGATAAGCTCTTCGGAGAGTTCCTTGCCTGTGCTTTTGGCGTAGGCAAACCGGAAAGGCAGTATTGTATTAATGATGACTAAATCGATGAACGATGCCGTTAGTGCTTTTCGCTTTTTAGCACTTTCCTTATCTAAAGTATAATGCGTTTGCCAATAAGACGATACCTGCACATCAAACACTTTATAAATATCCTCAACAGTAGGTGAACTCATAATTTTCGAAAACAGGTTTTGATGGCCATGGTACAACTGTGATAGTTGTGACAACCTTATTGTAGGGAAGTTATCCGGGCGGTGCCTGAAGAATTCAGGACTGTCAATGTGTACAGGCTGTAACCGGTGCTTGTGGCTCATATAAGCATACCGCGCTTTTAGGTCGCGCGGATAAGCATCCTCATATTCCCTTTCTAACAGCCCTGCCCTGCCAAAAAGCAACGCCTCAAGATTATCGGCATCAAAACTTTCTTTTCTTACAACACTGAATGGCAGCGAGCGCGCAATACTATAAAATATACTACCATTAGTATTTAACCCGAAGTTCTTGGCAAGAAAGCAAAACAATACGGCTTCCCAGTCATTCCCGGTTTCGTGAGCGAGTTGGAGTATGGGTGCGGCCTTTCGCTCGAGACGTTCAAAGAACAGGCGTTCTTTCCAGTTTTCGAGCAGAAAGCTTTCCATTGTCGCCAATTCCTTTTCGCAATAAATCCAGGTCTTCGTGGCTGCGAGCGCATTATAACTTTGCAGCAGTTTCGGGTCGGTGTAATGTTTCAGTTCGAGCACAGGTATTTCCGAATTGTCCCTACGCATAACTTCGGTATCATGATCCCAAACTACATGGAGTACAACATTGTCGTAATTGGGGTCGTTCTCATGGCTGTGCAGGTACCAGTCGGAGGATTTTATGTGTATCTCGACATTGCCTGCCCACTTTTGCCCGCCGATGATCAATTGGGCATTAAAGAAATCAGGCCCGGAATGCTGGAGGTACTGTCCGGCATTTATAATTTCTATCGGATCACCCTGTACAGTTTTGAGTTCCTGCAGGCTAAACTTTTTGTATAGCCAAACGTGGTGCAAAAAATCTTCTTTCATGGCGTGTAAATAATACACTAATATACAGGATTTTGCCGCTAAACATACAAATTGCATAAATTTTATCACACAAAAAAACCGGCACTGCTGTACCGGTTTTGCCATCAATGAGAAAAATTACTCTTTAATTATCTTCTCCACCTTCATCCCCCTATCCGTCTCTACCTTCACAAAATATACACCGTTGCTGCGCGACGACAGGTCCATTTCCACCTCTGTACCATTTACAATGGCCGACTGCAACAGCCTGCCCTGCATATCATAAACTTCTATCAATTCTACTTGCGAAGCAGCAGTAATTGTAACTCTATTTTTTGCAGGATTAGGGTAAACTTTTACCGAATTGTCCGTTTCATATTCGCCCAGGCTGAGTACTTCGAAAACTGTTACCGCCTCATTGGTTTCTATTGGCCAGTTGTAGTCAAAGAATATATCGGCCTGCTGGGCCACATCGTCATTTACCTGCAAGGTATTCAGTGTTTTGATTTTGAAAACCACATTACCCTTGCCCAATGCTGCAAGGTTGATGTCGCCAAAGTAGAATTCTACCTTGTTGCCTGTCACCCTTGTTTCCACAGCATGGGATGCATATAACACCTGTAAAGTGTTGATGTCAAATTTGGCCTCATCAATCATGTCTTTTACCACAATGAATGTCGCAGGCGCTGTGCCGGTATTCTCAAAGTTAATGTTATAATGCAGGTATTCCCCAATTTTTGAAGGGTCAACACTTTCCCCTTCAAGGCAGGTAATATCATTCGGATCGTACGAACCTACAACAACCTGCTCCAATGCAAAGGCATTGTCGGTCGGGGTTTCATCGCCTGTTGCAGGAGTCACCGAAGCCGAAAACGCAAGTACGTCATTAAGATTTATGGCAGGAGTTTCCATCGGGCCGTTCACGTTGAGGGTAAGTAGAATGCTCCTGCTTTCGAAAGGAAGAAGGTTCACGTAATTCCAGCTAAGCAATCCTGTAGACGATGTGCTTTCAACAGGAATGGCAGAAACATAATCCAGTACCGCATCGTCATAATTCAGCGTCACTGTGCCGGACAGAGCCTGGTTGCCCTTGTTGCGGTACACTACTTTGTAATTGGCATCAAATCCGGGCTGCGCTGCCACTATAGGTACAATTACAACCTCCACATCGGGGTGAAAACCGTTGGCAATAATACAAAAGTTTTGAGTCATAGTGCTGTTAACAACCGTAGCGAGATTTATTGTAGCAGATGGTGGTGTTGCAATAAACCATTCGTTATCTATTTGGGGGGTGAGGGTAAATGTACCTGATTGGACGTAGAAATTGTATAGTCCCGAAGCGGTAAAAGTGCTGAATGATTCTATCCCATTATCTATATTCATCCTGACAAATCCGGAATAGGCATCATCAAGACCGCAACCGTTGTTATCACTGTCAAAAGTAAGATTGCCTTCAATCGTATTGTAGCTACCGCCGGGGGTAAAGGAACAATAGTTGCTTACAAGGATATTTGGATTGGCATAAACATTTGACGGGAATAGGCTTTCGTTGCCTTCGTCGATACAGATATATATGCCAGCCTGCTGATCAGTATTTAGATTAATAGTAAAATCATCATATTCCGTTACACCATTCTTGAAATTGATATAACTAATTGTGTTACCAGTTGCACCCATGCTAATATTTACATTTTTAAGCAAAACACAATCACTTAGATCGATTGAAACCCCATTATATATATCCAAAATTATATCCTCGAGGTTTACTACCCCTTCCAAATTTAGATTATTAACGTATCCTGCTGCATTTATGTATATTTTCTTTAACCCTGTAAGGCCGTAAAAATTAAATGAATTCAAAGATGTTTCAAACCATACATCCTCCAATGAGGATAAAGCAGAAAAATCAAATTCGTTAAGATCAACATGAATTATCTTCATTTTCTTTAAGTTTATATTAACCAAAGGATTAATGGTGGCATTACCAGAATAATCTAAAGTTAACTCTTCCAAACTTGGCAGTCCTGAAGTATCGAGAGATGTAATAAAATCAGATACACTTACATTGAGAATTTTTAAAGCAGGAGCCTGTAAGTTTATTTCTTGAAAATCAACATCATAAACATAAAGACGCTCGAGATTTGGCAAATTTATGTTCAAAATTTGGCAGTCCAGAAATGTATCCAGATCTAATCTTCTCAGGTTCACAAAAGCATTAATACCTTGAGCAGAAGTTATCTCAATCGAAAAAAAATTAAGTTCCCAAACTTCAAGGGCTTCACTAACCTGTATTTCACCATCACCATTAGCATCGATAATCATACTATTGCCATTACTATTTTTAGCGATTCCATTGTTAAAATTAGCGGCTAATAAACGTGCTTTAAAATTAGCATCCGGTATATCCACAATCTGCGCCCCTGCCATTCCTGACAGCAAAAGCAATAAAAAAAGTGAAATATTTTTCATAATAATTGGTTTATTTATACTGTAGTCCTGCCAAATGAAAAAAGGTTGCGCAAAAATTTTAAAAAAATTGGCGAACTTAGCAGGCATGAAACAAGCTTTCTTCCTACTCCTGATTTTAATTACGGCCATAGCTTACTCCCAAAAGCAACCTGTAGCCGTAAAAGTTAGCTACCAAAAAATATCACTTGGCAAAGTGGCCGATGCCGATAACCCAATCATCATTTTTTCGGATGCACATAAAACACTGGTAAGCAATAAGAGTATATTTGATGGAAAAGCATCCTTCCCTATAGAGCAATCATTGGTTTACCATATCGATAGCTCCTATGTAATTTCAGCCGAATGGTCCAAAGGAAAGCACATTGCCACAAGAGACTCTGTTTCACTGAAAAAACAATCCTTCGAATTGCTTCCGGATACTAAAACAATACTGGGGTACAAGTGCAAAAAGGCAAGAACCATCATCAACTCCAACACCATTGAGATTTGGTATACCAATGACCTGAAACTTAAAGGCGCTCCCTCTCTCCTGGGCCAGGAACTCGGTTTGGTTCTGGAAACTAACCGCAACGGCAGTTACATAGTAACAGCTACAAATCTCGAAAAGCTGAAGAGTATTCCGCCAGCCATACTTCCTGCCATAGCAAACAGACCTGTGGACATGCTCACTTACCGCGATGTGCTTTGGAGATCCAGGTTTATAACACTCCCGGTATTTAAAGATGAAATCATCAATTTTTCGGATGCCTCGAAATCGAATGACAGTATTCTCCGGTTTGCTAATGGGACCATAGCGTTGCGGAAAATAAAGTTTCCCGAGATTAACACCGGCAGCCAGGTTTTTGTCGAACTTAAAGAGCAATCCAACGGCGACGCATACGACCGCACCGGATCAGTTTTCCTAATTCCCGAAGACCAACAGCAATCGTTTATGGATGGCCTTCGCGATGGCGCCACTACCCTGCCGGAATACGATAACGGAAACGGGAAAAAATACCACGGAATATTGCGAACGAATAGCTATAGCCCACTACTGGAGTTAATGCGCTTCTTTACGCCTTTTGGCATCAAACAATATGGCCATATCCAGCTTAAAGGCAAGGATTGGCATGAAATTGTGCCTTACAGACAAGATGTGTCAGAACTTACCCCGTTGTTCAGCAATAAGGAAATGTGGGTGGGTGTTTTCATCGGCAATTACGATAAAGGCGGCCACAAAGTGAGTCTGGACATTACCATACACAAAGACGAAGTGCAATACAATGAAGATAATTTTGTGCTGCCGCTGTTCAACACCGTAAATGTAATGGAAATGGCCGGCCAGGAATATGCTACCATGTTCAACTCGTCAAAGGGACTTGAGGTTACCTTCACTTTGGAAAAAGATGTAAAAAATGTCCGTCTGCGCTACATCACTACAGGTCATGGGGGCTGGGAAAATGGCGATGAGTACCTGCCGAAAAAGAACACCATAACCCTCGACGGCAATGTGGCCTTTGCCTTTGTGCCGTGGCGACAGGACTGTGGTTCGTACCGATTGTTCAATCCTGCGTCGGGGAACTTTGATAACGGGCTCTCCTCCTCTGATTACAGCCGTTCGAACTGGTGTCCCGGGACAATTACTAACCCTGAATTTATCGACTTGGGCAATCTGAAGGCAGGTACCCATACGCTAACCGTTACCATTCCACAAGGTGCACCTGAAGGTAATAGCTTTAGCGCGTGGAATGTATCAGGTGTACTACTTGGGGAAGAGTAATTTTTAAAGATGTCCCAATCATACAATTTCTTATCAATTGGCAGGGCTAACTTTATATAAAACTTTAAACATCAGGTTTATGCCACTTAAATCAATAAAAATATTAGGAGCTACAGCAAGTGTTTTGCGTTTGTATTTTTAGGAATATATCTTTTTAATAAAGACAACGATTACTCCATGATTAAAATAGTGGGTCTGGCAAATATAATTTTCTTCGGATTTTTTAGCCTGTTGGGACTGTATGCCACCATGAAAGGCATAATTACCAAGAAGAATTCCTGAAAAAAACAAGCCCCGAAATGCGGGGCTTTGTATTACTTTATCGAACTAATGATGTCGTGCTTGGTGATGATGTGGTGCTTGCCGCCTCCCAAATCTACCAATACAGCCTGGTTGTCCTTATTAATCAGTTTTGATATTTCCTCGATGGAAGTATTTTTCTGCACTATAGGGTAAGGTTTGCCCATAATTTCACGTATCGGCTTCTCAGCAATATCCTTATCCTCCACATAGCTGCGGAAAAGGTCGGTTTCATCAACAGAACCGACAAAGCCATTGGTATCAATTACCGGTATTTGTGATATTTTGTACTTGCGAAGGCGCTCAATGGCATGGCTTACCAGTTCTTCGGTACGCACAATCACAAGCGGCTTGTCAGAATGGCCTTTTATGAGATCTTCTGCCTTTGTGATATCCTCATCAAGAAAACCGCGCTCACGCATCCAGTCGTCATTAAACATTTTGCCCACATAGCGGCTGCCACTGTCGTGGAAAAGTACGACCACTACGTCGTCCGGCTTAAATTCATCCTTGAGTTGCAAAAGTCCTTTGATAGCAGCACCGGCAGAGTTACCTACGAAAATGCCTTCTTCAAGTGCCAGTTTGCGTGTATAAACAGCGGCATCCTTATCCGTAACTTTTGTAAAGCCGTCAATAAGTGAGAAATCAACATTCTTAGGAAGGATATCTTCGCCAATGCCTTCGGTTATATAAGAGTAGATTTCGTTCTCATCAAAAATACCCGTCTCGTGATATTTTTTGAAAACCGAACCATAGGTATCAATTCCCCAACATTTTATATTGGGATTCTTCTCTTTCAAATATTTAGCAACACCTGAAATTGTTCCGCCCGTACCAACACCCACAATGAAGTGGGTTATTTTACCATCTGTCTGTTCCCATATCTCAGGACCCGTTTGCTCATAGTGCGCTTTTGCATTGCTCAGGTTGTCATACTGGTTTACGTACCACGAATTTGGTGTTTCTTCTGCCAGGCGCTTTGATACGGAATAGTATGAACGCGGGTCTGTTGGTTCAACATCAGTCGGACAAACAACAACCTTTGCGCCAACTGCACGAAGGATATCCATCTTTTCTTTAGACTGCTTATCACTGATTACGCAAATGAGCTTATAACCTTTTACAATGGCACAGAGCGCGAGGCCCATGCCTGTATTTCCAGATGTACCCTCGATTATGGTTCCGCCGGGTTTCAGCCTTCCATCAGCCTCTGCATCTTCAATCATTTTTACAGCCATCCTGTCTTTTACAGAATTTCCGGGATTGAAGGTTTCGACTTTGGCTAAAACCAAAGCATCAATTCCTTCAGTTATCTTATTAAGCTTTACCATAGGTGTGTTGCCGATGGTTCCAAGTATGTTATCTGCGTATTTCATTATAGTTTTCTGTCGTTTAATTACAGTCCTGCAAATATATTGCATATAATTTTAAAGTAATTGTAATTATTAAGTGAGAAATTGAACTCACTAAGAGAAGAAATCCCAAATAACTCCGAAACGTACTGTGAAATCCCTGTAAGGTACATTCGGTGCTGAATAAAAATCATATCCTGTCATGGAAGAGTTGAAATGTTCTGCACGAAGAAACATCCTGAATTCTTTAATCTTAGCATTAATAAAAAAGTCAATAAGCGGGAAACCTCCAAACTCTTTTTCTTCCTGCACAAAAAATTCGCCAATGAGCGGGTTATAGTCATTGCCATAATACTTTGTAAAGTACTGGAAGGTAAAACCGGTTTGCAGGAACAATGCCCTCTTGAAAAGATATTGGGAATAATAGAGTGTGTTCCTTGTAACAAATTCAGGAACATTTAAAATTTTATCCTGTTGGTCTACCTTTTGATACAGTACCGTATTATCAAGTGCAAAACGCCACACCCTAAATTCACGGCCCACCTTCGCTGAAAAGTAATTGATGGTGTTGCCATACTGCCGGGGCTTTACATATAGGGTATCAATATTATCGGGAGCGGTAATCGTATTTACAAACTCATTCCTGAAATACAAATGATCATTCAGTATGGTATACTGAACTGAAGCATCTACCCATTTGGTTTTAGCCTCAATCTCGAAACTGTTTATTTTTTCGTTTTTCAGGTCATCCCGGTACCAATTGTATGCTTTATAATCGCTTTGATATAGCCTGAAGTTAAGATTTGGCAGCTTGTTCATATTTTGGTAACGGGCTGTAACGCTATTCTTTTCATCAAAATCATAGCGGGCCGAAACATCTATATTGGCAAGTGACTGGTCGGTTATAGAGTTTGATATCAGGGCGGACCCCTTTAACTTATCTTTTTGATAGGTATAGCGGGCACCGTAAGTATTAATCCGGTCGTTAATAGCATTCGGGATTCCCAGTGATCCATCGGGATTAAGGATTATGGTGCGGTAAAAATAGTTGTAATTATAATCCTCAACATAAAACTCCAGCATACCAATATTCTCATTACTATATGCAGCTCCAACCATATTATACATCATATTGTACCTGGTCTTATTATTAATGGAGGTTGTATAAGAAGCCCCAAACCTGTTGCTGCGGGTTGGCTGGGTGTATTCGTAAAATTTGGTTTCGTAGTTAAACCTGTGATGGAAAACAAGACTGTTGGGATTATCCTTATTGAGTCTGAAAGTGTGGTCTACAAAAAAACGATTGCCTTTCATAATTGAAGTAGCATCGGTAAAATATACCTCAAGCCGCTCCCGATTAGTGTACGGCTCTTCGCCGGACTCAAAATAATCAGGCCTCAATATACCTCCATTTTCCTGGTTAGAAAGATCCTGGCCGGTAAAATGGGTCTTCAGTACATACCTCTTATTTGCAGTATTATAACTCCCCCCAATGCGGAAATTACCATTACTGGAAATGGAATTGATGTATTTTCCAATAGACCTTATACCCTTGTAGCCTACAAACAGATTGAGATTCTCAGAAGTATTTACTGTGATTAATGCATCAAGTATCTGGCCCTGTTGTTGTGTAGAACGATAAAATAAATCCGTGTAAGGCGTCGCAACGTTATAGTAATTGATGTCTTCGACTTCCTGGTAGGAAAAGTGCTTCGCCCTGAAGCCAAACTCAGGAAAAGGATTGAATTTGGTAAGACCATAATCAAGCGTATTGTAGGTCTGTCCATCATTCGGAAATGCCAGGAGCCCAAAATTATCCTTGCGGAGGTAATTATTACGGTATTCCCACTGTATGGTAAGCGAAGTATCTACAATAGTCGTATCTCTCTCAATCGTAATAATTTTGTACATATCAACTGTAGCAATGGTATCAGAGGCTTGTGAAGGTTCTTGATCCCTATCATTATCCGTCCGCTCTACAGATCTTATAGGAGCCTGTTTTGACTGAGAATTTAATCTTCCTTTTTTCTTTTCCTGGGAAAAAAGCAATGCCGGCAACAACAAAAGAAAAACAGAAATTAAAATTCTTTGCATTGAAAATAAATTTAGGCAAATGTAATTAAATTTTACAAACAGGAATATTCAGGTAACGTCAAAAAAAAGGGCTTTCGTATGAAAGCCCTTTAAAATATTAAATTTTAATATTAGTTAGTCTGCATGATATCAGGCCAGTTTTCGCCATCCTGACGGATAAGATCAACTGTCCCCCTGTCACCGTAACCATTAATATACTTAAAAGTCATTATAGGTCCAGAAACACTAACCATAGTATATGTAAATGAATCACCATATTGATCCTTACCAGTAGCTTTAATTTTATTACAAACCCACTCAACACCGGCCTTATTTACGCCTGTACCGGTAGCTGGACCGTCATTATACACTGTAGGATACATACCGAAAGACAAGTCTCCTATAAAATATTTTCCACTATCTGGAGTTCCATTCTCAGTCCACGTTATAGTTCCATCAAAGCTGCCAGACAGTGTTTGCTGTATTCCTCCGCTACCGTTACCAACACTAATATCGTATTGAACATAGGTGTGAGTGCCTGCAAGGCTTTCGGTAATAGGACAAACTTTGAAAATAGAAACTGAAGTTTCCTGCCTGGTGTCAAGAGTTGCGCCTTCGACACTATCAAGCAGAAGCACAAGATCAACTGAACCTGAATCAGGCAATTCATCAAAGTTACCCAATATTTTAATTTCTGCATTGTATGCTCCTGCAGGAACAATAAGTGATGCAGGATCAATAACATAATCTGCAGCTTCGGCTGTTGAACGATCAGGATCAATCGAAACAACAACAGCCCTGTCCTGATTTGATACAGTAGTAACATCAACTAAAACAGTCACTGAAGATTCTCCCTCTGAATTCACAGCAAGCTCTTGAGCATCTTGCCTGAACGCAGCTATCGACTGGCCGTTGCGGCCATCAAAAGTCACCGTTTCTTCTTCACAGCTCGTAAGCATTACTGAAGAAAAAATGAACAGTGCAGCGAACTTAAATATGTTCTTTTTCATTTTTCTTAGAATTTAATTGTTTAATAATTTGGATTTTGCTGAATCACTGTATTAGCAGCTGTTTCAGCTCTTGGAATAGGCATTATAAACCTATAGTCATCCGAAGGAATGGTACAGAACCCGTTGAATTCACAATCCCTTGGGTCACGATCAACCTGCTCGTCGGCAAGAAGACCTAAGCGACGTAGGTCAACATACCTATGCCCTTCGAAAGCAAGTTCAATCCTTCTCTCATTAAGAATGGCCTTCCACGCATCTGTCGCATTACTAATTGGACCTACTTGACCAGATCCCGGAGAATAACGTACGCTCCTGATTGAATTGATTTGAGCCCTTACATTAGTAAAGTCACCAATGCTTGCAAAATATTCAGCCCTGATAAGTACCATTTCAGAAAACCTGAAAACTTTGATATCATTAAGCAACGCAAGGTTCTCGCTACCAGGATACTTACCTACAGGAAGGATGTCCTCAGTAAAATACTGGTAATCGCTAACCGAAGGATCATTATAGTTTGGAAGAACTTCAGCAGTAGGGTCTACAATAACTTCTTCCCTGATATCTGATGTGTTATACACCAAATTGAAAAGAGCCCTGTTCACTTCAAAAAATGGAGATCCGTCTACAGTACTGTTGATCGACGACCATACCTGAGCAAAATTACCTGTGGTATTACCACCCGGGTTAGCCCTGTTTACCTTAAAAATAACTTCATCAAATGAAGGGTTCAATGGGCCATCACTCCAAATAGTTTTGTAGTTTGCCCTTGGAGTAAGGTTGTATCCTGTAACCGCATCGGTATTATAAACAGCTGTATCAAGTTCATCAACAAAAGCTTTTGCGCTGGCAAGGTCACCTCTATAGGCAGCCATACGCGCCCTGAAAGCAGTTATAAATCCAGGCTTTATATAGGTATTATCATACTCAGCACCTGCGTTGTCGCCCGGTTGTGGATTTGTAACGGAAAGATTAGTTGACGCAAAATCAAGATCACTGTTTATAAGTGCAAACACCTCTCCTGTAGTATTCCTTGGAAGTTGTGCATAAATATCCTCAGGAACAAAATCAACAAGGATAACACCCAAAGATGAATCGTCGGTCATATCCTCAGAGAAGTAAGTAAGCAGCTGCATGTGGCCGAAGGCCCTAAGAGCATGAGCCTGGGCAAGGATATGGTTATACCAAGCAGTCTCATCTTCGTTTACATCTGCAGTAGTAGGATCATCCTCCTGGATAACTACATTCTCAACACCATGAATAAGCCTGTTGGCAGCATTGATAAGTGAATAATTCGACAACCAGATTGAAGCCGCATCACCTGAATTTGCGTTAAGCATAAATGCAAGTTCACCGTCAGTACCCTGTCCACCATTACCCCTGCCTATAGCAGTCTCATCAGTAAACAGAGAGGTGAAATAAATCTGCGTTTCACCAGGAATACTGGCATAAACACCGTTGAGGCCAAGCTGCATATCTGAAACGGTTTCATAAACCCTGTCCGGCGGCAACTCGCTCGGCTGCGTGATATCTATAGCGTCATCACAAGCTACAAACATTGAAGCAGTAATAACAAACAAAATCGCTTTAAAATTTCTCATATTCATTTTCCTTTTTTTTTAAAATTGTACTTCAAGGCCTAAAGAAAGAATTCTCGGAGTTGGATACTGATATTGGTCAGCACCACGGTTACTTTCAGCATCCCATCCCCTCCACTTGGTCCATGTAACCAGGTTTTCTGCCTGGAAATAAGCCCTAAGACCTGTGAATGGAGTTTTTTCCAACAATTTATTACTAAAGCTGTAGCCAAGGCTCATATATCTTAACCTTACGTAAGATGCATCTTTCAAATACCTGTCAGAGTTAGCATCCATACCTTTGTTTGTCAATGTCAAAGACGGGATATCAGTTACTCTGTTATCAGGTGTCCATGCATTAAGAAGATCAGTAGTTTTATTCCATGTACCGATATCAGTTGGATCCTGAAGACCTTCAAGGTCATAATCAAACCTGTAGATATCAGCTACGAATGAGAACTGAGTTGTTAGGAAGAAACCTTTATATGAAGCATCGAAACCAAAACCACCCTGATAAGTTGGGATGGAAGTTTTTCCTGTTAGCCTTCTATCGTCCAATTGATCAGGATTTTCTGTAAGCTGTCCATCTTTAGTATAGAATAGCAAGTTACCATTTGCAGGGTTAACACCTGCATACTTTATAAGATAAAACTGCCCCAGAGAACCACCTTCGTCACGAGCGGTTAGACCAAGATCACGGAAGTTGTTAACGGTAGTTATATCAAGCAACTTATTCTGGTTATAAGAGCCATTAAAGTTTAGTGTTAGCATGAAGTCGTTCGACTTAATAACATCATATGCCAATAACGCCTCAACACCCTGGTTCTGCAAAGAACCTCCATTTGCAAGTATTTCATATGTACCTGTAATAGCCGATAACTGTGCTTCCTGGTACAGGTCATCAGTAGTCCTGCGATATACATCAAAAGTACCTCTTAATCTCCTGTTGAACACTTCAAAGTCAACACCTATGTTTGCCTGCGCAACAGTTTCCCACTGAAGGTCCGGGTTACCCAATTGACCAAGTATATAAGCAGGCTGATTGGCATAACCTGTACCTTGTGCAAATAAAGTCCTTGCACCGTTAGGAGCGTTAAATATACTTTCACCGAAGATGTTCTGGTTACCTGTAGTACCGTAAGAAGCCCTTAACTTAAGCATTTGGAACACAGAACCCTCCATGAAAGATTCCCTGTCAATATTCCAACGACCAGATACTGACCAATAAGTACCCCAACGGTTTGTTTCAGCAAAACGGTAAGAAGCATCCCTGCGTATAGTAGCGCTCAAACCATATTTCTCTTTATAATCGTAGTCAGCGCTTGCAAAGTACGAGAACAGACCTGCAGTTCCTTTTCCTGAAGCAACTTCGGGAAGATAGAATGTAGGAGTACCCGGATCGAATGGTATGAAACCAGCACCGTTACCCGGCACAAAAACTTTAGGATCCAAACCATTCTGAGCATAGTTGAACGACTTAGAGTGTCCTTTAAAGTATTCTGTAAATGCAGAAGCATCAAGTGTATGATCACCCCAGCTCTTCGTAAAGTTAAGGTTCACGTTTGTATTGAACAAAACGTTCCTTGCAAAGCTTTCAAACTGCCATCCAAGATATTCCTCTCCAGCCTGAGCAAAGAACAATGAGTTGAATGAAGTAGGATCCTGAACCTGAAGGCCGGTAGCCTGAGTATAGTCAGCACCAAAAGTAGTACCTGCAGTAAGCTCATCCGTAAGCCTGTAGCTCGCCTGAACGTTACCGATCATTTTCAATTCTTCAGTTTGAAGGGTACCTTTTTTCATAATATCAAGCTGCATAAGCGGAGAAAGCAGTAGCGAACCAGCACCTATGTTATTAGGATCTGTAGCATCAGCACGGTACATATCCACAAGAGCCTGGCTTGTTGTATACCAGTCCGGGCTAATGTAAGGCACGCCTTGGTTAGCACCCAACACAGGGTTGATGTTAACGTTACCTGTTCCGATGTTCGAAGCTTCGTCCCTTCTTGAATAGTTAACTGTAAGAGCAGTAGAGTAATTAAACCTACCATCATTACTACGGCCTGTTAGGTTATTCCTAAAGTTAAACCTTTTTAGCCTTGTATCGATAAGGATACCTTCCTGATCAAAGAAACCTACTGAAGTATAAGCCGAAAGGTTTTTACCACCACCCGTAAGACTCAATACATGGTTTTGCGAAGTACCCGTCCTGAAAAGAACATCCTTCCAGTTAGTATTAATATCATAAGCAGCGATTTCCTCATCAGTAAGGCTCGCACCATATCCTCTTTGAGCTGTCTTCTCAAGACCTAAAAGCTGCCTTGAATTCATCACGTTGTATTTGTTGCTCTGCATCTCAGTAAAGCTCGTAATACCTGTATACTTAACTTGAAGCGGCGAATCGAATGTACCTTTTTTAGTCTTAACAATGATAACACCGTTAGCACCCCTGTTACCGTATATTGATGTTGCACCGGCATCTTTAAGAACTGAAACCGATTCGATATCATTCGGGTTAAGACTCCTGAAGTTATCTGCATCCAACGGTACACCGTCGATTACAAATAAAGGCTCAACTTTACCATTAATAGATCCATAACCCCTTAGGATAACTGTACTGTTAGCACCCGGCTGACCTGAACCTGTCGAGATATTCAAACCAGGAATCTGGCCCTGAAGCGTTTGAATAAACGACGCATTCGGCCTGCCTTCGATGGTTTTTGCAGTTACAGTAGTTACGGCAATATTGGAAAGCGGCTTGGTCGAATTCCTATAACCCTCAACAACGACATTATCCAAAACAGTAGGATCATCGGTTAACGTTACATTAGGAACTGTCCCTGAAGCACTCACAGTAACCACCTGAGTCTGCATTCCAACATAAGAGATTTCCACTTTATCACCAGGTTTTGCCTGAATGGAATAGTTTCCATCAAAATCAGTCTGAACACCCGGAGCAGAAGAACCCTGAACCTTTACAGTAGCACTGGGAATTGGCATTCCCGTGTTGTCAACGACAACCCCTGTAACTGTTCTCTCCTGCGCAAAGGAAAACTGAATAAAAAACGCCAGCAACAGCGTAAAAATCCAAGTAAACTTTGATTTCATATTAAATTAATTTGAGTTAGTTAAGTTGCAAATCTATTAATTTATTTTAATATAACAAACTTTTAACATTGCAATACTTCCTAAAGTTTTAACAATATTTAGTGTAAATGAAAAAACCACAAAAGATTGATAATAATTGCCCACATAAGGTATCATTTTTTGAATTAAAACAAAACGTCAACCAAAGCTGACGTTTTATTATTAGATACCTCAAGTTGAAAAAGGTTGCGTTATATTTTGAAAATTATTTAATTTTTTTAGAATCTTATTTAATTACCACCTTTTTTGTTTGAGTTTTTGAACCATTGGTCACACTCACAATATACATTCCTGCAGACAGACCGTCAATATTAATAGTGCTCTCAGGAGAGGACATGCTCTCACGCGCTACAACCCTTCCCTGAATATCAAAAAGCTGGACATTAGCCTCACCTTCAATACCTGACGGAAGGGAAACTGTAAGTTGATCATCAGCAGGATTTGGCCACACATTAAACATACGCGACGCCGTATCTTCTATACCTGCAGTCTCCTCAATACCGGTAACAATAAGGGAATAATTCTGCGCACCGCTTACAAGCGTACCCTTATTAGACACAGTAATTACATATTCACCGGAAGCACCCTCAATCTCAACTTTTTCAATATTATCAACATTATTATCGCCCTGTATCGCTGCATCAGCCATAAAATCAGCAAACTTCCACGGCATATACTCTTCACCACCAACTTTTGTAACCCTGATATCAAGATTGTTTCTTAACACTGGTGTACTAAGGTCTACTGTTCCGGTATTTGCATTTCCCGACCTGTCAGTCCACGAAATCGTTGCAACAAGCTTATTAACCCCGTCAGAAGTTACAGTCCTTGTATAAGGCTGGCCTTGGGTAAGCTGTTTTTCCTCAACAATAGAAACCGAGCCATTATCTGAAATAGCCTGCGCAGCTTTTTGGGAATTCATCAATCCCCAGCCAAAAGCGGGATCCGGACCGTCCCAGTCGCCACACTCGTCTGCCGTATGCGCAACAAGCCCACGCAGCGTTGAAGACCACATGAATACACCATTTACATTGTTATAATGCTGTTGCAGCAATATACAGCTACCGGCAATTCCCGGAGCAGCCATTGAAGTTCCCTGCATCGTACCGTAAGCAGTGTCGTTAGTGGCATAGCTTGAAAACACGGCAACACCTTTCGCACTGATATCCGGCTTAATCCTGTTATCATCTGTAGGTCCCCAGCTGCTAAAGTTAGCTATCTGAACACTGTTCGGGCTCGTATAATTATTTACCCCATGTACCGCAGCAACAACAATTGCATTTTTCGACGTTGCGTAACAATTTACAAGGTCATAACCAAACTTCGAAGGATTGTTAGCAGGATTTTGATTATTATCGTTACCCGCAGAAACTACTGGTTGGTAGCGGGGAGCATTAAAGGTAATATCATCTAAGATTTTTGCATAACTCCAGTAAGCCCCCCAAAAAGCGGTACCGGCACTGAATGGCGTAAACCCATACGAGTGGTTCGAAACCAGCATTCCCTGTGCAGCCTGCTGAATCATTTCAGGAGTATCGGAACCGAAAGCTTCAAAACTCCTGATATTTGCTTCATAAGCAATACCCCTTGCCGCAGCATTACCAGTACCTCCACCTGCTATTGTACCTGCGATATGGGTTGCATGATCGCCATATCCAATAAAAGAATCGCCAATCTCCACCCTATCCCCAAAATTTTGGTGTGATATACGTACCTGCTCTCCATCCCAAACACCAACAAGCATACCCTGCCCGGTAAGACTTAACCCCATACCGCCACCGGGATGTAACTTATTTGCACGTGTTGTTATGGCAGCACCAAGATTATAATTTGTAAAATATAGCGGAACTCCGTCTTCAGTTACACCCATCAATCTTTGGCGCTCACCCCAGCTGCCCTTTTTCTCCAAAGGCCAGCCGTTTATTCCCGCAAGCCTTAAAGCCTCGGCATAATTACTCGTACGAAACTCTATTTGTTCCTGCTCAAGCCTCGCTAACTCTTCAAGATTATTATCCTTAACGATTAGCTTGCGCTGCTCAGCTGTCTGAGCAAGAGCCGAAAATCCTGCAAGGAAAAACCCTGCAAGTAAAACAGCCCTCATTGTATTTTTTTTCATTTTTTGATTGTAAATAGTTAATAATTTAATAGCAATTTTCCATTGAAAGCCAGCAAAAATACATTTTTAGGCAACATGGATTAGCAAAAATAATAATTATCACAAATTAGGATGTATTAATTTTAAATTTAACTTTATCGGGAGTATCTTTGCTTCAGGGATATACGTAAAAATAAGAGACAGGGTTTATGCTGGCTTTGAAATTTTCAGAACATTTATATGAAACCGGTACTGATGAAGCCGGGCGCGGCTGCCTTGCAGGGCCAGTGACCGCCGCTGCGGTAATATTGCCTGAAGATTTTCAGAACGACCTCCTGAATGACTCTAAACAACTTACTGAAAAGATACGCGAGCATCTCCGCCCAATTATACAGGATCACGCACTATGCTACCACGTGAAGCATATAGAGCCGGAAGTGATAGACGAAATCAACATCCTCAATGCTTCTATTAAAGCTATGCAGGAATGCATTACCCAACTTAATCCGGTACCACACTATATTATTGTAGACGGCAACCGCTTTAAACCCGTAAACAACATACCTTATAGCTGTATCGTGCAGGGAGACGGCAAGTACCTGAGCATTGCCGCTGCATCCATACTGGCAAAAACCTACAGAGATGAGTACATGGACCGTATTCATGAAGAGTTCCCTATGTATAACTGGAAGAAAAATAAAGGTTACCCCACAGCAGAACACAGGGAGGCTATCAGGAAATACGGGATTACAAAATACCATCGTAAGTCGTTTCGGCTATTGCCCGACCAACTGGAACTGCAGTTCGATATTTTAGAAGATGTGCACGTTACGATCTACAATCCGTAATTCTGCTTCGAAAAGGTTGGCAAAATGGTTCAGCAGTTTTTCCTTAACTTTATCTTCATTTACCTTTTCCACTCCCAGTTCTACATTTAATGACGTTACAGCCTTTCCGCGAATGCCACATGGAATGATGTTGTCAAAATAACCCAAGTCAGCATTCACGTTAAATGCAAAGCCATGCATGGTTACCCAACGAGACGCGCGTACACCCATGGCGCATATTTTACGGGCAAATGGAGTGCCTACATCGAGCCATACGCCTGTTTCGCCTTCGCTGCGCGTACCGGCAATGCCATATTCTGCGAGGGTGAGTATTACCATCTCTTCTAAAAGGCGCAGGTATTTATGGATGTCTGTAAAAAAATTTTCAAGGTCCAATATCGGGTAGCCCACAATTTGGCCGGGACCGTGATAGGTAATGTCCCCTCCCCTGTTTATTTTATAAAATGACGCACCCTTCGCCTCAAGCTGCTTTTCGTTGAGCAGCATATTGGCCATGTCGCCGCTTTTACCCAAAGTATATACGTGTGGGTGCTCTATCAATAACAGGTAATTTGGCGTTTCGGTAGCCGATTCTTCCCTCCTGTTGGCGATTTTTATGTCGAGTATCTCTTTAAAAAGCTGCTCCTGGTAATCCCAGGCCTCCTTGTAGTCCATCTGGCCCAGCTCAAGGAATTGTATTGTCTTATTCATTGTCATAAATGCTAATGCACTACAAAGTTACAAAACAAAACAACAGCCATTACATAATAAAAAATCCGGACAGGCTGCCCATCCGGATTTCGTAGTCCTCATTATATCAGGATTACTTTTCAAACTCTACTTCAATCGCCATGGCTTTCGGATTATCGAAGAATTCATTAAGAGGATATGTAAGCGTTACCGTTTTCTTGTCGGCGCTTATTACCGCATTTTTATTTGATACTTTTTTTACTTTCTTAGGGAACGTATAGTTTAGCTGATAGTTTGATTCGCCAAACATAGCCTTATACATTTCTTCATCGCCCTCATCATCTTTTTTCTTAGGCTTCTCAACAATCTTTACCTTCCTGCTGAATTTCTTGCCGTCATAAGCATAGCTCACTTCCGAACCATTCTGGAACAAGCCGCCCATATCCGGCTGGCCTGCCTTTTTGTTCATGCTGTTCAGGTTGCCGAACAGGTTCATCATGTCCTGAAGCTTATCGGCCTTGTCAAAATCAGCAAACATATTAATCACCATTTCTTTTGAAGCAGGATCCATCAGCATCTTAACCGTAAAACGCTCCAGGCTCTTCAGCCTTGTCTGTTCCTCTTTAGGCAATTTTGCTATACTGTCGGCTTTTTCGGCCAACATTTCTTTAAATGTAAATGACGAGTCGATGCGCTTTTCACCCTCCTCAGCCATTTTGTCCCCTGCCATGGCCATAAGCCCTGAACCGTCAATATCGAATGATACCTTTCCCGAACCGTTTTCATTAATAACAATGGTTTCGCTAAATGTACATGATGTTGTAAAAAACGCCATCATCAGGCCCAGGGCCCATAGTAATCCTTGTTTCATTTTTTGAATTGATTTAGTGCTTCAAATATAGTAGTTTGCAACGAATTACACGAGTTAGATTAATCAGTTTACGACATTATTCATAATCTGCTGAAAATTGGCATGATTTGTTTAATTGCCAACCGCAAAACCAAATTGCTTTTTTACACAATATCACTATCTTTGCTGCCTTAAAATCATAACTATCATGCAGCTTTCAGAACAAGAAATCATCCGCAGAGAAAAACTGGATGCGCTGAGGAATCTCGGCATCAATCCTTATCCCGCCAACCTTTTTCCGGTAGACCATACCTCGAAACAGGTGAAGGAAAGCTTTTCTGAAGGTAAACAGGTAGTTGTGGCGGGAAGGCTGATGTCCGTACGCATACAGGGCAAGGCTTCTTTTGCCGAGCTTCAGGACAGCGAAGGCAGAATCCAACTTTACTTTAACCGCGACGAAATTTGTCCCGGTGAAGACAAGGTAAAATACAACGAGCTTTTCAAAAAACTGATCGATCTTGGCGATTTTATAGGCGTAGAAGGTGAACTTTTCACCACTCAGGTAGGAGAAATGACGATCAAAGTGACCGATTTTAGCCTGCTCAGTAAGACTTTGCGTCCGTTGCCGATGCCAAAAACAGATGCCGACGGAAAAGTATTCGACAGCTTTACCGATCCTGAGCTTCGTTACCGCCAACGCTATGTAGACCTTGTGGTAAATCCGCAGGTAAAGGAGGTTTTCATAAAAAGGACAAAGCTTTTCAATGCGATGCGTTCGTTCTTTAACGATAAAGGATATTTTGAGGTGGAAACCCCTATCCTTCAATCTATTCCGGGTGGCGCTGCTGCAAGGCCGTTCGTTACACACCATAATAGCCTGGACATTCCGCTGTACATGCGTATTGCTAACGAACTGTACCTGAAAAGGCTCATCGTGGGCGGATTCGACGGCGTATACGAATTCTCGAAAAACTTCCGTAACGAGGGTATGGACAGGACGCACAACCCAGAGTTTACTGCCATGGAGATCTATGTTGCCTATAAAGACTACAACTGGATGATGGAGTTTACCGAGAGCCTGCTGGAGCATTGCGCCATAGCCGTGAACGGTACTGCCGACGCTACTTTTGGCGAGCATAAAGTAAGCTTTAAGGCGCCGTATGCAAGGGTAACCATGACCGATGCCATCAAGCAGTTTACAGGCTTTGACATATCCGGCAAGACCGAAGAAGAAATATATGAAGCAGCCAAAGGCATGGGCATCGCTGTAGATGACACCATGGGCAAAGGCAAGCTTATCGACGAAATATTCGGGGAAAAATGTGAAGGCAACTTCATACAGCCAACCTTCATTACCGATTACCCGAAAGAGATGAGCCCGCTGTGCAAGGAACACCGCGACAACCCTGAGCTTACCGAGCGTTTTGAGCTGATGGTATGCGGCAAGGAGATCGCAAATGCATATTCCGAACTAAACGATCCTATCGACCAGCGCGAACGTTTCGAGGCACAATTGAAGCTCTCAGAGCGTGGCGACGTAGAGGCAGCGCAATTCATTGATAACGACTTCCTGCGCGCATTGGAATACGGGATGCCGCCTACATCAGGGCTTGGCATAGGCATGGACAGGCTCATCATGTTCCTGACCAACAACCCGTCGATACAGGAAGTGCTGTTCTTCCCGCAAATGAGGCCGGAGAAAAAAGCCCTCGAACTTACCGAAGACGAAAAAGCCGTAGCCGAACTGCTAAAAGTAAGCGGCCAGCTGGCACTTGACGCACTAAAACAACAGGCAGGCCTGAGCGGCAAGAAATGGGATGCCGCCATGAAAGGGCTATCCAAGCATGGCCTTGTAAAAGTGACCGTGGAAGGCGATAGCAAAACGGTTGAGTTTAAAGGGTAAATATCATATTACAATACTAAAAGCCTCTGAATATAAAATTCAGGGGCTTTGCTTTTAATGATATGCCCTAAAACCAAAAGACTAATTTACTAAGTGGGAAAAGATAACATTTTACTATTCAGCAGTTGAGAAATTAGTATTATTTTCGCCTGAGAACCAAGTCAACCATTATGAAAAATATCCTTATCGCTATCTTATGTCTGTTTTCACAATACTCTTTCTGCCAAGAGCAGGAGGAAGTCTGGACATTGATCCAGCAAGGCGAAGACATATACAATGGGCAGATAGAATACTATAACTGGCCCTATCGATGGGATATAGAATCTTTGGATATGCACCAGGTGGAGGAAGGTTTTCTTACGTGCGGTTATTATAATGACCTTACCCTTGATTCACGGGACGGTAACTCTTATGACCTTACTGATAAATACGGTGCTTACCTGGCAAAATATGATCTTAACGGAAATATTCAGTGGGTAGTACGTACTGAAAAAGCTGAAAATGAAGAACGAAATGTAATTATGTCGATTGATACTGATTCCCAAGGAAATATCTTTATTGTCGGGCATTCTGACGGTAACATTTATGATACTACAGGAATACCTCAGGCTATTTCTCCGCAACTTGAATACCCGGCACCATTCGTCATCAAACTTACCCCTGATGGTGAAATCATCTGGAAGATGGTAACAACTGGTATGTGTCCTAAGCGTGTGGCCATCGATGGCAATGATAATATTATCGTTGGCGGCATGTTTCCATATACAAATAGCGGTAGCACCTACATCAACGATACATATATAAATACATTTTCTGATATATCAGGTGATGATGCAAACTATTATATTGCCAAATTTTCACCAACCGGTCAACAATTGTGGGATGCCGGGATTAATATATATGCCGTGAATAGGGAATCTGTTGAAAACTTCACCTTTGATGCGGATAATAATATTTATGTTCATGGGGGCAATGAGATAAACCTGAAAATATATGATGCCGATGAAGATGACTACCTTGAAAAAGGATGGAACGGTACCTACGGGGGAAGCATGTATATCGCCAAATTTACACCTGAAGGTGACGCGCAGTGGCTCGTTACCAGTGAAAATGCAAGTGTTGGGTCGATCGTAACCATGCCCGATGGAAACAATTATGTTTGTGGAAGCAAAAATTTTGGCAATGGCGTGCATGTCCTGACAAATGCCGACGATTCAGAAATTACCCAAAATGAACACGCAGGGTTTTACCTAGCCAAATTAAGCCCGACTGGTTACTGGCAATGGATTACCGGGTCAACGGTTGTACAGCACGGATATATCCACGAAATGATAAAGCATGGCAATTCCCTTAGCATAATCGGGTCTTTTTGGGAATATGACACACCAACGGCAACTGCTATAATAAACGGAAATAACGGATATGCCAATCTATCATTAAATATTTCCGATCTGTTCATCGCCTCCTATGACCTAGAAGGAAATCTTTTGCACCTGAGCAAAAGTGGGGATAATGAGCCAGGAAACCTTATGCAAAATTATACGTCCGGCTATTTTATGGACAGCGAAGGCTATGGGTACCTCCAGCGTAATCTTTGGTATTATAACCAGGGAGGACCAATTGATTTTTATGGGCAAAGTATTGGCCCAACTTTAGGACCCGATGCCGTAATTACAAAGTTTAAGCCGAAAACTAGCGAGCAGATCATACTAAATACTGAAGAGATAAAACCGGCATCTGCCTCACTTTCGCCAAATCCTACAAATGGACTTTTCACTATCACCCTGAACGGCATTTACCCAGAAGTAAAACTGAAAGTTACCGATATTTCCGGTAAATTGGTTATGGAACGCACCTATGGCAACTCCGACGAAATTTTAGCAGAAATTGATGGTGCTGACGGAATATATTTTGCCAGTCTTGAAACCGCAGGCGCAAAACAATGGTTTAAAATCATTAAGGCAAATTAAAAAAAGGCAAACCCTGCAAGAGCAATTAAGATTTTACAGGGTTTTATGTATATCACAAACTATAATTCAAATTCACCGACCACCGGTAGTTTGCCTCTACCCTGCCGCCGGTAAGGTTTTGGCTGATGGGCAGCATACCAGCCACACCCACTGAGAATTTACCCAAGCCGGCTTCAACGCCCAGCTTGCCAAAAAGGATGTCGCCTTTGGTATCGGGCAAATCTTCGCCATATTGCTTGTTGGCGGCATACAGTTCTCCCGCTATTCCCGCCTGTGGCACAACAGTTAGTTTGTCTCCACCAGCCATATAGAACAGCGTTGCGGCATAATTGAACTGGTCGCCAAAATGGTACTTCTCACTATTCTCCGTTTTAAAAGTGTAGTTCACCATAGCATTCAGCCCCAAATTATTGCGGGTTATAATATATTCAGCAGCCAACAGGTAGTCCCAGCTTCCGGTACCTACCTGGAAGCTGGGGTTCACGCTGCCGTTATTGGCACTGTCGTATTTGCCTGTAGGCGCTTTAATTCCGCCGCCCATTTGCAGGACGTGGCGGAAGGGCACACTATCATTCTTTGTTTGGTACAGGGTATATAATCCCAATACGGTTATATCACCAAGGCCATCTATGGACTGTTCTCCCGTAGCAAGTCTGCGGTTATGGAAATGGTACGGCACCAGGGCAGACACCTGCAGATTTTTGGCCACCGGTATGCGCGCCCACGCCTGTACAGTATTGAAGTTCTCATCGACCCACGGAGAATTGTTGAAAATACCGTCAAGGCTGGAATAGCTTTGGTGAAAGTAGCGCACGCCCACAAAATTACCATTGATCATCGAGCTGAAGCCCATGCCCCCGCCACTGGCCGAACACCCACAGGCATCGCAGTCGAAAGCTTCAAGATACTTTGTAAAATTGCGTGGCGGGGTATTGGCGAATGCCATTTGTGTCATTAAAATAAAAAAGGCTATTTTTTTCATCAGGTTCTGTAGTAAAATAATGGATTAGCGAGGAATTCCTCATCAGTAAGGGTCTTCAGGAAAGCGATAATGGCTATCTTTTCGTCGGTGTTCATCGGAATGCCCAACACGCCGGCATGATTCAATTGCGGGTCGAGTGTTTCCGACTGCTGTACTCCCATGGCATAAAAGCTAAGCACCGACTCCAGCGACCCGAAACGCCCGTCGTGCATGTAGGGCGTGGTTTTCTCCACATTACGGAGGCTGGGCACTTTAAACTTATAAGCATCCGAAGCAAAGCCTGTCACAATTTCCCGTCCCTTGTCATTAATGAACGGGTTCGGCGGCAGGCCGTTGTTACGGAAACTGTTATCAGTAAACAGGTCGGTAGCATGGCACGTGGCGCATTTGCTTTGAAACAGCTGAAGCCCCTGTAATTCCTCTTGGGTCAGGCTTCCGCCCGGTTCTTTGCGCACATACTTATCATACCTTGAATTAGCCGACACCATCATAGCCATGAACTGTGACAGTGCTTTCAGGATATTTCCTGAGGAGACCTGTTTATCCTCAAACGCCTCGCTGAAAAGCTTTATATATTCCCGGTCGGTTTTGAGCTTATCGGCAATGGTTTCCAACGTTTCCGCCATTTCAATCGGGTTGTGTATCGGGACAATAGACAGCATCTCCAGGCTGTTGGAGGCACCATCATAAAAGTATTCGCTCTGGAAAGCCATGTTCTGCACGGCCGGGGCGTTGCGGGTTCCCTCCTGGTTGTTGATGCCGTGGCTAAACTGGTGCCCATGATGCGTAAAAGCGTAGCCCTGCTCATGGCAAAATGAACATGATATAGTACCATCTGCCGAAAGGCGGCCATCATAAAACAGCTTCCTGCCAAGCTCAAACCCTTTTTTAGTGACTGAAACATTTTGTGCCAATGCCGGGAAATTTGACGGCACATCCAACTCCATTGCTTCATTAACCGGAACGTAATCTTTATCCTCACTGCATGAGGTTAACGGCAACAGCAAAACCATTGCCATTGCCGTGTAAATGAACCGCAGCATAACTATTCGTGGTGGCCGCTTCCGCCGTTATGCACATGGTCGACAGAGAACATATTCAGCGTGTTGCCCGCAATGGTAATCAGGTTTTCCCCGCCCATGATGGCTGCTCCCGTACCGGCAGGATTTAAATTATCTGATAGTTTTATCTTTTGCTGCCCGTCCAGTATTACGTTGGCATTAGTCTTCACGTGGATGGACGGCACTTCACCCTCGCGTACACGGGCTGTTGTGGGCAGGTTAAGGGTTATCTCCCGGTAATTATCGGTTGCGGTGTTGCTGCCCTGGTGCACCTGGAAAATCTTATCCTCAGGTGATGCTGCGGTATTGAACGTCCCTTCAAAATTGATGAATCGGTAACCGGTGCTCCATGTCCAGGTCATCTCATTGGCCGCTGCTAAATCCCAAAAACTCTGCTGTGCCGTTTCGCCCTGCAGATACCGCTGCTGGTCGACACCAATGCCAAAACGCACTTTCTTATAATCGCCTTCGGGGATGTTTTCAAGATGGACGGTAAGCATGTCATTCTCCTGGCTGATAACAAAATAGCTTTCCTCCTTCGGATAAACGTATTCGGTACCGTCTTCTTTGATAAGTATAAAATTGCTCACAATATAGTTGAGCCTGTTGATGGTTAGCCGTTCGCCATTGGAGTTGGTATAAGTTGTGCCTAGGATCAGCGCATCGCCGGCCACGCCATTGTCAAAATATACCTCGGCATCACCAAAGGCATTTGGGTTTACAGTTGTGCTGTCATCGCTGCTGCATGACACAAAGAGGGTTGCTGCCGCTACTAGGGCCGCTATGTATTTTAATTGAATTTTCATTTTGATTTGTATTTATTCGTTAAGCAAATAGCCTCATACGGCGAGGCCGCTACCACAAGTGGATATTTTTCACCACAAAGAGCACAAAGGACTTCACTGGCTTCACAAAGCTGTACGCCGAAGCTCACAAAGCGAAGCGTAAAATTTGCGCCCTTTTACAAGACAAGACCAATTTGTGAACTTTGTGAAAAGTCCTTGTGACCCTTGTGGTAAAAAAACTTCTTTACGAAATAAATACAGGCGGGTGGAAAAACGAAGATGCATCCAGATGGGAATAGCTGTTGCAGTATTCCGGCATGGCAACAAAAGAGTTTAAACCGGTTTTTGATGAAAAAGCGAATTGCGGCAGTGTTTCGAAGAATAAAACCTCAACTTCCGCATGGCCTGACTTCTTTTCGGAAACAGGCTTTTCATCCTCAGCAGCTTTGGCAAGCTCTTTCGCAAGATGGCATTTACCATTACAGTGGAGCTCGGGCTTTGCCTTGTTTTCACAAAGCTCTTTGGCTATATACTCATAATTGATAATGTAGTCCAAAACAGGAAGAACCGGTTTAAGGAGTATCATCAATGCTATGGCCATGACCGCTTTTTTCACGGTGCAAAGGTAATTGGCGAAAAAGGATTACAAAAAATATTTCAGCCAATTTTTAAACCTTTTTCATTAATAGCGGTCTTATGGATATAAACTCAAAAATTAAAATTATGAAAATGTGGATCTTAGCATTGGCAATGATGGCAGGTGTAACCATGAATGCCCAGCATGGGGAAAGAAAGCATGAAGGTAAAAAACACGACAGGGGGCAAATAGAGCATTTCACTCCTGAGCAAAGGGCAGAATTGCAAACAAAGAAGCTAACCCTTGAACTTGACCTTACCGATAAGCAGCAAGCCGACATAAAAGCGTATTTTACAAAGAAGAACAAAGAGCATGAAACAATGAGATCGTCTATGAAAGCAAAGCACCAGGCGGGTGAAAAGCTCACTTCGGATGAGCGTTTTGCCATGCAAAGCAAACTAATGGATGAAAAAATTGCAGCAAAGGCTTTCTTCAGCAAAACACTGGACGCTAAACAACTGGCTAAGTTTCAGGCAATGAAAAGCGAGCGAAAAGAAAAAATCACAAAAAAACATGAAAATTTGAAAAAGAGGTGGCGCAGATAAATTTTAAGTGTTAAAGTTTTGCGATGTTTAGCAAATTAGTTAGATTTGGCATATAAACACTAAACAAATAACCGTTTATCATGAAAAAAATAATTGCTCTTTTCGTTATCATGCTGGCTTTCGGAGTAAACGCCAATGCACAGCAAACCAAAGCTAAAGCAGCACCTGCGCCTGCTAAAGCTGCGCCCGCAACGGCTAAACAACAATCGTATGATGTTGAAGCAGTAAGGAAAGCTGCCTCAAGGGATCTTGAACTTATGTCTTCATCACTTGATTTGACTGAAGACCAGAAAAAAGATTATAAAGGCCTGTTCGAAACCAAGCACCGCACACTTATAACGAACCCAAACCTGTCTAACGAGCGTAAGGCCGTTATTGCACAGAACATGGAAACAAAAATAAAGTCGTTACTGGATTCAGACCAGCTTGCAAAACTGGATTCAAATCCTGAGCTTCTGAAGGCGCTTATCAACTAAGCAACTTTTCAAATTATAAAAAAACCTCCGTATCAACGGAGGTTTTTTAGTTTATAGCGTTTTCGAAACCCGCCCTATTGCAGCAATGGTCTCATCAAGGTCTTCGTAAGTAAGCGCATCGGTAATGAACCACGTTTCATAAGCAGACGGCGCGATGTAACTACCTTCGGCCAACAGCCCATGGAAGAACTTTTTGAAGGTTGCATTATCCCCTTTTCCTGCTGATTTAAAATCAGTTACAGGCGCGGCATCAAAGTGCACCGATATCATGGATCCTGTTCGGTTAATCGTATAAGCAAGGCCTGCTTCCTCCAGCTTTTCACGGATACCCTTTTCAAGATAGGCTGTCTTTTCTTCCAGCCTTTGGAAAATGCCTGCGTCAGCGTTAAGAGCCTTAAGCATTTCCAACCCGGCAGCCATGGCCAGCGGGTTGCCCGAAAGCGTCCCTGCCTGGTATACAGGCCCAAGCGGAGCCAAATAATTCATTATCTCATTACGTGCAGCAAAAGCCCCCACCGGAAGCCCGCCGCCTATTACTTTCCCGAAAGCCACGATATCCGCCTTGATATTGAAAAGCTCCTGCGCCCCGCCTTTTGCGAGGCGGAACCCTGTCATTACCTCATCGAATATCAATAATGTGCCATTGTCGTCACACAATTTCCGCAATCCTTCCAGGAAACCTTCTGCAGGAGGCACACAGCCCATATTGCCCGCAACCGGCTCTATGATGATGGCCGCAATTTCTCCGGCATTGGCAGCGAATAATTCTGCTACGTTATTGAGGTCGTTATAAGCTGCAAGGAGTGTATCTTTTGCCGTGCCCTGGGTTACACCGGGGCTGTTAGGCGAACCAAAAGTCACCGCCCCGCTGCCCGCCTGTATCAGGAACGAATCGGAATGGCCATGGTAACAGCCGGCAAATTTGATGATCTTGTCGCGTCCTGTAAACCCGCGGGCCAAACGTATGGCACTCATACAGGCCTCGGTTCCCGAGTTTACAAAGCGTATCTTATCGATATTGGGCACCATAGAAACGGCCAGTCCGGCTATCTCAGTTTCCAGGGCGGTAGGCATACCAAAAGAAGTACCTTTCTTCGCCCTGTCAATTACGGCATTGACCACTGGTTCATAAGCATGACCCAAAATCATTGGGCCCCATGAGTTGATATAATCAATCAGGCGGTTGCCGTCCTCATCATACAAATAAGCCCCTTTGGCTTCTTTTACAAAAATGGGCGTCCCTCCCACGGCCCTGAAGGCACGCACAGGAGAGTTCACGCCGCCCGGTATTACCTTTTCTGCTTCGGCAAAAAGGCGGCTGCTGCGTTCGTATAGCATCTGTTTTATTTTACTTTTAGTACCTGCCCGATAGAAATGGCATTGTTTGACAGCCCGTTGAGGCGCATCAGCTCATCTACCGACAGGTTGTGTTTCTTAGAAATAGAGTATAGCGTATCGCCCTGCACCACACGGTAGGAACCGGCGGCAAGCACTTCTTCTGTTGCTGCTGGAGCCGCCTTGGGTGCAGGCTTAACATAGGTTTTGTTGAGTACCTCGGCATCATATGCAGCAAGGTCATAGCGTTCAATAAGGCCGATAAGCTTTTCAGGGTATTTCGGGTCGGTGGCATATCCGGCCGCCCTCAGTCCGCGTGCCCAGGCTTCATAATCATCCTTACGCAACTGGAAAAGCGACGCATACCTTCCCCTTGTCGTTAGGAACAATGAGTGGTCGTTATACGATTCGGCTCCTTTTGCGTATTTCCTGAAGCATTCCTGCTCGGCATCATCGTCGTGGTATACTTTTTCGCCATCCCAGCCTGTATGGCACTTGATGCCGAAGTGGTTGTTGGCATTGACGCAAAGCGTGCCTCTCCCGGCTCCGGACTCCAATATGCCCTGCGCCAGCGTAATGCTGGCCGGAATGCCGTGGCGGCGCATGTTGTCTTTTGCTATTTCCTTATACTCGAGTACATAGGCCTTTACCATATCCGAGTAAACTACAGTTTTTGAGGTAGATTCCAGCGTTTCAGTAGTCCTGCCGCTGTTGGAATTTGAGGCGGTAGACGTTTTGGTGTTGGCAGGTTTCGGTTTCTTTTTCGATGATGTCTTTGTTTTGGCTACGCCGCTCTTGGTTGTCTGGATGCGCGATTTTGATGTGCCGCAACTCACAAGCAAACCTAACACTGCTAAAGCTAAAATTTTTCTGAACATATCTCACGTTTTAATTATGGGTAATTTCTTTCTCATTAACTCCCTGTTCATCCCGGCTATGCCCTGCAATCCACCGGTATGGATGAGCAGTATATCGGAATTTTCAGGAAATATCCCTTTATTTATCATGTCTATAACGCCAAAAAACAGCTTTCCCGTATACACCGGATCCAGCAATATACCTGTTTCCACGAAAAAATCGTTCATAAAGGCTATCAGTTCACCGGTTACTTTTCCGTAACCGCCAAAATGATATTCCTCAACAAGCTCCCAGTTAGCGTTTTTTGCAAAGATAGCGATCTCCTCCTGTAATGCCGCACCTTTGAGCGCCGGAAAGCCTAAAACCCGTTGGCCCGCACCGGCAGAATTAATCAGCCCAGATATCGTTCCTCCCGTACCCACAGCACAGCACACATGCGTAAACTGCTCATCACCAGCCGACAATATTTCCTCACAGCCTTTCACAGCCAAAGCGTTTGTGCCACCTTCGGGTACCAGGTAAAAATCGCCAAATTCTTCACGCAATGCCGCAATGAATGCCACGTCTGTTTTATCCCGATACTGCTCCCTCGATACAAATTTAAACTTCATTCCGCAGGATTCGGCAAAAGCCAGCGTTGGGTTATCTACAATTTTATCAACCAGTTCCTCGCCCCGGATGATGCCAACCGCCTCAAAGCCATACTCCTTACCCGCTGCGGCAGTCGCGGCGATGTGGTTGGAAAAAGCCCCGCCAAAAGTGAGCAAAGTGGTTCTCCCCTCCTCCTTGGCCCGAAGGATATTGTACTTAAGCTTGCGGAATTTATTGCCCGAAATATGAGGATGCAGAAGGTCTTCGCGCTTTACGGTAAGCCGGATGTTGTGGGGAAAAGTTATGTTTACAGCCTGGTTCATCTGCCACAAAAGTAACGCTATTCCATCACAGGCCAAAAACCTTTACAATATTGAATCCCCGCGAACGAAAATTTCGTAATTTTACTGACTATTTGTAATGACCGAAAGATGGAAGTTGAGCACCATATAGAAAGCCCGCTAATTGCGAAAATATCGTTCCATAAAGTACTTGAAACGCTTGAGGAAATTGCCGAATCGGATGTAGATTACCGCTCCGATTATGCTAAGGCGCTCCTGCGCCACACGGCACCTTTCCCGGAACTGCGTGATGGGATTACCGACCTTTCCCTGCTTGAGAAGCACGAAAAGCTGATAAAAAACCTGCTGGCCGACCTGTTCCCGACTGCACTGACCAAAAATGAGATCAAGGCGGCTGCCATTCCTTTCTTCAACATTACCTTTAATCATACCGAACGTTTCAAAAAGATACTCATGAATGCGGGTGAGGACTTTGGCATGAGCATCCGTAATTTTGACGACCACCAGTTTTATGTGTTTTGCTGCTGCCTGATACTCAACAGCTATTATGGCCACCATTTTGATTTCAGCAAGCCATTGTTTTATGACATTCCCGACAGCGAGGGCATAATGAGGCATTACCGCATACTGTATAACGCCGACTTCCTGGAGCTGCTCCCTACCGAAAAGGCTGTTGACATTGCCGATGACGATGTTGCACTGCTGATGGACAACTTTGACAACCTGGAATTGTGGAAGGAGAAATTTCCTCCCGGAAGCTGGATATGCAAGGGGTTCGGGATTGTTTCCTTATTTGATGCCACAACCGAAAGTGCCATTTCCAACCTGAAATCGAACCTGCTGGTAAGCGATGAGTTGAAGGAAATAGCCAAAGCTAATTTCGAAGGCATTTTTCGATCGATATACCAGATTCCTGATCTGCGGATAGGCTTCACTGAAGTAAACACCGAAGACAACCTGTTTACGCTCGCACCCTTCCAGGAAATAAAAAGCCATATACTAAACGGTTCGGCGGAAATGAGCTGCAACAGCATGCTTTGCGATGAAACACTGGATAGCATGCTCGAGGATAAGGAGTACTTCATACTTTCGGACGTAGAGGCATATAAATCCGAGGAAGGCGCCGACATAGGATTTGCCGGGCACCTGCTGGCACAGGACATACGAAGCTGTATTTTTGCACCCATCATAAAAAACGGAAGGCTGCTGGGCTTTATTGAGCTGGTATCGTCCCGTCCTAAAGAACTCAACAGCATCAATGCCAATAAGCTTACTTACATCTTGCCTTTCCTTACAGATACCATAGACCGGTACTATTCGGAACTGCAAAATGAGGTGGATGCCATCATACAGAACGAATATACGGCCATACACCACAGCGTCTACTGGAAATTCCGCGAAGAGGCGCTGCTGCACATAACTTCCAAAGACAAAAAGGACCAGGCCTATAAAGAAATCGTGTTTCGGGAGGTATATCCGCTATATGGCCAGATAGATATCAAGGGATCATCTACAGCGCGCAATGAGTCCATCGAAAAAGACCTTATATTACAGATAGAAAAGCTGTTATCCGTCTTCCGTTATATCTTCAAAAATGAAAAGCTGCCACTGATAGAGCAACATATCTTTGAACTGGAAAAACTGGAAGAAGAACTTAAAGGACCGCTAAAGGCCGATACCGAATCGGGCGTACAGGCTTACATCATTAGCGAAGTGCACCCGGTGCTGAAACATTTTGACTCTTCGAATGCCGAAGTGCATAAAAGAATAACGGATTATTTTGAAACACTGGACAGCAAGATGAAAATGGTGTACGACAGCCGTAAGCATTTCGACGATGCGCTGTCCATCATCAACAAACAGATGGCCGAGGTGCTTGACAAAAAACAGGCCGAAGCTCAGGCGTTTTTTCCGCATTATTATGAGCGTTTCAAAACCGACGGCGTAGAGCATAACCTGTACATTGGCGCATCCATTTCGCCAAAGCACACCTATAGCCCGTTATACCTCAACAACCTAAGGTTGTGGCAGCTGCAGGCCATGTGCGAAATGGAAAACGAATACTACAAGCTGCGCCCCGGGCTGCCGTATGACCTGGATGTAACGTCGCTGATACTGGTGTTCAGCTCACCGATATCGATACGTTTCCGGATGGACGAGAAGCGATTTGACGTTGACGGCACCTACAATGCACGATATGAAGTGGTAAAGAAACGCATTGACAAATCGAACATAAAGGGTACTAAAGAGCGCATTACCGAGAAAGGCAAAATCACCATTGTATATTCGCAAAAGCAGGAAGAAGCCGAATACCGCAGGTACATACAGTTCCTGCAGCACAAGAAGATGCTGGGCAATGTGGTAGAAACTTTTGAAGTGGAAGACCTCCAGGGGGTAACCGGCCTAAAGGCACTGCGCGTGTCGGTAGCGTATGACAGCAACAAAAAGCAGGAAACCACATATAGCTATGAAGACCTGCTTAAGGAGCTGAATGCATAATACAAAACGCCCGGATAATCAATCGTAAGTGTCATAAATACGCTCACTTCTACTTATGGTGTTTTCCTACTTATGGTGTTTTAACATTAAAGCGCCTTAAACGCATATACAAAGGCAGAAACCGAAGCCAGTATGCCTATCATGAAAATGGTATAGGTAATGCGCAGCAGCTTGTATTTGCGATGCAGAACCAGTCCGAGATAATACAGGTCCTTTATCATTGAGCCGTACAGGTAGTCGCGGCTTTTCATCATCTCGTTCATGGCCCATTCGTATTCCTCCAAGGGCATTTTATAGAAATTGCCGAAGAACAGCAGGTTTACCTTGCGTCCATCGATATCTTCCCTGGTAAATGTCCCGCTTGTAACTTTTGGCCTTGTAGACAATATCGCAAAAATGATGGTTGCCACTGTAAAAACCATCAGTATGAGCGTGGGCATAACGAGGTGGGCATTCGACGGGCTGTCGAGCTTGGGAATAATTGTAGTAAGCACGATAGAAATGATGATTGCATTTACCGAGAGCAGTATGTTGGCCTTGCTGTCGGCAATTTCGCTAAGGCGGGTATGGTTATTTAGCGTTACCCGGAATACGGTGTCAATTCCCCTGTCGGGGCGCTCCAGTTTTTCAAGTTTCTTTTTGTTTATTTTGTCCTTGGATTTTTTCCTGGTGCCATCAGCATCGGCAATCTCTTTTTGCAGAATGGCAATGTTGGCCTCCTTTAGCGGTTGCAGTACCTGTTTACCATAATCCGTAAAAAACCGGTGATCCTGCATGAGCATCTTCCGGTTGCCCATAGCCCATTCCTTGTCACTAAACGTGCGTGCCTGTGTTACCTTCCATTCCTCTCGCAGCAGTTCGGACAGCATGGGATAATTTTTATCGGCAAAGTGGGAACAATCGGCGTCCTTGATGATTTTTTCACAAAGCGTTTGGGGCTCCCTGCCCGGCTTTGTCACTTTTATCAGCGTGGCAACCTGTGCGGCTTTATCTCCGGGGTAGCCGTTTTGTATAAGAAATGCCTCAGCTTCAATGGCACTGCGGTCTTCATGGTTGTCCGGCCCTTCAATATATCCTATATCATGGAACCAGGCAGCCAGCAGGATAACCTCCATATCATCCGTAACCCCTTCCTCTTTTGCTATGGCGGCGGCATTGTTCACCACGCGTAAAGTATGGTTGAAATTATGATAAATGTAATCGGGAGATAACTTATCTTTGAATAGATGGAAAACATGGCTTTCCGCTTTTTGAACAATATCCATAGGTAGGTAATTAACACAACCAAATTATGAAATTCTTTCCGGATACGGTAGCTGCCAAGGTAAATATTAAGATTATAACCTGTATGCTTGCCGCGATGTCCCTGTTTTCCTGTGCTACTTACAAGCCTGAATATGGCATGAACACCGGGCCGGCACCTGTTTCAGACACCGCAGTTGCCAAAAAGCCGGCCCACCGCTTTTACCTGATAGGCGATGCGGGCTATGCCAATGAGCCCCATACACAGGCCATGCTGGGCATTGTGAGCGGCAAACTGGACAGGGAAGGAAAGAACACAACGCTGTTTTACCTTGGCGATAACATTTACCCGGAAGGAATGGTTCCTGACAACGGGTCGCAGGCACGCAAAGATGGTGAAGCCAGCCTTGCATCGCAATTGAAGCTGTCTAAATTATTTCCCGGCCAAATATTGTTCATTCCCGGCAACCACGACTGGTACAATGGCTACGACGGACTGCGTGAGCAGGAAAAATTCATAAACAAATATACCGGCAAAAAAACATTCCTGCCGGGCAAAGGATGTGCCATAAAGGATGTTGAGATAAACGACGACATTACGGTGATTGCCATAGACAGCCAGTGGTATATTGAGGATTGGGATGACTACCCAAGCATAAATGACGACTGCGACATAAAAACCCGGGAGGACCTGTTTACAGAGTTTGAAGACCTACTGAATAAGAACCAGAACAAAGTGATTGTGGTAGCGATTCACCACCCGCTGATGAGCAATGGCTCTCATGGGGGCCAGTTTTCATGGAAAAAACAGCTTTTCCCGCTTCCGTACAACGTCCCGCTTCCGGGTATAGGATCCCTCATCAACCTGGCACGAAAAGCATCGGGCTACAGCACGCAGGACCTCCAGAGCCGTATATATGCAACACTTTCCAAAAGGATAAAAACACTCATACAGGATAAGGACAATGTAATCGTAATATCAGGCCATGACCATAACCTGCAATACATCCGCCATGACAACATCCACCAGATCATAAGCGGTGCGGGCTCAAAAGTAGAAGCAGCGCGAACCCTATACCCCGAAGATTTCTCCTATGGCGGTACAGGCTATTCAATACTCGACATTAATGAAGACGGTACGGCAAGGGTATATTTTTACAGCATTAAGGACGGGAAGGAAGAACAGGTTTTTGAAAGGAACCTGCTGGAAAAGAAAAAAGTTGCCATAAAAGACTATCCCGATACCTTTCCAAAGACAGCATCGGCTTCCATCTATACCCCGGAGATGACCGATAAAGGCGGTACCTACCGGTTTTTCTTCGGAGAGCACTACAGGCAATACTACAGCACGCCGGTTGAAGCCCAGGTGGTGCGTTTGGACACCCTCTATGGCGGACTGAAGCCCAAAAAAGCAGGAGGAGGCCACCAAACCCATTCCTTACGGCTGGAGGGCCCGGACGGCAGGGAATATTCCATGCGTGCCCTCAAAAAGAGCGCCACCCGTTTCCTGCAGGCGGTGGCATTTAAGGACCGCTACATGGGCAATACCTTTGACGACACCTTCGCCGAAAAATTCCTGCTGGATTTTTACACTACATCGCACCCTTATACACCTTTCATTGTGGGGAACCTGGCTGATAAAGTGGATGTAGGCCATACCAACCCAAAATTGTATTATGTGCCAAAGCAGGATGTGCTGGGCGAATACAACACTTCATTTGGAGACGAACTGTACATGATCGAGGAGCATGTACACAAAGAACAGCGGGATACGCCTGGCTTCGGGAAGCCGGATGACATTGTTGATACCGGTGAAATGCTGGAAAACCTAAGGAAAGACCACAAATACAGCATGGATGAAAAGGCTTACATACGTGCCCGCCTGTTTGACATGCTCATAGGCGATTGGGACAGGCATACAGACCAGTGGAAATGGGCCGAATATAAATCGGATGGCAAGGTATTTTACAGACCCATCCCGAAAGACCGCGACCAGGCCTTTACAAAATATGACGGAACGCTTTTTTCCATCATCATGAATATTCCGGCACTTCGGCATATGCAAAGCTTTAAGGAGGACATAGGCAATGTAAAATGGTTCAACCGCGAGCCTTATCCGCTTGACCTGGCTGTAATTACTGCCTCGACAGAGGCCGACTGGCTGGAGCAGGCCGCCTACATTAAGGAAAACCTTACCGATGCGGTGATAGATGAAGCCTTTGCCGGCCTGCCAAAAGAAGTACAGGACGCAACCATTGATGAAATAAAGGAAAAGCTGAAGATAAGGAGGGGCCATCTAGAGGAGTTTGCCCTCGAATACCGGAAAGTTTTGCTAAAAACCGTACTGATAACAGGAACTGATAAGAAAGACAAATTTCGCATAATACGCGGCGCCGGCGGTGTAACCACTGTAGAAATGTACAGCATGAAAGACAATGTGGAAACACTGGTGCAAAGCCGCACGTACAATCGGGACCAAACAAAGGAAATATGGATTTACGGCCTCGATGACGACGATGTTTTTGAAGTGAGCGGGAAACCGGAAAAGCCAATAATGCTGCGGTTGCTTGGCGGCCAGAACCACGATACCTACCGCATTGAAAACGGCAGGAAAATAAAGCTATACGACTTTAAGAGCAAAAAAAACACCTATGAAACCGACAGCCGTACCGGAAGGGTTATAAGCGACGACTATGAGACCAACAGCTATGACGCTGAAAAACCAAAATATAATGTAGTTGCCGGCTATCCAAGCATTGGCTACAACCCCGACGACGGCGTGAAAATAGGCGCCATTGCCGATTATACCATAAATAATTTTAACCGCAGGCCATTTTCGCAAAAGCACAACCTGCGAGGCAATTACTACTTTGCCACCGATGGCTTTGAGCTGAAATATGCAGGAAAGTTCATGAATGCGGCATTGCGCTGGAACATCGGGGTAGACATTGTGTATACCAGCCCCAACTTTAGCATCAATTACTTTGGATTAGGTAATGAAACAGAGAACATCGACGACCAAAGGGGCATGGACTACAACCGCGTCCGCCTGCAAACTTTTAGTTTTGCACCCTTTATATTTAAAGAAACACGCAATGGCAGCCTAACCTCGTTCGGTGCGGTATTTGAAACGATCGAAGTCGACGAGTCTACAAGCCGATATGTAAACGAACCGGGGATACTGGATTTGTCGCTCTTTGAACACCGTCAGTATGCCGGGGTGAATGGCAAATACAGCTTCGAAAATTATGACAATGCCGCACTTCCCGCCCTCGGGATGTTTTTTTACATCTCCGGTGGGTGGAAAACAAGCCTTGACGACACCAACCGCAACTTTCCTCATGGCGAGGCGGCCGTAGGATTGGTGCATAACATTACGGCAGATGAAAGCCTGGTCTTTGCCACCATGGCTAAAGGCAAAGCCTTATTCGGCAACGACTTTGAGTTTTACCAGGCAGCCACACTGGGAGGCGATAACGACCTGAGGGGCTACCGCAGGGAGCGATTTACAGGCAAGCGTTCGGTATTTCAAAGCACTGACCTTCGCCTGACTATAGGTAGTGTAAAGACAAGTTTCGTCCCTATGAAGTACGGTATCTTTGGCGGATATGACTTTGGGCGTGTCTGGATTTCGGACGATCCCTCCAGGAAATGGCACCAAAGCGTGGGCGGCGGCGCGTGGCTCAACGGGCTTGACCTGGTCACGGCACGCGTTTTCTATTTTCAGGGCACCGATGGCGGCCGTATAGCTTTTGGCTTAAATTTTGGCCTTTAAAATAGACAGTTTCGTTTCATACAGCCTGCCCCCTGCGTGCTTGTCTTTCTCATCCGCAACAAAAAGTACATCGGCATCCTTAAAAGCGAGTCCCTCCTTTTGCGTAATGAAACCCAGCTCTACAGGCTGCAGTTCATAATTACCGTCGCCAAATCCCGGCATCAGCCATATTTTATCGCCCGAAAGCAATACGGCGGTCTTCCCGTCGGGGCTGATGTCGGCTGCGGTTATCGCACACTTGTTATAATTTCCGCAGGATTTTAATGAAGCCATCAGCTTTGCTTCGTGCCTGCCCTCTGCGTTAGGCACGCTATACATTGCAAAACTGCCGTCAAATCCCTTGCTCCTGTTTTTTGTAAAAATGTAAAAAGTGCCATTATGCTCAAAAAAAGCTTCGGCATCATATAGCATTTCCGATTTCTTTGGAGGGAAGGCCTTTTGACCCGGATAATAAAATTCAACCTTTGCTGCAATGCTGTCATATTTGCCTGCATTCAGTTTATAAATGGCCAGGTCGCGGCGCTTGTTGTCATTATTACCAAAATCTCCAATATAGAGATTGCCCTTGGCATCCGACGCAAGGTCTTCCCAGTCGTTGTTTTTAGCATTGGCGACGGTATAGGTTTTAAGTATATTCCCTTTTTCGTCAATTGTATACAGCTTGTTATCGTTACCACTGTCTTCGAGCGCCCAAAGTCCCGAGTTTGGGATGTACTCAAGGCCGGAAACCTCTTTCAGGTCCAGCTTTCCTTTTTCTTCGAGAAGGCCGGGATCGTTGCATGAAAAAAGCAACGGAAGCAGTACGGTGATAACAACGGTAAGGTTTTTCATAATTCTCATTTTCGTAAAATTACGAACACCGTCCGCGAATGCCTATTTTTTTTTGATTTTTTAAGTAAAAAAACCACCGGCAGCACCGGTGGTTTCTTCCACTATTAAAAAAAATCAAAGTCCAGGTTAAAAAAGCGGGGCTTCGTACCATTGAGAAACGGTAGTACAAGGTCCGCGCCCCTTCATTATCGTTCCACCGTCAACCACTACCCTCCACCTGTAGCAGGCAAAAGCAGGTAATGACTGGTAGCCAACCGTTATAGTAGCCTGGCCGGCTGGCAAAGAAGTAACTGTACCGCTGGCGTAAGAAACTGTCGCGCCTGTACCGCTTGTTTGATCTTCGCAATCAGAAAGGTTTTCCATCTCTATCCTTGCCCTGTAATTTACATTGGGAGACATGCCGGTAAGCGATGCCGTAAAAACAAGTATGGGCTTATTGATTCCCTGGGAAAGATCTACGGTAACAGTGCCATTCACCGCATCCAGGCAGGTTGGGTTTGTTACTGATGTCAAAGTCCTGAACGCTGTTTCGGCCGATGCATCATCCTGTGTCATATCATCGGTTGAACAAGAAGCAAAAAACAATAAAACGGGCAATAGCAAAAGCTTTTTCATGTATTCGTGGTAGTAAGGTGGTAATAATTACAGATGTTTTTCAGGGCAAACTTATTGACGCAAAACTTTATTCGAAAATTAATTAGCAAAAAAACGTTCAAGTGCTAATTTTTAACGATGAGTTACACAAACAATTTAAATTAAGGCTGTTAATCCCGAGTTAATTGTCCTGCCATTGCGTTTTGAGATTGGTAACTTTATAAAAACAAAAGCAAAAAGCATGATAGCAGCCATTGCAAAAAGCCATAATGAAGCCCGTGAACTTAGGGGACTTTTTGAGAAACAGCTCCGGCAACTATACTGGGCGGAAAGCGCCATGGTAAATATCCTGGGCAGTATCATAAAGAGTGCCACTTCGAAAGATTTGACAGGATTGCTGGAGCGCCACCGTTTTGTAACCAATGGGCACATCGGGCGTATTGAGGACATCTTCAGGGCAATCGGCCTGGAAGCGGAGGAAGAGCAGTATGAGACCGTCCAGTGCCTGCTGAAAGAAGCCCTTGAATTCATAGAGGCTACAAAGCCGGGTGTAGTGCGCGACGCGGGCCTTATAGGTGTGCTCCAAAAAATAAAGCATTACGAAATTGCCTGTTACGGCACGATGAGGGCTTATGCCATAGCGTTGCGGGAAGAGGATGTCGTACTGCTGCTGGAAGAGACCCTGAATGAAGAAAAAGGCGCCGACCTGCTGCTGACATCCATCGCTGAATCGCATATCAATATTGAAGCAGCCGATAAAGAAATTTAAATACGATAAATGCTATGGAAAAACCAACTTCATTCCCACAGCAGGAGCAAAGCCAGCCGGGCGACGAGCATAAAATGATGCCTGAGCCGGAATTTATCCGGAAGGATTATAAAGGCAGTGGCAGGCTGCAGGGAAAAGTGGCACTCGTAACCGGCGGGGACAGCGGCATAGGCCGCAGCGCTGTAGTGCATTTTGCCCATGAGGGCGCTGATGTAGCCATCGTTTATTACAACGAGCACAAGGATGCTGAAGACACCAAAAAGCTTGTGGAGGAACAGGGCCGTAAATGCCTGCTGATAAGCGGCGACCTTAAAGACGAGGAGTTTTGCAAAAAAGCAGTACAAAAAACTGTCGCCGAACTGGGCGCGCTCAATATACTGGTAAACAATGCTGCGGTACAATTTCCTGAAAAGGAATTTAAAGATATAACCGGCGAACAGGTACGGGAGACATTTGAAACAAACATTTACCCGTTTTTCTACATGACGCGTGAAGCGCTCAAACACCTGGCAAAGGGCGACAGCATCATCAACACTACCTCGGTGACTGCCTACAGGGGCAGCGAACACCTGATAGACTATAGCAGCACCAAGGGGGCAATAGTAACATTTACACGCTCCACATCAGCCATGCTCGCTGAAAAGGGCATACGCGTAAACGGCATAGCGCCAGGACCTGTATGGACACCTTTAATCCCTGCAAGCTTTGAGCCTGATGAGGTGGCTAAATTTGGGCAGGATACACCGATGAAGCGCGCGGGGCAGCCAAGTGAGGTAGGGCCTGCCTATGTATTTCTTGCCAGTGAGGATGCTTCCTATATTACAGGGCAGGTAATACACATAAACGGTGGCGAAATGACAGGAGGATAATTTATTAATACTAAAATTTAATACCATGGAAAATAATGCAAATGGCCGAAATGACAACTATCAGGGCCGCAGGACAAATGAGATACAGGGCCATGAGAGCAGGCTCGAAGAGATAAAAAACCTGAAACCGGACCCCACTTTGCCGTATGATGACCCGGCAGTGATAAACCCGGAAGAGCTGGCATCATTCCCGAAGAAATCGGAGATCATGGATGCTGCAGAGCTTGAAGCAGAAAATGAAACCCATCTGGTAAACCGGAGATCGCCGGTGCGTGAAGGCCGGAACATTATCCGTACAGACAATGATCCCAACAACGACGGGTTTATGTAATACTAAGGGCTTCGGCCCTTTTTTTATGCAGGATTTATAAATTAACGCTCCCCATGTTAAAGATTGATTAAAAAATTGTATCTTTATACAACTACAAATCAAACGATTATGGGACATCAATCAAACAACGGCCGCCGGGATCAGGGTGATTTGGGCGGACACATGAACGAGAGGCACCCTAATGATTATTCAATGATGCCTTATGAAGACCCTGCGCTCGTCAATCCTGATGAGCTTGCCACCTTCCCGAAAACGGCTAAGTCGGGCGGATACCACAATTACCACGACCATGAGCTGCACGAGATCACTAAAAGAACTCCGGTTCGCGACGGGAGGAACATCACCCGTACCGATAATAATCCCGACAGGCATGGATTTATGTAAAACATAATGTAAAGCCACAGGCACAAAAAAAAAAAAGCTGCACGTATGCAGCTTTTCTGTTATAGAAGGGTATTTGTTACTTTTCTTTCCTGGCCGGTGACTTTTTCTCATTTACAGCAACAGCGGTTGCAGTGGTTTTAACTGCTGCCGTGTTGGTGTCAGTTTCGGATTTGCTTCCTGTATTCGTATTCTCCTGAACACTGTCGGCTTTGCTCTCTGCATTTTCTGCCTTGGCAGGTTCTTCAGTTACGGGTTCTTCCGTTACAGGTTTCTGGTATTTAACAACCTCATAAATAGTTGGGTCCGGTTGTTTTGGATATGATTGTGCTGATACGGCCAATGTTCCAAATAATGCTGCTAGGGATAAAATAATCTTTTTCATGATTTCCGGATTTTTGTGTTTCTATACTGTAAAATTACTTTATGCAAAACAGTTATATCACAAGATTTGGTTAACGTTAACGCTTAAACTTTTCGTAAAAAAGCCCGTTTTTTAAGAGCATTTTCAGTTAAGGTTTTTAACGTCCCGCTGAGGTTAACTGCAAGTTAATGAAAGCACTGCCGATTACAATGTTCACTATCTTTATAGAAACTATGATGAGATGCCGCGATACAAAAACCTTGACGGTAATTCAGGGGTCACTGCCTACGAGATCGGGAGCGACAGCATAGCTGTAGCATTTGGCCCCGATGATAAATATCTATACACCTATGCAAGCGCCGGCAAACGAATTATCGAAAAAATGAAAAAACTGGCCGTGGCAGGCAGGGGACTAAGCACCTACATCAGCCAAACCGTAAAGGAAAAATTCGAAAAGAAATTATAACTATGGATTATATTGAAATTCTTGGTTTGGCTGCAGCTTTTTTTACCACAGTGGCCAATGTGCCCCAAGCCATAAAGGTAATACGCACCCGCTCTACCAAAAGCCTCTCTGCCCCTGCTTATGCTATGCTGTTCCTCGGGCTTTCAATGTGGACAGCCTATGGCATCATTCGCAGCGACCTCCCAGTGATACTTGGCAATGTGATTGCTGCAGTACTGTGCGGAACGATACTGTGCATAAAGCTTTGGTATAAATATGTGGTGGGCGAAAAAGAGGAACCATCCGAAAACTGATTGTTATAGTATTGCCAATTAGTGTTTTATTAGGAAAACCGCTTCGTTTTATTGGGTAATTTTAGTTACAAACCACAAATATCCAAAAGCCATGAAAACACCAGCCCTGTTAAAAAAAGCCATTGTACCGGCAATCCTTATAGCCGGCCTAAACATTACAACATCATGCGACAGCTGCAGCCGTAAAGACAAAAGCGATGACGCGTCTACATATAATGAAGGCAGTGAAACTGCTGACACTACCTCTGTAACCGTTACTGACAGTACCACAGCAACTTCAACCTCAACATACAGGAGCGGGAATGCAGCCGGGACCAATGGCACCGCTACCGGCGGCAAGGGCACAAACAATGGCACATCAAAAGGTGAAGCCCTTACTGAAGAAGAAATAACCAACCGCATCGAAAACAGCAGCAGTACCGCGAGGGATGCGCAGGGCAGGCCAATTAACAGCGGCGGCACATCGGGTACAGGAATGGGTACCGGTACCGGCAGCACAGGCAATAATTCGAAAGTAACACGTCCGGAGGACCAGAAAAACTAAACTGATGATGACCGATAATCCGAAAAAAAAGGAGGAGCAAAAGGAAACTGCCATACCTGCAGGCCGGACTTCGGAAAAAAAGGACAATGATAAATTCAGTCCCGGCGAAGATCCGGACTATAACGCAGAGGTTTTTTCTACGGACTGACGCCTGCGCAAAATAAACTCAAAAAACTATGCAACATGAATACGGCAGCAAAAATAGTCCTGGCGGGGGTGGTGGGCACGACTTTCATGACATTGTACAGTTATCTCATATCCAAAAAGGAGAAACAGCAGTTTACCGAACCTGTCCTGCTCAACAAACTCATACGCACTGCAGGCAATCTACCGGAAATCAATAATGATAAAATGCATCCCGCGGGATGGCTGGCGCATTATGGCATAGGTATGGTATTCGTTATCTGCTACAGGGTACTATGGCACAGGTCGCTTAAATCACCCGGCATCCTAAAAGGGCTTGTGGCGGGGGCAGCAAGCGGTATCGTAGCTATTATAGCCTGGAGAATCATGTTTGAAGCGAACAGGAATCCGCCGCATAACGACCGCTATAAATATTACAGACAGCTTTTTGTTGCACACCTCATCTTTTCCACATCCGCCATGTTTGGGTATAAATTGCCTGAATATGCTGCCCGGCTACGCAATTAGGCCGGCGCTTGCCTGTTTTGTTGCATTTGAGTAATTTTAAATTAAAAAATAATGATATCCTGGCCTGAACTTCTACTTCGCCTTTTCCTGGCTGCCATCTTTGGGGCTGTCATAGGGCTGGAGCGCGAACGGCGCGACTGGGCGGCAGGGCTTCGCACGCACATGCTGGTTAGCATGGGGTCGGCACTGATCATGCTGGTATCGTCATTCGGGTTTCAGGACATTGTAGGCGCAAGCTACGCCGAGCTGGATCCTTCCCGTGTGGCTGCGCAGATTGTCAGCGGCATTGGATTCATAGGGGCAGGGGCGATACTTTTACGGAAACCCGGCACCGTAATGGGGCTTACCACGGCATCGGGCATATGGACAGTAGCCGGTATAGGCATGGCTACCGGCGGCGGTATGTATTTTGCAGCCTCGATCGCCACAGTATTGGCCTTCCTGATATTGTGGGGAATGCAGGTATTACAGCGCAAATTCTCCGACAAGTTTCACAATAAGTCGCTTACCATTACAGCAAAAGCCGATGCCAATCCCCGTAAGATCATCAACAAGCTTTTGGAAGACAGGAAAGTCGATTTTGCTGATTTTTCGGTAACACGCCGTAAAAAAAGCCTCGTTATCGAAGTGAAGCTACTCAATTCGGCAGGCAGCCATTTTTTACGGACAGTCGACAGCCTTAAGGACGAGGCGTATATAAAGAAGATTTCCTGGAATAAGTAGGCTCTATAGTTAAAAGACGAAAGTCATAAAGTCAAAAGTTGGATCTATAGTAATTCCCGACTTTCAACTTTATGACTTTTAACTTTATGACTTTTAACTTTATGACTTTTAACTTTATGACTTTCAACTTTACAACTTTCGACTAAGTATATATCGCCACCGTTTCCTGCTGCAGCTTTTGCGGTGTACCGGTTTCCATGTAGCGCTTAAAGCCCATTACATCTTTTCGAACCATCTTTTCAAATATCGGGTTTGCGAGTCGGGCAAATTCAGCCCCGGCTGACCCAAAAGGAGCTTCGTACGAAAATACTATATGCACCAGCGTTCCTAATTCCCCGGCATCCTTAAATTTCACTTTCCCGGCATTGGCTACCATAGAGCCCGGCATCGACCGCCACCCGATGAAGCGGTTAGGTTCTTCAGCAACGATTTCTGCTTTCCAGCTCACGGTGCCAATGCCGCCAGGCATCGCTGCCTTCCATTCTGAATGGGTATCGCCCAGCACGGTTACGCTTTCAAGGTGCTCCATGAACAGTGGCAGGTTACCCAGGTGCCTCCAGAAGTTGTATACTTCATTTACCGGCCTGTCCACGATCATGCGGGCGTGTATGTTGATGTTGGAATCATGCGGCTTTGCGGCAGGCTTACCCAATAGTTTGCTATTGAGCGTGCCGTTCTTTTGCAGGCCTTTTACCCCACGGTAAATCATGAAACCAGCAGCTGCCATTTCGAGGATGCTTTTCTTTTCCTTTTTAAAGGCATCGTACAGCAGGTATGCCCCGCCAAGGATGGATATGGCGCTCTCGATGCTGCCTAAGGTTTTCTGTGATGGGTTTACGATGGGATCAAACGGCTTTTCCATGGTGATTTTCTGAGTTGTTTTTTGCTGTATTAAAAATAAGAAACTACAGGCGTTGCACCATTTACTTTAACAATACATTAGCCTCCCCCTGATAAAAGAAAACCCTGCCGGTGAGCAGGGTCTTATAGGTTATGGCCTCGGCGTGGTGGTTGCCGGAGGCACTGCCGGGGTCGGTATCGGTGATCCCGGATTTGTAACCGGCGGCGATGTCGTCGTCGTGCTGCTGCCCGTTGGGTTTACCCTGTTGGGGTTGGCGGCACGATTGGTATTGGTGGTAGTTGTTGTTGTAGTGCGTGTTGGCGTTGTTGTCGCAGGCGTTGTAGTAGTACGGGTTGCAGGAACGTTACCCGCCTGCGTGGTGGTCGCCGGCGTAGCGGCGCGGGCGTTTGGCTGCACTGTTCCGTCGGCGTGCTTAGTGGTAGTTGTAGTTTGCATACGCTGCTGCGGCGTTACCGTAGTGCGATTGGTTGTTGTTGTAGTACGGGTACGGGTAGTATCCGTCTGTGCTGAGGCCAGGCCGAAGGCCATTAGTGCTGTCAGCGATAAGATTATCTTTTTCATGGTAATGTCATTTTTATTTATCATAAAATTACGGCGCTTCACCGTTGCAACACCTTGTTTTTGTTTTAATTAACCTCCCATTAAGCGTAATTTGGCATACATTACAAAAGTGTGTTAATCAACCCTACAGGTTTAAAATCTTATCAGGTTTTGACAGTATCGTATTCACCAATGAAAACGTTTTACCATAATTTGGCTATCTTTACATTTAAACCAAAAAACGACATGTTTACGCAAAAAATACTCCTCCTTTACATCGTATCACTACTGTCATGCAATGTGGAGCAAAAGGCAATATCTAAAGGGGAATACCTCACCGGGGGAAGGGTAGAAAAGAAAGGCGATGCAGTAATATTGATAAGCCCGGCATCATTTGTTTCCTTTGCGTTTAAAGGCGACCGATGCACTATCAATTTGAAAGCTGAAGACACTTTTGAACACCATAATTACGCAGTTGTAGAAATTGACGGCAAATATGAAGGCCGCTACACCATCAAAACAGCAGCCACTCCCCTTTCATTTAAGCTGGATACCAATAAAGAGCATACTGTCGCTATATACAAGGCCACCGAAGCTGCCAACGGCAACGTGCTGTTCCTCGGTACCAATGTTGCCATGGCAAAGCCCAAAGTGCAGCCGAAGAAGAAAATTGAGTTCATTGGCGACTCCATCACCTGCGGGATGGGCAACGACTACGCCGCCATACCCTGCGACACCGCCGAATGGTACGACCAGCACAACGCCTACTATGCCTACGGCCCGATTGCCTCTCGCGAGCTTAATGCAGACTTCCTGCTGAGTTCGGTTTCCGGCATCGGGATGTACCGCAACTGGAACGACGAGCACGACAAAGAGGCCATCATGCCCGACGTATACGAGAACCTGTACCTCAACAAGGACAATTCGAAAAAGTACGGCTTCGGGTTTAATCCCGATGTTACCTGCATCGCTCTGGGCACCAACGATTTTTCGGAAGGTGACGGTAAAAAGGAACGACTCCCCTTCAATGAGGACAAATACGTAGCCAACTACATTGCCTTCGTGAAAACGGTCTATAAGCATGCGCCGAACACACAGGTAGTACTCCTCAACAGCCAGATGGTTAGCGGCGCGAAAAACGACACTTTCATCAAATGCCTCAACCGCGTGAGGGAAGCCTTTGCCTCCGATACAGCCCGCAAGCCGATACAAATTTTTACCTTTACTGCCGTAACCCCGCACGGATGCGGCTACCACCCGGACATTGACGACCATAAAAAAATGGCAGGCCAGCTGGCGCCGTTCTTAAAAACTTTACTGAATGAAAAGAAATAAATTATTCCTGTTCGCTGCGTTCACGCTTTTATCATTTGCCGCAAAGGCGAATGTAACGCTCCCCTCCTTTTTTTCGGATAACATGGTACTGCAGCGCAATGCCGATGTAAAGCTGTGGGGATGGGGCAGTCCGTTTGAAGACATCGTGATAACCACCGGCTGGGACAAAAACGAATACAAGCTCAAGCCCAACCGCGAGGCTTATTGGGAACTCATTGTGAAAACTCCCGGAGCCGGTGGTCCATATACCATCAACTTTAAAGGCTATAATGATATTACACTGAAGAATGTGATGCTGGGCGAAGTGTGGCTGTGCTCCGGCCAGTCGAACATGGAATGGTCGGCCAACATGAAGATCGACAATGCCGGGGCCGAGATCGCCAAAGCCAATTACCCCAACATCCGCTTTTTTACCGCACCCAAGCTGGCTTCTGAACAACCCCAGATGAACATGCCCGGAAGCTGGGAGGTATGCACGCCCGAAACCATGAGGCATTTTAGCGCCGTGGGCTATTACTTTGCGCGCCATTTGCAGGAAGACCTGAAGGATGTGCCCATAGGGATGATCAACTCGAGCTGGGGCGGGTCGCCTGCCGAGCCATGGATCCCTGCACAATACATCAATGAAGACCCGGTGCTGAAAAAAGCCGCCGCCGACCTGTATAAGGCTGACTGGAGCCCAAGTGACCCGGGACACATATACAACGCCATGATACACCCGTTTGTGGGCTACAGGCTGGCAGGAGTGCTGTGGTACCAGGGCGAAAGCAATGTGGGTTCGCATGTATATGACAAGACCCTCGCCGGGCTGATAAAGGGCTGGCGAAGCGAATGGAAAGCCGATTTTCCTTTTTATTTTGTGCAGATAGCGCCGTATAACTATGAGGGCAACACCGACCTCGGGGCCGTGATACGCGATGCGCAGCGACGCGTTGTGAATGCCGTGGAGAAAACCGGGATGGTCGTGGTGAGCGACATTGCCACGGTTGATGACATCCACCCGCGCAACAAGAAAGACGTGGGCACAAGGCTGGCCAACCTCGCGCTAAACAATACCTACGGCATCAAAAAGGGGGTGGTGAACGGGCCGCTACCGTCTGTCGTGAAAGCCGACAAAAACAAGCTGACTGTCACATTCGCCAATGGCGAAGGGCTGCATTTTAAGGATAAAAAAGCAACACAGTTTGAAATAGCTGGGGAAGACGGCACGTGGTACAAGGCCGAAGCCAAAATTGTAAACAACACCGTGGTACTCACATCCAAAAACGTAAAAAAACCTGTAAAGGCCCGCCATGCCTGGCACAACACCGCACTTGCCAACCTGTTTAATGGCGCGGGGCTGCCGGCATCGACCTTTACAACCGAATAAACAAACCATGAAACAAACACAAACACTACTGCTGCTGGCGCTTTTTGCCATGGGCACAACGCAGGCGCAGGACAAGAAGAAAATGGACAACAAACAGGACATCGAAAAGAAAATCGACGCGCTAATGGCCAAAATGACCCTTGAGGAAAAGGTGGGCCAGATGAACCAGTACAACGGATTTTGGGACGTGACCGGGCCTTCGCCAAAAGAAGGCAGCGCGGCACTCAAGTACGAACACCTCCGCAAAGGCTGGGTAGGCTCGATGCTCACGGTGCGGGGCGTAAAGGAAGTACGAGCCGTGCAGAAGATCGCTGTGGAGGAAACCCGCCTCGGCATCCCGCTCATCATCGGGTTCGACGTAATACACGGATACAAGACACTCAGCCCCATACCTTTGGCGGAAGCCGCAAGCTGGGACATGGAAGCGATATGCAAATCGGCCGAAACGGCGGCAGGCGAAGCATCGGCATCGGGCATCAACTGGACGTTCGGCCCCATGGTCGACATCAGCCGTGATGCACGCTGGGGCCGTGTGATGGAAGGCGCGGGCGAAGACCCGTTCCTGGGCAGTATGGTTGCTTATGCAAGGGTAAAAGGCTTCCAGGGCGACGACCTTTCGCAGCCCAATACCATCGCTGCCTGTGCCAAGCACTTTGCCGGCTACGGCTTTGCCGAATCAGGGCGCGATTATAACACGGTAGACATTGGCAATGCCACATTATACAATACGGTGCTTCCTCCCTTCAGGGCGGCTAAGGATGCAGGCGTACGTACGTTCATGAATGCCTTCAACATCCTCAACGGCGTTCCGGCAACGGGCAACAGCTTTTTGCAGCGCGACATCCTGAAAGGCAAATGGGGCTTTGACGGCTTCGTAATTACCGACTGGGCTTCCATCCGCGAGATGATTGCCCACGGATTTGCCAAAGACGGTGCCGAGGCTTCGCTAAAGGCAGTTACCGCAGGCGCCGACATGGACATGGAGTCGCACCTGTATGTGAAGGAACTGGTTGGTTTGGTAAACGACGGTAAAGTCGACATCAAACTGGTAGACGATGCCGTGCGCAGGATATTGCGCGTAAAATATGAGCTTGGCCTGTTTGACGACCCGTACCGCTATTGCGACGAAAAACGCGAAAAAGCAACCATTGGCAGCAAAGCAAATAACGATGCTGTACTGGATATGGCGAAGAAGTCCATCGTACTATTGAAGAATGAAAAGAACCTGCTTCCATTAAAGAAGAGCGGGCAGAAGATAGCGCTGATAGGCCAGCTGGCGAACGACAAGACCAGTCCGCTGGGAAGCTGGAGGATCGCCTCACAGGATGAAACGGCAGTATCGGTACTGGAAGGGATGCAGCAGTACAAAGGCAACACACTGACCTACGAAAAAGGGCCGGTAGTTTATAATGGCAAGCCGACATTCCTGACCGAAGTGGAGTACAATACTACCGACAGGAATGGTTTTGAAGCCGCCAAAACAGCCGCAAAGAATGCCGATGTGGTAATCATGGTACTGGGCGAGCACGGCTTCCAGAGTGGCGAAGGCCGCAGCCGCACCAACCTCGACCTGCCCGGATTGCAGCAGGAACTCTTAGAGGAAGTATATAAAGTGAACCCTAACATCGTACTGGTGCTCAACAATGGCCGTCCGCTGGCATTGCCGTGGGCTGCTGACCATATCCCAACCATCGTTGAGGCTTGGCAGCTGGGTACGCAAACGGGCAACGCCGTGGCACAGGTGCTGTATGGCGACTACAACCCGAGCGGCAAGCTGCCGATGAGCTTTCCGCGCAATGTAGGCCAGGTGCCGATATACTACAACCAGCACAGCACGGGCAGGCCTGTAGATGCCGATAACAACGTGTTCTGGTCGCACTACATGGATGTGGAGAAAACACCGCAATTCGCTTTCGGGCATGGGTTAAGCTACACGACATTTAAGTACGGAACCGTGAAGCTTGACAAGAAAACCTATGCGAAGGGCGAGGCTGTAAAAGTATCGGTAGAGGTAACCAACACCGGGAACTACGATGGTAAAGAGGTAGTGCAGCTGTACATCAGGGATATTGCCGCCAGCCTGTCGCGCCCGGTAAAGGAACTGAAAGGCTTTGAGCTGGTATCTCTCAAAAAAGGGGAAACCAAAACCGTAACCTTCACGCTGAGTGAAAAGGAACTGGGCTTCTTCAACAACAATGGCGATTACCTGGTAGAACCGGGAACGTTTAAGGTGTTTGTTGGGACAAGTTCTGATAACGTCCAGGAAAGTGAGTTTGAATTGAAATAAGTTTTCAGGCGCAGTCGCAGTTTTCAGAAACTGGGAACGCGGATTTACACGCGTTGATTATGTGATTTGAAAATGTTCCCGACTGCGCTCGAACTGACAATCGTACACGCATATTTTGTCGGTCGCCGTTGTCACATCGAGCGCAGTCGAGATGCAAAAAATAACAAAGCCCGATGCAGTTATGTATCGGGCTTCCCTTTTATAATAATGATTTCGGTTTCTGTGATTTAGCTTCGCTGAACCACTTCATTAGGTTTCGACCGGAGCTTGCGGAGTGGAGAAATCTCAACATATTTCCATAATCTTTTGAGATTTATCCTATCGTCGAAATGACACAGACGTTTCTGTCATTTAGCTTCGCTGAACCACTTCGTTAGGTTTCTACCGGAGCTTGCGGAGTGGAGAAATCTCAACATATTTCCATAATCTTTTGAGATTTATCCTATCGTCGAAATGACAAAGGTGACTGTAAATTATTGCTTCTTCACGTACTTTGTAAGGATCACGATAAGCTGCCCGTCTATCTTGCCTTCAATCTGCTCGTGGTTGTCATGCACCAAGCGGATGTTGCGCACCGCGGTACCCACTTTCGCGTTGAGCGTTGAGCCTTTTACATCAAGGTCTTTGATCAACGTTACAGTATCGCCCTGTTGCAGTATGTTGCCGTTGCTGTCCTTGTGGAACTGCACGCCCGCATCCTGGGTGTGGTCGCCGGTGGCCTTGGCATATTCCAGCAACTCATCGTCAAGGTACATCATGTCGAGCGCGTCGGCTGCCCATCCCTCATCGCGGAAACGGTTCAGCATACGCCATGATACCACCTGGACGGCCGGCACTTCGCTCCACATGCTTGTGGGCAGTATGTTTTGCCAAAAGGCGCTGTCGGGCTCCTCTTTCTTTTCTATTTGGGCAAGGCATTTGGCGTCGATGTAAATGAAACCGTCGGCACCGAGGTTACGGGCAGGCTGCACTTCATATACTGAAAGATTGCCTGTCGCACCGCTCAGTTCGCACACATTGCCGCTGCGTTCCTGCAATTGCTGTTCTATGGTCATGGTCGTAAAATTTTAGGGTGTAAAGGTAAGGAATTTGACAGACTTGCCATCTGGATAAATTTTGAAAATATAAGAATTAGCTTACTTTTTAAATAATCCACCTAATATAATTAACCACATAGATACATAGGGTTCATAGTTATTATTGAAGCTAAGGCTACATAATCACACATAGCGAAGCGAAGCTTCAGCCTTTGTGCCACTAAATTGGCCTAAATCCATGTCTAAAGGCTATGTACCTATGTGGTTAAATCCTGAAGACGGTAAAATTGTATTCTAAACGTTTATTCCGCGCACTTCAACGCGCATTTCTCCCCGTCAATGGCTGCGGAGATGATACCCCCTGCATAACCGGCCCCTTCACCGCACGGATATAGGCCTTTTATCTGCACATGTTCCAGCGTTTCCGGGTCGCGGGGAATGCGTACGGGCGATGAGGTGCGTGATTCGGGTGCATGGAGGATGGCCTCGTTGGTGAGGTAGCCCCGCATCGACTTGCCAAACTCTTTAAAACCCTCTCTCAAAGTCTGAGTTAAGAAGCCGGGGAACACCTGGCCTAATTCGACCGATGTGGTTCCCGGCACATAGGAAGTTTTCGGTATGTCGGCCGATACTTTCGATTGTGTGAAGTCGATCATCCGCTGGGCCGGAACGCGCTGGGTCTCCCCTGCCACGCGCCATGCCTGCTGCTCAATGGCTTTTTGGAATTCCATTCCCGCCAGTGCGCCGAATTTGGCATACGGCTTGAAATCCTCCAGCCTGAGTTCGACCACAATGCCTGAGTTTGCCGTTTCCTGGTCACGCTTGGAGGGCGACCAGCCATTGGTTACCACCTCGCCGGGGCTGGTGGCACATGGCGCTATTACGCCGCCGGGGCACATGCAGAACGAATACATCCCCCTGCCGCCTACCTGCTTTACGATGGCGTAGGGCGCGGGCGGAAGGAACTCTCCCCTGCCGGAATTGAAGTCGCAGCTGTATTGTATGCTGTCGATGAGGCTTTGCGGATGCTCGGCACGAACGCCCAGGGCAAACGGCTTGGCCTCGATGAATATCTTTTTGCGGTCGAGCAGTTCAAAAATATCGCGCGCTGAATGACCGGTAGCCAGTATGATCTTTTTGGCATTGATGGTGTCACCGTTTTGGGTCACCACGCCTTCCACTGAACTGCTTTTTACGAGAATGTCGGTCACGCGGGTATTGAAGAGCACCTGTCCGCCAAACTCGATGATCTTTTCGCGCATGGCCTTGATGATCTTGGGCAGCTTGTTGGTACCGATGTGCGGATGGGCCTCCACCAATATCTCCTCCGATGCGCCAAATGCCACGAACAGGCGTAAGATCCTGTCGACATCGCCGCGCTTTTTGGAACGGGTGTACAGCTTGCCGTCGGAATAGGTGCCTGCCCCACCCTCGCCATAGCAGTAGTTGGAATCGCCGTCTACAATGTGGTCGCGGTTAATAGCCTTGAGGTCGCGGCGGCGCTCCTGCACGTCCTTGCCACGCTCGAGGACAATGGGCTTTAACCCAAGCTCGATCAGCTGTAATGCGGCGAACAATCCCGCAGGCCCGGCACCAATGATGATGACTTCGGGTACATTGGATACATCCTTATACTCCGGCAGCTGCAGTTTGGTTTCGGTGTACTCTTCATCATGATAAACCGCCACCTTCAGGTTGACCTTTACGGCCTTCTGGCGCGCGTCGATGGAGCGTTTGATGATGGCGACATGGCGTATCTCACCGGCATTAACGTGCATAAGATTTGCAATGTGCGCGGTAAGCAGGTGTTGCTGTGCGGCTACTTCGGGTGCGACCTGTATCTGGAGTTCTTTTGGCATGCCGCAAAAGTAATTATTTATTTTTTATTGTTTATTTTCTATTGGGCGGAGAAGTTGTACCGCGAAGGTTCGCAAAGGAGACACGAAGATGCACAAAGGCTTTATGCTTTTATTTTTACTTTCTGCTCACCGGCATCCCAGTAAATTTTTTGCCTATTGTTTCTAAGCCATTTTTTCCAGTCTCTCAGGTTCTCCTTTGAGGGGATATAGAACAGTTCCTTTTGCTCTTCAACATCTCCTTTTATTCCTGTCATTCCTTCTAAAAACTCATACGATCTTGCCAATGCTGAAGCTTCATCAATGTAGCCGATATTGACGAAACTTTCAATAACACTCAAATGATACAGAAAAACTTTGTTGGCCATATCCTCTTCATCTGATAAAGACTTACAAGACACCACCATAAGAAGCGATAAAACAAGAAGTAATTTATTTTTCATAATTATAACTTTTGTTCAAACGCATACAACGCAAACGACGCCAGCCAGTGTTCCCCCTCATAATTGCCATCGGTTATCGACGGTAGGGAATACACAAGGTGCTTATCAGCCAATACCTTCAGGTGGCCTAATTGCTTAGGGTATTGCTTTGCGAGAGCATAAAAATTCCACGCCCGGCTGAAGTTAAGGCCGTCCAGGTGTATGAGGTGGCCATCAGTACGGTCGGACACTTTGCCCGGCTCCCATGCAAAATTTTTGTCGAAAAGCTGTGGCGAGAAATCCCTGAGCCACTTTAAAAAATCCTCTTCAGGCATGATGCGCTGCATGGTGCCTATTTCCTCCATGCAGGGCGACAGGAAGTCGGTGCCGCTGGGCTCCCAACTGAACGGACAGCCCATATCGTTCTTAAAGAGGCGCAAGGCATTTTCGCGGATACTGTTCTGTAACGCTATGTTCTTTGCGTGCACGGCATAATCCAAGGCAAGATTCAATCCAAAAGCGGTATTGGTATGTGTGCCGTTGCGAAGGGCATAATTGAGCTTGGGGAGGAATTCGATGTAGCGTTCAGCCAGCAGCGTGGTTAAAGGCTGCAGGTTGGCAGCGAGTTCTTTGGCGAAAGGTTCGTTGTACGTATCCAGTTCCTGCTGGAGTTTTAATAACCATGCCCAGCCGTAGGTACGCTCATAGGATTTCTCGTGTTTTTTATTGAGGTAGGCTACTTCTGTCAGTACATTCTGTTTCGACAGGTTCACCTTCAACTTATTAATGATCTCCTGACGGTTATTGAGGTTTGGGAATTTCTTCAGCAAATACACCAGGCTCCAGTGACCGTGCACCGAAGAATGCCAGTCGAAGCATCCGTAAAACGCAGGGTGCAGCTTTTTGGGGCCGGCAATCTCGGTGGAGTCGGCCAACAGCTGGCTGAGCTTGTTGGGGTACTCCTGCTGGAGGCATTTCATGGGGAGGGCTGCCAGGTCGTTGGCTTGCTTTTGGGTGAGCTGCTGGGAAAATGCGAGGGTGGTTGTGAGGAGGAGTATTACAGAAAAAATTTTCATTTTGAAAAATGGTTTGATTCAAAAATAAGGAATGTTTTTTAATAAGCCATAGTTACCGGTATTCCATTTCGAACGGAGGCACGGAGAGAGAAATCCCGGGAGACTAAATGCAAAATTGAGATTTCTCCCTCCGGTCGAAATGGAACAAGCGCATTTCAGGTGTCTCAGTAAATATTACTTTGTAACTTTGACAACTTTCCACTTTTAGACTTTGAAACTTTAGACTATGTCCCGAAAAATAAAACTGATATGGGATTTCCGGGGGGAGGCATCTGCCAAAACAGCGGAGCACCATGAGAAGCACCTTAAGGAATACATCGCCATCGAAAAATTGCCAATCAATATCACCGGGTTCGACATCCTGAGCGAAATGCACGCCATCGCCTGGATGGTGGTTACCGATGAGTACATGGTACCCGTGAGGGATGCGCTCAGGCCGCACAGGGGGGAATTATTTGGTTGATGGTTATTGGTTGTCGGTTGTCAGTTGTCGGATACTCTTAATAAATGAACAACAATAAATAAGCCCGACAGAATACCTTCTATCAGGCTCATTTTTATATATCTATCGGTCTGGATGAGTGAAGCTTCCGACAACCATCAACCGACAACTAAAAACCTAATTCGCCACCTCACTGATAAACTTTATCCGCATCAGGCGCAGCTCCTCGGTGTCATAATCACCGTCAAATTCTTTTAGGGCATCCTTGATGCTGTCAGACTCGCTTTCCATGTAGTAGTCCTGTATCTCCTCCTGCTGGTCCTCATCGAGTATCTCATCGATCCAGTAGGTAATGTTCAGCTTGGTGCCTGAATATACGATCTGCTCCATTTCCTTCAATAAAGCATCCATGTCGAGGCCTTTTGCCTTTGCAATATCGTTAAGCGACAGCTTGCGGTCAATATTCTGTATGATGTATAATTTCAGCCCTGAATTGGCCCCGGTAGATTTCACTACCAGGTCGTCCGGCCTTACGATGTCGTTATCCTCTACATACCTCGCAATCAGCTCTACGAAGTCCCTGCCGTATTTTTTGGCCTTGCCCTCCCCTACGCCATGCACGTTGCCAAGCTCCTCGAGCGAAATGGGGTATTTGAGCGCCATGTCCTCCAATGAAGGGTCCTGGAACACCACAAACGGTGGCACGCCCAGCTTTTTAGCTACCTTCTTCCGCAGGTCGCGCAGCATGGCCATCAGCGCTTCGTCGGCCGTACCGGACGATTTTGAGGCTGTTACCGTAGCTTCCTCATCCGTTTCATTAAAATCATGGTCTTCGCTCATCAGGAACGAAACCGGGTTCTTTATGAAACCCTCGCCTTTTGGGGTCAGCTTCAATACACCGTAGGTCTCGATATCCTTTGACAGATAACCCTCAACAAGCACCTGCCTGATAAGCGCCATCCAGTATTTTTCGTCGAGGTCCTTACCTGTGCCAAAAAAGCTCTGGGCATCAGTACGGTGGGCTTTTATCACGGCATTGATCTTGCCGGTAAGCGTGAATATGATCTCTTTGGATTTGTATAATTGCTTGGTATCCCTTACCACCTCGAGCAGCGTGACCACATTGTCTTTGGCTTCCACTTTCTTCTTGGGGTTGCGTACGTTGTCGTCCATATCGGCGCCCTCGCCTGTCTCTTCGTCAAACTCCTCACCGAAGTAATGCAGCAGGAACTTTCGGCGCGACATGGAGGTTTCGGCATAGGCCACCACTTCCTGCAGCAGCGCAAAGCCTATCTCCTGCTCGGCCACCGGCTTGCCCGACATGAATTTTTCGAGCTTTTCGATATCTTTATAAGAATAATACGCCAGGCAATGCCCTTCGCCGCCGTCGCGGCCGGCACGCCCGGTTTCCTGGTAGTAGCTTTCGAGTGATTTCGGGATGTCATGGTGGATCACAAAGCGTACATCCGGCTTGTCGATACCCATACCGAAGGCGATGGTAGCCACCACCACATCCACATCTTCCATCAGGAACATGTCCTGGTGTTTGGCGCGGGTCTTGGCGTCGAGGCCTGCATGGTAGGGCACGGCGCTTATGCCGTTCACCTGCAGTACCTGCGCTATCTCCTCTACCTTTTTGCGGCTCAGGCAGTAGATAACGCCCGATTTGCCTTTGTGCAGGCGGATAAAGCGTATGATGTCCGATTCGACATTCTTGGTCTTGGGGCGCACCTCGTAATAGAGGTTGGGCCTGTTGAACGATGCCTTGAATGTATTGGCATCGGTCATGTCGAGGTTTTTCAGGATGTCCTCCTGTACCTTGGGCGTTGCGGTTGCCGTAAGCCCTATGACCGGCACATCGGCCAGCTGCTGTATGATGTTCTTGAGGTTGCGGTATTCCGGGCGGAAGTCGTGGCCCCACTCCGAGATGCAGTGCGCCTCGTCAATCGCCACAAAGGACAGCGGCACCCCTTTAAGGAATGTAACATATTCTTCCTTGGTGAGCGACTCGGGGGCAACGTATAAAAGTTTGGTGAGGCCCGAAGTGATATCCTTCTTTACCTGGTTGATCTCTGTTTTGGTCAGGGATGAGTTGAGCACGTGGGCAACGCCCGTTTCTGACGACAGGCTACGGATGGCATCCACCTGGTTTTTCATCAGCGCGATGAGCGGCGACACCACGATTGCGGTTCCGTCGAGCACCAGCGCAGGCAGTTGGTAACACAGTGATTTTCCTCCTCCCGTAGGCATGATCACAAATGTATTATTGCCGTGGATAATGCTCTTTACAACATCTTCCTGAAGGCCTTTAAAAGTGTTAAAACCAAAATACTTTTTTAACTCTTTATGTAAGTCAATTTCGGCCAATTTCATCATTTATTAATTGTAATTTACATAAATTTGCACAACCTAAAGATACAAAAATCTTTAATATTTCCAACTTTTTAAACATTTCATCCGTTTGATAAATAAAGTCGAGATATTGGCATCTGCCAAAAAAACCCTCCTTTCTGAAAGCGAGAGCATTGCAAACCTGGTGAATTACCTTGACGATGATTTTGCAAAAGCTGTTGAAATCATTTATAATACCAAAGCACGCGTAGTAGTGACAGGCATCGGCAAAAGCGCCATCATCGCCGCCAAAATCGTTGCCTCGCTCAACTCTACCGGCACACCCTCCCTTTTCCTGCACGCTGCCGAAGCCATCCATGGCGACCTTGGCATGGTGCAGCCCGGCGATGTGGTGATTTGCATCTCCAAAAGCGGCAACAGCCCCGAGATAAAAGTGCTTGTCCCCTTGCTGAAGCGCTTTGGCAACACCCTTATCGGGATGACGGCCAACAAAGAATCTTTTTTGGGAAAGGGATCCGACCTTGTACTTAATGCGTATGTAGCAACGGAGGCCGACCCAAACAACCTGGCCCCTACCAACAGCACAACCGCACAGCTCGCGCTGGGCGACGCGCTTACGGTATGCCTCATTGAAATGCGCGGGTTCAAAAGCGAAGATTTTGCCAGGTACCACCCGGGTGGCGCACTGGGCAAAAAGCTGCTGCTGCGCGTGGGCGACATGCTCGACGGCACGCACATGCCGCAGGTTTCGCCGGATTGCAGCATCAAGAAGGCCATAGTGGAAATATCGGAAAAAAGGCTGGGCGTTACAGCCGTAATAGACAATAACAAAATAACAGGCATCATTACCGATGGCGACATCAGGCGCATGCTTGCCGACAGGGACAATATCGCAGGCGTTACGGCGGCCGACATCATGACCAAATCGCCAAAAACGATAAAATCGACCGACATGGCCGTGGACGCGCTGAACATGATGGAAAACTACTCCATCACCCAGCTTGTAGTGGCCGATGAAGGCGAGTACAAAGGGATATTGCACCTGCATGACATTTTAAAGGAAGGGATTGTATAAATGGCAAAAAATAAAAATGAAGGCGGCGAAATGTCCTTCCTCGACCATTTGGAAGAGCTCCGCTGGCTGTTGGTCCGGAGCTGCATCGCCATCATCATAGGGGCATCGGTGGCGTTTGCCTTCAGCCGGTTCATATTCGACAACATCATCTTTGCCCCAAAGAAGTCGGACTTCGTTACCTACCAATTTTTCTGCGACCTGGCGAATAAGTACGACCTGGACAAGAGCTTTTGCGTAACCGAGATACCTTTCGAGATCCAGAGCCGCACCATGGACGGGCAGTTTACCACCGACATCTGGATATCGGTAACTGCCGGGCTTATACTGGTATTCCCCTACATACTTTACCTTATATGGAAGTTCATCAGCCCCGCGCTCTATGATAAGGAAAAGAAATATGCGGTGTCGTTCATTCTTTCTACTTCACTGCTCTTCTTTTTGGGGGTGCTTTTCGGCTACTACCTTATCATGCCGCTATCGATCAATTTCCTTGCCAACTATACCATAAGCGACGTGGTGAAAAACGACATTGACCTCGCCTCCTACCTGAGCCTCATCAAGACTACGGTACTCTCGTGCGGGATTGTGTTCGAATTGCCCATAATCATCTATTTCCTTGCGAAATTAGGACTGGTTACTGCCCAGTTCCTGAGGAAATACAGGAGATATGCCTACGTTATCATACTCATACTTGCTGCCGTGGTAACACCGCCCGATGTAGTGAGCCAGATGATTGTCACCATTCCTTTGGCCATACTGTTTGAGCTGAGCATATTCATAGCGGCACGCATTAATAAGAACAAAGAAAAAGAACTTGCAAATGGCTAACCCGGTACAGGAATTTAACGACTACCGCCAAAAGATGAACGACAAGCTGCTGGCGGATAACAACAAGATCATAAAGCGTATCTTTAACCTCGACACGAATGCCTACATGGAGGGCGCGCTCGACGTGAAGACGAAAGAACTGCTGGGCCTTGTAGCCTCGGCGGTACTGCGCTGCGACGACTGCATCAAATACCACCTGGAGACGTCGTACAAAGAAGGGCTTACCAAAGAGCAGGTAATGGAAGCGCTGGGCATAGCGACGCTTGTGGGCGGCACCATTGTGATACCGCACCTGCGACGCGCCTACGAATTTTGGGAGGCTTTGGAACAACAAAATCCGGAAACGGCTGTTTAACTGTAAACGGGAACAACATGAAGCTAAGAGCAGAAAATTTAATAAAAACCTATAAAGGCCGCAGCGTGGTTAAGGGCATTTCGGTAGAAGTGAACCAGGGCGAGATCGTTGGGCTGCTGGGCCCGAACGGCGCGGGCAAGACCACGTCATTCTACATGATCGTGGGGCTTGTAAAGCCCAATGCCGGCAAGATATACCTCGACAAGCAGGAAATTACCGATTTCCCGATGTACAAGCGCGCCCAGCACGGCATCGGCTACCTGGCGCAGGAGGCATCGGTATTCCGCAAACTGAGCATTGAGGACAACATCATGAGCGTACTGCAGCTGACCAAGCTGACGAAGGATGAGCAGGAGGCCAAGATGGAATCGCTGATAGAAGAATTTGCGCTGAACCACATACGCACCAACCGCGGCGACCTGCTGTCGGGTGGTGAAAGGAGGCGTACCGAGATAGCACGCGCGCTGGCAACCGACCCTAAGTTCATCCTGCTGGATGAGCCGTTTGCCGGGGTTGATCCCGTGGCGGTAGAAGACATTCAGCGCATTGTAGCGCAACTGAAGGACAAGAATATCGGCATCCTCATTACCGACCACAACGTACAGGAAACCCTTGCCATTACCGACAAGACCTACCTGATGTTTGAAGGTGGTATCCTGAAGGCCGGCGTACCCGATGAACTGGTGCAGGATGAGATGGTGCGAAAGGTATACCTGGGGCAGAACTTTGAGCTGCGCCGCAAAAAGATCGACTTCCATAAACCGAGGGCATCGGCACCTACAGAACCCGACCCGGAGAATTTTTAAGGCATAAAAAAAAGGGGCTGTCTCAAAAGTGAGGCAGCTCTAATTTTTTAAACAAATAAGGGAGCCCGAGGGCTCCCTATATTCTGCAAGTTTGTTAACTTGCGGTGTGTATAATAAATCAAAAGTAATCTTTAAAGATTACAATCCCAAGCAAAATTTTCTACTTCCTCCAAGTTTAGAGGAGCTGATAGAAGAGAACCATCCTGTAAGAACCGTCTCCGATGTGATTGACGGTCTTGACCTGCAA